>NZ_CAKXZT010000145.1:777-104436 GCF_935825525.1 Mesorhizobium escarrei
GAGGAGATTGGCAAGGCAAATGCAGGGGCGACATTCCTACTTTGCCAGATCCGGACATAAGAACTTAGCTGCTACAGGTCAAAGTCGCATAAGATTGCAATGTGGAACTCAATTCAATTCTGGAAGGATGCATAGACGACGCGCCGGAGCAGCCTAGATCAACTGCAATGACCGCTTTGTTCGAACCCTTAGATTGAGTGACTGCCCCATCGTACACTTTAATCTGAAGCCGCGCCCAGTCGTGAGTAAGCACCGCCGCGCGCCACCAGTTCATCATGCGGACCTTGTTCGACGATGCCTGTATCGGCGACCACCACGATGCGATCGGCATTGCGGATCGTCGCCAGCCGGTGCGCGATCACCAGTGTCGTTCGGCCCTGCGCAAGCTCTGCCAGCGACTGCTGGATCTCCCGCTCGGTCTGCGTGTCGAGTGCCGAAGTTGCCTCGTCCAGGATCAGGATGGTCGGGTTCTTCAGGAACATACGCGCGATTGCCAGGCGCTGCTTCTGACCGCCCGAAAGTTTCACGCCGCGCTCGCCGATGATCGTATCGAGGCCCTCCGGCAGCGAGGCGATGAGATCGTCGAGGCGCGCGCGGCGCGCGGCCTCGACGATCTCGCTCTCGACCGCGTCCAGCCGGCCATAGGCGATGTTCTCGCGGATCGTGCCGCCGAACAGGAACACGTCCTGCTGCACGATGCCGATCTGGCCGCGCAACGAGGCCAGCGTCATATCGCGGATATCCAGACCGTCGATGGTGATGGCGCCGCTGTCGACCTCGTAAAAACGCGGCAGCAGCGAGCACAGGGTCGTCTTGCCGGCGCCGGATGGCCCGACGAAGGCGATGGTCTGTCCTGCTGCGATGTCGAGATTGATGTTCTTCAAAACCGGCCGTTCGCCGCTATAGCCGAAGGTGACATCCCGGTAGCTGATGGCACCTCGGAGCGTAGGTGCGTCAATTGCGCCAGGCCGATCCGCGATGTCCGGCTCAGTGTCGAGGAGGGCCGCATAGCGGCGAAATCCGGCGATCCCTTTCGGATAGGTTTCAATCACCGAATTGATCTTGTCGATCGGCCGGAAGAACACATTGACCAGGAGCAGGAAGCCAACGAAGCCGCCACTGGAAAGTTCGCCCCGAAGCACGAGGTAGCTTCCGGCGATCATCACCACCAGTTGGATCAACCGCATGCTCATGTAGCTCAGCGACGTGCTGGCGGCCATGATGCGATAGGCATCGAGCTTGGTCTTGCGGTAGCTGGCGTTGTCGCGCGCGAACAGGTTGCGCTCGTGGTCTTCATTGGCGAAAGCCTGCACCACCCGCATGCCGCCGACATTCTCCTCGATGCGTACATTGAAATCGCCGACCCGCCCGTAAAGCGCCTGCCAGTTGCGCGTCATGCGCGCGCCATAGCGGCTTGTCACCCAGGCGACCAGCGGCACAATTGCCGCCGTAATCAGCGCAAGCTGCGGATTGACCAGGAACATCAGCGCGAAGGCGCCGATGAACGTCATGATCGCGATGAACAGGTCTTCCGGGCCATGATGGGCAACCTCGCCGATTTCCTCCAGGTCCTTGGTGACCCGGGCGATGAGGTGACCGGTCTTGTGATTGTCATAGAAGCGGAACGAGAGCTTCTGCAGGTGATCGAAGCTCTTCCGGCGCATTTCGGTCTCGATGTTGATACCGAGCATATGGCCCCAATAGACCACCACCGCCATCAGTCCGGTGTTCACCACGTAGATGGCAAGCAGGCCGGCCGACGCAGCAAGGATCAGCAGCCATTGCTGGGTCGGCAACAGTTCGTCGACAAACAGCTTGACCGCCATCGGAAACCCGAGTTCCAGCAGGCCGGACAGAACCGCGCAGCAGAAATCCAGGATGAACAGACCCCTCCAGGGGCGGTAGTAAGCGAAAAATCTACGCAGCATTGGGACGCTTTTCTGTTCGAAGGTCTGGCCTGCCAGGAGCATGGCTATGCGAGGGCTGTCGCTACAGGCATTTCGTGCGGCGACTGCTCAGTGACGTCGACTTGTCCGAACGGATAGCTTACGATAAGTGGAGTGTAAACATCATATTATGAGGTCTCGATGCTGACTGCAACCACGCGCTGCGAAACGCCGAATGCGGGCAGATATCTCCAGCAGCTTTGCAAGCATTTCGCGCACAAGGTCGAGGTCGACTATGGCGATGGGCATGGGCAGTGCCGGTTCTCCTGCGGCACGGCTACCATGAATGCCGGTCCCGAACGGCTGGACATAACGGTGGAAGCGGTCGACACCAAGGCGTTGACCGAGACCAAGCAGGTCATCGAATCGCATCTCGTCCGGTTCGCCTTCCGCGAAAATCTCCCGCCGCTGGCCTGGCACGATTGAAGCGTCGTTTTCGACACGGAGCATGCTCATGAGATGGCTCAAGTCGGTCCTGGCCTTGCCGGCATTGGCGCTTTTCCTCGGCCAGGCGTTGGCAACCGAGATCGAGACCGCGAAAGGCCCGGTGACGGTCGGAAAGACGCCACAAACGCTCGCGGTGTTCGATATTGCGGCAGTCGATACATTGAACAGCCTTGGCGTGAAGATCGCCGGTCTGCCCGATAAACTCTATGTGCCCGAACTCGCCGAGTTGAAGCACGGCGCGGAAATCGTTGGCACTCTCTTCGAGCCCGATCTGGAGGCACTGAGCGCGCTGGCGCCGGACCTCATCATTGTCGGCGGGCGCTCCTCGCCGCAACTGGCGGCGACGAGCCGGATTGCGCAGAGCATCGATATGACGATGAATGGCGATGATCTGTTCGCGCAGGCAAAGCAGCGCCTGATGGCCTACGGCGCTCTCGTCGGCAAGCCGGCCGAGGCGGCGGCGCTTGCTTGGGAACTCGACGACGCGCTTTCGTCGACACGTGCCGCCGTCAAGGGCAAGGGCACGGCACTGATCCTGATGACCAGCGGCCCGAAGGTGACCGCCTACGGCAAGGAGTCCCGCTTCGGTTGGCTGCATTCGGCGCTTGAGCTCACGCCGGCGGTCGAGGATGTCGAGGCCGCCACCCACGGCGAAGCGATCTCCTTCGAGTTCCTCCGCGACGCCAACCCGGACTGGCTTATCGTGCTCGATCGCGCCGCGGCGATCGGTTCGGGGGAGCAGAATGCCAGGGCGACGCTCGACAATGAACTGGTGGCCGAAACCACGGCCTGGAAGAAAGGGCAGGTGGTCTACATGCCGGCTGCCGATTTCTACATCGCTGCAGGCGGCGTTCAGTCGACGATGCGCGTGCTTAAGACCATTCGAGACGCTTTCTCGCGGACCCAATGACCGCCGGATCGCTTGGCTCTCAAAACTTCGCCTATCAGGCAATCGGCGCCGCAACCCTGCTGGCGCTGTTTGTGGCCAGTCTGTTCGTCGGCGTCGGCGAGCTCGCCATAGGCAGTTTGGCCTCCGATCCGGAAGCGTTGCGGCTGATCATGATCAGCCGCTTGCCGAGGACGTTGGCGGCACTTCTGGCCGGCAGCGCCCTGGCCATCGCCGGGCTTGTGATGCAGACGCTTGCCCGCAACCGTTTCGTCGAGCCTTCGACGGCTGGAACCGCGCAATCCGCGGCACTCGGCATACTGGTCGTGACGCTGGTTTGGCCCGATGCATCGCTTGGCTGGAAAGCAGCCGGCGCGGCGGTGACCGCCCTCGCCGGGACATCCGTTTTCCTCATGCTCGCGCATAGGTTGCCGCCAACACAGCCTTTTCTCGTTCCGCTGTTCGGATTGGTCTATGGCGGCGTCATTGGCGCTGTCGCGATCTTTGCCGCATGGCACCTGGACCTTCTGCAGTATCTCGAAGTGTGGATGACGGGCGAGTTTTCCGGCATCCTGCGCGGGCGCTATGAACTGTTGTGGGTTGCGGGCGCACTCGTCGTATTGGCCTGGTGGACGGCCGACCGGCTAACGATGCTTTCGCTGGGCAGGGATGTCAGCATCGGGCTCGGCCTGAACTATGCCGGCATGCTTCGGCTCGGCCTGGTCATCGTCTCGGCCATCACCGCGCTGGCCGTGGTCGTCGTCGGAACGATCCCGTTCGTCGGCCTCGTCGCGCCCAACATTGTATCGCGCTTCGCCGGCGAAAACCTGCGCCACACCTTGCCATGGGTCGCCGGCGGTGGCGCGGCGTTGGTGCTTGCCTGCGATATCATCGGCAGGCTCATCCGTTTCCCTTACGAGGTTCCGGTCGGCACGATCCTCGGCGTCGTCGGGGCGGTGCTTTTCCTCTTCCTGCTGCTTGGCCGAAACCGCAATGGCTGAAGTCGTGATGCAACGCGGCCTGGTGCGGCACGAGGGCCGCCTCGCGATGATGGCGACGGTCGCAGTGCTGGTCGGCGTGGCGTTCATGACCATAGGCCTGCGCGGCAATCTCGACTTCGTGGTCGAACTGCGTGCGGTGCGGCTGGCGGCGATGGTTCTGGTCGGCGTGGCGGTGGCGGTTTCGACGGTCGTGTTCCAGACCGTTTGCGCCAACCGCATCATCACGCCATCGATCATGGGCCTGGATGCGCTCTACGTCTTTTGTCAGACCGCCCTGGTTTTTGCGCTGAGCGGTTTCGGCTTTGCCGGCATCGATCCACGCCTGCACTTCCTCGGCAATTTCACCGCAATGACCAGCCTCGCGCTGGCGCTGTTCCTGCCGATGCTTCGCCGGCGTTTCGACCTGACGCTGATGCTGCTGACCGGCGTCGTGCTGGGCGTGCTGTTCCGATCGCTGACGACATTGCTGGCGCGGCTGCTGGATCCGAACGATTTCGCCGTACTGCAGGGTACGGTCTTCGCCAGCTTCAATGCGGTGGAACCCGATCTTCTGCTGTTGGCCGGCGTGATCACCGTGGCTTGTGTCGCCATCGCCTGGCGGGCGCGACATGTTCTCGATGTGCTTGCGCTGGGCACCGATACAGCCATTGGGCTCGGCTTGGCGTGGCGCGGCACGGCTGCCGGGCTGCTGGTTGTTGTCGCCGCGCTCGTGTCGGCGTCGACGGCGCTGGTTGGACCGATGGCGTTTCTGGGGCTGCTGGTGGTTTCGCTCACTGAGCGCATCGTCGGCACCAACCGGCATGCCATCCTTCTGCCGGCAGCCGCGCTCACGGCGATAATCGTGCTGGTGGGCGGCCAGACGGTCCTCCAGCATGCCCTGGGCGGGGAAGGCAGCCTCGGCATCGTCGTGGAATTTGTCGGCGGCATCGTGTTCCTCGCCATTCTGTTTGCCGGGGGCCGGCGATGATCGAGATTGCAGGCGTCTCCCTGGCTCTTGGCGGCAGCCGCATTTTGGATAATGTCAGCCTGACCGTGCCGAAGGGCGGCGTCACGGCGCTTGTCGGGCCGAATGGCGCCGGCAAGTCCAGCCTGTTATCGTTGATCGCCCGCCTGCGACCCCTGCAAAGCGGCCGCATCACAGTCGACGGGCTGCCGGTCGATACGACGCCGAGCCGGCAATTGGCCAGGATCATGGCCATCCTGCGACAGGATCCCGGCGTCGCAAGCCGCCTGCGCGTCGCCGAACTGGTGGGGTTCGGCCGCTTCCCGCACAACCGCGGACGGCTGACCGCGAAAGACCGCGAAATCGTCGCGGCGTCGCTCGAACAGTTTGATCTCAGCGACCTGGCGCTGCGCTTCATCGACACCTTGTCAGGCGGGCAACGGCAGCGCGCCCTCGTCGCCATGACCTTCTGCCAGGGGACGGATTACATCCTCCTCGACGAGCCGCTGAACAGCCTCGACATGTTTCATGCAAGAAACCTTATGCGGACGCTGAGACGCATCGCCGACGAGCACGGCAAGACGGTGCTCATCGTGCTGCACGACATCAATCATGCAGCCTCGTATGCAGACCGTATCGTCGCGATGAAGGACGGCGCCGTTATCGCATCGGGCGAAACCGGCGACATCATCCGGCCGGATATACTGGAGAGCATTTTTGGCTTCTCGATGCGGGTCGAAAACATCGCCGGTCGGCTGACCGTCCTTCACCACGCTTGAGTAAGCTCCGCGGCTGCGGCGCTCGAAGAGTGCAACAGTTACAACGGCTTGCATAAGTGGATTTTTATTATCAAGTTTATTGCCGCAGCGCAACCGATGCGCTAAGGCAGTCCCAACAGGCGCGGTTCGCGCCAGCCCGGGCCTACCGTATTCGAGGGGATTTAGCCGATGTCGCCAGAACTGTTGCGAGCGCTGACCGTTAGCACCGCGATGTCCATTTTCTTGTGTCCCGAAGCGCTGGCGCAGTCTGCTCCCGCTCCAGAAACGGAAGCCAGGACCGCCGAAGAAAATGAAGAATCCCAAGCTCCCGCCGGGGGCACGCAACTCGACACCATTCTCGTCGTGGACGTGGGGGCGGGCGCCAACGCGACGGCCGGCGCCAACCTGATCACCATCGACCAGCAGGAGATCGACCGCAAGAAACCGCAGGATTTGAGGGAGGTGTTCTCCGGCGAACCGCAGATCGCGGTTGGCGGCGCGATCCCCAGCACGCAGAAGATCTACGTCAACGGCGTCGATGAGAACAATCTGGCCGTGACCGTCGACGGGTCGCGACAAAACAACAAGGTCTTCCACCACAACGGCACCTATCTGCTGGACCCGGCACTTTTGAAGGCAGCGTCGGTGCAGGCAGGCGTCGCGCCGGCCGACGCCGGTCCGGGCGCACTCGCGGGCTCGCTTGGATTCGAGACCAAGGACGCCGTTGACCTGCTCGAACCCGGCCGCAACTTCGGCGGTTTCGTCACTGGCATATGGGACACCAACAGCGAGACGTTCACCACCGGCGTGAGCGGCTTCGGCCAGCAGGACGGCTTCGAGTATCTCGGCTACATCAATTACGGCCGTGGCGGCAACTTCACCGCCGGCAACGGCCAGGAGATGCCGGGGACCGGCACCGACCTGATCAGCGGGCTGGCCAAGATCGCCTACGAGAGCGTCGAGGGCCATCGTTTCGAACTCAGCCATGAGCAGGTCCGCGACGACGCGTTGCGCCCCTATCGCGCCAACGTCTATATCAATCGGCCGGGCCGGGAACCCGAATTGCGGAACTACGATCTGCGCCGCCAGAACACGGTCTTTACCTATACGGACACGTCGCCGGAAGGCTGGTGGGACCCCAAGATCGTGCTCGCCTATAGCAAATCGCAGATCGCGGCGCCTGAATATTTCGTCGACGTTGTTTCGCCGACGGAAGGCGCGACCAGCAGCTTCAACGGCAAGGTGGAGAACCGGCTCGCGCTCGACATCGGCAGCGTCACTGCGGGCTTCGACTTCTACAACGACAAGGCCGACCTGGATTATCTTAACCCGACAGAGCCGTTCTTTACGGATGAGCGCGCCACCAATATCGGCGCCTATGCCCAGGCGCGCCTGGAGCCCTTCGACCGCACCAGGATTTCCTTCGGCGCGCGCGCCGATCACCAATGGTTCACCGGCGTCGACGACTCGGACTGGAACAACGCCGGGGTCAGCGGCAACATTTCGGGCGAGTATGACCTTATGCCGGAGTTCCTGACGGTAAAGGCGGGTACCTCACATGTTTGGGGCGGTGTTCCGCTGGCGGAAAACTACCTGCAGAACCCGCTGTGGACCTATGGCGATGGCCCGGAGCCGGTGACGTCGAACAACTATACGGCTGGTCTGGAGGCGCGCTACAACGGCTTCACCTTCGAGGCGAACGTGTTTCGCACCGACATCAACGACGCGCGCCTGCCGGTGTTCGGACGTGGCGCGCCGGTCCCAGAGGTGACATCGATCCGAACGCTCGATCTCGTTTCCAAGGGCTGGGAGA
Source organism: Mesorhizobium escarrei (assembly GCF_935825525.1). Classification (GTDB taxonomy): domain Bacteria; phylum Pseudomonadota; class Alphaproteobacteria; order Rhizobiales; family Rhizobiaceae; genus Mesorhizobium; species Mesorhizobium escarrei. The sequence goes on from NZ_CAKXZT010000145.1 coordinate 8,572, forward strand.
TCGGCGGCCGCTATGATTGGGAGGCCGGCTTTGTCAGCCTGAAATACGCCGACATCAATGCCGACGTCGACGGCGAGCCGGCTGATACGGAGATCGGCCGCTATTTGACGACGCCTCTCGGCCAGATCGTGATGATCGGCGCCGGCTACACATTCGACAATTGGGGCGTCAAAGTCGGTGGCGACATCGAAATCGCCTTCAAGACCGACAGGACCCTGGCGCGGCATCCAACCGATCCGGCAAGCGCAAAGAAGGAACTGCCGGGCTATGAGGTGGTGAACGCCTATGTCGAGTGGACACCGCCTTCGAAGCCGAACTTCACGCTGCGCGCCGAGGCTCTCAACATTTTTGACGAGGCCTACACAGACCGCGCTGCCTACGGGCAGGATTTCGTCGGCGTGGCGCCGCACTACGATCCCGGCCGCTCGTTCAGGCTGAGCGCGACGGCACGGTTCTGATCCTTGGCAAAACGCCGGTCCGGGCAATCGCCCGCGCCGCTGGCGCGTTTCCTATCCTCTCCCGCCTCACCCGGAGCGCCGCAATCTGAGGGGAAGCAAGAAGCGTCGGCCCCACGCCTTTGGGATAGCCAGCTGGAGTTTCAACTACTGATAGGATATTTCGAGGTTCTGTCGACATCCGAGCGCGGTTCCGGTTCGTTGCCTGCCGCATACACTTGACGCTATATAAGGTTGAGACTATATTGCATGCCGTGGATCGTGGAATTTGTCGATGATTTCAAAACGGAATTCTCCAAGCTCGACGATGAGGTGAAAGTCGAAATCCGTGCTTTGACAAATGTTCTGAAGCAGCTAGGCCCGTCTTATGGCAGGCCGAGAGTTGATACCCTGAACGACACCAAGCACGCGAACATGAAGGAACTGCGTTTCGACGCCGCCGACGGTGTGTGGAGAGTCCGTTCGCTTTCGACCCTGAGAGGAAAGCGATTCTTCTCGTCGCCGGAGACAAGTCTGGCGTCAGCGAAAAACGCTTCTACAAGAAGCTGATTGAGATCGCCGACCAGAGGTTCGATGCTCATTTGAAGCGACTGCAAGAAAAGCAGAAAATCCGTAAGGAAGAGCAGAAGAAGGAGAAAAAGTGATGGCTATTTCCGCTGATGATGTATTTGCCGAAACGATGTCTCCCGAACTGATCGAGGCCTCTGATCGCCGTACCAGGGAACTGCTCGAGGAATTTGAGACACTTCAGCAGCTTCGCAAGGCTCGATCGCTTACCCAAGAGCATGTCGGCAAGAAGCTGGGCAAGAAGCAAGTCTCAGTTGCCCAACTTGAAAAGCGGTCAGATTTTCTCCTGTCGACCCTGCGTGGATACGTTAGGGCACTCGGTGGCGAACTGGATCTCGTCGTCAGGTTCAAGGACCATGCTCCCGTTGTACTGGCAGGGGTCGGTGAGGAAAGTCTCGCCGAGGTGCCGCATGCTCCAAATCGTGCCGAATCGGCCAAAAAGCGCCTGGCGCGCCGGCCAAGGCGATTGCGGACGCACTCAACGGCGTGATGCCGATAGCGCCGAACATGGCTACCGTGTTCGGTTTACTCCCTTGAGGGATTTCCGGCGGACCACGAACTCACGAGCCAAGGGCAGGAAGAATGCCTTGCTGAATCGCCCGATCGGCGATCGGGTTCAAGAAAGAACGATTGGCCGACGATGTGGTGTTGTACTCGTCGAAAATGATCCACAGTCGCAGCGCGGCATCAAGGCCGGCCCGTCGCTTCTCGATATCAGGCACCTCCACAGCAAAGCGGCCCGGTTCGGGTTGTTTGGTGGTGATCGGGAAAAACAGGATCAGATCGCCACCGGCGCGGACGAGGCGGACACCAACGACAGCGACTTTTGCGACCCTCTGTTTCACCGCTCACGGCTTCCTGCGCCCAAAGATAGGGATAGCGGATAACGCTGGCCGTCTAGATATCTTCGAAGCTCAAGGCTGAACGGTCTCATCTGAATCAGCGTAGGCTTCGATGGCATCCTCGAATTCCCCCAGCAGGCTATCGGGCATGGTATCAATTGTACCGACAGCGCGCTTGTCCGCGCTGCCCCGCAGGCGTCGATAGTCTTCGATGTTGAGAAGCACCAGGCGCGGCTTGTTGCGCTGCGTTATGGTGACGGGATGGCTCATGGCCTCAGCGATGATATCGCCGGATTTGCGTGACAGGTCGCTGGTCGAGTACGTGCCACTGGATTTCGACATCACCATTTCCTGCATTTGCTGATATTGCTGTATAATATAGCACTGCAGTGGAATCCAAGGGGCTGAATGTCTGCTGAAGGTCCCCGTCTCGCGGCGGGACCAATACCGGGTTTGAGCGATGGAGCTTCGGGCGTACCGTTTCGCGCCTGTCCTCTCATTGTTTACGGGCGACTCACGCCACGCCGGCGCGGATCGGTGCTTCGCGATCCGCCCGCAGCAGACGCATGTTGCGGGCGTCGTTGGCGAGTATGTTGAAGCAGTCGCCGCCGAACCATTCCAGCGAGGCATCCACCTCCTCGCGCTCGAACAATTCGTCGAGGAATTGTAGATAGTCCACCGCGCCCTCGAAAAGCGCGGTCATGCCCGTCCGCTTTCCGGCCGCAGCGTAGACGTTTGCCGGCTCAAAGACGACGAGGTCGGCGCGCGAGCGGACATTTTTGAGATGATAGTGCCGGATATGCGGCAACAGCGCGCGATGCGCGGCGACCGGATCGGCGCCGCCTTCCCAGACGTGCAAGGTATCGAAATTGATCCCCAGCGCCGGATGATCGACGTCCTCAACCAGGCGTTGCGTCGACGACAGCGTATCGGCAAGCGTTCCCGGATGTGTCTCCACCAGTAGCTGGCAGCCTTGGTCCTGCGCCATCATGCAGGCATCCTTGAGCCGCGCCGACAGTCGCCAGCGCGCTTCGGGCGAAGTATCCCGGCTTGCCGACTTGCCGGCGAACGTGCGCACCTTGCGGGCGCCCCAGCGGCCGGCCAGGCGGCAGAGGTTCGACGTGGCGTGACGCAGCGACGCCAGATCCTCATCGAGAGGCAGATAGTCGCTGAGCATCGGCACCGAAAGGCCGAACGCCGCCATCCAGCTGGCGTCGCGCTCGGTCATATGCTGCATGTTGCGCGCATGTGCGCCCCAGAGCTCGATGCCCTGGAAATCGTTCGCCGCCGCCCATCGCGCGATGTCCTCCAGCGACAGCAGATGATGGCGGAAGGTGATCGTGCAGAGCGACAGCCTCATGCGACCGCGTCCTCGACATCGTGGCGTGGCGCGTGCAGGAGGCCGCGCGTGTCGCACCACAGCCGATAGGTTTGGGCAAGGCGGCGCTTCAGCGAGCGCTCCATCGCGTCCAGTACATCGAGTTTCTCGAACACCCGCGCCGCCAAGGCTTCGTCGCCTGTCTGGCTGAGCTTCATGATGGCGTAGTGAAGCGCCTTGAATTCCTGGATCAAGGATTCGATGTCGTCGCAGATCGTGTCGAACTCGGCGTTGGAAAGCTGCAGCGATCGCCAGAAGAAGGCAAAGCCATGCTCCAGCGCGTATTTGCGGATCGAGATGACCGGCAGCTCGCGCAGCGCCGTCGACAACTCGGGCAGTTTCACGCCGTCGCGGCCTTCCAAATGCGCCCGAACGACTTCGCGCGTTGCGCGCGTCAGCAGATTGTCGTCTTCATGGAAACAGGCAAGGAAATAGTCGCGCAGATCGACGGCGGACGGTTTCCTGATGTCGGCAGCGTCGAAAATGAAGCCGCCGGCAACCGTCGGCTGCATGATCGCATTGATGACTTTCTGCTTCTCGATCCTGCCTTCCCAGCGGAAATCCGGGTCTAGAACCATCCATACTGCGGGGTCCTCGGTGTGTTCCAGCATCAGATAGTGCGGGAACGGATTCTGGTTGAACTTGTTCTCGCGCTCCGGCAGGTGGAAGAGATCGAGCATGACCATCAGGTACTCGCTCTGCTTCTTGCGCTCCAGAAGCTCCAGCATCGTCGCCAGGTTCTCTGCCTTGGCGGCGTCCGGCCGATACCATTGGCGGACCTTGGCGCCGTACAGGCGCTCGAACCAAACGCGGAAGAAGTCGTGGTTGATTTCAGGCGCGTGATACGCCAGCCGCCAGCTTTTATCGACGGCGAAACCCGCATCCCAGACGCCGAAGAAGAAAGGTCGATGATCAAGCTGCCTTTGCTTCACCGCGTGGCAGACATTGCTGACGAAGCAATGGACCTTGATGTCGACGAAGTCCTCGCCATGCACGCCGAACCGCTCAACCGCTTCTCTTTCGGCGCGAGCGAGCACAAGTTCCTTTGCCGGCTTAACCAGTGTTCCATTCGGCTCCGGGGCGTTGACGAACAGCCGCGCCAAGTCCTCCACCGTGTCCAGATCCTGACGACTGATCACCTCCTCGGGCAGCGCGACGCCGTGGTCGAGTTCAAGCGCCAGCATGATCTCGAGAATGAGCACGGAATCGAGATACAGATCCTCGTTCAGCCTGGCTCGCGGCGCGAAGGCATCCATGTGCTGGTTGTCGAGCTTGTCGCGCAGGATCGTCCCGATCGCGTCGAGTATCTGATCGTAGGTCATCAGGCTGCCTCCGTCCGTACCGGCGCGAATTCGCCCGTGCCGTAGCGCACAGCCACGTCGCGCCGGCTGATCTTGCCGTTGGCCTGGCGCGGGATCCGCTCCACCTGAACGATCTCGGTTGGCATCTGGTGTGCTGCAAGCCGCTCGGCGCACCATTGCCGAAGCTGCGTCCGGTCGACCGCATGTTCGGCGCTGAACAGAAGCGCGACGCGCTCGCCCGCGAATGCATCCTGCTTGCGAAACACGACCGCGTCGCCAATGCCGCCGAACGTCATGACGACGTCCTCGACTTCCTTCGGATAGACGTTGAGGCCGGAGACGTTGATCAAATCGTCGAGACGCGACAGGAAGACCAGCATGCCGTCGTCGCGGCGGTAGCCCAGGTCGCGCGTCTCGACCGCCACGCCTTTGCTCTCGACGGCAATTTCCTTCGGCTCAATGGCCGTGCCGGCGTCGCGCAACGCAAAGCGCGGCAGCACATAGCCGACTTCATCAGCCGCTTGCACATCCGGGTTGATCGCGATGCAGCCGGCTTCCGAGCAGCCGTACTGCTGGAACATGTATTTTGATTTGACCCTGATCTGCCCGAACCAGGGGTCGGGTAAGAGGGTGCCGGATGTCATCGTTGCGTGGATCTGCTCGCCGGCCGGCAGAAGCCTGGCGAGCATGTGAAGGATGGCCGGCGATGAGATCAGATAGGGCCGCTCCGTTTCGCGCAGCTTGCGCAGCAGGAATTTGGGGTTCCCGGTGTCCAGTATGGCGGGCGACTGGCCGCGCTTCAGCGCCACCATTACGCCGCAGATCAAGCCATAGGAATGGGTGGTTGGACCGGCGATCAACGGGGTCATGTCCTGTGGCTCGACAAACGCTGAGGTGTAGCTTTCGATCTCGTCGTCTATCTCGCTCCAGGCGCGCGCGATGCATTTCGGTTCGCCGGTCGTGCCGGAGCTCATCTGCAACAGCTGTCCAGCTTCGCTGGCGCGCTCCTCGCAAATTGGCTCGCCTTCCAGCCGGTTGTAGAAAAGCCAGTTGCACTTCGCCGTCTCCGCCTGCCGGCGCGCCGCGGCATATGGCGTCGAGGGATGCAGCGGCAGCACGCTGGCGCCGGCCGCGCGCGCGGCAAAGAAGAACGCCAGCCAATCCTGCGCCTCGGAGAAACAGACCGCAAAACGGTCGCCTGCGCGCTTGTCGAGTTGCGCCGCAGCCGCGATGCGGTCCGCCGCGTCGCGGAAATAGGTTTGATCAAAGACCGTGTCGTTGATTGCGATCATGTTTTCTGTCTCCTTACGCGACTGCAAGGCTGTTTGGGATTTCGTGGGCGCATTCGCTGCCCGGTGGCGCGAGCTTGCGTCGCAGCAGCGATTCCGTGCGGATCCGTGGCTGGAACAGGCCAAGCGCGGCCTGCCGGTGTGTCAGTCCGAACTGCCGGCAATGGTCCTGCAACCGCCTGCCGACGTCTGACCAGAAGCTGTCTTCGTCGAGGCCGTAGCAATGCCGCAGCAGATGCGAGATCTCGGCGAGGTTGTAGACGAACAGCGCGTCCAGGCAGAGCTCGCCGAGCAGATCGGCGCTCTCCATCCAGTAGTACTGGTTTGGCGCGGCATCACGATAGGCAGGGTTCAAGGCGAGGAAGTCGGGAACAGTGGAGGGATCGCGCAGGAAGCCCGGCACATATTCGACGCTGTCGTGGAAGTCGCGCATCGCCAGCCTTATCGGCCAGCCATCGCGATGGATCAGGATCAGGTTCTGGCCATGCGCTTCCGTCGCGATGCCATGGCCGATAAGCAGGTGAAACACCGGCATCGCCACCGTGTCCACAAGCCTGTCGAGCCAGGCGTCCAGCCCGTACTCATCGATCCAGTCCGCTACGAACGGCCGGCCGTCACTCTCCAGGGCCATCAGCGCGTTGAGAGGCACAGCGGTTTCTCCGGACTGAAGGCTGCTGGTAACGTCCTCCCGCCAGATCGCGGCGATCTGTCCTGCCAGTGGTCCTTCCCGATCTGCGATCGTGCCGGCATATTCGGCGAGGATCGTGAGCGGATAGCGCGCCTCGAACAGCGTATCGCTGGCGACAATGTCCTTCAGCCAGCGGCTGATCGACGGCGCGCTGCACACCGAATGCGGCTCGATGATGCGCTTGGCCGACGAGTTGACGAGATTCATCGGCAGTTTGAGATTGGCGCGTCGAGAGTGATCGCGATTGAAAAGCGTCCGCACGGATTGGCTGGCGGTATAGCGATCGCCGGCCTGGCCGAGGAATCCGGCGGAGCCCTCCGCCAGCCAGCGCGACAGCTCCGAGCCTTGTAACGCTTTCCATTGCCAGGGATGCAGCGGCATCAGGCCGAACCGCCTTGCATTGTCGCCGAGCCTGGCACGGCGTTCATCCAGCAGCGAGTAGGTTTCGGCGCCGAGTTCGTGCATCCAGAAAGCCTGCTCGTCCGTGGGAAACGCCGAGTGCAGACGTTCGGGCGCGACCGCCAGCCAGGCCAACTGGAAGGCGTTGCCTGCTTCCGGGCCGTACGCCACATGGTCGGCGTAGTCGAAGCCGGTACGCGCCTTGAAACACGGATGATAGGGATGGCCCTCGTCGATCGCGCTGTCGAGTTGTGCAAATGGCAGATCGCGGCGCGGTCTGGGCCGGAGATTGCGCCCGTTCCAGGCGCTGAAATCGAGCGTCCGATCCAGTTCGGATGTGAGTTGCGCGCGCCGTTCGGGGCAGGTGTCTATGCTCGCCAGGAGATCACCGAGCGTCGCCGGTCGCCATTGGTCGTCGCAGCCCCGCACGATCGTTTCGGCGACAATCCTGACCCGGCCGAAGGCGCCGATCGATCCCTCGCAGCGTATCGAGGCGGCGCCGCAGCGCCATTCGAAACCGGCTTTCCCGCCGCCGCGCGACACCGCGCAATCGACCAGGCCCTCATAGACCAGGGCTTCCGCGAGCTGGCGCATCACACGCAGCTCGGGGATGCCGTGGAGATCAAGAGGCAATGGCATGTGCCTGCTCCGCGGCCACAAACAGCCCGACACGGCTCAGTGGATTGGGAAAATGCGTGTAGATGGCGCTGCCGCCCTCGGCCAGCTCATCGACATCCTGCAGCCGGATTGCCAGGTTGGCCTTTGCGGTGATGTGCGGCTTGTCGAGCAGGCTGGTCGCGAATTCCCCGCCCGCGCCAGTGAGCTCTTGCGCCAGCTTCTTGAGCCGCGCACGCAGGATGGCGAGCAGTTCGGCCTCGCTTGCCAGGCCGTCGTGCCCGGCGCGCGCGACGACCGAGAAGATCTGATTGACGATGAGATAGTAGGACAGCCGCTCGCGAATCTCGCGGTCGTCGAAGAAGAGACTGCGGATCTGGACAACCTCAGGGACCAGGCCATACCACCGGGCCCTGAAACTGTTCGAGAGGTAGAATCCTTGACTGTCGCGATAAAAATATCGGCTGGGCAGCCCCTGCTGCGACAAGTCAAGCAAGCTGTTCTGCTGATGCGCTTCCAGCGCGACGCCGAACCGGTCGTAGAGTTTGACCAGCGGATCGAGCGCACAGTCGAGATAGCATTCGAACCAGCGATGGCACGCCTGCCGCACAGAGACCTCATGATCCTGCGCGACGCGCCGGACGATTTTTTCGAACACTGAGCTGTGCCCGGGATGTGGTTCGGCCGTCAGTGCCGAAACGGTTATCACCGGATCGCCGGCGCGGCCCCGGAACGGGTTTTGGCGGAAGATGACTTCGAAACCGCTCTCGGCCTGTCCGGAAATATCCAGCGTCACGTATGCGCTGTCGTGGAGAAAGCCGAGGCGCGGCTCGAACATGTCTATCCCGGCGCGTTCGAACAGGCGCGCCACCGCAACGCCTGCCTCCAACTCGTGCCGCCTGTTAACGCGCTTGGAGTTGGTGATGCGGACGGGCAGCGAGAATTTCGGCATCCAGGCGGCCTCAGCGCTGTAAACCGTGCGCACCGAAGAAGTCGCCGTGAAAACCGGCCCTGCCGGACCGAGATACCGGATCTGCCCTGAATCCATGAGCGCGAGCACCGCCGGGTCGAGCATCAATGCTTGCGCCTGAAGCGGATGCATGGGCAGGAGCATCTCGCCGTTACCCGCGGCAACGTTGCCGGCGTCATTCCCCAGCAGTGAGCTGACGATCGAGGTCACCGCGATGCCGGCGGAATCCTCGCGGACAAGCTCGGCAGCGGCCGCGAAATAGGCCAGCTGGAAACCGCCGCGCAATTCGGGGGCATAGACGTCCTGCTGCCAGTTCGACATGCCTTGCAGGCTCTTGGGCGTCGGGTGCAGCGGATGTCCGAAGTACAGGGATTGTTCCGCGGCTATGAAGCCGACCGGTGGCGGCGCCCGCCCGGCGGCGTCGAGGTAACGCTTCGTCGCCTGACAGCTCTGAAGAACCCGCTCGAGAAGCTCCACATCGGCCTGTCGATGCGTGGCCGATCCGGCTTCCCTGGCTCCCAGCGCAAGCAGATGCACGGCCAGGATCGGTTCTATCTCGTGCCAGTTCGGACCGGCATCCTGACGCATCCAGATCTGTCCGAACAGGTGCATTCCGCAAAGCGATCGGGATTTCATTTCGATGCGCAGCACGGCATGCCGCGACGGCAGGGAAATCTCCACGCAATCGAAGTTCCGTTCTCCAATGCGGTGGAACACGGGGTTCCCGGAATTCAGCTCACGCAGATAGCTGTTTGCGAAGGCCCGAAAAATTGCCTGTTCTGCTGCAATCTGATTCTTGTCGATCATTCGTTGCGGGACGCCATGTTACACAGACGCCGGGCAGGCGCTCTGTGCTGAGCTTCAAAGGTTTTGATGGCGCCGCGCGTGAAGGGCCAGCCTTGCTGCGGCCGCGGCTAAAACTAAACTACGATTGTCATGTTATCCTAGTCAGGTGCAGGGATCAACCTCCCGAATGCGGTCATCTGGGCAATGCCACCGCGGCTCATCTGGACAGTTTGATCTCGGCCGCGATTGCCCTTTAGCCGAAACGGTTGGCGCGGAAGGTTGCAAGCATGGGGTGCGGATTGCCGGAGGCGACTTCTTTGGCCAGCAATTCGCCGACGATCAGTCCAAGCGTGGCGCCGCTGTGGCTAAAGGCGACGTAAAGATCGGCGACGGTCTCGACGGAGCCAAGCACCGGCTCGCCATCGCCGGGTATAGGCTTCGGGCCAACCGCGTAGGTAGCGAGTTGGAGCCGCGGATTGCCTTCGAGCACGGCGCTGGCTTCGTCGAGCAGTCCTGTGACCGTCTTGTCGTGCACGGTGTAGGTGCCGTCCGAGTTGACCACGACTTCTTCCTCCGACCATGCCGAATCCAAAACAAGTGCGCCATCCGGCGTCGGGCGCACCGCCACGCGCGGCGTATTCAGCACGGCACGAAGGTCGGTTGTGATCGGTTTGGTCTTCAAGAGAAGTGAAATCGGCGTGGCGTCGGGGACATGGACTCCGATCTCCGCCAGCATGCCAGGCGTCGCTGGCCCAACGGCAAGGACCACTGCATCCGCCTCGACCGCCGCACCGCCAGCAGTGACGACGCCACGTGCGCGACCGCCTGTGGCAACTATCCGCACGCGTCCAGCGTCCTGAACAAGCTTGCCGCCGCGGGAGCGGAATTCATTGAGCAGCAGATCGATCAAAGAGGGCAGGTCAACCCATCCTTCGCCAGGATTGAAGATGGCCCCCTGCGGGGTGATCGCACTGGCATCGATGCCAGGCGTCACTGCGCCAACTCCGGCAGGGTCGAGCAGAAGCGAGTCATAACCAATTTCCTGCTCCAACTGCCACATCGATGCGATCTGGTTCGCCTCATCATCCGCATCCCAGGTGAGGCCGCCGTGAAAGCGAAGCCACGACACGGTTTGCGGCCTTGTGGCGGCCAGCGTCCGATAGCGGTCGATGCCCGCAAGCCTCAAACGGTGATAGGCAGTGTCCGCGCGTCGCGCTGAGTTCAGCCAGGAAAGTGAACGGCCGGATGCACCGTTGGACGGCGCGCCGTCGTTGACAATGGTCACATCAAGGCCAAGGCGGGCGAGGTGCAGCGCGGTCGAGGTGCCAAAGATGCCTGCGCCGACAACGACGACCTGGCGCGGCTTTGGGGATGCAGTCATAGAGAAATCCTTCTACGCGGAAGATGGGCTGGGAGTGTGAGATCGCCACACGCGCGGCGGGCCTAGTAGTCCGACAGCTTCTTCATGTAGCGCCGGCCCTCGAGCATCGGCCGATCGCGCAAACCGGCCAGCTTGTAGGCAAAACGCCATAGAGTGTCGAAGAAGACCAAAGGCACGAGATAGGGTTTGATATGTTCGGACATACCGCTGAGGTCGAGTTCGGCTCCATCGAGCACCAGGATGTTTTCCCGGCTGCCGTGTTTGATAAGGAAATCGCGGGCGCGTTCGGAAAGGCTCCGCGTCTCGTCCAAACCCAGCAAGACGATGAAGCAGGCGTCCCTGTCCACCACTTCGAATGGGCCATGGAAGAACTCGTTCGCGTGTATTGCCTGCGAGTCGTACCACTGCATTTCCATGAGCACACAGATGGCGTGGGAGTAGGCCGCGCCGTAGCTGGCACCGCTGGCCAGTGTGTAGATTGCCTCTCGAGGTGCGAAGCGAGGGGCGAAGACCTCGAACCGGTCAGCGTAGGCCCGGTGCGCGCGCTCGATGGCCGGTTGAAGATGGCCCAGGGAGATCAGCAGGTCGTTGGTTAGCCCGCCATCCTGCCGAGCATCGATCAGACCGGCGAGCAGCATATAGAGCACGCCGTAATTGCTGTAGGCTGCATCGATTGCTTTGCCCGTCGTGTACGAGGCCTGGTAGGCAATCGGGTGGTCGACCGCCCGCGCGAGGGGCGATGTTTGGTCGAGCGTCATGCCGATTGTCGTTGCGCCTCGCGCCCTGGCATGATTGGCCGCCCGCACGGTCTCCTTGGTGGTTCCTGTCTGCGAGCAAAGGACAACGAGCGTGCCAGTTCCCAACCGCCGCGGATCTCGGCAGACGAACTCATCCGCGTTGTAGATGTCGCAGGCGAATGTACCATTGTGGCGGTCGAGGAAGTATTTGCCTGCCATCATGATCGAGAGCGAGCCGCCGCACCCCACGAGAAAGAGGTGCGAAAACTGCCTGCCCGCCGTGGCGTTCAGAGCGCGTTCTATGTCGGCGGGCAGGGCGGAAATCATGAGCGTCCTCGTCTCGTTGACAGAGTTGGTGCCGGCGCGCAATTGACAGGCAGCAGCCATTGTGCGAACGTTATCACATCCTTTAAGCTGAAAGTCCTGCAATGGTCAAGATTGCCGCCATGGGCGATAACGTGGTCGATTGCTATCTTGCTCGCGGCGAGATGTATCCTGGCGGAAACTGCCTCAATGTCGCGGTCTATGTGAGCCGCTTCGGCGGGCAGTCGGCCTATGTTGGGGCGATCGGTAAAGACCGGGCTGGGGACTTGATCTGCACTGCACTGGCGTCGGAGCGCGTTGACGTCACCCGTTTGCGACGCCTCGAAGGGCCGACCGCTTACTGCCTTATAGGTCACCACAAGGCCGATCGGATTTTCCTGGATTTCGACCTCGGCGTTTCGATGTTCACGCCGACGCATGAAGATCTGGATTTCCTCTCAGGCTTTCAGGTCGTCCACATCGGCCAGTCCAGCGGGTTAGACCCGTGGGTTGCCTCAGTATCAGGCAACTCACTGTTATCTTACGATTTTTCTACCCGGCGGGAGCCGGATCACCGCCGCAAGATTGGACCTTATTGCTATCTGGCTTCCGTCTCAGGGGATGGTCTCGACGACAAGGAATTGGCTGCAATCGTATCCGAGCTGCTTGCATGTGGTTCAAAGTGGGTTTTGGAGACTCGCGGTCGAGCCGGCGCGGTGCTTCATGGAGACTCCGTCTCCTACCACACGCCGGCGCGGCTGGTCGAACCCGTCGACACCTTGGGCGCGGGCGACACCTTCATCGCCCGAACGCTACTCGGCCTGCTTAACGGAGAGGCGCCTCAGGACATTCTGCGCCATGCCGCAGAGGCGGCGGCTGCAACCTGCCAGTACTACGGCGCGATCGGCCATGCGTCAGCAATAGATATCGGGAACATGACGCCCGAGATCCTTCGGCGGCGCGGCACACTCCCACCCGGGAAAGCCGTCTAGCTGCGAAATTCTCCGAAGCAATTGACGCGAGGAACGGACAATGCTAGGGGAAGTGATAACGTTCTCATCCACTCAGCGAAACGCCGCCTAAGAGCATTTTTGTTGGATCAGACGTCGAGTGGGACCACAGGGCCGGGGTTCGGCCGATCGTAAGAGGAGAAGACATGCAAACGAATTCGAGCAGGCGCCACCTGGTGAAATGCGGTCTGGCGCTGACCGTCGCGCTGGCGACAGGACTTGGCACATTGGCCTGGTCCACGCAGGCAAAGGCGAGCGACAACCCCTACAATCTCATCGACCCGACGGTGATCAGCGTCGGAACGATGGGCGATGCGAAACCCTACGTCTTCACCGACGCCAATGGAAACTTCACCGGCTTCGACGCTGAGCTCTTCCGCGACGTGGCGCGGCGGCTTGGGTTCAAGGAGGAGCAGGTCGTCTTCACCGGCCAGGAATTCTCGGCGCTGCTGCCATCCGTCGCCAACGGCCGCTTCGACGTCGCTGTCGCCGCCATTGGCACGACCGCGGAGCGCAAGAAGACCGTGGATTTTGGCGATGGCTATCTCGCGGGTTACCTTTCGATCATTTCGGCCGATCCGGCTCTGACGAGCAATGAGAGCACCGCTGGAAAGCGCATCGGCGTCATCCAGGGGACGCTGCAGGAAATCTATGCCGAGAAGAATCTGAAGGGCGACATCGTCAAGTTCCCCGACAACAACACCGCAGTGGCGGCGCTGAACAATGGGACGATCGATGGCCATTTCACCGACTATGAGTCGGCCAAGCAGTATGTAGAACGCTATAAGAACCTGAAGATAACAATGAACGTGCCGTCCTTCGATGCGCCAGCCGGGTTCGTCGTCAGGAAAGGCAACGATGCCTTCCGCGAGGCACTGAACAAGGCGCTGCGCGAGGCCATGGATGATGGCACTTGGAAACGGCTGCACGAAAAATGGTTCGCGGGCACCCCCATGCCAGCTCAATATCTGCCCAAGGAGTGAGCACGAGCGACTTCGCTGTGTTTTCCGGCCGGGCCCGTGAGCAACGGTGCCCGGCCGAGTTATGAATGGACTTGATATGAGCTGGTACGATACCTTCGCCCGCAGCTTCCTTGATTTCCAGGCGATGGCAGAAGTTCTGCCAAACATGGTGAGGGTCGGCCTCAAGAACACCCTGATCCTGGCTGTCGCCTCGACGTTTTTCGGGACGCTGATCGGAATCGTCCTCGCGGTGATGGGGATCTCCGAGAACCGGCCGCTGAAACTCCTCGCGCGGGTCTACACCGATATCTTCCGTGGGCTTCCCGCCATTGTCACTATTCTGATCATTGGCCAGGGCTTCGCGCGGCTGGGCCGCGATCTTTTTGGTCCATCGCCTTATCCGCTGGGCATTCTGGCACTCAGCCTTATTGCCGGCGCCTACATCGGAGAAATTTTCCGGGCCGGCATTCAGAGCGTCGAGCGCGGTCAGATCGACGCCACCCGCACGCTCGGAATGACGTATGGCCAAGGCATGCGCCTGGTGGTGATCCCGCAAGGCATCCGCCGCGTCCTGCCGGCACTGGTCAACCAGTTCATCGGCAACGTCAAGGACTCCAGCCTGGTCTATTTCCTTGGCCTGCTCGCCTCCGAACGCGAACTGTTCCGCGTCGGCCAAGATCAGGCCGTGCTGACCGGCAACCTGTCACCGCTCTTGCTGGCCGGGGTGTTCTACCTCGTGATCACGGTGCCGCTAACCCACCTCGTCAACTACATCGACGCGCGCATGCGCGTCGGCAAGCGTATCAGCGGCGTGCAGAGCGGCCTCAAGGAAGTCGCCGAGCTTGCGGAAGCCGGCGTGCCGGGCGCAGCGAAGTCGCCCGCCCGCTTCAAGGGCGGCAGCATCGAGGTCAAGAATATCGACATGGCCTACGGCGCCGTCCAGGTGCTCCATGACGTCAGTCTGAAAGTGGAGCCCGGGACGGTCACCTGCCTGATCGGGCCATCCGGCTCGGGCAAGTCGACCTTGCTGCGTTGCCTCAACCGCCTCGTCGAATGTCGAGCCGGAGACATCCTGCTCGATGGCGAAAGCATCTACAGCCAGACCCCTGACCAGCTCCGGCGGCGTGTCGGTATGGTTTTCCAGCAATTCAACTTGTTCCCCGACCGCAGTGCGCTCGCCAACATCACCCTGGCGCTGCGCAAGGTAAGAGGCATGTCGCGCCAGGAGGCTGAGCGCGCGGCCTCAGCGAGGCTGCATGAAGTCGGACTCTTGGAGCGCAAAGACCATCGGCCGGCAAATCTTTCGGGCGGACAGCAGCAGCGGGTGGCCATCGCGCGCGCCCTGGCCCTCGAACCCGAAATTATGCTGTTCGACGAAGTCACCAGCGCCCTCGATCCGGAATTGGTGAAGGGCGTCCTGAATTTGATGGCCGACCTCGGGCGGGGCGGGATGACGATGGTCGTCGTTACCCACGAGATGAACTTCGCTCGCAAGGTTGCAAACCAGGTCGTATTCATGGACGAGGGGCGGATTGTCGAGGCAGGGCGACCGGCGGACCTTTTCGACAATCCGCAAAGCCCACGTCTTCGGCGCTTTCTGTCTGAGGTGCTGTGATTGCAATGGTGTGTGGAACGGCGAGTGCTGCGGTGTTCGGGCTTGCGGGGTGGGCCTAACTGCCACTAGCTCGTCTTTACGACGCACGAATGGCGGCGGGGGCTTGCTGAGTGATTCAAAGATCGTCAAAAAACGCAACCATCATAGAGGTTGCTCGCCGCGCCGGGGTCAGTTCCGCCACGGCGGGGCGTGTGCTTGGCGACTACGGCTACAGCAGCCCCGAAGTTCAGGAGAAGGTGCGCGCCGCCGCAGCTGCGCTGGGCTATCGCCCCAATCGCCTGGCAAAAGGTCTGATCACCGGTAAGACGCAGACGATCGGAGTTGTGGTCGGCGATATCGAAAGCCCATTCTACGCCAGCGTCTTGCGTGGAATAGGCGATGTCGCGCGCCGTGGCGGCTTCGGGGTTATCGTTACGAATAGTGACGAAAATGCCGAACTCGAGCGAGAGGCGGTGCAACTGCTGCTGGAAAAACAGGTCGACGGTTTGATCGTCTCGTCGACCTTCGCGGATCAGCCGGATCATCTTCGTGAGGCAGTCGCGGCCCGCTGTCCCGTGGTCCAGTTCGACCGCATCGTGGCGGGCCTGGAAACCGATTCCGTGGTGGTCGACAACGTGTCTGTCACGCGCAGCAGCATCGCTGCGATGATTGAGGCCGGACACAGCCGCATCGGCATACTGGCCGAACTGGGTCCGGGCCAGCGCGATGATGTCGGCTCGTTTGTGGCGAACGTCGATCTCTCCAGCGCTGACGTTCGCTACCACCATCCAAGCTGGCAACGGCTGTTGGGTTATCTGGAAGCTCATCGTGCCGCAGGTATCGAGCCGGATCTGCAGTTGATCCGCCGCGTGGCGGTCTATTCCAGCGAGGCGGCCCGCAAAGAGGCGCTCGATCTGCTGACGATGCGCAATGCGCCGTCCGCTCTATTTACCGCCGACGGTGTGATGTCGACAGGCGTTCTGGAGGCGACGTCCGCACTGAAGCTTGCGATTCCAGGAGACGTTTCGCTGCTTTGCTTCGACGATCTCGACTGGATGCAGTTCGTGGCCCAAGGTATCACAGCCATCGCGCAGCCAGCGCATTTGATCGGAGCGGCGGGGGCGGAGCTTCTCTTGAAGAGGCTGGCGGAGGCCACCTTACCTTTCGAGCACCGTGTCCTGGCGGCCCGAGTGGTGGAGCGCAATTCGATTGCCGTGCATGTCCAGCTGCAGGCCGGACGATCTGAAGTCCCCTGAGAGGGGAAGCAGGCCCGTCCCTGACATTCAACCACTGTCTGCGTTGGGACCTAAAACGGTCGTAGGTCATTCAGGAAAGCATCGGCAGGTCAGTTGAAACCGCTGGCCTGAGCTTGCCCGGCCGTTCTTCACCAACACTGGCGGTCCCATCGGTGCTCGTCATTGCCAGCCAGTCGACCCCGGACCGTTCACACGCACGAGAACGGCTGCTGCGATGGCGACGCTTGTCGTCTCGGTCGGCCGGGCGCACCGAGCAGGCGTGAAATATATTTCTGCATGTGAATTTTATTGACACTTGAGCCAACTCCTGCGAATGATCAACCGCTGGGCCTCGGGAGGAGGTTCGGCCTCATCAACCACAAGCGGCGGCACGTAAGTGCCCGACCGCCCAATTGACCAGGCTTCGGCCGAGGGAGGACTCTTGCGCAAATTTTTGAGCATGCTCGCCATTTCGGCAGCCGCCAGCACAGTGTTGGGGGCAAGCCACGCCGCTGCCCAGGCCGCCAACCCGTTCAAATGCGAGCCGGGTGAAAAATACGTCATGAACGTCATGGTTTCCGGGGTCGAATATTGGTTCCCGGTCTACGAGATGTTCAAGCAGGCTGGCAAACAGTTCGGCTGCGAGACCGAATACACCGGAACGCCCGAATACGACGTGAACAAGCAGATAGCGACGTTCGACCAGGCGCTGGCTCAGAAGCCGGCTGGCATCCTGGTCCATCCGATGAACTCCGATCCCTTCATCGAGCCAATCAATCGGGCCATTGAGCAGGGAACGGCAGTCGTCACATTCGCCGCAGATTCGCCCAACTCCAAACGAGTGTCCTACATCACCTCCGACAACGTCGCCGAAGGCACCTATGCCGCCGATGCAGTCGCCAAGGCGATGGATGGCAAGGGCGAATACGCGGTCCTCGAAAACCCCGGACAGGACAATCACGACAAGCGCATCGCCGCCTTCATCGCCCGCATGGAAGCCAAATGGCCGGATATGAAGCTCGTCGGCCGCGCGGCATCGAACCAGGATGCGACGAAGGCCTATCAGGCCGTGCTCAGCCTTGCTCAGGCGCATCCCGATCTGGGCGCGGTGTTCATGCCGGAAGCCAACTCGGCAATCGGCGCCGCTCAGGCCGCGAAGGAAGGCGGCGGCAAAATCCGGGTTATGCTGGCCGACGTCAACGCCAAGATTCTCGACATGATCAAGGCCGGCGAAATCTTTGGCTCAGTCAACCCGAACCAGGGCATGCAGGGCTATATGGGGTTCATGCTGCTGTGGCTGGCCAAGCATCCCGAACTGATCGACCCGATGAACGACGCCCGGCGGTCGGGGTTCAACGCCATGAGCGTGCCCTTCGTCGACAACGGCTTTTCCATCGTCACCGCGGAAAATGCCGACGATTTCTATTGGGACGCCTACCTCAAGCGGCGCGGCACCAAGGGCATTGAGGAATAGGGCCTGCCGCTCTTGGAGCTCTTTCGGAATGCTCGACCGGACGGGGCGCGTTCGCGCCCCGTCAACCCGGGCCATATCATCAATTTCAACGCTGCAGGGGGACGGAGTGACTGCCGCCGCCATTCTTGAAATTCGCGACATCTCGAAATCCTTCGGCGCCATCAAAGCGCTGACCGGGGTCGATTTCACGCTGCAGCGGGGCGAAATTCACGCGCTGTGCGGCGAGAATGGCGCGGGCAAGTCCACGCTGATGAATATCATCGCCGGCATTGTGCAACCCGACGAAGGCGCCATTCGTCTCGAAGGCAAGAACGTCACCATCACATCGCCATCCGCCGCGCAGCGGCTTGGCATAGGCCTCGTCCATCAGGAAATCGCGCTCTGCCAGGATGCCACGGTCGCCGAGAATATCCTCATGGCGGCGATCAACAATCGGCGCGCGCCGCTGATGAATTTTCGCCGCCTCTACGCCGATGCGCAGAAGATAATGGACCTGCTGGCGCCAATCCCGGTCGAGACGCCGGTCGCCGATCTTTCGATTTCCAACCAGCAACTCGTGGAAATCGCCAAGGCGCTGACGCTCGAATGCCGGGTGCTGATGCTCGACGAACCGACGGCCGCGCTGACCGAGACCGAGGCGCAGCGGCTTTTCGCAATCGTCCGCGATCTCAAGGCGCGCGGAATTTCAATTATCTACATCAGCCACCGCATGGCAGAGATCTTCAGCCTGTGCGACCGCGTCACGGTGTTTCGTGACGGCAGATACGTTGCGACCGATCCTATCGCTTCGGTCACTCCCAATGACGTCGTGCGCAAGATGGTCGGGCGCGAAATCACGCGGCTCTATCCGCAAAAGCTCTCGCCTGAGCGGCGTACCGACCGCCCTGTGCTGTCGGTCGAAAATCTTTCCTATCGACAGGGTTCCGCCGGCGTTGGTTTCACGCTCCGAGCAGGCGAAATTCTTGGCATCGGCGGGTTGATTGGCGCCGGCCGCAGCGAGATGGTCCAGACCGTTTGCGGCTTGTGCCCAAAAGTGTCGGGATCGGTCGAACTCAATGGCGAGCCGGTCAGCATCAGGACCTACAGCGATGCGGTGCGCGCGGGTCTGGTCTACCTCTCAGAGGACCGCAAGGCGTCTGGCCTGTTCCTGGACCTGTCGGTTGCCTCGAACATCTCCGCGCTGGACCTTCGGAAGCTGACCACGCCGCTTGGGCTGCTCGATCGCCGCGCCGAGGCAAAGCAAGCCACCGACCTGGTCGAGCGCCACGGTGTGCGCATGGGCGGCATCGAGACACAGGTGTCGACGCTTAGCGGTGGCAATCAGCAGAAAGTCGCCATCGCCAGGCTTCTTTCGGTCGGCCCCAAAGTGGTCATTCTGGACGAGCCCACACGCGGGGTCGACGTCGGCGCCAAAGTGGAAATTCATCGCCTGCTTCGCGATCTCGCCGAGCGGGGCGTCGGCGTCATCGTGATTTCATCCGAGCTTCCGGAATTGATCGGACTCAGCGACCGGGTGCTTGTCATACGCGAAGGTGCCATCGTCGGCGAACTGGGAGCGGACGAATTGACCGAAGAGGCAATCATGCTGCTGGCTTCGGGTGTCCGCCAGCAACGATCAAACGCAAGGCAGGTTCAGAATGTCGCTTAGACAGACCGGAGGAACCCTCATGGAGGCCGAAATCAAGGCGAGCGCCCCCGGGCTTGGCGGGCGCAACTGGCTGCGTCTGGGGTCAATGCGCGAGGCGGGGCTGATCGCAATCATGCTGGCGCTGTGCCTCGCCATGACATTCGCCTCGCCGCATTTCCTGACCTGGGGGAATTTCCGCGCAATGCTGATGAGCTTCTCCATTGAAGGCATTGTCGTGGTCGGCATGACGATACTCCTCATTGTCGGCGGCATCGACCTTTCCGTCGGGTCGGTGGTCTGCTTCTCCATGGTCGTGTCAGGCGCTCTCTTCCTGATGGGGCTGGACCCGTGGACCGCGAGCCTCATCGGCATAGGCGCCAGCGCGCTGATCGGCGCGGTCATGGGCTTCTTCGTCACCGTTATCGGGCTCAATCATTTCATCACATCGTTGGCGGCGATGGTGATCGTGCGCGGTCTCTGCCTTGTCATCACCAAGGGAACCCCGCTGTCGCTGTTCACCCTGCCGCCCGGGTTCAAGGCGATCGGCCAGGGCAGCTTCGGCAATGTGCCTTATGTCATCGTCATCTTTGTCGTGGTCGTGGCCATCTTCGATTTTCTGCTTCGGCGCGCCACCGCCTTCCGCAAGGTCTTCTATACCGGCAGCAACGAGAAGGCGGCCCAATTTTCGGGCATCAAGACCAAGCAGGTCAAATTCTGGGTGACGGTTCTCTGCTCCACCCTCGCGGGCTTTGCCGGCGTCATCTATATGTCACGCTTTGGCGCTGCGACCCCGACCTTCGGCGCTGGCATGGAGCTCAACATCATCGCCGCGGCGGTGATTGGCGGAGCATCGCTCAATGGCGGCTCGGGCACCATCTTTGGCGCCATACTGGGCATGGCGCTGCTCTCGGTCGTCACAAGTTCGCTGATCCTGCTCGACGTTTCAGTCTATTGGCAGGACATGATCAAGGGATGCATCCTGCTCGCGGCGGTATCGATCGACCACTTTCTGCACCGCAGGAAATCCTGAGCAGCAGCGCAAGAGTTGAGCATCCATCATGTCACCAACCAATTCGCGGGATGACGTCACGATCGTCCGCCAGATGTATCAGGCGCTTGTGCTTCATTACATGGAAGCCAAGACGCAGGCTGAAATCGCCAAGGAGCTCGGCATCTCGCATGCGACCGTCAACCGGCTGATCAAGCGCGGTCATCAACTCGGGCTTGTCGAGATCAAGATCAAGTCGCCGGTCGAGCAACTGGTCGACATCGAGGCGCGACTTGTCGCGATAGGGGGACTCCAAAGGGCCGTCGTCGTTCCTTCCGTTTCGGACAATCCGCAGACTGCCCTCCAGCGCGTCGGCGAGGCGGCGGCCAGGCTGGTGCTCGAGACGATCAAGGACGGCGACACGATTTCCATTACCGGGGGCAAGGGGGTGAGTGCCGTCGTCGCCGGCCTCAAGCCGAGCCGCAGCTACGACGTCGAGGTTGTTCCCGCGACCGGCCTGGTCCAGGGCAAGCATTACACCGACGTCAATCATGTCGCGTCTCTGATGGCCGACAAGCTCGGCGGCCGCGCCTATCAGGTTCACGCGCCGCTGTTTGCCGACAGCCCGGCCCAACGCGACATGCTGATGGGCGTGCGGGCGGTTTCGGATGTCTTCAAAAAGGCGCGCGAAGCAACGCTCGCGGTCGTCGGCATCGGCTCCATCCTGACCGACGATTCGAGCTACTACGATCTGCACCCGTCCTCGAGCGCCGACCGGCTGGCCATCGAGCGCTCTGGCGCGGCGGGCGAGCTGCTCGCCCATCTCATAGACAGCGACGGCAAGCTCGCCGACTACAGCCTCAACCGCTCACTGGTCTCGCTGACGCTTGAGGAATTCGCGACCATTCCGCAGTCGATAGGGGTCGCAAGCGGCGCCAGCAAGGTGGTCCCGATCCTCAGTGCCATGCGCGGCTCTCATCTCGATACTCTCGTCACCGACGAAACCACCGGCTTGAAGATCCTCGAGCTCGCCGAAGGAAATGCAGCATGAATTCTCGACAAATCACCCGCTCAATCGGCAAGTCCGGCGTTGTCGCTTCGGCGGTGGGACTCGGCACCTGGGCCATCGGCGGCTGGATGTGGGGTGGTACGGATGAAGCAGCATCGATCGCCGCCATCCAGGCGTCCATCGATGCCGGCGTCTCGCTGATCGACACCGCGCCGGCTTACGGTCTCGGTCGCAGCGAAGAGATCGTCGGCAAGGCCATCAAGGGCCAGCGCGACCGCGCGGTCATCGCCAGCAAATGTGGCCTGAACTGGCATTCGAAAAAGGGCAACCACTTCTTCGATCAGGATGGAACGCCGGTGAACCGATATCTGGGCGCCGACGGCATCGCTTATGAAGTGGAACAGAGCCTGCGGCGGCTCGGCACCGACTATATCGATCTCTACATCACCCACTGGCAAGACCCGACGACACCCATTGCCGAAACAATGGAAGCGCTCGAACGCCTCAAATCCGCTGGCAAGATCCGCGCCATCGGCGCAAGCAATCTCAATGCTGCCGAGCTGCAGCAGTATCTCGCCGCTGGCCAGCTCGACGCGATCCAGGAAAGATATTCGATGCTGGATCGCGAGATCGAGCAGACATTGCTGCCGATCGCGCGCCAGCATCAAGTTGCAGCACTCAGTTATTCGTCGCTTGCACTCGGCCTGCTCTCAGGCGCCATCGATCCGGCGCGTGAGTTCAGCGGCGACGACCAGCGCAAAGACAATCCGCGCTTCTCTCAGGCTAACCGGTGCAAGGTAGCCGCGTTGAAACATGCCCTGGCCCCGGTCGCTGAGATCCACCAGGCCACCATGGCGCAGATCGTCATCGCCTGGACGCTGGCGCAGCCCGGCATCACCTTCGCGTTGTGTGGAGCGCGAAACGCGACGCAGGCGCTCGACAACGCCAGGGCGGGGGAGATTTTACTGAGCACGGCGGAACTGGGGGCCATCGATGCGGCGGTGGCCGTGCATCTCGTAGCGATAGATGCGTGATCGAAAGCGCGTCCTGAGATGAATCGCATCCAGACGATCGCCGGCTTGCGCGAGAACCCCGATGTTGACGTCCTCGTCATAGGCGGCGGCATTAACGGCATCAGCGTGTTTCGCGAACTCGCTTTGCAGGGCGTCGATGTGCTGCTCGCGGAAAAGGGCGATTATTGTGGCGGCGCCAGCGCAGCCCTCTCGCGCATGGTTCATGGCGGCTTGCGCTACCTTGAAAACGGCGAGTTCAAACTGGTCCGCGAATCTCTGCTCGAACGCGATCGGTTGTTGAAGAACGCGCCGCATTACGTTGCGCCACTGCCAACCACAGTGCCAATCTTCGACCTGTTCTCAGGCATAGCAAATGGCGCATTCCGCTTCCTTGGGCTAAGCCGTCGTCCGGGCCGGCGCGGCGCTTTGGTCATCAAGATCGGCTTGGCGATGTATGACTTATTCACCGCCGCACGGCGTATCGTCCCGACGCACAAATTCAGGAGCCGCGCTGAAACACTCAAGGTCTGGCCTGCAATCAATCCCGCCATCCGCAATTCGGCGACATACTATGACGCCTGGGTCAGCCACCCCGAGCGGCTGGGTACCGAGATGCTGCGCGACACCATGAACCAAAAACCGTCAGCTCGAGCGCTCAACTATGCACGCGTATCGCTCGATGACGCCAGCCTGGTGCTTAACGACCGACTGTCCGGCGAAACGGTCGCCGTGAAGCCGCGGCTCGTCGTCAACGCCACAGGCGGCTGGATCGACCTGACCAATTTGGCGATCGGAGCCGTCGCGCCGAAGCTCATGGGCGGCACCAAAGGTTCGCATCTGATCGTCAATAATCGCGAGCTTCACGACGCGCTCGACGGCCACATGATCTACTATGAGAACGAGGACGGCCGGATCTGCATCCTGTTCCCCTATCTCGGCAACGTGCTGGTCGGCTCGACGGATATCCGTATCGACGATCCCGACCAGGCGCGCTGTGAGGACGACGAGCGGCAATACATACGGCAGTCCCTGTCCTTCGTGTTTCCCGAGATCGAGATCGCTGATTCCGACATCGTCTTTCAGTTCACCGGGGTGAGGCCGCTACCGATAAGCCAGGACAGTTTTACCGGGCGCATTCCCCGCGATCATTTCTGCGAGCTCATCGAGGGCGCCGGTATAGTGCCGCCGACGCTCTGCATGATCGGCGGGAAATGGACAACCTTCCGCTCGTTCGGCGAACTGGCAGCGAATATCGTGCTCGAGCGATTGTGCCGACAGCGCATCGTCGGCACCGAAAACATGCCGATCGGCGGCGGCCGGCATTTTCCCATGGCCCCCGAAAAATGGTGCGCAGAACGCGCGGCCGCACACGGCCTGCCGCTTGACCGCATGCGCAGCCTGTTCGAGCGCTACGGCACCGTTGCGGATGCCGTCGCCGCCCATATGGCAGCGGGACATGACGAGCGCTTGCCCGGCAACGCCTACTCGACCCGGGAGATCCAATATCTCATCGCCAATGAATATGTCGAACAGCTGGAGGACCTGCTGCTTCGCCGCACGACAATCGCCATCACCGGTGCTCTCTCTTGCGACCTTCTCGATGCGGTTCTCGATATTCTCGCTGTCGAAAAGAGCTGGGACGCTGCGCGCAAGGCATTCGAGCGCACCGATTTCCTTGCCCTGATGCAACGCCAGCACGGCGTCGATCTCGACCAGCTATCGCAAAAAGACCAAGGAAGGAGCGCCGAATGCGCATCAACAAGAAAGTCCGCATGAACCGCTTGTTCGGCGGGGCGCGCTGTCTCGACGTCGCAATCGACCATGGCGTATGCAACGAGCCGTCGTTTCTGGAAGGGCTGGAGGATATGGCTGGCGTCGTCGGCCAGCTGGTCGCCGCCGGACCAGACGCCATTCAGATGAATTATGGCCAGGCCGATTTGCTGCAATCCCTGCCTGGCAAGGACAAGCCAGCATTGGTCATGCGCATTGACATGGGCAATCCATATAACAAAACCCGCCATCGCTCGATGTGGGCCATCCTGCAGAATGAAGCCGAGCCGCTGATCGGCGCGCTGGAGATGGACGCGGCCTGCGTGGTCGTCAACCTATTCATGCTGCCCGATGAGCCGGATCTGTTCCGGCAATGCGTCCACAACATCGCCCGCGTTCGCGCCGACTGCGAAAAATACGGCCTGCCGCTGATGATCGAGCCGCTGGCGATGCTGCCCAACTCGGAGCGCGGAGGCTACATGGTCGACGGCGACCCCGAAAAGATCGTCACCCTGACCCGGCTCGCCAGCGAGATGGGCGCCGATATCATCAAGGCGGATCCGACGACCGATCCGAACGACTTCCACCGGGTGGTGGCGGCGGCGCGCTGTCCTGTCCTTGTGCGCGGTGGGGGCAGGGAGGATTTGCGCGCCGTCTTCGACAAGTCGGCGGCGCTGATGGCACAAGGCGCGGCAGGCATGGTCTATGGCCGCAACATATACCAGCATTCCAACCCTCGTGCCGTCGTGAGAGGATTGATGGCGATCATCCATGAGAATGCCGACGGCGCGGCGGCCTGGGAGCTCTACCAACAAGGATAAATTTTGGCGGCTTGGGAGGAGCTTCAATGCAGCGATACATTCTTGGTCTTGATGCGGGCAATACCGTCATCAAGGCCATCATCTTCGACACCGCAGGTCGCGAGCTTGCGCTTGCCGCTCGCGATGGCCGCTCCTGCATGCCAAAGCCCGGCCATGTCGAGCGGGACCTCGGCGAATTATGGCGAAACGCCGTCGAGGTCATCCGCCAATGCCTCGACCAGTCGGGCATCGACGCCGGCGACATCGCGGTGATCGGCTGCGCCGGCCACGGCAACGGGCTCTACGCGCTGGACCGCTGCGGCGACCCGTTGCTCGGCATCCAGTCGCTCGACACGCGCGGAGTCGGCATCGTCAGCGAATGGGCGGCCGCGGGCGTTGGCGACCGGACCTATGCCCACTGCCTGCAACGGCCCTGGGCGGCGCAGACGCCGACCCTGCTGGCGTGGCTCAGGCGCCATGATCCGGCGCTCTTTGCCAGAATAGGCACCGTCTTCCTGTGCAAGGATTTTATCGTCAACCGCCTCACCGGCGCGCGCTCGACCGAGACGTCGGACATGTCGGGCTGCGGGCTTTTGCAAATGCCCGGCCGACGCTATGAGCCTGAGTTGCTGGCCGCCTACGGTCTCGACGATTGTATGGAATTGCTGCCTGGCGTGCTGGAAGCCTCCGCCATTGCCGGCTATGTCACGCGCGATGTCGCCGCCGCCACCGGCCTTCTTGCGGGCACGCCTGTGGTGGCGGGCCTGTTCGACGTCGTCGCCAGCGCCATCGGTTCGGGCGTCACCAGCACCGGCGCCGCCTCCATCATTGCCGGCACCTGGAGCATCAACCAGGTTATCACCCAGGAGCCGATCCGCGATCCGTCGATCTTCATGCTGTCGACGTTCGATCCGGTGCGTTACCTCGCCATCGAATCGAGCGCCACTTCGGCCGCAAATCTCGAGTGGATCGTGCGTGAGTTCTTCGAGCATGCGCCGCCGGCAGGCGCATCGCCATTCGATATCTGCAGCGAGCTTGTTGCTTCCGTCGATCCCGCGGGAGACATGCCGATCTACCACCCATTCCTTTACGGCTCGCAGCAGAACGGCAAGGCGCGTGCCGGTTTCTACGGCGTCGCCGGCTGGCACACGCGGGCGCATATGCTGCGCGCGCTGTTCGAGGGCGTCGTCTTTGAGCATCGGCGCCATGTCGAGACGCTGCGTCGAGCGGGAGCCATTGTCAGCCAGGCGGTTCTTTCGGGCGGCGGCTCGCGCAGCGCCGTCTGGCCGCAGATATTCGCCGACGTGCTCGGGGTGCCGGTGACCGTGGCGCGCAGCCGCGAGACAGGTGCGCTGGGAGCTGCAATTGCAGCCGGGACAGGCGTCGGCTTGTTTGCCGACTTCTCTGCGGGCGCCGCGGCGATGACCGCGCCCGACCGCTGCTACCAGCCCAATAGCGCGATCGCATCGGCCTATGAGCAGCGCTATCGTCTCTATGGCGACATCAACCAGGCCATGCGTCCGCTATGGGACAGGATGGCAAGCGAACGGACGTCCAATTGACACAGACCGCTGCCGATTTTGGACAGTACGACTTCATCATCGTCGGCGCGGGTTCAGCCGGCTGCGTGCTGGCCAACAGGCTGTCGGCCAATCCAGCCATGCGCGTGCTGCTTCTGGAAGCCGGCGGCAGCGACCGCTATCACTGGGTCAACATTCCCATCGGCTATCTCTACTGCATGGGCAACCCGCGCACCGATTGGCTGATGAAGACCGAGCCGGAGCCCGGGCTGAACGGTCGTGCACTCAACTATCCGCGCGGCAAGCTTCTGGGCGGCTGCTCGTCGATCAACGGCATGATCTACATGCGCGGCCAGGCGGCTGACTATGATGGCTGGCGGCAAGCCGGAAATCCCGGTTGGGGCTGGGATGACGTGCTTCCGTATTTCCGCAAGTCCGAGGACCATTTTGGTGGCGCCAACGACCTCCACGGCGCCGGTGGCGAATGGCGCGTCGAGCGCCAGCGCCTGTCGTGGCCGATCCTGGATGCCTTCCGCGATGCTGCCGAGGAACTCGGCATCCCCCGCACTGAGGATTTCAACGGCGGGACCAACGAGGGGTCGGGCTATTTCGAGGTCAACCAGAGGAAAGGCGTGCGCTGGAATACCTCGAAGGCGTTCCTGCGCAGCGTGCTGCGGCGGCCGAATTTGCGAGTCGTCACCGGCGCCGAGGCCGAGAATCTGCATTTCGACGGAGCTTGCGTCACCGGCGTTGTCTTCCGCATGGGCGGCCAGTTGCATCGTGCACGGGCAGGCGAGACGATCCTTGCCGCTGGCGCGATCAATTCGCCGAAGCTGCTCGAGCTTTCCGGCGTCGGCCGACCCGACGTGCTTGGCGCAGCAGGAATCCCTGTTCGCCACGCGCTGAAAGGCGTCGGCGAGAACTTGCAGGATCATCTGCAGATCCGCACAGTCTTCAAGGTCGCCAACGCCTCGACGCTAAACCAGCGCTACCACAATCTGTTTAGCCGCGCGGCGATGGGCGTCGAATACGCTATCCGTCGCAGCGGACCGCTGTCGATGGCGCCGAGCCAGCTTGGTATCTTCGCCAGAAGCGACCCACGCCTGGAGACGCCCGACCTCGAATACCATGTCCAGCCGTTGAGCACTGACCGGCTGGGCGAGCCGCTGCATCGCTTCCCCGCGGTCACGGTTTCGGTCTGCAATCTTAGACCGGAAAGCCGCGGCAGCGTCCACATGGAGGCGTCCGATCCGCAGGCGGCTCCGAAGATCCGGCCGAACTATTTGTCTACCGACGGAGACAGGGCCGTGGCTGTGGCATCGCTCCGCCATGTCCGCCGCTTGATGAGGGCGCGCGCCATTGCCCGTTTCGCGCCTGAGGAAATGCTGCCCGGTGCACATTATGAAAGCGACGAAGATCTCGTCCGCAAGGCCGGCGATATCGGCACCACTATTTTCCACCCGGTCGGCACCTGCAAGATGGGCGCGGATTCGATGGCGGTGGTCGACGGCCGGCTGCGGGTGCACGGCATTTCTGGCCTGCGCGTCGTCGACGCTTCGATTATGCCTACGATCGTTTCCGGCAACACCAACTCTCCAGTGATCATGATCGCCGAGAAAGCATCGGAAATGGTTTTGCAGGACGCAACCACGAGAAATGTTCTCGGCGCGTCTGAGCTAAACTGAAACGAATGAGCAGTGCATGCGATTCTCAGCGTCCCGCCGAATCGATGTGTTCGACAGACGTAGGACAAGAGTGCTTCGAAGCAGCACGTCACGTGGACACATCGGACGGCCCGTGGCGGCACACTGCTCGGTTGGAGATGCCATCGGCTTCCGGGACTTGAAGACGGTCGATAATTGTCATATATTTTGCACAGTGAATGTGACTATGGATATGACAAGAGAGAGATCTATGGGTCAGGCCCTTAAGACACCGGTGCAGAATGAATCTCTGGTTTTGTCCTATATGGACCGGGCCGGGAAAATTGCCATTGACCAGGTGGCGGGCAGTTTTGGAATGTCCAAGAGCCAACTGGCGGAGACCACCGGTCTTGCCCGCGAAACCCTCTATCGGCTAGAGCGCAGCCGCACGGCCAAGACACAGGGGCGTCTACGGGAAATGCTCGAGATCATCAGCCGCGTGGCCGATTGGGCGGGCGGCAAGGAACAGGCCATGGCCTGGTACCGAGCCCAACCGCTGCCGGCGTTCGGCGGACGCACCGCCGAAGCCCTCGTGAAGGAAGGCAAAGCCGCCGCCGTTCGCGACTATCTCGATCATATGGCTTTGGGTGGCTTTGCTTGAGGTTTGTCGGAACCTGCTACAGGGCGCATGATCCACGCTGGGCATTCAAACCGACTTCCGGTGATGGAGCGGTGATCAGGGGTGCCCGCTTCAATCCCAAAGGTGTGCCGGCGCTTTATCTGGCGCTGACCGTAATGACAGCGGTCAAGGAAGCCAACCAGGGTTTCGCGCATCGGATCGACCCCTGCGTGCTGTGCTCTTATGAGGTGGACTGCGGGGACATCACTGATCTGACGACGGAGCAGGGGAGGGGAGAATCTTCTGTCACGTTCGAGGACATGGCCTGCGCCTGGGCGACGGCTCTCAGCGGGGGAGAGCGTCCTGCATCCTGGTTCATCTATGACCGACTGCGGCCTCAAGGCATTGCCGGTATTCTGGTTCCGAGTTTTGCTCCGGGCGCCGAGACGGAGGACCGCAACCTGGTGCTGTGGGACTGGGGGCCGGATCTTCCGCACAAGGTGAACGTATTCGATCCGAGCGGCCGGCTGCCGAAGGACCAGCTGTCCTGGCGTGAAGCATTCGCGGAAGGGCAGGGCTTTGGCCGCAGGCGTCAGCGCCAGCCCAGGGCCGGGGCAACATGGGTCAGGATCGCCTCGATGACATGCGCGTTGTAATCGACGCCGAGCTGGTTGGGAACGGTGAGCAGCAGCGTGTCGGCCTCCGCAATGGCCTCGTCCTTCTTCAGTTCCTCGATGAGGCCGTCCGGCTCGGCGGCATAGGTGCGGCCGAACACGGCGCGCCTGTCCGCTTCGATGTAGCCGAAATGATCCTCGCTCTCATTGCTGCCGAAATAGGCGCGGTCGCGATCGTCCACCAGCGCGAAGATGCTACGGCTCACCGACACCCGCGGCTCGCGTTCGTGACTGGCCGCGTTCCAGGCCGCACGAAAGGCCCGGATCTGTTCGGCCTGCTGAATGTGAAAAGGCTTTCCGCCCTCGTCGAATTTGAGCGTGGAGCTCTGCAGGTTCATTCCCAGTTTCGCCGCCCATTCCGCGGTGGCATTGGTCGCGGCGCCCCACCAGATCCTGTCGCGCAAACCCTCCGAATGTGGTTCGACGCGAAGCAGGCCGGGCGGGTTTGGAAACATCGGCCGCGGGTTCGGCTGGGCAAATCCTTTGCCGCGCAAGACTTCGAGCAGCACTCCCGTGTGCCGCCGGGCCATGTCGGCGTCGCTCTCACCCTCTTGCGGGGCGTAGCCGAAGTAGCGCCAGCCGTCGATCACCTGCTCGGGCGAGCCGCGGCTGATACCCAGCTGCAGACGCCCGCCGGCGATCAGGTCGGCGGCACCGGCGTCCTCGGCCATGTAGAGCGGGTTCTCGTAGCGCATGTCGATCACCGCTGTGCCTATCTCGATGCGGCTGGTCTTGGCGCCGACTGCCGCCAACAGCGGGAATGGCGAGCCGAGTTGCCGTGCGAAGTGATGCACACGGAAATATGCCCCGTCGGCGCCCAGCGCCTCGGCAGCAACGGCAAGCTCGATGGATTGCAGCAGAGCGTCGGAGGCTGATCGCGTCTGCGATTGCGGCGAGGGCGCCCAGTGTCCGAACGACAGAAACCCGATTTTTTTCATGAGAATGCCACGTCAGAGTGAAAGGCGTTCTCGTTATCTAGTTATTGAACCGCTCGCCTGCCACGCCAATTCAGACCTGGCGGCTTGGAAGCGCCATACGCAAACGCGTATTTTCACCTTTTATACGCCCTCGCGTATATCAAAATTTTAAACGCGAACGCGTATATTGACAGTTTATACGCCATCGCGTATATTGATGTGTGGAGGACTGCTATGACCGATCAGATCGCCCGCACAGAAAAACAGCTCGGCGCCATCCTGCGCCGCGCTCGAAAACAGGCACGGCTGAGCCAGGGGGCTCTAGGCGAACAAATCCATCTGCGCCAGGGCACTGTCTCACGTCTGGAAGCCGGAGAGCCCGCTGTCCAGCTGCGCACTTTAATGGAAGCGCTTTCGGCTCTGAACCTTGAACTGGTCGTCCGGCCACGTACCCAAGGCAGTGCCGCCGATATCGAGGACCTGTTCTGATGGCACGGAAACGCGCTCACGCTCCTCTCAATGTCTTTCTGAACAGCCGCCATGTCGGCGTCCTGCGCCGCGAGGCGACAGGTGCTATCGACTTCCAGTACGGACGCGACTGGCTGAACTGGCGCGGCACGTTCCCAGCGTCACTGTCGCTGCCCTTGCGCGAGGATCGGTATATTGGCACCCCCGTCATCAATGTGTTCGACAACCTGCTGCCTGACAGCGACCTCATCCGAACGCGCGTCGCCGAACGCGTTGGCGCAGACGGCACAGACGCCTTCAGCCTGCTGACGGCCCTCGGTCATGATTGCGTCGGCGCACTCCAGTTTCTGCCTGATGGCGTCGAGCCCGGGACCGCCGGCGACACCGACGGCAAACCGATCACTGACGACGAGATCGCCGACATCATCAAGAATCTCGCGGCAGCACCCCTCGGCATGGGCGAAGACCAAGATTTCCGAATCTCGATCGCTGGCGCTCAGGAAAAAACCGCGCTGCTGCGTAAGGACGGCCAATGGTTCAAGCCGATAGGAACGACGGCCACCACCCACATCCTCAAACCGCAGATTGGGCAGCTTCCCAATGGCATCGACCTCTCCAACAGCGTCGAGAACGAATATTTATGCCTCAGACTGCTGCATTCGTTTGGTATCCCCACACCCCCCGTTGAAATCGCCGATTTCGGGGAACGCCGCACACTGATCGTAGAACGCTTCGATCGCCTTTGGGCAAGAGATGGACGACTGCTGCGACTGCCGCAGGAAGACATCTGCCAGGCGCTATCGATCCCGCCGACAAAAAAGTACCAGTCGGATGGTGGTCCCGGTATGCGCGAGATCATCAATCTGCTCAAAGGCAGCGACACGCCTGATGCCGACATCACGACGTTCATGCATGCGAGCATCATATTCTGGCTGCTCGGCGCGACCGATGGGCATGCAAAAAATTTCAGCATTTTCCTCGGTCCCGGCGGGCGCTATCGCATGACACCGCTGTACGATGTGCTGACAGCGCAGCCGAGCCTCGACCAGGGCCAAATTCAACGCAAGAAATTCAAACTTGCGATGTCCGTCGGAACAAATCGCCACTATGCCATCAGTGACGTCGTGCCACGACATTTCATGCAGACGGCAGATATCGCTGGTGTCGGCACTCCGGCGATGCGGGCGATTCTTGAAGACATTGAAGCCAATGCCGATCGGCAAGTACAAGCTGTTGTCGAGTCGCTGCCCAGTAGCTTCCCCGATCAGCTTGTGACCTCGACCGTGGCGGCCATCAAGCACCGCAGCCAGCTCGTCGCAAATTCTCTGGAGGCTTCTCATGTCTGAGTTGGGGCAACGCCCGCGCATAGCAATCCTTGGCTGGGGCCCTCTGATCTGGGACAAGCGCCCCGAATTCGATGAAAAACATGCCCCCTGGAAGATGATGGCCCGGCACTTAAACTGGAATTCTCGCGTATTTCCGATACCCGAAAAGGGGCTCTGCCCCTGGTGATCGACACTGACTACGGTCAGGAGTGCATCGTCCAATATGCGCTTAGTACCCGCACAAACCCGGCCGATGCCGTCGCTGATCTGCGCTGCCGCGAAGGCACTGTCATCTGAGCTAAAGCAGACCGGCAGCTATTCGTTGTCGTGCCGTCGCCTCGCTCCTTTGAGGCGACGGACGGCTTCAAACGAAGCAGGCATGAAGCGACCGATGCCGGCAGCGCCGAGGCGTTTACTGCGGCTTTGTCGCGCAGATCGCGAAGCGATGTTGAGTGGCGCGTTCGAGCGCCTTGGGCCAACTCATCTGTCGAGCCTGAGCGCGATGGATCGCGCCCAGTTTCCAGTCGACGACCGGCTGCTCGAACCCGGCTTCGGCCAGCAAGCGCACTATCTCTTCCGCCCGTGCGCCGCCCGAGAAATAGACACGAGCAAGAATATTCTGGTGACGTCTGGCCATGACGGCGCCGTCATTGTCCGAGACCCGGGACTTGCCGGCCGTGAGCTTCTCCCAAATTTCCCGCAAACCCGTCGCCCAGTTGCGGCTGACGAAATCGCCGTCGATGATTAGCAGCTTGCCGCCGGGCTTCAGCAGCGAAAACCATTCGGCAAAGGCCGCCTTCGGATCCAACAACGTCCAGACCAGGTGACGGGTGACAATGACATCATAGCTCGCCTTGTCCTCGAGCGTGCGTTCGGCATCCCTCATGATGAAGCGGATATCGGCGGAGCGGTTTTGTGCCTTGGCGCGCGCCTTGGCCAGCATGGCTTCCGACCAGTCGAGGCCTGTCACCACAAAGCCCAGATCGTGCATCAGATGCGAAATGACGCCTGTCCCGCAGGCGAGATCCAGAGACGCCCGCCCGGCGCCTGGCCCAACGTGCCTGCTTATGAGCGCATGCCAGGCGGCACGCTCCTGCTCGGAAAAAATCTCGTGGCCGACCTGCAGGTCGAACGTCTCGGCGCGGTCGGACCAATAGTCCCGAATTTCGTCGCGCAGCGAATAGTTTGCGTGAGCCGTCATTGTCCGAAACGCTCTCCCCAAAGGCGGCTACATTGGAATTGCTCTAAAAGAAAATTCTTGATTATACAATTCATGTTTCATAAGCCGGGCCGGCAACTGAATTGCGAGAGCCCAATGATCTTGAAATCGATTTTTGCGGCCGCGGTCGCCCTCGCGGCCTTGATGCCGCTTACTCCAGGCGCGCACGCCGAGACCGTCACCGACATTGCCGGCCGCAAGGTCGAGGTGAAGACGCCGGTCGAGAAGGTCATCCTCGGCGAAGGCCGGCAGATCTACCTGATCGCCGCGCTCGATACCGACAACCCTTTCAAGCGCATCGTTGGCTGGCGCGAGGATTTCTCCCAGGCCGATCCCGACAATTACGCCGTCTATCTGGAAAAATTCCCGTCGATGGCGGCGATACCGACCTTCGGCGGTTTCAAGGACGGCACCTTCGACATCGAGCAGGCCATCGCGCTTCAGCCGGACGTGATGATCATGAACATCGAGTCCAAACAGGCAACCGAGGACGCGCAATATATCGAGAAGCTCGCCGCCGTCGGCATTCCGGTGGTCTATGTCGATTTTCGCGAGCAACCCTTCACCAACACTGAGCCGAGCATGCGCCTGATCGGCAAGCTGCTTGGCCAGGAACAGCGGGCCGAGGCGTTCATCGCCTACCGCGCCGCCCAGATCGCGCGCGTCACCGATGTGATCGCGCAGAAGAATCCCAAGCGCCCGACCGTGTTCATCGATCGCGCGGGGGGCTATTCCGATGATTGCTGCATGAGCTTCGGCAACGACAATTTTGGCAAGTTCGTCGACATGGCCGGCGGGGCCAATATCGCGGCCGGCCTGATCCCAGGCACCTTTGGCGCGCTCAATCCCGAACAGATCATCGCCAGCGATCCCGACCAGGTGATTGTGACAGGCGGCAATTGGGAGGCCTATGTGCCGGGCGGCAAATGGGTCGGCGTCGGTCCCGGCGCCGACGAAGCTGCGGCACTGAAGAAACTCAAGGGCCTGACCGAGCGGCCCGCGCTAACCGGCATCAAGGCGGTGGAGAACGGGCAGGTCCACGCCATCTGGCACCAATTCTACAACAGCCCCTTTCAGTTCGTCGCCATACAGCAGATGGCCAAATGGCTGCACCCCGACCTGTTCACCGACCTCGACGCCGAGGCCACCTTCAAGGAGTTGCACGAGAAGTTCCTGCCGGTCGAGTACAGGCCCGGCCATTGGGTCTCGCTCTCCGATGAGCAGTGAACCGGCCGCACTGTCAGCCAAACAAGGGCGCGGGCTCTACCGCGCCCTCGTCCTGCGCAAGCAGCTGATCCTGGCGGGGCTCGCCCTGGCGCTGCTGCTGAGCCTCTGCATCGACCTCGCGCTCGGACCCGCAAGCTATAGCCTCGACCAGGTGGTGCTCGCCCTGGTTTCTCCCGGCAGTGTGCCGCTTCAGGTGCGCGTCGTGTTGTGGGACATCCGGCTTCCCATCGCGCTGATGGCAGTGGTCGTCGGCGCAGCACTGTCGGTCGCCGGTGCGCAGATGCAGACCATCCTCAACAATCCGCTCGCCAGCCCGTTCACGCTCGGCATTTCGGCGGCGGCCAGCTTTGGCGCAGCACTCGCGCTCGCCTTCGGCGTCGCGCTGATCCCGGCGGCGATCGAATACATCGTGCCGCTCAACGCCTTCGTGGTGGCGATGCTGACCGCGCTCGTCATCCACCTGCTCAGTCTCAAGCGCGGCGTGACGGTCGAAACCATCGTGCTTCTCGGCATCGCGCTCGTGTTCACCTTCAATGCGCTGCTGTCGCTCGTCCAGTATCTTTCCTCCGAGCAGGCGCTCGCCGCGGTCGTGTTCTGGACGGTGGGAAGTCTCACTAAAGCCACCTGGCCCAAGCTCATCATCACCAGCCTCATCCTTCTCGCAACCCTTCCGATATTCGTGCGCCGCGCCTGGGCGCTGACGGCGCTGCGGCTAGGCGAGGACAAGGCCGCGAGCTTTGGCGTCAAGGTCGCACGCCTTAGGCTCGAAACCATGATGATGGTGAGCCTCCTTGCTGCCATTCCCGTCGCCTTCGTCGGCACGATCGGCTTCATCGGGCTCGTCGGTCCGCACATCGCCCGCATGCTGATCGGAGAAGATCAGCGCTTCTTCCTGCCCGCCTCGGCGCTTTCGGGCGCGCTCATCCTTTCGGCGAGTTCGGTTGCCAGCAAGTCGCTCATTCCAGGCACGATCTTCCCGATCGGCATTGTCACCTCGCTTATCGGCATTCCCTTCTTCATCTCGCTGATCCTCTCGAATGTGAGGCGCTCATGGTAACGATCCGGCTCGATGGTCTCGGAGCCTTCCACGGGGCGCGGCTCGTCCTTTCGGACGTTTCAACTCCCATTTTCCGGGGTGGCGAGGTTGTCGCCGTTATCGGACCCAACGCAGCGGGGAAGTCGACGCTGTTCAAGCGCATCGCAGGACTTCTGAAGGGCCCGGGACGCGTCTGCCTCGAGGGAGCGGTGAAGGGGCCGGACGGCATCTGCTATATGCCGCAGGATACGGCAGCCAACGCGGTGCTGACTGTCTATGAATCGATCCTGCTCGCCCGCAAGCAGGGCTCGGCCTGGTCGGTCAGCGACGGCGACCTCGCACTCATAGACGGCATCCTGGCCGCGCTCAGCATCTCGGATCTTGCCTTTTGCAACGTCGGAGAATTGAGCGGCGGGCAAAGGCAGGTGGTAAGCATTGCCCAGACGCTCGCTCGCGAACCTGAAATCCTGCTGATGGACGAGCCGACGTCCGCGCTTGACTTGCACCGGCAGGTCGAGGTGCTGAGCTTCATGCGCGGGCTTGCGCGCAAGCACGGAATAGCAGTGCTGATCGCAATTCACGACCTCAATCAGGCCCTGCGCTTCGCTGACAAATGCATCGTCATCGCCGAGGGGCGGATGATCGCCTGCGGCACGCCGGAAGATGTTGTCACCCCGGCGCTTTTGCGTGATGTGTACCGCGTCGAGGCGAGGATCGAGCGCTGCTCGCGGGGCATCGGTCATGTCATGGTGGACGGCGTCGCGGCCGACGGCAGCGACTGCATCGATAGCAGCTTAGGCATCTGCGGTCGAAAGCCAAAGATCTAGAAAATAGATCAAAATACTGGCGTAAATCTTTGAATCAAAAACATTTACTATCGCCATGGCGGCTACTTGGGCGACCAATGGAGGCATTCACTCACGACCGCGGCACGTCCTTCGACGAGCCGCTGTCGTACGAGACACCTTGGGTAGACAGAGGTCATGAAAACGCGCGATAAGGTTGGCCTGCGCTAAATCTAGAGATGGCCGGGGCACCAGAACATGGCACGCCGAATGTGCAACGCAATGCTTGGCTTCGTGGCGCTTGCCATAACCGCGTGCCAATCGGCTCCTGAAACGCCGCGACCCACTCTCGAACCTGCGCTAGAACCTGATGCCATTCCTGCCCAAACTGCCCCGGATCCTGCCGCTGTTCCCTCCGGCTCGGCAATTATCGATCAATCCGTGGCGGTCACTCCCCCCGACAAGACCGTTCCGACAAAATACGCTGCTTTTTCGGGTCTATGGGCCGGACGATTGGATGGGATGTATGACGCCAAACTTGCCGTTCAGACGATTTCTTCTAATGGCAAGGTGACGGTTACCTATGCGTGGGGAACTCTGGGCGACAACCACCCGGGAGAGGCCGCCGGCGCTGGAAGAATTGTGGGGACGACGTTGAAGCTTGAGCGCCTGCCGAATGGCGCAGACCTCAGTTTTGTCATGCGGCCCGACAAAACCCTGGCCGGAACCGTCAGGCTTGCCGGCCAGACCTACACGGGCGCGTTCCTCAAGCAATGATCGAAGGCGTGTCCGAAGGCTATGTGGGACCAAGCGACGTGCTCGCTTGATCGCCGGGTCTAGCCGCTGGTTGCGCTGACCGCATCACCAGGGACCTTTGTGCGGGGCTGCATGCGCGCGGCGGCCGGCGCGAACACCGAAATCGCCTTCGGGTGGACCTTGAAATGCGCCGGGGTCGAGGTCACGATCTCACCGTCAGTGTTCACCGGCATCGGCCTTTTCGTCTCGATGTCGAACTCGACGCATCTGGCCGTGCGAACCTCGCTCCATGCGCCATGCGTGCCCGAGCGGAACGAGCGCAGCATAAGCGCCATTTTCCAGAGGTTCGTCATTTCCAGGCTGTACAGGTCGAGATGGCCGTCATCGATCTCCGCTGTCTCCTCGACGACGTTGCCGCCGCCATAGTGGCGGCCGTTGCCGACCGCTATCTGGTAGGTCTCGACTTCGGTCGTTGCGCCCTTTTTGGTAATCCTTGCTTCGAAGTGGCGGGCCTTGGTCAACACTTTCATGGCCGCCAAGGCATAGCCAAACCTGCCGAAACGCTTCTTCAGCGCCGGATCCAGACCCTGGGCAAGATCGGTGCTGAGGCCGATGCTCGCAACGTTGAAGAACGCGTGACCATTGACGGTCCCGATATCGATCAGACGTCTTGCACCCTCTACAATCACGTCGGCCGCCTTCCCAAGATCCAACGGTATTTCGAGGGTGCGCGCCAGATCGTTCGCCGTCCCCATCGGAATGATGCCCATCGGCAGCCCGCTTTCCATAACCGCGACCGCCGCCGAGGACACCGAGCCATCGCCGCCGCACACGATCACAAGGTCGGCCCTATGGCGAAGGCGCACGATGTCGCGTGCTATCTCGGGCAGCGCCTCAAATGTCTCGACGCTGACGCGGAGCCCACCGGCTTC
The DNA here is from genome assembly GCF_935825525.1 of Mesorhizobium escarrei. Classification (GTDB taxonomy): domain Bacteria; phylum Pseudomonadota; class Alphaproteobacteria; order Rhizobiales; family Rhizobiaceae; genus Mesorhizobium; species Mesorhizobium escarrei. Next base: position 46,886 of record NZ_CAKXZT010000145.1, read on the forward strand.
CAGCCGCTCGACGACCGGTGTGATAGATTCCTGCCCGCGCCTTGCCTTTGGATTGACGAGTAGAAGCGCGCGTCTGTTCGTGATGTCATTCATGCGGCGTAGATAGGGTGCGTGCCTGCGGATTACGACGTCAACAGGCGCGCCTGGGAGAACAAGTCACAAAATCACGGGCTTCGGCAGCCGGTGCGGAGGTTGAAATTCGACCGAAAAGGTAATACCTTGTGGAAAATAGGTATTACCAAGGTGCAACATGACCAACACAGTCACAGCCAAAGGACAGGTGACCATCCCGAAGCCGGTCCGGGACCTGCTCGGAATCGTCCCGGGCAGCAAGGTTGATTTCCGCCGCACCGATGACGGCAATGTGGTGATCGTGCGTAGTGACAAGAAGCAGCCCGCAAGCCGCTTCGCAAAATTGCGCGGCCACGCCGGCAAGGGCCTCGACACCGACGCGATCATGGCACTGACGCGTGGTGACGCGTGACGCTGGTCGACACCAATGTTCTGCTCGATCTTGTCACGAACGATGCGAACTGGGCTGATTGGTCGATCGCCCAGCTTGAGGCGGCAAACCTGGATGGGCCGTTGTTGATCAACGATGCAGTCTATACCGAACTTGCCGTCCGCTATGACCGCATCGAGAGTATCGACGCGTTGCTTGACGAAGCTGGTCTCCAAATGGCTCCGATGCCCCGGGCAGCACTGTTCCTCGCCGGAAAGGTGTTTACGCAGTATCGCAAATCGGGCGGATCGCGCACTGGTGTGCTGCCTGACTTCTTCATTGGCGCCCATGCGGCCGTCGATGGACTGCCGCTGCTCACCCGCGACGTCGGCCGCTACCGCACCTATTTTCCATCGCTGAAACTAATCGCACCGGGCGCCTGAACAGCCCGCCACTGTCAGGATGAGCGGCTACTGAGTGGCTGAATGGTCTAACCGGCGACCGGTCGCTGGTTTCACGACCCGGTCAGAGCGGTTTTCGGATCCATTTTGCCAGGACGCCAACGATGCCTTCCCGGAACGACAGCACCGCGACAACGAAGATGATGCCCTGGCCGATCGTGACCCAGTCGCCGAATGTCGCGAGGTAGTTCTGCATCGTGACGATGACTGCCGCGCCGACGATTGGTCCGAACACCGTGCCCATGCCGCCCAACAGCGTCATCAGCACGACTTCGCCGGACATCGTCCAGTAGACGTCGGTAAGCGACGCCAACTGGAACACGATGGCCTTGGTTGCGCCGGCGACGCCGGCGAGCGTGGCCGACAGCACGAACACGGCGAGCTTGTAGCGGTTGACCCGATAGCCCAGCGAGATCGCGCGCGGCTCGTTCTCGCGGATCGCCTTCAACACCTGTCCAAACGGCGAATGGATGATCCGATAGATCAGCAATATGCCGGCGAAGAAGATGGCGAGCACGAAGAAATAGAGAACTTCGCTCGAACCCAGGTCGATCAGCCCGAACAGATGGCCGCGCGGCACGGCCTGGATGCCGTCCTCGCCGCCGGTAAACGCCGCCTGCAGCGAGAAGAAATAGATCATCTGCGCAAAAGCCAGCGTCACCATGGCGAAATAGATGCCGTGGCGGCGAATGGCGAGGGAGCCGATGGCGAGACCGAGCACGGCTGCCACCAGCGTGCCCGCGATAATGGCAAGTTCAGGCGTCAGGCCCCACACCTTCGCCGCATGGGCCGAGACGTAGCTCGCCATGCCGAAATAGGCTGCGTGGCCGAAGGACAGGAGACCGCCAAAGCCGAGCAACAGATTGAAGGCGCAGGCAAACAGCGCGAAGCACAGCACCTTCATGACAAAGATCGGATAGAGCAGAAATGGCGCGGCGATGAGGAAGACGAAGAGCGCGACGAAGATCGCAAGGTGATGACGGGGCATGCCCGCGGCGCCGACGGACGTTATGGCCGCCATAGCGATCGGGTTGGTGTCGGTTGTCATCACACACTCCGTCCAAACAGACCCGCGGGCTTGACGAGTAGCACGAGCGCCATGATGACAAAGATCACCACGGCCGAGCCTTCCGGATAGAATACGCGGGTCAGCCCCTCGATCAGCCCGAGCCCGAAGCCGGTGAGGATTGAGCCCAGGATTGAGCCCATGCCGCCGATGACGACGACGGCAAAGACGACAATGATCAGGTCTGCCCCCATGTTCGGATTGACTGCGTATATCGGCGCGGCGAGCACGCCGGCGAAACCCGCGAGTGCGACGCCGAAACCATATGTGAGCGTGACCAGCAGCGGTACGTTGATGCCGAACGCGCCGACCATGGTCGGGTTCTCGGTCGCTGCCCTGAGATAGGCGCCAAGCCGGGTCTTTTCGATGATGAACCAGGTCGCGAGGCACACGATGAGGGAAGCCACGATCACCCAGGCGCGCGAATTGGGCAGGTACATGAAGCCGAGATTATACCCGCCGGTCAGAAGCGGCGGCGGTGGGTACGGCAGGCCGGAAACGCCAAAAAACTGGCGGAAGAAGCCGACGATGATCAGCGCCAGGCCGAAAGTGAGAAGCAGCCCGTAGAGATGGTCGAGGTGATAGAGCCGTCGGATCATTACGCGCTCGAGCACGATGCCGGTGACGCCGACGATCGGCGGCACGATGAACACAGCCCACCAGTAACCGACGCCGAGATAGTTGAGCAGCATCCAGGCGCCGAAGGCGCCCAGCATGTACTGCGCGCCATGCGTGAAATTGATGATGTTCAACAGACCGAAGATGACCGCCAGCCCGAGGCTCAGAACCGCATAGAAGGAACCATTGATCAGCCCGAGCAGCAATTGCCCGAACAGGACCTGCGGCGGAATTCCAAGCAGTTCGAACATGGTCGCTCCAGCTGACTTATCGACGAAACGACGCGCCGAGTGGTTCGGCGCATCGTTGGCGAGGCTCGCTTACTTGACGAGCGAACAGCCGCCTTCGGCGAGCGGGCGGAACGCCTTGTCGGCCGGAATGGTGGCCACCGTCTCGAAATAATCCCATGGACGCTTCGATTGGTCCGGCTTCTTGACGCGGAACAGATACATGTCGTGCAGCTTGCGCCCGTCGGCGCGGATCGTGCCCTTGCCGAACAGCGGATCCTCGGTCGGCATTTCCTTCATTTTGGCCATCACCTTGGCCGCATCCTTGTCGCCGACGGCTTCGACGGCTTTAAGGTAATGCAGGACAGAAGCATAGACTCCGGCCTCGATCATCGAAGGCTTTTGTCCGGCATTCCGCTCCTGGAAACGGGCAGAGAATTCCCGCGTTTGATCGTTCTTGTCCCAGTAGAACGCGCTGGTGAGCACGAGGCCTTGCGCCACTTCGAGGCCAAGCGCATGCACGTCGTTGATGAACATCAGCAGGGCGGCGAGCGCCTGGCCACCCTGCGTGATGCCAAATTCCGACGCCTGTTTGACCGCGTTGATCGTGTCGCCGCCGGCATTGGCGAGGCCGACGACCTTGGCACCCGACCCTTGCGCCTGCAGCAGGAAGGACGAAAAATCCTGGCCGGGGAAAGGATGACGGACGGCGCCGAGAACCTTGCCGCCCGATGCTTCGACGACCGCCGACGTATCGCGCTCGAGCGCGTGGCCGAAGGCGTAGTCCGCTGTGACGAAGAACCAGCTGTCGCCGCCCTGTGCGACCATGGCCGAGCCCGTGCCGTTGGCAAGCGCCCAGGTGTCGTAGGTCCAGTGGACGGTGTTGGGCGAACAGGCTTTGCCGGTGAGGTCGGACGAGGCCGGACCCGAGGCGAGGAAGATCTTGTTCTTCTCCTTGGTGATCTCGTTGACGGCGAGCGCCACCGACGAGGTTGGCACGTCGGCGATTACATCGACATTTTCGGTGTCGTACCACTGGCGGGCGATGTTCGAGCCGACATCCGGCTTGTTCTGGTGGTCGGCGGAGACGATCGACACATTGATGCCCTTGTCCGTCGCCTTGAAGTCTTCGACCGCCATCTGGGCCGCGATGACCGAGCCTTCGCCGGCGATGTCTGCATAGATGCCGGAACGGTCATTCAGAACGCCGATCTTGACATCTGTGGCGTAGGCCGCGCCGGCCATCAGCAGGCTCGCCGTTGAAGCCAGGACAAATCCCATTTTTTTCATCGCTACTTCCCTCCGATTGCGGCGCAACGCGCCGTTGATGGTTGATGATTGTCTAGACACCGAGATAGGCGTGCAGCTTGTCGATGTTGGCGTCGAGTTCGCGGTTGGGGATCGTGTCGATCACGCGCCCCTGTTCCACCACGTAGTGACGGTCCGCGACCAACGCGGCGAAATGAAAATTCTGTTCGACGAGCACGATCGTGAATCCCTCGTCCTTGAGCCGGGCAATGGTGCGGCCGATCTGCTGCACGATGACCGGCGCAAGCCCTTCGGTCGGCTCATCGAGCAGCAAGAGCTTGGCGCCCGTCCGCAGGATCCGGCCGATGGCGAGCATCTGCTGTTCGCCGCCCGATAGCTTGGTGCCTTGGCTCGAAAGCCGTTCCTTCAGGTTCGGGAAGAGCTCGAAAATCTGCTCGACGGTGAGCCCACCAGGGCGCACCTGCGGCGGCAGCATCAAATTCTCCTCGACAGAGAGGCTGGAAAAGATCGCCCGCTCCTCGGGGCAGTAGGCGATGCCCATCTGTGCGATCAACCGCGACGGCAGCTTGATCGTCTCCCGACCGTCGTAGGTGACCGAGCCCGAGCGCCTGGAAAGAATTCCCATCACCGCCTTCAGCGTCGTCGTCTTGCCGGCGCCATTGCGGCCGAGCAGCGTCACCACTTCGCCTTCGCCAACCTCGAAACTCACGCCGTGAAGCACATGGCTCTCGCCGTACCAGCCCTGCAGGCCATCGACGCGAAGCAGCGGTCTCGCCGAGGGCCCAGCAGCCGGCCTGCTTGCAAGCTCAACTTCAGACATGGCCGGCCCCGATATAGGCTTCGACAACGCGCGGATCTTTGGAAACCGCAGCATAGTCGCCTTCGGCGAGGACTTTGCCGCGCGCGAGCACGGTGATGCGGTTCGACAGCGATGCGACGACGGACAGATTGTGCTCAACCATCAAAATCGTGCGGTTCTTGGAGATGCGCCGGATCAGCGCCGAGATGCGCTCGATGTCTTCTTGCGCCATGCCGGCCATGGGCTCGTCGAGAAGCAGCATTTCAGGGTTCAGCGCCAGCGTCGTCGCGATTTCAAGCGCGCGCTTGCGGCCGTAGGACAGATCGCTGGCGCGGATATCTGAAAACTCGGTCAGGCCGACATCGGCCAGAAGAGCCGCACCCTCGCTATTGAACTTGGAGAGCACTGTTTCGGAGCGCCAGAAATCGAAACTGTCGCCGCGCCGGCGCTGCAGCGCGATGCGGACATTCTCAAGTGCCGTCATGTGCGGAAACACCGCCGATATCTGAAAGGAGCGCACAAGGCCCAGCCGCGCGATGTCGGCCGGCTGCATCCTGGTGATGTCGCGGCCTTGGTAGCGGATCGCCCCGCGCGTTGGCTGGAGGAATTTGGTCAGCAAGTTGAAGAGGGTGGTCTTGCCTGCGCCGTTGGGACCGATCAGCGCGTGGATCGATCCTCGCTCCACCGTCAGGTTGACATTGTTGACAGCGACAAAGCCCCCAAATTCCTTAGTCAATCCCGCTGCTTCGAGGATCGCTCCGGAATTCATGCGCGGGAGCCCTCGCCGGTCATCGGCGTGAAAACGTGGAACCGCGCTGCGAGGCTATCCGCCCCCAGGGTGACTTCCATGGTTTCCTCCCGTGGCACTTCCGCCCGCAACAAACGACCTAATCCACATCGCGTCAAGGCCGCAATTGCCGGCGCTGTGGCACGGAGCCTTCGAGCATTTTCTAATTGCAATCTCGAAGGGGAGCAAACGACAGGCCAGGCGTGCCTGTAATCCGAACCCATCCCCAATCCGAACCCATCCGGCCGAGCCGTTCGAAATTCCGCGCCGACTGATTGGATGAACGCGAAATGCCTAGCTGCGCTGGCTTGAGTTGGGGTTTTCCCGGTCTGCCCGGGTGATCTTGCCTTTCGACGCTTTCGATCCGCCGCCCCATTCCTGGGCCTTCCTGGCTTGGGCGCCGCCCTTGGCCGGTTCCTTGGCCTTGTCGCTGCCGCTTGCCCTCTTTCCCGCTACAGGCTGGCCCGATACAGGCTGCTCGGCTTTCGGAGGCGAGTTTTTCTTTGCCTCCTGTCGATGGTCGGGGATCGCAGCCATTGCGGCCCGCTCCGGGGCAGGCGTCGGTTAGTCCTTGCCGCGCTTTGGATCCTTGCCGGCAGCCTGGCTGCTCTTTTGCGGCTTGTCCATCTTGTCCTGATTGCCACCGCGGTTGCCGCCGTGCTCGCCGCTCGATCCCTTGACGGCTTTTATGTCTTGAAGCTTCGTAGCCATCCTGGTTCTCCTTTTGGTCCGCCTACTTGAACTCCCCTGACGCGGCGATTGTTCCCGCCGGGAACATATCGGCCCTTCGAGAGTTGGCGCAGGAGGACCGCACCGCAATGAACGCGAGGAAGGAGATTGCCGTCGTAGCTTTTTGAAGGATGACCTTCGCTTTCGAGAAGTGTTGCAGATGAAAATTGCCCAGATCGCCCCCCTTACCGAAGCCGTGCCGCCGCGGACCTATGGCGGGACCGAGCGAATAGTTTCATATCTGACTGAAGAGCTTGTTCGACAGGGGCATGACGTGACCTTGTTCGCCAGCGGTGATTCCCGCACCTCTGCCGAATTGGTCCCATGTTGCGATATTGCACTGCGCCTGAATCCCAGGGTCCGGCACGACATTCCCCAGCACGTGATGATGCTTGAACAGGTGCGCAGGCGGGCCGATGAATTCGACGTGCTGCATTTTCACATCGATATTCTCCACTTCCCCATAGTCCGGGACTTTGCCCAGCGAACCGTTACGACACTTCATGGCCGGCTCGACCTCCCGGACCTGGCGCAGCTTTATGCGATGTTTGATGACATTCCGCTGGTTTCGATTTCTTACGATCAACGCTGGCCCATGCCGCCTGTCCGTTGGGTCGGAACGGTGTATCACGGTCTGCCTCGCGATCTTCTGCCGTTTCGCCCGAAAGCATCGGGCTACCTCGCATTCCTCGGCCGCATCTCACCAGAAAAGGGGCCGGAAACGGCCATTGAGATCGCTGCACGTACCGGAATGCCGCTGAAGATCGCCGCCAAGATCGACAAGGTAGACCAATCCTATTGGAAAGAGAGGGTCGAACCCCAAGTTCTTAGAAATTCGAACGTGGAATTCATCGGCGAGATCGACGAACGGCGAAAAGCAGACTTTTTGGGTAATGCAGCAGCGCTTTTGTTCCCTATCGACTGGCCGGAACCCTTCGGACTCGTAACCATCGAGGCGATGGCCTGTGGCACGCCTGTGATAGCGTTCAGGCGCGGTGCCGTTCCGGAGGTCATCGACGATGGTGTTTCCGGGTTGATCGTCGACACGCTGGACGGAGCTGTGGATGCGGTACGGCGGATAAACGGGCTTGATCGTGCACAGGTGCGACGGACTTTTGAAGAGCGATTCACGGTCGAGCGCATGTGCCGCGACTACGTGGCGATCTATGGCTCGCTCTCGGAGGACATAACAGAAGCACTTGGTTCTCAACACGAGCGCGCTAAAAATGCCGCAATGATGACTATGTCTACCTGACCGAGCAAGGCGACGGCTCGGCTGCTCGGATCAGCGCCTGAGCCGCCTTGGTCGCTTCTGGACGGGAGGAGTTGACCATGACCACTCAACTCGAAGACCGCAAGATTGATCCAGCCGTGGCGCTGCCGGCAATCGACGAAACGGCACCGCGCGAGCCGCATCGGCAATTTGCGCTGAAACACGAGGATTGCTTCGTCGTCGCAGACAGCTACGGCGACATACGCGGCACCGGCGACGGGCTTTTCCGTGACGACACGCGTGTTTTGTCGCGCTTTCGCCTGTTCATCGGCGGCCGGATGCCGTCGCTGCTCGGCGCCTCGCTGTCGCAGGACAACATCCTGTTCACCGCCAATCTCACCAACCTGGCCACTATCGGGCCGAATGGCAGCGAAGCTTTGCCGGGCGTCGTCCACGTCGATCGGACGCGGTTCATCTGGCAGGACCGCATGTTCGAACGCATCAAGTTCACCAACTACTCCGCGCGCGAGGTGGTTCTCCCGGTCAGGCTCGACTTCGACGCCGATTTCCGTGACATGTTCGAGGTGCGCGGCACTACGCGTAGCCGCCGCGGCCGCGCCCATGACGCGCTGGTCGGCGCGGCGAGCGTAACGTTCCGATATGAAGGCCTCGACAATGTGGCGCGTCAATCGGTCATCGCATTCTCGATCAAGCCCGATCAGGTGCACCCCAATCACGCCGATTTCCTCATTGTCGTGGCAAGACGTGACAGCAGAGCATTGTACCTGGAGGTCGGCCACAGCGACGAAACCCCCTCCAGCGACCGCTTTCGCGCGGCCGCTGCGCGAGCCCGCTTCGCCATGCGCTCAAAGCGCCGGCAGGGCGCCACCGTCTTCAGCTCCGGCCGCGTGTTCAACGACTGGCTGACACGCACGCGCGCCGACATCGCGCTGCTGACGACCGATCTGGAGACCGGGCCATACCCCTATGCCGGCATCCCCTGGTTTTCGACGGCTTTCGGCCGCGATGGCGTCATTTCCGCCTTGCAGATGCTTTGGCTCAATCCGGACCTTGCCCGCGGCGTACTGGCGTTTCTTGCCCACTATCAGTCGACCGAGACCTCTGTATTCGACGATGCCGAGCCTGGCAAAATCATGCATGAAACCCGGAAGGGCGAAATGGCCGTGCTGCGCGAGCTGCCGTTCGGCCGCTACTATGGCGGCGTCGACACCACGCCACTCTATGTCTATCTGGCTTCGTCCTACGCCGATCGCACCGGAGACGAGGCATTCGTCGACCGTATGTGGGACTCGCTGGGCGCCGCCACTGCTTGGATGGAAGAGGTCGGAGCCCGCAACGGGGAAGGCTTTGTAACCTACAACAGGGCGGCCGACACGGGTCTGTTCAACCAAGGCTGGAAGGACAGTTCCGATGCCGTCTTCCACGCCGACGGCACCATCCCCAAAGGGCCGATCGCATTGGTCGAGGTGCAAGGTTATGCCTTCGCCGCATATCAAGGGATGGCGGCGCTGGCCGCCAGGCGCGGCGACGACGCCAAGGCGGCGCACTGGAGCGCCCTGGCAGAGAGGATCCGTCAGGCGGTCGAGACGCATTTCTGGATGCCGGACCGCGATTTCTATGCTTTGGCGATCGACGGAGAAGGCAAGCAATGCGCGGTTCGCACGTCCAACGCCGGTCACCTGCTTTATGTCGGGCTGCCGTCGGCGGAACGGGCGCAGGCACTTGCCAGCCAGCTGCTCTCTGCCCATCTTCATAGCGGTTGGGGCGTTCGCACACTGGCCGACGACGAGATCCCATTCAACCCGATGTCATATCATAATGGCTCGATCTGGCCGCACGACACCGCGCTCTGCGCCTCCGGGCTCGCCCGCTATCACGAACGCGACAGCGTCGTGAAGCTGATGAGCGGTATGTTCGAGGCGGCGGTCCGTTTCAACATGCGGCTGCCAGAGCTGTTCTGCGGCTTTACGCGTGCGGCCAGCGATTCACCGGTGGCCTACCCGGTCGCCTGCCTGCCGCAAGCCTGGTCGGCTGGCTCCGCTTTCATGATGCTGCAGGCTTGCCTGGGCATTCGGGTTGACGGCTGGAAACGCGAGATCACTGTGGAACGCCCGCGGCTGCCTATCGGCATCGACAACATCGTTATCCGCCACCTGGCCATTGGCGAGGCGAAAGTCGATCTCATCTTCGAGCGCATTGGCGACCGTGTTGTGTGTTATCTCGACCACCGCCATGAGGGTCTGGTGCCTCTGGTGGTGCGCTCATAACGCAGGCCGGCAAGCGGCCACTGGCGTCAGCCGCTGTCGGCAGAGGGCCAGCAAGGGCGCGCGCCTAATGTAATGCATGTCGCGCAAAAGCATGCCCTCGGGCCTGGACCCGAGGGTGTGCAGGGGTTTTGCGATAACGACATGCATAAACAACAACCTAAAGCGCGTCACGTGAGGCCGGTCGAACGCGACGCGCTTTAGGCTCGTGTTGAACCACCTCCCGGAACACAATGTCGCGGCAAACGTTGCAAAGACAATCGATCGTCTTTGAGGGATGCCATGGCCATCCGTCGAAAAGCTGAGGAAGCTGGTATTTTCGATCCGTCCGAGTTGCTTCTGCTGGCTCGAGCGTTCGAACAGCTCAAGCTTGAAGGTCAATCGACTGGTCAGCGCGAGGCGATCGCGTCTCGGATTATTGCCAATTACATGGCCGGCGTGACCGACGAGACAGAACTGATTTCCCTATCAAGGCAGCCGTTGGGCCGATAGCGCCGCCCGCCCGGCTGCGGCGCCGGAAATGGCATACACAGCCAGCGTAGCGCAACACCTGTACGGCGAATCCGCCTAAAAGCTCCTTCGGAGCTATGGCTTTCGAGCGCAATTGATTGGTCGTGAGTTTAGTTGGTCTTCAACTGGCCGACGCGATTTTCGGCAATCCAGCGGGCGGCAAGCACCAATGCGCCCATACTGAAATCCTTGCCGTGCTTGGCCACCATTTCTTCCGACAGCTTGGCAAGCCTTTCGAAGAATTCGTCCTTGCTCTCGTCCTCGGGGCTGGGTTCGGTTTGCATTTTGTGCTCCTTTTGCATGCGGCCTGCCTTTGCTATTTGAACATCTGTGCGGGAAAGGTGACGATCGCGGCGGTACCGTCGACTGCGCCCACTGCCAGGTGGCGTCCGTCGCCGGACCAGGCAAGCGCGGTCACCGCGCTGCCCAGCGGCCTGACGAGGAGTTCGTCTCGCGCGCCGATCTGGGCGATGGTGATCCTGCCGTTGGCATAGCCGGCCGCAATCAGTTTTTTCTCCGGGTGCGCCGCCACTGCCTCGACCGGAACCAGCCCGGCTCGGCCAGTCTCCAGCGCGCCCGAGGTGTCACCGTCAAGTGGCGGAGCGGTCATCGACCAGCCGGCGATCCGGAAGGCGCCCGACGCAAACAGCGCATTCTCCGGCAGACTCCAGCACAAGGTCCGGACCGGCGATGGAAATCCCGCGACAATGTCAGTGCGGCCATCGACCGCGCTGACCAGTGCAAAGCCTCCGGCTTCGAGCCCACAGGCCAGCCATGTGCCGTCGCCACTCCAGCGGATCGACACCGGGCGCGCCGGAAAAGACAGCTCGCGTATCGGGGCAGCGTCGCCGTCGACCGCCCGGATCGATAGTCCATTTTCCCGGCCGCAGGCTAGGCGCCGCCCGTCTGACGAAAAGGCAAGCGCATCCGTGGACGGTGTCGGACCGTGTCGCAGTCTCGACGCATCGCCTTGGCCGCGTGACAGGAAGATATCCTGCCCGTTGCTGACGGCTGTCATGGCCGTCCGGGGGCTGTGGTCGATGGCGACGATCGGTCCGTCGATCTTGACCAGTGCCTCCGTCACATTGCCGTCCGCGGTCAGATGCACCGCCTCGCCGGGCGCCGTTCCGACAAGGAAGCCGGACTGATGATAGCTTGCGAGTGGGACGTCGCCCTCTCCCAAAACAGCGGTGGCGATCAGTGGCGCCGGTAATTTTTCTCTGGGCCGGATCGTCGTCTGGCCGAGATCGCCGCTCACCCTAATCCGCGATTCCGGCGGCTCCTGGTCCGCGACCGCGGCAATTGCGACTGTTCCATCCACACACGTGAAGGCGACGGTCGAGCCATCGGCGCTGAAGCGCAGATCGGCGACCGCCGACGGACGACGCCAGCTTCGCGCCAGCAGGTCGAACAAGGTCAGGTTTTGTATCGCATGCTGGTTCATGACCATTCCCTTCGTCAGTTTCCATCCGTCGCCGCAAGGCTGCGGTCGACGTCGTCGACCTCACCCTCCGCGGCGGCGATGCGTTGCTCGCACCTCGCGCCTTCCTGCATGACCGCCGCGGCTCTCTCCTCCGCCTCATGCAAATCCTGCACCAGTTGCGCGCTGCCGCCGCTCCTGCCGATTTCGAGTTCCAGGCGCAGCACATCCATCTCGATACCGGCGCGTTTCTGATCGAGCCGCAGCGCCTCGGCAGTCAGCGCGGAGACGTTGGCGACAAGATCGAGCCGGCGGGCGAGCAGCGCGTCACGCCTGGCAGTATCGGACCCTCCTGTCATTTTTCGCTCCCCCAAGATCCGGCCGGTTTTTCGAAAGCCGACAGCAATTTTGGCAACGTGCCGGCCTGCGACTGGAACTGTTTTTCGGCTGTTTCGATGTGGCTCTTGAGCTGATCCCAGATGTCGACGCGGATCATCGATGTTGTATCGCCGGTGAGGCGTTCGATCTCCTCAACGCGGAACTGCCGCGACAGCGAAACGCCGGAAAAGACGAAGTCGCGCAACAGGATCGCATGGTTCTCGATGAACAGATGGATCATCGGATGCGTTTCCGTGGTGACGCCGCCGGCGGCAAGCTCGGCCCGGATGAAGTCCCGGAAGTGGCTCTGCAGGCGATGTTGGCTCTCGCCCATGAAGCGCATGACAAAGACCAGATCCCGGGGCATCAGCCTGACAAGATCGCCGGTGACGCCGTCGGTCTGACTGGACATTGGCTCGGGCGGCCCCCGGCTGTCTTTATCGTTTGGCATGGTCTCTCTCCAGCACGAGGCCCGTCCATGGGCCGTCACCCCCAATAGTGGAGAAAGACGAAGAATAGAATAGATGATATTCGTTTTCGGTACTTGCTGCGCTTGCTAACTAAATATATTGCGGTTGCGAATAGGTGTTAAATATTACAGACGTACGTTACAACTGTAAAAGAATGTTACAGTTGACCATCTGCTCATATGCCGAAAGAGCAGCGATTTTGTTTTGAGCCCTTGCCATGGGTGCTATTTTCAAATTGGCACGGCGCTTGCTTTGTACATTTCCACAAGAAGCCCATCGCGCTTTTGACGCGATGCCAAAAGAACGAAGGAACGGAGGAAGCAGGTCACGTCCGCTTCGATACGCCCATCGCATATGCGGTTGGCGCCGCGGTCCGTGCCAGACGCCTCGAGAACCTTTGCCACGATCCACTTGAATGGCTGGACCATGAGTCGCGCCTGAACGCGCAACCCTTTGTCGTGCCGTTCGCACTCTCACTAGCGGTGCTGTGCAACCGCTTCATGCCGGGGTCAAGGGACCTGCGGCTCAAACCTGGTGGAGGCTTATGACCATGACGTCTCTGACGCTCAACAAGATCACCTCGCAACGCGGAATCTCCGTCGGCGAGGCAACCAAGAAGATCGCCGATCTCGGCTGGAATCCTTCCTACGTTCAGGAAGCGATGACGTTTCCGACGGACTACAAGATCAACAAGACGCCGCGCGACCCGATGAAACAGGTCCTGCGGTCCTACTTCCCGATGCAGGAAGAGAAGGACAACCGGGTCTACGGCGCGCTGGATGCGGCGCTGCGCGGCGACATGTTCCGCAATGTGGAACCGCGCTGGGTCGAGTGGATGAAGCTCTTCCTGGCCATCATTCCGTTCCCGGAAATTTCCGCCGCCCGCTCGATGGCGATGGTCGCCCGCATCGCGCCCGGCGAGGAACTCCGGACCGGCTTCACCATGCAGATGATCGACGAGTTCCGTCATTCGACGATCCAGATGAATCTGAAGAAATGGTACATGGAGAATTACATCGATCCGGCTGGCTTCGACATCACCGAGGAAGCCTTCGGCAAATGCTACGCTACGACCATCGGCCGGCAGTTCGCGGAAGGCTTCATCACCGGCGACACCATGACTGCCGCCTGCATGTATTTGACCGTGGTCGCCGAAACCGCCTTTACCAACACGCTGTTTGTCGCCATGCCTTCGGAAGCCGCCCGCAACGGCGACTATGCGCTGCCGACCGTCTTCCTGTCGGTGCAGTCCGACGAGAGCCGGCATATCGGCAATGGCCACTCACTGCTGATGGCGGCTCTCAAGGAGCCGGAAAATCATCTGCTGCTCGAGCGCGACCTGCGCTATGCCTTCTGGCAGAACCACGCGATCGTCGATGCGGCGATCGGCACCTTCATCGAATACGGCACCACCAACCGCGACAAGAACAAGGAGTCTTACGCGGAAATGTGGCACCGCTGGATCTATGAAGACTACTACCGCACCTACATGCTGCCGCTCGAGAAATACGGCATCAAGGTCCATCACGACGACGTCCAGGCGGCCTGGGAACGCATCACCAAGAAGAATTACGTCCACAAGGTCGGGCAGTTCTTCGCGGTCGGCTGGCCGGTCAATTTCTGGCGCATCGAAGCCCAGACCGACAAGGACTTCGAGTGGTTCGAGCACAAGTATCCGGGCTGGTACGCCGAGTTCGGCGACTTCTGGAAATGGTACGCCAAGCTCAGCCACAAGGGCGAGAAGGTGCTGCTGTTCAACAGCGACGTCGGCTACGTCTACCCACACCGCTGCTGGTCCTGTCTCGTACCCTGCCTGATCCGCGAGGATATGGTCGTCGGCGAGATCGACGGCCAACTGCACACCTTCGCCCACGAACTCGACAAGTGGACTGCCACCGTGGCCTTCGCCGACGAGTATCAGGGCCGTCCGACCCCCGCCATGGGCCGCTTCAGCGGCAAGCGCGAGTGGGAGACGCTCTATGACGGCTGGGATCTGGCCGACGCCATCAAGGACCTGAACTTCGTCCGCTCCGACGGCAAGACGCTCGTCCCGCAGCCGCATATGCGCTTCGACGACAAGGAGATGTGGACGCTGGACGACGTGCGCGGCAACACGCTCGGATCGCCGCTCAACGCGCTGCGTGCCATGTCGCCTGCGGACCGTGAGAAGCACCTGGCGGAATACCGGGCCGGCTTCACGATCAATCCCTGCAACTGATCAGGCCAAAGGGGGCGGGTTCGTCCCGCCTTCTTTTTACTGGAGGTCCGTATGTCGGAAACCCACACGGTCAGGCTCAGCCCAGTCGGCGTCGAATTCGATGTCGAGCATGGCGAAACGGTACTCAACGCCGCTTTCCGCCAGGGCATCGCCCTGCCGCACGGCTGCAAGGAAGGGCAATGCTCGGCCTGCAAGAGCGTGTTGCTCGATGGCGAAGTCGACATGCTCAAATACTCGACCTTCGCGCTGAACGACATGGAGAAGGAGAGCGGGCACGTCCTTTTGTGCCGCTGCATCGCCTACTCCGATCTGGAAGTCGAGCTTCTCAACTATGACGAGGAGATTTTGGCGAAAGCGATCGCCGTGAAGACGTTCAAGGGCCGGATTGCTCTGATCGAGCACCTGACCCATGACATTCGCGGCATCGAGATCGAACTCGGCTCGCCGATAAAGTTCTGGGCGGGGCAATATGTCGACATCACGGTTACCACGGAAAAAGGGGAGACGATTACGCGCTCGTTCTCCATGGCAAATACGCCGGACCAAACCCAAAAACTCTCCTTCATCATCAAAAAATACCCTGAGGGAAAGTTCTCCGGAGAACTCGATTCCGGAGGCATCAAGGCCGGAGCCGAAGTCATCGTCGTCGGACCCTACGGAACCTGTTTCCGACGCGACGAACGGCAAGGACCCCTGATCCTGGTCGGCGCCGGATCGGGCATGTCACCGATTTGGTCGATCCTTAACGACCATCTGAAGAGCGGTGAGAAACGTCCGGTCTATTTCTTCTACGGTGCCAGAACGCGCAACGACCTGTTCTATCTCGACAGGATCGCCGAGCTGATCGGCCAGCATTCGGATGTCACTTTCATTCCCGTGCTGTCGCACGCGACGGATGACGCCGAATGGCAGGGCGAACGCGGTTTCGTACACCAAAGTGTCGACGCCAAGCTCAAGCAACTGGCGGTCGATGGGCAGGGCGATGTTCATGCCTGCGGCCCGCCACCGATGATCGATGCGCTTCAGCCGGTTCTGTTCATGAACGGGTTTGAGACGGAGCGGATCTTCTTCGACAAGTTCACCACATCGGCAGGTGTTACGCCGGCCCACTGAGGGGGCGGCCACGCAACTGCAACCACAACTGCAGCAAGGGAGTGAAGACTATGCCAGCTATCTCGAGTTCAGTCGGATCCGGAGCCGCCGGCGCGGCGATCTTTGCCGATTCCGACAGCCGGAAATACCGGTATTTCGACCCGAAGGGCCAGCGCGCCACACACTATGAGGACATGACAGTCGACGTGCAGCCTGACCCGGAGCGTTACCTGATCCAGGACTGGATCATCTCATTCGCCGACGGCAAGGGCGCCTATGTCAAGCAGAACACCGCCGCGCAGAGCTCCAACTGGCATGCCTTCCGCGCGCCCGACCAGGAATGGGAGCGCACGCACTACCAGCGCCAGTCGAAGATCGAGACGATGGTGCAGAGCGTCATCAACAATGCCCGCAAGTCGGGGGCGCCCAAGACCTTTGACATGGCCTGGGTCAAGATCCTGCAGACGCAGCTCGGCGCCTGGAAACATGCCGAATTCGGGCTCGGCACCTCGCTAATGCAGGCGCAGCGCTACGGTTACACCCAGATGATCAACAACGCGACGCTGACCAACTCGTCCTACAAACTGCGGCTGGCGCAGGACATCACGCTCTATCTTGCCGAGATCGGAATGGACCTTCCCGGCTGGGACGACGAACTTGGCAAGAAGGCCTGGCTCGAGGACAACAACTGGCAAGGCACCCGCGAAGCGATCGAGACCATCATGGGCGCGGCCGACTATCTCGAGCAGTATTTCGCCATCAACATCGTCTTCGAACCGCTGGTAGGGGAAGCATTCCGCTCAGGCTTCCTGATGCAGATCGCCGCCGCCAACCATGATTTCATCACGCCTGCGGTGATTTCGGCAGCCGAGGCCGACTACGAGCGCAATCTCGCCAACACGATCGACCTCATGCACATGCTCGCCAACGACGAGAAGCATGGCGCGGCGAACAAGAAGCTCTTCCAGGGCTGGGTCAAGAAGCACGGCGCGCTCGCCGACAAGGCAGCCACCGGCCTGCAGCCGATCTGGTCGATGCCGCATTCAAAGCCGGTCGCGTTCGCCGATGTCCGTGCCAAATCCGAGGAACGGATTGGCCAGATACTCGGCGAACTTGGCCTCAAGCGCTGACACAGGGAGAAACTGTCATGTCAACAGCAGCACGCGACGCATCGCAATCCAACATCTTCAGGGCGATGAAGGACATCACCTTCGAACAGACGATTTCGCATCAGTGCGGCGTCACCATGAACGACTCGGTGGAAGCCAGGGCCATCGCCGAATTCATGGGCCTGAAGCCGAACGTGATCGTAACCTACCAACCGGCGATGATCCGCATCGATGGCACCGGCAAGCTGATCTTCAAGATGGACGAGATCAGCGAATATCTCGGCCGCGAGATGACGGCGGAAACCTTCGAGGTCAACAGCTCCACCCACTACGGGCGGATGGTGCGCATCGACGACAACACCGTGATCCTGTTCGGCAACATGGACGAGATGTTCGAATACATCGAATAGGCGCCCAAGAAAATCAGGCGCGCCGCCTGGCTACGGCGCGCCGAACGATCAACGCCATTTTGTGGAGGTAGGAATGTTTAGGACACCGGAAGGCAAGGATATTTTCGTGGTCGATGGCCACACCCATTTCTGGGACGGCAGCCCGGAAAACCAGAAGAATATTCACGGCAAGCAGTTCATCGACTGCTTCTACGCCTATCATACCGGGCTCAGCCCCAAGGAACAGCTGTGGGAGAAGAGCAAGTTCGAGAAGTACTCGGCCGAGAATCTCTACAACGACCTGTTCATCGACGGGCCGGATGACATCGCGATTTTCCAGACCACGTCACTAAGCGATTTCTACAAGACCGGCTTCGGCTGCATCAAGCGCACCTCGGAGATCGCCAAGAGGTATCCCGGCCGTTTCATTGTGAATGGGGCGTTTGACCCGCGCGATGGCGAAAAAGCGCTCGAATACATCCATTTCATGAAAGAGACTTACGACATTAAAGGCGTGAAGATGTACACCGCCGAGTGGAACGGCGCGTCGAAAGGCTGGCGGCTGAACGACTCCGAGGCCTACAAATGCTTCGAGCTCTGCGACAAGCTCGGCATCAGGAACATCCACGTCCACAAGGGTCCGACGATAATCCCGCTCAGCAAGGATGCGTTTGACGTACACGACGTGGATCATGCTGCTACCGATTTCCAGGGCCTCAACTGGATCGTGGAGCATTGCGGCTTACCGCGCCTCGATGATTTCTGCTGGATCGCGACCCAGGAGACCAATGTCTACGCCGGGCTCGCGGTGGCACTGCCCTTTATTCATTCGCGTCCGCGCTATTTCGGCGAGGTGATCGCCGAGCTGCTGTTCTGGATCGGCCCGGAGAAGATCCTGTTCGGTTCCGACTACGCGATCTGGACGCCGCGTTGGCTGGTCGAAAAGCTCTGGGCCTATCAGATTCCAGAGGACATCGCCGCCGAGCGCGGCGTGCAGTTGACCGACGAGATCAAGGAAAAGATCCTCGGCCTCAACGCTGCCCGCCTCTACGACATCGACATCGAAGCCCGGAAGGCGGAATTCGCCAACTCGCCTTTTAGCATCGCCGCGGAGTAGGAGCGATGGCAACCGCCTTTTCCGGTAGCCGCGAGAATGAGCTCTGGCGACGCCTTGGTGAGGTCAACGATCCGGAGCTCGACGAATCGATCACCGAGATGGGCTTCGTCGAGCTCGCCGCAGTCGCCGACGACGGCGGCGTGCAGGTCGAGTTTCGCCTGCCGACCTACTGGTGCTCGCCCAACTTCGCTTTCCTTATGCTGGACGGCCTCTGCAAAGCGCTCGACCAGCTTTCGTGGTCGCCTGCCTATCGGGTGAAGTTGCACGACCATATGTTCGCGGAGGAGGTAAATCGCGGCATAGAGGGCGGCAAGGCATTCGGCGAGATCTTTGGCGAACTTGCTGGCGACCTCGATCTCGCAGGTCTGCGGGAAACGTTTGCGATGAAGGCGTTCAAGCGACGCCAGGAGGCAGTCTTGCGCGGCCTCCGGCAGCACGGTCTGACAGATCGGGAAATCCTCGGCATGGACCTGCCGGCGTACGACGTCGCGCGGTTCGAACCCGGCGAAGCGGCCAAGCAGAAGCCAAGGTATAGGTCGGCTCTGCTTGAACGCTTTCCCGACCGCCGGGCGGATGAGCCTGTCTTCGTGACATGGGAAGGGCAACCGATACCGGCCCATGCACTCAGTGCGCATCTCGCCGAGCTGCGCGGTGTGCGTATCAACATGGAGTTCAACGGCGCGCTTTGCCGTGGGCTCAAGCAGACCAGATACAAGGAACTGGATGTGATCGACGGCGAACCGACACTGGTCGATTTCATCATGGATCGCGTGCCGGCACGAGCCGCGCCGACCGCCTGAAGTAGAGCCGAAAACAACGGCCTCCCTCGCACGAGGCCCCTAACCAACAACCCGCCCGTAAGGCGGAAGGAGGAATCATGCCCAAAATAATGCTTCACAACTCCGACGCCCGCCGCGCTCTCGCCCGTGGCGTCTTTCGGCTGGCCGCTGCCGTCGAGCCGACGCTCGGCCCCAAAGGCATGAACGCCATGATCGACCGGCCGATCGGCACGCCGATGGTGACCCGTGACGGTGTCAGCATCGCCTCCGAGATCGAATTGCACGACCGTTTCGAAAACATGGGCGCGCAGGTCGTGCGCGAAGTGTCGATGCAAACCAACGAGGTCGCCGGCGACGGCACCACGACTGCCATCGTGCTCGCCAACGCTCTCATCCAGGGCGGTGTGGAGGCGAATGAACGCGGCGTGAAATCCGTCGATCTGTGCAAGGGCATCGACCTTGCCGTGGCGGCGGTGGTGGCCGCACTCAAGGCTTCGGCCAAGCCGGCTAAGGGCAACGGCATTCTCGCCTCGGTCGCCAACATCGCGGCGACCAATGCCAAGCTTGGCGCACTGGTGGCGGAAGCCCACCAGCGCGTGGGTGCCGAAGGTGTCATCACCACGGACTTCAGCGTCACTACCGAGACCACGCTCGATGTGGTCGAGGGCATGTCTTTCGAACGCGGCTATCTCTCGCATCACATGGTGACCGATCAGGAGAAGATGGAGGCCGTTCTCGAACGGCCCTACATCCTGATGACCGATCTCAAGATCAAGGAACCCGGGCAGCTCGATGCGGTTCGCCGTATTGCCGATGAGGATGGCCGGCCGCTGCTGATCGTGTCCGAGGAAATGTCGCCGGAAGTCGTGGTGACGCTGCTCGGCAAGCAGGGACCTGGAAAATACCTCGTTGTCCATCCGCCGGAATATGGCCATTGGCGCAAGGCGATGATGGAGGATCTGGCGATCATCACCGGCGGCAAGGTGATCGCGCGCGACCTCGGCGGTCGGCTGGAGGACATCACTGCCGACGACCTTGGAATGGCTGACCGGGTGAAGACCAGTTCGTCCTACACCTCGATCATCCGCGGTGGTGGCGACCATACGGCAATTGCATCGCGCCGCGCCCAGGTGCAGCGGCAGTATGAAGCTTCGCCGCCGAATATCGATCAGGACAAGCTGCGCGAACGCCTGGCCAAGCTTTCTGGCGGCACTGCGATTCTCTATGCCGGCGGTGTCACGCCGGTCGAGCAGAAGCGAACCATTCAGCTCATCGAGGATTCGCTGAATGCGGTGCGCGCCGCATCCGAAGAGGGCGTGGTCGCCGGAGGTGGCTCGGCGCTTGCCCAGATCGCGCCGCTGCTCGACAAGGTGGCGGCAGGCGTCGACGGCGATGTCGCCGAAGGCGTGCGCCTGGTGCGATCGGTGCTGTCGCGACCGCTGTGGCGTATCGCCGCCAACGCCGGCGCGGATCCCGAGGCAGTCGTGGCGGAAGTCACCCGCATCAACGGCGGCTATGGCTACAACGCCGCCGCCGGCAACTATCAGAACATGTTCGAGGCAGGGATCATCGACCCCGTCCGCGTCACCTACACAGCGCTCGCCAACGCAGCTTCGGTGGCGACCCTGATCCTGACCACCGAAACGCTGATTGGCGATCTTGCCGAGGACGAGGATCCGACGGCCGGACCGGCCCGCGGCGGCGGCTCTGAAAAGCTCGGCCGCGCCTAAGCAATCCGAACAATCTCGACGTTGAAAGGATACGACGATGAAAGCTGCCAGACTGTACGAATACGATCCGCATATGAACGTCCAGCTCAGGATCGAGGAGGTCAAGGCGCCGACGATCACTGCCCCCGACGAGGTGATCGTGCGGGTCGGTGCCGCCGGCCTCTGCCGCACCGACCTGCACATCATCGAGGGTGTGTGGAAGCCGACCATGGATCCCGAAGGCACGCTGCTGCCTTACATCATGGGCCATGAAAATGCAGGCTGGGTCGAGGAGGTTGGCAGCGGCGTCAGGTCGGTCAAGCGCGGTGACGCCGTAATCTGCCATCCCTTCCGCTCATGCGGCATCTGCCTCAACTGCCGGCATGGCGAGGACATGTACTGCGACAACGGCCAGTTTCCCGGTCTTGGCATGAATGGCGGTTTCGCCGAGTATTTCATTACCGGCGAGCGTTCGCTGATCAAGCTGAACGCCAATGTCACGCCGATCGAAGTGGCGCCGTTGGCCGACGCCGGCATCACTGCCTATCGCGCCGCCAAGCGGGCGGCCAAGCTGCTAAGACCAGGGAGCTATTGTGTGCTGCTCGGCATAGGCGGGCTCGGCCATATCGCGCTGCAATCGCTGCACGCGATCTCGGGTTGCCGCATCATCGCCGTCGATCGCGAACCGGCGGCGCGTGTGCTGGCCAAGGATCTGGGCGCCGATTTCGTCCTCGACGGCGGGCCGAATGTCGTCGAGGAGGTCAGCCAGATCACCGGCGGCGGCGCCCATGTGGTCATCGATTTCGTCGGCGAACTCGGCGTCGAGAACATCTGCTGGAAGATGGTGCGCAAGGGCGGGCAACTGTTCGTCGTCGGCTATGGCGGCAATATCAACGTACCGACCGCCCATCTCGTCATCGAGGAGATCAACATCGGCGGCAGCCTCGTCGGCAACTTCACCGAGCTTGTCGAACTGATGGAGCTGAACGCCGATGGCAAGGTGAAGATGCACTACACCGAGTACAATCTCGCCAGCATCAACACCGCACTCGATGATTTCAAGAACCGGCGGTTCACCGGCCGCGGCGTCATCGTTCCCTGAAACATTTGGACCGGGACGGCATGGGGGCCGGCCGCCAGCTGAATTGTCAGCGGATTCTCCTGACCCCGTGGCCCCAGTGCATTATTCGGACACGGATTGACGGTAGCGGCGTAACGATCACGGGCGAGCGGTCAATTGGAGCGGCATGAGGCCATCAGCGTCGAGTTCAATGCTGTCTGACCAGACATAATCTCCAGTGAAGTTGATCCGGTCCCAACCCAAAGGAGAAAGCTGCGAAAGCAGCTCGGGATCGAGCGTCATTCCGCGCTTTCGCAATTCGCCCACTGCGCGGGGGAGATAGCGGCAATTGAACAGGATGATCGAGGCGGTAACGAGATTGAGGGCCGCCGCCCGCATCTGCTGATTTTCGAGGCCACGATCCCGGAAGCGGTCGCGTTGGTGGGCGACGGCGCAAGCTCGATGACAAAAAGCGGCGTGAGATCGCCGAGTCCGTCATTTCGGGCCGCAAGTCTGGCGCCGAAATGGCAAGGCTATATGACGTGAGCGAGCCAACCGTCTCAAGAATCGTTGCCGAATTTCGCCAGCAGGAGGCACATGAAGCACTGGAATGACTTGGCTTGAATGACCGCACGGGGTGGTGGGCGGTCGCCCGTTCTGACCAGCACGAACGAGCATCTTGCGCCATGTGTGGACCTTACCGGGGTTCCCCGAAGGTCGCGTCTCGACCCCATCTCGGACTTTCGCGGGCCACCGGAGTGTGACGATGTCGTGCTTTCGGGATGATCCATCATAGTTAGCCGGTCTCGTCCGATCGAGTTCAGCTGCCCTCCGCGGCGGACGTTGCGGGCCTCGCGCAATGCCGGGTTTTGGCGCGACGTTTCAGTTCACCTTGCGGTCGTGCCAGGAGCGGCAGTGACCGCCATCATTTTTTTGCGATTACATGTTTTGGCCTCGGTTGATGGATTGACGGCGAAGGAGCAATGTAACTAGTCACCGTACCACACGGGGGGCAGCTGATTACCGGAGGGGGCTGACAGGAGGCCCTTGTGACGGAGCTTTCGGGCTATGTATTCTCGGCATTGCGGGGAGGCGAGTTCACACTCTACCGCGGCTCGGGCGACGGCTTGGACCCGATCCTGCTGCTCGCGCCCATCGGGGAATACTTCGCGCGTGAGTCTCTCAAGCGGCTCGAACATGAACATGACCTCAAGGCCGAACTGGATGCTGACTGGGCTGTCCGGCCGGTAGACCTGTCCCGCCACGATGGCCGCATGGCGTTGGTACTCGAGGATCCCGGCGGCGAGCCGCTCGATCAACTGATCGGCCAGCCGATGGATGTGACGCAGTTCCTGCACATCGCGATCCCGCTCGCGGCCGCAATCGGCCAGATGCACCGGCATGTCCTCATCCACAAGGACATCAAGCCGGCCAACATCCTGGTGGACGTCGCAAGCGGCGGCGTCTGGCTTACCGGCTTCGGCATCGCCTCGCGCCTGCCGCGCGAGCGCCAGGCACCCGCGCCGCCGGAGATCATTGCCGGAACGCTCGCCTACATGGCGCCGGAACAGACCGGCCGGATGAACCGCTCTATCGATGCCCGCAGCGATCTCTATTCTCTCGGCATCACCTTCTACGAGATGCTCACCGGGACGTTACCGTTCACCGCGGCCGATTCGATGGCGTGGGTGCATTGCCACATCGCCCGGCAGCCGCCGCCGCCCGAAGAGCGGGTCGCGGGCATCCCGGGGCCGCTTGCGGCGATCGTGATGAAGCTCCTCGCCAAGACCGCCGAGGAGCGCTACCAGACCGCCACAGGCGTCGAGGCCGACCTGCGGCAGTGCCTGGTGGAATGGGAGGCGCACCGCCGCATCGACCCATTCCCGCTCGGTGCGCACGACGTATCGGACCGGCTGCTGATTCCAGAGAAATTATACGGGCGGGAGCGTGAGATCGCCTCCCTGCTCGCGGCCTTCGACCGCGTTGTGGTCGACGGCACAACCGAGCTTGTGCTCGTGTCCGGATATTCGGGGATCGGCAAGACCTCGGTAGTGAATGAACTGCACAGGATGCTGGTCCCGTCGCGTGGCCTCTTTGCGCCCGGCAAGTTCGATCAATACAAACGCGACATTCCGTACGCCACCCTGGCTCAGGCCTTTCAGAACCTTGTGCGCCCGCTTCTGGGGCAGAGCGAGGCGGAGCTTGGCTGCTGGCGAGATGCGCTGCGCGAGGCGCTGGGTCCGAACGGCCAGCTCATGGTGGATCTGGTTCCCCAACTGGAACTCGTCATCGGCACCCAGCCGCCCGTTCCAGACCTGCCGCCGCGGGATGCGCAGTACCGTTTCCAGATGGTTTTCCGGCGCTTCCTCGGCGTGTTTGCCAAGCCAGAGCACCCGCTCGCACTGTTCCTCGACGACTTGCAATGGCTGGACACCGCGACCCTTGACTTGATCGAACATCTTGTCACGCACCCAGAGGTGCGGCACCTGCTGCTGGTCGGCGCCTACCGGGATAACGAGGTCGGTCCCTCTCACCCGCTCTCGCTAAGGCTAAAAACGATCCGGGAGGCCGGCATGGATGTGCAGGAGATCCAGCTTGCTCCGCTTATGCCTGACGATCTGGAGCGGCTGCTTGCGGAAGCGCTGCACACGTCGCCTGGGCGCGTGCGGCCCTTGGCTGACCTGGTGTTCGAGAAGACCGATGGCAATCCGTTCTTTACGATCCAGTTCCTGATCGCCTTGGAGGAGGTGCTGCTGGCGTTCGATCCCGGCACGGAGGCCTGGACCTGGGACCTGGCGCGCATCCGCGCCAAGGGCTTCACCGACAATGTCGCGGATCTCATGGCCGGAAAGCTGAGGCGGTTTTCTTCCACCACCCAAGAGGCCCTGAAACAGCTCGCCTGCCTCGGCAACGTCGCCCCGACCGCCACTCTGGCCTTGGTTCACGGGACAACAGAGGAAGCGATGCACACGGCACTCTGGGAAGCCGTCCACGCCGGCCTCGTCATTCGCTCGGACAGCACCTACACATTCCTGCACGACCGTATCCAGGAGGCGGCTTATGCGCTTATCGCCGAAGGCGAGCGTACTATGGCGCATCTTCGGATTGGCCGATTGCTCGCGGCGCGGACCACGTCGGAAGAGCTCGAAGACAGGATCTTCGACATCGTGAACCAGTTCGACCGCGGCGCGGCGCTGATTACCACGCCGGAGGAACGCGAGCAGGTCGCCGAGCTCAACCTCATGGCGGGCAAGCGTGCCAAGGCAGCAACCGCCTATGCCTCAGCCCTCCAGTATTTTACCGCCGGCCGCGCTCTGCTGACGAGGAACGAATGGGAACGGTGCTACCGACTCACCTTCAATCTCGAGCTCAATTTGGCTGAGTGCGAGTATCTGACGGGGGAGTTGGCGTCAGCGGACGAACGGCTCTCGGCGCTGTCACAACGCGCCCAAACCACCGTCGATGCTGCAGCCGTTGCCTGCGTGCGGCTCAATCTCTACACCCACCTGGACCAGAGCGACAGCGCTGTCCAAGTGGGTGTAGAGTATCTCCAGCGGGGTGACGGCTTGTGGTCGCGGCACCCTACGGCACAGGACGTCGACCAACACTATGATCGGTTGTGGCAGCAGATAGGCTCCAGCCCGATTGAAGCCCTTGTTGCCCTGCCGGCGATGGCCGATCCCGACCAATGCGCGACCATGGACGTGCTCACGGCGCTGGCCTCGCCGGCCTTATTCACCGATTTGAATCTGTTCAGGCTCGTTGTCTGTCGGATGGCGGCGCTCAGTCTGGAGAATGGCAATAGCGACGGATCATGCTACGCTTACGTGTGGCTGGGTGGCGTCCTTGGGACGTACTTCGGAAACTACCAGGCCGGTTTCCGCTTTGGCCGCCTTGGCCTAGACCTAGTCGAGAAGCGCGGGCTCGACCGGCACAGCGCCCGAGTCTACCTGGTGTTCGCGGTCCACGTTGCGCCTTGGCTGCAGGATCTACCGACCTGCCGCGTCTTCCTCCGGCGCGCCTTTGAGGCAGCACAGCATGACGGCGACCTTACTTATGCAGCCTATAGCTGCGCTGACTTGATCACGAACCGTCTCGCCTCCGGAGATCCGCTCGATGACGTTGAACGGGAGGCCGGGGATGCGCTCCAATTCGTACGGAAAATGCGGTTCGGTCTTATCAGCGACCTGATAACCACTCAGCTCAGGCTCATCCGGATGCTCTGTGGGCTGACGCCGGATTTCACTTCCTTCAATGACGCGGAGTTCGACGAGGTCAGCTTCGAGCAGCACTTGGAGAGCAACCCCCAGCTCGCCATTGCCGCGTCCCGATATTGGATTCGCAAGCTGCAAGCATGCGTCTATTCTGGCGACAGCGCATCGGGTCTCGTGGCTGCATTGAAAACCGCTCCTCTGCTTTGGACGGTGCCCTCCCAAGTCGAATTGTCGGAGTATTACTTCTACGCAGCGCTTGCTCGGGCCGCACATTGCGATACGGCCTCGGCCGAGGAGCGACCCCTGCATTTGGACGCGGCGGCGGCTCACCATCGGCAGATCACGCTCTGGGCCGAGAATTGCCCCTCAACCTTCGCAAATCGCGCGGCGCTGGTTGGCGCAGAGATTGCGCGCCTCGAAGGACGAGAGCTGGATGCGGAGCGGCTTTACGAGCAGGCTGTCCGGTCGGCGCACGAGCACGGCTTCATCCAGAACGAAGGACTGGCCTGCGAACTAGCCGCCCGCTTCTACGCGGGGCGCGGCTTCGAGCAGATTGCGCAGCTCTACCTGCGCAATGCGCGGCGCTGCTACCTGAGTTGGGGCGCCGAAGGCAAGGTACGGCAACTCGAGCAATTGCACCCGCACCTCCGCGAGGGGCCGGCTCCGCCGCCTCCCACCACTACAATCGGCGCCCTCGTCGAGCAGTTGGATGTCGGGACCGTTGTCAAAGCTTCACAAGCTGTGTCGGGCGAGATTGAACTCGGCAAGCTCATCGAAACTCTCATGAAGATCGCGATCGAGCATGCGGGCGCCGAACGGGGACTGCTCATCCTTCCCAGGGGCGACGAGTCGCGGGTCGTGGCGGAGGCTACCGCCGGCCGCGGCAAAGTCGAGGTCACGGTTCGGGAGACCGCCGTAAGTCCGGTGGCTCTTCCCCAATCCGCGCTTCATTACGTGATGCGGACGCGGGAAAGCGTCGTCCTCGACGACGCCTCGGTCAGGAACCTGTATTCGGACGATGAGTATATCCGGCAAAAGCAACCCAGATCCGTTCTGTGTTTGCCTGTCGTTAAACAAACGAAGCTCGTCGGCGCACTCTATCTCGAGAACAATCTGACGCCGTACGCCTTCACCTCGAGCCGGGTGGCGGTGCTGGAGTTGCTGGCCTCGCAAGCCGCGATTTCGCTGGAAAATGCCCGGTTGTACCGCGATCTTGCGGAACGCGAAGCAAAGATCCGGCGCCTGGTCGATGCCAACATCATCGGGATTTTCCTTTGGGATTTCGACGGTCGCATTCTTGAGGCCAATGACGCCTTTCTCCGCATGGTAGGATACGATCGTGAGGATCTCATCGCGGGCCGCATACGCCGGGCGGATCTGACGCCCCCGGATTGGTACGAGCGCGACGAACAGTGGGTGGAGGAGCACAGGAGAACTGGCCTCCGGCGACCGATCGAGAAGGAGTTCTTACGGAAAGACGGCAGCCGCGTGCCTATTCTGCTCGGTGCGGCAACCTTCGAAGAAGGCGGGAACCAAGGGGTTGCCTTCGTGCTCGATCTGACCGATCGCAAGCGCGCCGAGGTTGAATTGCGCGAGTCGGAACAGAATTACCGCATGCTGTTCGAATCGATGGACGAGGGTTTTTGCACGATTGAAGTCTTGTTTGACCAGAACGAAGAGCCGGTCGATTATCGGTTTTTACAAATCAACCCGTCGTTTGAACGGCAGACGGGAATCAAGAATGCCGCCGGCAGACGAATGCGCGAAATCGCGCCACAGCACGAAGAACATTGGTTCGAGATTTACGGCAGGATCGCCCTCACGGGCGAGCCGATGCGCTTTGAAAATGAAGCCAAACAACTCGGACGCTGGTATGACGTTTACGCCTTCCCGGTGGAAGACCCGAAGCGCAGGCGTGTCGGAATCCTTTTCAACGATATCACCGAACGGAAGCGCGCGGAAACCGAGGCTCGAGAGAGCGAGCAACGCTTTCGGGATTATGCTGAGATAGCCTCCGATTGGCTTTGGGAGACGGGACCGGACCATCGTTTCATCCATGTATCGGAGCAACTCACCGCCGTCGGTATTAGCCCCGCGCATCGGATCGGCTTGAGGCGATGGGATTTCGCTACCGACGTTGACGAGGAGCCGGAGAAGTGGCGCCTGCACATCGCCACGCTTGAGGCGCACCAGCCGTTTCGCGGTTTTGTCTTCAGGGTTAAAGCCGACGACGGCTCGGCTCACTACATTACCGCGAGCGGTAAGCCTGTTTTTGATCCGGAAGGACGCTTCCTCGGCTACCGGGGCGTCGGTAGCGACGTAACCGCTGCGGTCCGCGCCGAGCAGGCAGAGGAAGCGCTGCATAAGACGCAGATGGAGTTGGCGCACGTCGCGCGCGTGACAACCTTGGGCGAACTGGCCGCGTCGATCGCCCACGAAGTCAACCAGCCGCTCGCCGCCATCGTCACCAACGGCGAGGTTGGCCTGCAGTGGCTCGATCGTGAGACGCCCAACCTCGCCGAGGTGCGCGAAGCCCTTGGTGACATGATCAACAACGGGAGGCGGGCAAGCGAGATCATCCAGCGCCTTCGTGCGCTTTCCAGAAAGGCCGAGACACAGAAGGTGGCGCTGGACATCAATGCCGTCATCAGGGAGGTGATCCCGCTGGTCCATCAGGAGGTACTCAGCCATCGGGTGTCGCTGCGCCTGGAACTGACGCCGACGCTGCCTCCCTTGCTTGGCGATCGCATCCAATTGCAGCAGGTGATCATCAATCTGATCGTCAACGGCATGGAGGCCATGGCGCCCATCACCGACCGGCCGCGCGACTTGGTGGTGCGATCGCAACTGGACGACAGCGGCCAGGTGCTTGTCGCGGTCCAGGACTCCGGCGTCGGCATCGATCCGGAGCGCGCGAAGCAGCTTTTTAACGCCTTCTTCACGACCAAGTCCACCGGCATGGGCATGGGGCTATCGATCTGCCGCTCGATCATCGAGAACCATGGCGGGAGATTGTGGGCCTCACCCAATGCCGAGCCTGGTACGACGTTTCAGTTCGTCTTGCCATCGCATTCAGAGGTCCGCTCGTGACCTGGCCGACGCACGAGAGGGTCGGCGGCGAGGAGCTGATCGTCTTCCACCGTCGAGGATGACACCTCACTCCGCGAGGCGCTCAGAAGGCTTTTTCGCACGGTCGGCCTGCGAACCGAGGTTTTCGGCTCAGCAGACGAATTGCTGCAAAACAAGCTCCCGGATGTTCCAGCCTGCCTTTCCTCGATGTCCGGTTGCTAGGTCTGACACCTGCATAAATGCGAGTGTCGGTTTCGGAGAAGCGTGCCGGGAACGTCAAGAAATGGTGGAAGCCGACCTCCGCGGTACCATCGCCCGAGGTCCGGAACGGGTCAGAACTTCCGGTTCAGGCTGTGCGGTGGAAAGGCAGAGACGGGTCGAACCTTGCCGATCAGACAGCGGCGAAACGCCTACCGTGAATCTGTGTCCCAATAATGCACAGGAGCCCCATGGCGCAAATGCCATGGGTTTTTGCCGCCTGCATCAAACGAAGCCGCGGCGGATGCCGTATTGGTCGAGCTTGCGATAGAGCGTCGGCCGGGAGATGCCGAGCCGCCGCGCGACCCGGCTGAGATTGCCACCCTCCGCGGCCAGTGCGGTCTTCATCGCCTGGCGTTCCGCCTCGAGGAGCGTGCCTCCAGGCAGCTCGGGTGAGGAGGCCGCATCATCGACCGACGCGGTACTCAGTTCAGAGCTGGGTGCGGTGATTTCCTCGGGAAGATCGCGAAGTCCGATGTCGCGGCCGTGCGCCAGAACATGCAACCGCCCGACGAGGTTCTTCAGTTCGCGCACATTGCCGGGCCAATGGTAGGCGAGCAGTGCATCGAGCGCGTCGTGCGAGAATTCCAGCGGGTCCTCGCCTGCCGCGGTGGCGATCTGCCGGTTGAAATGTTCGATCAGAAGCAGAACGTCCTCGCCGCGCTTGCGCAGCGGTGGGACTGTGATCGAGACCGCGCCAATTCGATAGTAGAGATCGCGGCGGAAGCGGCCTGCAGCAATTTCCTGCTTGAGATCGCGATTGGTTGAGGCGACCAGGCGTACATCCACCGGGCGACCCCGGCTGTCGCCAATGCGGTGGACCACGCGCTCTTCCAGGACACGCAGCAGAAATGGCTGGATCTCGAGTGGCAATTCGCCGATCTCGTCGAGACTGAGGACGCCGCCATTGGCGAGCTCGAAAACGCCCGGTTTGCCTTCGCGCGAGGCGCCGGTAAAGGCGCCGGCGACATGGCCGAACAATTCACTGCCGAACAGGTCCCTGGTGATCGCTCCGCAATTTATCGCAATGAACGGATCGTTCGCCGTGCGCCGGCTGCCGGCATGGACAAGCCGCGCAAACAGCTCTTTCCCGACGCCTGTTTCGCCTTCGATCAACAGCGATGTCAGGCTGCCTGAGCGGGTGACGCGGCAGGCGACGTCGACGGCGGCCTGCAGCGCTTCACTTTCGCCGACGATCATGGCGACAGCATCCTGAAGATGCTTGTTCACTTCCCGGTGGACCACCGCCACGCTGGAGACTGCCGGCACGGAGGGGAACACCAGCGCCGCGCCGCGGAGGTCGCCGTCCAACTTCAGCGGCGTGATGTGGCAGGATCGCAGATGGGCCGGTAGTGCCCTGGCAAGGTCGGCCTCGGAGCCGGACGACGGAAGGTTCATCAGCCAGCGACCACGGCCAGGCTCCATCGGCCCGTCCACCATTTCGGTTTTCTCGCCGTCAGGCACGTTGTTGCAGAAGATCGCGCGGCCGCGATGGTCGACGATCACCAACCCGTCTTTTCGGCGGTAGCTGGGAGCCGACGAAATGAAAGCTTCGAGAAGGCGTGTGCGCTGTTCCTGCTGCTGTTCGGCCAATGCCTTTTCGATCTGCCGGGCTGTTGCGGCAACGAGCGCTGTGTTGTGCGGCCGGAAGATCGGCGAATAGCCTGACAAGTCGACGACACCGATGATCTTGCCGTCGAGCGGATCGCGGATCGGCGCGCCGGCGCAAGTCCAGGATTTGATGCCGGCGCAGAAATGTTCTGCCGCATGGACGAAAGTTGGCTCGCCGGTCCACAGCGCCGTCCCGATGCCGTTGGTACCGACAGCATCCTCGTTCCATTTGCCGCCGATGGCGAGGTGGATGTCCATGCCGTCATGCAGCGTCTTCTTGTCGCCAATGGCGTCGATCAGCACGCCGTCGCTATCGGCCAGAACCAGCATCGCGCCGGTCCCGTCCAGCAACTGGCCAAGGGAGGCGAACGACCGCCGCGCTGCCGAAAGCAGTTCTGCATTGGCCCGGGTCAGATATTCGATTTCGTCGCGATCACTGCTCAGCGGCGCTTCAACGCCTTGAGCGTTGATACCGCCGGTGGCACTGCGATACCAGGAATCATGGATGAGTGAGCGGACGTGGCTTGGGTGGACAGGATCGCGGGCGCATTTGGGCTCGTCCGCCAGAAAATTTTCCCAGGCGCGCATGGTGGCACGCTCGTCATAGTCGATGTTGCCCAGAACCATTTTGCCGGTGGCCAGCGACGCTCGCGCCGGAAGGGCATCGATCTTCATATGATTGGGGTCTATCGCCCGTTTCATTCAGTCATCACAGAACCTTTGAGGCATGCCATTGCTGTATGCTGTCATGTTCGAATGCTATCGTGGATTGGAAGCGCACGTCCCAACGTCTGCCGCTCAGTCGATGCCGAGTTTCGCGCCGATGTCGGCGGCGAGCTGCTCTTCGGTGTAGGTTGCGGCGAGGCGGGACCCGTCCAGGTCCGCAAGCGCCTCGGCGACAGTTTCGTCGACCGGCGAGAAGAAGCCATTCTGCTTCGTCGCCAGAACGAAGATCTGGTCTCCGCCGCGGTTGCGGATATCGCCGATGTGATGAAGTTGGCGGCCCGTGTTCTGATCCTTCGAGATCACGCGGCCGTTCATGGTGACATGGATGGACGGCTTGGCTTCGGTCACAGGCGCGGCACTGTCGCCAACATGGATGATCAGACCTTCCGCCTTTGGTTGCTGGCGTGGCTTCCTGGAAGCTGAATAGCCGCCACCGCTGATCTGGTCGGCAAGTCGGACGATTGTCGAGCGGTTCTGCTCGATCAGTCTTTTGACTTGTGCGTCCTCGCGCCGCGGGCCATCCCGCTTGGAGATAATCTCGACCATGAATCCTCCCAGATTCGCTCCGCGTCGCCGTTTCTACGGCTCAATTCTTCTTTCGAGGTGAACCCTACACCGCCTCGGCGATCTTCGCCATTCATATCAGATAGAACCAAAATTTGCTTTGCTGGTAGCAGGCGGCTGCTACACGGGATTTCCGATATCAGACGTTTTGAGTAATGCCCGCTTGTCAGGCTGCCTTGTTCGTCAAATTCCGAGGGTTTGCTGTCGAGTTGTTACCTGTCGCCCACGTCACGCTTTTCGCAGGACGCCTTCGGCTAGGCCTCGCTCCTAGAGTTCGATCACCGAACGGGGCGAACGCCCGCTTGCCGGATCGACCCACCCGAGCAGTTTCTCGAGATCCCCGATTTCACGGGCATATCAGCAGAGCAACCCGTGCTTGCCCGGCATCCCGAGCACGCCTTTCACTTTGTCAGTGCGTTCGCGTCGAGTGTGGCCACACATCCAATGTCCGTCAACTCGACAACCAGACCGCCATCCCGGGCTCGAGGCCGGTCGGATCTCCTTGGGGTTCGATACGCAGCCGCAACGTGTTGAGATCATGGTCGCCGACCGCTCGCTCGGCCTGCCACGTGGCGAACGACCCGAGCGGTCGCAGTTCTGTGACGATGGCCGACATTGTCTTCGTTGAAGCACCCGAAACAGCGACCTGGACTATCCGCCCTACCGAAAGGCCACGCAGCCGATCCTCCCGCACGTTGAACGAGAGCCATGGTTTGCCAGTCTCTTGAATCACGAGCACCGGCTGTC
Source organism: Mesorhizobium escarrei (assembly GCF_935825525.1). Classification (GTDB taxonomy): domain Bacteria; phylum Pseudomonadota; class Alphaproteobacteria; order Rhizobiales; family Rhizobiaceae; genus Mesorhizobium; species Mesorhizobium escarrei. Next base: position 80,222 of record NZ_CAKXZT010000145.1, read on the forward strand.
CCGGAATGATGTTCTCGCCGATTTCGGCGACGACCACGCTAACGATGCCGTTCGCTGGCGCCCGCAGCTTGGTCTTTGCCTGCCGTTGCTCGATCACCAAAAGCGCGGCGGTCGTTGCCAGTACTTCGGCGTCTGCGATTGCTCGCTGCTCGTTGGTCGGTCCGGCAACCACGCCGGCGTGGTTGGCCTCCGCTTCGGTGACGTCGGCACGCGCAACCGCCACCTCGTATCGGGCTTGATCGAACGCCTGCTGTGAGGCGAAGCTGTTACGCGCCAAAGCGCTAGCGCGCACGAGCTGCCCCTCCACATAAGCCAGCCGTGACTTCGCCTTCGCGATCTCGGCAGCCAGCGCGGCAACCTTTTCAGCCCGCACTCCCACGTAGACGTTGTTGCGGTTGGCAGTTGCGGCGTTGAGTTCGGCCCGCGCTTGCGCCACTGCTGCGGTCAATTCAACCGCCGACAGCTCGGCGATGACATCGCCAGCTTGGACGTGGTCGCCTTTGCGGACCTTGATTGCCGCGACCTGCCCGCCGACCTCGGGCGCAATCGGTATCTCTGTCGCCCGCACGACCCCGGCGGGTGGGGCTGCTGGCGTGGGCTGAGAGAGGAAATAGGCTCCGGAGCATGCCGCAACAAAGCCAACACCGAGTGCAGCCTTCCAGCGGCTAAGCATGGACGTGCCTCCCCTTGACCAGAGCCGCGGACGTCACAGCAAGCGCGAAATAGATGACCGCGAGGCACCACAGCCCTCTCATGTCATGTGCCACTTCCCACAGACTCGCGCCCAGCTGGTTGATGCGGACGAGGCCATCGATCGCGAAACCCGACGGGAAAATCATACCGATCGCCTGTGCCGGCGCGGGTATTGCCTCGCGTGGCCAGGCGAAACCGGTCAAAAAAAACTGCGGCAGGCTGGTACCAACGAAGATGAGCGTCGGCGTCTCCGGCCGTTTGAACCAGGCACCGAACGCCTGGCCCATGAAGCTCGTCGCGAGAACGAACACTGAGGCAAGCACGAACAACTGCAGAGGGTTGCCGAGCGCCGAGAACCCGTAGACGCGCGGCAGCACGATGAGATAGAGCGCGAGCAGTGGCACATAGAGGGTCACGTGGGCGATGCCGCGCCCGAGCACGCTCATGAATGCACCGCTTGCTGCCTGAGCCACGGCCAACCCGGTCAACGCCGCGGCGCCGATCAGAAGCGTCTGTTGCAGGATCAGCACGAAGGCCGCCGGCACGATGTAGCTCGCGTAGCCTCCGACCGGATTGAAGATCGGTTGCAGCAGCGTGTCGGTCGGACTCGAGGAGGCGAGCTTCGCCTTGACAAGACTGCCACCGATGCGCGCGCCGCCCGCAGCAAGTTCCGAGGAGAGTGTATTGATAGCTACTGCGATGCCGTTGGCCGTGGTGCGGAAGACGAACAGGTAGGTTGCATCGGCATATATTGGAATGTGCGCCGCCATGCCCTTGAGCACGTCGCGTTCGGTGTCGGGTGGGATGCCGACCACCGCAAAGGCCTCGCCTCGGTCGACTGCGGCATGTGCCTCGGCGAGCGAATTGGCCCGCACCGCGACGCCGACCGCGCCGCTTGCTTCCAGCGTCTGAACAATCCGCTGGCTCAGGTCACTCAAGTCGTTGTCGACCACCGCGATCGGGATCTTGCGCAGGATCTGGCCCAGGTAGGGCTGTGGATAGTAGATGCCGTAAATCAGCGGCGCCATCACCAGGGCGGCGAACGCACCGCGCATCCCGAGCATACGGCGCCATTCGGCAAGAAAGACTTCGCCGACGGTGCGCGGTGCGGCAGCCGGGGGCGCCGGTTCCGGCGCTTCCTTGCTGATCCCGCGCGCGATCGACCGCAGGCGGAGAAGCGCACTTAGCCCATAGGCTACTGCCAGCCCCGCCAGCAGCGCGAACGGACGCGCGGATTCCTGGACCGGCAGCCCACGTGCCGCCTGCCCAAGCAGAACTTCCATATACCAGCGCAACGGCATGATCGTCCCCCACGCGACCGAGAAAGTGTTCATGGCGATGATCGGGAATCCGACTCCAACAAAACCGAATGCCGGGGAGACGATCAAGCCGGTGAAGCCGAGTGCGGTCGGCAAGTCACGCAGCAGCAGTTGGAGCAAGACCCCGAGTGCCAGATAGCCAATGATCATCAGTGACGCGGCGGCGATGATCATCGGCACGTCGCCTTTGAACGAAATACCGAAAATCCCCTCCAGGATAAGCGGAACCGACAGCATGATGAAAAAGAAGATCGCGAAAAGCGGTGCGAGCTTGCCGGTAAGTGCAATGATTGGATTGCCGCCGGCGCATTGCAGCCAGTCGCGCATGCTGCGCCGTCGGAACTCGGAGCCGACCGAATAGCCGCCCGCGAGTGCGATGACGACGTGCATGACCATCGGCAACAATGTGCGCAGAAGGAATTGTGCGTAGTTTCGCTCGGGATTGACCAGGGCGATCGTTTCTGGGACGAGCGAGCCGATACGGGCCGCCTTCGGGGCCGCACGCCCAGCGGCGCTCCTCGTAGCAGCCGAGAGACTATCGCTCAGGCCGGCGGCCGCGACGCCCGCCGCTGTCAGGAACTGCTGGTTGTAAAAAGCGACGACCTGCGGACGGCGTTCGGCCTTAAGGTCGCGCTCGAAGTTGACCGGAATGTACACCGCCGCGATGGCGTCGCCGGCACGGATTGCCCGCGCCGCGGAGGCGAGATCTCCGCTGCGCTCAACAATGCTGAGATTCGGCGAGGCCGCGACCTGCTCCACGAAGGCGCGCGAGATCTCCGAGCGGTCCGCGTCGATGACGACCACCCCGAGTGCCCGGATCACCGGATTAGTGAAGGCCACGGACAGGCCCACGAAGGCGAATAGCGGGACGACAAAGATCAGGACCAGCGCTATGGGATCATGCAGCAGCCATCGCCACTCACGCCTCGCAACCAGCCAGAACCCGGGTTGCGGTGCCGACCTCATTGAGGCCATTCCAGATAGGCACTCATGCCGGGACGCAGCTCCGGCGCCTTGTCGACGGGATAGGCGCGGATCGAAAAGGTGCGTAGGTCAAAATCGCCCGTGGCACGCGTGGCGCGCCAACTTGCGTATTCACCCTTTGTGGCGATCAGCCTGACCTCAAGCGTGATCTTGCGATCGCCGAGCGCCGGAATGCGCACGTCGAAGCGGTCGCCTAGCTTAAGCGTCTTGACCAGGTCCTCGCGCAGATCGAAGTGGACCCACAGGTCGTGGAGATCGACAAGCGTGATCAATGGCACGCCAGGCGAAACAAACTCTCCGGGCTCTACGTTGCGCTGGTAGACCTGCGAGGCGACGGGCGCGTAGACCACCATCTGGTCGATGATCGACTGGACGGCGTTGATGTCGGCAAGCGCCTTCAAAACCTTCGCTGCTGCGATCTCGCGCTCCTCACGCGTGTAGCCGTTGACAGCCTCCTCGTAAGCCGATTTGGCCTGGTCGACGCCATTCTCGCTCTCGTGAAGAGCGTCGGTCGCCTGGTCGAGCCGTGCCTTCGGGGCATTGCCTTGCTCCGCCAGTTTGCGTGTGCGGTCATAGGTTTGTTGCGCCAGCAGAAGAGTCGCTCGCGTCCGATCGAGCTGGGCTTGGCGCGCTGCGATGACTTCAGGCCGAGTGCCTGCATTGATGTTTGCAAGCTGCGCGTCGGCGACGACCTTGGCGGCGACCGCCTGCTCATGCTTGGCAAGAGTCTCCGGATTGTCGATCCGCACCAGCGCGGCATTTGCAGCAACATCTTGACCGCGCGCGACGGAAACATCTGCAACCCGCCCGTCGACCCGTGCTGCAATGTCAAAACGAGTTGCGTCGATCTCGCCTTGCACCAGCAGGGGCTGACCCTGCACCAGATAGTAGATCGACAGAGTGGCGATCGCGGCTATGACCACGGCAACGATGATTGATGGAATGCGATTGGGTGCCGGCCCTGGCATCTCCGGCGGCTCCAACGACAATTCGGGCGCGGTCGGTACCGCCGTTTGCCCCGGCGACACTTCCGTTAGAATCTCGACGCTTGCCATGTCCGTTTGACTTTCCCGTGACCGGCCGCAGGACGGTGAGAAATGAGCAACTCAGGCTCGGATCCGAATGCTGCCGTCGACCTCCTGCACCTCGTAAGTGTTGAGTCGCTCGGTCGCTGGACCATTCAGAACCGAGCCGGTGGCTATGTCGAACCGGGAGCCGTGGCATTGGCACATGATGGTGGTCCCCTTGAGCAGTCCGCCGGAAAGCGGGCATGCCTCGTCGCTGCACGTGCAGAGGTCATCGAACGCGTAGAGGCGGTTGTCGACACGCGCGATCGAGACCCGTAGTTTGCGGTCATCCAGATAAAAGGGAGCAACGAAGTCGTTGGGGATCGGGTCGCCCCGCCCGATAGGGCGGAAGACATCAACCGGGAGCTCAGTCATGCGTCGGTCCTTTCGCCCTGTCCGGGTCGCTAGTACGGATACTCGGGAATGATGTCGGACTTCTTCGCGTCGAGCCGTAACTCGCCTGGAGCGCCGGCAGGCACACAAGGACGGTGCGGCATGACGGGGTCGATGCGCTCGTAGCCCCCACCCAGGGGCGGTCTGGGGTCCGGCTCGCCCTTGTTCGGCCAGAGCGACATTGCCCGCTCTGCCAAGGCTGCGATCGTCAGCGACGGGTTCACGCCTGGATTGGCCGCCATCACGCTCCCGTCCATGACATGAAGGCCTGGCTGACCGAACATACGCTGGTAGGGATCGACGGCACCGCTTTTGCTGCTGTCGCCGATCGGGATACCGCCAGTGAAGTGGGCCGTGGCGGTGCGGTTGATAACCTCAAATCGTAGCGCGCCCTCACGGCTGCCCATCTTCTTGGCCAACCGCTCGGAAAACTCCTCCACGACAGGGATGTGCACCGAGGGGGGCTTGCCAGAGCCTCGTCGGCTCCGCAACAGGCCGTTCTGCCAGTATAGATCGAGCGAGGTGTCGGTCGTCTGCATGCACAGCATGATCGCCGACCGCTCGGACCAGTGGCGCGCATCGTCGAAGCTCAGCACGTCGGTCGGATGCTCGATCAGCTGCCTAAGCCAGGACGCGAACGGATGCTTCTGCTCGCCATGCAGGTGGTAGGTGAACAGGAGCGCCATCGCGTTGCTTCCTACCCCGTAGTAGACGGGCTCGATGCTCGTCACGGGATCCGGCCAGACGCCGCAAGTGATTGCCACCGATCCCGGTGTGATGTGGATTTTCTCCGGATCGCGCTTCCATTGTCCGTGGGTCCGGGTGATCTCGAGGAGTTGTTCGGAGTTGGTCCGCGCTCGTTTCCCCAGCTCGCTCGACAGCCCCCTTAGGCGGCCCTTGTGCTGCATATGATGAAGGAGTTTCGATGAGCCGTACGCGTGGGCAGCAACGATCACTTGTTCCGCGGTGTACGTATGACGGTGGAGATGCACCGCTCGCTGCGCCCAACCGGGATGACGCGCATGCACCTCGAACCCGCCGCCCGGGAGCGGGAGGAGGTCGTACACCTCGTGCAGCTCATGCACTTCAACACCAAGTTTTTCCGCCAGATAGAGGTAGTTCGTCGTCAACTTGTTCTTGGCGTTGCGACCGCATCCGATCTGGCAGTTGCCACATGAGATGCAACCGGTGCGCCGGGGGCCGACGCCGCCGAAGTAAGGATCTTCGGCTTCAACACCGGGGCTGCCGAAGTAGACTCCGACCGGGGCCTTGTTGAACGTCTCCCCTTTTCCCATCTCGATCGCCACCTCGTGCATGTAGCGATCGACATCGGTTGGCAGGTACGGATAGCGAACAACGCCGAACATCCGCCTTGCCTGGTCGTAACAAGGAGCCAACTCGTCCGCCCAGTCGGTGATGCCCGCCCACCCCGGTGCATCGAAGAACTGCTTCGGAGGCACATAGAGCGTATTCCCGTAGACGTGTGAGCCGCCGCCGACTCCCGCGCCGCAGAGGACGAGGACATCGTCCAGGTACTCGATCCTTTGGATCCCGTACAATTCTGCTGCGGGAAACCACGCGTAGTGCTTCTGATCCCAACTGGTCTTTGGAATGTCTTCGTCTTTCCAGCGCCTGCCGGCCTCCATCACGCCAACCCGGTAGCCCTTCTCCGCGGCGCGGAGCGCGGCGACACTCCCGCCGAACCCGGAGCCGATGATCAGTACGTCGTAATCGAAACTAGCCATGCTCCTCTCCTTCGGCCGTGGTGTGGGCACCAATTGAGGGGTTGCCCATCAGGGTCGGCATCACCATCCAGCACCCATGGCAGGGGTTCGGGTCAAAAGGACACGGCTCACGACCAGCATCCACACAAGGCCGATGACGGGCGAGACGAACCGCGAATAGGCGCCGTCCGGCGCCCAGAACCCACCGCTTACCCAGGTCGTGCCGCCGAGCAGGACGAGCACGATGGCTGCGACTCCTGCGGCGAAGAGCGCGTTTGAGATGAGCCCGGCCCTCCAGAACCCGAAAGCGCTGGACATGATCAGCATCGCGCGCGGGAACGAAGAGAATACGACACAGGCCCAGGCGAAGTCGTTCAGTCCCGACGCGAGCGCGGTATTGCCGGAGCCGGCGATCGAGTACGCAAGCGCCGCGCCGATCGTGACAAGCAGCAGGAACAGGGCTCCCAGCATCGCGCCGGCGGTGGTTGCTGCTCCACCCCAACCATCTTGCCCTGCATCGGCCAAGGTGGCCCTGACGGCCGCCGCGAACCACATAAGATTCAGGAGCGCCATGCCAGAGATCACCGCCGCAATCAGGATCCGCGTGCGATCAGCCTCGTAGAACGCAACGATGGTGTCGGCCGACGCGCCGACCTGCGGCTGATAGCCGTAGATGACGTAGGCGATGATGAAACAGACTAGGAAATTGATGCCGCTCATGCGCCATAAGCGTTCCCAGAACGCGCCGCCGTACGCGCTGGTGGATGAGGTCATTACTGTTGTGGATGTGGTCATGACGATCTTCCTTCAAGTCGAAGTTGAACCTTGTGTCCTTCGGATCAGTGGCCGTTCAAATCGGCCAGCAAGCCAGCCAAATCCATTTCCGCATGCCGGGTCTGGAAGCCCCGCTCGAGCGCGGCTTGAATGCGGCTCTGGCCCTCGGGGTCGCGAGCGCCCTCGCCAAAGAGATCGGAATCGCGTCGAAAGTCCTCGATGGGCGCGAGCGCGATCGCATTGACGCGGTCCTTGACTGCGACGAGACCTGCCTCAGGAAATTTCGCTATCCGATAAGCGAGCGACCTGACGAAATCGCCGAGTGTGTTGGCAGGCATCGCTCGATTGATCCAGCCATACTTTTCGGCCAGGTCTGCGTCGAAATCCTGGGCGCTCAACATGACCTCGAGCGCCCGCGCGCGACCCATGAGGCGCACGAGATGTTGGAGGCCGCCTCCACCGGGCGTCATGCCGAATGCCGGTTCCGGTTGAGCGAAAATCGCCGACTCGCGTTCAGCAAAGCGCATGTCGCACGCCAGCACGAACTCACTGCCGGCGGCGCGCACGCGGCCCTCAATCTGTGCAATAGTAACGAGGCGGCTTGCGCTGAGGTGACGGAACAGCAGCGCGATCGACGCTTCGCCTGTGAGCTTCGCTGCTTCCTGCCGGTATTCTTCGATCTTGGTGACGTCGACGTGTGAGATGAAATAGTCGGGATCCGTGCTTCTGAACACGAGCACCTTGAGGGCGATATCGGCCTCCGCTTGCTGGATGAGGGAGACCAGGTCTCGCGCCAGTGCGGGCCCAAGGAGATTCATGGGCGGGGCAGCTATGTCGGCGAAGAGAACGGCGCCTTCCTTGCGCATTTTCAACGTCTCGAAAACTTTCGGGATCTCGGGCGAGGCCACTTCAGAGCCCAACAGCTTGTGGAGAGGCCCAAAGTCGCCGTGATCGAAGGTGTCGTCTACGCTCAACGTGCGCATCCGCCTGTCTCCGGTTTCTCAAAGGCGGACCGTAGGAGCGCTGCGCGCTCCACTGTCAGAAAGCGGGTGAATCTGAACGCGCTCTACAAGCGTCGGCGCAATCTGACGCATCGTCTCAAGCGACATCTTCCGTTGAGGCGACGTATGGACCGAAGCAACGAATTGGTAGCCACGCCCGGGGATGTTGATGATGAACCGATTTCCATCCCGTCCGTCGCGCAACATGCGACGCAATGTGGAGATGTGGACTGTGAGATTGGTGGGCACGACAAAGATGTCGGGCCAAACGCGGGCCATCAGTTCCTGCTTGCTGACTAGCTCGCCCGGGCGTTCAAGCAAAGCGATCAGGATGCCCAGCGCGCGACTCCCGAGCGGCACCGGTTTGTCGCCCTCCAACAGAAGAAACTGCCTCGGGAACAGACGAAACGGTCCAAATGCAACTTCGCCTCTCACGCTAAGTCGCCTGGGATCAAATTGCGTCAGCGCTGCCGGTTTGGAGGAGGGCAGGCGGTCAAAGATCACAGTCAATCCTGATGCGCCCATGGTGACCTCGCGTGCTTAGAGGGGAGCCATTTTGTTCCCCAGAATCTACTCTGACGCGGCGAGAAGCGCCCGTTATAGGATGTGATGCTTTGTTAAATCCTGCGAGAGTCACCATTTGTTGATCAAAGAGTTGGGGGGATAGAGTGAACGGGCGACGAGTGCGTCGAGTCGACCCTACGGTCAGATCAAGCTGATCGTCACGTCGATGTTGCCGCGCGTTGCTTTCGAGTACGCGCAAATCTGATGCGCTTCGTTCACCAGGGCCTGGGCGACCATGCGATCAACGCCGGGCAGGCTAACCTTGAGCCGAGCGCCGATGAAGTAGCTGTCGTTTTCCAGTCTTAGGTCTACTTCTGCCTCGATAGCGGAAGAAGCCGGCAAGGCAATTTTCTGTTTCCGGGCTACTTGCACGATTGCGGTTTCAAAACAGGCCGACCAAGCTACCGCAAATAGTTGCTCCGGGTTAGTCCCGATGCGAACCGATCCGGGGGCCCCCAGCCTTATGTCGAGGTGCCCATCGGAGCTGCGTGCGATGCCGTTCTCTCGCCCGTGGGTGGTCCGGGTCTTGGCCGTATACAGCAGCTTTCCCGTGGTGCTCATCTTGTAAGCCTGGAATTCTGTTTCAGCCTCTCGATTCGCGAGCTGACGCGTGTCCGATGACGCTGAAGGCCCCGCTACACATTGCCAATCAAGACTCCGTCTTTCGGACGCCTTGGTAGCGGCAATGTCGGCTCGCCGCGTTCCATGGCGGCATTTTGGTCCACCAAACTCTCTCCGCCTAGAGCTACGCCTGCCGTCCGGGAGCCGCCCGTTATGGCTTGTGAGAAGGTGTTAGGAACTGTCAGCAGCTATTTTCCTGGGCAATTGGGGAGTGGAGAGCGAAACCGTCGGGCTAACGGGCTCTCTTCCGGGAAGACGGGGGGAACGATCTCGGCTAAAATGCCTGTCAGAGAGGCAGTCCAGAAAGGCCTGGCGACTGTGGCGGACCACCCCAAAGGCGGTATTTCGTTTGGTCCCTTCACCTTATTTGTAGGGGAGAGGCTGCTTACCAAAGAAGGCGTTCCCGTCAAGTTGGGCGCGCGCGCGCTCGATATTCTGGTCACCCTGACTTCGGCGCCGAACGAGGTCCAGAGCAAAGAAGATCTGATGTCGCGGGTATGGCCCGGGGTTACCGTTGAAGAAGGTAGCTTGCGATTTCATCTGGCCAGTCTCCGCAAAGCGCTGGGAGACGGAAAGGATGGCGCGCGGTTCATTGCGACTCTCCCGGGACGAGGCTACTGCTTTGTCGCTTCGGTTTCGCAAGCCGGTAGTCGTGGTGACGACGACAAGATCGCCACCCCTAGCTTCCTGCACGCAAATATTCCCAGCCGCCTAGGCCGAATGCTCGGACGCGATGAGGATGTGCTGAAGGTATCGGTTAGCCTGACAGCCTCACGTTTCGTCACCATCGTGGGACCTGGTGGCGTCGGCAAGACGACCGTCGCGGTGGCCGTCGCACATCATTTGATGTCCGCTTTCGCTGGTTCCGTTCTCTTCGTCGATCTTGGAATGGTAACTGATCCAAAACTTGCACCAACGGCTGTGGCCTCAATGCTAGGGTTGTCGGTCCAGTCCGACGACGCGATACCGAGTTTGGCGGCCTATCTACGCGACAAGCGCATCCTTTTAATTCTCGATACCTGCGAGCACCTAATAGAAGCAGTTGCCCCTCTGGCGGCAAGCATCGTGGACGCCGGACGCCATGTGCATCTCATCGCGACAAGCCGAGAGGCGCTTCGAGTTGAAGGCGAGCACGTCTATCGGCTAGGTGCCCTTGCATACCCCCCCAATGGGCGTGGACTAACTGCCGCAACTGTGCAGAAATTTCCAGCAACGCAACTGTTCATGGAACGTGCCGTCGCAAGCGGCGCGCCTCTGATCGTGAGTGATTTCGAAGCGCCAATTGTTGCTGATATCTGCAGAAAGCTGGACGGCGTGGCGCTTGCGATCGAGCTTGCGGCCAGACGTGTTGAGTCTTACGGCCTGCAGCAGATGGCCGCGCTACTCGATGAACGCTTGACCTTGTTGTGGCAAGGGTCGCGTAGCGCTCCACCACGACACAAAACTTTGCATGCTGCTCTCGATTGGAGTTATGGGCTTCTCTCTGAATCAGAACGCGTAGTGCTACGCCGACTCGCGGTATTCATTGGGTATTTCACCCTCGATGCTGCGTTGGAGGTGGTAACAAGCACAACCTTGGACCGCACAGCTGTCTTCGAAGCGATCGACAATCTCGTCGCGAAGTCAATGGTAGCCACTCACCCGCTTGGCGCCATGGTGCGCTACCGGCTTCTAGATACGACCCGCGCTTACGCACTCGACATCGACATTGATGACGCGCAGGCAACTGACTTGGCCGTACGGCATGCGACTTACTACCGCCGATGGCTCGAACAGACCGGGATCGAATGGACGACTTTGTCCGCCGGGTCCGAACGGACCCCTCACTTTGCTGCACTCAACAATGTCCGTGCGGCATTAGAGTGGTCGTTTGGAGAGGGCGGCGACTTGGCGGTCGCTGTTGGGTTGGCGACTGCCGCCGCGCCCGTGTTCCTGGCCATGTCACTGCTTCCGGAATGTCACCGCTGGTCCGAACGTGCGATTGCTTCCCTTTCTCCTCAGACGCGTGGCGGACATCAGGAGATGAAACTTCAAGCGGCCCTTGGGGTCTCGTTGATGTTCATGCGCGGCGGGCGTGATGCTGCGCGCGAAGCTTTGGAGCGAGGCTTAGCCATCGCTGAAAGCAATGGTGATACGCTTGATCAAATACGTCTGTTAGGCCCACTTCATATGTTTCACCGACGCACTGGGAAGTTCGCCAGTGCTCTTGAGTACGCGAAGCGTTGTTCTGCTGCCGCCGCGACCGTGAGCGATCCTGCTGCCAAAGCGTTGGCCCATACTAATTTAGGGCTCGCGCTTCACGTTGACGGCAGACTTGTCGAGGCGCGCAGCGAACTAGAGGCTTCGCTGGCAGACGAATTTCAGCAAACCACGACAATCTACCTTGGCTTTGAAGGCAGAATCTTAGCGACCGCTGTTCTCGCCAGAAATCTCTGGCTGCAGGGCTATGCCGTTCAGGCGACTGAATGCGCACACCAGGCGGTGGAGGGGGCCCGCGATATGGACCACTCGTTATCTCTGGCGATCGCCTTGGTGTGGGCGGCGACGGTGTACCTTTGGACAGGTGATCTGCAGAGCGCGGAAATAGATTTAGATCAGGTTATAGCTCTATCCGAACCCCATTCTATGACTCCTTATGTCTTCGTCGGAAGAGGCTTCCGAGGCGAATTGGCTATTCGTCGGGGTAACACAAAAGCGGGTATAGACTCGTTGCAGAGTTCTATTCAAAAGCTGCACACGCTGCCATATGAGCTGGTGACCACCGAGCTTAGCCTGTCTCTTGCGAAGGGATTTTCGGTGTCGCACCGCTTCGATGAAGGCCTCAGAACGATTAACGAGACGATCAAGCTGATCGAAGCGAACGGCGACTTTTTGTACATGCCAGAGGCGCTGCGGACGAAAGGTGACATCCTTCTATCGATGGCCCGGGACTCGGACGAGGACGCCGAGACCTGCTTCGCACAATCGCTGGAATGGAGTCGTCGTCAGGGCGCACTCTCTTGGGAATTGCGGACAACGATAGATTTGGCGAAGCTCGCCGCTTCTCGCGGACAATCGAAGGAGGTGCGCACTCTGTTGCTGCCGGTCTTTGAGCGGTTTACCGAAGGTTTTGATACGGCCGATCTGAAAGCTGCTGAGCGCCTGTTGAGCGCGCGCGCATAGCTTCGCCGGTTCCGAACGCGGCGCTGCCCGGGCTGCGGCCATGACCACGCTCATCACGACCGCAAAGCTCAACGACGCCGATCCGCAAGCCTGGCTGGCCGACGTGCTCGCACGCATCGCCGGCACGCCGCAGAGCCGCCTACACGAACTGCTGCCGTGGAATTGGTGCGCAACGCCCAGTGCTCTCAAGGCAGCCTGATCGCGGCCCTCACCGGACGGTTACCGCATAGCCGCGGATAGCCACATACCGTCACCTGTCGACGTTGTCCTACCTATACTTTTGCGATCGCAAACGCGTGGTGGCCCGTTAGCATCAACTAACAGCATCTCACAGCGTATAACTCGTAAATTTCTGCCTTCTGTACTAGCGAAATGGCGCACTGCCTTCTGAGACTTGGCACAAGACCCGTCATCAAAAGATACAGAAAACACTTGCGATTTGACTATTCCGACCTGGTCGACGTCCGTTCAAAGATCGTGAGTGCGTCTTCGGAGGCGGACATTTGGAGTTGACGGCTGCCACGATCCTCGTCGCCTTTGCCGGCGTCTTCCTGATCAGCTTCATGAGAGGAGCGTTCGGGGGCGGCTTCGCCATCGTCGGCATTCCGCTGTTGTCGACCGTGATGGACCCGGTCGCCGCCGGTGGTTTGCTCGCGCCGCTGTTCATCGCGATGGATTTGATCGCGCTGCGCTACTGGAAGCCTTCGACCTGGTCGAAGCCGGACCTGGTGCTGCTGTTGCCAGGGCTGGTGACCGGTGTCGGCCTCGGCTATCTGCTGTTCCGCTTCCTCGACCACCGGGCCATCGCGATGATGATGGCGACGATCACCCTGATCTTTGTCGGCTTATGGTTTGTCGGAGGCGCGCAGGTGACCATCCGTCCGCGTTCGAAGCCGAAAGCGATCGCTGCCGGTCTCGCCTCGGGGATCACCACCATGGTGGCGCATTCGGGCGGACCGCCGCTTGCAATGTATTTGCTGCCGCTCGGGCTCAGTAAGGAAGTCTACGCCGGAACGACGAGCCTGTTCTTTACTGTCGGCAATGCAATTAAAGCGGTGCCGTGGCTGCTGCTGGTGAAACCGGCCGGCAACGTCTGGATACTGATCGCAGTTTGCCTGCTCACCATTCCGTTCGGCGTATGGCTTGGCTGGCGACTTCATGGAAGGCTTGACCAACGTCAGCTTTATCGAGCCTGCTATGGGCTGCTAGTAGTGACCGCGTTCAAATTGTTGTGGGACAGTGTCTCCGGCTATTTCAGGTGAATTCTGGCTGCGAATGCCGGATGAGCCGGCCGCGCGGGCATGATGGCTCCAATACCCTAGGACTCAATCTGGCTGAAGCTGTGCACCGCCTCACCCATTGGTCTCGATGTGCCGCGCCTTTGGCGAGACAGGCGTCGATCTCCTCGTCGGTCCGTGCGCCGATGTCCGTGCCTTTGTCAGACGTAATGTTGTGCAGGCACGCCAACCAACGGAGAAGGGACGGCGAACTTCCGTCGCTCGTTCAGCGCAAAGGCAGCGTTGCGGGGAGTGTACCGTCGTCAAAGTGCGTTAACGCTTCGGCGACAGTAGGCGCGCCCGGTTTCACTCCGCACTTTCAACGCGTTCGACGAAAAGCGCGTGTATGGTTGAGCGGCCACTAGCAGAGCATCATCGCTCGCGTTGGTTAAATTGAACTTTCAGCGGTTCGCTTCCAGCGGCATCCGCATCGGACTTCGCCGTTGATCGCGAGCGCCTGCGCGATCAACGCGGGGTCGGGCGATTCACGACATGCATGCCCGCGAGCTCGAGCGCCCGTTTGAGTTCGTTGCCGCTGCCAGCATAGAACTCCGCAGCGGGATCGGCGAAGGCGAGCGGTGCTGCGCAAATCGATGACCTGCGTGAAGACCGAACACCTTCAGCCGATCGTCCGCGACGTACCCACTCGAATCGAATGATCAGTTGCAAGGTGTCCAAATGCGGCGGTGGGCACAATTTGCATCCCTTAACTCCTCTTAACTCGCGTCCAAGACAGGAGCGGAGCACCCTGCGCAGTGTCAGAACGAAGCAGCCGCTCGATCCGGGCGGTAACCCGTAGAGGGTTTGGCACAGGAGGCTCTCTTGTCAACATGCTTGCCAGCACCGACGCGGAGAGAAGTTTTAATCACCACGGCCGTCATAGGAGCCATCAGCATGCTCTCGTCAAAGTCGTACGCGGCTGCAGAGGCCGACCTCATCCGCCCCTTTCAATTCAGAGCTTCCGATGAAGATCTCGCCGATCTGAAGCGGCGTGTCGCGGCGACGCGCTGGCCAGATAGGGAGACGGTACCGGACCAGTCGCAGGGCGTGCAGCTCGACATCGCGCGCCAGATCCAGGCGCACTGGGCCAATCACGATTGGCGCAGGGTCGAGGCCAGGATGATGGCGTATCCGCACTTCATCACCGAGATCGATGGGCTCGACATCCACTTCATTCACGTGAAGTCGAAGCACAAAAACGCGCTGCCGATGATCGTGACCCATGGCTGGCCTGGCTCGGTCATCGAGCAGCTGAAGATCATCGAGCCGCTCACCGACCCGACCGCGCATGGCGGCAGCGAGGCGGACGCATTCGATCTCGTGGTTCCGTCATTGCCCGGCTACGGATTCTCCGGCAAGCCGACAGCGCCAGGATGGGAGCCGGTTCGCATCGCCAAGGCGTGGGCGACCCTTATGGAGCGCCTCGGCTACACCAAATATGTGGCGCAGGGCGGCGACTGGGGGAATGCGGTTACCGAGAATATGGCGCTACAGGAGCCGCCGGGATTGCTTGGCATCCACACCAACATGCCGGCGACGCTTCCGCCCGAAATCTCAAAGGCGCTTGGGACCGGCACGCCGCCGGCAGGACTGGGACCGGACGAGAAGCGTGCCTTCGACCAGCTCATCTATTTTAACCAGCACGGGCTCGGCTATGCCATCGAGATGAACGAGCGTCCGCAGACGCTCTACGGCATCGTCGACTCGCCCGTCGGCCTCGCCGCCTGGATACTGGATCACGACGCCGACAGTCACGCCCTGATCGCCCGCTCCCTTAGCGGGCAGCCCGAGGGCATCACGCCGGACGACTTTCTCGACAATGTCACGTTCTACTGGCTGACGAACACGGCGATCTCGTCGGCGCGACTCTACTGGGACAATGCGCGCGTTGCGAAGGGCGGTTTCTTCGACGCGCGCGGTATCAAGATCCCCGTCGCGGTGAGCGCCTTCGCGAACGAGATCTACCAGGCGCCGGAAAGCTGGGCGAAGACAGCCTATCCCAAGCTGCTCCACTACGGCCGCTTCGCGATCGGCTGCCATTTCGCCGCTTGGGAGCAGCCCGAGATCTTCGTCGAAGAGATGCGTGCGTCGTTCAAGTCGCTCCGCCCTGTCTAGCAAGCGATCCGCCGGGGTCAGTTTCCTCTCGGGCATAGCTTTGGAGGCACCGAGCTTCCGTTAGTCACGCGAGGAGATCGAAATGGGGCCGGTACACCCGCAACGAAATATCCAAGGGAAGAATCCAATGAACCTGACCATCAGCACGCTTGCCGCACTCGCGGCCGGCACCATGCTCACCAGCGGGGCTTTCGCCCAGAGCACGGTCGTTCCTATCGAGAACGAGCCCGCGCCCAAGCTGATCGTGGAGCCGCCGATTCCCGGTCCGTTGGCCAAGGGCGTAGTGTTCATCCCTTACCAACTGGAGAATTTCCGCATCCTGCCTGTGGGCGGGCCGGCTGCACGCAACGTGTCTCCGCGGGTCGGGCATCTGCACATCACCGTCGACGAGCTGCCGTGGCAATGGGCGGATTACGGTCAGAGCAACACCATCATCCTGGTGGGCATGCCGCGCGGCGAGCACAAGGTGCTGATCGAGTTGGTGGACGCCGAAGGCAACGTTTTCACCGGGGAAACGGTGACGTTCTACTCGCCGGGCAAGGAGGTTCTTCCATGAGCATCCGCAACCTGGCGGCTCCGCTGGCCTGCAGCGTTTGCTCTTTTCCACCGGTAGCTGGGGCGAAAGTTCCTGCCACGAGCCTACCGAGGATTGGGAGCTCGTCTTCACCGGAGATGTCCTGATACCGAGAGGTTTGCATAGAGCGAAGGAGATTCCAGGTGGACACGATCTCTGAAGGAATCAGTCAGAATCGCCGTCGCTTTGTCGGTGCTGCTGCCGTGACAGTTGCGACCGCGCAGTTGGGCCTGATCGGCCCTGCGGCGGCACGACCGGTCGAAACGGAAAGCGTTCCATTGCCCGCGAACAAGCCGGGGACAAATACGTCATTCGGCGTTACAAAACAGGTCGACGCCGGTGTCTTGAACGTCGGATATTCTGAAGCCGGCGCCTCCGACGGCCCCGCGGTCCTTCTTCTGCATGGCTGGCCCTACGACGTCCACACGTATGTGGATGTCGCTCCGTTGCTGGCGTCGGTGGGCTATCGAGTGATCGTGCCCTATCTGCGCGGCTACGGCTCGACGCGCTTGCTTTCGAGCAAGACGGTCCGCAACGGCCAGCAGTCGGTTATCGCGGTCGACGTCATCGCCTTGATGGATGCTCTCGGGATCGAGAAGGCCATCCTCGGCGGTTGCGATTGGGGAGCGCGCACCGTCTGCATCCTCGCGGCACTCTGGCCGGAGCGCTGCAAGGCCCTCGTCTCGGTGAGCGGCTATCTCATCGGCAATCAGCAGCTCGGCAAGATGCCGCTGCCGCCGCAGGTTGAGCTGCAGTGGTGGTATCAGTATTACTTCACGACGGAACGCGGTCGGGCGGGCTACGAGAAATACACGCGCGATTTCGCCAGGCTCATCTGGCACATCGCCTCCCCGAAGTGGCGCTTCGACGATGCCATTTTCGAACGGAGCGCGGCGGCGTTGGACAATCCCGATCACGTCGACATCGTGATCCACAATTACCGCTGGCGACTCGGGTTGGCCGAGGGAGAAGCGAAATACGACGATCTGGAAAAGCGGCTTGCTCAGGCGCCTACGATCGACGTGCCCGCCATCACGCTCGAGGGTGATGCGAACGGTGCACCGCGTCCGGAGCCTTCGGCCTACGCGAAGAAATTCACCCGCCGATACGAACATCGCACCATCTCCGGCGGCATCGGACACAATCTTCCGCAGGAAGCACCGCAGGCGTTCGCCCAAGCGGTGATCGACGTCGATCATTTCTCATAAATGAAAAAGGAGCCTGACATGAAAACGCTCATCGCTGGATTGGCCTTGGCTGCTATGGCGTTCGCAACCTCCGTTGCGTCCGCGCAATCGGTCAAGCCCACCATTGTTCTGGTGCATGGCGCTTTCGCCGATTCATCAAGTTGGAACGGCGTCGTGCCAATTCTTGAAAAGAATGGCTACCCAGTAGTCGCTGTCGCCAATCCTCTGCGCAGCGTAAAGGGGGATGGCGACTATGTCCGCTCCCTTCTCAATACGATCAAGACGCCCGTCGTGCTGGTCGGTCACTCCTACGGCGGCATGGTGATCAGCCACGCCGCCGACGGCGAGGCGAACGTCAAGGCGCTGGTCTATGTCGCCGCCTTCGCGCCGGATGCAGGCGAAAGCGCCGGCGCGCTCGACACCAAGTTTCCGGGAGCCCTGCTCGGACCCCACACGCTGGCGCAGCCCGTGCCTCTCCTCGCCGGCGGCAACGACCTCTATGTCCGGCAAGACAAGTTCCACGAAGCGTTCGCGCCGGATCTGCCCGAGGATGCGGCGCGACTGGCAGCGGCAACGCAGCGGCCGATCACCGACATCGCTTTCGGCGAACCGGCAACCACCTCCGCCTGGAAGACCATCCCGTCGTGGTTCATTTACGGCGACGGCGACACTGCCATCCCGCCGCAGGCTCTGGCCTTCATGGCCGAGCGGGCGCACGCCAAGGCCGTCGTGGTCGTGAAGGACGCGTCGCACGTCGTAATGATCTCGCATCCTGACGCGGTGGCAAAAGTCATCGAAGACGCGGCGACTGCCAACTAAACAGTCGGCGCCGACAGCGCCGGGGCCGGTGCACCGTTCCGGCCGGTGCGCCAGTCGATATGAAGTGAGCGAGGCGGCCTCCCCTCCGCCTCCTCGCGTGAGCGCGGCCGGGTTCCTCCCGCCCGGCCGCGCATTTTGAGCTCCCGCGCCGCTAAGCTGCGCAAGCCAGCAAGCGGAGGAACCCAGCGAGGTAAGAGCAAATGAGCGCGACGATCAGCGTAAATGGCGCCCTACACACAGTCGATGTGGACGGCGACACGCCCCTCTTGTGGGTGCTTAGGGACGTGCTCGGGATGACGGGGACGAAATTCGGCTGCGGTGCGGCGCTCTGCGGCGCCTGCACGGTGCACCTCGACGGCGAACCGGTACGATCGTGCATTACCCCGATCGACAGTGTCGGCGTTTCTGAGATCATGACGATCGAGGCGATCGGCGCGACGGAGGCAGGGGCCAAAATCCAGAAGGCCTGGCTGGACGTCGAGGTCCCCCAATGCGGCTACTGCCAATCGGGCCAGATCATGTCGGCCTCGGCGTTGATTGCGAGCATTCCGCATCCCACCGACGGCGATATCGATGACGCGATGTCCGGCAACATCTGCCGCTGCGGGACCTATGTCCGCATTCGCGAGGCGATCAAGCAGGCTGCTGCGGCCTGAGAGGAGGCGACCATGATCATCGATCACCGCACGTCGGAGGCTTCCGGTCGGATCCAGCCAACATCGGCAAACGCGCTTACCCGGCGCAGCTTTCTGCAAGCAGGCGCGGCAGCAGGCGGAGGCCTCTTGCTCAGCCTTAGCCTGCCCTTCGCGGTAAGGGGAGCAGAAGCGGCGGGCACCACATTCGCGCCCAACGCCTTCCTGCGCATAACGCCTGAGGGTCAGGTCGTGCTCACGATGCCATACGTGGAAATGGGGCAGGGCACGTATACATCGATCCCGATGCTGATCGCCGAGGAGCTGGAGTTGGAGCTCAGCCAGGTACAACTGGAGCACGCGCCGCCCAACGAAGAGCTCTATGTCAACCCCTTGCTTGGGGTGCAGGCGACGGGCAATTCGAACGCCATACGCGGGGCATGGCAACCGCTGCGCCAGGCCGGAGCGACCGCGCGGACGATGCTGGTGGCTGCGGCGGCCAAAGGCTGGAACGTCGACGCAGCGTCATGCCGCGCTCGTAGTGGTGAAGTGTTCCATGAGCCAACCGGAAGACGGCTCAAATACGCCGAGCTGGCGGCCCATGCGACGGGCATGCCTATCCCCGTGAACGTGGCACTCAAGGAGCCGAAGGATTTCAGACTCATCGGCACGCCGGCTAAGCGCCTCGACACGCCCGCCAAGGTCAATGGAACCGCCGTTTACGGGATTGATGCCCGCCCGCCCGGCGTGAAGATCGCAACGCTTGCGCAATCGCCCGTCTTCGGCGGTCGCGTGAAGAGCGTTGACGACGCCGCGGCCAAAGCCGTGAATGGCGTTCGCCAGATCGTGCGGCTCAACGACGCTGTGGCCGTGGTGGCCGATCACATGGGCGCCGCCAAGAAAGGGCTCGAAGCGCTGGTGATCGACTGGGACGATGGTCAATATGAAGGGCTGAGCACCGAAGCGATCCTCGGCGAACTCGAGGAGGCGACGCTCTATCCAGGAGCGGTCGCGCAAAGTGTCGGCGATGCCGACAGCGCGCTCCCAAGCGCCCACACCCAGTTGGAGGCGACCTACCACGTCCCGTTCCTCGCGCATGCTCCGATGGAGCCGATGAACTGCACGGTTCACGCTCGCAGCGACGCGGTCGAGATCTGGGTCGGCACCCAGGCGATAACCCGGGTCCAGGCGGCCGCGGCCGCAACCGCCGGTGTGCTGTTGGAGCAGGTCACCGTGCACAATCATCTGATCGGCGGTGGCTTCGGTCGCCGCCTCGAGGCTGACGGTGCTGCCCGAGCGGTCGAGATCGCAAAGCACGTCGATGGTCCGGTGAAGGTGGTCTGGACCCGTGAAGAGGACATCCAGCACGACATGTACCGCCCGATGTTCTTCGACCGGCTGTCTGCCGGCCTCGATGCGAAAGGCATGCCGGCCGCCTGGAAGAATCGCTTCGCCGGATCGTCGATCATTGCGCGGTGGCTGCCGCCCGCCTTCAACAATGGCTTCGATCACGACACGACTGAGGGCGCGATCGACCTTGCCTACGACCTGCCGAACTTCCACGTCGAATTTACGCGCGTGGAGCCGCCGGGGATTCCGACCGCGTTCTGGCGAAGCGTCGGACCCTCCCACAATGTCTTTGTCACCGAAAGCTTCATGGATGAGCTGGCCGCGGCGGCCAAGCAGGATCCCGTGGCGTACCGGCTCGCACTTCTCGAGAAGACGCCACGCGCCAAGGCCGTGCTGGCGCTCGCAGCCGAAAAGGCCGGTTGGGGACAGACGCTTCCGGAACGGTCCGGCCGCGGCGTCTCTATCCAGCACGCCTTTGCGAGCTACATGGCGCAGGTTGCCGAGGTGGAGGTGGCGAAGGGGGGCACGGTCCGCGTGAAACGTGTCGTGTGCGCAGTGGACTGCGGCACTGTCGTCAATCCCGATACCGTCAAGGCGCAGATCCAGAGCGGCATTATGTTCGGTATCACCGCGGCCCTTTATGGCCAGATTACTTTGAAGAACGGGCGCGTCGAGCAGGCTAACTTCGACAGTTACCAGATTCTGCGGATGGATGAGGCGCCTGAGGTCGAGGTCCACATCGTGCAGAATTCGGAGTCGCCCGGTGGGCTCGGCGAGGCTGGGACCTCGGCCATTGTCCCCGCAGTGACCAACGCGATCTACGCGGCAACCGGCAAGCGTTTGCGTCAGTTGCCTGTCGACAGCGCGGCGCTGCGGGAGCCGCAATGATGCCACCACCGCAGCGCTCGTCACCGTCGATGCTTAGCTGGCAACGGACATCAGCCAGAGAACTGGGGAGCTGCCGTGGCTGCGATCACCCAGGCTCGCGATGTAATGAGACGACGACCAGTTTTGTGCCTGTCGCGGCGTTGGCGCTGCTGTCTGCGCGGCTTCTGAAGAGGGAACATTGATGGTCTCTCCTACAGCCTACCCACGACGCACCTCGATCTGGCAGAGCTGACCGACAGATCGGCGCGTTTCCGGCTCGGTCGTGCGGGCAGAATTTTCAAATCCGCTCGCCATTGCTGCCTAAGGAGACGTCCGCTTTTGCTAGCCCAGGGACGGAATCGGTCAGTCCGCTTCCCGGCCCTTTCAGAAGAGGCTCGACTGGGCCACTCTGCGTCGCTCGCCAGATCAACCCACAGCACGCCCAGCAGCTGCTGTCGCTTTGCAGTTAATTGTGATCGACGGGCAGCCCCTTGCCCGCATGATCGCTGTCCAGATCAAGACCACCGAGACTGGGAAATATACGGGCGAGACAGAGACCGGATTTAACTATCTGCTTAGAAGTGAAGACCTCGCTTATTGGAAGCCTTCCAACCTGCCCGTCATCATTGTCCTCCATAGAACGTCCGACAACACCTTCTTCTGGAAGGAAGTGGTGGATGGAGTAGGTGAAGGAGAGCGACGGCTCCAGTTCGATAAGCAACTTGATGTGCTGGACAGCGGCGCCGTTGATCGCTTGGCCGCGCTGACCGTGCCCAAGGCGGGTTTCGGCTACTATGTTCCGCCCCTCGGCGAAGGCGAAGAAGCCATCGTCAACATGCTTCCCATCACGCTCCCTGACGAAATGTTTGTCGCCACCACCGCGTATACCCCCAAGCAGGCGGCTGCGATTCTTCTTGATAGCGACGAGCCCGCTCGCTTCGATTGGGCCATCAAGGGCGAGACCTTTTGGTCATTCCACGATCCGCGCACCTCGGTCTGCCGCGACATCGTCGATCCTGATCAGGTAGAGGCCATTGATACGCGACACCTAGCTTTCCATGACGATGCCGACGAACGCAACAACTTCGCATTCCTCCTTCGGCAAATGCTCAGTCACCAAACACGCGGTGACCTCGCCTGGAGCAAAGATCGCAAGCTTTATTATTTCAAGGCGAAGGCAGAGAACGAGACACGCACTTATTACTATGACGATTCCAAAAAGCGCACCGACGCTGATGTCGTGAATGTTACCCGCAGCAAGGTGGATACCTCACGGGTTGAATTTGTTCGGCATCATGCCTTTGAGGCGAGGTTCGAGTGCCTACACGACCAGTGGTTCCTTGTGGTCAATCCCAGCTACTTTTTTACAATCAACGGCTTCATTCCGCATAGCTATCCGGCGGCACTGCTGGCAGGAAAAAAGCGTCTCGATAAGAGCGCGTCTCTTCGTGGACAGATAATCATGTGGCATCGCTTCCTCACTGAGGCAGATCGTTCTGCGCAGGACTTGTTTGCAGAGGCAAACTCGGACCCTCGGGTAAAATTCGGAGAGCCGCCGGTTGTCGAGCTGTCAACCCGAGTCCCGGAGGACGTTTGGGGTACGCCCAAAAAGTCTGCTGAGGCCGACGAAGACGACAATCTTGATCTGTGGAAGCGATCCGCATGAAGTTCAGGTCGGAAATTTTCGCTGAGCCTGATCTGGAGTTTGGCGGTATTAGGTAGCAAACGCACCTAGGTTCATTCGCCGCCAACTCGTGGTTCGATTACCTCAAAATGATGCTGATTCCTCCTGATGCTGATGCGCCCAATGTGCTACATGCCTTCATTAGAAAGCGGGCTGAGGTCGCTGGAAAAATTGAACACAATCAACTTGCGCTTAGGCGCTTGATTGCAGAGCTAGATCACATTGATGCGACCATCAGGATATTTGAGCCTTCGATCGACGTTGGCAAAATCCCTTCTAAACCGGTGCCACCTAGGCACGCTGCTTTCAAGGGAGAGGTGACCCGTATCGTGCTCAGCATGCTTCGCGAGGCCGATGGTCCGCTAACGTCTCGTAACATTGCCGAGGAACTCATGCGTCAACGTGGCTTGTCCAGCGATGACAACGATCTCTCGGTGACGATGGTGAAAAGGGTTTGCGCTTGTTTGCGAACCCACCGCATTAAGGGCACAATAAGGTCAGTTCCAGTTGCAGGCTCATTACAAGGCTGGCAACTGTCTTCGAGGGATTTTACGTAGTTAGAGTCTGGCAAACGCATTGCGATTGCGCCGTTCGTAACTGAGCATCAACGACTGTGATGTATGAGCCCTGAGCCGCGCCGTTCGTTCGACATGAAGGACAGTATTTGGGTATCGCAGCTCATCTGAGGCTATCTAGGCGGAACTTGAGTTCTGCATCGTTTCTCCCAAAAACATTGGGAAATTTTCTCGGGTGGAGCGACCTTTCTGCATCAGTGCGAACGCAAGTTCCGCCAGCGGCCGTCTCGTAAGCCTGGAGCTGGCCGCCGTGGAAGTCGCCAATCAATGTTGAAACGGGCGAACAAACTGGAAGAGTGCTCCAATTGTGGCGCACAGCTCATTTTTGCGTCGGAGCAGCGCGAATTTGACCGGACCCTCACCAGAAGTTGAGATCTCGTGCTCAATGGTACTGAGCTCGGTACGCCACTGTGCGATCATCAAATCATATTGGTAAACGGCGTCTCTTTCACTGGAGGAGACAGCGTGAATTTTGTCAGGATCAAGCGAACAACGAAATCTCGCCAGCGGATCGGCAGTATTCGGAGTCAACGGAACTTGCGAGTACGACATGGTACACCTTAAAATTGGAATTGATGGGAAGGTCGCCGACCCCGTCGGAAGACTTGAGCGCATTGTCTCGTATAAAGATTGCACTGTCAAATTGTTTTCTACAGTGGCTCACGAGCTTGGCTAGCTGAGCAACCATCGAAGGATGGTAGACACTGGAATTTTGGCCGCCAGTCACGCTTGCAGACTTCGGATCTTCTATAGAATGTGGCACAGCACTCCTGATGCGCCTTCGAGGCGCGCTCGCGCCGCTGCACCGGGCCGAATGCCGAGTAGGTGGGGGC
>NZ_CAKXZT010000146.1 GCF_935825525.1 Mesorhizobium escarrei
GTTGACCCGGTGTCAGACACCCCATCCACCCCATCCACGGCCGCGCCGTCTGGGGAAGTTGACCCAATCGATGTGTCAGACACCCCACCCACCCCATCCGAGCCCGAGACTAAGCCTGTGTCTGGCAATGCGTCCGGACCTGGTCAGGCTCCCATCGGCCAACCCGACTACGGCTCTTACGAGGAGATCGACGGCGATGGTGCCGCAAACAGGATCGTCGGAACCTCGGCTGCCGAGTTGATCGATGGCCAGTCCGGTAGGGATACGCTCTTTGGTGGGGATGGCAACGATATCCTTGAGGGCGGCAATGGGCGTGACCGATTGACGGGGGGGGGCGGCAACGACTTCCATGAAGGCGGCAGCGGTGCCGATGTCTTTGTATTCCATGAAGCCAACTGGGGTACGGATGTGATACTGGACTGGCAGGCTGGGATCGATAGACTCGATCTGCGCGAGACTGGTCTGGAATTTGACGACCTGGAGTTTGTCCCCACCGACATCGATGGCGATAGCGCCAGGGACGACGTGTTCGCAGTCAGCGACCATGGTAATATCGGCATGCTTGATATTCATGCCGTGGACATTCATAACTCCTCTTTCATGGTGTGACAGATTGGCCAGCGCGGACTCCGTTCGCGCTGGCTTTCCTTGTCCAATGTAGGACGACACTGCAAGCGTCCGGTGAGTCCTACCGGGCCTCACCGGACGCATACGACACTGCTGGCTCATCCTTCGAGTAGCTGGCGGTTTCTCCTGGATAACGACCCAACGTCTAGCTTATGTTATTAGGATATCCGTAGCGATAACCGCTACGCTTTCCGCCGTCGCGGCTTGATCGTATAATTCCATTCAGGATGGAACGCGTCGCCGGTGATGTCGAGGCTCGCCATCTCGGCATCCGAGACCTTGACGCCCTTCTCGTAGGTCCGCGTATCGAGCGCGCACTCGACTTTGAGCCCGGTCTTGGTCGTCGTCGCGCCGATCAGTTCGACCACGGCGAGGCGGTCCGATCAACGGACGGTCGCGCCAGTTCTGCGTGACGTGGCAGAACAGCTGGTGCTCTATTCTGTTCCATTTCGACGTGCCCGGCGGATAGTGATGGACGCGGAGCGTGAGCCCGCTCTCGTCGGCGAGCGTCTGGAGCTCGCGCTTCCACAGCCGCACGCGCACCCTGTTCGATCCGCAGCAGTCGGCCGTGATCGCAACTCGTGGGCACTCGGATAGCGCCCACGCCCCATGCGCTCGCGCCACGTGCGGATCGATTGGACTGCAAGCTCCGCCGCGTCGGCGGTGACCCCGACGCTGACCCAGCCCTCGTTGGCGGCCACGTCGTAGACCCCGTAGGGTGCCACCTTGCCAAGGGTCTTGTCCTCGAAGTCGTGCAGCTTCACGCGCTGCGGATCGCGCTGCGGACGATAATCGGTTCCGCCATTCTTGAAGTTGCCGACCAGCTCCTTCTTCTTCGTGTCGACCAGACGACGGGCTGGCCGGCGGCCTGCGCGGCGACGACTTTCGCGTTGATGCATTCGAACTGCGCGTTGCGGTCGGGATGCTTCGAGCCTTCATCCGCCTTGCGGTTGGACCTTGAGGCCGCGCCCGATCGTCGAGCGGGCGAGCCCGGTGATCGCCGAGATCGCCGCCAGCCCGCCCAGGCCCGCCGCGCGCGCCTCGCTCGCGGCGAACACCCGCCGGCCCCGCTCGTCCCGCTTCGAGCCGTCCGCCGCCCACCGCTGCTCATTTCCGCGCCGGTCGATCATGCCGCCTTGGGTAACGCGCACCGCTATAACAGGGAATCGCATCTCCCTGAGTCACATCGCCGCAGGCGCGCGCCAGCCGACCCGATTCAGTTATCGTTGCAGATGTCCTTAAAGGTTTGCGGCCCTCGCCACAAGCGCTAGGCTAGTCGCGTTACCGCCCCCCTTTGTCTGCCAAGGCAGGTTGCCGAGCGGGATAAAAGAAAGCCCCGCCGTCTCGCCTTTGATGCGGCTGGCGGCGACGGCTGGGCCTCCAATCATCGTTCCGTCAGGGGTCAATGGTTTGCAGTCAGGGTAGAAGTCGTGGAGCAGAATTAGACCGCCCGGGTTCAACATCTGAAGGGCAGCGCTTATCTCGCAATAGACCGCCAGCGCGGAATGGTCGCCGTCAAGAAAGATAAGATCGTATCGCTCCGGACCTTTGAGCATTTCGGCGGCTGACAGCACAACGAATTTGGCAGACAGACCAAGGCGGTTGATAAGGTCGCTGGGGGGCGCTGATACACCATAGGCTTTCCATGCGCCCAGAGCCCCGTTGACATCGGTAATATCTGCCGTCGTCAGCTTCCCGCCAAACCTGCGCGCTGCAGCTGCGATATAGAGTGTCGAGGCCCCAACGTGCGTTCCGATTTCGAGAATGTTATGCGGTTTGAAACGAGCGATTAGATGATACAGCGCGCGGCGGTCGCCGGGGTTCACTCCGCCGGATATCTCGCCTGCACCGTAAGCCTCGGAAATCCTAGCGTGATCCTCGGCAAAGTCAGAAGCTATCCTCGAGTCATTCATCATAGCGGGAATGTCGATCTCGGATCGCGATCGCAAGTTGAGATTTGGGAACGGAAGCGGGGGCTGCACGCGAAGGTTACGCGCATTTACATAGTCGCGGACAACTTGCGGGACAAGCTCCTTGATGGCTGCCAACATGATCGTCACTCCTGTTGAATGGCGGACTTCGTGTCCATCACCGAACACTGGTCGCAGTTAGGATATCCGTAGCGATAACCGCTACGCTTTCGGCCGTCGCGGCTTGATCGTATAATTCCATTCAGGATGGAACGCGTCGCCGGTGATGTCGAGGCTCGCCATCTCGGCATCCGAGACCTTGACGCCCTTCTCGTAGGTCCGCGTATCGAGCGCGCACTCGACTTTGAGCCCGGTCTTGGTCGTCGTCGCGCCGATCAGTTCGACCACGGCGAGGCGGTCGATCAACGGACGGCCGCGCCAGTTCTGCGTGACGTGGCAGAACAGCTGGTGCTCTATTCTGTTCCATTTCGACGTGCCCGGCGGATAATGATGGACGCGGAGCGTGAGCCCGCTCTCGTCGGCGAGCGTCTGGAGATCGCGCTTCCACAGCCGCACGCGCACCCTGTTCGATCCGCCGCAGTCGGCCGTGATCGTCAACTCGTGGGCACTCGGATAGCGCCCACGCCCCATGCGCTCGCGCCACGTGCGGATCGATTGGACTGCAAACTCCGCCGTGTTGGCGGTGACCCCGACGCTGACCCAGCCCTCGTTGGCGGCCACGTCGTAGACCCCGTAGGGTGGCATCCCGAACGCAACGCGCAGTTCGAATACATCAACGCGAAAGTCGTCGCCGCGCAGGCCGCCGGCCAGCCCGTCGTCTCGGTCGACACGAAGAAGAAGGAGCTGGTCGGCAACTTCAAGAATCGCGGAACCGATTATCGCGTCCGAAGCGCGATCCGCAGCGCGTGAAGGTGCACGACTTCGAGGACAAGACCCTTGGCAAGGTGGCATGCGTGGGAGCGCGGCGCTCATGCTGGCTGCCCGATGGCCGACAGCAGCTTGCCCGCTTCGACCGACACATCGAACTCGCGCTCGACGGTGCGGCGAGCCATGACCGCCATCTCGCGCGCCGAGGCCGGGTCGGCGATCAGGCGCTCGATGCACTGGGCCAGTTCCTTCGCATCGCCCGGTTCGGCCAGCAGGCCGGAGGAGCCGTGTTCGACCAGTTCGGGGATGCCCGACACCCGGGTGGACACCACCGGCAGGCCCACGGCCATCGCTTCCATCAGGGCCACCGGAATGCCGTCGCGGGCGCCGCGCGCGGTGACGACCGACGGCAGCGCGAACACCCCCGCGCGGGCGAGGTAAGCCATGACCTCCTCCTGCTTGAGGGCGCCGAGCAGGGTCACCCGGTCCGACAGGCCGGCCGCATCGATGCGCGACTGCAGCGCGAGGCGCAGCGGCCCTTCGCCGATCACATCGCATTGGAACGGGACCTTGCGGCGAGCGAGGAGTTCGCAGGCGTCGACGAGGTGGCGGAAGCCCTTGATCTCGTGGAGCCGTCCCACCGCCAGGATCAGCCCCGGCTGGCGCCCGGCGGGTGCGAACTTGAAATCGGCCAGTCGCACGCCGCAATGGACGATGCGCATGCACTGCAACGCGAGGGGCGACACCTTGTCGGCGAGGTAGCGGCGGTTGAACTCGGAGATGGTCACGCCGAACGCGGCCGTGCGCATCTTGTCGGCCAGCAGGTGGTCTTCGAGGAAGATGTCGTGGGCGTGCGCTGTGAAGCTGTACGGCTTGCCGAGCCGGCGCGACGCGAGCATGGCCGAGGTGGACGGGTACGTGGCCCAGTGCGCGTGCAGGTGGTCGGGCGCGAGGCCCCGCAGCGTTGGCAGCAACGCCAGCGTGCGCCACCACACCACCAGCGTCTTCCCCAGCGCCATGGGGTGCCGCCACAGGCCGCGCACCATGCCGGCCAGCGCGGAGAGCTCGCGCCACGGATGCCGCAGGCAGGCGCCGAGTGCCTGCGCCACGGCACGCACGCCGCGCAACGGGTACACGACCCGGTCGAGCAGCGCCGCCGCGTCGGACTGCACCATCTTTTCCACCGGGTGTTTCAGCGACACGATGTGGACGTCCACGCCTAGCCGGATCAGTTCGTCGATCTCGCGGACGATGAAAGTTTCCGACCAGCAGGGAAACAGCGACGTGAAGTAGAGGACTTTTATCATGGGGCGGGCCGGGCCCACGGCTGGCGTTGGGGGCGTGTCAAGTCGCCCAGTTTCTGACCCAGCATATTCAATCCTTATACGCCGTTGATTTTTCTACTGAACGCCGAAATATTCGAGGTACCAATCGACAAATTTTTTAACTCCAAGCGTCACAGGTGTGTCAGGCTTGTAGCCAACTGCGTGAACAAGGCCCGAGACGTCGGCATAGGTGTCTGGCACGTCGCCAGGC
The DNA here is from genome assembly GCF_935825525.1 of Mesorhizobium escarrei. Classification (GTDB taxonomy): domain Bacteria; phylum Pseudomonadota; class Alphaproteobacteria; order Rhizobiales; family Rhizobiaceae; genus Mesorhizobium; species Mesorhizobium escarrei. The sequence goes on from NZ_CAKXZT010000146.1 coordinate 4,962, forward strand.
TGCAACGGCAGCAGTTCTATAGCCGCATTCCTGCCAAGCGCCTCCTCCAGGGCCTCCACATATGCCGTTAGCTTTACGCGATTGTTGTTGCCTATGTTGAAGATGCGCCAGGGTGCACTGCTGGTTGCAGGGTCCGGATCAGCTGAGTTCCAGTCCGCATTCGGAGCTGCAGGCTGGTCGCTTGCACGAATAACGCCCTCAGCAATGTCTTCGACGTAGGTGAAGTCGCGTGTATGATTGCCGTTGTTGAACAATTTGATGGGCTCCCCGGCAAGGATACTTTTGGTGAACAGGAAAAGCGCCATGTCCGGGCGGCTCCAAGGACCATAGACGGTGAAGAAGCGAAGGCCGGTGGTGGGCAAGCCGAACAGGTGACTGTAGCTGTGTGCCATCAGCTCGTTCGCACGCTTTGTCGCCGCGTAGAACTGCAGCGGATGGTCGGCAGGGCGATGCTCGGAAAAAGGCATGTTGGTATTCGCCCCATAAACGCTTGAGGTGCTTGCATATGTCAGATGAGCCACACGACTGGCGCGACACGCCTCAAGTATGTTGGTGTAGGCGATGATGTTGCTTTCCACGTAGGCATGTGGGTTCTCCAGGCTGTAGCGAATCCCAGCCTGGGCAGCGAGATGGATCACGCGATCAAATGCATGAGCAGCAAAGCAGGCATCCACCACGCCCTTTTCAGCCAGATTGCCGCGGATGAAATGAAAGCCAGAATTGGTTCTGCGGTTCGCTTCGTCCAGCAGCCGCAATCTCGCTTCCTTGATTTCAGGGTCGTAGTAGCTGTTGACGCTGTCTATTCCGACCACCTCATCACCGCGCTCCAGCAAACGCTTCGATACGTGATAGCCAATAAACCCAGCGGCGCCGGTCACCAGAACTTTCATCAGAAGCGTCCATCCGTGATTTCTTTGGGAAACAAGCCCTTGATGTCGTAAATGACACCCGGGGTCTTGCGAAGCGCTTGTAGACCGGCAGCCCCCAGCGCGTGAAATTGCCTGTGTCCCACCGCCACAATCACGCCGTCATAAGCCTCCGTGGGATTGTCCTTCACACTGAGCACGCCGAGTTCTCGAGCACATTCCTGCTGATCGACCCAAGGGTCCCAGAGGTCAACCTGGGCGTTATATTCCTTCAACTGTACAACAAGGTCGGCGACCTTGGAATTTCGCAAATCCGGGCAGTTTTCCTTGAAGGCTGCGCCCATGACAAGAACTCGGCTGCCAACGACCGGTATTCCTTTGCGCATCATCAAGCGAACTGTCTGGTCCGCTGCATGTTTTCCCATGCCGTCGTTGATTCGACGGCCAGCGAGTATGACTTCTGGATGGTAACCGAGTTCTTGCGCCTTATGGGTGAGATAGTAGGGATCTACGCCAATACAGTGCCCGCCGACGAGGCCGGGTGTGAACCGCAAAAAGTTCCACTTCGTGCCGGCGGCTCGCAGGACCTCTGACGTGTCTATGCCAAGCTTGCCGAAGATCAGCGAGAGCTCGTTCATCAGAGCAATGTTGAGATCTCTTTGTGTGTTCTCGATCACCTTCGCCGCCTCTGCAACAGCAATGCTGCTCGTCTGATGCGTGCCCGCAGGTACAATCGACGCATATAACGCATCAATGGCGTTGGCGGCCTCTGGGGTTGATCCGCTGGTGACCTTCACAATTGTCTGCAGCCGATGCTCGTGGTCGCCCGGATTGATGCGCTCGGGGCTATATCCCAAAAAGAAGTCTACATTGTAGCGCAGGCCAGAGTGTTTCTCGATAAGCGGTGCACACACCTCTTCGGTACAACCAGGATAAACAGTCGACTCAAAGATGACGACTGCCCCACGAGAGATGACCTCGCCAACCGTCGTAGATGCACTAACCAACGGTCTGAGATCCGGGCGGTTGGCTCTGTCGATCGGCGTGGGAACTGTTACAATGAAAATTCCGCAGTCGCGCAGGTCATCTTTGTTCGTCGTAAATTTAAGCCGCGACGCCAACCTGATTTCTTCACGACTAGCTTCAAGCGTATGGTCTTCTCCACGCCTGAGGGAATCTACCCTCGCCTGGCTAATATCGAATCCGACCACATCCCTCGTCGCAGCAAAGGCTATTGCCAACGGCAGTCCAACGTAACCTAGTCCGATGATGGCAATTTTCCTGGACTCTAAGTTCATTCTGTCTCCTGCCTACGTTTGTGGAACCGGTAATTACATGCGCGATCCAACTGGCTAGGAATCGGACGCACCTGGGGTTGCAGTTATCAGTCCAAAATAATGAGATCGCAGGAACGGAATGCCAGCCAGGAGCGGATAGATGATGGGTGCCGTACGACCCAGGCCATTAGCCAAAGGAGGAAGCAGGGAAATCGACTTGAGTTGTATGACAGTACCTGGAAACAGACGGCTAATTCGCCTTCTGGTCATTGCTCGAACCGAGCGATTCCTGGGACTTGGATAACGGAGATCGTACCACAAGATTGCTCCCGATTTCTTGAGCACTCGGAGCATCTCGGACGCGATGTTTTCTGCCATTTTGCTGTCGGTCACTGACGAGAAAATGATGAAAGCGATTACTATGTCAAAAGCATTATCTGGGAAGCTCAGGTGCTCGGCATTTGACTGAATCAAGTTGAAGGTCGGATAGCGTTTGCGTGCGATTTCAATGTGAGCGGCCAGGAGATCCACCCCGAAAAGATTCTCGGGCTGCACGCCACGATCATTGAACCAGCCGAGTTGGTTGCCGTAGCCGCATCCAACGTCCAGAATCCGGCATTGGCTGAGAGGAGGCCCGGACCAAACGTTGATCAAGGTTTCGATTGCATCGCTCCGCTCCTTGGCGCACTGCTGACGGCCGGGGCTATCGTGCCTCCATCGTCCGGCCCGCAGGTATGCGATATAGGTTTCTTGAAGCCGTTTAACTTCATCGCCGGTCACTGAAGTCTCTCCTGGGACTCTCGGCTCGCTTCGACGAGGTCGTTGGCAGCTGGCAACCGTTCCCCAAATTCCAAACGCGCATGGCAATCACCTCCCCGACCACCAAGGCCCGACAGAATCGATCCAAGTTGCCGCCTGTGAAACTCCAACGATTCCGGGTTTTGCGTCCAGCTCCTCCAGGAGGCTCCAACAGTTCGTGCGATCTGCGCACCGATCTCGCCGCAACCCTTTCGCTTGAGGATCTCGATGAATTCGTAGTCCTCGACTCCGTCGCGCAGCCATTTAAGCCTCATTGAGGGTACCACGCCCTCTACCCCGACGGGCTGCCCCGGGTAAAGAAGCATACCCTCTCCTGGGTAATCATTACCTCCCGTCCGATAAGTCTGCACGTCCTTCCAAGGATCGTTTGTCCAGAGATCGACGCGCCAATACAACAACCCTGTCAAATTGAGGCTCTGATTGATGAAGCCGGGCTGGATACGATAGTTGATCGGCGAAAAGTCTATCTGCCACTTGGGAGAATATTCGTCCTGAACGAGCGCGTTGTATGACCAAACCTCATCACCCTTGGCCAGGACCTCAGCAATCCGCTCCGGTGCGCTCTCATACATTGTGGGAAGAAGCACCCAGATATCGATCGCAGAACGCCCGCTTCCGGTGTCATCGTCAAAAAGCTCGGGGGTAGGCGTCATCGTAACAAGATTGTCGATACCTGCCTCATGCAGGACGCGTGCCCAAGCTTTCATAGTTTCATAGGTGCTGCTGCAGCGGTCGATTTCGTCGGCTGTGTAGTTGAAGAGATGGAGAGCGGGATGGTGTTGAGCTGCCGCCTGTTGCACCTCTTCGAGCGATGGCGGCGGCGCCATCGCGCATTGAGCGTTGCTGGCATCGCTCCACAGGCCGAGATTGATGGATTTTAGTCCGAACCTGTCGACGAAGGAGGCTTGGTTTTGAACGTGCACTTCACGCGGCATTAGTTTGTGCTTGAGTAACTCCGCCTGAGCCTGCGGAGTATTCGCATCCCAGATAACGAAAACTGAGTTCAACGAGGGGGTAAGCGGGAGTGTGAAGTTCCACACATGAAGCACAACCTCGCCGACAGCATTGCCCTGATCACTTGACACCATCACGGTGCCGCTATAGCGGCCGGGTGGCGTATCGGGTGGAACGAGTATGTCGATCCAGATGGGCTGGTTACGGCGCGAAGGCACGAAAAAGGGAGTTGCAGGTCGGGAAACCCCGTCTGCCGCTAGAGTGTTTCCCTCGGCATTCAGCGGTATTAGTGCATCAGCGTACCATCCCGGGCCGAGTGGTCGGTTTGACCCTTTCAGGTCGGGACTGGACCGCGCCACATGGACGTAGTGTTCGCGATAAAGCCTCACATTCTTTGCAGCGATACTGGCCCGGTCGCCTTTTTTGACCAGATCCTGGACCTGAATCGTCACGTTGGTGAGGCCGATGCCCGGCGCACGGATTCCAACCTGGAACGACTCGGTTTCACCACGAGCTGCATAAAGCTCGATCGCCAGCTGATCGCCGGGGGCAGCGTTATGGCTGATTCGTTCCAAACTGGGCGCGAGCCATATGGCCGGTTCTCTCTGCACAGCACCGGAAGGCAGCAGGAAGTAGAAGATGCTCAGCACGAGCAAGAGGGCTAGCGTCGCGGGGCGACGCCAGCGCCAGCTACCGGCTTTTCGGAAGCCGTGCAAGGCGAGTCCGCAAAGTGAACCGCATCCATAGCTCAGGTGCACCGCCACCAGCACCGCGGGAAAGAGGAGCAGATGCATGCCGGGCGCTGTGCAAGCGGCCAGTAAGGTAGCGGACAGCAAAACAATTCCATAAAGCAACAGCATACCTGCTGCGGGGAGCAGCGCGGGCGGCCAAAATAGAGAAACCGCTAACGGGATTGACAGGCTTGCTACCAGTGCGAGCGGAGCGAGATGTCGGAGCCGCAAAGCGCGCCAATTCTCGAGCAAGGCGAGGGCGCCGCCGAGCCCGTTGCCAAAATATTGCTTGCAAAGCGCAGGCAGGGATCGCCGTGGCTGATAGAAAGCTCGGATTTCCGGCGAAAGATAGAGACCATAGCCGAGCCGCCGTATTCTTTCGTTGAAGTCGTTGTCCGAAGCACGCCAAAGATCTTCTCGTAGTTGGCCGATTTGGTCTACGATGTACTTCCAATAGCAGCCATTCCAGACCGTGTCGGCCCATCCTGCCGCTTTTTCTCTGCGGAACTTGGCTACTCCGATCCCGAAGGGACTTTTATGTGCCGCCACGATCGCACCACCAACCATCGATCGTGAAGGTAATGGACGCGCGATTGCTCCTACCCCTCCCGCACCCGTCGCCAGCAGTGCCGAGACGCTTTGCCGGACGACGTCGGGTTCATAGCGGGCATGGGCGTCAAGACGCAGTACGATATCGGTCCGCATGCGAGGAAGCACCAAATTGACTGCAGCGGCTGAGCTACGACGCGGGTTCTCGATGACGCGCCATCGTGGGTCGGCTCGCTGCATCTCTTGCAGCATCTCGAGTGTTCCGTCAGTTGACCGCCCGTCAACGAACCAGATTTCGGCAATCGCAGGATAGTCCTGACTGAAAACGTCGGAAGCGAGTGTCTCGAGATGCGCGATCTCGTTGTAGATCGGGATAACGATGCCAACGGTAGGCTGCTCGGAAATCCGCGCTCCCGGGTAGTCGGCGAGCGCCGACCGGTATTCAGGCGATTTTTGAGAAGGCTTCAGCATGAAGAGCTCCAAATCATCCGTTCGCGATTGGCTTCCAAGGTGTTGTCGACCATCAGCGTGCGCCCATTGCTGCGCAAGCGCTCCCGCAATTCCGGGCGGCATACCACTTGCTCGATCGCAGCGGCCAGCGCAGTGACATTGCCTGGCGGAACAAGCATGGCCGTTTCATTGTCTCTCAGGAAAAGCGGAATTCCTCCCACGGCGGTCGCGATCGTGGGTAGACCAATGCAAAGCGACTCATTGATGACCTGCGGAAAGCCCTCCGTGAAGGATGGGAGCACGAGCGCTCCAGCTTGCCGGTAAAGTTCGAACAAAGCCGGCCCGTAAGGCACGAAACCGCGGAATGTGACACTATCGCGGAGGTCGAGAGCCGTTGATCGAGCCTTGAGCTCCGGCTCCAGCGGACCTGTCCCAACGATATCGAGGTGGCACGACACCCCGCGCTGCTTAAGCTGCGCGAGTGCTTCGAGAAGCACGTGATGTCCCTTTTCGGGAGCCAGCCGGCCAACGCAGATCAAACGCCTTGGATTGGGCCCGGAATGCATTTCTGAAAAGGTCCTGAGCTGCGCGTCCCTCATCAGACAGGGCATATGCTCGTGCACATGGTTGCTGAAGCGGCGGTACTCCCGAGCAAGGTCTCGGCCTACAGCGAACACTGTTCGGTTACGTGCACGCCGCTTGAAATGCCAATCAAGCGCTTTTGCGGCCGCCATGGCAGCAAGGCGTTTCAAACCCCGATGCGTGCCCATTTGCTGGAGCAGGTTCTGGCGAACCACGAGGCTCACCGGCACACCGAGGGCAATGCACTGCTTCGCGATCATCTGCCCGATCGGATTTGGACCGCCAATCAGGATCGCATCCCAACTCCGCGCCTGCTCGGAAATTCGGCGGCGTATCTCCAGGAACGTACGAGGGCTGAGGCGCCAGAGCTGATACAGGTTCGGATAGTAGGGGAGCGGGCATAGCCTGATCGCCGGGTGGTCGAGCAAATAGGGCGCGCGCCCGGCTTGCCTTGCCTCGCGCCCGATGAAGATGATCTCGTCGACGGACTCGATGAAACTAGCCGGAGAAAGGATGTAAGGCTCATCCGTCGAGAGAGTGTCGCCCTCGCGCCAGAAAACCTGATCGACGAAGATTGCGAGTCGCATGGCCGATCCACTCCTTTGTATCGGCGTCGTCGTTCCCCGCCGCGCATAACGTCCAGAGTTGGCCTGACACCGATTTCGGCTGGAACTTCCGCTCGATCCAGGCGCGCGCAAGGGCGCCGATCTCGCGCCGCATGCCGGGGTCCGTCCCGAGGCTAAGAACATGGCGCGAAAGCTCGTCCGGTTCGGGTTCGGCTATAATCCCGGTCACGCCGTTCTGGATCAGGTCGGCCACGCCGTTCACTCGCGTGGCTATGCAGGGCACTCCCGCGGCCATGGCCTCCAGCACAACATTGGACATGCCTTCATAGTCGGAAGTCAGCAGGAAAATGTCGGAGGCGCACATGAGTTCTCGGGCATCAGGCACGCTGCCGAGAAATCGGACTGTGTCGTCGAGTCCGAGGCGCGCCACTTGGCTCCTCAACTCGTCGAGGCAGCCGAACTCCTGTCCGGCAATCACGGCCTGCACCGTGCAGTGCCGACCTACTCGTGCGATCGTATCGATGAAGCGGTCGAAGCGCTTCTGAGGCGCTAGTCGGCCTACCCCAAGCACCAACACTGCGTCATCGCGCAGATCAAGGCGCCGACGCCACACGGCACGCCACTGTGCTATCTGATCAGATGGGAAAATCTCGACCGCGTTGGGCACATAGACAACAGACTTTTTTGAGCTAACGCGGTGCGCGAGTTGCTCCTGTGTCTCGCGCGAATTGCAAACCACGGTAGAGATGCCGGCCACGCTCATCCAAGACCATAAGCCGCGCAATTCTGTCGGCAGATCAGCAAACAACGCGTTGCGGAACGATCCGATGCTTCGGATGCCCAGCCCCGTCAAAGCGAGCGCGAAGACATTGGTATAGGACGACCACGAGAAGAGGCATCGCGTTTTCCGTGCGACGCATGCCGCACGCAATTGCCGCATCTTATCCATTCGGCCGCCCTTCAGCAACACCACAGGAATACCGAGCTTGCGGATCGGAGCTTCCCAGAACCCGAGCTCGCCGGATACGTAGACCGTGGGGGTCCAGCGGCTAAAATCACAATGCGAGAGAAAATGATAGAGTTGCCGCTCTGTTCCGCCTTGCCCAAGCTGTGGGACGACCACGGCGATCGCCTCCGGTTGCGTCGCTTGCATCGGACCGCGTGCCGCGCGCATTAGTCAAACTCGCTTTTGAAGGCGTCTTCCGCACTTGGGATGTTCGGGCCCTGTTTTTGGCGCGTCTGGATCGCAGCTGACTGTTCCGCAGGCTGTTCCGCAGTTTGGCGGCTTCGCGACGCCTTATCTATTTCCCCGATCGCCGCCACACGGCCCGGCATCTGGTTGGAAGGGAGCAAGACTTCAACGACGTCGCCGGGCAACAGCTCGGTATGCTCGTCTGCCGGGAGGCGGCGCCAATCCTGCTCGATTTTGCGCATGATCGTGATCACGGGCTGCGCAGCCGTTCCAGGCATTTCAGAGGGTGAAGTGGCCCCGCCAAGGCGAAGCTTCTCGCTGGCGGCCCTCAATCGCAACTCCGCTCCGGCTAGTCTCTCGCTCGTCTCTCTAATGTCCTGGAGGAGTCCGATCCGACGCAAGTTCATCGTCCTGTTGAGAGTCCGGGCTGAGTCCTCCCGTCCTCGCTGGATCTCCATCATGTTCACAGTTGTCTGAAGCCGGCGCGTGGAAGACAGGAGTACCGCGCGGCGCGCCTCCGAGACACGCGTAGTTGGTACGTTGCCGGCCTCGAATAGCTCGGTAAGCTTTTCAAGCTCTTCTGCATCAGACTGTGCTCCGCTTTCTTCCTTCTCTTTCTGTTGAGCGAGAATTGCAATCTGCCCGTCCGCTTGCTCCATTGCGGCATGAATAGAGGCGATTTCCTGATCGTGGTTTTCTCGTGCGATTTTCAGCAAATTCAGTTCAGACTGAACGAGGTTTGCGAGATCGGCAGCGGGAATCGGCAGGGTTGCCGGAATATTCTCTTCGAAGGAGTCCGCATCGTTCAGTTCGGCTTGCAGCCGTAACAGGTGCACGGTTTCTCTGGCATATTCCAATGCGTGAAGATTGTAATCTTCGCGGAAATCCACCATTCGGGTAGGATCAAGCATGGCATGGCTTGCTCGTATGGTGCTGTAGCCCCCGGAAAGGGCCACGGCCTGGCGGACCGCCATAAGAGGCCGGAACGCATATTGGCCCGGCGTCAGGACGTCGCCATCGACGTAGATCGGTCGGTATTCGACAACGGTTGCGGCGATATCAGTCGGGAGAACCAGAACGGTATATTCGCGGCCCTCGGAAGTCCTTTCCCGGAAGAGTCGTGTCGGCAGGGCGGCAGCAATTTTGTTCCGCATTTCTGCGGCCGTCAAACCTCCGATTTCGATAGTCCCAAGCGTCGGCAGAGATATCGTTCCATCGAACTGGATGGTGACGCGGTGATGCCACTCCGGCAATCCCGCGATGGTGACTTCTATCGCGTCGCCTGGCGCAAGCTTGTATCCCGTTGCGGCTGCATTGCACACGAGCGTGAACAGGAGTGGAATCCAGCCAACGCTTAGCATTCGGCGCCATTTGCCTGATCTTGCTGCTTTCATGACATCCCCGACGCGTTTGCTCGTGAACCGGTTGGCTCGCAACTATGTGGCTAAGTAGAACTCGATCTATCCAGACTTTCCAGACTAACGGAAGGTCGAGGCGCCGTGCCTCCCTGTCCGGCAGGCTGAATCACGGCTTTCATTCGAGCGTTCTGTTCGAATTGGCTAATAGTAGCAGCAAGGTTCGCAGGGTCTTCATTCGATTGCACGACAGAGGAAGGGATTGACCCTGAAGATCTTGATCCCGCTCCTCAAAATCGCATTTCTCTTCTGTCCGCCGACACCATTTGAATGCATGAAGACGCTCGTCATCGGGCTCCTTAGGAATTGATTATCGGTTTGCTCCAGACGGCGCGGCATCGGAGGCCAAGCATGCCATCGACATTTCCGCAAGTTGCCCTGACGAAATAGAAGGCCGCAAGTATGGAACTTATGGAACGCGTTAAAGTACCAGGCGGGAGATACTCCCGAATAGACGTTCCGGCGCCTTCGGATTCGCGACGTGATCCTGGAGTCCCATCTTCCAAACTCACCGACATCGTGAGGCGGCACAAGGGCTTAATAGGCGCCATGGCGGGGTTCGGTACTTTCGTGACTGTCATTGCCGCCTTGGCAGTCCCGCCATCTTACACAGCAACGGCTCAGCTCATGATCGACCCTGGCTCGCGCGATGCGCGCTCAAGGCATTCGACTATTTTCGAGACGGTCGATCCGACCGTGATCGACACGGCAATCGCTATTCTAACTGCCCAAGATCATTTCCGGTCGGTTCAGGCCAGCCTGTACGATCACCCCGTCTTTCGGTCGGCAACGCCAGCCGAATCCTCGGTACTGAGGAATTCCATCGAAGGACTACGGGCAGGGCTCCGGGCGTTCATTGGCTCGATCAAAAACATCTTTTCCATACCGGATCCAGAGGCTGAAGGTGATGCACGGCCAGGTGTTCCCACCATCGGGGAACTCAGAGCCGGCTTAACGGTCAACCAAGAGCGCCGCTCCCGCATCATTTCCGTGAGCTACACCGACAAGAGTCCTGAAAAAGCCGCAGCCATAGTGAACCAATTCGTCGACCTTCACGTCAATGAGCTGCGTGATCGGAACCGACGGCAGGCCGAACTTTCCTTGGCTTGGCTGGACCAGCGGCTAGTGGAGGTCAAATCCGAGGTTCAGCAAGCGGAAGAGAGGGTGCAATCGTTCCGCATTGTCCACGGCTTGAGCAATATCGAGGCCGACGCAGAACTGATCGCGCAAACGAGGCGGCAGCTTGCACGTGCGAAATCCGAAGCAATGGTAGGAGAGGCTGCTGTCGATACGCCTCGTGGTAACGAAGCCGTAGGGAAGGGGGGCGGCGAGAATGGCGAGCCGGCTCCAGAACCAGGCCCAGTGAGCGACCTGGAGAATGAGCTTCCGCAGGCGCGGTTGAACAACGAGGCCGAAATTATTCGCTCACAAGCGTCGATGATGGAGCAATATCTGGAGTCACTACAGAGCGATGCCGCCGGCCGTCTCGCTTCCGAAGCTGAACTTCGCTTTCTTGAGCGCCAAGGCGCTGCCGCGGCGAAACATTACGACGATCTTCTTCAACGCAAGCAAGATATAGCCGAGGATCAGGATCGCTCGACGGTGGCGACGCAGGTCCTCGCATCTGCCCGAGTGCCGACGCGCCCAAGCTCGATCAATCCGATCCTCTTTATACCAGCCGGCCTGATCGCCTTCTCGGCTTTCGGAGGGGCTATCGCGGTTGTTCTCGAGCGCATGGACCGCACCCTGCGAAGCGAACGTGACATAGTTGACGCCCTCGGCGTCTCCTGCATCGGCCTCGTCCCGAATATTCCGTGGATTTACCGCCGCCAGAGCCCCCGCTATTTGTTCGATGGAGTTTCATCAGCATACGGTCAGGCTATCTATTCGATCATGGCCGCAACCCTCCAGCCTGCTGGTCCGCGTGCTGAGCCAATGGTCATTCTCGTGACGTCCAGCGTGCCTGGCGAGGGCAAGACGACGCTTGCGACAAGTTTCGCAGCGTGCGCGGCGCGTCTTGGACGCCGGGCCCTCCTGGTCGACGGCGACCTAAAGGATCCGGACACTGCAGCTGCATTCGAAATGGTCGCACACGAGAATGCAGGCCACGCGCTCCCGCCGGAAGATACGAGCGCTGGGCCGATTGGCCGGATCCCAGATCTGGATTGCGACTATCTTCCGGTACGCCGGACAGGTACTGACCAACCTTCGCTTGTTGTGGCTCAGAAAATCGTGGATATCTGTCAACGGCTGCGCGGAAGCTATGATTGCGTCATCATTGACGGCCTGCCGACTTTCGCAGCGGAAACCCGCCTCCTTTCCGCCGTAGCCGACAAGGTGATCTTCGCGGTGCGATGGGGAAGTACCAGACGCGAGGTCGCCGGCAATGCCCTCCAGCAGTTGCGACACACCAATCGGTTCGACAGCCTAGCCAATGTTCATGCGGTGCTGACGCGTGTCCATCTGCGAAAGCATGCACAGTATCGACTTGGGGACATGGGTGAATTCCTCCAGAAGCACCGAAAACATTATTCACGCTCCGGCCTTTGGAGTTAACCCGAAACGATCAGCACACAATGCTTTTTCGCCAAACAGTGGGAGCTGAAATTTGCGGTGGTGCTTTGTTTCTCCTGGATGCACATCGACTCAGGTCCTCGCCGGCGATACCCGCTCATCGGGCGGTGCTGAAGCACAGATAGCTCATCTTGCCGCGGCTCTTGTGGGTATGGGCCACGAGGTAGGCCTCATATATGGCGACGGGCAAACGCAGTCTGTCAGCCAGATTTCGGGGGTCATGTGCATCGCAGCCGCACCGGCGTGGCGATTCCCTGCAAGTCTCCCAGCATTCTGGCGAGCCATGGACACGTTGCGCCCGGAGGTTCTCTATGCGCGCCTTCCAACTGATTTTCTTTGGCTCATGGGCCTTTTTGCCAGATCCCGTCGGGATACCCGCTTCATATATGCCCTGGCCAGCGATCTTCATTGCACGCCCTGGACCGCTTACGATCACAAGAAATGGTTTCACGCTCCGCTCTTCAGCCTTGGCATGCGAAGTACCGATGTGATTGCGGTTCAGCACCACCAGCAATCGGCCACCCTCAATCCGCATTTGCGAGAGCGCTCGGCACACGTGCCGAATCTGGTGCGCTCGGTCTGCGAACATCCTCGCGCCTACGACACGACCACCATTGATGCGATCTGGATAGGGAAGATTCGCAGTATCAAACAGCTTCATCTCTTTCTGGATTTGGCGGAAGCTATGCCCAGCCTGCGCTTCGCAGTGGTCGGTGGCTTCGATCCCACCGAAAGCAGCATGCTACAGGAGGCGCTCGTACAGCGGATCCGCAAACTTAAGAACCTGACCTTCTACGGCCCGAAGCCCGACGACGAGGTCATTTCCCTGCTTTCGAAAGCCAAAGCTCTAGTAAATACATCCCGCGCCGAAGGTTTTCCAAACACTATGCTTGAGGCTTGGAGTGTTGGGGTTCCGGTCGTGTCACTCTCGGTGGATCCCGGAGAAGTGATCGAGCAGCAGGGGATTGGCTTCGTCAGCCGAACCGTGACTCAGTTGGTCCAAGATGTGGATAGGATCGTTCGAACGAAGTCGCTCAATCAGCGGTGCGGAGAACTCGCGCTTTCCTATGTTCGTCGGCAGCATAGCCTCGAGGCAGTGTGCCAGGCTCTGGAAAGGGCTCTTCCCGGAGTGCAGTTAGGCCGGGCGCCCGACCAGGAACGTCGCGACCCCATCTATGGATCGCAGCTGAATCGGATTCGAAGGCAGGAGTGACGAGCGGTGCCGAACCTTTATCCTGCTCTACCATCGCCGATAAGCCTGATGCATGTGGCCTCGGCCGTCCTGCTTGCCATCTTGATGGCTTTGGTGCTGATCCTGTGGGGCGATCCCCGGGCTCCGATCTTGGCCATCGGTGGAGCCGGCGGCGCCGCCATCGCTGTTTATCTAGTCATACGGCCCTTGAGCGCCCTTTATGTCGCGATCTTCCTTGCGCTGATGCCAATGGCGCTTCGGTTCGGGATTGTCTACGATGTCGCCGCTAATTCGGCTCTCGCGTTAGCGTTAGGGGCGTGGCTGCTCAATATCATCGTTCAGCGGCAGCACATTCAGTGGAACGCCGTATACGTTCTAATGAGCCTCTATCTTGTCTGGGCGGTCGTCACGCTGCTTTGGGCTCCCGATCTCATCCTGGCCCGGAAAGAACTTGTCGCCTATGCCAGTGGGGTCATTCTGCTGCTACTCATTTCTGAGCAGGTCAGATCGATCGCAGCCATAGACGGATTGATGCGCGTCCTGATGTTGATGGGCTGGATCCTCGTCCTGGGTGGATTGCACGCAGTTTTCGCGGGCGGTTTCCAGCCTGGTGAGCGACTGCAAGTCTTGGGTATGAACGAGAATCTCTTTGGTGTGGCGCTGGTCCTGACGCTTCCCGGCCAGATTTGGCCGGTATTGCGCTCGTCCGGCCCGAACCGCGCATTCCACCTGGTCCTCAGTATTTTCTTCATCCTTTGCACCTTGGGTCTCGTGGCTCTCAGCGGGTCCCGGGGAAGTTCGATCTCGCTCCTGCTCGTGCTGCTCGCGTTCTTCTTCTACAAGCCCATGAGGCCGTTCGGCATCCTCGGAATAGTACTGGTGGTTGGCATGTTTACCATTGCACCACTCGCCACGGATGTCCTTGTGCAACGCTTCGAGGATCGTGAGGGCGGAGGTCTGGGAGGACGCGTTTTGCTGTGGCATGCTAGTTCGCGACTTGTAGCCGACAACCTGTGGACCGGGGTGGGAATTGGCAACGGCCCATCCGAGCTCTACCAATATGTCGCTTCCCTGACGAGCATCTACGCTGATCGTCCTGCTGTGACGAGTCACAATCCGCTGCTCGAGGTAGCAGTAGAGACAGGCGTGCTCGGCGTCTTTCTCTATGCTAGTGCCGTAGTTCTCGCCGTATGGCAATTTTTTCGGTACGGCAGCAGATTGCAAACTCACAATGAGCTGGTCGCAAGCTATTTCCCGCTGATGCTCGGTGTGTCCGTAGGGTACTTCGCCTCCTGGTTGAAGGGCGGAGGCATGGACGCTCATCCGACCTTCTTCATACTTCTCGGACTGCTCGTGTTCCCGGCCCGATTGTTAGCATCAGGGAGGACTTGCTGATACGGGCCAACCACGGTTCGCCGGCGTGGACCATTGCCGAGAGGTGGCCTTAAAAATCTGGACAATTGGAAAGTGGGAATTCTGCTGAAAGCGGCGATGATTGCCGCGGATCAGGAGAAGACATGACGAACGGACAGGCGGAACCACACGCCGACTTTCAGCGGCGGCAATCGGTGGCAGAATAAGGAAGTAAGCACATGTGTGGACTATTCGGCTGGTTCGGCGAGAAACCTCGTAGCGGCGACGAACAGGTCGGGGTTCTATCCAGGCTGCTTCAGCATCGCGGGCCGGACGATGCGGGCTACGAGAGTGGGGCGGGCTGGGGGCTGGGCTTCCGCCGCCTGAGCATCCTCGACCTGAGCCCGCTTGGCCACCAGCCAATGGTGTCGCCTGAGGGTCGCTACTGGCTCATCTTCAACGGCGAAATTTATAACTACATCGAGCTGCGGCAGACGTTGGAGCGCGAGGGCGAACAGTTCCAAAGCGGCTCGGATACTGAAGTGCTGGTTCATCTTCTGGCGCGGGAGGGTGCGCGCGCACTGTGCCGTCTGAATGGCATGTTTGGATTCGCCTTCGTGGACACCCACGCGCGGACCTTCATCATTGCAAGAGACCGTTTGGGCGTGAAGCCGCTGTACTACCATCTCGGGCAAGGAAGTTTGCGCTTCGCCTCGGAGCTGAAGGCGCTGCTCGCATGGTCTGACGCCCCGCGTGAGGTGGACCCTGCCGCAGTTGCCGAGTATCTGGCCCTGAATTATCTCTCCACTGACCGGTGCATTTTCAAGGGCTATCAAAAGCTCCCGCCCGCACACTATCTGGCAGGGAGACTTGACGAGCCGCACCGCGCCCGATTGGGCCAATACTGGCAGGTGGCTGATGAGGAGGCTGGCACAGATGCGCTCTCGTCGGCCCAACTGGACCACCTGTTGGCCCTCCTGACCGACGCCACCCGCATTCGCCTGCGAAGTGACGTTCCAGTCGGCATTTTTCTGTCCGGCGGCATTGATAGCGGGCTGGTGGCCGCGCTGGCGGGGGAGGCGGCAGAGGGAACGCGCCCGCTCGCGCTCACCGTCGGCTTTTCCGAGCGTGATTACGACGAGAGCGACTTTGCCCGCGCCACCGCCGAGCGTGCCGGGTTGGAACACCGCCTCATCGTGCAACAGCCTGCCAGCCTCTCCGATATAGACCGCCTCGCCTGGTTCTACGATGAGCCGTTCGGCGATGCATCCGCGCTGCCTACCTTTGCACTGTGCCAGGCTGCGGCAGAGCACGCGACGGTCTTTCTGACGGGGGATGGCGGCGACGAGGCGTTTGGCGGCTACCGCCGTTACGTCGAGGCGCAACGGTATCGTTGGCTTGCAGCGTTACCCCCCCCGATAGGTTGGGCGATGCGCGGGCTGTCGCAAATGTTGCCGGTTCTTTCATCGTACCGTCACCGCTTGCTGAAAAGTGGGCTGCGGGATGGGGGGTACGCCGCCGCCTTTGATGGTGTGCCAACCGATCCGGCTCTGCAACTCGCCATCGGCCCCGTTGTGCGCGACCATTTCGCGGGGGCAGGCGCACCGCTCTGGGAGCGGTGGAGTGCCACGCGCGGGCAAACGATTCAGGCGCGCCAACAGGCACTGGATTACGCGCTGTACCTGCCGGACGACATCCTTGTGAAGATGGACCGAGCCTCGATGGCGCATTCTATCGAGGTGCGTTCGCCTTTCCTGGACTATCGCGTCGTCGAGTGGGCCGCGAGGTTGCCCCGTGCGGCACTCCTCAACACCCGTGAGGGCAAACTCCCCCTGCGAAAGCTGGCGGAGCGGCTGTTGCCGACGCAGGTGCAGCGCGGCAGCAAGCGCGGCTTTGGCGTTCCGCTTCGCGCCTGGTTTCAGCAGCCGAGTGGGCAAACGTTCCTCCGCGAACGGCTGCTTTCCCGGGAGGCGAAGGCGCGCGGCTTCTGGGATGTAACGTGCGTGGAACGCATCATCGAGGCCCACACCTGGGCGGGTGGGCGAGACTTCGGGCCGCTGTTGTGGCGGTTGCTCTTTCTGGATGCGTGGTCGCGCACCTATGTCGACAGTGATACATTCTTACAGGGGCCACCCTCTGCAATGGGCAATGGAAACCCACCCCGGCTGAAAGAAGTGGCCTGAAGAATCTGGACAGTTGGATAGGTGGGAATGCTGCCTGAAAGCGGAGATGATTGCCGCAGATCAGGGGAAGACATGACGAAACGGACACAGCGGAAGGCAAAGTGGCGCTGGCAGCGGTCAGAGGGGAGAAGCGGTGGTCGGATTTGCCCAGCAGTTCGAAAGCTTCAGCAAAAGGAGGGGCTGCCGCTCGTGGCGCCGTAAGCGCGAACTTCAGACACTTATTGTACAGCAGATGTGCTGTGCGGCGGCCGAGCAACGAGAGACACCGTATATCGGTACTTGCCTGAGGGCAGCTTCGGAATGGTGTCGACGAACTCGAAGGCCACCTGACATGCGGATCCCATAACGCGCTGCAGCGAACTGCGGATCTCCGCCAGAGCACCCTCTGGCGGCGACGTGGATGTGACCATCTTCACCAGGATCACGTTATAGTCTTGCTGGATAATCTGGGTCTTCCTCAGCCAGCCAGAGTTATGCACAACTCCGATGAAGTGTATAAAGAAGTTTCCGGGGATAGTCGAGCCGTCCTCGCGGACAAAGGCATCGGTTATGCGACCCGTTACTGTTGTCAGTCTTTCGACGGAGGGCGTCGGGGTTCTGACCATAGCACCGACCACCGCGCGGTCGCCGATCCGGTAGCGAATAATCGGCATGGCGTAGTTCGTCAGGCACGTGACCAGCACTTCGCCTTCTTCGCCCGGCCCACATGGCTCGCCTGCCTCATCCACGACCTCGACAAAATTGCTATAGGTGAAGATTTTCAGCCCTGCTCCGGCCTCGCGCTCGCCGGCGATGCTGCCGACTTCTCGTGAGCCGTAACGATTTAATACCGGGCAGTCGAAGGCACGCGTGACCTCTTCACGAATGAAGGGATACAGAGTTCCGGCGCTCGTGACGACGCTCCTGATACGGGGCAACTTGATCTGCTCGGCATTGATGTAGCGCGCAAGTTCGTAGATGCTTTCGGCGTAAGCTTCGATGATGACCGGGCGCACACGCTGAATTACTCTTACGTAGTTCTGCATGTGTTGTCTGCTTAGATCGAAGGAGTTGAGGAACGTTTGGTTCCGTATGAAGTTGCTGAGCTTGTTGCGCCATCCTAACGTCCCGAATAGTATGTCGCGGTCCGACCCCCAAAGTTTGACGAGGGGCTCACCTGCGGTTCGGCCAGCCCAGGAATAGTGCATCTCGGTCAAGGCCTGTCCCATGTCGTTGTAGTAGCGGTCCTGCAGCAACGTCACCGGTTCTCCACTGCTTCCGCCCGAGCTGTTCTTGTACCACGCCCTCGAGGCCAGATCATCGCTCTTCAGAAGGTCGAATTTCGTGTGCAACATCTCCCTGGTAAGCTCCGGCACCTGCCGAAAGCGTTCGAGGTTCACTTGATCGCCGTGCACCACACCAGTAGCGGCCAGCACATCACGGTAATTCGGCACGTTGCGCGCAGCGTGCCGCAAGAGTTGCGAAAGCCGCTCGTGCTGCTCCTCTCGCTGCCGTGATACCGGCTGACTGTGGAATTCGTGCAAGAAGGAACAATAGCCGGGGATCGGATTACGAGAAATCCATGTGTCGTAGACCTTCAAGACCGGTGCACGCCAATTAAGCACGGGGCCTCCCATCTAGAATGCTCCACAGCAATTCGCGATCTGAGCGATTTAAACACAAGAAATAAGCAATTATACTGTAGAATACAGCTATTGTCACGGCCATTGCGCCGAGAGCTAGCCAATTAGGTGGCCACCAAAGCTGTGAGATGAACCTGCCGGCGAAGCCGATAGCTAGCGTGCCGAGTGCCCCGGCCGTCAAGGGCGCATAGAACGACCACCAGGGGAGACGCAACAGGACCGCGCAGTAGCTAGACAAGAACAGACAATTCTTGATCGTCCACACGATGGCCGCGGCTGCTGCGACCCCGGCTATTCCCCACCCGCTCCAGCGTGCGAGCGCTATCGCCAGGCCGATATTGGCGAAGCCGAGGGCGAGCGTGACCAGCCCTTGCACTTTGACTCGGTTGTACGCCGTCACTACGTAGAGAAGCGGCCTGATGGCCAGGTTTACGGCCAAATGACCAACGAGAAGGATCAGCAGCACGTCAAGTTGAGCAAACTCGGGGCCAAGCCACAGATGCAGCAAAGGCCCGCCAAAGCCGCACAGCAGGCCAACCGGCAGGGCTAGTGCAACCGCAAGGAGCTTGACGGAATGATGAGCGATCCGTCGCATTCCCTCGATGTCGTCTACGGCGTAGCGCGCCATAATTGCCGGGCTTAACACCGTAGCGACGGCTTCCGTAAGCGTGTGTATCAAAGCAGGGATGAGCAACACGGCACCGTATCGTCCGGTCATCTCGGCACCGAACATGGCGTTCACAATCAGGAGGTCCACCTGCATCAGCAGGAGTGCGCCGGTCTGATTGACTGCCGACCAGCCGCCCAAATTCGCAAGCGCCCGAAAATGATGACGGTCGATGCTTCGGTAATTGAGTTGCAACTCCGGCGTCAAGCGCCTCCAGACGACTACATCGCCGGCAAGCCCAATCAAGGCGGAGATGACGAAAGCCGCTGCGACATGCCAGAGACTTGCCGGCCAGACCATGAAACAGAGTGCTATGGTGCCCACCCGGGTCAGCAACGTAAGTGAGAGCACGATATTTCGCAGGTCGAAGCGATGCCTGATCAGGCTTGCAACACCGAAATTGCTGCTCAGAATTGTTACAAGGAACGCAGCGCCGACACTTGCAAACAGAAACTGGGTCGCACGCTCCAGCCCGGTTGGAACATTGAACAGCGCCGGAAGGAAATAAGTCAGAATGCCGACCGGTACCAACAGGGCGCTACAAGCAATTGCCGAAAGCGCTAGGGCTGTGTTGAACGTCCCGTTCGCGCTGACTGTGTTGCCTTGATTCAGGTCTATCGCCAGAAATCGGGTAATCGAAACGTTCAGGCTGGTTCCAACCAAGGCGCCATACATGACCAGGGAACTTGATAGCGCGATCATCCCGTATGCTGCTACGCCGAGATTACTTACCAGAAACGGAATATACCACAGCATGAGAGCTGTGTTCAAAACGACGTAACATGCATTGGATGCCACATTGCTGACGAAGCGGACTCTCGCAACGTCAGCCATCGGCGTTACGGGTGACGCCGGCATTCGACATGGCATTCCCATCCTGCTGCCCTCGTTGGGACCACTGCCGGGCCGACGAAAGCAATCCAATTATCCATGATACAGCGCGCAGCTCGTATGAGGCGCCAAGATGTCAGCAAAAAACCCATAGCTTGAGTTTGACGCGCAAAACTGGATCCCGCAAGTCGTTTCAAGTCTGACGGGTGTCAAGTGATGAATGTATCGAAGCGCCGCTTAGCCTCGGCTTCAAGCACAGTCACCGAAGCTTCACGATGCGAAACGCACCTCAACGCGTTTAGCCCACCTAGCAGCGATTTGCTGGGGAACATAGGAATCGGCCAAACGCCGCGCTGAGCCATCCCCTCTTGAAACTCCGAGATCAAGTTGTTCAGCCGCAAGTAACTGTGTCGTTGCTGGAGACAGAATTCCTCCCAAAGCCTGCCCAGATGAGATGAATCTGCGAGAGCCATGTTAAGATTATCGAGACAGGAGAATTCACGTTGAGCTTCTTGCTTGGAAAGTATGCGAACACCATCATCAGGCGAGTACCGGTGGACAAGCGGCTCACCTATGATTCGTTTATGTTCGACGTCTAGAACGAGCGATGCAGCCATTCCTGTATTCCAATCGGCTCCCTTGTTGGGCCAATAGAAAAGGAAGTTTCCAAGCCCATAGAATATTGGTTTGCTCTTGTAGCTCTCGTATGCGCTTATCACGTGCGTATGGTGATAGATAACAGCATCTGCGCCAAAATCAGCATAGAGGCGGGCTCTTTGAATTCGTTCCGGAGAAGGTAGCGGAAAATATTCGGCACCTCCGTGAATGATAACGATTACGAAGTCAGAAACGGTCTTTTCCTCTATTATCCAGTAATACATTGATGCGATATCTTCTTTTATAACACCCACACGCCCCGCCTCAACGACGCCAAATTCTTGCTCCGCGACATTGATGAACGAAGCAGAAGTCCCTTGCGCGATGTAGCGAAGCCGGTGAGGTGCTTCTGCCCCTTTCATTCCAGCACCCAGATGCTCGATATTGTTTTCATCGAGGGCATTTAATGTGTCCTCAAGTCCGGAGATGCCGAAATCCATCATGTGATTATTAGCGAGTGTTGCCACGGCCAATCCGCTCTGAGCTATAGAGGGCAGGAGATCCTTATTCCCCCTGAGCGCGGGCCCCACCTTCTTTTCGCTCGTCTTTTTAGAAGTTATTGGTGACTCGAGATTGAAGATATTCAGGTCTGCCGCGCTCAAAAATCTTCTTGTGGAGCAAGAAAAGATGGCCGGCGAACCGGGCTGTCTTGCAAGCTCGTTGATGGGGTCCGTCAGCACGAGATCGCCGAGTACATTGATTTTGATCATCCTGGGTTAGCCTATATCGTCAGCTATGGGGTCCTATGGATAATACTTGGACCTTCCTGACGTAACGAGCAATACTTTAAGAGTCCGTTTTGAGAATCAGGGATGGGCATTTCGTCGGATCATGTTCCCACCCAATGGCGACGAGGATCATGGCGTGGGAGACGTCGATGCGCTGTTCATAGCCGCGCCCGAGCCGTCGCCAGCGCGTCATCCATCCGAAGGCGCATCGTCGTCCGCGAAACTTGCGAGGTCCGGCTCAAGCGCGAGAAGGCCGAAGCCGAGGCAGTGAAAGCGGACGAGGAAGAACTGGCGCGAATAACGAAAGTAAGCAGGCGATCTGACCAACGACAGACTCGCCGATATCCGGCGCGGTGTGATTCTCTCTTTCAGCCGGGCGCTCGAAACGTCGGTGACTCACGAGGACACTGACGCCAGCAGGATGATTTTGTCAGCAGCACGAGCGCGATGACAAGCTGAGAAGGATGGCTCTTTTGACCGAGCTGAAGGACACCAATGTGCGCCTTGCCGACATCACTGCAAGACTTCGCGCCGCCAGCCAGAAGATGCAGCCGACGTGGCGTCCGCCAAGCCACTGCCAGTGGCCGGCGAAACCTTCCAGGCTCAGGTCACGATCATCCGCAAGGTCGGCGAGGAATGGCGCAGACAGCCGGCCGGACAAGACACCGAAGTGTCACCGGGTGACACAAGAGGTAAGGTTCAGCAGCGGTCCGATCGCGCGGCGATCCGAGAGACTTGCCGATTGCGTCACTCTTTGAAAGCTCTGGAAATCTGGTCGGTAAAGGGTTTCAGCAAATAGGACCAGACATTGCGCTCGTCGGTGCGTATGTGAACTTCGGCGGGCATGCCGGGTTTGAGTATTTTCGCACCCGTCAGGCAGGTCGTTGCATTTTCGACGTTGATGCGTGCCGAAAAGTACGAGAGCTGACTTTTCTCATCTTTAATCAGATCTGCAGAGATGTGGTGGACCGAGCCTTCGCAAACAGGTGTCGTCCCTGCGTCGAACGCCGGAAAGCGGATTGAAACCCGCTGTCCAGGACGTACATCATCGATACGCTCTGGAGGAACGAGCGCATCCACGACCAGGTTGTCGGCATCGGGCACAATCATCATGAGCACTTCTCCGGGAGCAACCACGCCTTCGATGGTGTGGATCGCGGATTCTTGTACTGTTCCCGACTGTGGGGCGCGGATATCTGTCCTGGCGAGTTCGTCTTCCGCGACGACCTTGCGCTCATTGAGTTCGGTCTGTTTGGCTTCCGTTTCGCGAAGTTCAGTCGTTACCTCGCTGCGCATTTGCTCGTCGAGTTGAAGCACCTGCAGGTCAGTTTCACTGATACGAGCCTGGACCTCCGCGATTGCTGCGATAAGGCGTCCTAACTCGCCGTGAGTCCGGCTCTTCTCCAAGCTGATAGTGCTCAGCCTCTCTTTGGAGACCAACTTCTGCGCGTAGAGGGACTCGACGTCGGCAAGGTTCCGCGTCAGCAAATCCAGGGACTCGTCCATCGCCGCCTGCTGCGCTTTGAGGCCATCGATCTGACGTTCCAATTGCTTCGAGCGGCTTTTCAATTGTGCCTTCTGGCCAGCCAGCGCCGCGGCGCGGCTTTCGAACACGGCGCGTTCGCCACTGACAAGTGCCGCCAGTTGCGGGTCGTCCATCCGGACCCGAACGCTGGGTGGAAGTTTCATTTCCGGCAGGCCCTGACGCTCGGCCTCCAGCCGCGCCAGACGAATGGTGGCGCGCTCGAGATCCTCGCTGACTATCTGCAGGTTTGCTCGTGTCAACGTGTCGTTCAGCCTGACCAACACATCGCCGGCACGCACATGGTCTCCGTTCTTGGCGAAGATGCCGCCGACGGTGCCGCCGGTTTGATGCTGGACTTTCTTTATGTTGCTTTCGACCACCACGGTGGCGGGCGCAATCACCGCGCCGGCAATCTTGGTCAACCCCAGCCAGAGCCCTCCGCCGAAGATCAACAGGAAGGTGGTCGCCAGGCCAAGGATCAAATTGGCCCTGATACCATCCGGCTCTTCGATTGGATTCGTCCCGATCCACTGGCTTCCGCCGGCGACCGGAGCAAATGATGACAGCGTCACGTCAGACAAGGAGCAAGACCTCAAGACACGTAGCAACACCTCACGCATGGCCGCTTGCACCTTGCTGCAGCGGGACGACACTATTTGGCCGCGGGAAGGGCCGGATCACATTTGCCAGAACGTCTTCGCGCGAGCCAAATGAATGGAGCATGCCGTTCGACATGACGAGCACCTGGTCGATGTTGACGAGACCGGACGGACGATGTGCGACAACGATCGCGATACCACCGCGTTCGCGCACTGCCAGGATTGCCCCGCCCAAGGCAACATCGCCGTCTGCATCCAGATTGGAATTTGGTTCATCGAGAACGACAAGGAATGGGTCACCATAAAGCGCCCTGGCGAGCCCGACGAGCTGCCGCTGCCCGGCCGACAGGGCCGCTCCGCCTTCACCGATGCGCGTTTGGAAACCTTCCGGCAGACGCATGATCATCTTGTCCACGCCCGCAGCCTTGGCGGCTGCCAGCACGCCTTTTGCGTCACTCTTGTCGCCGAACCTTGAAATGTTGTCTGCGATCGTTCCGTCGAACAGTTCAACATCCTGCGGCAGGTAGCCAATATGAGTGCCGAGCAGCTCCGAATTCCATTGATCGAGCGAGGCGCCGTCCAATCTAACCGCGCCCCGAAGCGGTTTCCATGCCCCGACCAAAGCGCGCACGAGCGTCGTCTTGCCAGAGCCGCTCGGGCCGACGATCGCCAAGCCGGCACCTCTCGACAGGCGGAAGCTTACATTGACGACCGTTGGCTTCCGCTGACTTGGTGGCGCGACCGTCAGTTCCTCGACCACAAGCTGTGTCTGTGGGCGCGGCAGCTCCATAGGGTTTTTCTGGGCACCGAAAGCGTCCAACGCTGACGCCAGGGCGGAATAGCTTCGCCGAGTGGCCAGAAACCCTCTCCAGTTTGCGATCGCCACATCGACCGGCGCCAATGAGCGGCCCAGCAATATGGACGACGCGATGATCACGCCGGGCGAAGCCTCGCCGCCGATCACAAGGTAGGCACCAAGCCCCAGTACGGACGATTGCAGGGCCATTCGGAGTGTTTTCGACAAGGAACTCGCTGCGCCAACGACATCGGAGAGCTGCTCCTGGTTCCTGAGGTAAAGATGGCTGATCTCATTCCAGCGCCGACCGAGCTGGGCGGAAAGGCCCATCGCCTGAACGACCTCTGCGTTGCGGCGGCCGGAATCGGCAAGAAGCCGCTGTGCCACAAGCGTTTCAGATGCACGCGCGGCGGGTTTGCGGGCGACGACTTCCGCGACTACGGTCAAAAGTACGACAGTGGCCGCACCTACGGTCGCCAACACACCAAGCGAAGGGTGCAGCAGATAGATGACCACCATATAAAACGGTATCCAGGGAGCGTCGAAGACGACTGTCGGTCCCAGTCCGGAAAGAAAGCCGCGCAACTGGTCCAGATCGCGAAGTGGCTGCACCCGGTTCGAATCCTGCCCACCAGTAAGCGGCAGGGAAAGCGAGGCAGCGAACGCCTTTTGCTGCAGATCTCTGTGCAGGCGGCTGCCAATGCGGACCAACAGGCGAAGCCTGACGAAATCGAGGAGCCCATAGACGGCGTAGACGCCAAGCATCCCGATCGTAAATCCGACAAGTGTCGGAATGCTCTGCGAAGGCAGCACGCGATCGTAGATCTGGAGCATGTAGACGGAGCCGGTCAAGGCGAGAACGTTTATCACTGCCGAGAAAACGCCGACGCCAACCAGTCCGTGCATTGAGCCGAACAAAGCGGAACGTAATTCGGGCGAGCGCCCTTGCGCTGACTTCATGATTGGCGATCTTTCGTGCGAGATTGCCGCGCGAACGTGTTGGTCATGTCGATGATGGGTAAACCCTCTTGCCTTGCGGAAAACGGCTGCTTTCCGTTAGCTACTGAAACATTACGTTTTGCTTACGTATGTGCCTTTTGATTAAAATGTAGCAAAATCGTGACGCCAGACCGAGAATTCGCGAATTGGCTCTGCAAGGCTGGGGATAACCAGGGTGGGGAACCACATATTCCTCAATGATGAGACAATATTCCCAATCAGGTGACAGATCAGAGGCTTGCGATCACCTTTTGTTGCATCATGTCTTCAAAGCCTATGGCGGCAAGTGTTTTTCAATTTGTCCATCGAGAATTCAATGAATTCGAGATACACTTATTTGGTACTCAATTGTCGGGCACCGCGACCGGCAAGACGGAAGGGGGCTGTCGTGAGCGAAGAGATCAGTGTCGCCGAGGCCTACCGCAAAGGCCGCATCATCTTCATGGGGCTGGAGTTGCTTATCGCGCCCGGTGCGCTCGTTCCCCGGCCGGAGACGGAGTTGCTCGGCACGACAGCACTTGATGTTCTGCGGCGAATGGACCTGTCGGCGCCGCGCGTTGTCGACATGTGCTGCGGGGCCGGCAATCTGGCCTGCGCCATCGCGCATTACGCTCCTGCCGCGCAGGTCTGGGCGAGCGATCTCACCGATGGATGCGTCGAGGTCGCGCGCCGCAACGTCGCCCATCACAACATGGCAGATCGCGTGTCGGTGCTGAGGGGTGACTTGTTCGGTGCTTTCTTGGGCCTGGAGCTCGATAACACGATCGACGTGATCGTCTGCAACCCGCCTTACATTTCGGAAAAGCGGCTCGATGGCGACCGCGCGCATCTGACCGAGCTCGAGCCGCGTGAAGCGTTTGCAGCCGGCCCCTACGGCCTGAGCATCCATATGCGGGTGATCAAGGACGCGCCGCGCTACTTGCGGCGCGGAGGCATCCTGCTCTTCGAGGTCGGTCTCGGCCAGAACCGGCAGGTCATGCGCTTGCTCGAGCGCTCCAAGTCCTTCGAGGGGATCCGGGCGGTCACGAACGAAGCCGGCGAGGGAAGGGTGGTTTTGGGACATACCACGCCCTGAGCGTCAGCCATGCCGCAACTGCTGGCTCAAATTCGCGGTGTTCACGGTTCAGGCGCGCTCCAGCAAAAAGCAAAATAGTGGCGCTTACTCGCGTCCCTGATCAGCCTTTTGGGCTTTTCTTGATTTGTTCGGTGCTATTACAAGCCCGCTGGTGTCTGGGTTTGCGTCGGAGACAAAGCTGTACGCAAAGATATGTCCCCGGTTCTCGTCGGTTACTCGGATCCAATCCTTTTCCCATGTCCGGAGCGTAACGTGTCGATCTGTCGACATGGCGGCGGCTTTGAAAGGGCTCGGCGCGTTGACGACACGCACCGTAATCACGTCATCACCCTCCATTTGTTCGACGAGGTACGTCTGCATAAAGGCCTTCCCACCGCCCATTGTAAGCTAACGTCAGCCAAAGGGTTCGGTTGCAGCGTAGCAAAAGGATTTTCGACAAATGTGACGAACCGAGGAGGCCTCTGCCCGGCCGGTCCGAGAACGGCGGCTACGGCTCAGTAAAATACGGAGGTTCTACATATGAAACCTCGCCGCCCAAGCTCATTTGTTGGGTGGGGGTATTGACGCAAGCCGCTTACAGGTCGCTTAGGTTTCGGATATTGCCGCCGCATTTGATGAGAAAGGAAGCCCGTTCCAAGGCGCGCGGGCGAGGGTTAGCCCTGGATCGACCAAGCGGCGCGCAGGTCGTTGGCCTGGGCGATCCTGACGCCGCAAGCAGTCAGAGCGCCTTTAGTCGCTGTTACGAGCGCGGCATTGTCCTTGGCAGTTGTGCCGTCGGCCAGGGTGAAATTGTTCTCGAAGCCGACGCGGGGATGACCGCCCAGCAGCGCACCGGCCGTAACGCAAGCGGTTTCTTGCCGACCGAAGGCGCAGACCATCCAGTGCGCGAAGCGCGGGCGGTCATGCGCAAGGAAGGGAAGCAGATCGGCCGGTCGCGAAACCTGTCCCGGCGTGTAGCGGCCGAGCACATAGAGCACCGGGATGTCATCGAAAGGCACCAGCCCGCGCTGCTGCATGGCGGCTAGGGCCGACGCCTCTTCGGGCGCGTAAAGGATCATCTGAGGGGCGATCCGCTCGCTCTTCAACCACGACAGGAACTGCGCGAAAGCGGTCTCATGGGCAGCGTCCGGCACCAATTCGCGCAGCGCCAGCGAAACCGCCTCAGGGCGGGCAGCGCGCACCACCGCCATCTGCTCGGCCGGCTGGTAGCGGTCGACCGCTTCGCTGGTGATCTGGATGATCAGCCGCTCGCCCACCGCATCACGTATCGCTTTCGTCGTCTCGCGATAAGCGTGCGCGTCGAGCAAATGGCCGCCGTCGCGGTCGCGGACATGCGTATGGATCATGGCGGCGCCCGCCTCGAGGCAGGCGGCGGCAGTCCGGGCCAGCTCCTGGGGGCCGATCGGCAGGGCAGGGTGGTCTTGCTTGCCACGCCGTCCACCATTCGGCGCAACGGCAATTGCCGTCGGTGCGACAAGTCCGGGGCCGGTGGCGTCCCTGTTGACGGTCATAAGCTCAGTCCAATTGTTTCAGTATTGCGCAGTATGTAACATATGTTGCATGATAGGTTCGCTGCAAATCGCGCCATCGTCAATCGGGGAAGGCATGACACACATCCTGCATCGCCAGATCCATGCGAGCCTGCCCGTCGCGGCTGGCGGCAAGGGCATCGAACTCTTCGACCGCAATGGCCGCGCCTATATCGATGCGTCAGGCGGCGCGGCGGTTTCCTGCCTCGGCCACGGCCATCCCGAGGTGACGGCCGCGCTCCACGCGCAGGCCGACAAGCTCGCCTATGCCCACACCAGCTTCTTCACCAATGAGCCGGCCGAGACATTGGCCGACAAGCTCGTCGCTGGCGCGCCACAAGGTATTAGCCACGCCTACTTCGTGTCCGGCGGCTCCGAAGCGGTGGAGGCGGCGATCAAGATGGCCCGCCAGTTTTTCGTCGAGACCGGCAAGCCAGAGCGGCGAAACGTCATCGCCCGCCGCCAGAGCTATCACGGCAACACGCTCGGCGCTCTCGCTGCCGGGGGCAATGAGTGGCGCCGTGCCCAATTCCGCCCTTTGCTGATCGACACGCATCACATCGACCCATGCTATGCCTACCGCTATCAGAAAGCCGGTGAGAGCGAGGCGGCCTACGGACTGCGGGCCGCCCAGGCGCTCGAAGATAAAATTCTCCAACTCGGTCCGGACACTGTCATGGCCTTCGTCGCGGAACCTGTGGTCGGCGCGACAGCAGGAGCGGTGCCCGCCGTTCCCGGTTACTTCAGCCGTGTCCGTGAAATCTGCGACCGCTACGGTGTGCTCCTCATCCTCGACGAGGTGATGTGCGGCATGGGCCGCACCGGCACGCTGCACGCCTGCGAGCAGGACGGCGTCGCGCCCGACCTGATGACGATCGCCAAAGGCCTCGGCGGCGGCTACCAACCCATCGGTGCGGTGCTGCTTTCGCGCCGCATCTTCGACGCTTTCGCCGAAGGCTCCGGCTTCTTCCAGCACGGCCACACCTATATGTGCCATCCGATGGCCTGCGCGGCGGCGCTCGCCGTCCAGGAGGTGATTGCTCGCGACGATCTGCTCGCCAATGTCCGGGCGATGGGAGCGCATCTTTCGCGGCGACTGGGCGAACGGTTCGGCAAACATGCCCATATCGGCGAAATTCGCGGGCGCGGCCTTTTCATGGGTGTAGAGCTGGTCGAGGATCGCTCTACCAAGGCGCCCTTCGAACCGAAGCGGAAGCTCAATGCGAAGATCAAGCGCGAGGCGATGGCGCGCGGACTGCTAGTCTATCCCGCAGGGGGAACGATCGACGGCGTGCGCGGCGATCATGTGTTGCTGGCGCCGCCCTTCATCATAGACGCCGCGGCAGTCGACGCAGTTGTTGAACGGCTTGGCGACGCGATAGACGCTGCGGTGGCATAGCCAGCGGTCTTCATTCCGGCAGATAGGCGCCGAACGCCTGCAACTCCAGTTCCGTCTCCCTGACACGAGCCGCCGCAGCTGGCCCGCTGCGCGCCAGCATCGTTGCGGCCAGCGCTTCCACGATAGCCATGGCTGCGGCTACCGACGGGAAGAAGGACGGGCTGTCGGTAGAGAATCGCAAGACAACCTGCGCATGCCGCGCGATCGGAGCGGCCATGCTGTCGACGATAGCGACAATCGGAACGCTGTGTCGTTGCGCAGCCTCCACCACGGGCCCGAGTTCACGCGAATAGGGCGAAAAGCCGATCGCGACGACCGCTTCCCTCTTCCCAAGTGCTGCGAGTTCCGCCTCGATCGCACCGCCGTCGCCGCCGAGCAGCGTGATCTCGCGCCGAAACATCCGGCAGAGATAGACGAGCGCGTGGGCGGGCGCGCGGCAGCTTCGGAACCCGGCGACACGTATGCGCTGAGCCTTCTCCAGTATCGCGCAGGCCCTTGCGATTTCTTCGCTGCCGTTGACCGCTTCGGCCGCCGCCAGATTGGCCACCGTCGTCCTCAGCGATTCGGCGAAGATCGCCTCCGACCTGCGTTTGACAAGCGCATCGGCCCTTGCGGCGAAAAGCGCTTTGCCGGAGCGCAGCCGGTCCTCGAACGGCTTGCGCAGCGCCGCCCAGTCGCCGAAGCCCAGCCGCCGCGCCAGTCGCACGAAGGTCGTCGGTGTCACCTCTGATCGCGAGGCCAGCACCCGCATGGAAACCAGCGCCACCTCGTCGGGATGATCGACCAGGAATCGCGCCGCCTTGCGCAGTTCCGAGCTCAATTCGGGGAGTTCGGTCAGTATGCGCGCCAGAAGCGCGTCGAAACCCATCTCCCCACTGTCCATTGTAACAAGCATATCCCTTGATTGATAAAGCGCAACAATTGTAGCATGCATCGACGTGCCTTGACACCAAAACAGAGGACGGCCGCGACGGCACGCAAAGTACCAAGGGAGAACCAGATGAAACATGCCCGGACTGCACGCCTCGGAGCGCAGATTGCCGCCTTGTCGGCGGCGCTGCTGTTTTCGGCCAGCGCAATGGCGCAGCAGAATTTTGTTACCATCGGGACCGGTGGCGTCACCGGCGTCTACTATGCCGCCGGCGGCGCTATCTGCCGGTTGCTCAACAAGGATCGCAAGACACACGGCATCCGCTGCTCGGTCGAATCGACCGGCGGATCGGCATTCAACGTGAACACGATCAAGGAAGGCGAACTCGACTTCGGCATGGCGCAGTCCGACGTCCAGTACAACGCCTACAAGGGTCTGGAATCATTTAAGGACGGTGGCGCCCATACCGACCTGCGCGCGGTTTTCTCGATCCATCCGGAGCCGTTCACGGTGCTGGCACATCCCAATGCCGGGGTAACGAAATTCGAGGACTTCAGGGGCAAGCGTTTCAACGTCGGCAATCCCGGTTCCGGGACACGCGCTTCCATGGAACGTCTGCTCGGTGCGATGGGCTGGACGTTGGCCGACTTTTCGCTCGCATCGGAGTTGAAGGCTGACGAGCACGGCCCGGCGCTCTGCGACGGCAAGATCGACGGGTTCTTCTACGGCGTCGGCCATCCCTCCGCGAACATCCAGGATCCGACGACCACCTGCGCCGCCAAGCTGGTGCCGTTGACTGGAGAAGTCGTGGACAAGCTCGTCGCCGAGAATCCTTACTACGCCAAGGCGATCATCCCAGGCGGCCTTTACGCAAACAATCCCGACGATACCGGGACTTTCGGCGTGCTCGCCACGCTCGTGACTTCGGCCAAGGTTCCCGATGAGAGCGTCTATCAATTGACCAGGGCGGTGTTCGAGAATTTCGACGAGTTCAAGTCGCTGCATCCGGCCTTCGCCAATCTCGATCCTGCCAAGATGGTTGCGGAAGGAAATTCCGCGCCGCTGCATCCGGGAGCTGAAAAATACTTCAAGGAGAAGGGCTGGTTGAAGTAGGCTTCGTGACCTGACGACGGTCCGGCGGGTCCAGCTGATCCGCCGGGGCCATCCGCAACAGGAGACGACGTCATGAGCGAAGTGAAGGCACAACCGGCCGGCGTCGATCTCGAAGAGCTCGAACAACTTGTCGCGGAAGCCGACACGGGTGGCCGGCATCCGGCTGGAACGGTCGGGCGCATTCTACTCTGGGTTGCAGTCGCGTGGTCGCTTTTCCAGCTCTGGTACGCTTCGCCTTTGCCGTTCGTGTTCGGCTTCGGCATCCTCAACGACACGGAAGCGCGCGCCATCCATCTTGGCTTTGCGCTGTTCTTGACCTTTCTCGCTTATCCGGCGCTAAGATCCTCGCCTCGCGACCGCGTGCCGCTGCTCGACTGGGTGCTGGCCGTGGTCGGGGGATTTGCCGGCGCCTACCTCTTTCTGTTTTACGTCGCGCTTTCCGGACGGCCGGGCCAGCCGACCACGCTCGATCTGGTGACCGGCACCGTTGGCATCCTGTTGCTGCTCGAGGCGACGCGCCGTGCGCTCGGCCTACCGATGGTGGTCGTGGCGTGTGTCTTCATCTTCTACACCTTTGCTGGCCAGTATATGCCGGACGTGATTCAGCATCGCGGCGCATCGCTCACCAAGTTTCTCAACCATCAATGGCTGACCACCGAAGGCGTCTTCGGGATTGCGCTTGGCGTGTCGACGAGCTTCGTCTTTCTGTTCGTCCTGTTCGGCACGCTTCTGGAAAAGGCAGGCGCCGGCAACTGGATGATGCAGATCTCCATCGCGCTGCTCGGCCATCTGCGCGGCGGTCCGGCGAAAGTCGCGGTGGTCTCATCGGCCCTCAACGGCGTCGTGTCCGGCTCGTCCGTCTCCAACGTGGTTTCAGGCGGCATCTTCACCATACCGTTGATGAAGCGCACCGGCCTTTCCGGCGTCAAGGCTGGCGCCATCGAGGCTTCAGCCTCGATCAACGGCCAGATCATGCCGCCGGTCATGGGCGCGGCCGCCTTCCTGATGGTCGAATATGTCGGCATTCCCTATTCGGAGATCGTCAAGCACGCGCTGCTGCCGGCGGTCTTCTCTTATATCGCGCTGCTCTACATGGTTCATCTCGAAGCGATAAAGATGGGCCTGAAGACAATCCCGCAGCGTCCGACGCCGGCAAGAGAACGGATGCTGCGGATGGGGCTCGGGCTGTCGGGCAGCATTCTCGCCGTCTGTATCGTCTATTACGGCATCGTTGTTATCCAGGCTGTCTTCGGCGGGACCGCGCCGCCGGTGCTCGCGCTCGCCGGCGTCGCTCTCTACGTCGCCTCGGTTTGGTATTCCTCGCGCTATCCGGATCTCGCACTTGACGATCCGAATGCGCCAATCCTGGAACTGCCGCGCGCCTGGGACGTCACGCGGACCGGGCTCGATTTCCTCATCCCGATCGCGGTGCTTCTGTGGTGCCTGATGGTCGAGCAGATGTCACCCGGCCTCTCGGCGTTCTGGGCGACTGTTTCAATCCTCGGTATTGTCGCCACCCGCAAGCCGCTGATGGCGGTGTTCCGCAACGAAAACCTCGCCGCCTCAGTGCGGGCTGCCTGGGACGACCTAATTGACGGGCTGGCGCTCGGCGCCCGCAACATGATCGGCATCGGTATCGCCACGGCCACCGCCGGCATCGTCGTCGGTACGATCACGCTGACGGGTCTCGGCCTGATGATGACGGAACTCGTCGAGTTCATCTCCGGCGGCAACGTCATCCTGATGCTGATCCTGATCGCCGCGATCAGCCTTGTGCTCGGCATGGGCATCCCGACCACCGCAAACTACATTCTGGTCGCCACGCTGATGGCCCCGGTCGTAGTCGATCTCGGCGCGCAGGCCGGACTGCCGATCCCGCTGATCGCGGTCCACCTGTTCGTCTTCTACTTCGGCATCATGGCCGACATCACCCCGCCCGTTGGGCTGGCAGCGTTCGCGGCGGCGGCGATTTCCAAGGAAGATCCTATCGCCACCGGCTTCCAGGGCGCGCTCTATTCGCTGCGTACGGCGATCCTGCCGTTCGTCTTCATCTTCAATCCGGCGATCCTGCTGATCGGAGTCGACAGTTGGCCCCAGACGATCTGGGTGGCGACCGTGTCGCTGATTGCAATATTGCTGTTTTCGGCCGCGACGATGAACTGGTTCGTGACCAAAAGCCGTCTCTGGGAAAGTGCGGCGCTGCTGCTCATCTGCTTCACGCTGTTTCGGCCGGACTGGTGGCTCAACCAGGTGTCGCCGCCTTACGAGGAACTGCCGGCAAGCGAGTTCCTGTCGGCGGTGGCGCGCACGCCGGCCGATGGCCGCATCAATTTCGTCGTCGAGGGCGTCGACCTCATGGGCGAAGATGTGCGCAAGACGGTCAACGTACCTCTCGGGGCGCCGGGCGAGCCGCTAGAGCGGCTGCGCGGCATTGGACTTACCATCACGCAAGCGGGCGACGCGCTGATGATCAGCAATGTCGATTTCGGATCCTACGCCAAGCGCATCGGGCTGGATGTCGGATATGACGTCGTGGCTGTGCTCAGAAAGGCCGACCAGCCCTCGAGCCTCATTCCGATCGGCCTGGCGCTCGCTGCAACCGCTGGCGTCGCCGGGCTGCAGTTTGCGCGGGCGCGCAAGCAGGCGGACAGGAGGGAAGCCGGGCCAGCGCGCTGAGTCTGGAGTGGTTGATAACAGCTGCTGACAGCCCCCGGGGAAAAACTCCTCAGTCGGCGATCAGCACCACCTTGACGCTCTGCGAGCGGTCGGCGGCCAGGCGAAAGGCATCGCGGGCCGAGGCGAGGGGGCGTTCGGCGGACACCAGCTTCAGGACGTCTATCTCCCCGCCGACGATGAGATCGACCGCCTTGTTGAATTCCGCGCCGAAACGAAACGTGCCGTTCAGATTGATTTCCTTGGCCATCACCGCATTGGCCGGCACCGGAATCTGACCACCCGGAAGATTGCCGACCTGAACGACCGTGCCGCCGCGCCGGACGCTGGCGATCGCCGCGGCGAGACCGGCTGCGGTGCCTGAAATCTCGAACGCGACATCGATCGCCTTGTCGGCCGCGAGCGCCTTCAGCTCGTCGTCGCCGCCAGACAGGTCGATCGTCCTGTTTGCTCCAAGTTTGCTGGCAAAGGCGAGCGGCGCCTCTGCAATGTCGGCGACGGTGAGCTCGCCACATCCCTTGAGCCTGGCGGCGAGCATGGTCAGGAGCCCGATGGGGCCGGCGCCGAACAGGATGACGTCGCGCCCGGCGATGTCGCCGGCCCGCGCCACGGCATGCAGGCTGACGGCGAGCGGTTCGGCGAGTGCCGCCGCCTGGTAGGCGACATCAGGCGGGACCTTGATGCATTGCGCCGGTGTGGCGTCGAACAGGCTGGCAAAACCGCCTTGCATGTGCGGCATTTTCGACGCCGAGCCCATGAAATAGATGTCTTCGCAGAGATTGGCGCGGCCCTCCGCGCATCGCGCGCATTCTCCGCACCAGCGCGACGGATTGACCGCCACGCGGTCACCGACGGCAAGTCCTGGCGCGTCCGCGTTGATTTCGACGATCTCTCCGGCAACCTCGTGGCCGAGCACGAGCGGCGACGTGACGACAAAATCGCCGGTCCGCGCATGGCGGAAATAGTGCAGGTCGGAACCGCAGATGCCGCCTGCGCCGAAGCGCACGCGCACCATTCCCGGCGCGAGGGGGCCGAGCGGATGCTCGATAACGCGCAGATCCTCAGGGCCGAACAGCGTCGCGGCGATTGCGCTGTCGATCAACGGATCAGCCCCATTTGCGTCGGCAGCCACAGCGTGATGGCGGGGATGAAGGTGATCAGGATCAGCGCGACGATCAGCGGCACGAGCCAGGGCAGAATTGCCATGGTCGTCCGCTCGACCGACAGCTTGGCAACCCGCGAGAGGACGAACAGCACCATGCCGAGCGGCGGATGGAGCAGACCGATCATCAGATTGAGCGTCATGATCAGACCGAAATGCACAGGGTCGATGCCGTAGAGGACGACGATCGGCAGGAGGATCGGCACAAGGATCGTGATAGCGGCGACCGTGTCGAGAAAACAACCGACTACCAGCATCAGGATGTTGACCAGGATCAGGAACACCCATTTGTTTTCGGTCAGCGATGTGATGAAGACCGAGAAGACCTGCGCCGCCTGGCTGACCGTGAGCAACCACGCGAAGATCGACGCTGCGGTGACGATGAAAAGCACCGACGCGGTCGTCTCGATCGTATCGAAACTGGCCTTGGCCAGGGCTGCGAGTGTCATCGTCCGATAGCGCACGAGCCCGAGAAACAACGACCAGATGACGGCGGCCATGGCCGCTTCGGTCGGGGTGAACCAGCCCATGGTCATGCCGCCGATCAGGATGATCGGCGTCATCAGCGCCATGACGGCGGAGAAATCGAAATACCAGTCGCAGGCGATCAGGACGACGAGCGCGATGCCAACGGCAATATTGAGCGACAGTCCCATCTGGACAAGGATATAGACCGCGAGCGGAAAGCAGCACACGACGGCGACCTCGATCGAGGCGGCGGCGAGCCGGTTCAGTTTGAACGGCGTGTCCGACCCCCA
The DNA here is from genome assembly GCF_935825525.1 of Mesorhizobium escarrei. Classification (GTDB taxonomy): domain Bacteria; phylum Pseudomonadota; class Alphaproteobacteria; order Rhizobiales; family Rhizobiaceae; genus Mesorhizobium; species Mesorhizobium escarrei. Next base: position 40,669 of record NZ_CAKXZT010000146.1, read on the forward strand.
GCCCCGGCGGTGGGCGAAGATCGCGACCGTCACCATCATCAGCACCGTCATGACGACGCCGGGCAGGATGCCGGCCATGAACAGCGCGCCGATCGAGACGTTGGCCATCATGCCGTAGATGACGAAGGGCAGCGACGGCGGGAAGATCGGGCCGAGCGTCGAGGAGGCTGCGGTGACGCCGACCGCCGCCTCCACGGGATAACCATGGTCGCGCATGGCCTTGATCTCGATGGTGCCGATGCCGGCAGCATCGGCAAGGGCTGCGCCCGACATGCCGGCGAAGACCACCGATCCGATGATGTTCACCTGGGCGAGGCCGCCCTTCATCCAGCCGACAAGCGCCAGCGCGAAGGAATAGATCCGCCCGGTGACACCGGCGATGTTCATCAGATTGCCGGCGAAGATGAAGAACGGCACGGCAAGCAGCGGAAAGCTCTCGACACCGGCGATCATGCGCTGCGCGGCGATGATATCGGGCGCCACGCCATAGAAGACGAGATAGAGCAGCGACGACACCGCCATCGACACAGCGACGGGCACGCCGACCAGCATCAGGACGAGAAAGGCTCCGATCAGAAGCAGCATGGCCTATTCCCCCAATCCGTCGAACGCGGCGGGGCGCTCCAGCGCCGAGTAGCCACGGCGGATGTTGCCGATGAATACCTGGATGGCGCGCAGCATCATCAGCACGAAACCGGCGAAGACGGCGTAGAAGACGACGTTGCGCGGCAGGTTGATGGTGACCATCCGCTCGCGGTGGACGATCCCGACATAGCGCCAGAGGAGCCAGGACATGTAGGCGAAGAAGCAAATGGTGATCACATTGACCGCGAGCGCCAGGTAGCGCCCCGCCCCAGCGGGGAGATAGTGATAGAGCACGTCGACGTGGATGTGGCGCGTAGTGCGCGTGCACATGACCGAGCCCAGGAAGACCACGACGACGAGGCAATTGATGGCAATCTCCTCGGTCCAGGCAAAACTGTTGTTCATGACGTAGCGCGTGAAGAACTGCAGGAACACGCAGAACGACATGCCCCAGAACACTGCGAGCGTGACCCAGTCTTCCACCGCGTATCGCGACAGATCGACGGGCGGCGCTTCTTCCTCGAATGCATGCGCCAGTTCTTCGGGGGTAACCTGGGTGTGGACCTCTTGGGTCATCGGCAAGCTCCGGGCACTGTTGGACAGCGGCTCGACAGACCCGACGCGCTTGTTGCGCCGGGCCCGGATTGATGCGGCCTACTTGACGGCGCGGATCGCCTCCCAATCCTCCTTGCGGTAGCCGAACTCCTCGAACGTCACTTTCTCCATCACGTTCTTTTCGAAATCGGCGCGATCGACTTCGGTGACGGTGAGACCGCGCTCCTTGAAGGTTTCAACCAGGGCTTTCTCGCGATCGACAATTATCTTCGTCGCTCGCGCGGCAGCTTCCTGCATCACCTCGGTGAAGATCGCCTTGTCCTCGTCCGACAATTGCGACCAGCGCGATTGCGACACGATCGTGTTGAGATGATCGACGATGTGCCCAGTCAGGATAATATGCTTTTGCACTTCGTAGAACTTCTTGGCCTCGATCGTCGTCAGCGGGTTTTCCTGCGCTTCCACCGTGCCCTGCTGCAAGGCGAGATAGACCTCGGCGAAGGCGATCGGCGCGGTGTTGGCGCCGCAGGCGCGCGGCATGGCGAGATAGGCCGGCACATCAGGCACGCGGATCTTCAGGCCCTGCATGTCGGCGCATTTCTCGATCGGCCGGTTGGAGGTCGTGTGACGGGTGCCGTAGTAGGTGGTCGCCGTGATGTGATGGCCGGACGCCTCTTCGTAGCCGCCGGTCAATTCCTTGTATTTGTCGCTCTTGGTGTAAGCGAGCAGGTGATCCGCGTCGCGGAAAGTGAACGGGAAGTAAGTGACGCCGATCGGCGGGAATTCGCGGGCGGCGAAGCTCGATCCGGAGATGATGATGTCGACCGTGCCGAGGGTCAACCCCTGGTTGATGTCGGCTTCCTTGCCGAGTTGCGAAGCCGGGAAGACGTCGATCGTATAGCGGCCATCGGTGCGCTTCTTGATCTCTTCCGCCGCCCACACGGACTCCGTGTGGAAGGGTTCGGAGGTTTCGTAGACATGGGCCCATTTCAGCGCGGTTTGTGCAGAGGCCGAAGCCATGGGCAGAGTGATAGCGGCGATCGTGCCGATCAGAACAGCGTATTTCCTCAACATCATATTCCTCCCTATGAATGGATTTTGACTGTGCCGACAGGATCCTCCCGGTCGGCCGACTCCTATCCCGCGGCCTCCCTGGCCGCGGATTTCTCACCGAAATTGCGTGAGAATCTCAGTTGCGACTGACGCAGATGTTCCTGCATCGCGGCCTTGGCCCGTTCGGGCTCGCGCGCCGCGATCGCGTCACGCACCGCGCGATGCTCCTCCGCGGCGGCTCGCCAGGACTCGCTGTTCTCGAAATAGCTCGACAGGCGTTCGAAATATGGGTTCATGCGCTGGTCGAAAAGCTCGCCGATGCAGCGCACCAGGACGGCGTTTCCAAGTATGCCCGCCACCATCGTATGGAACTCGCGGTCGAGCGCGATCGTCATCCTGGTCGGGTGAGGTATCTGCTCCATGCGGCGCAGCACGTCGTCCATATGTTCGATGTCGATCGGCCGAACCCGGAGGGCGGCTTCGGCGGCGATCGCCCCTTCGATGAACTCGCGCGCCCGCAAAAGCTCGAACGGGCCTTCATCCATCTCTGCCCTCAAAATTTCGGCACGCGGCGGTTCGGTGACGTAGATGCCGGAACCGACGCGAATGCGTATGCGCCCCTCGACCTCGAGCGCGATCAGCGCTTCACGGACGGTCGGGCGGGAGATGCCAAGCTGATCGGCCAGTTCGCGCTCGGTTGGCAGCCGATCGCCGACTGCGAACTCGCCGGCGTCGATCAGCTGCCGAAGCTGGTCGGCGATCTGTCGGTAAAGTCGACGCGGTTCAACGGCCTGGATCGGCATTGTTACCCAGTTCTACTTCAACGGAATCATCTGGCTGATCCCGGATCGGTAAATTGGTCTGACCTATTGATCGAAAGCCTGCCGCGGAAGAAGGAAGGAGTCAAGGAGCAGAGAGCGTCTTTTTTCGGCGCGGGAGGTCATCGACCGGCCCGGCTTCCATCGGCTTTAGCAAGAGTGATAGATCCAGCACCACGGACATCAATGCTTCAGCTCACCACTTCTCAATAGAGGGCGTGCCTGTCGCTTTGGGGTCATCGTCCTATTCTCAAGACCACTTTTCGCCCATCGGAAAGGATTCCCGTTCCTGTGCCAGCTGGAGGTTGTCTGCTGGTCAGCGAGAACACGAATCGGGTTGAGAGTTGCCCGCAAGCCATCGTTCCTTCTCCACGCGAAAAGGTAAGGTTGATGGTAGTTGTCCCTCGGCATTCGACCCCGGTATTGGTCTGCCCGCGAATAGTTCCGCGCCGTGTGATACTGTTGACGGCAGCCGTCCCGGAAAAGGAGAGCGTCCCATCAATAGTCTGACCGGAGACTGGTGCCGTGATGATGAGCGGGTTTTGCGCCTGCGCGTAGCCGACACCCCCGGCAATCAACATTGTCGCTAAGATTCGCCAGAAAGTACGGTGCATTTGGACGGTTCCTATTGAGACCGCTGCAGTGCAGACTACGAGACGGCCATGCTCGGCCTTGCCTGCCAGTCGGTCGTGTCCCACCGCGTGGTGTAGGTCGGCGGTAGCGAAGCCGCTCGCGAGCGCGCTGTAGCGAGCGAGCGGCGTAGCGGCGGTCATCGATGTTCTTCGGTAGGGTTGGGTTGCTGACACCACCTGATTCGAAGGAACCACCGATGACCAGCGACATGATGAACCTGCGCACGCTCGTAGAGAAGACCCCCGACGCCGATATCCTGCGCGAGATGATCGGCTTTGCCGCCGAGCGGCTGATGGAGCTGGGAGCGGCCCTGCTTATGACTTGATCCTGCTACCGCATATCCGTGCCCCCTTAATGTTCAGAGGCCATTGGCGGAAGCTCTTGACCTTCCCAGCGACCGGAAGTCCTTATTCTGTGGTTTTGGAGCGATAGGGAAGGCGATGTCGCGTCTAGCAGCCGCGTCGGCCCGGAAAAGTGTTTATCCATCCCGGATATCGGGCATCATGCGAACAACAACAATGCTGAGGGAAAGGTGGTGGCGGACTCATGGTCGTGATCGACGTGCAACCCTGACGCCCGCTCCGCAAGGCGAAACATAGATGGATGACTTTGCCGTTTACGGCGGCTTGTTTCTCGTTGCGTTCGCCGCGGCGACCACCCTTCCGGCGCAGTCGGAGGCTGCCCTTGCCGGGCTCCTCGCTACCGGTTCCTTCTCGCCCGCAATGCTGGTTGTTGTCGCCAGCATAGGCAACATCCTTGGTTCGGCGGTGAACTGGGTTCTTGGTCGAGGGCTCGAACGCTTCCGGGACAAGCCCTGGTTTCCGCTGCGTCCCGCGAGGCTCAACCGCGCCACGAACTGGTATCGCCGTTATGGAAAATGGTCGCTCTTGTTAAGCTGGATGCCGATCGTCGGCGACCCACTGACCGTGGTCGCTGGGGTTTTGCGCGAGCCGCTATGGAGCTTTGTCGCAATCGTCGCCGTGGCGAAGGTTTCTCGCTATCTGGTTGTCGCCGGAGCGGTGCTGGGCCTGATGTAAGACCGATTTGGTTCATCAGCGCACACTATTGCGCGCCCGCACCTTCCAGATAAACGATGATCGCGGCGCGCTGGGCGGCGTTGGGAACGCCCACTGCCATAGACGTGCCCGGAACCCTCTGGCGCGGTGCCGCTAGGAAGGCATCAAGCGCACCGCTGTCCCAGACGATGTCAGACTCCCGCAGCGCGGCCGAATAGCGGGCACCCTCGACGCTGCCGGCCTGTCGGCCGATGATGCCCGACAGATGCGGGCCGGCCCTGTTCTGGGCGGGCTCCAAGCTGTGGCAGGCCCCGCAGCGCTGCCGGAACAGCCGCTCGCCGTCGGCCTGCTGCGCGGAAGCGGCGACCGGCAACAGCAGGCCGCCGGCTGCCAAAAGCGCAGCCAGGGACGTACGCGCTCGCGTGATCGACGTGGCCAAGGATGCGGTCACAACTCCAACGGAAATAAATTGGTTGCGTGTCGTGGCTTGTGAATGGCTCATCGGATGACCTCTGCAGAACGTTGAAGGGAGGGGCTTTGCTGGTGACCGGAAGCTTCCGGCAGGACCAGCCCTCAGCAGCGAGGGCGGCGGCTGGGCTAAGAAAGGCACTGGTGCGGGTGGCTTGTCCTTCGTTGCGACGACATTGATCGATCGTGGCGCGACAGCGCGGGCGTTCCGATCGCGGGATGGGTTTCGATCAAGCCGGCAAGGATCGCAGTCCAGTCGGAGGGCTCGTCTCAGGCACAGGCGCCGGGGCAAGCTGCTTGGCCATGTCGATGAGCGGCAGCCTGATGACCGCGCGAAGGCCGTTGCTCCGGTTTTCCAGCACGATGTCGCCGCCGTGGTGGCGGGCAATGGCGCGGGCAATTGACAGGCCGAGCCCGACGCCGCCGGTCTCCCGGTTGCGCGACTGCTCCAAACGGAAGAAGGGCGCGAACACCTGTTCCATTTCGCCTGGCGGAATGCCGGGTCCGGCGTCCTCGACCACAATGTCCAGGCTGTCGGGACTCCTGACCAGGCTTACCTTGGCCCGCTCGCCGTAGCGGACGGCATTTTCGACGAGGTTGCGGATCGCCCGGCGCAGCGAGTCCGGCCGGCAGCGGTACAGCACCTTGGGCCCGTCGCTGACGGTGACGTTTTGGCCAAGATCCGCGAGATCGTCGCAGAGGCTGCCGACCAGCGCCGAAAGATCGACGGTTCGCGTCTCCTCCACCGCGGCGTCCTCGCGCGCGAAGGCGAGCGCTGCTTCCGTCATCGTCTGGATTTCCTCGATGGTCTTCAGCATTTTTTCCTGGAGATCGTGATCCTGGACGAATTCCGCGCGCAGCCGGAGCGAGGTCAGCGGCGTGCGCAGGTCGTGGCTGATCGCCGCCAGCATGCGTGTGCGGTCCTCGACGAAGCGCTGCAGGCGCTCCTGCATGCGGTTGAACGCCTCGGCGGTCTGGCGGATGTCGTTCGGTCCGGATTCCGGCAGCCGCGGCACGGCCTCGCCGCGGCCGAACAGTTCAGCGGCATTGGCGAGCCGTCGCAGCGGACGCGCGATTGCCTGCGCCCCGAAGATCGCAATGGCGGACAGGATGAGTGCGGTTAGCGCCAGCGATATCGCCGATTGCGTTGTCCAGAAGGCACTCGGCATCGCTTTGGCGTAGGCGGCGTTCAGCCAGGTGCTGTCGTCGAGGCGGACGGAAAGCCCCATGCCGTTTGGGGCGCCGTTCATATAAAGAAACTTGGCAGGTCGCGTGAACGGACTGCCATTGCCGGACAGGTCCAGCATGCGCGGCGGCACCGAAGGATCGGCGGCAGCGACTGCGTTCGAGGCCTGCCCGTTCATGTAGGCTGCATATTTGGCGGCAATCCCGGGCAGCGGCTTGGCGAGTTGCGTCAGTGCCTCCTGTTGCCAGGCGAGGGGATTGCTCGGCCCGTCGTGCGAGGTCCAGAAGCGCGTATAGGCCGTGCCGCTTACGTTGAGGATGTCGGGTCGAAGCGAGGGCGGCGTCGTGTCCAGCAAAATGGCAAGGGAGGACGTGCGGCTGACGAACTCGCCCTTGGCCGCCGCCTGCAGGGCTTGTCCGCGCTCGTCCCACGAGATCAGGAAGGTGATCGCCTGCGACAGGCCGAGCGCAAGCAGCACCAGCATGAGAAAGCGGGCCGCCAGGCTTCGTCTCCACAACAGCATCATGCCTGGGCCACCTCGGCTGTGAAGCAGTAGCCGCCGCCCCAGTGCGTCTTGATCAGCATCGGATTCTTTGGATCTGCCTCGATCTTCTTGCGCAGCCGGCTCACCTGGTTATCGACGGCCCGGTCGAAACCGTCGGCCGAGCGCCCGACGGTGAGGTCGAGCAACTGATCCCGGCTGAGCACGATCCCGACATGCTCGATGAAGGCGGTGAGAAGGCGGAATTCGGCCGTGCTGAGCGCGACCGCCACGCCGTCGAGCCCGACCAGCTCGCGGCGGCCGACATTCAGCGTCCAGCGGTCGAAGCGCAGCGCGTTCGATTTGAGCCGGCCGCGCTGCGGCGGCAGGCTGTGGACGCGCCTGAGCACCGCCTTGATCCGCGCCAGCAATTCCCGCGGATTGAACGGCTTCGTCACGTAGTCGTCGGCCCCGATCTCGAGGCCGACGATCCGGTCGACCTCCTCGGCCATGGCGGTAAGGAAGATGATCGGAACGTCGACCGTTCCGCGCACGTGCCGGCAGGCGGCAATGCCGTCCTCGCCCGGCATCATGACGTCGAGGACGATAAGATCGGGCAGGCTGCGGTCGAGCAGCCGCTTGAGCGCGGCCGTGCTGTCGGCGACGCTGACGCGATAACCCTGCTGGGTGAGGTATTTCCCCACGAGATCGCGGATGTCCCTGTGGTCGTCGACGACCGCGATGTGCTGCGCCACTTCCATGCAATGCTCCGAGGCCGCCGCTGAATAGTCGGTCAGTATCGACGATATCTAGTTTGCGTCTACACGGATGATCACCTTCCGCGCCATGGCGGCAATCTCGCGCGGCATCAACAAAGCGTGAGAAGTGTAACGAAATGTATCAGAGCGCCGCGCCCGCGACAACTTGCGATGAACTGCCGGTGTTCGGGACAAGGTTCTGCGACAGCTCCCGCCTAACTTGGCCTCGTCGCTAGCCGGGACATCCGGTCTTTGTCGCCAGGCCATGCCGCGCGGCATCCAGACTTCGTTCCTCGCCAGCCTTTGATCGAAAGGATTGCACAATGGCCAGATTGATCATCAACGGCACGCCACGTGACATCGAGGTCGATCCGGACACGCCGCTGCTGTGGGTGATCCGCGAGCAGATCGGGCTTACCGGAACAAAGTACGGTTGCGGCGTTGCCGCCTGCGGCGCCTGCACCATCCATATAGACGGCGTCGCCACGCGCTCCTGCGTGCTTCCGGTGAGCGCGGTCGAGCCCGACCAGCAAATCACCACCATCGAGGGGCTTTCGCCGGACAGCTCGCATCCGGTCCAGCAGGCCTGGCTGGCGCTTGATGTGCCGCAATGCGGCTACTGCCAGGCCGGCATGATCATGGCTGCGGCGGGTCTGCTCATGCAGAACCCGAACCCCGCGGACGAGGACATCAACGCCGAGATCACCAATATCTGCCGCTGCGGCACCTACAACCGGGTGCGCGCTGCGATCAAGCTGGCCGCCAAAGCCGGCGAAGCCACGCAACGCGGTTGAGGAGAACAGTCATGAACGCCATAATTTCCATCTCCCGCCGCAGCTTCATCATCGGCGTGGCCTCCACGGCCGGCGGCCTGTCCCTCGGGTTCAACGTGCCGTTCATCAAGCCGGCCCTCGCCGAGGGCAGCGAGACGGCGCCGGAGATCAATGCCTGGGTGGTGATCAGGCCCGACGATACGGTGGTCATCCGCATCGCCCGCTCCGAGATGGGGCAGGGGACGCTGACCGGCCTGGCGCAACTCGTCGCCGAGGAGCTGAACTGCGACTGGTCCAAGGTCACGACCGAATACCCGTCGCCGGCCCAGAACCTAGCGCGCGACCGCGTGTGGGGCAATTTCTCGACCGGCGGCAGCCGCGGCATCCGCGAGTCGCACGAGTATGTGCGCATTGGTGGCGCCGTTGCGCGCGAAATGCTGATTGCCGCCGCGGCCGCCGAATGGGGCGTGCCGGCCAGCGAATGCACCGCAAGGATGGGCATGGTCACGCATGCAGCATCAGATCGCGCCACCTTTTATGGGCAGTTGGCTGCCGCCGCCGCGCGAATGACGCCGCCCGCCAATGTCACCCTGAAGGACCCCAAGGATTGGACCATAGCCGGCAAGCCGCTGCCGCGGCTCGACACCGCCGACAAGCTCAACGGCAGCCAGGTCTACGGCACCGATCTCAAGCTGCCGAACATGCTCAACGCGGCGATCCGGGCCTGCCCGTATTTCGGCGGCAAGGTGGAGAGTTTTGACGCGGCGGCTGTGGCCGGCATGCCGGGCGTGCGCACTGTCGTTCAGGTCGATGAGACCGCCGTTGCGGTGGTCGCCGACACGTGGTGGCGGGCGAAGACCGCTCTCGATGCCATGCCGATCGTCTGGGACGAAGGTCCCAACAGGCAGGTCACCAGCGCCTCGATCGCGGCGATGCTCGAAGAGGGACTCGCCGCAAATGACGCCTTCGTCGGCGCGAGGCAAGGTGACGCCGGTGCTGCCCTGTCCGCCGCCGGTCGGACGGTCACGGCGACCTATGCCTACCCCTACCAGAACCACGCGACCATGGAGCCGATGAACGCGACGGCGCTCTACACCCCGGAGCGCTGCGAGGTATGGGTGCCGACCCAGAATGGCGAGGCCAGCCTTGCTGCAGCGGCCGAGGCCGCCGGCCTGCCGGTGCAGCAATGCGAGGTGCACAAGATCCATCTCGGCGGCGGCTTCGGCCGGCGCGGCAATTTCCAGGACTATGTGCGCCAGGCGGTCAGCATTGCCAAGCAGGTGCCGGGAACGCCGGTAAAGCTCATGTGGTCGCGCGAAGAGGATATGCTGCACGGCGCCTATCACCCGACCACCCGATGCCGGCTGACGGGCGCGCTCGACGCGGACGGCAACCTGACCGCTCTGCACATGCGCATATCCGGCCAGTCGATCCTTGCCGCGGTGCGGCCGGAAGGCATGCAGAACGGCATGGACCCGGTGGTCTTCCAAGGCCTCGTCCTCGCCGGCACGGAAGGCACGCTGGGATATACGGTCGACAATCTGCTTGTCGACCATGCCATGCGCAACCCGCCGATCCCGCCAGGCTTCTGGCGCGGCGTCAACCTCAACCAGAACGCGCTCTACGTCGAGTGTTTCATGGACGAACTCGCCCATGCGGCCGGCATCGACCCGCTCGCCTTCCGCCGCAAGCTGATGGCCAAACATCCAAAACATCTCGCCGTGCTGGAGGCGGTCGCCGAACGGATCGGCTGGGACAACCCGCCCGCGGCCGGCGTTCACCGCGGCCTGGCGCAGATCATGGGCTTCGGCAGTTACGTGGCGGCGGCAGCGGAGGTTTCGGTCACCGATGGACAGCTCAGGATCCATCGCATCGTGGCGGCCACCGATCCGGGTCATGTCGTCAACCCTGCCCAAGTGGAGCGGCAGGTGGAGGGTTCCTTCGTCTATGGCCTTTCCGCCTGCATCTACGGCGAATGCACCGTCAATGGCGGCCGCATGGAGCAGGAAAACTTCGACAGCTACGAGGTCCTGCGCATGGCCGAAATGCCTGATGTTGAGACGATCATCCTGCCGTCCGGCGGCTTCTGGGGCGGCGTCGGCGAGCCGACCATCGCCGTCGCCGCGCCGGCCGTCCTCAACGCGATCTTCGCCGCCACCGGAAAACGCATCCGCACGCTGCCGCTGAAGAACCATGACCTCGCATGATATGAGGCGCGCGAAGAACAGGCGCGGCGGACGATCGCTCGCGCCTGTCCTGCTTGCGGCGCCTGTCTTGCTTGCGGCCAGCGCGCCGGCATGGGCCGACGCGGCGCCCGGCGCTGCGGCATGCACCGGCTGTCATGGGCCGGCGGCGCTCGGCTCAGCCATCCCCTCGCTCGACGGCCATGCGGCAGACGAGATCGTCACCCAGATGCACGCCTTCCGTTCCGGTGAGCGCAAGGCGACGGTCATGGACCGCATCGCCAGGGGATTTACCGAGGAGGAGACGCGCGCCATCGCCGAATGGCTCGCCAAGCCGGAGGCGGCACGCCATGCCCAGCCGTAGAGCCCTGATCGGCGGCGTGGCGGCCAGCGTCGCCGCGACCGTCCTTGCCGCGCCGCAAGTCCGCGCACAGACGCAGCCCGGCGTGATCGTCGTCGGCGGCGGCTTTGCCGGGGCAAGCTGCGCCCGCGCGCTGAAACGGCTGGATCGCGATCTTGCCGTGACGCTGATCGAGCCAGAGGCCGCCTATCTGGCCTGCCCGTTCAGCAATGCCGTGCTTGCCGGACTGCGCGGCATCGAGGCGCAGACCTTCCGCTATGACAAGTTCGGCCGCTATGACCAGTTCGGCGACATCGCGCTGATCCGCAAGCGGGCCGTCGCCGTCGATGCAGAGCGCCGGCGCGTTCGGCTGGAGGATGGCACTGATATCGGCTACACCAGGCTGGTGCTGGCGCCCGGCGTCGACCTGCGCTTCGACGCTTTGCCGGGCTACGACGAGGCGGCGACGGCGACCATGCCGCATGCCTGGAAGGCTGGGGCGCAGACGCTGCTGTTGCGCGACCAACTCGCGGCGATGCCGGACGGTGGGATCGTCATCCTCTCCGCGCCAGCCAATCCGTTCCGCTGCCCGCCCGGTCCCTACGAGCGGGCAAGCCTGATCGCGCATTATCTCAAGACCAGCAAGCCACGCTCCAAGCTGATCATCCTCGACGCCAAGGACGGTTTTTCGAAGCAGCGGCTGTTCGAAGCGGCCTGGCAAGAGCTCTATCCCGGCTTGATCGAATGGGTGCCGCTGTCGTCGGGGGGCAGGGTGACGGAAGTCGACCTCGCGACAAGGACGCTGGTGACCGAGTTCGGCAGCCACAAGGCCGATGTCGCCAACGTGATCCCGCCGCAGCGCGCGGGCGGGATCGCGCAGTCGGCCGGGGTTGCCGACCAGACGGGCTGGTGCCCGATCGACCCGGTCACCTTCGAGTCCCGCCTGCAGCCGGCGATCCACGTCATCGGTGACGCGGCGATCGGCGGGGCGATGCCGAAATCCGCCTTCAGCGCCAACGCCCAGGCAAAAGCGTGCGCCGCGGCGGTCGCCGCCCTGGTCAGGGAGCGGCCGCCGGTGCAGCCGAAACTCATCAACACCTGCTACAGCCTGGTCGCGCCCGGTTATGGCATTTCGATCGCCGGCGTCTACCAGCCGCGTGACGGGCTGCTTGCCGAGGTTGAGGGTGCGGGTGGCACCAGCCCGCTCGAAGCGCCGCGTTCCGTCCGCGAACTGGAAGCGGCTTATGCGGAGGACTGGTTCCGGACGATCACCAGTGAAGTGTTCGGATGATGAGGGTGGCCTTTCTGGCTCTTATGGGATTGCAGCTTGCCGCCTCGCCCGGCGCCGGCGAGGAGAGGGGGTCTTATGAGGAGACGGGGTCTTATGTCGTGACCGGCGATGCGATCATGCAGCCTCTGGTCGGCGGCAAGGGTGATCCGGTGCGCGGCGCCGCGCTGATCGCGGACCGGCAGCGCAGCCTCTGCACGCTCTGCCACAGCGGGCCGTTTCCGGACGCGCATCTGCACGGCACGCTGGCGCCCGACCTGACCGGCGTCGGGGCAAGACTTTCGGAAGGCCAGATCCGGCTGCGCGTGGTCGACATGAAGCGGCTCGTGCCGAACACGATCATGCCTTCCTACTATCGGGTCGCGGATGAGCAAGGCCGGCGTGTCGCCACCGTCTGGCGCAGCAAGCCGATCCTGGGCGGCGCCGATATCGAGGATATCGTCGCTTATCTCACGACGCTGAAGGGGTGATTATGCACGAAGACCCGCTTCGAGCTTACGCAGGCCTGGTCGGACGTCGGCAGTTTCTTCGGGCCGGTATGACCGGCCTTCTGGTGATCAGCCTGCCGCGCTGGGCTGTTGCCCGTCCGAGCCTCGATGAAGCGATCCGGACCTTTACCGGGGGAGCCAACGTTCTCGACGGCCGCGTCCGGCTCGACCTGCCGCCTCTGGTGGAGAACGGCAACGCGGTCGGGATCACAGTCGTCGCCGAGAGCCCGATGACCGAAGACGACCATGTTCGGCGCATCGCGGTCTTCAACGAGAAAAACCCGGAGGCGAATGTCGTGGTCTTCCACCTCCGGCCGCGCTCCGGCCACGCCATGGTCTCGACGCGGATCCGGCTCGCGACCTCGCAGGTCGTTGTCGCGGTCGCCGAGATGAGCGACGGCAGCTTCTGGTCGAGCCGGGCGAGCGCCATCGTCACGCTGGCCGCCTGTATCGAGGACCTTTCATAATGGCGCGCACGCTCGTCAATGTGCCGAAAGTGGCCAAGCAGGGCGAAGTCGTCGAGATCAAGGCGATGATCGCCCATCCCATGGAAACCGGCTACCGTATCGGACCGAACGGCTCCAACATCGCTCGCGACATCATCCGCCGTTTCACCTGCACCTACAACGGCGAGGAGGTGTTTTCGGCCGATCTCTTTCCAGCGGTATCGGCCAATCCGTTCATTGCCTTCACGCTCGTTGCCACGACGAGCGGCACGATCGACTTCACCTGGACCGACGATGCCGGGAAGACCCAAACGGCGTCGGCGACGATCACGGTGAACTGATGCATGCGCTCTGGCGGCTTGCAGCCGTCGCTGTCGCCGCTGTTTGCGGCATTGTCTCTGCCGCTGGCATCGAAGACGGCGAGAAGCGCTCCGGCTTCGACTTCATGGCGCCGGCGACGCAGGCGCTGCAGGCCGACGACATGAGCAATCCCGGCATGCTGTGGGTGCTGCAGGGCGAGCAGCTCTGGCAACAGGCGCAGGGCAGGGCGGATGTCGCCTGCTCCGGCTGCCATAACGATGCCCGTCAGACGATGCGCGGCGTTGCCGCGCGCTACCCGGCCTTTGACGCGGCGACGGGCCGGCCGATCGACCTTGCCGGGCGTATCAACTCCTGCCGAGCGGAGCGGCAGCAGGCCGAGCCGCTGGCGCCGGAGTCCGACGCTTTGCTCGCCCTGACGGCCTATGTGACGCATCAGTCGCGCGGCATGCCAATCACACCGGCGACCGACGCCCGGCTCGCGCGGTTTCGCGACAACGGCCGGCGTCTGTTCCAGAGCCGCATCGGACAGCTCGATCTCTCCTGCGCCTCCTGCCACGACGACAATTGGGGCAAACGGCTCGGCGGCAGCGTCATCCCGCAGGCGCATCCGACCGGCTATCCGCTCTACCGGCTGGAGTGGCAGACGGTCGGTTCGCTGCAGCGGCGCCTGCGCAACTGCATGATCGGGGTCAGAGCCGAGCCCTTCGCATTCGGCGCAGCCGAACTCGTCGACCTGGAGCTCCATCTGATGGACCGGGCCCGCGGCCTGCTGATCGAGACGCCGGCCGTCCGGCCGTGATGCCGGATTGCGGCTGGCCGTTCACCTGCCGCCGACGGACAGTTGAGCGCAACTTCGGTCGTCTTATTCTCTGAAGCGCAGACGTTGCAGAATGAGGCTGAAGGCTGGCGATGGCTGCCGCCGACTCGGGTAGTAGAGATAATAGCCGTCGAACGGCTCGCACCAGTCCTCAAGGACACGGACCAGCACCCCTTCGGCCACCAACGCTGCTGTCCGGTCCTCAACCAAGAAAGCGATGCCGTGTCCTGCGACGGCGGCAGCGACGATAAGTTCGACATCGTTGAACGTCAGCTGACCCTCGACCTTGACATTCAGCTCGCGCCCGTCCTTCTCGAACTCCCAAGCATAGATGCTTCCGCTCACCATCCGGAGATTGATGCAGGAGTGCTTCGCGAGATCGTGAGGCGTCAGCGGCTGCCCGTGCTGCGCAAAGTAGGCCGGAGAGCCGACCGCGGCCATCCTCAGCCTGGGTCCGATCCGAACCGCTATCATGTCCTTCTCTAATCGTTCGCCAAGGCGAACGCCCGCATCGTAACGCTTTGCGACGATGTCGGTCAGGCCCGACTCGATGTTGAGTTCGACCTGAATGTCGGGATGCTCGGCTGCAAGCCGATCGACCACTGGCCAGAGCACTGATTGAGCAGCGTGTTCGGACGTGGTGATCCGGATTCTGCCGGCCGGTCGCTCGCGCAGTTCTGTCAGCGCTGCAAGCTTGGCCTCGATCTCGTCCAGCGCAGGCCGGAGGGTCTCGACCAACCGCTCGCCAGCCTCGGTCGGCGCTACACTGCGCGTCGTGCGGGTCAGCAGGCGCAGGCCCAGCTTGGCTTCCAACCGCCGCATCGCATGGCTGAGCGCCGACTGGGAGATGCCAAGCCTTGCAGCCGCTCTGGTGAAGCTCTGTTCCTCGGCGACCGCCAGGAACATAGCCAAACTGCCCAGATCCTCACGGTCGCATGCCAGTCACCTCCCGCTATTCATGACACATAGTCATAGACCCATGCGGCTTACCGTGTCTAATCGCTAGGACGCTGCGGGGATATCTTGCTCAGATGGAAAGCTGCGCTGCGATGCCGACTACCAGCGAGAGGATGAGACTACCAGCGAGAGGACGAAATGCAGAAACGAACATTGGGCCGGAATAGATGCGCTGGACCTAGGGTCGCCGCGGCCCGAACCCGGCCACATCGACACGAAGCGATTCCGGATCGAAGACTGATCCCGACCCGGTGAGAGGACTATCAGACATGGCAAACGAACGCACATTGAGAATGGGGCACCGGGCTTTTCTGGGGGCCGCGGGAAGTCTCGCGGCGGCGCCACTGCTCGCCGGTACGCACACGCCGGCGTTAGCCCAGGCAACTGGTTCCGGCAGCGACGCTGCAGCACAGGCGAGTGGGCGGCGAAAGCTTGGAGCGCTGGAAGTTTCCAGTGTCGGGATCGGCGTCCAGAACATGAGCCGCACCTATCAAACGACGATCCCCACCCGATCCGAGATGATCAATATCATCCGAACGGCCTTCGACCGTGGTGTCACCTTCTACGACGCGGCCGAGGCTTATGGACCTCATGAGGTGGAACGCATCCTCGGCGAAGGCGTGGAGCCGTTCCGAAATGAGGTCGTGATCGCAACCAAGTTTGGCTGGAACATCGATCAGGAGACCGGCGAGCGGCGCCCGGGCCTGAACAGCCGTCCGGACCACATCAAGCGGGTGGTCGAGGGGATGCTGAAGCGCCTGCGCACCGACCGCATCGATCTCCTCTACCAGCACCGCGTCGACCCTGAGGTACCGATCGAAGACGTGGCCGGCGCGGTCAAGGACCTGATGGCGGAAGGCAAAGTCCTGCACTGGGGCCTGTCGGAGATGGGGCTGGGGACGCTTCGCCGCGCGCATGCCGCACTGCCTGTCACCGCCGTCCAGAACGAATACTCAATGCTGTGGCGTGGTCCGGAAGAAGAGGTGATCCCGCTCTGCGAGGAACTTGGCATCGGCTTCGTGCCGTGGAGCCCGCTCGGGGTGGGCTTCCTGACCGGTGCTATCGACGCCAGGGCACGGTTCGCCGAAGGCGACATCCGCAGGATCGCATCCCGGTTCTCGCCCGACAACGACAACCTGCCGCATAACCTGACGCTGGTGGATCTGGTGAAGACCTGGGCCAAGCGGAAGCAGGCCACGCCCGCGCAGATCGCCCTGGCCTGGCTGATGGCGCAGAAGCCCTGGGTCGTGCCGATCCCCGGTACGACCCAGATGCCGCACATGCTCGAGAACATTGGCGCGGCCGACCTCCAGTTCACGCCTGCCGAAGTCGCTGAGCTCAGCCTGGCGGTTGCCGCGATCGAGATCAGAGGCGCACGCCTTCCTGACGCCGTGCTGGTCTATTCGGGCGTAGAAGCGCCTCCGAAAGGCTGATCGTCATGGCTAGCCGTGACAGGAGGCCCCGGTGACTTTGACTGCCTTCATCTCGCGCCGGCAGGCCCTGCAACGCTCGTTCCTGCTGCCTATCGTGGCGGGAGTGAGTTTTGCGGCAACAAGCGCTGAACCTACTGCGGCCGGTCGCAGCGCCACGGTCCTGGTGGCCTACTTTACCCGGACCGGCAACACGCGCCTGATCGCCACCCAGGTTGCCCGCGCGCTCGACGCAACCCTGTTTCAGATCGTACCGGCGGCCGCCTATCCGGAAGACTACGAGGCACAGGTCGCGCAGGCAGAGGACGAGCGGCAGCGGGGTTACGAACCGCCGTTGCAGGCCATGGTGCCGGATCTGGACTCGTATGAGACCGTGTTTCTCGGCTTTCCGATCTGGGGAATGACCGCGCCATCCGTCATACGCTCGTTCCTGTCGCAGCACGACCTGTCGGGCAAGACGCTGGTGCCGTTCATCACGCATGGCGGCTATGGGCTCGGCAACAGCCTCGCCGTAATCGCCGAGCATGCACCAGATGCCCGTCTGATCGATGGGTTTTCCAAACAATGCGACCAGGAGCGCGAGACGCTTCGAGAGGTCACTCGGTGGCTCGAGAGCGTCGAGATAGGCCGTTAGCCTGAGTTGCACTCCCCCCGCTCGTGCGTTCTGTGCTTGTGGGTCTTGGATCGATCTGCGCCTGCTTCAGGTCTTCTTCCAATTTTGCAGAAGCGGGCCCTTGCTCCCATAAACGGGATCCTTGCGTGGACGACCTACCTTCCGGATCGTCGCGAGCGCGCCATCATGCTCCTGGGCAGTCGTGCATTCGTCATAGGTCCCAAATGGAGGGTAAGCGCCGACAACTAGAAAATCGTCGGATGCCGAAAGGCGTTGGTGTCCGGTGCCGGCCGGAAGAACCGCGACGTCGCCGGCCTTCAGGGACAGGGTTCGTCCCTTTTTGCCTCCAAACCGAACTTTGGCCGTCCCGGCCGCAACTCCGAGCACCTCATGTATTCGCGAATGGTAGTGAACGTAGTCGTAGATGCCATTCCGCCAGCTGTCCCCCCATCCATTGGCTTCGAAAAGCTCCTCCAAGACGGCTGCGGGATCAAATTCTTCGGGCAGCCTCACGGCGCCCCGATAGACGACAAGCGGCCAAGAAGGATGATTGGGCACCAGGCCGTCATCCTTGAACCAAAACTCATTTGCTTTTCGCCGCCTTGAAAGATCGGTTGCTTCTTGCCTGCCCGGTCTTGCGACACCGGTAACCTGCTCGATAGCCTTCTTGGTACTCTGCAGAATGCTCATGATGTAGCCTTGCATTGCTGGTTGTCTGAGGACGACTGTTCATGCCGATTCAACCGGCGGCATGCCGGTCGGTTCCGCTACCTTTTGGCCCACGGCAATGCAGCCGGATTTGTTCAATAACCGCAGGAGATATTCGGCATGAGTAACGTGGTAACGCTGCATGGTGACAAACGCTGGAAAGCGGTTCTTGTCTACGGCCACCAGAACGGCCCGATTACGATCGAACATTATCTTGAAGAGATTTCCGAGCTTCATAACATCATCGAACACGGCCCGGACTGGAACACCCTGATTGCGTGCACGGTGACAATCAACCGTCCCGACGGTGGTGAGGAGCAGAACAGTGAGGAAAAGGAGGCACGCCGTGAACATCGGCGAGATCGCGGATAAGTTTTTTCCGAGCGGCGAGATCGAGCGCGTCAGCCCACTAGCATTTCGGGCCGCGTGGCGGGCGCGTACCATGGCCAATTGGCTTCCAATTGCGGCGGTAAAATCGCATAAAGGGTCACGTTAGAGCGCGCGCGCCTGCCAAATGATTCAATCATTCCAACCGGGCATTGGACGGGCTGAGACAGAAAAATGACAATTAAATGAATGAGATGGACCACAAGCTTGCGGTGGCGCCGATGATGGATGGGGCAGATACCTAAATATAATCAAATAGTTACGAGATGTTGTGGTAACCGGGGCAAAACCGGTGG
>NZ_CAKXZT010000147.1 GCF_935825525.1 Mesorhizobium escarrei
ACTCCCCTACTCCCCTACTCCCTATCCGCTTCCGCGGCCTCTGCCAGCCAATGTCGAGAAGACCCAACCGGCCGAGTTCCCGGTCCATCGCGCGCGCGACATCCTTGCGTTCGGCGCCGATGTCGCGCAATTGGCGGTCCGGAAGATCCTCGACGTTCTCCTGCGGGATGTTAACCGCAACTTTCGCATGGCGAAACCAGTCAAGCGTCGCGTGCAGCCAGGCCGGGCGGGTGATTGGAGGAGTTATAACTATGTGGGACATGGCACAATCCACTTCATTCGGATGTCAAATCCGGTTTGATGTTATTTCGATGGTGCCATCATGCCGGATTGAAATTAAAACGAGAAACGAGTAATTTTCTCAGCATCTTCAAGTTTTGTTTGAGGATTGAAAATGCTCGACCGGCCTCTCTTCGTCCTGCAGTGATGGCGCGCCTGCTTCCGGGAACCCGTGCGCTGAGGACGCTCGAAGCGGCGGCCCGGCACCTCAATTTCACCCGCGCCGCCGACGAGCTTGGCCTGACCCCGGCCGCGGTCAGCCACCAGATCAAGGAAATCGAGGATCAGCTCGGCATCGTGCTGTTCACGCGCACCAGCCGCACGATCCGGCTGACCGAGGCGGGCGCGGTGCTGTTCGAGGCCTCGACCGACGCGCTCGACCTGCTTGGCCGGGCCGTCTCACGGGCGCACAAGCTGGCGCGTGGAACGGCGCTGCTGAAAGTGACCCTCGACGCCCAGTTCGCGACAAAATGGCTAATGCGACGCGTCGACGATTTTCGCAAGCAGCGACCGGGCATCGAGCTCCGTTTCGACATTGCCTCCGAATTGCGCGATTTCGAGCTGGACGACGTCGATGTCGGCATCCGTTTCGGCGCGGGAAAATATCCGGGCCTTTGCACCCACCGGCTGTTCGACAACATCATCATTCCCGTCTGCAGCCCCAGCCTGCTGGCCTCCAGTCCGCCGCTGCGCGAGCCACGCGATCTCTTCCATCACACGCTCGCCCATATCGAGTGGGCGCGACAAGGCGTAACCTGGCCGAACTGGCGGATGTGGATGGCTGCGGCCGGCGTCGACGATTTCGACGACAGCCGAACGATCGTGTTCGGCACCTCGACCGACGCCGTTCAGGCCGCACTCGACGGCAATGCCGTCGCACTCGCTGATTTTGCGATGGTGGCAAACGACCTTTCCGAGGGCCGGCTGATCCGGCCCTTCGAACTTGGCATCAAGGTTCCGCCCGACTTCGCCTATCATCTGGTCTATCCCATCGGATCGGCTAACGACCCCAGGATCGTGGCGTTCAGGGATTGGCTCCTGAACGAAGTTCACAACCCGCAGCCGGACCCGACGCTTGGATGAGCTTTAGGTCGGATATCTCACACTATCCGGGTTAGGTCGCTCAGAGTGATCAGCCGGCAGTCGTCGAACTATTTTTCATGGCAGCGTCAGCCCGCGACTTCCCCTGCGCCGAACCAGCCGATCACCGCGCCGATGATGAGCAGCACGCCGAGCCAGTGGCCGCAGTCGATGATGGTCAGGTCCCAGCCGAACCCTTGGTAGCGATGATTGACGGAAAGCGTCGTGGCAACGAATCCCAGCCAGAGGACGAAGCCGAAGACGAGCCCGGCAATGAGGCTCGGTTCGCCACCGGTCATCGCTCCGATGATCAGGGACATGACGAGCGCCATGACAATTTCCGCGACGAAGCTGATGACGAAGGGCAACGGCGATTTACTCATGGTCGCCGGATCAAGCTTGGCGGCCTTGAGCCACGGCTTGCTCAGGCCCATGTACCAGGCAGCGCCGAACAACCACGCCACCACCGCGGCGACGATCACCGCCAGCCAGTTCACTGCTGAAAAATCCATGATTTCCCTCCCCGAAAGCATGTCGCCCGAAAGCATGCCCCCGGGCCCGAACCGGGGGTGCCCAGCAGTTCTGGGACAACGACATGCGTATTCTCAAATCGATGCGTGATGGAAACGCCTGTTCGGCGATGCCGTCAAGCAAACCGCCAGACGGTCGTGCGTTTGACCAGGGCATCTTCCAGCGCCCGGGTTACCGCCACCTCGTAGACGGCGAGCGGCTCCAGTCCAGTTTTCGGCATATAGGAGCGGCCGGGATCGCCAACGATGATGTCGGCGCCACGCGCCTTCAGCGTAGCGAACCATGGCATCAGCCGGTCGGCGAAGGATTTGTCGTAGAAGACGTCGCCGGCCAGAACCACATCCCAGCCCGTGTCGGTTCCGATGCAGTCCGAGCCGAGGAACTTTAACGCGACGTCATTGGCCTCGGCGTTGAGGCGGATCGCGGTCGCGCAGAACGGGTCGATGTCGGCGGCGATCACCTCTGCCGCGCCGGCCTTGGCCGCCGCAATGGCGACAAGGCCGGAACCGGAGGCAAAGTCGAGCACGCGCTTGCCGTGCACATCAGATGGATTGTCGAGGATGTAGCGGGCAAGGCCTTGGCCGCCGGCCCAGGCGAAGGCCCAGAAGGGCGGCGGCAGGCCGATTTCGGCCAGTTCGTCCTCGGTCCGCTGCCACAATTCATGCGCCTCGTCGGCCAGATGCAGCACGATCTCCGGTACGTGCGGCGGCGCCGTCAGCGCCGTGTTGTCGAGGATGAAGTTTCTCGCGCTGTTTGGCGTCAGCGCCGTCACGGCGCCGGCGTCAGGTCGCCCATGCGGCAGACCTCTTTCCATTCGGCCGGCGTCACCGGCTGCACGGAAAGCCGTCCGAGCCGGACCAGCGCCATCTCGGCAAGCTTGGGGTTGGCCTTGACCTGCTCCAGCGTCACCGGCTTCGGCACATCCTTGACGGCGCGGATATCGACGCATTCCCAACGCGGATCGTCAGTAGTGGTGTCCTGATGGGCCAGCGCGCAGACCTCGACGATGCCGACCACATCGAGCCCGTCGTTGGAGTGGTAGAAGAAGCCGAGATCGCCGATCTGCATCGCCTTCATGTTGT
The DNA here is from genome assembly GCF_935825525.1 of Mesorhizobium escarrei. Taxonomy (GTDB): domain Bacteria; phylum Pseudomonadota; class Alphaproteobacteria; order Rhizobiales; family Rhizobiaceae; genus Mesorhizobium; species Mesorhizobium escarrei. The sequence continues at coordinate 2,973 of NZ_CAKXZT010000147.1, forward strand.
TGCGCGCCGCATAGTTGCGCACGCCGTCCCATTGCGTGCCGGCCTTGCCCTTCGCCTTGAGGTCCTCGAAGGAGAAGACTGAGGGTTCGGATTTGAACAGCCAGTAGTTCATTGTTTTGCTCCCCTTGGCAGCTGGCGATCAGCTACAGCGCCGCGAGTCTTTCAGACGCGCAAAGGACGCTGCAGCACTTTGATTTTGCGCATGATCCTTTCCGAAAATCGATTCCGATTTTCGGGGTCATGCGCTCGCCGGCTTGTTGAAGGTCCAGTTCCATTGCCGGATTTCGACGCTCTCGAACAGCCCCGCCCTGGCGTAGGGGTCTGCTGCCGACAGCGCTTCTGCCGCCGCCAGATCGGGCGCCTCGACCACGACGAGGCTGCCGTTCGGCTTGCCGTCGGCGTCGAGGAACGGACCGGCGAAGGCCAGCTTGTTCTCGCCGTTCAGTCCCTCCAAAAAGGCAACATGCTCGGGCCGCGTATCGAGCCGCACCTGCAGCTCTCCAGGCTTGTCCTTGCAAATCAGCGCAAACAGCATCTTTCCATCTCCGGATTGTTCAACATTACACGTCGGTTTCGGTCTTCAGCGGCCTTGTCATCAGCGCCGACACAGCCTGGCGGATGGTGATCGTGCCGTCCAGTATGGCGGCGACGGCGGTGATGATCGGCGCATCGATGTTGCGCTCGGAGGCGATGCGGGCGGCGATCGCCGCCGTCGGCACCCCTTCGGCCAAGGGCAGCCCGGCAAGTGGCTTGCCTTGCCCCAGCGCCAGCCCGTAGGCGAAATTGCGCGACTGGGCGGACGAGCAGGTGAGCAACAGGTCGCCGAGGCCGGAAAGCCCCATCAGCGTCTCCGGCCTGGCGCCGAAAGCAGCGCCGATGCGGCGCAATTCGACGAAGCCGCGCGTCACCATGGCGGCCTGGGCGCTGGCGCCGAGCTCGGCGCCGGTGACGGCGCCGGCGGCAATGGCGAAGACGTTCTTCAGCGCGCCGCCGATCTCGACGCCGATAAGGTCGTCGCTCGAATAGCAGCGCAGATTCTGCGCCGAAAAGCGCGCGGCCAGGTCGGCCGCCAGACCCTCATTGCCGGCGGCGACCACCACGGCCGTCGGCAGCCCCCTGGCGACGTCAGTGGCGAAGCTCGGGCCGGACAGGGCGGCGACCGGATTTTCAGGCAGGATCTCTCCAGCGATCGCCGACAGCAGCGCGCCGGTGTCGCGCTCGATACCCTTGGCGCAGAGGACCAGTGGGACGTCTTTCGGAAAATGGGCTTTCGCGGTGGCCAGCATGGCGCGCAGCGACTGCGCCGGCGCCACCGCCAGCACGCAGTCGGCGCCGTCGAGCGCGGCCCCGATGTCGCTCGTTGCCACGATGCCGGCCTGGAGCGCGATTCCCGGCAGATAGCGCGGATTTTCGCCACGGTCGATCGCGGTGACGGTCTCCGGGTCGCGCGCATAGAGCCGGACGAAATGACCGGCGCGCAGCATAGCCAGCGCCAACGCGGTGCCCCAGGCACCGCCGCCGAGCACGGCAATGCGCCAGCCGCTTGGTACCTTGTGCCCGCTACCGCTCATGCCTTGGCTCCGCGCCGGCCCGAGCCGACCATTGGAGCGGAGATGCTGTCCAGCGGCCAGCGCGAACGCGGCACGAAATCGGCGGTGTTTTCACCCGCGATGCCGGCGCGCAACCGCTCGATGCCGGCCCAGGCGATCATCGCCGCATTATCGGTGCAGAGTTTGAGCGGCGGCGCGACGAAAGCAAAACCGGCTTTCTCGCACAGGCCTTCGAGTGTCGTCTTGATCGTCCGGTTGGCGGCGACACCGCCTGCAACGACGAGCCCAGGCTTCAGCTCGCTCGGAAATTCCTGGCGGAAACGGTTCAGCGTCCTCGCAACACGGTCATCCAGCACATCCGCCACCGCCGCCTGGAAGGAGGCGCAGATGTCGGCGACGTCCTGGTCGCTCAACGGGGCAATGGCAGTCGCCGCCTGGCGCACGGCGGTCTTCAGCCCGGAAAAGGAGAAATCGGGCTGCGCCGAGCCTTTCATCGGCCGCGGGAAGGCGAAGCGCGCGGCGTCGCCGGCCGCCGCCGCCCTCTCGACATTCGGCCCGCCTGGATAGGGCAGGCCGAGCATCTTGGCCGTCTTGTCAAAAGCTTCGCCGAGCGCATCGTCGATGGTTGTCGCCCAGCGCTGGTAGTCGCCAACGCCGCGCACCGCGACGATCTGCGTGTGGCCGCCGGACACCAGCAGCAACAGGTAGGGAAAGTCGAGCCCGTCGGTCAGCCGCGCGGTCAGCGCATGGCCTTCGAGGTGGTTGATGGCGATCAGCGGCTTGTTTGCGGCCGCGGCAATGGCTTTCGCCGTCATCAGCCCGACGATCAGCCCGCCGACCAGGCCGGGGCCGGCGGTCGCAGCAATCGCGTCGATGTGGGCGAGATCGACGCCCGAATCGGCGAGCGCGGCCTCGATGATGCCGTCCAGCGCCTCGACATGGGCGCGTGCGGCGATTTCCGGCACGACGCCGCCAAAGGCGGCATGCTCTTCGATCTGGCTGAGCACGATATCGGACAGGATTTTCGGCGCGCCGCCGCCGTCCAACGCTACGACGCTGGCGGCGGTCTCGTCGCAACTCGTCTCAATGCCCAGAACGCGGATCAATTCGTTGCCATCCCTAGAGATTGTGTAACCAGGCTTTCCCCGTTAGGAGAAAGCCGGGAAAACGGCCTTGATCTGCCGGGGGTTATCACGGACGGCGCGCCATGCAAACAACCTTGAAAATCGGAACACGCGGCAGCCCGCTGGCGCTGGCGCAGGCGCATGAAACGCAAGCGCGGCTGATGGCGGCGCACGGGATGCCGGTGGAGGCGTTCGAAGTGGTCGTCATCTCGACCAGCGGCGACCGCATCCAGGACCGGCCGCTGGCGGAAGCCGGCGGCAAGGGGTTGTTCACCAAAGAGATCGAGGAGGCGCTGCTGGCTCGCCGCATCGACATCGCCGTACATTCGTCAAAAGACATGCCGACGGTGTTGCCCTACGGGCTGGAACTGTCCGCCTTCCTGCCGCGCGAGGATGCCCGCGACGCTTTCGTCGGCAAGGCGGCCAAAACGATCGCCGGATTGCCGCACGGCGCGAAGGTCGGCTCGTCGTCGCTCAGGCGCCAGGCGCTGATCCGGCGGATGCGACCGGATCTCGACGTGGTGATGTTCCGCGGCAATGTGCAGACGCGGCTGCGCAAGCTCGACGAGGGCGTCGCCGAGGGCACCATCCTTGCCTATGCCGGGCTGAAGCGGCTCGGGCTCGAAGATGTCACCACCGAGCTGATGCCGCTCGATAGCTTTCCGCCGGCGCCGGGGCAAGGCGCGATCTGCATCGAAAGCCGCGTCGGCGACCTCGATGTGGAAAGGATGCTGACGATAATCCACGACGTGCCGACCGGGCAGGCGCTGGCCTGCGAACGCGCCTTCCTGGCAGCGCTCGACGGTTCCTGCCGCACGCCGATTGCCGGCCATGCGACGATATCGGGCGAAACGGTCTTCTTCGGCGGGCTGATCATCTCGCCGGATGGCGCGCAATCCCATGAGGTCAAGGTGGAAGGCCCGGCGCAGGATGCCGCGCGCATCGGCGATGAAGCCGCCCGGACCGTGCGGGCCAAGGCCAGCGAAAAATTCTTCGACGGCTGGGCCTGACATGCGTCGCGTCCTGGTGACGAGGCCGGAGCCGGGTGCCTCGCGCACGGCGCAGCGGCTTGAGGACGTGGGTTTTGAGCCGATCCTGCTGCCGCTGACTGAAACGGTGGCGCTGCCGCTCGATGCGGACGGGATGGCAATCAATGCCGTGGCCGTTGCCGTCACCAGCGCCAATGCCGTGCGCCATGCGCCGAAGGAAATCATCGCAGCGCTTGCCGGTTTGTCTTGCCATGCCGTCGGCAGACGGACAGCGGAGGCCGCCCGTGCAGCCGGGTTTGTGTCCGTCGGCGAAGGACCGGGCGATGCCGAGGCGCTGGCGGATGCGCTTGCCGGCGATTACGCCGGACAAACCGTCGTCTATCTGTGCGGGCGGGTGCGGTTTTCGGGTTTCGAGCAGCGGCTGCAGCCGGCAGGCGTTCGGGTTCGGGTCGTTGAGACCTATGACACCGTTGCGCTGGATTATTCCGACGAGGCCGTTCTTGCGCGCTTGTCCGGCAGGCCGGTCGAGGCGGCGCTGCTTTATTCGGCCAAGGCGGCCACAGCGGTGCAGGCCCTGGCCGGTCGGCCGGCGCTGGGTGAGCTTTTTAAAAAGACATGTTTTTTTGCCCTGTCCGGACGTATCGCCGCAGCCTTGGAGACTGTTGCCTCAGAACAGCTCCGCGTTGCGCCGGAGCCCAGCGAGGAGGCGCTGCTGGAGCTTTTGCGGACGTCGCCTTGACCCCGTGTCATCACGCCGCCCCTTTTCACCGCTTGGTGATGTGCTAGACCCTTCCTGAACCATCCCGAAGCGAATTTTTGCGGAGCCCAAGCATGGTCAAGACGCCGAAGATGCGGCATTCGAAAAGCCGTCGTGAGCCAGTGACCATCGAGCTCGAACCCGGCGCTGTCTCGCGCGTTGCCGACGAGGATGCAGCCAACGGGCGGACCGACGAGGCGAAGGCTGAGGAAGCGGCAAACGCGGCGCAGCCGGAAGCGCCTGAAGAACCCGTCCATGCCGACCAGACCGACATCGAGCCGTGGGAACATGCCGAAGCGGCCCCGTCAGCCGGCTCGGACGAGCCGGCAGAGGGTGGCGCCAAAAGCCCTGAAGGACCCAAACCGACTTATCCGGCCGGCTCGGAGGCATCGGCGAACCGGGGCTTCGACTACAGCTTCGACGACGCATCGACCAAATCGAGTGGGACAGGGGCCAGTGGGACGGGGACCAGTGGTATGGGGACCAGCGGCACCGAAGAGGCGCCGAAGGAAACCCCGACAGGGAATGAAGATATGGCAGCACAGCCGAAGCGTGGCGGCATCAACGGCATCGCTGCCGGCATTATCGGCGGCGTCATCGCGCTGGCTGCCGCCGGAGGGCTGCAGTTTGCCGGCCTGCTCGGCGCGCCAGGGGGTGGCGATTTATCCTCGGGCGGCGTGTCGCTCGATGGCGTCAATAGCGAAATCGCTTCTCTGAAGAGCGAGATTGCCGGGCTCAAGGATACAGCCGGCAGCAATGACGCCTCGGCCAAGGTGGACGGGCTGTCGTCGGCGCTGGATCAGGTCAAGACGGATGTCGCGGCGCTGAAATCGGCGATCGAGCAGGGCGGAGCAGGCGACACAGCCGGGCTTGCAGCCCTCGGCGATAAGATCAGGCAGATCGAGACGGCGGTTGCGGCGCTTGGCCAGACCGGCAACACGGCGGCGGTCGATCTCGGACCGCTCAACGAAAAGCTGGCCGGGCTCGACGCGGCGGTGAAATCCGCCGGTGAGACGGCGAAGGCACAGGACGGCCGGCTCGCGGCGCTGGAACAGTCGGTGTCGCAGCTTTCCGGCAAGGTCGAGGAACAGGTCGGGCAGCCGAAGGTTGCGCTCGCCATCGCCGCATCGGCGCTGAAGGCAGCACTCGACCGTGGTGCGCCATTCGCCGCCGAACTCGAAACTTTTGCGGCGATTTCGCCGGATGCTCCAGCGATCGCAGCCTTACGTCCCTACGCCGAAACGGGCGTTCCGACCCGGGCTGATATCGCAACCGAAATGCCTGCCGCCGCCAGTGCCATGGTCGCTGCCTCCGAGCCCGTCGACCAGAATGCCGGCTTCCTGCAAAACCTGCTGTCGAGCGCGCAATCGCTGGTCAAGGTCAGGCCGATCGGTGCCGTCGAAGGCCCCGGGGCACCGGAAACCGTCGCCCGCATGGAGGTGGCGGTGAACCAGGGCGATTACGCCACGGCGCTCAGCGAATACGATAGGCTACCCGAGGCGGTGAAGGCCGCCGGCGCCGATTTTGCCGGCAAACTGAAGGCGCGAATCGAGGTCGAGAAGCAGGTCGACGCGCTGATCGCCAGTGCGATGAAGGCGTGAGGGCAACCCGATGATTCGCATTTTGCTCTTCCTCGCCGTGGTTTTCGCGCTCGGGCTGGGTTTCGCTTGGCTGGCCGACCGCCCGGGCGAGATGGTGGTCACCTTCAGCGGCTATCAATACCAGGTCAGCCTGATGGTGGCGGCGGTGGCGGTCGTTGCCGTGGTTGCCGCGGTGATGATCGTCTGGTGGCTGCTCAAGGCGCTGTGGAACAGCCCCTACACCATCTCGCGCTATTTCCGCGTGCGCCGTCGCGATCGCGGCTATCAGGCGCTGTCGACCGGCATGATTGCCGCCGGCGCCGGTGACGGAGCGCTCGCCCGCAAGAAGACCAAGGAAGCGGCAAAGCTGATCCGCTCCGACCAGGAGCCGCTGATCCAATTGCTGGAGGCGCAAGCCTCGCTGCTCGAAGGCGACCATGAGGGTGCCCGGGAAAAGTTCGAGACCATGCTCGACGATCCCGAAATGCGGTTGCTCGGCCTGCGCGGGCTTTACCTCGAGGCCGAACGCCTCGGCGACCGCAACGCGGCGCGGCACTACGCCGGCCGCGCCGCGGCGATGGCGCCGCAGCTGGCCTGGGCCGCCGAATCGACGCTGGAAGACCTGACCGGGCGCGGCGACTGGGACGGCGCGCTGAAACTGGTCGAGGCGCAGAAATCAACGCGGCAGATCGAGCGCGATGCCGCCAACCGGCGTCGCGCCGTGCTGCTCACCGCCAAGGCGCAGGCGCTGATCGACAGCGATCCCAATGCCGCCAAAACCGCTGCTCTGGAGGCCAACCGGCTGCGGCCGGATTTCGCGCCGGCGGCGGTAATCGCAGCCAAACTGCTGTTCAGACACAATGATGTGCGCAAAGGCGCGAAGATCCTCGAAACGGCGTGGAAAGCCGAGCCGCATCCAGAGATCGCCGAGCTTTACAGCCACGCCCGGCCAGGCGATGCCGTGCTCGACCGGCTGAACCGGGCGAAGAAGCTGCAGGAGATGAAGAAGAACCACGCCGAATCGTCGCTGGCGGTGGCGCGCGCCGCGCTCGACGCGCAGGACTTTTCAACCGCCCGCAAAGAGGCTGAGGCAGCCATCCGCATGGATCGCCGCGAAGGCGCCTATCTGCTTCTGGCCGACATCGAGGAGGCCGAGACCGGCGATCAGGGCAAGGTGCGGCAGCTTTTGTCCAAGGCTGTGCGTGCACCGGGCGATCCGGCCTGGGTCGCCGATGGCGTCGTCTCCGAACGCTGGGCGCCGGTGTCGCCGATCACCGGCAAGCTCGACGCCTTCGAGTGGCGAGCGCCGATGGAGCGGCTCGGCCAGCTCATCGACAGTGACGAGGATGCGCCGGACGCCGTGCCAACAATCGCGGCGCCAACGAAGTCGGCAAAGGAAAATGTGATCGAGCTGAACCCCGCTGGTTCGGCCGAAAGACCGACCACCTCAGCGGCATCGGAAACTGGTGAAGACGATGTTGAGCCGGTCACCGCGACAGATGCGGAAGCTGTCGAACCGGTGGAGGAAATGGCCCGGCTGCCCGACGATCCCGGCGTCGATCCGGACGACGAAGACCAAAAATCGCCACGCAAGTTTCGATTGTTCTGATTTGGCTGAGCTTGCTAGTTTTGGCGGATGGGAAGTAGGAATCACATGTTCGAACGCGTTCTGTCGTTTCTGAAAGACCTGCCGGGAGTTGGCAGCGCCGGCAACAACGCCGATGATCCGCGCGTTGCTGCATCCGCCCTTCTCTACCATGTGATGAGTGCCGACGGCGTGCGTCAGGATGCCGAATGGGAACGGTTCAAGGTGGTGCTGGCGGAAAGCTATTCGATCAGCGGCGACGAGCTCGACGCGCTTGCCGCTGCCGGCGAGCGGGCCGACAATGAGGCGATCGACCTCTACGCCTTCACCAGCGTTTTGAAGCGTCAGCTCGATCCGGACGCGCGAAAAGCCTTCATCGGCCTGATGTGGGAAATCGTCTATGCCGATGGCGAATTGCACGAACTCGAGGACAATATCGTCTGGCGGGTCGCCGAGCTGATGGATGTCGAACGCCACGACCGGGTCGAGGCACGCCGCAAGGCGGCCGCCGAAGTGCCGGGCGCGGCTGGAACGTCGAGCGACGAATAGACGGGATCCCCCGATGCCACCCACGCCGAGGCCGAGACCAAAAATCCTGATCGTGCTGCATCAGGAGAGTTCGAGCCCAGGGCGCGTCGGCCACATGCTTATCGAAGAAGGCTTCGACCTCGATCTCCGCTGCCCGCCGCTCGGCGACGCCTTGCCGGAAACACTGGACGGTCATGCCGGAACCGTGGTGTTCGGCGGACCGATGAGCGCCAATGACGAGGACGAGTTCGTCCGCCGCGAAACCGACTGGCTAAAAATTCCGCTCAGGGAGAACCGGCCGTTGCTCGGCATCTGCCTCGGCGCGCAGATGCTGGTCAACCATCTTGGCGGCAAGGTCGAAGGCCATGGCGAAGGGCTGGTCGAGATCGGCTGGTATCCGTTGACAGCGACCGAGGCGGGCAAGAAGCTGATGCGCTGGCCCGAGATGGTCTATCAGTTTCACCGCGAGGGCTTTTCGCTGCCGAAGGACGCGACGCTGCTGGCGACGGCCGAAACCTATCCCAACCAGGCTTTTCGTTATGGCGACAATGCCTGGGGCATCCAGTTCCATGGCGAATTGACCAGGGCGATGATGCAGCGCTGGGTTGTTCGCGGCGCGCATCGCTTCGAGTTGCCCGGCGCGCAGCCCGGTCGCGATCATCTCGGCGGCCGGCTGATCTGGGACATGCATCTGAAGCGCTGGCTTGGCGAATTCCTGCAGACGATCTTCGGCAAGCCCGCGCTGTCGTGAGCGTGCTCCGGATCAGTTTCGCCCGTTGAGGTGGCGGACCTTGCGCAGCTGCGGGAACAGCACCGCCCACAGCCCGGCGACAACGACTGCCCCGACGCCGCCAATCACCACCGCGGGCACAGTGCCGATCAACGCCGCCATGGTGCCGGCGCGGAATTCGCCAAGCTCGTTGGAGGCGCCGACGAAAACCTGATTGACGGCGTTGACGCGGCCGCGAACCTTGTCCGGTGTCCACAGCTGGATCAGCGTCTCTCTGATGTAGACGCTGAACATGTCGGTGGCGCCGAGCAAGGCGAGCGCTGCGATCGACAACCAGGTGATGGTGGAAAGGCCGAACAGCACCGTAAAGGCGCCGAACAGCGCGACGAAACCGAGCATGACCACGCCGGCATGGTTGCGGATCGGATGCCCGGCCAGCCAGATGGCGACGCAGATGGCGCCGATCCCCGGCGCCGAACGCAACAGTCCCAGGCCCCATGGGCCGAGTTCGAGGATGTCGCGGGCATAGACCGGCAGCAGCGCCGTGGCGCCGGACAAAAGCACGGCGAACAAATCGAGCGAAATGGCGCCAAGCACGATCTTCTCGCTCCAGATATAGCCGAAGCCGGCAAACAGGGTCTGCATCGTCGGCCTGTCGGTCTCGCTGCGTTGGGCAGGCTTTGGGATGGTGAAGACCAGCACCGCGGCGACAAACATCAGAACGGCAGCGGTACCGTATGCCGCTTCCGCCGAGAGCCCGTAGAGCAGGCCGCCGGCGACCGGTCCGACGATGGTCGCTGTCTGCCAGGCTGACGAATTCCAGGCGATCGCGTTGCCGAAATCCTCTGGCGGCACCAGGTTGGCGAACAGCGAAGCCGCGGCCGGTCCGAAGAAGGCGCGCGCGATCCCGAACATGGCGAGCACGCCGAAGATCAATCCCGGTCCGCTAAGGCCGCGCAGCGTCAGCAGCAGCAGGGCCAGCGCGCAGATCGCCTCCAGCAGCACCATCAGCGCCATGATCAGACGGCGGCCGAAACGGTCGGCGACCACCCCGGTGATCAGCACCAGCAGCAGCGAAGGCAGGAACTGGACAATGCCGACAAGGCCGAGATCGAACGGATCGCGGGTCAGGTCGTACACCTGCCAGCCGACGGCGACGGATACGATCTGGGTGGCGAATGTGGCGAGGAAGCGTGCCGCCCAATAGCTCAGGAAGGGCTTGTGCCGGAAGGCGGCATAGCGCCGGTCGGGCGGTGCGTGAGGTTCGGGTGTCATGAATCAGGCCCCGTGGCAAGGAAGTCGGCCGGCGGGGCACTTCCACGAGGCGCTGGTCCGACCACAGCGCTCTTAACGCAGTTCGGTGCGAGGCGCGCGCAAAAATCGGCCCTGGATCAAGGATTTCCGGCTATCATGCTAATTGCACAGCTCGGCAGGGGTGGAGAGGTTGTTAGGTGCGCAGGTTGAGCCCCCCTCTGTCCTGCCCTCTTGCCACAAATTGGCATCTCCCCCTCAAGGGGGGAGATTGGACGTCGCGACGGCTTTCGCCAATCTCGAGCGTCAAAGGCGACTTCGAACGCGTCAGACCGTGGCCTTGGGCTTCCTGGTCTTCTTGACCGGCGCCGGCGGGGCGGCCTTGCGGCCCAGGCCGATCGCCTTCGCCAGTTGCGAGCGCGAGGCCGCATAGGTCGGCGCGACCATCGGATAGTCAGCCGGCAAGCCCCATTTGGCGCGGTAGGCATCCGGCGTCAGTCCGAAATGAACGCCGATATGGCGCTTCAGGGATTTGAACTTCTTGCCGTCTTCGAGGCAGATGATGTAATCCGGCGTCACCGATTTCTTGGGATTGACCGCCGGGATCAGCGGTGCTGCGACCGGAACGGCGGGCTGGCCGAGCCCACCTATCGACGCGCTGACGCTGGCGATGAGATCGCCGAGCCCGGAAGCGGGCAAGCGGTTCTTCTCGACGTAGGCGGACACGATGTGAGCGGTCAGCTCGAGAAGGTCGATGTCCTTGCGGGCTTTGTTGCTGTCGTCGGTCAATCTATTTTCTCCGTTAGTGGGGTTGCAGAATTCCTAGTCGGCAAATCTGCATAACGCAATGACGCCGCACCACGCCACACATTATTTTGAATAACAATACTAACGGCCGGGCCAGATCAACAGGTCTGACCCGAACCGCTATAATATCAGACAATCAGGGATTTGTCGCGCCACAGTCGAAATCCCCCTTCGAAGGCGCGTGTGTTGTCGCCACGCCTGCAACCGGCAGGCAATTCGTCCAGTTTGTCGACATTGCCGCCGCCGATGACCACATAGTCAGGCTGCAGGGCGGCGCGCAGCCGCTCGACGACGTCCAAGACGTGTTTGCGCCATTTCTTCTTGCCGCGCTTTTCAAGGCCGCGTTCGCCGACATAGTCCTCGAAGCTGCCGCGCTTCTTATAGGGAAGATGCGCGAGCTCCATCGGCTGGGCGACGTTGTCGAGGATCATCGCAGCACCGAGGCCGGTTCCGAGGCCCAGGAACAGCATGCGCCCGCCTTCATAGCTGCCGACGGCCTGCATCAGCGCGTCGTTGACCAGCTTCACCGGCTTGCCGAACTGCGTGGCGAAGTCAAATCCGGCCCAGCCCTTGCCGAGGTTGGCGGGGTCGGCCAGAGGCCTGTTGTGGCGAACCGGGCCGGGATAACCGATCGAGACGACGTCGTAGGGCAAGCCATCGGCGAGCGTCTGCACAGAAGCGATCATCTGCTGCGGCGTCAGGCCGGGTCCGGAATCGGCTCTGCGCTCCTCGCCGCCGGCGCTGGTGAGGATCTTGACATGGGAGCCGCCAATATCGATCGCAAGCACAATCTTTTCGCTGTCCGATGCCGGCTTTTTCGCCGCTTTGGCCACTGCGTCGCCTCCGAGTTCATTTCGCCGGATTGATCCAGCCGTTCGGCGGTCCGAACCCGGCCATCGCATCGGCCGGGCCCCAAGTCCCCGGCTCATAGAGGTGCGGCGGGGTCGAGTCGCCGAGCACCGGGCCGACGATCCGCCAGGCGAGCTCGCTGGCGTCCTGGCGGGTGAACAACTGGCCGTTGCCGTTCATGGCATCGCCGATCAGCCGCTCATAGGGCGGCATGTCGCCCTTGCTGTCGTCCAGCGCGGTGAGTTCGACCTGCTCGCCGATCATGTCGTCACCAGCGGCCTTGCGCTGGGCGCCGATCGAGATCGCCACCTGCGGGTCGATGCGGAAACGGACGTAATTCGCATCTCCGGGTTTGATCGGGTCGAAGACGTCGAGCGGCGGCCGCTTCAAACGCACGATGACCTCGGTCGCGTGCACCGGCATGCATTTGCCGGCGCGGATGAAGAAGGGCACGTCCCGCCAGCGCCAGGTGTCGACGAAGAAACGCACCGCGGCGAAGGTCTCGACCGGCGAATTTGGCGCGACGTCCGGCTCGCTGAGATAGCCTTTGAATTGGCCGCGCACGACATCGTCCCTGGTCAGCGTCCGGATCGCCCGCAGCACCTGCACCTTCTCGTCGATCAGATCGTTGGCCGAGCGGCCAACGGGCGGCTCCATGGCCAGCAGCAGCAGGATGTTGAGCAGATGGTTCTCGATGACGTCGCGGATGCAGCCGACCTCGTCGTAGAAGCGGCCGCGACCCTCGACGCCGAAATCCTCGGCCATGGTGATCTGCACGCTCTCGACGAAATTGCGGTTCCAGATCGGCTCGAGAAAGGAATTGGCGAAGCGGAAATAGAGCAGGTTCTGGATCGCCTCCTTGCCGAGATAATGGTCGATGCGAAAGATCGACTGCTCGTCGAACACCAGGTGCAGGACCCGGTTCAGCCAGCGCGCCGATTGCAGATCGTGACCGAAAGGCTTTTCCACCATCAGACGCGCGCCCTGGGCTGCGCCCGACTGTTCCAGCCCCTGGATGACCGTCTCGAACATGGTCGGCGGCACCGCCAGATAGTGCAGCGGGTGCTGTGCGGCTCCGAGCGCGCTTTTCAGCTTCTCGAAAGTCGCGGCGCTGCGGTAGTCGCCGCTGACATAGCGAAGCAGCGAGGCAAGTTTCGCAAAGATTTTTTCGTCGACCTTGCCGATGTCCCTAACGATGCCGTCGCGGGCCTGCGCTTGCAACTGCTTCAGGTCCCAGGCATCGAATGCGACGCCGATCACCGGCTCGGTGAGCGTTCCCTTGGCCACCATGGCGTAAAGTGCGGGGAAGATCTTCTTATGGGCGAGATCGCCGGTCGCCCCGAAAAGCACCAGCGTGTCGGACCGTTCCTGGTTCATGAGCGTGCGTTCCCTGTCACGAGCCGGTCTTCGGCTTTTCGACATGGCCGCCAAAGGCATAGCGCATGGCGGACAGCAGCTTGTCGGCGAATTCGGATTCGCCTTGCGAGGAGAACCGGTCGAACAAGGCCGAGGACAGAACCGGCGCCGGCACGCCGGTGTCGATCGCCGCCTTCAGCGTCCAGCGGCCTTCGCCGGAATCCGAAACCCGTCCGCCGAACTGCGTCAGCCCCGAATCGGACTTCAATACGCCCGCCGTGAGGTCGAGCAGCCAGGAGCCGATGACGCTGCCATGCCGCCAGACCTCGGCAACCTGGGCGATATCGATGTCGAACTGGTAATATTGCGGGTTTTCCAATGGACTGGTTTCGGCGTCGGCCGTCCGCTGTCTCTTGCCCGCATTCGCCGACTTCAGGATGTTCATGCCCTCGGCATAGGCGGCCATGACGCCGTACTCGATGCCGTTGTGGACCATCTTGACAAAATGGCCGGCGCCACTCGGCCCGCAGTGGAGATAGCCGAAGGGGGCGGTTCCGGCATCCTTGCCAGGGGCGGGCGCCCCGGCATCGGCGCCCGGAGCCAGGGTGGCAAAGACCGGATCGAGATGCTGGACCGCGCTGTCAGGGCCGCCGATCATCAGGCAATAACCGCGCTCGAGGCCCCAGACGCCGCCGCTGGTGCCGACATCGACATAGTTCAAGCCTTTCAATGCCAGGCGCGCTGCGTGGTCGACAGCCTCGTGATAATAGGAATTGCCGCCGTCGACGATGATGTCGCCCGGCTCCATCAGGTCGGCCACCTGATCGACGATCCGGCTGGTGATCGCCGCCGGCAGCATCAGCCAGGCGCTGCGCGGCTTGGCCAGCTTGCCGACGAACTCCTCCATCGAAGCGGCTCCGATCGCGCCAGCCGTCACAAGGGCTGCAACGCTGGCCGGGTTGATGTCGTAGACCACGCATTCGTGGCCATCGCGCAGCAGACGCCGCACCATGTTGGCGCCCATCCTGCCCAGTCCCATCATTCCGATCTGCATGTTTCTCGTCCTGCTTCCTTGAGGGATAGAAGATCTACTGGCTATTTTTGGAGCATGACCTTTTCCGAAAACCGGTTTCCACTTTTCGGGATCATGCTCGAGTCCAGCTTGTCGATACTGACGGAAAAGTCGACATTCTCCCAACAGCCGGCATCGGGCCAGAAAAAAGTAAAGACGATCGTGTTGCCCGGCGGAACATCGGCAACGGGCAGGTCCGTGAGATGGATTCCGAAGGCATTCTCGGTCGTCTCCGCGTCATGGACGGTCGCCCAATCGTCGCTGCTCCAATGGACCACCGCCCGGGCCAGCAGTTCGAGGCGCAGCAGCTTGCCGGCGGCCATGGCGCGGAGCTTGTGATTGAAGCGCCATGTCCGGCGCGGCGCCGCGGTCCTGTCCTCGATGTAGCGTTTCACGCCTTGCGGCGGCATGTCGAAGACGGCGCCGTCGCTGAGCGAGCGCAGCAGCTTGATATGCTCCGAATGCGCCCAGACCAGCGGCATGGCGCTGCCCGACGGTCCGCCGTGCCGCAGTTCGCGTTCGGCCATGTCGGGACCATCCCAGACCTGCTCCGGCAGCAGGCCGCCAGACCCGGCAGAATCCTCCAGGGTCTTTAACAGGCTCGCTGCTTTGTCCCTGCGTCCCGCCGCCAGTTCGTAATGGGCGCGCTCGCCGACCAGCAGCGGCCAGGGCCGGCCCTGACCGGTCCCGTCGAAGGGCGCGCCGTCGGCGTGCTCGCCATAGCCGTCGCTGGTATATCGATACCAGACAGGCCCCTGCGGCAGGTCGCAGCGCAGCCGCGCATCGATGACCTTGACCGTGTCGACGATGCGCGGATCGTCGGCGGCCCTGAGGCCGAAGCGTACGAGCGCCAGCGCATCCGGGCTGACGATCGCCTCGGCCGGCCGGTCGCTATCGCCGGGCGGCCGGTTCTTGATCGGCACATAGCCGTCCTTCGGCGACGCCGCACCGGTGGTGTCGGGCGGCGCGATGCGGACGTAATGACCTTTGACGCCGACCTCTTCGCCGAGTGGAGTGCCGGTGACATAGGTCCAGCGCTCGATCTGGTCGTTCCAGACGTCGGCGGTTTCCCGCAGATAATTTGCCGGCTCTGCTTTGCCGCAAATTTCGAACATGTCGGCCGCGGCTAGCAGTGCAGCGGTCTCGACGGCCAGCGTGAACGGGCTGTAGCCGGCATCCTCTTCCCAGCGGTCTTCGCCGGTGACCGGACCGTTGCGCACGACATAGGAAGCGGCGCGCTCGATCATCGGCATGAAGGAGAGCAGCGCGGCGTCTGCCAGGTGCCCAGCCCGGCGCAACGCATCTGTGAGCAGCAGCGGAAACGCGCATTCGTCCATCTGGATGCCCGGCCAATAGGCTGATCCGTCGAGCCAGGTGTTCTGCGGCCAATGCCCATCCGGCTGCTGGATCGAGCGGAGATAGGCGAGGATCTCAGCCGCTTGCGCCGGATCGCCGGCGGCGAGGAAGCCGCCTGCGGTTTCGACCAGGTCGCGCGGCCAGACCAGATGATAGCCGCCGATATCGTCGTCGCCCTTGCTGAAGCCCCACGGGATCGACAGGCTGGCGACGGCCGCGCCGGTGGATGAGCGATGCGTTGCCAGAACCGCCGTGCTGAGGCGATAGGTGTTGATCCCCGCACCATGCCGGTCCAGCGGCAGCAAGCTAGCCTGCCACTCCCGCCATTTTTCGACATACGATTCGGCTGCGGGCGCAAAGCCTAGCTTCAGGCTGGCCGAGGCATTTTGCGCCGCCTCTTGCGGCGTCGTTCCGAAACCCAGCGCCAGCAACGCCTTCGGGTTCGCAGCCGAGAAGCCGATCTCACCGGTCAGCGCGACATTGCCGTCCTCGGCCCTGCGGCAGGCCGGGTCGAGCCGGCCGTCACGACGGAGTTGCTGCCAGCCATCGGAGACACCGACATAGCCGGCCGAGCATGCTCCCCAAGGCAGCGACGAGGCGAGCGCCAGGCAGGCGCGACGCCCGGACGCAAACAGGACAGGCTTTCCCTCGTAGTCGCCGACCCAGGCGGTGTTGCCCATGCCGGCGTTGACGAGGTGCGGTGCCAGCAGTGCGTAGACGCGGTGGTCGGCAACCGGGCCTCTCAGCAGCGTGAAGCTGATCTCCTGCAGCAGAACGGGACGTTCCGGATCCGTGATGATACGCTTTTCGATCTGGTAGGTGCCATGGGCGGCGGTGTTGACCAGCCTGTAGGCGGGCACTCCATCCTCGAACGGCTCAGTGCTGTGCACGGCATCGCGCTTCTCTTCCGAGAAATAGCCGCCAGGGCCGGTGACGACCAGCCCCATGTCGCGGGTGCAGGCACTGTCGAGGCTGGGATAATAGACCTCGTTGAGGATACCACGGCTGATCGTGAACCAGATAGGGCAGGCCGGCGAAAGCGCGGTTCCGACGCCGCTCTTGGCGCTTGACGTCCAGCGCGCCGGAATTCCGGGTGCGCCCAGCGCGTCAGTCAGCGTCGCTGCCATCTCGATTTCGGTCTCCTGCCCCACCCCTAGACCAGGAGCCGAAGCCTTTTCAATCATTGCACCGCAAGTTGGTCGTCAAACCGTCACCGATCGCTGTTGACAAGTGCACCCATCTAAATTTGTCTGACAATATTGAAACGAGGCCGCCATAACAGCAACCAGCAGCCAACAACGACAATCCATGGGAGGATAACACATGAAGAAGATACTCGTCTTGAGTGCCCTTGCGGCGATGCTCGCGTCAGGCAACGCGCTTGCCGACACCAGCGACAAGAAGATCGCCTTTTCCAACAATTATGCCGGCAATTCGTGGCGACAGGCGATGCTCAACAGCTATGCCATCGTCACCAAGAAGGCGGTCGCCGACGGGGTGGTGGCAGCCGCGGACATCTTCACGACGGCCGACAAGGAAGTGCCGACCCAGGCGGCCCAGGTGCAGAACCTGATCCTGCAAGGCTATGACGCCATCGTCATCAACGCCGCCTCGCCGGACGCGCTCAACGGCGCCATTAAGCAGGCCTGCGATGCCGGCATCGTCGTCGTCTCCTTCGACGGCATCGTCACCGAGCCCTGCGCTTATCGCGTGGTCGTCGACTTCAAGGACATGGGCAGGCAGGAAGTCGAGCAGATGGCCAAGTTCCATCCCGAGGGCGGCAATCTGCTGGAAATCCGCGGCCTTGCCGGCACGTCGATCGACGACGCCATCCATGCCGGGATTCTGGAAGGCGTCGCCGCTCATCCCAAGTTCAAGATCGTCGGTTCGGTGACCGGCGACTGGGATCAGACCACAGCACAGAAGGCGGTCGCGACAATCCTGCCGTCGCTACCGGAAATCGTCGGCGTCGTCGATCAGGGCGGCGACGGCTATGGCGCGGCACAAGCCTTTGCCGCCGCCGGCAAACCGCGCCCGACCATTATCATGGGCAATCGCCAGGATGAGCTGCAATGGTGGAAGGAACAGAAGGACAAGGACGGCTACCAGACCTGGTCGGCATCCATTGCGCCAGGCGTATCGTCGCTGGCCTTCTGGGTGGCGCAGCAGGTGCTCGACGGCCGCACGGATGTGCCACACGATCTCTTGGTGCCATACCTCGCCTTCACCCATGATACCTTCGAGGCCGAGCTGCCGAACATTCCCAAGGGTGGTGTCGCCAGTCACGAATACACGCAGGAAGACGCCATCGCGGCGATCAAAGCCAACATCAAGTGAGCGTGGCACACCCAATGTCGCATGCGTCGCCGACCGGATATCGCTAGGGATGCCCGAGGCCGGTACAGAGATCATCAGGCTGGACGGCGCCGAAAAACATTTCGGCGCCGCCAATATCGACATCATCAGGCTGGACGGCGCGGAAAAACATTTCGGCGCCGTCCGTGCGCTCGCGGGCGTCGATTTCCACGTTGGCGCCGGCGAGTGCGTCGGCCTCGTCGGCCATAATGGCGCTGGAAAGTCGACGCTCATGCATATGGTGGCCGGCACGCTTATGCCCGACAGCGGGCGGATCGCGGTGCGCGGCCATGTCGAGGACAATTATTCGGTGCCGCGCGCGCAGCAGCTCGGCATACGCTGCGTGTTCCAGGAGCTGTCGCTGTGCCCGAATCTCAGCGTCGCCGAGAACACGCGCATCAACCACACGACGCTGCGCGGCTTCGGTTGGCGGCGCAAGGCGGCCGATCTCATCGCGGCCAAGCTCGATGAGATTTTCCCGGGCCACAGCATCTCCGCCTCCGACATCGCCAGCGACCTTTCCATCGGCAGGCGGCAGATGGTCGAGGTGGCGCGTGCCTTCACGGTGACGCAGGATCCGCTCGAGCTGGTGATCCTCGACGAGCCGACGTCCTCGCTCGACGCGCATACGGCCGGCCAGTTGCTGGGTTTCGTCCGGCGCTTTGTCGCCGGGGGTAAGAGCTGCATCCTGATCTCGCATGTTCTGGGCGAGGTGCTCGGGAATGCCGATCGCATCGTGGTAATGCGCGACGGCAACGTCGTTGCTTCAGATGCGGCGAAGGCTTTCGATCGCGACAGGCTGGTGACGACCATGGGAGGAGCGGAAGCGCGTGAGAAGATCGCGGCCAAAATCGCGACTCAGAAGCCGGAGACCGGCCCGTTGCGGGTCCGAGCCCGCCCGGCGCGGCAAGAGGACGGCAACGAACTTGTCGCTCATGCGGGCGAGATCATCGGCCTTGCCGGGCTTGCCGGCCATGGCCAGACCGATCTGCTGCTGGCGATCTTCGCCGCCGCCGCGCGCGCCAAAACCGGCATCGAGGTCACCGCGCCGGTAGCACTGGTGGCCGGCGACCGCCAGTCTGACGGGATTTTTCCGCAATGGTCGATTGCGCAAAACATCGGCATCCGCTCGCTGAAGCGATTGCGCAATGGTCTGCTGATCTCGCCGCAACGCGAAGCCGAACTCGCAACCTTTTGGCAAAGGAAAATCGGCATCCGCACACCCGACATGAACAACAACATCTTCTCGTTGTCCGGCGGCAACCAGCAGAAGGTCCTGTTTGCCCGGGCGCTCGGTTCCGACGCGGAGATCGTGCTGATGGACGACCCGATGCGCGGCGTCGATATCGGTACCAAGCTCGAAGTCTACGACCTTCTGCGCGAAGAGGCTGGCCGCGGCCGCACCTTCCTCTGGTACACCACGGAAACCGAAGAGCTCGACAATTGCCACAACGTCTATGTCTTCAAGAACGGCCGGATCGTCGCTAATCTTACGCGCGATGAGCTGACGGAGGAAAAGATCATCCAGTCCTCGTTCGGCGACGCGGCCTGAGATGACGGCAGCACCCGCCGAGACCGGCCTCAAAGGTTCCTCCGAGCGCGGCAGGCTGGCGCGGGCGCGCCTGTTGCGCGGGCTGCTGCCGGCAATGTCGCTGGTGCTGGTGCTGCTGGCGATCGCCTGGCTCAATCCGCGCGCCATCAGCTATTTCGGCTTCAGCCTGATGCTCAATTTGGCGATCCCGATCGCCTTGGCGACGATCGCGCAGATGTTCGTCATTGCCGGCAACGAGCTGGACCTGTCGATCGGCACCTTCGTCGGTTTCGTCGGCTGCGTCACGGCGACTTGGCTGAAGGACGCGCCGCTGGTCGGCGCCTTGATCCTGCTCGGATCGATTTGCGTCTATGCATTGCTCGGCGCGCTGATCTATCTGCGCAATTTGCCTTCGATCGTCGTGACGCTCGGCATGAGCTTCGCCTGGCAGGGTCTGGCCATCCTCATCCTGCCGAAGCCCGGCGGCAAAGCGCCGGACTGGCTGCTGTCGCTGATGGCCTTCAAGCCGCCTTTCATTCCGTTCCCGATCATTGCCGCACTGCTGATCGCGGCGGTCGTTCATTTCGGGCTGATGCGCACCTCCTATGGCGTGATCCTGCGCGGCTCGGGCGGCAATGCCGCGGCTCTCAGCCGTGCCGGCTGGTCGCTGCTCAAGACCAAGGTCGTGCTTTTCGCACTGGCTGGCCTGTTCGGCGTTTTGTCCGGCATGGCCCTGATCGGCATCACCACCTCGGCCGATGCCAATATCGGCAATGGCTATACGCTGCTTGCGATCGCCGGCGTCATCCTCGGAGGCGGCGAATTCGTCGGCGGCCGGGTATCGCCGATCGGCGCGGTGATCGGCGCACTGACATTGGCGCTCGCCGCCTCGCCGCTGCTGACCTTCATGCACATCCCGCCCGATTGGCAGGTTGCCGCCAATGGCGCCATCCTCATCATCGTGCTGGCGGCCCGGGTGCTGATCAGCCGCAGGGAGAGGTGAGCGATGGCCTCGTTGCGATTGCTGCTCGCCAAACCCTGGATCTGGTCCTTCATCGGCGCGCTGCTGGTGTGGCTTGCAACGATCGCCTTCACCGGCGGTTATGGCGGTGGCGGCATGATCACGGCAGCACTTTCGCTCGCCGTCTTCACCGTCATCGTCGGTGTCGGCCAGATGTTCGTCATCACGCTCGGGCCCGGCAATGTCGACCTGTCGCTGCCGGCCAATATCGGCCTCGCCAGCGCCGTCGCCATGAAGGTGATGGACGGCAATGATTCAATGATCGTCGTCGGGCTGCTGGCGGCGCTGGCCTGCGGCATGGCGATCGGCGCCGCCAATTATCTCTTGATCTGGGCGCTGCGTATTCCACCGATCATCGCTACGCTGTCGGCGAGCTTCATCATCCAGTCGATCGACATCAGCTATGGCCGCGGCCTGCAGATCAAGCCGCCGCCGGGCTTCGCCAGTTTCACCAACTGGCAGATTCTTGGTATTCCGGTGCTGGCGATCCTCACCGTGCTGTTCTCCATCGGTGCTGCTATCGCGCTGCAGCGCATGATTTATGGCCGTTCGGTGCTGGCGATCGGCCAGAACATCCGCGCAGCGTGGCTGGCCGGCGTCAATGTCGGCCGCATCCGTTTCCTCACCTATACGCTGTCGGGCGCGCTCGGCGGCCTCGACGGGGCGCTGCTCGCCGGCTATTTCCGTGGCGCCAATGTCGATATCGGCAATGAGTACCTGCTGGCCTCTATCGCCGTGGTCGTCATCGGCGGCACGTCGGTGGCAGGCGGCAAGGCCAACGTGCCGGGTGTCTGGGGCGCGGCCCTGTTCCTGGTGCTGCTTTTGACGATGCTCAACACGTTCGGCGTCAGCGCCGGCGTCCGTCTGTTGCTGACCGGCATGATCATCGTCGGCGTCATCACCGCCGCTGGCGGGCAGAAAGCGCTGCGCTGAAGTGGCGGCCCTTGGCAGCGCTGACCCTGTGTCACCTCATACATGCTTGCGGCCGCCGGCTTCGCGGAACCAGCTGTCGGGATAGGGATACCACCAGTCCTGAATCGCCGGCTTGTGATCGATGATCACCATCTTGGAGCGGCGGAAGGCATCCAGCCCCTGGCGTCCAAGCTCGCGGCCGAGGCCCGATGCCTTCCAGCCGCCGAACGGCAGCGCGTCATTGTCGATCAGCGGATTGTTGACCCAGACCATGCCGGCTTCAAGCCGCTCCGCAGCCTCATGCGCCTCGACGAGATCGGTGGTGAAGACCGAGGCGCCGAGCCCGAACGGGCTGTCATTGGCAAGTTCTATCGCCTCATCGAAATCCTTGACCCGGCAGATCGCGGCGACCGGTCCGAAACACTCTTCGCGCACGATCGCCATATCGGGGGTGACGCCGGTCAGGATCGTCGGCTCGTAGAACCAGCCGACATTGTGCGCCGGCGGAATGCGGCCGCCGGTGACCGTCTTGGCACCGCTGCGGATCGCTTCATCGACCAGCCGCATGACTTTTGCCCGTGCCGCCTCGCTGACCAGCGGTCCGATCTCGGTCTTGTCGAGGCCGTTGCCGATGCGCAGCGCACGTGTCTTCTGCGCAAACAGCTCGACAAAGCGGTCGTGAACGGCATCGACGACGAAGAACCGTTCGGCCGAGGTGCAGACCTGGCCCGTAAGATGGAACGCGGCAGTGACGCTGCCGGCAGCTGCGACGTCCAGCGGGGCATGTTGGCTGATGATCAACGGATCGCTGCCGCCGGCCTCGATAACGCAAGGCTTCATGCGCTCGGCGCAGGCGACGGCGACGGCCTTGCCGGCGGCGACCGACCCGGTGAAGGCGACCGCATGGGTGCGATCGGAAGCGATCAAAGCCTGCGCGGTGGCCGCCCCGCCCGGCAGGCAGGAAACCAGGCCCTCCGGCAGACAGCGGAACACGGTCATGTAATCCAGTGTCGACAATGTCGTCGCTTCGGCCGGCTTGATCACGCAGGCATTGCCGGCGGCAAGCGAAGCGGCGACGGTCCAGCACATCAGCAGGATCGGGAAATTGTAGGGCATGATGTGCACCGACGTGCCGTAGGGCTCGTAGCGAGCATACTGGAAGGAACCGGTCTGCGTCGTGCCGGCAATCTTGCCGGCGTCGTCACGCGCCATTTCGGCGTAGTAGCGGAAGATCGGTGCACAGTTGGCGATCTCGCCGATTGCTTCCGGATAGGGCTTGCCCATCTCGCGCACCATCAGCTCGGCGCAGCGCGTGAAGTCGGCCGCCTCGATGGCATTGGCGACAGCATGCAGATGCCTGGCGCGGCTCTTGGCGTCGAGCTTTTTCCAGGCAGGTTGCGCCTTGGCCGCAGCGGTGAGCACTGCGTCGATCTCGCCGTCGGTTGCAGCCGCGATCGCGCCGACGGTTTCCAGCGTCGCCGGATCGATTGCCGGTTGTGCTGCATCGGTCATCGGCCGATAATCCGGATTGACGAAGAAGGCCGGCCGGTCAGGTGAAAAGTCCATGGTCGTCCTTTCAAGCCGCTCAGCGGATCATGTAGACCTTCTTGATGGTCTCGTGGACGGTGCAGACGCCCTTCCAGTCCTGCGGAAAGAACGCCGCCGTATCCGGTTCGATCTCGATCACCTCGCCGGATTCGTGGACGTAGGTGCAGCGGCCCTCGAGGAAATGGCAGAATTCGTCGCGGGTGACGTGGCAGTGCCATTTGCCCGGCGTGCACACCCACAGGCCACATTCGGAGCGGCCCTCCGGCCCCTTGTGCAGCAATTTGCCGGAGGTGCGGGATTCTCCCTCGATCATGGTGGGGATGACGCCCCAGTCGACCAGGTCGGTGAGGGCGAGCGGCGATTTCATGATCGGTGTCGGCATGTCGTAAAGCTCCAATGGCCGGCTTCACGCCAGCATGTAGATGTTGCGAATGGTCTCGTGGACGGTGCATTCGCCCGCCCAGCCGGCCGGGAACATGACCACCGTGGCGGCGGAGGCTTCTATCACCTCGCCGTCGTCCGATCGGTAGGTCGCGCGGCCGGCAACGAAATGGCACAATTCGTCGCGCGGGATCGCCAACCGCCAGCGGCCGGGCGTGCAGACCCAGATGCCGGATTCCGGCTGGTTGTTCGGCCCCTTGTGGACCAGCCTGCCGGTGGAGTGCGAGGTGCCTTCCAGCACGTCGGGCTGGGCGCCCCAGTCGACGAGGTCGGTGCGGGTCGAGGCCTGGTGGAGATGTGAGGCGGAGGAGGTCATGTGGGAGCTCCGCGGGTGAGACGCTCATTTTCGGGAGGCGTTCGCTCTACGGCGCCCCCCTCTGTCCTGCCGGACATCTCCCCCACTTGGGGGGAGATTGGCAGCGTCATTTGCCGCGCACATTCTTCAACGCTGATGATTGGCGAAAGCGGTCGCGACATCCGATCTCCCCCCAAGTGGGGGAGATGCCAAGTTTTGGCAAAGAGGGCAGGCCAGAGGGGGGTGCCTTGGCTCGGCATAACGAACATCGCGCTCACAGCAACGTCTCCAGCAGCCCCGCCGCCTTCTCCGGGCCGTTCTGCGCCTGCATCTGCGCCGACGTCTTCGCCAGCTTGGCCCTGATTGCCGGGTCGGTGAGGCAAGCTTCAATTTTCGCGATCAGCTCGGCGTCGTTCCAGTGGTAGCGCGGCATGCCGAAGCCGTGGCCGGTTTCCTCGACCCGGGTCGCGTTGTCGTGGCCATCCCAGACATAGGGCATGATGATCGCCGGCTTGCCGAAGTAGAGACACTCGGTAAACGAGTTGTTGCCGCCATGGTGGATCACCGCATCGACCTGCGGAATCACCGAGGGCTGCGGAAACCAGCTCTCGACGATCACATTGTAGGGCACTTGCACGTATTGGTCCTTGTAGCCGCCGACATTGACCAGCGCCCGGTAGTGCGTCTTGCCCAGCGTTGCGATGATGCGCTTCAGCAGATCGACATCGCCGGCGCCAAGGCTGCCGAACGAGACGTAGAGCAGCGGCCCGTCATTATTCTCAGCAAAGGTCGGCACGGTGTAGGGCTTCTCCTGCCGCACGCAGCCTTCCAGATACTGGAATTTTGCCGGGTCGAGCGGATGGCGGCGCTTGAACTTTGCCGCCTCGGGATAAAGCAGCAGGTTGAGGTAGGGCGAGGCCTCGAAGAACTGGCCGATCGGATACGGCGCTTCGTTGTTCGCTTTCAAAAACGCATTGAAGTCGTCATGAATCGGCTTGATGACCGCGTTGAAATGGTCGCGGTAGCGCTGATGGCAGGCGTGGTCGTTCTCGCCGCAGCCGGACAGATGCGGCGGGATGTCCTCGTCCTCGATCTCGTTTTCCGAGCAGGAGATGACGCGCACCCACGGCTTGCCATATTGCTTGATCGCCGGGAACAGGATGACGTTGTCGACGCAGATGACGTCGGGCTTGATCGTCGCAAGCACGCCGGGCAGGTCCTTCTCAGCCCATTTGGCGCTGTCGACGATCGCCGTCCAGCAGTCCTTCACGTAGTTATCGACCTGGTCGTAGGGCGATTTGTGAAAGTTCGGGATATGGCCGTTGATGAAGTCCTCCCAGAACTTGGCCATTTGCTCGGGCGGCATCGGCTCGGACAGGTTCACCGGATGCGCCTCGAAGCCGTAGCCCTTGTAGACGTCGACGAAGCCGGGATCCGACAGGAACACTGCTCTGTGGCCGCGCGCCTCGACCGCCTGGGCGATGCCGACGGAATTGAGCGCCGGGCCGTAGGCCGCTTCGGGAAAAAACGCGATGGTCTTCTGCGCCATGAAAGTTCTCCTTCGATCAATCTGCGAAAATTCTGACGTCGGCGGCATCCCAGCCGAGCTCGACCGCATCGCCCGACGTGACCGGGCGGCGGTCGGCGGCGTCGGCGGTGACGCGCACCAGGAACGGTTTTTGTGACAGAGCGGTGCGGACATGCAGCTGCAGGTCGAGTCCGTGATAGGCGAGCGCCTCGACGATGCCGGCAACACGGTTGGCCGTCTCTGGCGGTGGGAACAGCCGGATGCGCTCGGGCCGCACTGAAGCGACCGCCGCAGCTCCGGGCGAAAGTATTGCGGGAACCGTGCCTGATATCCGCGCACCATTGGCCGCCAGCACCCCGTCGGCGGCGGCTTTGCCCGGCACGAAATTCATGACGCCGATGAAGTCGGCGACGAAACGGTCGGCCGGACGCTCATAGACCGCATGCGGTGTGTCGCATTGCAACAGCTTGCCGTCCCTTAGCACCGCCATGCGGTCGGCCATGACGAGTGATTCTTCCTGGTCATGGGTGACGATGACGAAGGTGATGCCGACTTCGTGCTGCAGGCGCTTCAGCTCCAGTTGCATGGCGCCGCGCAATTTCTTGTCGAGCGCACCGAGCGGCTCGTCGAGCAGCAGCAGCCGCGGCCGCTTGACCAGCGCCCGGGCAAGCGCGACGCGCTGCTTCTGGCCGCCCGACAATTGCTCCGGCTTGCGGTCGGCGAAGGCGACGAGCTCGGTCGTCGCCAGGATGGCATCGACGCGGGAGCGGATTTCGTTTGCCGGCAAGCGTTCCATTTCGAGGCCGTAGGAAACATTGGCCCTGACGCTCATATGCGGAAACAGCGCATAGGATTGGAACATCAGATTGACCGGCCGCTTGTTGGGCGGAATTTTGGCGATGTCGCGGCCGTCGAGCAGGATGCGGCCACCATTGGGCGTCTCGAAACCGGCCAGCATGCGCAGCAGCGTGGTCTTGCCGCAGCCAGAAGGTCCAAGCAGAGCGAAGAACTCGTTCTCTCTGATATCGAGCGAGATGCCGTCGACAGCCGTCACCCGGCCAAAATTCTTCGACACCTTGTCGATCGCCAGCAGCGTGCGGGGCTCGCTCATTGGCCGATGACTCCGCGATTGAGCCGCTGCGACAGGGTCAGCGCGGTGATTGAGACCGCCATGACGATGGTCGCCAATGCATTGATTTCCGGCGTGATGCCGAAGCGGATCATCGAATAGATCTGCATCGGCAGCGTGGTCGAGGCGCGGCCGGCGCCGGCGGTGAAGAACGCGATGATGAACTCGTCGACCGAAAGGGTGAAGGCGAGCAGCGCGCCGGCGACGACCGCCGGCAGGATGACCGGCAATGTCACCCGCCTGAAGGTGGTCACAGCCGAGGCGCCTAGATCGGCGGAGGCCTCGACGATCGACCAGTCGAAGCTTTTCAGCCGCGCGCGTACCACCGAGCAGACGAAGGCGAGGTTGAACACGACATGGGCGAGGATGATGGTGTGCAGGCCCAGGGTGAAATCGAGCATGGAAAAGAAGCTGAGCAGCGCAACCGCCAGCACGATGTCGGGAATGATCATCGGCGCAAAGATCAGCGCCTCAAGGCCGCTTCCATACTGCCGGCGCATTTCGACGCCGATCGCCAGCAAGGTGCCAAGCAGCGTGGCGATGGCTGTCGAGACCAGCGCCACGATCAGCGTGTTGAGGGCGGCGGAAAGGATCGCGGCGTTTCCGGCGAGCGAGGCATACCATTTCAGCGAAAAGCCCGACCAGACGGTCGGCAGCCCGCCTTGATTGAAAGACAGCGCCACCAGCACGGCGATCGGAATGTAGAGGAAGGCGAAGACGAGGACGAGTGTCGTTCGCAGGCCGAAGATGCGGGCTGGAGATGAAGTCATGGCTGACGTCCGATGGCCTGGAGGCAAGCGGGCGGCGAGCGTACTTCTCCCCGTTTACGGGGAGAAGATGCCGGCAGGCAGATGAGGGGCGGCGCCCAACATTGCCGACGCTTGCGCCGCCCCTCATCCGCCCCTTTGGGGCACCTTCTCCCCGTGAACGGGGAGAAGGGAAAGAAAGGGGAGCGCTCAGCCATCGGCTTTCGCTTCTGCGATACGGCCCGCGGCGCGGTCGGCTGCCAAGGCCTGCGCCATCAGCACGAGCAGCATGATGGCGATCAGCGCCATCGCAAGTGCTGCGCCGAACGGCCAGTCATTGGCGGTCAGGAACTGGTCGTAGACAAGATTGCCGATCATCTGGAAGCGGCCGCCGCCGAGCAGTGCCGGCGTGACGAAGTTGCCGATCGACAGCACGAAGACGAACACCGCCCCGGCGGCGATGCCCGGCACCGTCAGCGGCAGGATGACCCGGCGAAATGTGGTCATGGCCGAAGCGCCGAGATCGCGCGATGCCTCGGCGAGCTCCGGATTGAGCCGCGACAGCGGCGCGTAGCAGGCGAGGATGACGAAAGGCAGGTAATTGTAGACCAGGCCGGCGATGACGGCGCCTTCGGTATAGAGCATCGACGGCGGCTCGCCGGTGTAGCCGAACCAGCGCAAGAGCTGGGTGATCAGGCCTTCGCGGTTGAGCAGCACGATCCATGCATAGGTGCGGATCAGGTAATTGGACCAAAAAGGCAAGACGGCGAAGAACAGGAACACCGGCTGCCACCGGCGCGGTGCCGCCGCGATCGCATAGGCGGCGGCATAGCCGATCACCACCGCGATCAGCGTTGCCGTGCCGGCGATGCGCGCCGAATTGAGGAAGATGCCGGCATAAAGCGGGTCGAGCACCAGCCCGAAATTCTCCAGCGTGAAGGTGTATTCGATGCCGCCATAAATGCCGCGCCGGAAGAAGGCGAGCGCCAGCACCAGCGCGCATGGCACCATCATCAAGGCAGTGAGCCAGGCCAGCGCCGGCGCCATCAGCAAGGAGGAGCGAAATCTGGTTTGGGACACGATTGCGATACCGAACTCAACGGCCGTCGGCGGGAGCCCGCCGTCGGCCGCGACTTTGGTTGCCGACTACTGCGCCGCCTTGATCTCGCTGACGATCTTCGAATAGTCGCGCTGGGCGTCGCCGACGTCGCGTAACTGCTCGAACTTGACCAGCTCGGCCACTGGCATGGCCATATTGGGGAATTTGGCGAGGAAATCCGCAGGCAGGCTTTCCATAGCCGGCTTGTTCGGCACCTTGTAGTCGATGTTCTGGGCCGCCCAGGCGTGGTTCTTGGCGTCCAGCATGAAGTTGATGAACTGGAAGGCGGCGTCCTTGTTGGCCGATGCCTTCATCACCACCATCGTGTCGACCCACAGGTCCGAGCCTTCCTTGGGTATGGTGTATTTAATCTGCGGATTTTCGGCGATGCCGTAGTTGCACCAGCCATCCCATGCCTGCACCATCAGCGCCTCGCCCGAGACCAGCTTTGAATAGAAGGTGGTGTCGTCATAGGCGAGCAAGGTCTTCTTGGCCGAGATCAGCAGGTCCTTGACCTCGGCGAGCTTGGCCGGATCGGTCTCGTTGACCGAATAGCCCTTGGCGAGCTGCCCGGCGGCAAGCAGCCAGCGGTCGGTCGCCAGCATTGTGGTCTTGCCCTTGAGCGCATCGGACGGGGCGAGAAGATCGTTCCAACTGGCCGGCTCGGTCTTGACCAGGTCCGAGCGGTAGCAGAGGCCGGTGGTGCCCCAGGTGTAAGGCACGGAAAATTTGTTGCCGACGTCGTGCGACAGATTGGCCGCCTCGGGATAGAGATTGGCGAGGTTGGGGACCTTGGCGTGGTCGATCGTCTCGATCAGGCCGAGCTTGTTCAGCACTTCGGCGAAGGGCGAGGAAACGAAGACCACGTCATAGCCCTTGCCGCCCGAAGCGACGAGCTTGCCCATGATCTCCTCATTGGTTGCGTGAACGACAACCTCGCCGGAAACGCCGGTCGCTGCTTTGAAGGCGGCCATGGCATCCGGCGCCATGTAGCCGTCCCAGTTGGAAATGACGAGGTCGGCGGCGGCCGCCGGCGCCGACAGCGCCATGGCCAGGCCAAGCGCGATCGAGGATGTTTTTAACGAACGGTGCCGCAGGGTGGTGGCGGTCATGACAGACTCCCATTCTGGTTGATCGTCGAATTCAATCAATCGTCGGACCAGCGCTTGCGATCATGCCGCCGCTTCGATCCTGTTCCCCGGTCTTTTTTGTTGCCGATTGACGTCACAGTACTATTGCAGAAAAAAGTACGTCAATCCATAATTTGCCAGATTGCTGCGAAATCCAGCCGATCTCGCCCGCAAGGGCAATCGGTCAAACCGCAGCGGTCGAGCCCGTTCACGAGAAACGCCATGCAAGCCGTTGCCAGACGCCCGCGCACCAATCATCTTGATCTCGCGCAGCGCATTCTCGATGTGGCCCGGCAACGCGGCTTCGAGGCCGGCGCTCATCTCCCGGAACAGCAGATCGCTTCTCTCTGCAACGTCTCGCGGACGCCGGTGCGGGCCGCGTTGCGCCTGCTCACCGAAAAAGGCGTGGTGCGCTGGGAAGCTGAATCCGGCTATCGGCTGGCCGTTGACCTCACCAACCAGGCGTCCCTTGCCGCTGATCTGCCAAGCGCCGAAGAGGACGAACTCGCGGAGATGATCCTGCGCGATCGGTCGGCGCGCCGGCTGGATCAGACGGTGACCATCGGCGCGCTGATGCGGCGCTACAGCGCCGAACGAAAGACAGTACTAAAAGCACTAAAGAAACTGACAGATGAAAATCTTCTGGATCGCGCACCGGGACAGTCCTGGCTGTTCAGGCGGGCGCCTGACGATCCAGAGGCACAAGGGGAAAGCTACGAGTTCCGCCTGATGCTAGAACCCGCCGCCATTCTGGCGCCTGGCTTTCGGCTGGACGGGACCCGCGCGGCAGCCTTGCGCCAGGCCATGGAGGCGCTGCTGGCGCTGCCCGACGCCGCGTTCGATATCAAAGAGTTCCAGCGGCTGGACATCGACTTTCACGGCCTAATCGCCGATGGCGCCGCCAACCGGTTCGTCACCGACGCGCTGTCCGACCATCTCAGGCTGCGCCGGCTGCCGGGGACCTATGCAGGCGTCAACGTCTTCCGGCTGAAGCAATCGCTGCGCGAGCACCTGACCATACTCGACCAACTGGAAAGCCGGCAATATGAGGTTGCAGCCGATCTGCTTCGCGTCCATCTGCGATTGTCCCGCAGCCAGCGACCGCAGGCGGCCAGTCGCGGCGCCCCCGCGTTGTTCGGCATGATCAGCCGGCCGGATTGACGAGGACCACGAGAACAGTGACGCGCAAAGCCAGCCCGACCATCGCGTTGTTTCCCGAAGCGAGCTTCGGCGCCGCACTCAATTGCGTCGGCATCGCGCAGGCCTTGCGCGCAAGGGGCGCGCGGCCGGTGTTCATCTGTCACGCCGGCTTTTCCGGCGTGTTCGCCGACTATGGTTTTCAGGAATACCAGTTGCCGACCGACGATCCGCTGACCGACAGCGAACGCCAGAGCTACTGGCAGGCTTTCGTGCGCCGGCATCTGCCGCATTTCAGGCTGAGCCCGATCGACCAGCTCGAAACCTATGTCGCCCCGACCTGGGAAGCGATCGTCGATACTGCGGTCAATGCCGAGGCGCCGCTGCGCCAGTTGATGACCCGGTTGAAGCCGGACGCCGTGGTGCTCGACAATGTCATCATGTTTCCAGCACTTGCTGCCGCCGGCTGCCCATGGGTGCGCGTCGTCTCATGCGCCGAGACCGAGCTGCCCGACGCCGATGTACCGCCCTATCTGTCCGGTCTCGCCGCCGACGACCCGAGCCGTGCGGCTTTCGAGGCGCGCTACCTGGCGGCCGTCGCTCCGGCCCATGACCGGTTCAACCGGCTTCGGACCGAGGCCGGTCTTGCGCCTTTGCCGAGGGGGCTTTTTCTCGAAGCTTCGCCCGATCTCAATCTGCTGCTGACCCCAACCATCGTGCGCAGGCAGCGGGCCGAGCCGCTCGACCCGGCCCGCTTCGTCTATCTCGAAGGCTGCGTCCGTTCGGAAGGGCCGTTCGACGTGCCGGTCTTTCCACGCAATGACGGGCCGCTGGTCTATCTCAGCTTCGGCAGCCTGGGCGCAATGGATGTCGGCCTGATCGAGCGCATGCTCGCCCTATTCGATCGGCTTCCGGCCCGCTTCATCGTCAATGTCGGCGGTCTGCGCGACAGCTATCGCGCGGTTCCGGACAATGTCTATCTCGACGCCTGGTTTCCGCAGCCGTCGGTTGTCGCGAAATCCGATCTCTTCATCCATCACGGCGGCAACAACAGCTTTTGCGAAGCGCTGCGTTTCGGCGTGCCGTCGCTGATCATGCCCTATTGCTGGGACGGGCACGACAACGCGCAACGCGCCGAGGAAACCGGCGTTGGCCGCCACCTCAGCCGCGTTGGCTGGAGCGACGACGAATTGGAAAACGTCATCCTTGGCCTAATGGCCGACGGCGAAATGCGCTATCGCCTCGAGGAGAATGCGGCCACCATGGCGCAGGCACCGGGAACGGACGCCGCCGCCGAAGCTATTCTCGCCCTCGTAAGGACGTGACCTGATGCTCAACACCACGACAACGGATGCACCGCAAATGACCCCGACGGACGATCCGAAGCGATGGCTGGAGCAGCAGGGGATCAGGGAAGTCGAGTGCCTGGTGCCCGACGTGAACGGCGTGTTGCGCGGCAAGACCTTGCCGACGGCCAAGTTCCTGAAGTCGCTCGAGGACCGTGCGCTCTACCTGCCGAGCAGCGCCTTCCTGGTCTGCATTGACGGCCGCTATTCCGGTTCCAACGACGAGGGCTTCGGCTATCAGGACCCCGACATGCGGATGGCGCCGGATGTTGCGACGCTGTGCCTTGCGCCGGCTGCCGGAGCGGGGAAAGCCTATGTCTTCGCCGATGCGTTTCATATGGAGGACCGACCGTGGATGGCCTCGCCGCGTCATGTGCTGAGAGCCGTGCTCGATCTCTATAGCCAGCGCGGCTGGCGGGCAGTGGTGGCGCCGGAGCTCGAATTCTATCTGACCGCGCCTAATCCCAATCCCGATCAGCCGCTGACTGCGCCGGTCGGGCGCAATGGCCGCTCCGAAACCGTACAGCATCCCTATGACATGGCGGCGCTGGAGGAGTTCGAGCCGGTGATCCGGCGCCTTTATGATTACGCAGCCACGGCCGGGCTGCCGCTCGACACCTTGATCCATGAATCGGGCACGGCGCAGCTGGAGATCAATTTCCTGCACGGCGACGCGCTGCCGCTGGCCGACAAGGTGCTGCTGTTCAAGCGGATGGCTCGCCAGGCCGCGCAGCAATATGGCATGCATGCGACCTTCATGGCCAAGCCGATCGCCGCGCAAGCCGGCAGCTCGATGCATCTCCACATGTCGGTCGTCGACGAGGCGGGGGATACGCTGTTTGCCGGGCGCGACGATGCCGACACCGAGATGTTTGGGCATTTCATCGGCGGTCTGCAGAAATACATTCCCGAGGTGATGCCGCTGTTTGCGCCGAACGTGAATTCGTTCCGCCGGATCCGGCCGAACCACAGCGCCCCCGCCAACATCGAGTGGTCGCATGACAATCGCTCCTGCGGGCTGCGCGTGCCGGCCGGCGGGCGCGCCGCGCGGCGGGTGGAAAACCGGCTGCCCGGCGCCGATGCCAACCCCTATCTGGCGATGGCCGGCTCGCTGCTCTGTGGTTATCTCGGCGTCGAAGAAAAACTCTCGCGTTCGCCCGAGGCATCGGGCAACGCCTATCGCAGCAAGAGCACACTGCCGAAAACCATGGAGGAGGCGCTCGACCGTTTCGCTGCGTGCAGTCCGGTTCGGGAGTTGCTCGGCGAAGATTTCTTCCAGACCTATCTGCGCGTCAAGAGCGTCGAGCTCGACCTGTTCCAGAGCGTCGTGACGAGTTGGGAACGCGACCATCTGCTGCTCAAGGTCTGATGATGGGCTTCAATTCTGGCGGGTTCAACTCCGGCCTCGATATCGGAAAATCCTATTATGTCGCAACAGCCAATCCGGCTCCAGATCATCCGGCGCTGCAGGGCGACATCGACGCCGATCTGGTGGTGGTCGGCGGCGGCTGTACCGGCCTGTCCGCAGCCCTTCATGCGACCGAGCGCGGGCTGAAGGTCGTGCTCTTGGAAGGCGGCAAGATCGGCTGGGGGGCATCGGGGCGCAATGGCGGCCAGATCATCCCCGGCCTGCGCAAGGGCGC
The DNA here is from genome assembly GCF_935825525.1 of Mesorhizobium escarrei. Classification (GTDB taxonomy): domain Bacteria; phylum Pseudomonadota; class Alphaproteobacteria; order Rhizobiales; family Rhizobiaceae; genus Mesorhizobium; species Mesorhizobium escarrei. The sequence goes on from NZ_CAKXZT010000147.1 coordinate 36,368, forward strand.
CAAGGGTCTGGTCAAGCTTTATGGGCCCGAACGGGCGCGGGCGCTTTTCGATCTCGCCTTCGAGGCGCGCGGACTGGTGCTCGACCTGATCAAGCGTCACGCCATCGATTGCGACCTCAGGCTGACCGGCCATCTGGCCGGTGCGGTCAACGGCTCCGACCTGCGCGACCTAGAGGAAGAGGCCGAGTGCCTTGCCAGCGTAATGAATTTTCATGATGTCGAGATGCTGTCGGCGGCGCAGGCGCGTGGAATGGTGAACACGCCCTATCACGGCGCGATGTACGAGAAGCTCGGTGGCCATATGCATCCGCTGAACTACACGTTGGGTCTTGCTCGCGCTGCGGCAGCGGCAGGTGTCACCATCCACGAAAATTCGGTGGCGCTGCGGCTGGAGCGAGAGCCTGCCATCAGGGTTGCGACGGCCAAGGGCTCGGTCCGGGCCAGGCATGTCGTGCTGGCCGGCGACGCCCTGCTTCAGGGGCTCGAGCCGCGCGTCAACAGCCGCATCATGCCGGTCGGCAACTACATCGTCGCGACCGAGCCGCTGGACGACACCAGCGACGTCATCCCAAGCAATGTCGCCGTTTCCGACACACGCTTCGTCGTCAACTACTACCGGCTGTCGGCGGGCAGCCGCCTGCTGTTCGGCGGTGGCGAGCGTTACACGCCGTCGCCGCCCGCAGACATTGCCGGCTTCGTGCGGCCGCATATGGAAAAGGCCTTTCCGCATTTGCGCGGCCGCCGCATCGATCATGCCTGGGGCGGGCTGGTCTCGGTGACGACCTCGCGCCTGCCGGATGTCGGCCACTATGGCGAGGTTTATTTTGCGCATGGCTATTCCGGCAAGGGCGTGATCCTGTCGACGCTGTCGGGAAAGCTGCTTGCCGAGGCGATCACCGGCGATGCGTCGCGGCTCGATCTGTTCTCGACGCTGAGGCCGATGCCGTTTCCCGGCGGCACCGCCCTGCGTGGCCCGCTCTATGTGCTCGGCATGCTCTGGTACGCCATGCGCGACCGCATCAAGCATTGACCGCAAGCGATCCCCTGCCGCCGTGGTATTGCGACGGAGGGCGGCCGGCTGCAGCTTCGCGACAAATTTGACCATGTGGACAAAGGTCGGACGCCGTTCCATAGTTCCCTCGCTGATAGTTCAAAGAAACAGCCGGCTCGACACGGCGCAAATCAGAGGGGCATGCAATGGAAAACGGGAAGAGCAAAATCCAATCGAAACGCGAAGGACTTTCGCGACGCAATTTGCTGGAACTCGGCGCGCTCGGCCTGGCGGCAGCCATGCTGCCGGGCCAAGTCTTGGCGCAGGACAAGAAGCTGAAGGTGGCGGCGATCTTCGCCACGCCGACCGAGGAGCCATGGGTCCACCAGATCCATGTCGCCCTGCAGAGGGCCGAGAAGGAACTCGGCATCGAGTACAAATGGTCGGAGAAGGTGCAGACGGCGGATTTCAGCCGTGTGATGCGCGAATATGCGCAAGGCGGCTATGAGCTGGTTCTCGGCGATGCTTTCGCCGCCGAGCGCGAATCCCGCCGGACCGCCAAGCAATTTCCCAAGGTCGCCTTCCTGTTCGGCTCCGGCGCCGGGCCGGCCGAGCCGAATTTCGCAGTCTTCGATAACTGGATCCACGAGCCGGCCTATCTCTCCGGGCTGATCGCCGGAAAGATGTCGAAATCAGGCACGATCGGCGCCGTCGCGGCGATGGGCATTCCGGAAGTGAACCGGCTGGTCAATGCCTTCTTTGCCGGCGCCCGGGAGGTCAATCCTGATATCAAGAGGAAGGTCGCTTTCATCGGCTCCTTCTTCGACCCGCCAAAGGCCAAGGAAGCGGCGATCGCCCAGATCGACGCCGGCGTCGACGTGATCTATGCCGAACGTTTCGGCGTCATCGAAGCGGCGGTCGAGAGGAAGATCCTCGCCATCTCCAACATGTCCGACCAGTCCAGCCTCGGCCCGGACACGGTGATCACCGGCCCGGTCTGGGACATGTATCCGACGGTCGAGCATGCGATCAAACTGGTTAAGGCCGGGGTCTTCACCGCGCAGGATTACGGCGATTTCTCGCGCATGGCCAAGGGCGGCTCCTTTCTGGCGCCGTATCACAAATTCGACAAGACGCTGCCCGCGGACGTCAAGGAGCTGGTCGAGAAGAAGAAGGCCGAAATCCTCGACGGCAATTTCCGCGTCAACGTCGACGAGGACACCCCGGTTTCGGATTGAGTTTCTTTACCCTCCCCACAAGGGGGAGGGTGAAGCCCGCGCCATCTCTCACCGGGAGCCCAATCTTGCCCGCCCCTCTCATCGAAATGCGCGGCATCTCCAAGAGGTTCGGCGCCGTCGTGGCGAACGAAGCCGTCGATCTCAGCGTTGCGCCGGGTGAAATTCTCGGGCTGCTGGGTGAAAATGGCGCCGGGAAGACGACGCTGATGAACGTGCTGTTCGGCGCCTATGCGCCCGACGCCGGCGAGATACTGGTTCAGGGCCGGCCGGTGACGATCAACAGCTCGGCCGATGCGCTTGCCGCCGGCATCGGCATGGTGCACCAGCATTTCCATTTGGCGCCGCGGCTGTCGGTGCTGGAAAACCTGCTGATCGGCATTCCCGGCAAATCGGGCCGGATCGACCGGGCCGGCGGGCTGGCGCGACTGGCGGAGATCGGCCGCCAGCATGGGCTCACGCTCGATCCGGGCCTTCCCGTCTCGGCGCTTTCGATCGGCGAGCAGCAGCGGCTCGAGATCGTCAAGGCGCTGTTTCGCGGCGCAAGGCTGCTGATCCTCGACGAGCCGACCGCGGTGCTGGCGCCGACCGAGGTCGACGGGCTGTTTTCGGCGCTGCGGTCGATGGCGGCCCAAGGTCTCGGCATCATCTTCATCTCGCACAAGCTCAACGAGGTCAGGGCATTGACCCATCGCTGCGTGGTGCTGCGGCATGGCCGAGTGACCGGGCGCGTCGACGCACCTGCCAGCACGACGTCCTCGGAGATGGCGCAGCTGATGTGCGGCCACGAGATCGTTCCACCGGCCAGGGGACCATCGACGCCGGGCGCCGCGGTGCTGACCCTGGACGGCATCTCGACATCGCGGCATTCCGGCATGGCGTTGCGCGACGTCTCGCTCTTTGTCCGCGCGGGCGAGATCCTCGGCATTGCCGGTGTCTCGGGCAATGGCCAGCGGGCGCTTGCCGAAGTCATCTCCGGCGTGCTCGCGCCCGATGTGGGCCGGATGACGATAGCCGGCAAAGTGGTCTCGCGGTTCTCGCCGTGCGAGGTGCAGGCGCTCGGCCTCGGGCGCATCCCGGAAGACCGCATGACGACCGGGCTGGTCACCAATCTGCCGCTCGCCGATTCGATGGTGTTGCCGCGCATAGGCACGGCGGCGTTCAGCCGCAACGGCCTGCTCAGGCCCGATGCGATCCGCGCTTTCGCCGAAGCGCAGATCAAGGCCTATGACATACGCTGCCCCGGGCCGATGACGCGGGCCGGGGCGCTTTCCGGCGGCAATCTGCAAAAGGCGCTGCTGGCGCGCGAGCTCGCCTTCGACCCAAAGGTGCTGGTCGTGTCGCAGCCGACGCGCGGCCTCGACATCGGGGCGGCGCGCTTCGTCCACGAAAAGTTCCTCGACATGCGTGCCAGGGGCTGCGGCATCGTCGTTATCGGCGAAGATCTTGAAGAGCTGCTGATGTTCTGCGACCGCATCACGGTGATGTATGAGGGGCGCATTGTCGGCACCCTGGACAGCGCCGACGCCACGATCGCGCGGCTCGGCCTGATGATGACCGGGGCGGAGGGCCATAGTTGATGTTCCGCCTCGAAGCCCGCACCTCAACGTCCGCCTGGTTCAACCTGGCTCTGCCATTGCTGGCCATCGGCGCGACATTGGTTCTGTGCAGCGGCCTCATCGCGCTGGCCGGCGCCGGAGTGATCGAAGCCTACGGCGTGATGTTCTCGGCGTCGCTGGGCGACAGCTACGCGATCACCGAAACGCTGGTGCGCGCAACACCGATGATCTTCACCGGCCTTGCGGTGGCGGTCGCCTTCCGCGCCAAATTCTGGAACATCGGCGCCGAGGGGCAGTTGCTTGCCGGTGCGGTGGCGAGCTGCGCCGTCGGCGCCATTCCGATGCCGGGGCCGCTCGCCATGCTGCTGATGGCGCTCGCCGGCGCCGCCGCCGGTGCTGCGGTCGCCCTGATCCCGGCGACGCTGCGGGTGAAATTCAAAGTCGACGATGTCGTCAGTTCACTGCTGCTCAACTCGGTCATCTTCTACGCGCTGATGGCGCTGATCGAAGGCCCGTGGAAAGACAGCTTTAGCGGCTACCCGATCTCGCCGCCGATCGAGGATTCAGCCAATTTCCCGGTGCTGCTCGAAGGCACGCGGCTGCATCTCGGCGTCGTGGCGGCGTTCCTGGCCGCGCCGGTCATCTGGTTCTTGATTGCGCGCACGACGCTCGGCTTCAGGATCAGGGTCATCGGCGAAAATCCCGAGGCCGCGCGCTATGGCGGCATCCATGTCGAACGGGTGCTGATCTCGACGGCGCTGCTGTCCGGCGCACTCGCCGGGCTTGCCGGCGTCAGCGAGGTCGGCGGCGTGCATTTCCAGGTGATGAGCGACATCTCGCCGGGCTATGGCTATTCCGGCATCGTCGTCGCCATGTTGGCGAGGCTCAATCCGCTTGGCGTGATGCCGGCGGCGCTGTTCCTCGCCGCCGTCATGACCGGCGCCGAGGCGATGTCGCGGGCCACCGGCGTTCCGGCCTTTCTCAGCGACGTCATCCAGGGAACCGCGCTGCTCGCCATGCTGGTGGCGCTGCTGTTCACGGCCTATCGCATCCGCCGCGTCGGAGCCGCACGATGAGCGTCGTGCTCGAACAGATTTTTCAGGTCGGCTTCCTGGCCGCGATCATCCGCATCGCCACGCCTTTGGCTTTCGCGACACTGGGCGAGATGTTCTCCGAGCGAGCCGGAGTGCTCAATCTCGGCATCGAGGGCATTATGCTGTTGTCGGCGATGACCGGCTTCACCGCGACCAGCCTCAGCGGCAGTCTGTGGCTCGGCGTGCTTGCGGCGGTGCTGACCGGTGCGCTGATGGGTGCCGTGCATGCGTTGTTCACGGTGGCTCTCGGCCTCAGCCAGCATGTCTGCGGCATCGGTGTGACGCTGTTCTCGTCGGGCCTAGCCTATTTCCTCTACCGGCTGATCTTCGGCCAGCAATCGGTGCCGCCCAGCATCAAGAGTTTCGAAACGCTGCCTATCCCTGTTCTCTCCGACATCCCGGTGCTCGGACCAGCGGTATTCAACCAGTTTTCGCTGGTATACATGGCTATGGCAGCCGTTCCCCTGGCTGCCTTCGTGCTCTACCGGACGCCGTGGGGCCTGTCGGTGCGCATGGTCGGCGAAAATCCGCGCGCCGCCGATTCGGCCGGCGTCGGCGTCATCGCCACGCGCTTCCAGGCGGTGGTTCTCGGCGGCGCGCTGATGGGGCTGGCCGGGGCTTTCCTGTCGATGGTGCAGTTCAACGCCTTCACCTTCGGCCTCGTCTCCGGGCGTGGCTGGGTGGCGATCGCGCTGGTTGTCTTCGGCCGCTGGGATCCCTGGCGTTCGGCGGGGGCGGCACTGCTGTTCGCCTTCGTCGATGCCTTGCAACTGCGCATGCAGGCGAGCGGGCTCGGCCATATTCCCTATGAGGCGTTCCTGATGCTGCCCTTCATCTTCACCATCGTCGCCATGGCGGTGATGTCGCGCAACGCCATCGCGCCTTCGGCGCTGCTCAAGCCGTTCCGCCGGGAAGAGCGCTGACAGGTTGGAGCGAAATGTCGGCCGATGGTCTCAACGAGGCGAGGGTGAGCACCTCCAAATTCAGGCGTTGAGGGCCTTGAGCACGCGCTCCGGCAGGAACGGGTAGTGCCTGAGCCGCACGCCGCCGGTGAGCCGCGCCACCGCGTTGGCGATCGCCGGACCGATCGGCGGCAGGCCGACCTGGCCGATGCCCCCGATCGGATTCTCGGGCGTTGGAATCACGGTGACCTGGATATCGGGCGCCTCGGACATGCGCATCACCCGATAGGTGTCGAAGTTCGATTCCTGCACCTCGCCATCGACGATGTTGATCTGCTCGAACAACGCGTGGCTGGCACCCCCTGTGATCCCGGTAATCATCAGCGCTTCGATGTTGCGCGGCTGTACCGCTATCCCCGGGTCGACAGCGCACCACACGGTGTGCACGCGGATCTCGCCGGTTTCCCGGTCAAGCGAGACCTCGGCGATCTCAGCGCAGTGGGAGCCAAAGGCGTCGGAATAGGCGACGCCCAACGCCCGCCCGTCGCGTTGGCGGTCCCATTCCGCCATCTGGGCGACGGTCTCGACGACCTTTCGCGCCCGCGGCTGGTCCTTCAGGAGCTCCAGCCGAAGCGCCACGGGATCGACCCCCTTGGCGGTGGCGATTTCGTCGATGACACATTCGATGCCGAACCTGGTATAGCCAACCCCGACCGCGAACCAGAAGCCTATGTCCAGGCCGTTATCCTGGCGGATGTATTCGATCTGATGCGCAGGGACGGCATAGTTGAAATGCGCACCCTCGGTCACCACACTGTCGTGGCCGCCTTCGCTCTCGAACAGCTGAGGCATTGTGCGGGCGAAAATCGAATCCGCCACGATGCGGTGCCGCCAGCCGACGATGTTGCCGTCAGCGTCGAGCCCGACCTGCACATGTTGCGCTTCGAGTGGCCGGTACTTGCCATGCCGGACGTCGTCTTCGCGGCTCCAGATGACCTTGACCGGGCGGCCTTGCACCGCCTTGGCCAGCGACACTGCATCGATAATGAAGTCGGCCTCGGCTTTGCGACCAAAACCGCCGCCGAGCAGGGTGGTGTTCACCTTGACCTTGTCAGGGGTGGTGCCTGCCACCTCCGCGGCAAAGCCCTGGGTGCCTGTTGGGCCTTGCGTCGGCGCCCAGACTTCAACCGTATCGCCCATCACGAGCGCCGTGGCGTTCATCGGCTCCATGGTTGCATGGTGAACATGGTCGCTCATGTAATCGACCTCGATGACCGTTGCGGCCTTTGAAATCGCGGCCTGTGCGTCTGCTTCCGTGGCAGCGCTGACGCCGGTTTGGGCGAGGTCGCGGCCAACGCTGCGATACGCTTCCAACAGACGGTCGCTGTTATAGTTGCGGATCCGCGATGACGTGGTCCATGTAACGTCGAGCAGATCCTTGGCCTGCCTCGTCGCCTCGACCGTCTCGCCGATGATGCCGACGCCGTAGGGCAGCGGAACGATGTGCGTGATGCCCGGCACGGTCCTGGCTTCGGTATCGTTGATGGTTTCTGGCTGCTCACCCTGGACGGGCGCCCGCAGCACCGCTCCGTAGAGCATGTCCGGAAGCTGCACGTCGATGCCGAAGATCGCGGTGCCGTCGACCTTCGAGGGTATGTCGACACGCGGTATCGTCAGCTTTCCGATATAGCGCCACTGATCGCTCGGCTTCAGATCGGCATCGGTCGCCTGCGGCAGCGGATCCGGAAGCGTGCCGACCGCGGCGACCTCGCCGTAGTCGAGCGAGCGGCCAGACCGCGCGTGCACGACCCGGTTGGGCACGGTGGTGAGTTCGCTCACCGGAACGTTGAGCATGTCGGCAGCACTCGCCAGGATGATCTTGCGGGTCTGGGCGCCGACCAGGCGCAACATACCGTAATAGCCCCGCGTGGATTCGCTGCCGCCGGTGAGCTGTACGCCGTAAAAGCCAGGGTTGCCGTATTTTTCCGCGTCGGACGGAGCCTGGACGACGCGGACCTTGTGCCAATCGGCGTCCATGTCCTCGGCGATGAGCAGCGGCAGCGTTGTCATGATGCCCTGACCCATCTCGGACGCAGGTGACATGATGGTAAGGGTGCCGTCGGCCGCGATGGTCAGCCAGGCGTTCGGCCGGTAACCGCCCTCGACCGCCGGCGCCATGCTGGCGCCCGAGGCATCCTGGAGCAGGCCGCCGAACGCAACCGCGATGCCGGTGGCGCAGACGGTAATGAGAAAGCTGCGCCGCGAGAGCGCTCTGGTGTGCAGTTGCAATCTCTGGGTCATGGCGCTCAGGCCTCCCGTGCGGCGCGCTGAATGGCACTGATGATTCGCACATAGGTCCCGCAGCGGCAGATGTTGCCGTCCATGTATTCGACGATCTGGTCGCGGGTCGGGTTGGGATTGCTCTTGAGGAGCGCCGCCGCCTGCATGATCTGCCCGGACTGGCAATAGCCGCATTGCGGCACCTGCTCGGCGATCCAGGCCTGCTGCAGCGGATGGCTGGCGTCCTGCGACAGGCCTTCGATCGTCGTCACTTCCATTCCGGCCACGTCCTGAAGCAGGGTTACACAGGACCGCGTCGGCTCGCCGTCGACGTGAACGGTGCAGGCGCCACATTGCGCGATGCCGCAGCCGAATTTGGTGCCGGTGAGCTTCAGATGCTCCCGTATCACCCACAAGAGCGGCGTATCTGGCGCGGCGGCAAGATCTACCGCCCGCCCATTGATCGTGAACGCTGTCATGACCCTTGGTCCCTTATCTGGCGCAATCATCTGGCATCATCCAGTGACGATGGCGACTTTATCCGAGTTATCCATGAAATTTTTCTGCGTAATTCACGACGACAACATATGAATGTTTCAAAAATTCCGATCATTACTGCATCGGTTGCCACATTGGCTGAGGCGTTGTTATAAAATAGCCAATTGAGGAGATGCGGTCTATGCTGTAAAGTCCGTAAAATCTTCGCAATCGTCCGGGACGCCTCATGGATCCGCTCTCAGATGTGCTGTCGCTGCTGAAGCCACGCAGTTATGTGTCCGCTGGCTTCGACGCGGGTGGAAACTGGTCGATCCAGTTCTCGGACCAGCACGAACGCATCAAATGCTACGCTGTGGTTTCCGGCGGGTGCTGGCTCTCCGTGGAAGGCGTTGCCGACGCGGTGCGCCTGGAGAAGGGAGACTGCTTCGTGCTGCCGAGTGGGCGGCCTTTCCGCCTCGCAAGCGACATGACTTTGACGCCTGTCGAAGCCGGCACGATTTTTCCTCCCGCGCGCGCAGGCGGCGTCGTGACGTATAATGGCGGCGGTGATTTCTTTCTTGTCGGTAGCCGATTCGCCGTCAGCGGCGATCATGCCGGCATCCTGTTGGGCATGCTGCCACCCATCGTCCATATCCGGAAAGAAACGGATCAGGCGGCGCTGCGCTGGTCGGTGGAGCGGATGATGCAGGAACTGCACGAGCCGCAGCCCGGCGGTGTCCTGGTCGCGCAACACCTCGCTCACATGATGTTGGTTCAGGCCCTGCGCCTTTATCTGGCGGAAGGGCTGGGAGGTGGCGTTGGATGGTTCTTCGCCCTGGCGGATAGACAGATGGCTGCTGCGATCAACGCCATGCATGACGATCCGGCGCATCGCTGGACGTTGCAGGAGCTGGCGCAGCGTGCCGGCATGTCGCGATCGACCTTTGCCCTGAAATTCAAGGAGATGGTTGGGACGTCACCGATGGAGTACCTGACGAACTGGCGAATGCTGCTGGCGGGCGACAGGCTGGCGAACTCCAGCGATCCAATTTCCGTCATTGCCCTGTCGCTCGGCTACGAATCCGAAAGCGCCTTCAGCACGGCCTTCAAGAGGGTCATGGACTGTACACCACGGCAATATGGCCGTGGCCGGAACCCCGCTTCCTCTTCAGCGTTCAACACGCGCCCAGAGGACACGGCCGCTGCCCGCTGGTTTGAAAGCCGGTTGATCCAGCCCGAGCCGAAGGGAATTCTCAGCCGCCGCTTAGCGCCCGCATCACATTCGGCAGCGCCGGCAGCGTCAACAAAACCGTGCCGGCAAGCCAGATAGACGAGACGACGATGCTCCTGGGGCGCGCCGACCACCGCTCATAGAGCGCGGCTGGCACGCCGGCGAGCATGATGGTCATCGTCGACAGGATCAGCGCACTTGCCATGTAAACGATCTGGCTTAAGGGAGGTGCCCAGCCCGGATACCAGACCGGATAGAACAGGAACACCATCAGCACCCACGGCGAAAAGATACCGTTGACGATGGCGACCGCCATGACCGGCACAAGTGCGTTTCTGTCCATTGCCTCAACCCCCCTGCGAAGCCATTGGCGCAATGCCGAAATTGATCAGCAAGACGAGATAGAACACGCGCAAGGCCATAAGCCAGAGCACGCTGAAGACGATCACCACCGGCTGGGTCAGGATCGACGGCGTAATGGTCCGCACGACCCTCAGGAACGGGTCCGTGACAGTCTTGAAGAAGCGCCAGATGTAGTTGTCCCAGCTTTCGGGCACGAAGAGACCGAGCACGAGACGCCCGATCAGCGTGTACATCAGCGCGGCGAGGATGAAATTCGGGATGTGGAAATACCAATAGGACCAGAAATCGTTCATATGGAATTTTCCAGGCAGCGGCGGCGCCGCGTTATGCCAGCGGCGCCCCCGAAATGAAAGCGGGGTCCGTCGCCGGACCCCGCCTCGAGCGCCGATCGCTATGCGCGATCAGGCAATCTTTTCTTCCATCATCTGCTTGCCCCGGGGTATACGGATTTCCTCGATGAAATCTTGCATATCCCGGGAGGGCGCCCTGGTGAGAAGGCTGACGATGATCATCACGGCGAAGCCCACCGGCAGTCCGAAAGTCGCCGACGAGATGTTCTTCACCCCCCACCACAGTTCCATGTTGGGCGTCGCCTTGTCGAAATCGGCGCCGTACTGGGTCATCACCAGATAGAAGAGGGTGATGCCGAAGCCTGCGATCATGCCGGCGACAGCGCCCGTCGAGTTGGCGCGCTTCCACCAGACGCCGAGCACCAGCGCCGGGAACAGGCCGCCGGCGGCAAGCGAGAACGCCCACGACACCATCGACAGGATGTCGGACGGCTTGGTCGACGCGACGTAGGCGGCCAGCACCGCGACCATAACCAGCAGGATGCGGGACACGATCAGGCGCCGCGACGTCGGCGCATTCTGGTCGATCATCTTGTAGTAGATGTCGTGGCTGAGCGCGTTGGCGATGGCCAGCAGCAGGCCGTCCGCCGTCGATAGCGCGGCGGCAAGGCCGCCGGCGGCGACGAGGCCGGAGATGACGTAAGGCATGCCGGCCATTTCCGGTGTGGCCAGCACGATCATGTCGGCGTTGAGGTTGATGTCGGCGAAGGAAAGTGCCGTCACGCCCTTTTCGGCGCAGGCAGCGACGATCGCCGCAGTGTCCGTCGCCGCCTGGCCGCAGATCTGCACGAGCGTATTGTCGGCAGCGGCCCAGCGCATCATCCATCCGGCTTTCTCGGCGATGTTTTCAGGCGTCAGCCCCGACGCCACCAGGTCGAGCATCGTCCACTTGGCGAACGCCGCATAGGCAGGCGCCGTGAAGTAGAGGATGAAGATGAACAGCAGCGACCAGGCGACCGAGACGCGTGCTTCACGCACCGACGGGGTGGTGAAGTAGCGCATCAGGACGTGCGGCAGCGACGCGGTACCGACCATCAGGCAGAGGATGAGCAGGAAGTAGTTCTTGGCATCGTAGCCGCCATGCGCGAATGGGGTGATGTGATGCAACGTGATGCCCTGCGCCGTCTCAAGCGCGGTGATGTTCGCCAGCGCCTGGCCCTGCATCAATTGCGGGATCGGAATGCCGGTCTTCACCGTGGACATCCAGATGGCGGGGATCAGATAGGCGATGATCAGCACGATGTACTGGGCGACCTGCGTCCAGGTGACGGCGCGCATGCCGCCGAGCATTGAGCACACCAGGATGCCGGCGAGGCCGACATAGACTGCTACGTTGAAGTCGATACCAAGGAAGCGAGCCGAGATCAGCCCGGTGCCGAAAATCTGCGCGACCACATAGGTGAACGAGCAGGAGAACAGAACGATCACGCCGATGAAGCGGGCGAGATTGCCGCCATAGCGCGCCGACAGGAAGTCGGGAACCGTGTAGGCGCCGAACTTGCGCAGATAAGGCGCAACGAGGATTGCCACGAGCACGTAGCCGCCGGTCCAGCCGAGCACGAAACCGAGGCCGTCATAGCCGAGCAGGTAGAGCGAGCCGGCCATGCCGATGAAGGAAGCCGCCGACATCCAATCGGCGCCGGTCGCCATGCCGTTGTAGAGCGCCGGTACGCGACGCCCGGCGACGTAATATTCGCCGACGTGCATGGTGCGGCTCAGGACGCCGATCACCGCGTAGATGACGATGGTAAAGCCCATGAACAGGTAGCCGATTACAACATTTTCGACGCCTATGGCGCTCAAGATAGCCATCAGGATAATGAAGGCTATGAAGCCGCCGGTGTAGAGGCTGTAGATGCGGCCGAGATTGGAGGTGAAGTCGCCTCCGCCTGCGGTGGTAGATGTCGTGTTAGCCATTGAAGTTCCCCCCGATCAATCTTCATTGACATGATGCTCTTCGTCGATCGCGTTCTGGCGCCGTGCGAACCAGAACAGCATGACGACGAAGGCGATGAGCGAACCCTGGGCGGCCATGTAGAAGCCGAGCGGAAAACCAAAAATGACGATGGTGTTGAGTTGCTCCACGAACATGTGGATGACGTAACCGAAGAACACCCACAGGCCCAGCATGACGAACATGAGGCTCTTGGTCTTGTTCCAATAACTTATGCGGTCTGGCGTCGCCATAGCGTTGAACCCTCCCTTGGTTGGCAGCTTGCGAACCGTCTCGACCACAAGGTGCCGTTTAAAGCTTGCCTCTTCCGCTGACGCGGAAGCCCTCCGGCATATGTTGCGGCCAGGTATAGAATCAGCCGACCGTAACTTTGTAGGAGTATCACTTTTTGTCGCAGCTGTTCATACGACTTTAGAATCGGTGAGAGGACTGAAGTATCGATGAGAGGACTTGAATCGGCAAGAGGACTGGCGGTGCGGCGTCGCGGAGGCTAAACGTTCAACATCGGTTGGAAACAAAACCGAAGGGAGAGCGCCATGGGCCTGCTGAACGACCTGTTGCCCGAGTTCCTGCGCGAGCCGCAGCCGATCGTCAGCGTCGACGACCTGGCTGACTTCATGGATTCGCGCGCCGCCTTCCTGGCCCAGAAAAGCATCGTCGAGTTCTGCCGCGTCAGGGCGGGGGTCTACTGGCAGAAGCTGTTCAGCGAGAAGGAGTTCCAGGCGGCGCTCAACCATTCACGCTGGCGCGCCTACCCTGCGTGTTACGCCATGATGGCGGAAATGGTGGAGGGTGCGCTGCGCGAACCCGCCGGCTTGCGCCAGCGGGGCTTGCCAGCGGCGCTGGAAAAAGTGGCCCTGGCAAGCTTCTCCAAATATGCCGTTCCGGAGGGCTCGCCCCCCACTTTCTGGGAGGACGCCGCCGAGCTCACACGTCAACGCCTCGCCGCCACTCAGATCGGTCCGCCGCGCCCGGTGCGCGAGATTCCCGAGCCGCTGGCGCGAACGGTTTTCGAGATGGTCCCGATCCACCCCAATCTCCTGACCAACGACTACGACTATATCTTCAACTTCCTGAGAATGAATCTGCTGCGCGCGCATGAGGATTTCCTAGAGCAGGCTGATCGCAGTGCGCTCGTCGACGAGTTGCTGGGCGCGGCGCGCATCTGAGTTTTGTTCCGCGCCGATTTCCAAGGCTTCCCCTTCGGCCTCGCGCCGTCCGAGCGTCGCCGGCTATGCGAACATCAGGTCCCGCACCAGGTCGGGGGCCGACTGTAGGCGCTTGATGAGGCTCTTGAGCTCTGCCTGCTGCTCGCGCGTCAGGGCGTTGATCTCAATGCGGTTGGATACCGGTATACCGGCGTAGATGTCATGCGTCTGCTGGCCGAGCAGCAGGCCGATCAGCAGGGAATGGCCGGCCAGCATCGCCTTCATGTCGGGCTCGCCGCCAATGTCCAGAGCGATCAGTTTCTCGAGCCGGGTATTTGTGCTCCGCTCGCGGATGCCGTGGCGAATTGCAAGCGTGCGTGCGGTCGCGACGATCGGAAAAAGGCCATGCTTCTTGAGGTCCAGCCGGCCATTTTCAAGCTGAAAGCCGCCAAAGACAGTGAAGGGATTGCCAGTCGTCATCTGCTCGCCGAGCAGCTTCGCGAACACCGGCTCGGCATGGGCGCGGACATAGGCATATTCGATGAACTGCGCGGCCAGTGTGGTGTCGCCGTGAACCGGCCGCAGATCGTAGACGATATCGACGTTGAGCAGGTCCTGAGGCCGCAGCCGGCGAACCCAATCCTCGACGCGCCCCCTCCAGGTGTCGAGGCTCCCGCGGAATGCGGCATTCGCGGCCATTACCCCGCCTTTGCAATACGGCACCCCTGAGGCGTCGAGCATGTCGGCGAGCTTGGCGCCGAGATTTTTGAACCAGCTGTCTTCGGGCCCGTCCGGCTCGCCATCTGCGAAGACGATTGCATTGTCCTGGTCGGGGGCCATCAGGCTTTCGCCACGGCCGCCTGAGCCGAGCACGAGCACGGCATAGGCGCAGGGCGGCGGGCCGTGACCTTCGATCTGCATCTGCTGTTCGGCAAGCACGGCGGCGCGGCGGGTAAGCGAGCAAAGTTCGTCGCTGATGATTTCCGCTACCACGCGTGGGTCGATTGCTTCGCCGAGGAGCGAACGTACCACGCCCGGCAGCATCGACCAGCTGGCCGCCAGTTCGGCGGCATCCCTGGCATGTTCGATCGTGTCGTCGAGATCGATGGCAGCGGCGGCGCGAAGCCTCAGCAGGTCGCGCGCCGAAAGCACGCCGACCAGCATGCCGCCGTCGTCGCGGACGGCGAGGTGGCGGACTTTCAGCCGATCCATGCGGCCGATCGCCCGATAAGCGAAGGCGGCGGCGCGGATGCTTATCAGCGGTCGCGTTGCGATGCTTGCGACCGGCATGTCAAAAGCCCGCTCGGCGTCGGACGATATGCGGCGCAGCAGGTCACGCTCGGTAACGATGCCATACTCCTCGATCGCTTGATCCGGCGTTCCTTGGTCGGACACGAGGACCGAGCTGATCCTGCGCTTGACCATGAGGTCGATGACCTGCCTTGTCGGTTTGGTCGACTTCACCACGACTGGCGGGCTGCTCATCAGGCTGCCGACGCGATGGCGATAGGCATAGGGATCAACCGGCTGAAACGCGGGGGCCTGGGGTCGCGACACCGGCTCGGCCCAGCCGGCGCGATGGCCGGCTTCGAGAGCGTCCGAAAGGGCAAGGCAGGCGACCTCGGCCTCTCCAAGTGTTCGGATGTTGCGCTTGCGCAACTCCGGAATCAACGCGGCAAAGATGTCTCCGGCCGCAATCGCATCGCCCAGAGCCGAATGCCGGCCGGCTATCTCCAGGCGAAGCCATGCGGCGATCGTTTCCAGCGAATAGTCTGCCAGATTGGGATTTGCTATGGTTGCAAGAAGCCGGACGCACAGCGCCCGAGGCTTTTTCCAGGGCAAACGGGCGCGTCGGCATTCGCGCTCCAGTACCGCCAGGTCGAAGCCGATCGAGTGGCCGACGAGGATGCGGTCGCCGACGAACTCCTGGAACTGCGCCCATGCATCCGGGAAGCTGCCGGCTCCGTCAACATCGGCATCGGTGATGCCGTGGACGAGCGAAGCCTCGGACGGGATTGCTTCACCGGGGTCGATGAGCAGATCGAGCTGAGATTGCCGGACGACCTTGCCATGCGCGATACCGATCGCGCCAATCTGGACCACGCGCGCCTTGGTGGCGTCGGGCCCGGTTGTTTCGGTGTCGACGGCGGCAGCCGCAATTGCTATCAGCGGTGTCGCGCCGCTCGCCGGCTTCAATTCCGTCTCCTTCGGCATAGCCGATAGCCTTCATCTGCCGGATGTCTTGCCGAGACAATGCCTGTCCGAGGCAGCGCGGCTTGCCATGCAACATAGAGCGCGCCGGCGGGCCGCGTCGATGGCCGTATTTCAGGCTGTTGCGTTCGCAAAGTTGCGCCGGGGAGTTGCGCGCCTCCACGTCCATGCTGAATCCCGAAGATATATCCGTCCTGGCGGCACATTCGCCCTAAAGTGATTTGATACGGTCGCAACGCTCGCACATTGTCGGCGAGTTTGCTGCCGAGGCGCCGATGGATGAGATCAGGCGGGTTGCTGTGGGGTGCATCGGGCGCGCCGTCATGTTCGGCTCGCTTGCCATCGGCTGTGTCATGGTCGGCTTCGCTTTCAACCCGGTGTCTGCATTTCGCTCCGGCGCGTTTCTCACGCTGACCATGGTTCTGGCGCTGATGTGGAAAGCCACGACCGCAGCCGGCAAGAACCCCAAGCACACCGAAGTCTGGCTCTACCTCGATGAGAAATCGCGCCCAGCCGATGCCTCGGCGCGACGGGTGTTCGGCACCATTATGGGCGACGTTTATAAACTCTACGCCCAGATCGCGCTCGGCGTGGCGGTTGGGTTCTTCCTGGTGTCGATCGTGCTGATGCTGTTGGGTCTGGAAGCTTACAGGCCGCCCGCCAAATAAGCGGCCGCGGCCCATTCCCGCCCTCCGCCTGCATGAGCCCGGCGTTTGCCATCGGGCCGATCGGCCTCGGAAGCGCCGCGCTAAGCAGCGAACGAACCAAATTGTTGTCTGATTGGAGAAAAATATTCCAAGAATCGCTGGAAAATAGCACTCGACAAAGTCTACCGATTTTATAGATTAACCGCCGAGACGGAGGTCGACATGTCCTATTTCCAGAACGCCCGGACTGCCCGCAAAGACGAGAGGCTCAGTTCTGAGCAGACTTGGCGGCCGGCCTATGCGGGCGCCTTTGCCTATCTCGTCTTTGCTCTTGCGTTCGTGTTCACCGGGGCAGTCGTTCTGGGTTTTATTCCCTGACTATGGAGCCCGAGTCATCGGGTCCTGACTTACAGGGGTAGCGATCTGCCGTTTCGCAATATCGGAGTTGAATGAACCGAATGCCGGTGCGCTTTCGCGCGCCCCTTGGCCCCAACGTGATGGAGGAGATGGCGATGCCGATCGAGTTCACGCATGTTCCCGGTAAAACTCACCCGGCCGACCCAGCCGCGCCGTTTTTCTACGATTTCGTGGAAACCGCGACAAAGCTGACGCTGATCGAGGACATCGGTTTCCAGAAAATCGTCGTCGACGATCCGGCCGGGCTGCTGACCAATATGGATATTGCCGCCCGGGCGCTGGACCGCACTTCTTCGCTCGAGGTCGTTCTCACGCATTGGGCTGGTGTGATCGAGCCGACGGTGGCGGCACGGCAATTGGCAGCGCTCGCCGCGAAAAGCGGCGGTCGGCTGTCGCTCAGGATGCTCAGCGAGCCGCTCAACGACGACGATGCCGAGGCACGTCCGGTCGGACACACGCTCGTCTGGCAGCGCGTCGATGAATATCTGGTGCTGCTGAAACGGTTGTGGTCGAACGACAGGCCGTTCGATCATGAAGGCGCCTTCTACAGCGTCAGGGGCGGCTATGTGCCGCGCAAGGGGCCGCGTAGCGCCGGCGTGAGCATCCGCATGGGCGGACGGTCCGGAACGGCGCTCAGGGTCGCCGGGCGGCATGCCGATGTCTTCGAGCTGACGCCGGGTCCCCTCGGAGAGATCCGGCAGTTGATGGAGCGGGTGCACAGTGCCGCCGCCGAACACGGCCGGGCCGGCAAGCTGCGTTTCGCGCTTCCCGTCCGGATCCGTGCGGCGGACAACGTCGCCTGCCAGAAGGCGGTCGAGATTGCTGGACCGCCGGCACAGGTCGCGTTGTCGCTGCTCCCTTATGCGGCACTGGGAATCGAGGAATTCATGATCGTCGGCATCGAAAGGCCGCGCGAGATCGCAACGGTGGGCCGTGAAACGATCGCGCTGCTACGCAACACTCTGGCGCGCCGCGAGGCCGATGTCCCTCAGCCCGGCGCGTTTGCGCCTCGCGTGATCCGGGAAGCACGCGCCGGCTGAACAGCAGCGACTTTGGCGGCGTTGACAGCCCCGCTGAAGTCGAACTTTCCTCATAGCGGTTGAAGCTTCCGGCGCCGAGGTCGACGTCGCGGAGGTTCTCGTGGTCGGGCGGTAGAGCCCTGGGTGGCGACATAGCGTCGACGGTTCCAAATGCGCTTTCGACGCGTTCCCGAATGTCGATCGGATCGAGAGTGGTGGTCGCCTCCTGCGCGACGCGTCGCCGCTGCCAAGCAGCAGGCAGCGACATCGCCGCGATCAGCAGGTTTCGGCGCGCAGTAATTTCATCTCGAATTCTTCCCCGACCAAACAGTCACCATCCCGGCACGCTCCACCTTCTTCGAATTTCGACGCAAATCCGGCGCGTCACGACATTTTGTTGACTCAAACAGCCGTTTTCATTGTTGACTAATAAACTCATGTTTCATAGTCAACCGGGCGTTGGCGACGTGCTCAGGGGAATTTTCGGTGTCGAGATGGCGTGTTTGCGCACCCCGTCACCGGCCAGCCCATCGGCTATGTGCAATGAGGCCACTGTGAGAATAAGGAAGAAGCCCTTGTCCAGACATGGTTTGTTCGCGGCGTTGCTCGCATCCGTCCTGTCGGCCGGCGGCGCAGCCACCCAGGAACAACCGGGTGCGGCCCCGGCGCTAGAGGCGCCGGCTCCCGCGCCTGGGCAAGCTGCGCCAGACGCGGCCGCGCCACCGGCGACGCAGCCCGGCGTGACCGCGCCGACCGAGACTAGGCCCGAGACGGGCCCTTCGACGGCAACCTCCCTGACCCTGCCGCGTGACCTGTCGCCATGGGGCATGTTCATGGCGGCCGACATCGTCGTGAAAGCGGTGATGGTCGGGCTGGCTTTTGCGTCCTTCGTCACCTGGACGATATGGCTGGCCAAATCGCTGGAGATCCTTGGCGGCAAGCTGCGCGCCCGCCGCGCGGTAAAGGCGATCGGCAATGCCGCGACGTTGAAGCAGGCCGGGCGCGCGCTTGGCCAAAATAACGGTCCTGGCGCCCTGCTGGTGCGGGCTGCCGAAGAAGAGACCGCGCTTTCGGCCGGCTCGCTCGACCATGTGTCCGGCGACGGGCTGAAGGAGCGGGTGACCTCGCGCCTGTCGCGCATCGAGGCGGCGGCGGCGCGGCGCATGTCGCGCGGCACCGGCGTGCTGGCGACGATCGGCTCGACCGCGCCCTTCGTCGGCCTGTTCGGCACGGTCTGGGGCATCATGAACGCCTTCATCGGCATCTCGCAGGCGCAGACCACCAACCTCGCCGTCGTTGCCCCGGGTATCGCGGAAGCCTTGCTGGCCACCGCAATGGGGCTTGTCGCGGCGATCCCGGCGGTGGTCATCTACAACGTCTTCGCGCGATCGATAGCCGGCTACAGGCAGATCCTCACCGACGCGTCGGCAGGGGTCGAACGGCTGGTCAGCCGGGATCTGGATTTCCGCACGGTCGCGCCGGCAAAGCAGATAGCCGCGCAATGAACACGGAGCGACGCCATGGCGGCTAGAATTCGAGACAACATCGACGGCGATCTCGAGGAAAACCACGAGATCAACGTCACGCCGTTCATCGACGTGATCCTGGTCCTGCTGATCATCTTCATGGTCGCGGCGCCGCTGGCAACGGTAGATGTCAATGTCGACCTGCCGGGCTCGACCGCAACGCCTGCGCCGCGGCCGGAGACGCCGCTGTTCCTGACGCTGAAGAACGATCTCAGCCTGGCAATCGGCAACGACACCGTGCCGCGCGCAGCCTTCGCCGCTGCGCTCGCCGGCAGGACAAAAGGCGACAGGCAGACGCGCATCTTCCTGCGCGCCGACAAGGCGGTCGGCTATGGCGAACTTATGGAGGTGATGAACCTTTTGCGGGGCGCCGGCTATCTGAAGATCGCGCTGGTCGGCCTCGAGACCGCGCCCGGCGATGCCGCGGCGTCGCAAGTCGGAACCGGCCAATAATGTCGCCGGCGGCCGCCCTGCCGATGGCCGATCAGCGGCGTTTCGGCGTGCGCGAGATCGCCTGGTGGGCGGGCGCGGCTGCGCTGGTCCTGATGGCGCATGCCGCGATCGGCTATGCGATGCAGAGTTGGCGGCCGGCCGAGCCCAATGGCGGGCCGCCGCAGGCGCAGGTGATCGAGTTGTCGCCGATGGCGCTCACGTCGGCCGAGCCGGCGCCGATGACGGAGGAGATAGCGCCCGATCAGCCGGATCCGGCCGAGGAGCCCGAGACAGTCGAAACGGAGCCTCCGCCCGAACCGCTCGTCGAGCAGGCAGAGCCGGTCGCCGAACCGCCGGAAGCCGCTCCGGTCGACACAATCGAGCCCACCCCGCCGACCGTGGCCGAACGGGTCGATCAGCCGCCGCTCGAGGAGGTCGTGTCGGACGTTGCCGAGGCCGTCACGCCGGAAGTGGTCATTCCGCTACCGCAGTCGAGGCCGGTCGAGGCACCCGTCGAGACCAAGACGAAGAAGCAGGCGAAGGCCACGGTGAAGGAGCCGGCCGAGGTCAAGGCGAGGAAGCCGGTCGAAAAGGCCAAAAAGCGCCCGAAAAAGGAAAAGGCCGCACCGCCGCGGACGACGGCCAGTGTCGCTGCGACATCCGCAGCCAGGGCGGCCGCACCGAAATCGGCCAAAACGGCGGCTTCGAGATCCGGCGTGAGCCCGGACAGATGGAACTCGCGGTTGCGTGCGTGGATAAGACGGCACACAAACTATCCGAGGGCGGCAAAGGCCCGGCGCGTGGAAGGTAGTCCGAGCGTGACCTTTACGATCGACGCGTCCGGCCGGGTCCTATCCGCCCGGCTGGCTCGTTCCTCCGGCGATCCAGACCTCGATAGCGCGGCGCTTAGCACATTACAGGGCGCCTCGGTGCCCAAGCCGCCGCCGGAACTCGGCTCCCGCATAACCCGCACCGCGCCGTTCACGTTCGCCCTGCGAAATTAGGCGACCCGCCGATGCAGGGGCACTGAGACGGTCTGTCATCTGGTTGTCACATGCTGGCCATATACATCCATAATTCCGGATTCCAGGATGCATGGATAAGAACACCGCCCTTCTCGCATTGGCAGCGCTTGGCCAGGACACCAGGCTCGAGGTGTTTCGCCTGCTGGTGCGGGCGGGCGCAGATGGTGTGCCTGCCGGCGAGATCGCCGCGCGCCTCGGTAAGGTGCAGAACACAATGTCGGCGCATCTGAAGGTTCTCGACCATGCCGGTCTCGTCCGCGCCGAGCGTGACGGCCGGTCGATCCGCTACGTCGCCGACATGACCGGTTTTCGCGATCTGCTTGCCTATCTCATGGAGGATTGCTGCAACGGCGCGCCGGAACTCTGCCAGCCGGTCATTCAGGCCGTGACTTGCAACTGTTAGAAGGGAGGACCACCCATGAATGACCCATACAACGTGCTTTTTCTCTGCACCGGCAATTCGGCACGGTCGATCCTTGCCGAGGCGATCCTCAACCGTGTCGGCGCCGGCAAGTTCAGGGCATATTCGGCCGGATCGCACCCGAAGGGAGAAGTCCATCCCTACGCGCTCCAGCTGTTGAAAACCCTCAACCACGACACGTCCTTCGCCCGTTCGAAGGACTGGCAGGAATTCGCGGCTCCCGGCGCCCCCGAGATGAATTTCGTTTTCACCGTCTGCGACAACGCGGCCAATGAATCCTGCCCGGTCTGGCCGGGACAGCCGATGACGGCGCACTGGGGCGTGCCCGACCCGGCCGCCGTAGAAGGCACCGACGCCGAAAAGCACCTGGCGTTTGCCGAGGCCTATCGCATGCTCAACAATCGGATCTCGATCTTCGTCAGCCTGCCGATGAACACGATCGACAAGCTCGCCCTGCAGAAACGGCTCGATGAAATCGGCCGCGATCTGCCGAAGGCCGGCTGACATCATGGCGGCTGACCTGTCCCGCCGCATCGTCGCGGAAGCGCTCGGCACGGCAATGCTCGTCGCGACGGTCGTCGGGTCCGGCATTATGGCGGATCGTCTGACGGATGATGTGGGTCTCTCCCTGCTCGGCAACACGCTGCCGACTGGGGCGATCCTGGTGGTGCTGATCACCATACTCGGACCGATTTCCGGAGCGCATTTCAATCCGGCGGTGACGCTGGTTTTTGCTCTCAGGCGGGAAATCGAAGCGAACGCTGCACTGGCCTATGTGATCGCCCAGATTGTCGGCGGCGTCGCCGGAACGCTGCTGGCGCACGCCATGTTCGAACTGCCGATTCTCCAGATCTCGCAAACCGTGCGGACCGGAAACGGACAATGGATTGCGGAGTTGGTGGCCGCCTTCGGCCTGGTCTTCACCATTCTTGCCGGTCTTCGCTTCCGTTCGGATGCCATTCCATGGCTGGTCGGCCTCTACATCACCGCGGCCTATTGGTTCACGGCTTCGACCTCGTTTGCCAATCCGGCCGTCGCCGTCGCCCGCGCTCTTTCCAACACCTTCGCGGGCATCCGGCCGATAGACCTGCCGGCGTTCATCGTCGCCGAGCTCCTGGGCGCGCTGCTTGCCATGGCCTTGGCAGGCTGGCTGCTCAGTGACCCTAAACCAATCAGACAGATGAGAGCCGCGAAATGACCATCACCATCTACCACAACCCCGACTGCGGCACCTCGCGCAACACGCTCGCCATCATCCGCCAGTCCGGTGAAGAGCCTGATGTGATCGAGTATCTAAAAAACCCGCCGTCGCGCGAACGGCTGGTCGAGCTGATCAAGGCGATGGGGATGACACCGCGCGAATTGCTGCGCGAGAAGGGTACGCCGTACGCCGAACTCAATCTCGGTGACCCCAAATGGACCGACGACGAGATCGTCGATTTCATGCTGGCGCATCCGATCCTGATCAACCGGCCGATTGTCGTCACACCGCTCGGCACCGTGCTTGCACGACCGTCTGAAGCGGTTCTCGACATCCTGCCCAATCCTGAGATCGGGCCGTTCACCAAGGAAGACGGCGAAGTCGTCATCGACGCGCAGGGCAAGCGCGTTGCCTGACCCGGTGCCCGAAGGTTCCTTGCCGAACGTGGACGAAGACCAGTTCCGGCCGATCGACCTGCAGGCGCTGCTCGGACGATCATCCTGGTCAGTCTCACAAGCGGCTCCGGTTGGATACTGGTATACGGTTAATTCGAGAATTTTCGAAATAGTATTGACGCGGCGTTGTGTCGGCGCTAGTTTATTTTCATGAAACTCGAACAAGCAGCAAAACAGCTCGAAGCGCTCGGCAATCCGACGCGGCTCAAGCTTTATCGCACGCTGGTCCGGGCAGGCGAAACAGGACGACCGGTCGGTTATCTGCAGGACGCCCTCGGCATCGCTGCGTCGACCCTGTCGCATCATCTCCACCGGCTCATCCTGACCGGCCTGGTGACCCAGGAACGCCAGGCAACGACGCTGATCTGCCGTGCCAATTATCCTGTGATGAACGATCTCCTTGGCTTTCTTGCCGATGAATGTTGTGCCGATGCCGCATGCGGACTTGCTGTCGGCGAGGCGGCTGCGTAACTTTTTTGACCAGTATTTCTATAGTCCTAGAAACATAGAAGGTGTCCATGGTTTCTGAAAACGATCTCCCGGTCGCCATCATCGGTGGCGGACCTGTCGGCCTGGCGGCCGCCGCCCAACTGGTCAGCCGCGGCCTTTCGGTCAATGTCTACGAGGCCGGTTCCGCGGTCGGCTCGAACCTTCTGGATTGGGGCCATGTGCGGGTTTTCACGCCATGGCGCTATTGTGTCGACGCGGTCGCGCGAAAACTTCTCGAGAGCCACGGCTGGCAAATGCCGGAGCCGGAGGCGTTCCCTACCGCCGATGAAATCGTCTCCCAGTACCTCGCGCCGCTGGCAAAACTTGCCGAACTGGCGCCGTCGATCGAGACCAACGCCCGTGTTGTCGCCATTTCCCGCTGGGGCGCCGACAAGGTCCTGAGCAAGGCGCGACAGAAGCGGCCGTTCATGCTGCTGGTCGAAACGGCGAAAGGCACGCGCCGGGAAAGCGCCCGTGCCGTGATCGATGCGTCGGGCACCTGGCAGACGCCGAACCCGCTCGGCGCGGGCGGCTTGCCGGCCGAAGGTGAGGATGAATTTGGCGACCGCATCGCCTACGGCATCCCAAATGTTCTCGGCCGCGACCGTCATCACTATGCAGGTCGCACGACATTGGTGGTGGGCGCCGGCCATTCCGCCGCCAACGCCTTGCTGGAATTGGCGGAGCTTGCGCAAACCGAGCCCGGCACTTCGGCACTATGGGTAACGCGCAGCACCGACCTTGTCCGCATCTACGGCGGCGGCGATGCCGACGCCCTGCCGGCGCGCGGCGAGCTTGGTTCGGACGTCCGGCAGCTGGCCGAGAGCGGACGCGTGCGGCTGGTGACCGGCTTTGCCATTGTTGCCATTCGCGAGGTCGACGGCCGTCTCGCTGTCGAAGGCCAGGCAAACGACGGGTTGCGCAGGCTCGGACCCGTCGACCGGATCATCGCCGCGACCGGGCAGCGCCCCGATCTCGCCTTGACCCGGGAGCTTCGGCTGGACCTCGATCCGTGGCTCGAAGGCGTCAAGGCGCTGGGGCCGCTCATCGATCCCAATGAGCATTCCTGCGGCGACGTCCCGCCGCATAGCCATCGCGAGCTCAGCCACCCCGAGCCAGATTTCTACACTGTCGGCGTCAAAAGCTATGGCCGGGCGCCGACCTTCCTGCTGCTGACCGGCTATGAGCAGGTCCGCTCGGTCGCCGCGGCGCTCGCCGGCGACATGGCTGCCGCCGATGCCGTGCAGCTGGTGTTGCCCGAGACCGGCGTCTGCACGGTGCCGGTATCACTTTCAGGCACATCATCTCAGGGTTGCTGCGGCGGGCCGGCGCCGGCTGTTGTCGATGCCTGCTGTGTCGATGACGCCAAGGCGAAGGCGAGCGGCAAGTCAGGCTGCGGCTGCGGCAGCACGCAAGCGATCGCAGCAGTGCGCAGCGACGATCTCGAGATCGCCGCTCAATGAGCGACCGGAAAATCCCGGCTGCCGCGCTCTGGGCGTTGGGGCTGACGCAGATCATCGGCTACGGCACGCTCTATTACAGTTTTAGCATCCTGGTGCCGTCCATCGCGCTTGAGCTCGCCTGGCCGGAACAATGGGTTTTCGGCGCCTTGTCGGCGTCGCTGCTGGTGGGTGGACTTTTTGCGCCGACAGCGGGGCGCTGGGCCGATCGTTTCGGCGCCGGCCGGGTGATGACCTTTGGTTCGCTTGCGGCCGCAGCAGCGCTTGTCGCTTGCGCGATAGCACCAGGCCGGGTGAGCTTCGTGGCGGCGCTGATGGCGATGGAGCTGGCGTCTGCCTTCGTGCTCTACAGCGCCGCTTTCGTCGCCATCGTCCAGATCGGGGGCGCCAGGGCGCAGCGCAGCATCACCCATCTGACACTGATCGCCGGCTTCGCCTCGACCCTGTTCTGGCCGCTGACGGCGGCACTGCACGAATACCTGACCTGGCGCGAGGTCTATCTGGTCTTTGCCGGCATCAATGTCGCAGTCTGCCTGCCCATCCACGCCTGGCTGGCGCGGCTGTCGCGTCGGGTGGACAAAAACCCTTCGGCGACAGCTGCGGCGATCGGCCCGGCGAGCGGTCCGGTCGCCTTCACCGCGCGCGACCGCAGCAGAGTGTTTCTGCTGATGCTTGGCGGCTTCGCGATCGAGGGTTTCGTGCTGTCTTCGATCCTCGTTCACATGGTGCCGCTGACGACGGCGCTCGGGCTTGGCTCCGCCGGGCTCGTCGTCACCACGCTGTTTGGCCCGTCGCAGGTGGCAAGCCGGTTGATCAACATGCTGTTCGGCGGCCGGCTGGCACAGACCTGGCTCGCGGTCATCGGCGCGACATTGCTGCCGCTCGGCCTTGTCGCCCTGCTGGCGACGACACCGTCGCTGCCCGGAGCCATCGCTTTCGTCATCCTGTTTGGATTGGGCTCGGGCCTCGCCAGCATCGTCGGCGGCACGCTGCCGCTGGAATTGTTCGGACGGGAGCGCTACGGCGCCCGGCTCGGCTGGGTGACGGCCGCGCGTCAGTTTTCGTCCGCGCTTGCGCCATTTGCCCTTGCCATGGCGATGGCAGGCTTGGGCGTCCAGCCATCGCTCTGGCTGACCGCTGCGGTCGGCATGCTCGGCATACTGGCTTTCTCGGCAATCATCCTGATCAGGCGGCAGCCTCTTGCGCCCGTGATGCTTACGTCAGCGAACTGACGCCGCGCGCAGCGTCGAGCTGTGCGCAACGTCGAGCCGCCGGCCAAGGGCGCTCGACGGGCTGTGATGCGGTTGATAAGCCCTCTCCGCAAGGAGAGTCGAGACATGACCGTTGCGATCGAGATGGGCCACACCACCGCAGGCGCCCCGGTGGCGCTGGACCTTGAGGAGCTGCTGGCGACGCGCCTATTGGTGCAGGGCAATTCGGGCTCCGGCAAATCCCATCTGCTGCGCAGGCTGCTGGAGCAGAGTGCCCCCTGGGTGCAGCAGACCATCATCGACCCCGAAGGCGACTTCGTCTCGCTGGGCGATCGTTTCGGCCATTTGGTCATCGATGCCGAGGAGCACACCGAGCGCGGCCTGCAGAGCGCCGGCGAGCGGGCGCGCATCCACCGCGTCTCCACGGTGCTCAATCTCGAAGGGCTCGATGCCGAGAACCAGATGCGGCGCGCCGCCGCCTTTCTCGGCGGGCTGTTCGAGGTCGCCCGCGACCACTGGTACCCGATGCTGGTGGTGGTCGACGAGGCGCAGCTGTTCGCGCCGGCCGTGGCCGGCGAGGTTTCCGACGAGGCGCGCAAGCTCTCGCTCGGCGCCATGACCAATCTGATGTGCCGTGGCCGCAAACGCGGGCTGGCCGGGATCATCGCCACCCAGCGGCTGGCCAAGCTCGCCAAGAACGTCGCCGCCGAGGCTTCCAATTTCCTCATGGGCCGAACCTTTCTCGATATCGACATGGCGCGCGCCGCCGATCTTTTGGGCATGGAGCGGCGCCAGGCCGAGGCTTTTCGCGACCTGGAGCGCGGGCAGTTCATGGCGCTCGGCCCGGCGCTGTCGCGCCGTCCGCTCGGCCTGCGTATCGGCCCGACGGATACAAGTCCGCGCAACGGCACCCCGCGGCTGATGCCGCTGCCGGAAGCGGCGTTGGAGGACGCCCGCGCCATCATCCTGGCAGCCCCGCCGCCCGAAACCGTCCGGCCGCAGCGCCGGTCGTCCCCGGACCTGCTCGATCAGCTGATGGCGGCAAAGTCGGCGGCGCTGGAAATCCGCCCCGAACCGGTGGAGCCGCCGATCAGCGCTGAGGATCTGGCGGAGCGGCGTGAGCGCGTCGACCGGGTCCTGCGCGCCGTGCTGGCGCAGCCCGACGCCGGGTTCCGGGTCATCGGCGTGCTCTATCAGGAGTTCGTGGTCCGCTGTCGCATAGAAGGCCTTGCCTCGGTGGTGCCGGACCTGCCCGCCTTCCGCCGCATGCTGACCCGCGCCCGCGCCGGGCTCGGCTCCGACATGGCAGGCGGCGATGACGCCTGGCAGGACGTCTCGGCGCGCGCCTCGCTGCTGCCCGAGGATATGCAGGGCGTGTTCATGATGATCGCCCGCGCGGCCAAGGAGGGCTGGCCCTGCCCGAGCGACGCAGCGATCGCCCGTGCCTATGGCTCGCACTCGCTGCGCCGCGCCCGGCGCCTGCTGACCTATATCGAGGAACAGGGGCTGATCGTCTGCCAGCTCGACGGGATTGGAAGGCGGACAGTAACGCTGGTCGAACTGGCCTGGGCGACGGCGCCGGGGGATCCTAATGCGGAGGAGGCGGAGCAGGGGAGCTTGGCTGTGTGAGAGCTGATGCGGTCTGGGCGAAAGCTGACGTCGCTCAACATCAGCAAAGCGCCGCCAAGAGCGGTCATCGCCGAACCGCTACTCAGACGTCGCGTTTCGGTCGATAGCGGACTGGCACTGAGGCTTGGATTTTTTTGGAGCGGACCTTGGCCTCCGTGGGCATCGACGTGATCTGACCCGCTCCGGGCCTTCGTGTCGATTCGTCGGAGGGGCTGCAATAAAATGGATTGCGGACTTGCAGGCAGGTAACCGCGAGGTCCTTGGTACCCGTGAAGGATGCGTGACGCGGTCAGGCTGCTTGCCGTTCCATTTGCGGTCGCCGCCTGAGGCGGAAGGCGCCTTCTGACGCACCACCAACCTCCAACGGGGTTGATCCGGACCTGGTGCCGCGACATGTTTGGTGTGAGATCGGAGCAGCGTTTGCTTCAAAAGGCCGCCGCCTTTGTTCTCGACGTCGTGGGCCAGGAGAGGTTCATGAGTGCTCTAGCCCAGTGCCGAGCGTTGCTGGCCGCGTTTCTCGCGAGTGCTGCCTCCTTCGTTTCGACATCGGCGCCCGCCCAGGACCGCGCAGCCGAGCGTGCGGCCATGATCGAGACGATAAAGGGACACGCCCGCTCCGGGGGACACAGTATCGATCCGGCGGTGCTCAAGACGATGGGCACAGTGCCGCGCGAGCGTTTCGTACCCGAGGCGCAGCGCGGCGCGGCCTATCATGACCGGCCCCTGCCGATCGGGCACGGTCAGACGATCTCGCAGCCCTTTATCGTCGCGCTTATGACCGACCTGATCAATGTTCAGCCTGGCGACACCGTCCTCGAGATCGGCACCGGCTCGGGCTATCAGGCAGCCGTCCTGTCGCCCCTCGCCGCCAAGGTTTACTCGATCGAGATTATCCCGGAACTGGGCAAGAGGGCAGCGGCACGACTTGCGGTGCCCCGCTTCGACAACGTCGAGGTGAAGGTGGACGACGGCTACTACGGCTGGCCTGAGCACGCGCCCTTCGACGGCATCGTCGTGACCGCGGCTGCCAGCCATATTCCGCCGCCGCTGGTCGAGCAGCTCGCTGAAGGAGGTCGGATGGTCATCCCCGTGGGAGGCCCCTTTGCAACCCAGTTTCTCATGCTCGTCGAGAAGCGACGAGACGGAGGCATCACGACCCGGCAGCTGCTGCCGGTGAGCTTCGTTCCGCTGCGGGGAGGTCCCTCCCGGTGAGGGCGGGCCGCATGCTACCAGTCGGTCTCATTTCGGCAGCGGTTATCGGTTATGAATTGCTGCTGATGCGATTGTTTTCGATCGTTCAGTGGCACCATTTTGCCTACATGATCATCAGCATCGCGCTTTTGGGCTTCGGCGCGAGCGGTACGTTCATCGCGCTTGCCCAGCGCTGGCTAGTGGAGCGCTACCCGGCTGCTTTCGCGGCGTCGGCAGCGCTGGTCGGCATGACCGCGGTCGCCAGCTTCGCCATCGCCGAACGTCTGCCGTTCAACGCGCTCGAGATCATCTGGGATCCGCGACAGCTCGGTTGGCTCGCGGCCAACTATGCGCTTCTGATCCTGCCGTTCTTCTTTGGCGCGACCTGCGTCGGCCTTGCTTTCTGCCGCCATCCCGGACAGATCGGACGCGTCTACGCCTTCGACTTGGCCGGCGCAGGGATCGGTGCGCTGGGTATCGTCGGGCTCCTGTTCCTGGTCTTTCCATCTACGGCACTGCGTTTCGTTGCAGCGCTGGCATTCGCGGCGGCTGCTTTTGCCGCGTTCGGCATGGTCCGCCATCGGTGGCTCGCAGCGGGCGGCCTTGGGTTGGCAGCGGCGTTCGTTGCAGTGTCGCTACCGCTGTCCTGGGTGGCCCCCGAGCCGCATATGTCGCAGTATAAGGGCCTCCGCATAGCCCTGGAGGTTCCGAACGCGCGGGTGATCGAGGAGCGGTCGGGCCCGCTCGGGTTGCTGACGGTTGTCGAGAGTCTGACCATCCCCTTCCGTTATGCGCCTGGCCTCAGCCTTGCCAATACCCAAGAGCCGCCTGCGCAACTCGCCGTCTTCACCGATGGCGACAGTATTACGGCGATCACCGCCTATGGAGGCGATCCGGCGAAGGTCGCCTATCTCGACCGGACAACGGCGGCGCTGCCGTACCGCATCCTCGAGCGGCCGCGGGTGCTAATCCTCGGCGCCGGGGGCGGCGAGCAGGTGCTGCTGGCGCTGCGCGCCGGGGCCGATACCGTGAATGCGGTAGAGGTCAACCCGCAAATGATCGACTTGGCTCGGAATCGCTTCGCCGACTTCGCTGGCGGTATCTTCAGCCGACCGAACCTGCACTTGCATTTGGCCGAGGCGCGCGCCTTCGCTGCGACTGCTGGCGAGCGCTACGACCTGATCCAGATGCCGCTCCTCGATTCCTTCACCGCGGCCGCGGCCGGCGTGCAGAGCTTGCATGAAAATTACACCTATACCGTGGAGGCAATGCGGGATTACCTCGCGATTCTCGGACCAGATGGTGTCGTCGCTATCACACGATGGCTGCGAGTGCCGCCGCGTGATAGCCTTAAGCTGTTCGCCACCGCCATAGCAGCGCTCGAGGCGGAAGGCGTGGCCGAGCCGGACCGGCACCTGGCGCTGATCCGGAGCTGGAATACCGCAACTTTGCTCGTCGCCAAGTCGCCGTTCAAAGGCGAAGACATTGCGGCCATTCGCAGCTTCGCGGCCGAGAACTTCTTCGACATCTCCTGGGTGCCAGGCATCTCCGCGAGCGACGTGAACCACTTCAACCAGCTCGATCAGGAACATCTCTACGAGGGAGCCCTCGCCCTCCTCGGCCCTGAGCGCGCCGACTTCATCGAGCGCTACAAGTTCGCCATTGCACCGGCCACCGACAATCGGCCCTATTTCTTCGACTTCTTCCGCTGGCGCGCCCTGCCCGAACTCCTAGCCCTGCGCACCCAGGGCGGGGCAGCGATGCTCGACTGGAGTTACCTGATCCTCGTGACGACTCTGGTCCAGGCTGCCATCCTCAGCGCCGTCCTGATCCTCCTGCCGCTATGGATTCGCAGAAACGCGCTCGGGAAGGCTTTGCACCGGCTGCGCTTCGGGCTCTACTTCCTTGCCTTGGGGCTAGCCTTCCTCTTCATCGAAATCGCCTTCATCCAGCGCTTTGTGCTGTTCCTCGGTCATCCGTTCTACGCTGTCGCTGTCGTGCTTGCGTGCTTCCTCGCATTCGCCGGTCTCGGTAGCGCTGTTGCCGCACGCTGGGCCGCGGCGGTTGGGCGCGGGTCGGCGGTGCGCGGCATCGCCCTCGCTGTCGGGGTTATCGCGGTCCTGGCTGCCACCTACCTTCTCGCGCTGCCCTCAGTATTCGAAAGGCTGCTGGCGTTCCCGGACGCCGCTAAGATCGCGATCGCGCTCGTTCTCATAGCGCCGCTCGCTCTTTTTATGGGCATGCCGTTTCCCCTCGGCCTCGGGCATGTCGGCGCGCGTTCGGAGACATTCATTCCCTGGGCGTGGGGAATCAACGGCTGTGCGTCCGTGCTGAGCGCGATTCTCGCCACGCTGCTTGCAATGCATGTAGGGTTCTCTGGCGTCGTGATGATCGCTGTGGTCCTTTATCTTGTCGCCCCAGCCTTGCTTGCAAATCGGCTCACGATCCGAACCATGATCCCTTTCCGGTCGTGAAATTCTTCACTGCTGGCCGGGGCGCCATCGACCGGATCACCTCCGCACTTGACTCTGAATTGGTTGCCGAGGTGCTCCGCCGACGGCATAACGCTCTTGATGGTCACCCAAGGCAATGCGTCTCGCCAGCCGCGCCGTCTTCATACATGAAGGCCGCATCCACGAGATCGGCCCGCCCGGCAAGGCCTTCGCCAGCTCTAACATGCCCGAGCGCCGCCCATTTCCTCGGCGTCAATTAATCCGGTGACCGGACTAGATGCGTATCGTCTATTTGACCCGCTCGACGTTACAATGGTGAGCCTGGCGCTAGCTTTCCCGGCACGCGCAAAAAAAGGGTGGGAGCCTATTCGGAGCTCGCCAGCACCCCCTACCGATCCTCAATAATCCGCAAATACGCCGCCGTAACAAACAGCACGATCAGACCAAACAGAATCCGCCGCGCGCCTTCGGGCATTTGCAGGATGGTCAGCAGCGTCGTCAGCACGGTGAGGATCAGCGCCCCGATGATGGTGCCGGTGTAGCCGCCGCGGCCGCCGAAGATCGAGGTTCCGCCGATCACGGCGGCTGCCACCGAAGGCAGCACCAGCGGCTCGGCCAGCGACAGCGACGGCGCCTTGATCAGGCCGATATAGAGCAGGCCGGTGATGCCGGCGAGGACACTCGATATGACGTAGAGGGCTGTGATCACCTGCCAATAGCGGACGCCGGACAAGCGTGCTGCCCCTTCATTGTCGCCGACCGCGTAAAGAAGACGGCCGAAGCCGGTGCGATTCAAGGCGAAGACGATGAGGATGGCGATAGGCACGAACAGCAGCAGCGCGTTGGGCACGCCATAGGTGAGGCCGGTGCCGAGCCAGGCCAGGAAGGGCGGAATCTTGGCGCCCGAAGCGATGACGGTTCGCTGGTAGACCTGCAGGCAGCCGGTGCCGATCAGGCTGGTGCCGAGCGTCATGATCAGCGGGTGCACGCGAAAAACGCCGACGCCGATGCCGTTGACCAGGCCGATCAGCACCGCCGGCACCAATGCGATGAGAATCGCCACCGCCGGATCATGGTTGACGACCTGCGTCGCCATGATGAAGGCGCTCATCGTCGCCACGGTCCCGACCGACAGATCGATGCCGCCGGTCAGCATGGTCATGGTCTGGCAGCCGGCAAGAATTGCCAGCGGGATGGCGAACTTGACGGTGTTGGCGAGCCAGCGCTCGTTGACGATGCCGGGGCGCAGGAACTGCAGCACCACCACCAGGATGACCAGCAGGATGATCAGCGGGATCAGCGGCCGGTCGGCCATGAGGCGCTTGAGGCGGCGGCCGAAGGGTACCGGTTGGATCGCGGTTGTGCTCATGAGATTGCTCGCGATTGGTTTTGCCCGATGCCAGGAGGGGATGGCGTTCTACGGCGCCCCCCTCTGTCCTGCCGGACATCTCCCCCACTTGGGGGCAGGGCTATCGCATTTGAGT
>NZ_CAKXZT010000148.1:0-46728 GCF_935825525.1 Mesorhizobium escarrei
TAGAGAAGTGTCTCAGGTTGCATTTCCGCTTCGGGTGGAGGCCGTGTTGAAACGCGAAGCGACGTTAGCGCTTAGAATTTCGTTCTCCGAGGATACTGCTGACGGTGCAATCGGCGACCTGGCCACCGGTCAAAAGGAAAGCGATCGGGCGGCATAGGCCGTCGGTCAGGGCGTGGATTTTCGTGGTTCGCCCACCACGCGATCGGCCGATCGCCTGATTTTGTTCCCCCCCCTTGCCGCCTGAGGCGCAGCGATGCGCCTTCACCGCCGAGGAGTCGATGAGCACCTCCGCCGGTGTTCCGCCAGCCGAGACCAGGGCATGGAAGATGTCGACCCAGATGCCCTTGGCTGCCCATCGGACGAAGCGGTTGTAGAGCGTCTTGCGCGGGCCGTAGGCATCTGGTGCGTCGACCCAACGACCGCCTGATTTCAGGACATCCACGATGCCGCTGATTACCCGGTGATCATCAACCCGCCGCTTGCAGCGTGTGTCAGTTGCAACAGCGCCGCGAGTCGCCCGAACTGCTCCTCGGTCAGCCAGAAATAATTGCGATTCAACCTTGTAGTCTCCCGTTGCGGCGAAATCCCCGTTGATTCCGTGCCTCCTTTGGACCACTGTCCCTAAATCGGGCAAAAGGCCGCGCCCGGATGAAGGACTCAGGGGGAGCGCAATGCCCAACGCCTTCACCACTCTCGTCGGCATGGAAATTCCGATTGTCCAGGCGCCCATGGGTGGAGCTACTTCTCCGCAATTCGCCGCCGCGGTGAGCAATGCAGGCGGTCTCGGGATGCTCGCCCTCGGCTGGAGTCCGCCTGAAGCGGTACGCGCAGAAATTCGGGCCACCAAGGCCCTGACCAAACGGCCGTTCGGCGTCAATCTCGTGTTGACTTATCCGCAGGAGGAGCGCCTCGCGATCTGCTTGGAAGAAGGCGTGCCGGTAGTCTCATTTTTCTGGGGCCAGGCAGGTTCGCTGACGGCTGCGGCGCATCGTGGCGGGGCAAAGGTCCTGCATACGGCAGGAGGCGCCGAACAGGCTCGGATATCAGCCGCAGATGGTGCCGACGCAATCGTCGCGCAGGGCTGGGAGGCGGGTGGCCACGTTTACGGTACAGTTGCCACGATGGCGTTGGTTCCGGCGGTTGTTGACCAGGTCGCGCCAGTCCCCGTTCTTGCTGCCGGTGGCATTGCGGATGGACGCGGTCTAGCCGCGGTGATGGCACTTGGTGCCGCGGGCGCTTGGATCGGTACCCGCTTTCTCGCGAGCATCGAAGCCCCAATCCACCCGCGCTATCGCGACCGCATCCTCACAGCCAAGGAGACGGACACAGAATACGGGACTGTTTTCGATGTCGGCTGGCCCGACGCTCCGCACCGTAGCCTCCGCAACAAAACGATTGAAGCTTGGGAGGCAGCCGGACGCCCGCCGGCGGGTGGGCGTCCCCACGAAGGCGTGGTCGTTGCAAAGTCGCCATATGGCGACGTGGTTGCATACCAATCTCATACGCCGGGATCGGGTGACGAGGGCGATATCGACGCCCTTGCCCTATGGTCGGGCCAAGGCGTCAGCCTCGTCCGCCGCGTCCAGCCGGCCGCCGAGATCGTCCGCGAAATCAGCGACGAGGCGCGGGCAATCCTCGCACGGCTTGGGAACGATCCATCTTTCTAAGGCATGTGTGGGAAGTACCGCCGATCTCAATCGCGAACTTATGGGTCCGGATCCTTAAAAATTGGCGAGGCTGGATCACGGGCAGGAGTGCCACATTCCATTGGACCCATAGTAACTCGGGTTTACGGCATCAAACGAGCAGTAAGCAGCATCGGTATCGTAGTTCCACCAAGGCTGGTAGTGATAGCCTGGATCGCTAAGAAAAACCTTGCGGTGCTGGTGGTCTCGCTGTCGGTTGCCAATGCCGCCACCGCTAAAGTCTAGGACATGGCCGTCACTCCCGCCGCCGCGCGCCATGGAGATCGTCGCCGAGCCGGTCGCCAGCATTGCGCCCAAAACGAACGTCGCCAGAATTGTTGTTGATCGTCTCATAATACACTCCTAAAGGTTGACGCTTCCGGATTTGTCGAAAGCTATATCTAGATAGGTACAGCAGATACATCTCAGAATAATACACCTGGCTGAGATACATATACCTTCCCGCGGCAGTGCCGATGATGCGCTTTCAAAATCCCGATCACGCCACAGTTCGGCAGGCGTGCAAGCAAAGCCTTCGAGGTTCGAATCCGGGCCCCACTCGTGCTGTGAGCCCGGATTCGATGAGGCTATGGCGGATCACGGACAATATGGGAAAAGCCCGACGTATCCATGGTATGGGTACGGATAACCGCAGTAGCCGTCGTCATAGAAATCACTGCCGTAACCGCGGCCCCTTCTGAACCTATGACCGCCGACATGACTGCCGCTGACATGGACGCCGCCGACATGGACGCCACTGCCGATGCCTGCGTTATGGCTGCCAAAGCCTACGCCGCGGCCACCGCCAAAGTCGCCGCCCATGCTTGCGGCATGGCCGCCCCCGCCAAAGCCTCCGCCGTGGCCACCGCCAAAGCCGCCGCCCATGCTTGCGGCATGGCCGCCCCCGCCAAAACCTCCGCCGTGGCCACCGCCGCCACCACCACCGCCACCGCCACCGCCGTGCGCCATCGAGACCGACGCGGAGCCGGTTGCCAGCATTGCACCCAAAGCGATCGTCGCTAAGATTGTTGTTGATCTTTTCATACTACACTCCTATTGTTGAAGCTTTCTTGGTCATTGAAAGCAATTGTTATGTAGAGACAGGGCGCTTTTCTCAGTATAATACGCTTGGTTAATATGATTATATCTTATAAGGACAAATATTTACTTGTTGATTGAATGGCGCTGCCAGCAAATGCGCCTACGGGCGAGCCGCGATCGGGATCTGAGATGGAAGGCAAGGCCTCTGCAGCGCCCCGCATTCGCGGCATCCGGCGAGCCCCGGGTCATTAAGCTTGCAGGTTTCGATGAGTGGGTAGATGACGGCGCTCGCACCGTCACGCGGCGCCTAGGCCCTCCCAGGCACCGAGGATGACGTGGGATCACACGCCTTGATGCAAGCGCCCAAGGCAGTCCGCGATGAATGTCAGAATCTGATATCCTCTGCCTGAATAAGGCGCAGGATCGCCGCAGTTCAAAATCCCGGTCTCCAATTCACGCTGACAGCGGCCTGGGTTCGTCCCGTTTCGCGTAGACGACCTTCACTGCATGTTGTAATTTTTCGAAGGCGCGCATCTCAATCTGGCGCACACGCTCGCGCGAAACGCCGAATTCGCTCGAAAGATCTCCCAAACTCCTTGGGTTATCCGCAAGCCGACGCGCCTCAAGAATGCGCCGTTCGCGTGCATTGAGCACGCCAAGCGAGTCGATCAGCGCTCTATGCCGGCTGGAGGCCTCCTCGACCTGAACGAGCTTGTACTCCTGGTTGTCCTCGTCTTCGACCAGCAAATCCTGCCATTCGCCTTCGGCGTGACCTCGCAGGGGCGCGTTGAGCGAGGTGTCCCCGCCCATGCGGCCATTCATATAAACCACCTCCTGCTCGGTCACGCCAAGGCTGCTTGCGATCAGTCCCACCTGATCTGGATGCAGGTCACCATCGTCAAGCGCCGAGATGCGGGCCTTGAGTCGCCGCAAATTGAAGAACAGCTTCTTTTGATTGGGCGTCGTGCCCATCTTCACCAGCGACCAGGAGCGCAGAACATATTCCCGAATGGACGCCTTGGTCCACCACATCGCATAGGTGGCCAGACGCAGGCCGCGCTCCGGTTCGAAGCGATCGACCGCCTTGATCAGACCGATGCTGCCCTCCGAGATTACCTCCGACATCGGCAACCCGTACCCGCGGTAACGCATAGCAATCTTGGCAACGAGGCGAAGATGCGAGACCACCAGTTGGTGAGCGGCCTCCGCGTCATTATGCTCACGCCAGCGTCTTGCCAGTGCTTGTTCCTGCTCCGGCGTCAGCATGGGGAGATGTTTGATCCTTTCGAGATAGCGGCTAAGCCCGCCTTCGCTTGTCAAACTTGTTGCTGCTGCGCGTGCCATGAACACTCCTTACTTACGTCGCACGGATCAGTTGTTTTCCGACGCTTATCGATAGTCGATATTTCTCTGTTCGAGGCGCTAGGTCTTCCCGAGCGCCGCGTCGATGCATCTGATCATGGCCTGGCTATCGAAAGGCTTGCCGAGGAAGCCGATGACGCCCGTTTCCAGAGCGCGCTTCCGAACACGCCCCTCAGGGAAGGCGGTGATCAAAATGGTTGGTATCTGATAGCCGTTTGCGATCAGATGATCCTGTAACTCTATTCCTGTCATGCCGGGCATCTGGATATCGCAGATCAAGCATGACGTATTTTCCAGATGAGATGACCTCAGGAAATCCTCCGCCGACTCGAATGCAGTTGCGATGAAACCTAGCGATCTAGCGAGGCCTGCAATTGCAAGTCGAACGGATTCATCGTCGTCGACGATGGAGATCATCGTGTTGCGGATCAATGGACTGTTCCTTGGTACTAGCCGATGATCCAAGAATTGCTGTTTCAACGACTGTTTCTAGGCGATATATTGTGCCTATGATCGTGAAAGCAAAGTTATACAGAGGTGTAACAAATCTATTTATTGGGAGCACTTATCCCTAGGGCGGATGCCATTCTCACCAGGTCGGCTAGAGTTCTGGCGCCCATTTTTTTCATCAGACGACCCCGGTGGATTTTCACCGTGATTTCGCTGAGCTGCAGCTCGCCAGCGATTTGCTTGTTCATCAATCCGGTCGCGACAAACGCCATCACCTGGCGCTCCCGAGGAGTCAGGTTGCGCACAAGGGTCTGGAGCTCCGACAGCGCCCGGTCTCTCTCTCGCCGTTGCCTGTCGCGATCCAGAGCGCCGTTGACGGCATCCAGAATATCCTGGTCTCGAAAGGGTTTGGTGAGGAAATCGACCGCGCCGGCTTTCATGGCTCTCACGGACATAGGAATGTCGCCATGACCGGTCATGAAAATGATCGGAAGATGAATGCCTGCGTTTCCCAACTGCGTTTGAAATTCAAGTCCGCTCACCTCAGGCAGCCGGATGTCTAGCACAAGGCAGCTTGGACCGTCGGGAAGCTGGCCGTTCAGCAACTCGGGAGCAGAACCGAAAAGCTGGGCACGCATACCAACAGATCGGAAGAGGCTGCTTAAGGCTTCGCGCAACAACGGATCGTCTTCCACAACCAGGACAGTCGGAGGCACGGTGCTGCTCTTGACTTGTTGCTGGGAGGCGGGGCCTCGGGTCATGACTCGGCATCCTTTTCAAGGCGTGGCAGGGAAAACTGGAATATTGCGCCGCGACCCGGATTGGGCACGACCCATACACGGCCTCCATGTGCCTCAATGATCGACCGGCAGATCGACAATCCCATCCCTATTCCGTCCGCCTTGGTGGTAAAGAAGGCGTTGAACAACTGGCGCGCATTGTCGGGATCGATGCCCGGTCCCGAATCCTGGACCCTAACGTTCACTTGGTCCGAATCATCGACCGACGTCGCAACGATAATTTCACGTAACGCGTTGTCGGCGGTGGCCATTGCCTGAATTCCGTTAAGCAAGAGATTGATCAGCAGCTGTTGAAGCTGGACACGGTCGCCAAGTACGGGCAGCCGCCGGTTGGTCAGTTTCAGTTTTAGGGTGATGCGATTTGCAACGAGTTCACGCTGCAATAGCACGAGGGATTCATTGACGATCTCGTTCACTTCGATAAGAGTCATCTGGAGATCTCCCTTTTTGGACAACGACCGGATCCGACGGACGATATCGCTGGCGCGTTGCGCGTCAGCGATACTCCGCTTGACCGCGCTGCGGACCTCATCCAGATCTGGGTTGTCGCGATCGATCCACCGCAGGCACGCCTCGCCGTTCAAAACGATGCCGGCCAGTGGCTGATTCACCTCGTGCGCGATCGAGGCCGTCAATTCGCCCAATGTGGTGAGGCGTGTCACATGGGCGAGTTCGGCCTGTGCCTTCAGGACCTCGGCTTCTGCTTGCCTGCGCTCTGATATGTCTGTATTCGTTTCGAGAACCGCCAGCGGCTTGCCTTCGGCATCCGTCTTCAGCGCCCAGCGGCTGGCAACGACAACGGCGGATCCGTCTCGCTTCGTGTGCACGATTTCGCCTTCCCACCGGCCGGACCTGAACAGTTCCTGATTGATCTCATCCAGCGAAGTCGGAAAGACCGTCTGCAAGAGCTGATGGGTGGACTTCCCGGCTGCGTGTTCGGCTGACCAGCCGTAAATGGCTTCAGCACCACGATTCCAATAGGTGATCTGCTCGTCCGTACCGCGTACGAAGATCGAATCATGCGTCAAATCGAGCAGTTCGGCCTTTTCGGATAGATCGGTCGAGGTCGACTGATTTTTGAGGACAAGAAGGGTTGTAATGACAATGGCCGCGATGCTCATGAGGCAGCGGCTGAGCGCCCCCCAGTTGGCCCCGGTCCCATGAACAAGCCAGAAGCTCAATAGGGTGAGCGCTACACAGGCGAGTGAAGACAAGACAATGCCACGCCTGCGCAAGGCACCTGCTGCGAGCAGAGGAACGACCACATAGAGGACCGAGACAGCTCCAGAAAATGCATCGAGCGTATCGACAGCGAATATCCCGGCAGCCAGGAGGACGGCCAAAGGCCCCAGAAGCCGCGAGTTGCCGGATGCTCCCGGGGATAATCTATGCTGCATACGCTCTCTGTTCATTTTCCTGGTTGACGCTTGCGCTGCTGGTCGACTCTCCGTGTCACGCCGGTGTCCAGGTCCAACCTAAGCAACAAATCCTTTTCTGCTTGTTCGAAATTGCGGTCGTCGGCGTCTGATTGCACCTTTGTCACAGCAACACCTCGTCGAGACCCCAATCTTCAGAGATTGCCTTGGAGAACCAGGCGCTCCCGTCCAGCGGCTATGTCGAGATGATCGCCTCGTCGACCCTTTTCAACCGGATTGGGCCGCAACTCGCACAGGACGCTTGACCTCACCGATGAGAAATGAGGATGCCGATCAGCCGTCGCAGTACGATCCGCGGATCACGCTGCAGAAATTCCCACGGCGGAAATGCGGATCCTCGTCCGCAAGGACGTCGGCCTTGACATT
The DNA here is from genome assembly GCF_935825525.1 of Mesorhizobium escarrei. Lineage (GTDB taxonomy): Bacteria > Pseudomonadota > Alphaproteobacteria > Rhizobiales > Rhizobiaceae > Mesorhizobium > Mesorhizobium escarrei. The sequence goes on from NZ_CAKXZT010000148.1 coordinate 7,141, forward strand.
GCCGAATGTGGTCGTCGGCCGCTCGCGGCATGCGGACGCAAAACCGCGACAATCGCAGCAACAGGGCTCAAGTCATTTCCACCCCTATTGATTAGGCTTTTTGGTCCCGTGTTCTGGCCAATACACTTCGGTTGAGGGCGACGCTGGGAGAACAAGGGTGACGCTGCCGCAGGCGGTCGCGTTGCTGGATTTCGATGTCCCACAGGAGACTATTTATGACCGACCGCGTCCCGCCAATGACCCATGCCACTGGTTCGCCCGTGGTGGACAACACCAACATTCAAACGGCGGGCCCGAGGGGCCCGGCTCTGCTCCAGGACATCTGGCTGATCGAGAAGCTCGCACATTTCGACCGTGAGGTGATTCCCGAACGCCGCATGCATGCAAAGGGTTGGGGCGCCCATGGCACCTTCACCGTCACCAAGGATATCACCCGCTACACCAAGGCGAAAATCTTCTCCGAGGTCGGCAAGCAGACGCCGATGCTCGTCCGCTTCTCGACTGTGGCCGGCGAGCGCGGCGCGGCGGATGCCGAACGCGATATCCGCGGCACTGCCCTGAAGTTCTATACCGAGGAGGGCAACTGGGACATCGTCGGCAACAATACGCCCGTCTTCTTCTTTCGCGACCCGCTGCGCTTTTCGGACCTGAATCACGCGATCAAGCGCGATCCGCGCACCGGTCTGCGCTCGGCCGACAACAACTGGGACTTCTGGTCGCTCCTGCCGGAGGCGCTGCACCAGGTGACCGTTGTGATGTCCGACCGTGGCATTCCGCGAAGCTTCCGTCACATGCATCTCTTCGGCAGCCACACCTTCTCGATGATCAACGCCGCCAATGAGCGTATCTGGGTCAAATTCCACTTCCGCTCGCAGCAGGGCATCGAGAACCTCACCGACGAGGAGGCGGCCGCGCTGGTCGCCAACGATCGCGAGAGCCACGGACGCGATCTGCTCAACGCGATCGACAGCGGCAATTTTCCGCGATGGACGCTGTCGATCCAGGTGATGAGCGAGGAGCAGGCCCGGATCCACAAGCACAGTCCATTCGACCTGACCAAGGTGTGGCCGAAGGCCGACTATCCGCTGATCGAGGTCGGGGTGATGGAGCTCAACCGCTATCCCGATAACTTCTTTGCGGAAATAGAACAGGCGGCCTTCTCGCCGGCCAACATCGTTCCCGGCATCGGCTTCTCGCCGGACAAGATGCTGCAGGGCCGGCTCTTCTCCTACGGCGATACCCAGCGATACCGGCTGGGGGTCAATTTCAACCACATCCCGGTAAATGCGCCGAAATGCCCGTTCCAGAGCTACCACCGCGATGGCGCGATGCGGACCGACGGCAATCTTGGTGCGACACCGACATATTGGCCCAACAGCAAGGGCTCGTGGATCGACCGCAACGAGGCCCTGATCGATCCACCGCTGCCGATCGAGGGTAGCGCGACCTATTGGGACCATCGCGTCGATGACGACCACTATGAGCAGCCCGGCAACCTGTTCAGGAAGATGAGCCCCGAGCAGCAGCGGCTTCTGTTCGAGAACACCGCCCGCGCCATGGGCGACGCGCGCCTCGAGGTCAAACAGCGCCATATTGCCAACTGCGCCAAAGCCGATCCCAAATACGGCGCCGGCGTTGCGAAGGCGCTGGGCGTACCTTTCAACCCGCAGACGATGGCCGCCGAGTAACCTCGCTCGCTTCCACGGCCGGCGGCCGCTCCTCCCGGGCCGCCGGCTATTCCCAGACAACTCAATACGAGCGCTGCACGCCAATGCGAGCGCTGCACGCTCGTCTCCGGAGATCAACCATGTCCAACCATATTGCACCCAAGCTCCTTGCCGAGTTCATCGGCACCTTCTCGTTCGTGTTCATCGGCGCCGGCGCCGCGGCCGTGGTCGGCAGCGGTGTCGGCCTGGCCGGCATCGCCGCGATTGCCTTCGCCCACGGCCTGGCCATCATGGCCTTCGCTTTCGCCTACGGCCCGGTGTCGGGGGGGCATTTTAACCCCGCCGTCACCGTAGGCGTGCTCCTCGCCGGCGCGATGCGCACTGGCGAGGCTGTCGGCTACATCGTCAGCCAGCTGGTTGGCGGTGTCATCGGCGCGCTCCTGTTGCGGGTTGTGCTGGGCGGTGCGTCGACCGGCCTCGGCACGCCCGCGCTCGCGCACGACCTCCATCTGGGCGCCACGATCCTCACGGTCACGCCCTCGGCCGGCTTCGTGATCGAGGCAGCGCTCGCCTTTTTCCTGGTCACGGTCGTGCTAAGCACGGCGGTCGCTGGCCGCGCCGGTAACCTCGCGCCGCTGGCGATCGGTATGACCCTGACTCTCAACATCATCATGGGTGGTGCCCTCACGGGCGCCCCCTTCAACCCGGCACGGGCACTAGGCCCAATGGTCGCGACGGGCAATTTCAATGATGCCTGGCTTTACGTGATAGCGCCGATCGTTGGCGCCATCATCGCCGCCATCGTGCATACGGGCCTCGCTCGGCTCGCCCACGAGCCGGCGACGGGGGGCGCTCATGCCCCGACCCCAGCCGAATGATCTTGGCTGCAACTCAGAGCCGACGGCGCCACTCCGCACTAAAGGATGCGGCGGACAAAAGCGCGGTCGGCCTGGCGCGGCAACAAGAGGCCATTCGCTTACGGATGGCCTCAAATATCAGGGGGCGATTTGCGGGCTGCCTTCGAGGCGTGCGCAGGAGAAGCGCGATGAGCAGTTCGAACGCTAGCCAGACAGCGATGGAGACACTGATGACCACGAAGACGCTCGTTCCGGCCAACCCGCTATCGCCACCGCCGGAGCACGTCGCCTGGGCCGGGCCGGGACAGGCAATCGACCCGGCGCACTGTCCGATCGACCACGCGCTCGGCGACCCACCACCCAACTATCTGAGTGCCAAGCCGACCGTTCCGTCGCATCTCCCGGACGGAACAATGAACTACGAGGGCTTCTTCCGGCAGCAGCTGCATGATCTCCATATGCAGGGCAACTACCGGGTGTTTTGCGATCTCGAACGCCAGGCGGGGAATTTCCCGCGCGCGACCCACTTCAACGGCCGGGTCCAGTCGACGGTGACGGTCTGGTGCTCAAACGACTATCTGGGCATGGGGCAGCATCCGTGCGTGCTGGCGGCGATGCGCGAAGCGGTCGACCGGTGCGGCGCTGGGGCCGGCGGCACCCGGAACATCTCGGGCACCACCCACTATCATGTGCTGCTGGAGCGGGAACTGGCGGATCTGCACAACAAGGAAGCGGCCCTGCTGTTTACCTCCGGCTACGTGTCGAACTGGGCGGCTCTCGGTACGCTTGCGTCCCGACTGCCGGGCTGTGTCGTCCTCTCCGACGAGGGCAATCATGCCTCGATGATCGAGGGCATCCGGCACAGCCGGGCGGAAAAGCAGATCTGGCAGCATAACGATCCGGAGGATTTGAACCGCAGGCTGGCGGCGCTCGATCCCGGACGGCCGAAGCTGGTGGCGTTCGAGTCGGTCTATTCGATGGACGGCGACATCGCCCCGATCGCGGAACTGTGCGATGTCGCGGACGGCCACGGCGCCATGACCTATCTCGACGAGGTCCATGCCGTCGGACTCTATGGCGCGCGCGGTGGCGGGATCGCCGAACGTGAAGGGCTCAGCCATCGCCTGACCGTCATCGAGGGCACGCTTGCCAAGGGTTTCGGTGTGGTGGGCGGCTATATCACCGGCAGCATGGCACTGTGCGATTTCGTGCGGAGCTTCTCGTCCGGCTTCATCTTCACCAGCGCGCTGCCGCCGTCGGTTGCGGCCGCCGCACTCGCGAGTATCCGGCATCTGAAGACGAGTGCCAGCGAGCGCCAGCATCATCAGGCGGTGGTCGCTTCGCTTCGCAAGCGATTGGACGCGGCTGGACTGCCCCACATGGCCAATCCGAGCCACATTGTCCCGCTGATGGTCGGCGACCCCGTACTGTGCAAGCGAGTCAGCGACGTTCTGCTCAGCGATTACGGAATCTACGTGCAGCCGATTAACTATCCGACGGTGCCGCCCGGCACCGAGCGTTTGCGAATTACGCCGTCACCGCTGCATACCGCACAGGATATCGACCATCTAGTACAGGCGCTCTCGGCAATCTGGTCGGAACTCCGGCTCAAACGGGCGGCGTGAGTCTCCGGAGTCCGCGACTGGAGCGCGCAGTAGCTCGAGAATCAAAGTGGGAACTCGGCGCTGACGCCAAGCCTCTATGCTGCGCCTTTATGCCGCCCTGGCCGAGAAGGAGCGCCACATGATCTCGGAACGCATCAAGGCGCCGGCTGATGTGGATCAGCGCGTCGCGAGATGGCTAACAGACCCGGCCGCGGCCGTCGGCTTGAACATACGTGGTGTAGCCATGGGGCCTTGCTTGCTCTCGCCGAGGCGACGGAGCGCTCTTCAGAAGCCCGCAGCCTGATTCTCCACGTCCGACTCGACCTCCAGATATGATCTCGTCGATGGCAGCGTCCAGCGCCGCCTCCGGCCAGTTTGTATGACAACCAGGAGACTCTTGCAGCGAGAAGACCGAAGGCGGTCCATAATTTTTTTCGAAGCGACGAGCCTCGCATTCCTCCGTTGCCACGCGTTCAAGTTGCCTAATGTCCTTCAGCCATGACGTGACGTCAATCATTGGGGCTGAATTCGGATCTGGCCTCTTGCAGGAGGGAGATGAGGTGACCGGCGAGAAGCATCGCGGTCTGGAGCTCGCATGCATCCAGGTGCGCGCGTCCGGAGTTGAGCTTTTGGTTGAAGCGATGCGAGCCTTCGTCCCGGTAAACAAATCGTGGATGATCCGCCCCCGGAGCAGTGCGATCGAAGCCACGCGCCGCTCCCCGAGCGTGCTGCGGCACGGAGCGGCAGCGTGAACAGCGATCCTTGAGCCGCGCTCACTTCTGGCAGCCCAATCATCGTGCGGTTCAGTCAAAGGGCGTGTCAACGCGAAAGACGTCGTCTGCGCCAGATCGATATCGTGTGGGCTGTGCGACAGGAGGACGCTCATGCGGTTCACTCTCGTTACGCGGTTCAGAGCGGCCTAGCCAATTTGCACCGTTTGAAAGCGCCCCACGGCAAGGAGTAAAAACGACATGGGTATTGTCTCCAACAAGTTGTCACGTCGAAGCATGCTGGTTGGGACGGCGGCCGGCGGGTTGCTCACGGCAGCGACACTTGCCCAGGCGCAGAAAGGTGACCCGATTGCCAACGGCCGCGGCGGCACCAATCCTGGTCCGATGAATCCTGCGCGGATTGACCAGAATCCGGACTTGATGGTCCCACCAGTCACCGACAGTGGCACGCTTCCGAACCTGCGTTTCTCGTTTGACGATGCCCATATGCGACTGACAGCGGGCGGTTGGACGCGGCAGGTCACGGTGCGCGAACTCGGCATCTCCACGACCATCGCCGGCGTGAACATGCGTCTGAATGCCGGCAGCGTGCGCGAGTTGCATTGGCACAAAGCTGCCGAATGGGCGTACATGCTCTCTGGCACAGCGCGCATCACCGCGATCGATGCCAATGGCCGCAATTTCGTCAACGACGTTGGCGTCGGCGATCTATGGTATTTCCCGCCGGGCATTCCGCACTCGATCCAGGGACTTGATCCGGACGGGACGGAATTCCTGCTGGTGTTCGACGACGGCGATTTCGATGAGGACAACACGTTCCTGCTGACCGACTTCATGAAACACATGCCACCGGAGGTACTCGCCAAGAATTTCGGCGTCCCGGCTTCGAGCTTTGCCAGCGTTCCAGAGCCCAGCCAGATGTACATCTTTCCAGCGCCGGTTCCGGGACCGCTCGGCGCAGACAAAATCGCGGGCGCGGTCGAAGTCCCGCAGAGCTTCAGCCACCGCATGATGGCGCAGACTCCGATCAAGATGAAACACGGCTCGGTGCGGATTACCGACAGCAAGGTGTTTCCGGTTTCCAAGACTATCGCGGCGGCGCTCGTCGAAGTCGAGCCGGGCGGGATGCGCGAGCTGCATTGGCATCCGAACGCGGACGAATGGCAGTATTACATTTCGGGTCAGGCCCGCATGGGCGTGTTCGGGGCGTCTGGCCAGGCCCGCACATTCGATTATCAGGCCAACGATGTTGGCTACGTGCCCTTCGCCATGGGGCACTACATCGAGAACACGGGCGACACGACGCTGCGATTCCTGGAAATTTTCAAGAGCGATTACTTTGCCGATGTCTCGCTGAATCAATGGCTGGCTCTCACGCCGCCTGAGCTGGTCCGCGTGAGCTTGCACGCCGACCCGCAGCTTTTGCATGCCTTCAACAAGGTGAAGTCGCCGGTGGTGCCGGCCTGAACTTCCATCGACAAAGACCTTGGCCGCATGACTGCCGCTCGCACCGAACCCATCTGACTGGGGTCGAATTGGTTGCCTGGAAATGGAGGATGCCGCGATGCTTAAACCTGCGTGGCACATTACGGTGCCCGGCTTAGTACTCGTGGTTGCGCCATGTTCGGAAGCGTCGGCCGCCTATGTCGGTGACCGCTTCTTTCCCTCGACCCTGGCAACCGGACACGCGCGAGTACGACTTCCCCTTCACCTACAGCAAGCTCATTACCAAGGACTGGTCGGTGTTTTTCACGGAGACCTTGCGCGTAATTGATGCTGCGAACGGAGACACGCGTGCGCGCTTCGAGAATTTGGTGATCGGCACCCAATATGCCCTCTATACCAATCCCGAACACCAGTTCACCTTCACGGTCGGCGGTACGGCGGCGTTGGGCGGCACCGGATCGTCCGAGATCGCCTCCTCGTATTCCACGCTGACGCCGATCATTTACATGGGCAAAGGCCTTGGCGACTTGCCGGATTCGGTGGCGTGGCTCCAGCCGGTCAACATCACTGCCAACCTCGGCGTCGCCCTGCCGACGGAAAAGACGACGGCCACCGGCGCGACCATCCCGGACGTCCTGAATTGGAGCTTCGCGGTGGAATATACCATGCTCAAGGACAACTATACGTCGGCTGGTCACCGCTATCCCACGGGGTGGGTTCCGTTGGTGGAAGTCGCACTGACGACGCCGCTCGACGGGCCGGACGCGGGATTTACCACAGGGACCATCAATCCGGGCGTCATCTGGGTGGGAGAGCAATTCCAGTTCGGGCTGGAGGGGATCGTGCCGGTCAACTCGCGCTCGGGCGAGGGTCTTGGCGTGCGTGCCCAGATCCACTTCTACCTCGGCAATATCTTTCCCAACAACATCATGGGCAAGCCGATCTTCGACTGAGAAACATGGCGAAATCAATCAACCGACATGTCTCGGTTGGGCAGCCTATCGCTTTTCTCAAAGAGGTTCTCGAAGCATGAAGAGCACGGGCGAGACGGCGGTCGAGATCGCTCGGATGGCGACAGCGGCCCTGGACTGGTTCGCTCCCAGCATAGCGACAGGGATCGGATTGGTTGCGTTCGATCTCCATACCGCGCCACCCCTTTGTTGCCCGCGGATCCCTTCCGAGTGAGTATCCAACTTGTTGCTTACGGCAGCCTTCGGTTTCGATAGCCATGCTCCAGCGCAAACCGGCACCAATCACCGCAAACCCGACAAAGCGTTTGCTCCTCTCCACAAGTAGCGTCGCTACATTGATGAGCCCGCAGCACCTGCAGGGTGTTCGCAAGGGTGAGGAGTGCGGCGATGTCCACCAGACCAGACGGACTGCCAGACGGGCCTTGTCATCGGTCTGCGAGCGCCAAGGCGGCGCGCTGTGCCGTTTTCGTGGCACCAATCATCCTGACGGCATGTCAACCGGCCGTGCTCGATCCGAAAGGGGTCGTCGGGATTGCCGAAAAGACGATCCTGATAGATTCGCTGGCCATCATGCTGGCCATCGTCGTGCCGACAATCGCCGCTACCTTCGCCTTTGCATGGTGGTTTCGAGCCTCCAACACGAGAGCGACCTATCTGCCGGATTGGGAGTATTCGGGCCGTATCGAGCTTATCGTCTGGTCCATTCCCCTCCTTGTGATCATGCTCCTCGGCGGTGTGGCCTGGATCGGATCCCACGAGCTCGATCCGGCGAAACCGTTGGCGTCCAACACGCCACCGCTGGAGGTCCAGGCGGTGGCGCTGGATTGGAAATGGCTCTTCATTTACCCGGATCAGCGCGTCGCGAGCGTCAACCAGCTTGTGGTTCCCGCCGGCACACCCATTCATTTCTCGTTGACGTCCGCAAGCGTGATGAATGCGTTCTTCGTACCGCGGCTCGGCAGCATGATCTACACGATGAACGGCATGACAACGCAGTTGAATCTGCGCGCGGATGCTCCAGGCACTTTCCGCGGCCTTTCAAGCCACTATAGTGGCGATGGTTTCTCGGACATGCATTTCGACGTGCAGGCGGTGCCGGCGGAGCGGTTCGCCGCCTGGATCGATGCCACGCGCAACTCGGGCCCCAGCCTCGACGCCGAGAGCTACGCTGCCTTGGCCAGGCAAAGCGTGAACACCACTCCTTTCACCTTCCGTGCGGCCGATCCTGACCTCTTCCAGCAGATCGTCACACAGCAACTGCCGCCTGGACCTGGCCCGCAGACCGGCCGGCCCGACCCGAGCGTATCCCCACGGACGGAGCATTAGCATGTTAGGCAAACTCAGCTGGGCTGCCATTCCCTTCGACCAGCCGATCCCGCTGTTTACGGCCGCTCTCGTGGGTGTGGCGATTATCTGCGTCCTCGCGTGGGTGACGCTGAAGGGTTGGCTTCCGTATCTTTGGCGCGAATGGATCACCAGTGTCGACCACAAGCGGATCGGGATCATGTACATTCTGCTTGCGATGGTGATGCTGCTGCGCGGTTTTGCCGATGCAATCATGATGCGGTCGCAACAGGCTCTGGCGTTCCAGTCCGAGGGCTATCTGCCACCCGAACACTACGACCAGATTTTCTCGGCCCACGGCACGCTGATGATCTTCTTCGTTGCCATGCCCTTCGTGATCGGGCTGATGAACTTCGTCATGCCGCTGCAGCTTGGGATCCGTGATGTGGCGTTTCCGACTCTCAATTCGGTCAGCTTTTGGCTCACCGCCACTGGCGCGTTGCTCGTCAACATTTCCCTCGTCGTGGGCGAGTTCGCGCGCACCGGGTGGCTGCCCTATCCCCCGCTGTCAGAGCTGACCTACTCGCCCGGTGTCGGCGTCGACTATTATCTTTGGTCTCTGCAGATCTCGGGTGTGGGGACCTTGCTGACCGGCGTCAATTTCGTCACGACGGTCCTGAAGATTCGTGCACCCGGCATGACCTTGATGCGGATGCCGATGTTCTGCTGGACGACGCTCGCCTCCAACCTGCTGATCGTCGCGGCATTTCCCATCCTTACGGCGACTTTGGCGATGCTGCTGCTGGATCGCTACCTAGGCTTCCACTTCTTCACTAACGAAGCTGGCGGCAACCTGATGATGTTCATGAACCTGATCTGGGCGTGGGGACATCCTGAAGTTTACATCCTGATCCTGCCCGCCTTCGGCATATTTTCGGAAGTCATCTCGACCTTTTCCGGCAAGCCGCTGTTCGGTTACCGGTCGATGGTCATGGCGACGATGGCAATCTGCGTGCTTTCCTTCACTGTGTGGTTGCACCACTTCTTCACCATGGGCGCCGGTGCCGACGTCAACGCCATTTTCGGCATCGCTTCAATGATCATCGCGGTGCCCACAGGCGTGAAGGTCTTCAACTGGCTTTTCACGATGTATGGTGGCCGGGTCGTCTATTCCCCACCGATGTTGTGGTCGATCGGCTTCATGGTCACATTTGTCATCGGCGGGATGACCGGTGTCCTGATGGCGGTGCCACCGGCGGACTTCGTTCTCCACAACAGCCTTTTCCTTGTGGCCCATTTCCACAACGTCATCATTGGAGGCGTGCTCTTCGGCGCGTTCGCCGGCTACACTTATTGGTTTCCGAAAGCCTTCGGCTTCCGGCTGCACGATGGGCTCGGCAGAGCGTCGTTCTGGTGCTGGATCGTCGGATTCTACGTCGCCTTCATGCCGCTCTATGTCGTAGGCCTCATGGGTATGACGCGTCGAATGCAGCACTACGACGTCCCCGAATGGCGTCCCTGGCTGCTGATCGCGGCTGGCGGCGCGGCCATCATCCTGGTCGGAATAATCTTGCAGATCGCGCAACTCGTCGTCAGCATTCGCCGGCGTGAGGAACTTCGCGACGAGACCGGCGATCCCTGGAATGGACGCTCCCTCGAATGGGCGACACCTTCTCCGCCACCAGCCTTCAATTTCGCGGTGCTCCCGAGCGTCGAGGGCGACGAGGCTTACTGGGGCATCAAGCAGCGCACGCGCCAGCAGGCCAGGTTGGGCGAGGAACCCTCCTATGCGGACATCGAGATACCGAGGAATAGTCCAACGGGTTTCACCTGCGCCTTCTTCGCCACCTTCATGGGCTTCGCACTGATCTGGCATATCTGGTGGATAGTGGCCCTGGCCGCATTGGGCGCGTTCGCAACCTTTGTTATCTTCGCCTGGCGGGACGAAGTCGAGTACGTGATTCCGGCTGACGCGGTCGCACGCATCGATCGGGACAACCGAACCGCGCGCGGCGAGTTCGCCCTATCGGGGGCGGTGTCATGAGCGCGTTCGACGCGGCCGTCGGCCAGGAGGTCTCGAACCGTCTTGAGCGCGCCCAAGGTCACATAGCGAGGCATGCGGCCGGTGCGCTAGCGTCGAAGCGCATCATCGCAGGCTACGGCTTCTGGATTTTCCTGCTGAGCGACATCGTCATGTTCTCCGCCTTCTTCGCGGCCTACGCGGTGCTGGTCGACGCGACGGCCGGCGGGCCGAGCGGGCAGTCGCTGTTCAACCTGGGCAATGTCGGCATCGAGACGACCTGTCTTCTCCTGTCGAGCTTCACCTGCGGCCTCGCAAGCATCGGCGCCCGGACGCACAACGGATTCTGGTTCTATGGCGCGATGGCAGCAACCTTCATACTGGGGGCTACATTCGTCGGCATCGAGATACGCGAGTTCACCGGCATGATTGCGCTCGGGGCAGGCCCAACGCGAAGCGCGTTCCTATCGGCCTTTTTCACATTGGTCGGCTGCCATGGCCTGCATGTGACCATCGGCTTGCTATGGCTGCTTACGATGATGGCGCAAGTGTTCGCCAAGGGCTACCGGGCCGACATTCTCCGGCGCCTGCTTTGCTTCAGCCTGTTCTGGCACGCTCTTGATATTATTTGGGTTGGGTTGTTCACAATGGTGTATTTGATGGGAGTCGCGCAATGAGCCACACCGAACAGGATAAACACTCGCATTACGCGGACACCGCCCCGGGCGACGAGAGCCTCGACGGATACGAGGCTGCCGAAGATGTCGGGACTTATCTGATCGGGCTAGGGCTGGCAACGCTGCTTACCCTGGTGTCCTTCTTCATCTCGCGCACCACGCTGGTTTGGGAACCGAGCATTCCTGTCGCACTGGCCGTCCTCGCGATCGCCCAGATGGGCGTTCACCTCGTCTTTTTCCTCCACATCACGACCGGCCCCGACAACGTCAACAACGTCCTGGCGCTTGCCTTTGGTGTGTTGATCGTTCTGCTGGTCATCGTCGGTTCGCTCTGGATTATGGCACATATGAACCACAACATGATGCCCATGGATCAGATCATGCAGATGCAGAGCTGACCCCGAGCGAGACCGAGGCGATCGATCGCGACGAGCTACAGGATGCCAGAGCGCGCAGCTGTGCGTCGTCGGAATAATTGTCTCAGCTCGCCCTTCGTCATCTTCTCATGACATTGCAGCGGCGTTCGCCCTCTGAGAAAAGCCGAGCCTCGCGAGCCCGGCCCGGGTCTCCGGACAGCTCATGAACAGGCGCCACAGGAGCCCGCTCCGGTAGTTCTCGATCATGGCTACGATCGGGCCCTGATCAATGGCGAGGTAGGAGTCCGCGTACCAATCCATTGCCGGACTGAATGCGTCCCTGAAGCCATATTCCCCCCAGAGCCGGTCGCCTCGCGAAGCGAAGTGGCGTAGCGCCCGTTTGCTCTCCGCCGGGGCGTAGGGAAAGCAGCCGAGGGCACCGGTCGGAGCGATCACGCCGCAGTCCCGATCGGGAGCGTGCGCGACGTAGCCGTGGATACTATCGCTCGCGGTCAGACCCCAACACTCGGCGCTATAACCGTCGAATTTCTCGGGATTGCGGATGCAGTGCGCCTGGTTGATGCGCGTAAAGGCGACGTTCTGCTGCCAATAGTCGGCGTAGCAGTCCCGAAGCCGCCTTGGATCGAGGCCCAGGAACGAATAGTGCCCAAAGAAAAGGGGCCCTCCGTGATCGGGTCCGAGGGGGAGCGTGACGCCATCGAAGCTTCGGCCGTTGGCGAAGGCTTGGCCTGCCGTCCAGCCGCAGTGATAGACACTCGGCGCGATTGGATACCGTGGCGCCGCCGCCGCGAGGACGAATGTGATCAGGCACTCGTTCCAGCCGTTGATCGGGTGTTCCATCGCCCATCCGTGCACCGGGCTCCAATGCCAAAAGAGCGAGTCGGAGCCGCGGGCGAACCAGTCCCATTCGACATCCTGCCACAGTGCATTGATAAGACTGCGCAAGAAACACTCCTTGGCTTCCGTGCCTCGGAAATATTGCCGCGCTGAAAGAAGCCCCACCATCAAATATGCTGTCTCAACAATGTCGCCACCGTCGTCGTGGTGACTGAACGGTATGGTTCGGCCGCTGTCGCCATCCATCCAGTGAGGAAAGGCACCGTGGTGGCGCTCGGCCTCGCAGAGAAAGCATACCATTGTAGTCAGGCGATCCAGAGCAGCTTGCCGGTCGATCCATCCGCGCTCCACGCCAGCAAGTATCGCCATGATGCCGAAGCCGGAACCACCGGTCGTGACGATATGCGGTGTCGCATTGCTCCGCTCTCTCGCGAGGCCGCTCGTCGGATGGCCAAAATCCCAGAAATATCGGAGCGTCTGTTGCTGCACGATGTCGAGGAGTTCGTCCAGACGCGCGTCCGGGTGGGGGGTACCGGTATGCTTGCGGCCGATGGAAATCCTGGGCAGTGTTTCGGTCCTGACCACAACATGCGCGCCTCTGCCGCCAACGCCGCGGGCGAGGGAGCTCGGTCCTTGATCGGGAGACAGCCACTCGCTCTTCGCGCTGAGCGCACGCAATGCCGTGTTCGGCAAGCGGCCGTGTGGTGTTGATGTCCTGCCCTTGAACACGTTGCCAGGAGTTTCGAAGAGCGCGAACGGGTCAGTGTTTGTCAGGAGCGACTTCGTCAACATGGTTTCGCACCGTCAGATTTTCGCTCCTCCGCCCGTTATCGGGCGACCGGCTCCTCTTTTGATGTCAGTGTAGTTCCCCGGTGACGAACCACTCCATCGTACGTGGGTAGGCGGGGATCGTACGTGCGTAGGAGGGGATAAAGTGTTGGTCTGGAAGGCTCATACCTTGGTGTGACGCCGACGCCGCGCGGGAATGCCGCTGCCACCTCCAACTAGGCGTCTGGTTGATCGACTACATTGCTGCCGCGACTGATCGCGCTATCTTTCTATCGATGATTACGAAATCCCATAGGAAGGAGCAGTGCTGGTGCTAATGCTGGCCATTCATAAGTTGGCTTGATGGATCGAGACTCCCGCATGACCATCGGGAAAACACCCGGCTTGACCGTTTGATCACCGGAGTACTTTAGGAACGCATGCTGGTAGGGAATTTGACGATCACCGCCAGGCCGGGGTGGCGGTCTCCCAGCGCAATGGATGCCCCGTGCAGATCGGCGATCGCATGGACAAGGCTAAGACCAAGACCGCTCCCGGGCGTCGAGCGGCTGTTGTCCAGCCGATACAGCCGTTGAAATACCTTCTCGCGCTCCTCGGCTGGAATCCCTGGGCCATTATCGCCGACTTCGGCAACGATGCGGTTGCCCTGCCGGGTCACCGACAAGTCGATGGCGGTGCCCGGCGGACAATGCCGCAGGGCATTTTCCACCAGGTTGGCGAACATCTGCGTCAGCAGTTCCCAATCGCCATGGATTTGGCATTCCGCGCCCTGAAAGATCTTTGCCGAGAGCGACATTCCGTCATCTTCGGCGACGCTCGCATAGATTTCGGCAATGGTTTTGACAACGCCATTGACGTCCAGATCGATGAAGCGCGCCTTCCGTGCTCCGGCCTCGATCTGGGCGATGCGCAGAAGGGCATCGAACGTCTCGTTGATTTGAAGTCCCTCGGCGCGCGCTTCCGCCAGTTCATCGGAAACGTCCTGGCCTGATGCGATCTTGTCGGCGGCGCCCTCCAAAATCATCTGCAGGCGGTTCAGCGGCGTCTTCAAATCATGTGCAATGTTGGAACTAACCTGTTTCATGCCTTCGACAAGCGCCGACAGCCGATCGAGCGCGGCATTCACCTGGGCAGAGACCTCATCGATATCGTCCCCGTTGCCAATGAGGGGAATGCGGGCGTCAAGCCGCCCATGGGAGACGTCGACCATCGTAGCGGCGATTCCGTCGAGGCGACGCTGGACGCGGGAGGCGAGCAAGGCGCCGCCGGTTACCGCCAAGCCAGCAATAATGAAGGTTGCCCAACCGAAGCTCATCAGGATGATGGTTTCCAGTTCCTCGGTTTCGGACAGGCTGAACGCAACCGTAAGATTGTTTCCCCCAACCGAACCGGAATAGGCCCGATACATGGTATCGGCAGGTACACCCGGCAGTGCGGCATTGAACATCGAAAAGCCGTCGGGAAGGCCTGCCGCAGTGACGTTTCCGGCCAGATGATCGCCAGCCGGACCGGTCAGCGAGAACAGCTGCTCTTTTTTCGTGCTGAGCTTGGAATGGCTGTCGACCGCGGCAACCAGGTCCTCCAGATCGTGTTCGGCGTACGTCGCCGCCACGACCGAAAAAGTGTCCCTGACGGATTCATCGAGCCGCTCGGCAAGATCGGCGCTCATCAGCTGATAGGCAATGGCGCCCGACAGGACAAAGGCAAGCACGAACAGGAAGGCGAAGGTCAATGCGAGTCGGAAAGGCGTGCTGCGAAGCAGGTTGAAACGCGGTCTAAAGCGGCGCATGCAAACTGTAGCCAGTGTTGCGGACAGTGTGGATAAGCTGGGTTTCGAACGGCTTGTCGATCTTGGCCCGCAGCCGGCTAATATGGGTCTCGACCACGCTGGTCTTGGGATCGAAATGGAAGTCCCAGACGCGTTCAAGCAGCATGGTTCGGGTGATGACGCGCCCTTCGCCGCGCATCAGGACTTCGAGGAGGCTGAATTCCCGCGGCTGGAGGTCGATCGCCTGGCCCTGCCGCGTAACACGGCGCATGATCAGATCCATTTCGAGATCGGAGACCCGCAAAGTGGTCTTCTGCTCCTGTGCAGCAGGCCGGCGGCCAAGGGCGTTGATGCGGGCGAGCAACTCGGAAAAGGCGAATGGCTTGACGAGATAGTCGTCGCCGCCGGCCTCAAGGCCTTCGACCCGGTCGTCGACGCCGCCGACCGAGGTCAAGAAGATCGCCGGTGTCCGCACCCCGGCGGCGCGGACCGCCTTGATCATCGACAGGCCGTCCAGGCCGGGGATCATTCGATCCGCAACGATCACGTCATAGGCGCCGCGTGTCGCCGCGAAAAGCCCGTCATGCCCATCGCGCAGCAGATCGCAAACATGCCCGGCCTCGGTCAATCCCTTGACGACATAGTCGGCCGTCCGTCGGTCGTCCTCAACAAGCAGAAGTCGCATCGTTGTTCCGGTCTGTTGCCGAGACTTTATCATAGCACGCTACCACCGGCGGCGATCTGTTCCTAGAATGTACGGAATCACGAGCCGAGAAACCCCAGCAACCTCCGCGTCGTACCATGGCTGACCGGGCGTTTCGCAGCGCAAATTGATGATCGTGGCAATGTGGTACTTGTTGCGGTAGGCCCTGATCTCGTCTGCCGACGGCTGAGCCGATCGATAGACCTCACTGGCAACGATCGCGTGAAATTGTTGCTCAGGTGAGACGCCGGCCAGGGCGCAACCGGCAAAAGCAAGCACGCAAACCAGAGCCACCACCCAAGCTTTGATCGAAACTCGCCGCGAACTTGTCATTGGCTGCCTTTCCGTCACGGCTTGATGCCTTTGCATATGGTCCGAATTCATCTGGCCGGATCTCGCGCGGGGATGAGCATCTTGCGCAGCACGGCGTCCTTCAGAACAAAATGATGGAAGAGTGCGGCACCGGCATGAACGCAGATCAGGACGATGAACACCGGCTTTGCCCAGCCATGAATATCGCCCATCCAGCCCCAGACATAGAAGGCCAGAAGCCCGGAAACGGGGACGGCGACAAGAAGGCAATAGAAGAGCACATGCGTTGTGCGTGAGGCGAAAGCCATCCATTTCGGCATTGTCGATTGGGCCTTGGGCGCGCCGACGAAGAGCCGGACGGCCGGACGCACGAAGACCAGCAACAGGATCGACAAGCCGACCCAGTAGTGGGCGGATTCCATAGTCTGCTCGTAGGACGACAGTTGGCGCACGTCCGCCGCCGCATCGACATAAGTCGTCATGCTTTCCCCGAACAGGAGCTGGAACAGGACAAGCACGGCTATCGTCCAATGCAGGCCAATCTGGAGACCGCTATAACCGGATTTCTCGGAATTCATTTCTTATGTCCATGAGGGGAGT
This sequence comes from Mesorhizobium escarrei, assembly GCF_935825525.1. GTDB lineage: Bacteria > Pseudomonadota > Alphaproteobacteria > Rhizobiales > Rhizobiaceae > Mesorhizobium > Mesorhizobium escarrei. The sequence goes on from NZ_CAKXZT010000148.1 coordinate 23,784, forward strand.
GCAATCGCCACCAATGGCAACGCCAAGGCAGGGGGCGGTTGGAGTTTTGGCGCGTTCTCATTGCGTGCGGCCACTCAAGTGGACTTCGTCGACCCCGCCGGCGTTCTTCTTCAGGGTCATGTAGAGGACAAGAGCGACGATGCAGCCCAGGAAGATCGTGCTGGTCAAGGTGGTGCCAAAGCCCAGCCCGCCATATTCGGCCGGTTGCGAGAGAAGGTCGCCGAACGAGGCGCCAAGCGGCCGGGTCAGGATGTAGGCGAGCCAGAAGGCGAGGATGCCGTCCAGCTTGAGCACATAGTAGGCAAAGGCGATGAGCGCGATCACGCCGCCAAACAACAGGCCGGTGGTCAGGTAACCCATGTCGAAGGTTTCAGCGGCCAGATCCCCTGCCGCGGTTCCCAGCGAGAAGGTGAAGAGGATGGCCAGCCAGTAGAAGATCTCACGCTTCGTCGTGAAGATGGTGTGGATCGACAGGGTTCTTTCGCTGGCGTACCAGACCGCGAATGTCGCGGCGAGCGCAACGCTGAACGCGATCGTCGTCGTTTGCAGCCGCACACCGAAATTGTCGACGAGATTGTCGCTAATCAGCGTGCCGACCACGCTGATTAGCACGACCGCCAGCCAATACGCCCACGGCACGTAGCGTTTCCGCGCGAACTGCAGGATGAGGACGACGATCAGGATGCCGGTCATGATCAGCGACGTGGCCGTCAAGCCGAGGCCGAGATTGACGGCGAGATAGTCGGCCGCCGTTTCGCCCATGGTCACCGCCATTAGCTTGATTAGCCAGAAATCGACGGTGACATCAGGCACCCTGTTGAGGGCTGGGGGAACCCTGTTGAGAGCAGGTGCGGCACGTTGGATGGTTGGCGAGAGCATCGCGGTATCCTGTCATTGAGGGGCGGACTTACTTGCCCATGACCTTCATGGCCTGAGCGAAAAAGTCGTCGTCGGCGTTGCAGCGCTCGATGCCCTTGGTCTCCAGCTCGGAAACCTCTGTCTTATCCGCATCACTGAGTTTCGCCGCGGCCTCTGCTGCGCGCAGGCTCTTGAGCGTATCTTCGCAGGGCGCCGTGGCGGCGGACGCAGATGAAATCGGGTTGGCGATGCAACCGCACCGAGCGCGAGGGCGAAAACCAGTCTGTTCATGTGATGTTTTCCCTGTTTGGCGCCGGTCTGCCGGCAGCTCGATCAAGCTCCGACCGGCATCAGGACGGTAGGGATGCGATTTCACCGGCATCTGTCCGGTGTCTTACATCTTTGTAAGAATGGGCAAATCCGTAAGAATGGGCGCGGAGGCGACAAAATCCCGACGAACGCCTCGTCATGAACTCGCCATGAATCGGCAGAAAGGATTGTGGCTTGCAATGGGCAACAACGTCCCTGCCGAATTCACAGGCTTGCCGGAGTGAGGGAAAACGCTAATGGCCAATGTTTTTCCCAACCCAGCACTAAAGGCGTTCGACCAGCGCAAACGCCTGATCGTCGTTCGGATCGTCGCAGTCGTGGCCATAGCCCTGCTGCTCTTTGGAAAGCCCCTCTTGACCGAGGGATCGGAAGGACACGAGCTCATTGAACAGCTCGGTTTCATCCTCATCCTGATCTGCGTCGGCGGGCGCCTGTGGAGCATTCTCTACGTCGGTGGCAAGAAGAACGACGAGCTGATTTCCGTGGGGCCATTTTCGATGACCCAGAACCCGCTATATTTCTTCTCCACGATCGGCGCGGTGGGCATCGGATTGATGTTCGGATCCGTGTTGGCGGCCGTCGCATTGGGCTTGGCCAGCTACATCGTTTTTCGGGTGACTGCGCGCAAGGAAGCCGACTATCTCCTGGGGAAATTCGGCATCGCCTATGGTGCCCATGCAGAGCGGACGCCACGGTTTTGGCCGAACCCGTTTCTGTTTCGCGACCAGGCCGAATGGCAGTTCTCAACCCATGCGTTGAAGCGGACATTCTATGACGGGCTCTATTTCCTCGCCGTCTTCCCGGCGATCGAAGTGATCGAGTACTTCAGGGCCAGCGGCATTCTGCCGACATTGTTCACCCTCTATTGATGAGAGCCTGACCGGGTTCCACCTCTCGTTTACGCGGACTTCGGGGTCATGGTCTAGCGTCCGCGCGTCGCGCGGCGGACGCTGTGGGCTAAGATAGCGAGGCAGCCGACCAGCAGCAGGATGCCACCAAGCAATGGCGGTATGGCAAGAAACTTTACCGCCAATGTCACCGCCGCAGTCAGGATCAGCGTTAGCGATGCCAGATTGCCGTCGTCGACGAACATGCCGACGACTTCCTTGATGGCCAGCCTGGCAACGTTCATCGGGCAAACCCTCCGGTGGGTGCGGTGCTGCGCAGCCAGCGGATGAAGGCAAAGGACGCAAGCGAGACGACAGCGAAGATGGCCAGCAGAGCCAGATCGGCGCCCGGCCAGTCGGCACCGATGCCCTCGCCGGTCCAGAAGATGCCGAAGCTGGTCAGCATCAGCCCGACCACGAATTTGAGCGCATTTTCCGGCACGCGCGCCAGTGGCCGGTGCACCGCCAGACCGATCAGCATCACCAGGATGAACGCCGCCAGGGCGCCCAGGCTGGCGTAAAGCGTCTGCCCATGGGCAGCACCCACCGCAATGACGATGAACACCACCTCGACACCTTCGAGCAGCACCGCCTTGAACGACGCCACTCCCGCCAGATAGTCGGCCCGGCGGTCGTTGGCCTGCTGGTGCAGGGCGGTGGTTTCCCTGGAAAAGGCCGCCTCCTCGTCATGCAGCGCAAGGACGCCGACGGCGCGCAGAATGGCCTTGCGCAGCCAGCGCATGCCGAACAGGATCAGCAGCACACCGACGACGAATTGCAAAATGGTAATTGGAACCAGCGCCAGCAGCGGTCCGAATGCCAGCACAAGTGCGGCCAGCAGCACCAGCGCCAGCGCCGCGCCAATGAGGGCCGGCCGCCAGCTGCGCGTCACCCCCACCGCGAGCACGATGGTGAAGGCTTCGACGACCTCGACGAAAGAAGCCAGAAAGGCGGCGATGATGGTCGAGAGTATCGGTGTCAGACTGTGCATCAGGCATCCTGTGTTCCTTGACTGCGGGATCCCACGTAGGCACGGTCAAACTGGAATTTGCCGACCAATTTCGACAAGCCGGTCGTTGGGCACTTTCAGATAATCGCTCATCTGCGCTGAATTACGACTCATGGCGGCGAATGGCTCCCTTTGCCATGATGGCAGGCCTTGGCCATCCTCGCGGGGTACAATGCTCGTGCGGCCGACGTAGTAGGTGACGTCGGTCAGATCGATTGCGCGGTCCGCCGTCATGCAGGATGCAAGAAGCTTTGGAACATCCGGCATTTCCATAAAACCATACCTGGCTTCGACAATCCAAAAATTGGGAATTTTCTGCGCGATAGTGAAGCGATCTGCTTCTGCAACCCGTGGCACGGGTAGAATAGACCAGCGCAGTACGAAGACGCGTTCTTGCAGGGCGCGATTAAGTCCCACATGCCAGACCATGACGGGTGGCACACCTTTGTCCGAAAGCGTCAAGAATACCGCCGTACCAGGCACGCGCGCCACCGTGCCGGATTGTAGTTCCGTGAGGAATCTGTCGGTCGGAATCAGCGTTTTCTGGACGCTGTTGTGCATGGCTTTCGTACCGCGGTGCCAAATCCACATGATTGCATAGACCGCTATCGCCATCGCAAGTGGTACATAACCGCCCTGGAAAAACTTTGTCATATTGGCTGCAAAAAATGCGCTGTCGACGATCAAAAACAGTCCAGCGACGGCGCTAGCGGTGACGATGGTCCACTGCCAGATCTCGCGCATGGCGATGAACAACAAAACGGAGGTCATCAGCATTGTCATCGACACGGCAATGCCATAGGCAGCGGCGAGATTGTCGGATTTGCCGAAGCCTATGGTAAGGGCCACGGTGGTAATCATCAGCAACCAATTCACAGCGCCGACATAGATCTGGCCAAAACCTTCAGCCGATGTCTGCCTGATGTTGAAGCGCGGCATCCACCCGAGCTGAATCGCCTGGCGTGTCATGGAAAAGGCACCAGTGATGATCGATTGGCTGGCAATGATCGTTGCGACGGTTGCCAGGACAATCAGAGGCGCCAGCAGCACTGGCGGGCAGAGACGATAGAAAATACTGCCCTCTGTTGGCGAGCCATTCAAAACAATGGCGGCTTGGCCGATATAGTTGAGGATGAGGCTTGGAAAAACCACGAAGTTCCAGGCGAGCCGGATCGGCGCGGGACCAAAATGGCCCATATCGGCGTAAAGCGCTTCGGCACCTGTGACGCAAAGAAACACGCCGCCAAGAACGAGGAAGCCCGCCAATCCACCTGAAGCGAGATACTTCAGCCCGTAGCAGGGATTGATTGCGACGAGAACGCCTGGATATTGCAAGATGCCGTAGATACCCATGGCGGCCATCACACAAAACCAGATCAGCATGACCGACCCAAAGCTCTTGCCAATCCGAGTTGTCCCCAACGGCTGAAGGGCGAACAAGGCGACCAAGATGGCAACCGCGCCACAAATCACCCATGGCGTTAGACTGGGCATTACCTGTTCAACGCCTTCAAGCGCCGAGAGAACCGAAATGGCTGGCGTGATCGCACCGTCACCGTAGATCAGCGCTGCGCCAAACAGGCCTGCTCCGACGATGACAGGGCGGTTCTGCTTCTTCAGGCCGAGCAACGACATCAAAGCCAGGATGCCGCCTTCACCATCGTTGTCGACGCGCATAGCGAAATTGACGTATTTGACGGTGGTAATGATGATGAGTGTCCAAAGGATCAAGGAAACCGACCCCAGGACGTCGGGCTTGCCACCTGTCAGGGCAAGGACGGTCTTGAACGTATAAAGCGGGCTGGTTCCGATATCACCGAAAACGATGCCCAGAGCCGCAAGACCGAGTACTGGGATGCCTTCTTGGGCGGTGACCTTTTCGGACAATGAACATCCCTTCCGTGGTCATAATACCCCTTTGCCCAGAGGTATTTGGTAATTGCTTTGAACTCCTCGATCGGCGCCGTTGCCGCTTGTGAATGCCGTCAGCCGGAATTTGCGTAGTGGAAACCGGCGCCGCGGTGTCTTGCTCAGGCGAGCGGAGAGTTCTTCCAGAGATGTTGCCCCGAGCGGCAGCAGGGATGCCCCGGTCGCGGTCGCCATCCCAGAACGCAGCGCGGCAAGGCCGGCCGCACCGACGGTAACACCGACTACCATCGTCATGAGCGCTAGGCGACGGCCGGGCAATGTATCCATGATACTTTCTCCAGAGATACGGCTTTCGCGTATGGGTTGAAGCCGGCCGGCTTTGCTCGCAGCATCTGGCACGATCAAAGCTGTTCCTGCTTGTCCGAAATTGCTGTCGTTGCTGTCGCTTGCGCCTTTTGCGACAGCAGCACGCAAGAGAGCGTTGGGAGCGGCAAGGAAACTTGCGCGACTGCGGTGAAGCAGATGCAACAGGATCTGCCACCAACAGGATCGCCTACATTTCCTGCGTCCCTTTCGAGAATGCTGATCACGTCGTCCGCCAGTAACTCGGCCAGACGCGAGCCGACTATTCACGCCATCCAGCACGGCAAGGGTGGGTTTGCAGGCTGAGCTGCGCGCTTTGCCACGGGGATCTTGCCGACCGGAGTTAGTTGCAGGCAGGGCCGGCAATCCTAGACGCAGTGCCGCCGCAAAACCATTGTGATCGGCAGTGTGCAGGCGTTCATTGCTGGTGCGATCGTTCTGGCGTGGCTTGGCCCTGCGCTCTACAGCACCGGCAGCGCTACCAGGGCGAGTTCACCTTCCTCGCACGACTGGAAAAGCCGCTCGCGATCGTTGAGCCGCCCAAGCTCAAAGAATGGCTCCAAAACCACCCTTCAGGATATTCCATGACCAAGGCGATACGATATCCCGACAACACCCGAAGCGTTGCGCCCAACCAACTTGTCAAGAATGGCTACCTTGTCGTTCTAAGTGGCAACCACCCGGCGAAGGTCAGCATGCGATGGCCCGTCCTGCGCGATGGATATTCATCCACTATATCAGCCCGCCGAGTTCGTGCGAAAGCTTAGTCGTGTGTCGCATGGCTATATCGCGGAGCGCCTCCAGCTTATCGAGATCAAAGCGGCTGGCGGGGCCGGAGATGGCGATGCCGCCCGGCACCTCGCCGCCATTCTCGAAGACGGGCAACGCTACACAGCGCATGTCGGGCGCGAATTCGAGATCGTCGAAGGCGCAGCCCTCGGCACGAATGCGGGCGAGCGAACGGCGCAATTCGTCCGGATCGGTGATGGTGTTGGGCGCGACCTTGGTCAGCCCGGCGGCGATGACCGCCTCGGTGGCGCGCACATCCCGGAAGGCGAGCAGCACCTTGCCGATCGAGCTGCAATGCAGTGGCGAACGGTCGCCGATCTGGAAATCGACGGCAACCCGTTGCGTGCCCTTGGCGCGATATACAAGTACGGCCGCGTCGCGTTCCAGCACCGAGTAGTGCACCGTCTCGCCGGTTTCTTCGGAGATGGCGCGCAGGCAGCCGAGGATGCGGCCGGCGCGCTCATCCTCGCCGACCAGATGGCGGGCGAGAGACAGCACCTTGAAAGTCAGTCTGTAGTGCTTGGCGTCGGCGGCCTTCTGCACATAGCCGGACTGAACCAGCGTCATCAGCATGCGGTAGGCCGTGGCCCGGTCGGCGCCGATTCCGGACGCGACCTCTGCGACGGTGACCGGCCGGCGTTGCTCGCCGACGAAATCGAGTACGTTCAGCGCCTTGAGCGCGGTGGCGCTAATGTTAGTGTCGAGTTCGCGCATTTGGCAGGGCCCGATTGTTCAATATTCGTATATCTATCCGAAATTCTACCGGCAAGTTCAAATATCGTTGACGCACTTCTATTTCTGAACTACGCCTGCCTCCATAACGATACGCGGCGCGGCTGCGCATCGACGGGAGGATTCTCATGGACATGCTGATCGACGGCGGCTGGACGGGCGCATCCGACGGGTCGGTCGACTCGGTGCTCAATCCCGCGACCAACGACCAGATCGACACCGTGCCGCGCGCGACCACTGCCGATGTCGCGCGCGCCGTCTCCGCTGCACAGCACGGCAAAGTCGCTATGGCGGCGATGCCCGCGTGGCGGCGCTACGAAATTCTTGAGGCCGTCGCCCGGCGCATCGAGGAAAACCAGACCGAACTTGGAAAGCTGCTCTGTCGGGAGAACGGCAAGCGCATCGGCGAGACGACCAGCGAGGTCGGCGTCGCCGCGCGCATCTTCCGCAGTTATGCGGAAGAGGCGAAGCGTATCTTCGGCCGCTCGGTGCCGCTGAACTCCATACCCGGCCGCGAGAAGTCGCTGGCGATCACAACGCGCGAACCGCTCGGCGTCGTCGCGGCGATCGTGCCGTTCAACTATCCGGTGGAACTCTGGAGCCACAAGGTCGCCGGCGGCCTTGCGGCGGGCAACGCCGTCATCACCAAGACGCCGGAAGACTGCCCGCTCGCCGTCATCGAGATCAGCCGCTACCTGGAGGACACTGGCCTGCCGCGCGGCGCGCATCAGCTGCTGACCGGTGGGCGCGAGGTAGGCGAGGCGCTGGTCAGGGCCGAAGGCGTTCAGATGATCGCCATGACCGGCTCGATCGCAGCCGGCAAACGCATCCTCGAAGTCGCCGCGCAGACCCTGAAGAAGGTGCATCTGGAGCTCGGCGGCAACGACGCGACGATCGTCTGCGGTGACGCCGTTGTCGAAGCCACCGCCGACGCGCTGATTGGCGGACGCTTCACCTCCGGCAACGGCCAGATATGCTGCGCGGTGAAGCGCGTCCTGGTCGAGAAGCCGATCTATCAGAAGCTGCTCGAGGCGGTTTCTGACCGGGCGAGAAAGCTCAAAGTTGGTGATCCCATAGACCCTGCGACCGATGTCGGTCCGTTGATCAACCGGCGCGGCGCAGAACGAGTCGAGGCGCAGGTGCGCCAGGCCGTCGCCGATGGCGCGGCAATCGTTACCGGCGGCAAGCGCCGCGACAACTTTTTCGAGCCGACCATCCTCACCGGGCTCACGCCGGGCACGCCGGTCTTCGCCGACGAGACCTTCGGGCCTGTCCTGCCGCTCATTCCCTATGAGCGGTTCGAGGATGCGCTGGCGCTGGCCAACGACAGCCCGTTCGGTTTGCAGGCGGCGATCTTTACGCATGATCTGCGCAAGGTGATGCGCGCCTATCAAGCGCTCGACGTCGGCACTGTAGTCGTCAACCACACGACGGCGGTGCGGGTCGAAACCTTGCCCTTCGGCGGCAACAAGGGCAGCGGCAACGGCCGCGAAGGCATCCACGACACGCTGCACGAGATGAGCAAGGAAAAGACTCTGCTGCTGCACGAAGTGTTCGGAGCGGTCGTCTGATGCCCCGTCTCGCGGTCAGCCATATCGCCAAGAGCTACGACGGCAATCCGGCCGTGCGCGACATCTCGTTCGAGGTCGCAGCGGGCAGGGTGTTGGCGCTCTGCGGAGAGAACGGCGCCGGCAAGTCGACGCTGATGAAAGTGCTGTCCGGCGCGACGCGTCTCGACAGTGGCGAAATTCTGCTCGATGGCAAGGCGGTCGCGATCGGCGGACCATCCGACGCGATGGCGCTCGGCATCTGCACCGTCTACCAGGAACTGAGCCTCCTGCCGCATCTCAGCGTCGCAGAGAACATGCTGCTGGGCAGCATGCCGACGCGCGCGCTTCCGTTCGTGGTCGACTGGCCGCAAGCGAACCGCATCGCAGCGCGTGTGCTCGCCGATTTCGGTTTCCCTGAGATCGATCCGGCAGCGCTTGTCAGCTCGCTCAGCGTCGCCCGCCAGCAGATCGTCGAGATCGCCAAGGCGCTGGTCGCCGAACCTCAAATCTTGATCCTCGACGAGCCGACGGCGGTGATCTCGGCCGCCGAAGCCACAAAGCTGTTCGACAAGGTGCGCAGCCTCGCCGCCTCCGGCACCACGGTGCTGTACATCTCGCACCGGCTGGAGGAGATCTACGCCATCGCAGACGAGATCGTGGTGCTGAAGGACGGGCGTAGCGTGCTTGCAGGCCCCGCCGCCGAGCTCGACCAAGGTCGCCTGATCCACGCAATGGTCGGCCGTCCGCTTTCGGCGATCTTCCCGGACCGCAAGGGCGAGGCCGGCAAGCCGGTGCTCGAGGTGGAAAACCTTGCGCTTGGCGACGTCTTCGAAGATGTCAGTTTCAGCGTCAGGGCCGGCGAGATTGTCGGCATGTTCGGCCTTGTCGGCAGCGGCCGCACCGAGATCGCCAAGGCGATCTTCGGCGCAAGGCCCGCCGACGGCGGCACGGTCCGGCTGAACGGCGTCGCCGCCGATTTCGCGACACCGTTCCATGCGGTACATGCGCATGTCGCCATGCTGACCGAAGATCGCCAGGGCGACGGCCTAGCGCTCGACGCCAGCGTCATCGACAACGCCGGTTTGGCCAGCTTTCCGCGGTACGCGCCAAACGGCGTCATCGACGGCGCCAAACGCCGCCAGCTTGTGGGCACGAAGATCCGTGAACTGTCGATCCGGCTTGCCGATCCGGCGCAACCGGTGCGCCAGCTTTCAGGCGGCAACCAGCAGAAGGTCGTTCTGGCAAAATGGCTGCTGGTCGAGAACATCCAGCTCTTCATCTTCGACGAGCCGACCCGCGGCATCGACATCGCCACCAAGGTCGAGATTTACCAGATGATCCGCGACCTCGCCGACAGCGGTGTCGCGGTGCTGCTGATTTCCTCGGAAATGCCGGAGGTGCTTGGCATGGCCGATCGTCTACTTGTCGTGCGTGACGGCCGTATCGTCGCCGAATTCGTCCGTGAAGCGTTCCGGCCGGAAACCGTATTCGCACATGCGGCCGGCCTGGCCTCCCAGGATGCACGTCCGGAGCAACTGCATTGACCGAGACTGTGACAGCGACTCCCCATGCGCAGTCTGCCATACTCCAGCGCTTTAGCCGCGCCGATCTGCTGTTCGCGGCTGCGATCCTGCTGCTTGTCATCTTCGCGGCGATAGCCTCCGATGCTTTCCTGACCCAGCGCAACATCGTCAACATCTCGCGCCAGATCGTCACCAACGGATTTCTGAGCCTCGGCATGCTGATGGTGATCCGCACAGGCGGCATCGATCTGTCGGTTGGCTCGGTTCTGGCGCTAGCCGGGCTTCTGGCCACCGGCCTGCAGGAGCAGATGCATTTCTCCGCGGCGATCGCGGTCGCATTGGCGATGGGTGCGGCTGTCGGCTTCCTCAACGGGTGGCTGACCGCGCGCTTCAACCTGCAGCCCTTTATCGTCACGCTGGCGACGATGGGCAGCCTGCGCGGGCTAACCTATGTCTATGCCGACACGCCGCGTTACCCGGTCGACGAGATGTTCCGCAGCCTGATCGGCGGCGCGTTCGTCGGCCCGGTCCCGGCTAACTTCATCATCTTCGCGCTCGCCGTGCCGGCCGTCTGGTTCTACCTGAACCACACCGTCTCCGGCCGTGCCGCTTTCGCGCTGGGCGTCAACAAGGAGGCCGTGCGGCTCGCCGGCGTCGACGTCAACAAGCACCTGATCTTCGCTTATGTCGCCTGCGGGCTATTCGCGGCGATCGCCGGCGTGCTGCTTGCCTCGCGACTCGGCATCGCCCAGCCGAGCGTCGGCGTCGGCTACGAACTCGACGCCATCGCTGCGGTGGTGATCGGCGGCGGGTTGCTGGGCGGAGGGGGTGGCACTGCGATCGGCGTGCTCGGCGGGGTGCTGGCACTCGCCGTCGTCGACAACGTGCTCAACCTCTTCAACGTCGATTCCTATTACCAGCAGCTTCTAAAGGGCTTGATCATCCTGGTGGCGGTGCTCGCCAGGCGCAAGAAGGTCTGAAAACCGCCGGCGTGGGCCGGCTCATCAAGGGAGGATGGAATGACACTATTCGGGAAATTCAGAAACGCCGCGCTGGTGGGCCTCGCCTGCGCGGCGCTTGGTTCCTCACCGGCTTTAGCGCAGGACAAGGAGATCAAGGTCGGCATGGTGAACCTGTCGCTCTGCTGCGCCTATTTCGTTGGCATGGACGCCGCCGTGAAGGATGAGGCGAGCCATTTCTCGAACGTCAAGGTTTTGTCGACCGACGCCAAGGGCGACGTTGCCAAGCTGACCTCTGATGTCGAGGATCTGCTCAACCAGAATGTCAATGTCTTCATCATCTCCGGTGCCTGGATAGAAGCGGCCCCCGCCGCGCTTGAGGCGATCAACCAGGCGGGCGTGCCGATCGTCATGGTTGACCGGCTGCTCAAGGGTGGCGATTACACCGCCTGGGTCGGCCCGGACAACCGCGCCATCGGCGAGGGTATCGGCGATTACATCGTCAAGCGCCTGAACGGCAAGGGCAAGGTGGCGGTCATCCGTGGGGGCCCCGCCGACAACACGATCGGATCGAACCGTTCGGAAGGCGTTCAGTCGAAGTTCCAGGGCACTGAGATCCAGGCCGTCGTGGCGCCGGGCTGGGGCGAGTGGAGTGCCGACGGCGGCTTCACGCAGATGGAAGACCTGCTCTCCAAGAACGACGACCTCAATGCGGTCTTCTGCGAGAACGACTCCATGTGCCTCGGCGCGCAGAAGGCAATCGGCGACGCCGGCAAAGCCGAGCAGATCTTCATAACGTCGGTCGACGGCGAGATGGGCACGCTCAAGGAGATCATGCGCGAGGGCAGCAACTACGGCGCAACCGGCCGCAATTCGTCCGACCAGATCGGCCGCGCCGGCTTCAACCGCGCCATTGCGATTGTCGCCGGCGGCTCGCCGGAGAAGGAGACAGCGCTGCCGTCGCCGATTATCACCAAGGACAACGCCGTCAAGTTCTACGACGAGAACAGCAAGTTCTAGTGTACCCTTAGCCGCAGCTCGGGCCTGGCGTTTAGCGGGGCCTGAGCTTTTCTTCACATCCCCCACAATGTTCTACGCGGCCGTTAGGCTCTGGGTCCTGTGCCGGCCGCGCTCGCCTATTCCACCAGGATAGTGGCGGTAGTATCGATGATTAGCATTTGTGGCTCCGTTGGCGCAGCGGGCTGACGGTGCATCGAGAACCGGATGGGGCATGGTCACACTCCTTGTTGAAGAAGCCTGTGATGCTCTGCCCCCGCAAGGCAGTCGTCCTTTCTGTCCATGCTCGTTCGTTCGTATGCCGGGTACAGGGTCGTCTACGCGGTCGATGCAAAGCTGATCGCCGCAGGATGAGTTTCGCAGGTGAGATCTTCCTATGTTCGTTGCGCAATCTGCTAAACGATGGCAGTTGCTTCCCGCTTCGCGGAATGATCTCAGCCACGTCCCGGCAGGGACGGCTCGGTGCGTCCTGTAAGAACGCTATTGGTTGAATGGCCTGAAGAAATCGTCGTAGTCGAGCGTCTGCAGGATCAGGCAGCGGCGGGCGTTCCTCCGTGCGGATCGAACAGCTCGCCCGTCCGGAGCATCGCATGCATGATCACTGCCAGCTTGCGCGCCAGGGCCACGGCGGCTCGTTTGAAGCCGAGCCGTTCTTTGAGCTCCAACGCCCAGGTTCGCAGGGTGCTGGTATCCGTCGACCGGTTCAGGATGACCGCGGCCGCTTCGTATAGCAGTCCGCGCAACTGATTGTCGCCACGGCGCGAGATATGGCCGTCATTATCGACTTCGCCGGACTGGTAGCGTCTCGGGGTCAGGCCTACCCATGCGCCCACGGCGCGCGAGTTTCTGAAGTTCGCCGGATCCTCCACGGCCGCGGCAAAGGCGGTGGCTGTGACGGTGCCGACACCGGGCACCGACATGAGCAGACGGCAGTGCTGGTCTTCACGAGCCATCGCGGCCAGTTGCTTGCTCAGCTCTGCTATCTGGTATCGAATATCACTCCATGCCCGAAGCATTGGCACGACGATGCGCGCCAGCTTTGCTTGGCCCTGCAGAAGATCGTGAACGTTGCGCTCGAACACGCTGCCGGCGCCCTTGGGCACGACAAGGCCGAACGTCTTCATCAATCCGCGGATTTGGTTGGATATCTGCAAACGCATCTTGAGAAGCTGGCGCCGCGCGGTGATCAGCGTGCGGATCAGCATGCTGTCGAAACCTTTGACCCGAACCTCTCGGTAGAAGCCGACCTCGGCCAGATGTGCCAGGCCATCGGCATCGTTCGCATCGGTCTTGTTCGCGGCCATGTCGAGCGCGGCCTTGGCATGCCGCGCGTCGATGCAGATCACCGGCAGCCCCTCTGCCATCAGCGCATGGTAGAACCACACCGACAGCGGCCCCGTCTCGAATACCACCCGCCGCACATCGGGTGCGCGCTTGCGGATCAGCGCCGCGAGTAGTTGCGGGTCGGACGCGCACTTGCCCCGCCACATCCTTTTGCCGTCCTGCCGGATCGAAATTGCCGTCTCTTTCATGGATAGTAGAGTAGGCGGTAAGCGCCGCGCCGCCCTTTCAGCGGCCGGTTTCTCACCGCCTCTCCCCGAACCGGGCATGCGCCTTTCGTTACGCACCCAGCTCTCCAGAAGACATGGCAAAGTCAGGCGTATCCATCCATGCGAGACGGAAGCGGCAAACGGGGGTCCAGGCGAGCATATGCTGCTCGACCATTCCCTCGCGCCAAAGCCGTCTCGTTGGCCGTCGACCACTGGGCTGGCATGAGGCCCAGATGTCACGCGACCGCGCTTTGGGGCGTTTCTTCCGCAGCCATCGCGCTATCCTCATGCCGACGTACCAGTCGAGACTGGTGAACATCCGACCAGCATAAGCGCAGTGGCGGTAGTAGTTCGCCCACCCACGCAGGATGGGATTGAGCTCCTGAAGCTTGGAGGCCAGACTGCACGGGGTGGAACTCGTTCCCGTACGTGCCTTGACCTTTCGACGCAGGTTGGCAGCCTTTGCTTTGGGAATCTCAATGCGCGGGCCATAGCCGTAGCGCTTGTCCCAATGCATGATGAAGCGGAATCCGAGGAATTCGAACCCCTCCGTCATGGCTGTGACCTTCGTCTTTTCCGGCGACAACTCAAGGCCCATGGTCTGATGCAGGTAGTCCGCCAGCGCGGCCTTCTCCGCGATGGCATCCTCCCGTGTGCCAGACACCAGCACCACGAAGTCATCGGCGTAGCGCACCGGCAGAAACGCACAGCGACCAGCCATGCGATCCCAGTAGCGCGCTCTGCCTACCGCGGTCCTCCCGTCACATTTGCGGTCGGCATGGGCCTTGGTGCGTTGATACACCCACTGTTCATACCGCTCTTCGATCGCGCTGAGCGCGATATTGGCGAGCAGCGGTGAGAGAATCCCGCCCTGAGGCGTGCCGGCGTCTGTGCGAAGGAACTGCTCCTCCGACAAAACACCGGCTTTCAGGAACTGCCCGACCAGCCTCGTCACCCGCCGGTCAGCCACGCGCTGGCGCAGCCGCTCTAACAGATGATGATGACTTAAATTATCGAAGCAGCCCTTAATGTCGCCCTCTATGACCCATGGATACGGCATCCGGTTCCGACGTGTGTCCTTGTCGCGTTTATGCGGCAAGGCAGCTCGTCGGATGTGCTCCAAGGCGCCATGCGTACTCCGTCCGGGTCGAAACCCATAGGAGACATGCCAAAACTGCGCCTCGAAGATCGGCTCCAGAAGTGTTTTGACCGCGCCTTGAACGACGCGATCCTTGATCGTGGGAATGCCCAGGGGCCGGAATTGCCCTGGTTTACCGGCCTTGGGGATGAGCTTGCGCCGCGCAGGGCTGGGTCGATATGCGCCGGAGCGCAATTCGGCCTGAAGCCCTTCGAGGAAGCGTTGCTCACCGATCCCATTCCGGATGCGGCCCACGGTCATCCCGTCGATCCCAGCCGTGCGTCGGCCTCGATTGGAGACTACGCGCTGCCAGGCGTGACGCAACACGCGCAGGTCGGTGACCCAACCCCACATGTCCCGCCACGCGTCTTCGGGATCCATGTCCACAGATCACTCCTCCGTCATGCAAGTCTACCGTCTTCCTGCTTCCCTTCGCCCTGTGCACGGCTTTCCCGCGCTCCGACTACTACGGAAGCTCCGCCCTTGGTGCCGTCCATCTCCGGCCGTCGCGGCGAGCCCAGTTCCATGCTGGGCAGACAGTCCAAGTTCCCGTGTTCCGATTTCCAACCTTCATGCCCTTAGGCGGTGAGCTTTACCCCAGGCGATGCGGAAGACAGGGCAATGAGAGCTTTCCCCGTCTCGAACGCGTTGTCCGCGCCCTGCAGTGAGGATAGACGAGCCCCACCGCGTCTGATCGCTTCTTACCTCCCACGCCATCGCGCGACTTGGAGGCGTTACCGGTTGAATCCGAGGCTTCCAGCGCTCACTTCGTTATCTCGCCATAGACATTGCGGTAGCCCGGCCTGCGGCCGATGGTCCGCACCCGGTACAGTTCAGGCCGATCTGCTTATGACACCCAACCGGCGACGCCCGGCCGGGCTTCTCGGCACCCTTCCGCCCGCTGCTCCTGCGGGCGGGGCGGCATTACAGCCGCCGGTCGAAAACCAGCAAGCTTGAGAGGTGGCTATTCCATGTTCACCTCCCGCGCCGTCACGGCGCACCGTCGAGACCGATATACTGCTCCATGGCTGTCCTCCGTTCGATGCCTGGGCCCGGTGTCCATCGTGAGCCCGTTCTTCATCGTGAGCCCGTTCTTCATCCTATCGGGGGACAGCCAGCCGGCTAGAGCTCCGAACATCGCCGCCCACAGCTTTGGTGGCCACCGCTCCCGCGATTACGTCATGTTCGTTCTCCGTGACGAAGCACCAATTAAGCTGCCATTCGGCGCCCGACCCATTTGCGGACTCAAAAGTAGGGTTTACAGACGAAGTGAGAACGATAGCGTGGATCCTCTAAGCGTGCCAAAGCCGAGAAGAAATGCTCCCTGTGCGAGCACAACTGCGACAGCCATGATGCCAACTCCTGAAGCCAGTTTGCAAGCCAAGCCGACCGATAAGAAAAGTGCCAAGGGCGTATCAATGCAACGATCGCGGCTGATGACAGAAGAATAAGCGCTGGAACGCCTAAGACCACGGCATGCATGTCCAGCATAAGGGCGAACGGAGTATCTGCTTTTATCATCGGCTTAATCTCCCCTAAAACCCTGAAGGTATTCAAGATCGCGACTCCAATGACTGAAGGGTTAGCTTTCCACCATTTGTAACCTGCCATTGACGCTGTACGCGGGATTTAGGCTGCCGCGGATCGGACACCGCCGGCACCGGCGAGTCGTCCAACGATCTTGCTCAACGTCCGCAGCGTCCAGGCCAGCGGCGCCAGAACCATCCTCAGCAGAAAAGCGAGGACAAGACAGAGTATAAGGTAGGCCGCAAAGGCGCCGAGCCAGGCCGGGAGACCTGCTTGCTCGGCTATCCAACCGGCCGCGTTTGTCAGAAGGTGAGGTCGCGTGATCGCCACATAAGGAAGTGCGACGACAGCGGCGACACCGGCTGCGGTACCGACGGCGGAAAGCGATTGGAACACACCTTTGCCAGCAGCCCTCAGATTTGCTATCCGCACCGTTCCGCGACCAGCCGCGGCCACCGGTGCCCTCGCAACGCGCAATGCCTTGGCTGCGGCGCCCACCCCCCCGACGACGATTACCGCATCGAAGGCCGCCCAACCCATCTCGCCCCAAGTCGGAAGCCGCTCGCCGCGGGTGATCACCCCTTCCAGATCGGAAACGCCGCCCAGGACTATGTTCTTCGCACCAAGCAGTGTGCGGGTGAACTGTCTGCGGACTGCTGTTCCGTCAACAATCTCGAACTCCGACAGCATCTCATGCCCGCGATCCTTGAGCTCGTGAATGGCAATAAGCCCATATTGCTCCGGCGAAATCTCGGCGAGGCCGAATCCCACCTGGCGGTCGTCCCACAGGCTCGAGAGGCTCTGACCGACGGTTTCCTGCAACAAGTACTGCGACGATCCATTCTTCACGAAATAAGCAATCACCGGCACGACCGGATGGCCGAGACGGTCGAAAACCTCCACGAAATCCGCATCCTCGCCATAGACGAGGAACACTCTGGCTGCATCGTCGCCATATTTCGCCGCTGCCTCATGCCAGCCGAGCCCGCCTGCCGCGCAGGCTGCAAGAACCCATGGCCGAGCCTGCTCCACAGCTTTGCTGCTGAGCGGGCAACGGGTGTCGTCCCGGCGAACTTCCTCCGCCAGCGCGGCTCGCATGACCTCATCCTCGAAATGATGGGGCTCCCGCCATTCCCATCTGAGCGTCAAAACGATCGCCACAACGAGTGAGGCTGCTAGCAGATATCTCATTCTCAAGGGGGCATCCTCCCGCAGTCATGTCAGGCCAAGACGTGCCGAAGCTATCAGCCAATCCCGATGAAGCGATCGTTAGTTCTGGGATGTGGTGGAAATTTGCTGGAGGGTGCGGCCGCCGACAGAGGCATGGAGGCAAACAAGTGAAATAGAATCAAACAGTTATTGGCATCGTGTGGAAAAACTGCACACGAAAGTTCTCCTTCTCTTCCATATTCGTTCCTACGACTGAGTGTCCGTTTGGCCTCATTGGGCACCTTATGCTGCCGGCTCGTGCCTATCCGACGAAGCTAGTCGCCGGCGCTTGCGCAAGCGCGACGTAATCGCCTTAGAGATCGAAGGAATGTAGTCCCAACTTCGGTGCAAAGATCAGGTCCTCGATGTAGCTGATGAAGGGACGGCGAGGGAGGTCTTCGACTGGTGAGGTTTGCACAAAGGGCTTCTCTGTCGCGGGCAATGTGGATGCCGGGCGGTGAGCTTGCGAGCGGGGAGGCGGCCGTAGGGCGGACAGGAGAGCCCGATGGCGATATCGGCTTCGCGCTTCGACAGGCTGAAGCTACTTGGCATCGCCACAACCCGCTTGGATAAACAGGCCGCGCTAATAGCTGGACTGCGCCATCGCTAGCAGATGCTCGGGTCGGATCGGAACTTCGCGCACGCGAATTCCCGTTGCGTGGAAAACCGCGTTGGCTATCGCCGCGCCAACGCCGATTGCGCCGAGTTCGCCAATGCCGCGTGCGCCGAGCGGGCCGACGTGCTCGTCGAAATCGTCGACGAAGGAGACGTCGATCTCAGGCACGTCGGCGTTCACGGGCACCAGGTAGCCAGCAAGGTTTTTCGACAGGAAGCGCCCGTGCTGCTGATCCATCTCGGATTTTTCGAGCAGCGCCTGGCCGATGCCCCAGACGACGCCTCCGGTCATCTGGCTACGCGCGGTCTTCGGGTTGATAATCCTGCCGGCGTTGTAGACACCGACGACACGGCGAACGCGCGGGATCGGGATGTCCTCGTCGACGCCGACCTCCGCAAAGATTGCGCCGAAGCTGTACATGGCGTGGGTCGCTTCCTCCGGCGGCGTCCAGTCGCCTTCGGCCTCGATCCTGTCAACCCCCTGTCTCGCGACCGCTTCGGCATAGCCGTCTGGCGTCGTCGCCCCGGCCTCTGCGAGCTTCGCCTTCAGCTTTGCCGCGGCGTCCTGCACGGCCGAGCCGGTGCTCAACGTTGCCCGAGAGCCGGCGTTCATCGGCGATTCCGGCAGGTTGGTGTCGCCGAGCGACAGGCTCACCCGCTCAACCGGCATCTGCAGCACGTCGGCAGCAATTTGCGGGAAGATGGTATAGACGCCCGTGCCGATCTCCTGCGTGCTGGTCTCGATCAGCACTTCTCCGCTTTGATCGAGGCCGATCCGCACCTTGGCCGGGCTGCGGAACGTCCGGAACAGGGCGGTCGCCATGCCCTGGCCTATCAGGTTGCGGCCGTCGCGCATCGAGCGAGGCTCAACCGTGCGGCTGGACCAGCCGAAGCGGCGCGCGCCTTCCGCATAACACTCACGCAGTTTCTTCGACGAGAACGGCTTGCCCTCGGCCGGGTCGATTTCGGTGTAGTTCCTTAGCCGGAGTGCGAGCGGGTCGATGCCGAGCTCGTAGGCGAGTTCGTCCATGGCGATCTCGACGGCGATTAGCCCGACGCCTTCGAGCGGCGCGCGCATCGGCGTCGGGTTGCCCCGGTTGAGGCGCACCACGCGGTGGGTCGCCTGGGTTGCCGGGCTGGCATAGAGCGCTGGCGTGCCCCAGCCGGACGGCTCGACATGGTCGCCGGAGAGCGAGCCGGCGAGCACGCTCTGATGACGTATTCCCGTCAGCGCGCCGTCGGAGCGGGCGGCGAGCGTCACCGTTTGGCGCGATGCCGGCTGGTAGCCGTGGCTCGTATAGGATTGCGCACGCGTTAGCACCAGCTTGACGGGACGTGAAAGCTCCCGCGCAGCCAAGGCTGCGAGGACCTCGTGCGGCCACAGCCAGCCCTTGCAGCCGAAGCCGCCGCCGACGAAGTCGTTTCGCACGCGTATGTTCTGCGGCTCCATCTGCAGCGCCAGTGCAAGCGTGTTGCGCGTGTCGACGACGCCCTGCACCGCGTCATAAACTTCCAGCCGGCCGTCCTGCCAGAGGGCGGTGACGGCCGCTGGCTCCATGGGGTTGTGATGCCGGTCGGCAGTGCCGTAGACGCTCTCGACCCGCACATTGGTGCCGGACAATGCGGCCTCGATGTCGCCCACACTGGAATCGGGCGGAAGGCCGAAGAGCGGGCGCGCTTCCGCTCTGTCGAGGCCGGCGATGAAGTCCGTCGCGAACGGCTCGTTCCGATACGTGACCTGGACGCGTCTGGCAGCTTCGGTCGCCCTTTCCAGAGTATCCGCAATGACCATCGCCACTGGCTGTCCCTCATAGAAGATGCGGTCGCCCTGCAAAGGCATGATCGTCTGACCGGCGGGCGGATTGGTCATCTCGGCGAGTTTCGGTGTGTTCAGATGGGTGAAGACGCGCACCACGCCGGGTGCGTCTTCCGCTGGCGCTGCGTCTATCGCCGCAATCGTGCCGCTCGGGACCGTGCTCGGCACGAGGACGGCGTGCAGCGCGCCCTCGACCTCGACGTCCGCGGTGTATTTCGCCCGTCCGGTGACCTTCCGCGAGCCGTCGAGGCGGCTGATTGCTTGTCCGATGCTCATGCGATGTCTCCTGCGGTCTGCAGCGCGCGCACGATCGCGCGCTTGACCAGTTCGACCTTGAAACCATTGTGACGGCGCGGGCGGGCGTCGCCGAAAGCGCCGTCCACCGCCCGGCGCAACGCGGCCGCGTCCGATATGGCGATACCATGCAGTGCCTGCTCGGCGGCGGAGAGGCGCCACGGCTTGGCGGCCATGCCGCCCAGCGCGATACGGACATCGCTGATCTCGCTGCCTTCGAGTTCGAGGCCGACCGCCGCCGAAACGAGCGCGAACTCGTATGAGGCGCGCTCGCGGATCTTCAGATAATGCGAGCGACGCGCGGCGGGCGAGGCCGGCACCTCGATCGCCGTGATCACTTCGCCGGGTTCGAGGACAGTCTCACGCTCCGGCGCGTCATCCGGAAGGCGATGGAAGTCCAGAAACGGGATATCGCGGGCGCCGTGCGAGCTTGCTACTTGCACCACCGCGTCGAGTGCGGCGAGCGCCACGGCAACATCGGAGGGGTGGGTTGCAAGACAGGCTTCGCTCCAGCCGAAAATCGCCATGCCGCGGTCTTCGCCCGCGAGCGCGGAGCAACCGCTGCCTGGACGGCGCTTGTTGCAGGGCAGTTCTATCTCGGCGCGAAAATAGGGGCAGCGTGTCCGCTGCATCAAATTGCCGCCCATCGAAGCCATGTTGCGGATCTGCTGCGAGGCGCTTTTCAGAAGCGCCTCTGCGATCACAGGATAGTCCCGAGCGACCGCTTCATGCCCGGCGACGTCGCTCATGCGGGCGAGCGCGCCGATCCTCAGCCCTCGGTCGGCGGTTTCGATCCGGTCGAGGCCGGAAATGCCGTTGATGTCGACCAGCCGCTCGGGCGCGACGATGCCTTCCTTCATCCAGTTCAACAGTTCGGTGCCGCCAGCAAGGATAATCCCGCCGGGCTGCGAGATCGCTGCCAAGACGTCGGGAAGCGCTGACGCACGCGCATAGGTAAAACTCTGCATTATCAAATCCCCTGGATTTGCGCGGCCGATTTCACGGCGGCCACGATCTGCGGATAGGCGGAGCAGCGGCAGAGATTGCCGCTCATGAATTCGCGGATGTCGGCTTCTGTGCCGGCATGGCCTTCGCGAATGCAGGCCACCGCCGACATGATCTGCCCCGAGGTGCAGAAGCCGCACTGGAAGGCGTCATGCCCGATGAAGGCGGACTGCACCGGATGCAGCGTGTCGCCGTCGGCTAGGCCCTCGATCGTGGTGATTTCCTTGCCTTCGGCCGCGGCAGCAAGCGTCATGCAGGCGAGCACACGGCGCCCTTCGATATGCACGGTGCAGGCGCCGCATTCGCCGCGGTCGCAGCCCTTCTTCGTGCCCGTCAGCCCGAGCCGTTCGCGCAGCGTGTCGACAAGCGTCGACCTTATGTCGAGGTCGAGGGAATGGGTTTTGCCGTTGATCTGCAACCGTACCATGAGCTCGGATTCTCCCGCCCCGCCAGTAGGGGTTTGTTGTGCAGAAGCACCGTGATCGGGAAGGGCCGTGATCATTGCCGTCGCAGCCGTTCCTTCCAACAACGCACGCCGAGTGATTTCGATCGGGCTCATCACCGTCTCCCTTGGACTTCTGTGCTAGATTTTTCCCTCGCTGGCGCTTCAGGCCGGCGGTCGTCTCAGTTCAGAGTCGCATTGTTGCGGCCATGCAGATTTGCGTCGTCCTCGTAGCTGATCCCGAAATGGGCGCGGTATCCGTTCCGGAAATGGCTGAAGCTCTCATATCCGATGTGCTCGGCCACGCTTCGCGGCTTGAGGCCAACCACCAGTAGTTTGCGCGCCAGCTCGAACCTGCGGGCCTTTACGTAGCGGTGCGGCGTCATGCCGAACGAACGCCCGAACGCGCGGACGAAATGGAAGGGGCTCAGCGCCGCGACGTCGGCGAGGCTCGCTATCGTCAGGCGGTCCTTGAGATGCGCCTCGACGAAGTCGACAACACGGTTGATCCGGGTCTCGTCCAGGCGGCCGTGTCCGCGCGAGGCGTCGCGGCCGCCAAACCTCGTTTTCAGCACGCGTGCATAGAGACGCCGCAGCAGCAGATCGCGTTCGAGATCGTCGAGCGAGACGGCGCTGCGGGCGGCAGACCGGAAGCGTGTCGCGATCGCCCAGACGACCGGGTCGTCCCAGCCGTGCATGTCATCGAGATCGGCATGTCCTGGCACCCGCAGTTCGTCGGCGATCCCGCGCCGGAAATCGGCGCTTGCCGTGATCTCTATGTAGTCGCTCGCTCCCGTTCCGGTCCCGCCTAGCCAACGAAGCGGCTCGCCCCCGCAAAGCATGACGCTGCCCGGAAATATCCGATAGGTCTGCGCCGTACCTCCGTTGCCGAGAAAGGCCTCGCAGTGGCCGACGAAAGCCAGGCTGATCGAGGACGGATCGGTCACCGCCAGAAAATCGTCGCCTGGCGCGTCCGACGTCGCGGCGCCGGAGGAATAGTGCATGAGCTTGGCCTGCGCCCACTGCATTCGGGCGATGCCGGGAGACTCCTGCATCAAACCTGCCTCCACATCCGTTTCGGTAGAAAAAGGCTAGCACACCGGACTTCATTCTCAAGTGCCCGAAATTGCTCACTTGCGGGCGCCGCAAAAGGCTCGTCCGCGAAGCGTACAGGTTTTCAGCAATTCCGGCGTGTTACAGCAGGTGCTGTTCACGGTGGGACATTCCCCGTAAGAATCGCCTCAGAAGAAGACCCGGACGACGCCGCGAGGCACGTTGCATCTCGGTGTCGAGACGATCGGTCTTGGCGCGGCGGTGCTCGCGCGACACCGCAACGCTGGCGGGGTGGATGGCGTAAGCCTCGATGCCGCGCGCCCGCAGCCAGCGCGCCAGCCAGAAGCCATCGCCGGCCGCCTCATAGGCGACGGCGATCCGCTGGATCTTCTGCCCGGCCGCCAGCGCTG
>NZ_CAKXZT010000148.1:46738-80302 GCF_935825525.1 Mesorhizobium escarrei
GTCTCGAACTGGCTGAGGCTTTTGTGTGCCTTCTTCCTGACGCTGCTCGCAGCCACCCGCAAAGCCGCCACTGCGGCCCCGATCAGCCTGAACTCCGCCCCCTCAGTTGGGACAAAGCGCTCCAACGCAGATCACTTTCAAGGTTGACGCGAGAATCGCTTTCTTCACGGACGACGAAATAGGCTGCATTGCCGAGCGCCTAGACCAAGAAAACGCCGGGCGGCCTCCTGTCGCCCAGGGATTCTCTGACCAAGCAGCCTCCTTTGCCACTTGACAGCTAACTCTGGATATAATTCAATCGCAATTATTGAATATGCATATATATCGTATTCAATAAATTCGCAGGCAGGCAGAGCGCCGGGTCGGCCGATTGATAGGAAGCTGAAAAAGACATGCTGGAATCTCGAAACGATCTTTCCCTTCGGTCGACGCTGTCCAAGTCGACGCCGGGTGCTTTCTGATGCCGCTGCAAAGTCCAGAGATCGACGACCTCGTCGAAGCCGCGAGCAAGCTCGACATTCACCTCACCACCACCGAAGCCCGCATCTTCACCGACCGGTTCAAGAAGCAGGTCGGCGACATGGAGGATTTCCTCGAACTGAGGATCGAGGAGCATCGTCCGCCCTTGCGCCATTTCGATCGCAACACAGGATACCGGCCAACCGCGGATGAAGACCCGCTCAACATCTTCATCCGCAAGTGCTTGGTCACGGGCGGGGAGGGTGGCCTGCTTGCCGGGCGCAAGATCGGCCTGAAGGATCACATCGCGGTCGCTGGCGTACCGATGACGCTGGGCTCCCACTTCATGGATGGCTACACTCCCGATTTTGACGCCACCGTCGTCACACGGCTTCTAGATGCGGGCGCCACGATCATCGGCAAGATGAACATGGAGGACTTCTCCTTCGGCGGTCCCGGCGTTGCCGGTGTCGGCGATTTCGGTAGGCCGCTCAATCCGCATAACCACGACTATGTGACAGGGGGCTCGTCATCCGGCTGCGCCGCCGGCATTGCTTCCGGCCAACTCGATATCGCCTTTGGCGGCGATCAGGGCGGCTCGATCCGCATTCCGTCTTCATGGTCCGGCTGCGTCGGCCTGATGCCGACGCACGGCCTAGTCCCGCACAGCGGCGTGTTCGGTCTCGAGCAGAGCATCGACTATGTCGGCCCGATGACCAGAACGGTCGACGACCTCGCCCTTGTTCTGCAATGCGTGGCAGGCGCTGACGATTACGACCCGCGGCAGTCGCGGGTTCCGGCGAAATTGCCGGACTATGTCGGCGCGCTTGGCAAGGACGTCAAAGGTCTGCGCATCGGCATTCTCAACGAGGGCTTTGACCTTCCCGGCGCGGAAGAGGATGTCGAGAGCGCGGTGCGGCAGGCCATTGCCGTGCTCGAGGGTCTCGGCGCACAGGTCACGAAAGTGTCTGTCCCGGTTCACCGCACCGTGCCCCTGGTGCTGGCGCCGATCTTCCTGGAAGGTGCGCGGACCGGCTTCGACACGAACTTCTACAATGCCTTCGGCAAGTCCTTCTATCCGGCGTCCTTCATGGCGGCGTTCGGCCGGGCCAAGCATAGCCACAGCCACGAGATTCCGCTCAATTTCAAGCTCATCCTGCTGGCAGGAACCTATGCCCATGAGCGCACCAACGGCCGGCTCTACGCAAAGGCGCAGGGCGCGCGGCCCCCGATCGTCGCTCAATATCAGCGGGCATTCCGGGACGTGGACCTGCTCGTCATGCCGACCTGCCCGACCAAGTCGCACCCTTACGTGACCCCGACCGATTTCGCCGACGCAATAGACCATACGCTGTTCGGCGGAGGGCTCGGCAAGAATGTCGCCAAGCTGGGCGCCAATACCTGTCCGTTCAACATCACGGGCTTTCCGTCGCTCAGCATTCCCTGCGGCAAATCCGAAGGGCTGCCCATCGGGATGCAGCTCGTCGCGCCGCATTTCCGCGAGGACCTGCTCATCCAGGCCGCGCACGCATACCAGCGTTCCGTCGATTGGGACAGCTTCTACCCTTAAGGCTCCAGCAAGGGGCGGCCGAATTGGCACGTGGATTGCATCGGTCCGAGAGGTCCGCCCGCTTACTACGTCAGCGACTGATGGTTTTAAACGAACGGAGAAGAACACTATGAGGCAAGTTGGCGCATTATTTGGCAGTACGCTGCCATTTCCGGCCCGCAAGGTGAAGGCACTGCTCGGAGCGCTGCTCCTGTTCCCACTAGGCAATTTTGCAGAAGCCCAGGAGCCCAAGTTTGGCGGCACGCTGATCGTCGCGACCACGAACGACACGCCGGACCTGGACATCCAGAAATACACCAGTAGCTCGCAGCACAACGCCTTGTTGCCGATCTTCGACGGGCTGGTCGAGAAGGACTGGACGGCGGACGCCGACTTCCCGCCGATCGTGCCGGGCCTCGCAACCAGCTGGAGCGCATCTGCCGACGGCAAGACCTACACGTTCAAGCTGCGGGAAGGCGTCAAGTTTCACGACGGCACGCCCTTCAACGCGGAAGCGGCGAACTTCAATTTCCAGCGCATGACCAACAAGGAGCATCCCTATTACGACCAGCAGGCGGGCAGTGCGGCGCTTGGCGTCCTCAAGGGCTTAAAGGGATCGATGGTCGTCGACGAATATACCTTCCAGATCGAGTTGTCGGAGCCGAATGCCGGCCTCATCGAGGCGCTGGCGAGCCTTCCGAATTATTACATCATGAGTCCGGCCGCCTTCGAGAAATACGGCAAGGACGCGATCGGCCAGAATGCCGTCGGTACCGGCCCGTTCAAGCTGGTCGAATGGGTGCGCGGCCAGCGCACCGTGATGGCCCGAAACGACGACTACTGGGGCAAGAAGCCTTACGTCGACCAGATGGTCTACCGGCCGATCATCGAGCCGGCGGCCCGGGCGGCCGCGCTGAAGGCCGGCGAAGTACAGATCGCCTGGGACCTGCCGGTCGATCAGGTCGAATCCTTCAAGAGCGACACGAAATACAACGTCTATCTGCGCGGCATTCCCGCCACCAAAGTGATCGAATGCTGGCAAGCCAGCGGCCCGTTCTCGGACAAGCGCGTCCGCAAGGCAGTCAACATGGCGATCGACCGCGACACGCTGGCCAACGTCATCCTCAAGGGAACTGCGGTGCCAGCGACGCAGATCTACGGCATCGGCTCGGCTTCCTACGACCCCAGCCTGCCGGTCTTCGAGAAATACGATCCGGAAGCGGCCACGGCCCTGCTGGCGGAGACCAGTTTCCCCGACGGCTTCAACTTCTTCATCATCACGTCGCCCGAGAACGAGCCGGTCGCCGGCGCGCTCCAGGCCTATGAGTTCGTCCAGGCCAATCTGGCCGAGATCGGCGTCAACATGGAGATCCGCGTCCGCGACAATGCAGTCTTCGGCGAGGTCTACATGAAGGCCAAGGCCGATGACGAATGCGTCACCTTCGACCGCGGCTACGACACCGACTTCATCCTCGACATGGGCTACACAGGCTCGGGCTGCGTGCCCAACGGCATGAACGACCAGTGCTACAAGAATGACGAGGTCGATGCCCTGCTGCAGAAGGCCTACACCGCCGCCAACATCGAAGAATGGCGCAAGCTGCACCAGCAGGCGCAGAAGCTGATCATCGACGACAGCGGCACCATTCCCCTAGTGCACGGACTGCGGCCCATGGCAGCGCTGACCAGCGTTAAGAACTGGCTGCCGGCCAAGGCATGGCTCCAGTATCCGGGCAATGCATGGCTTGAGAACTGAGACGGCGGACTGCGCTCCGTTGCCTTCGCGACACCCATCGGCGTCGCGAAGGCAACCGCGAAAACCACCGAATTTCGAGGCTAGTGAATGATTGCGCTTTTGGTTCGCCGCACCCTGTTCCTCATACCCGTCCTTCTCGGCGGCTCGGCGATCGTCTTCTTCCTGATCCACTCCGCGCCAGGCGACCCCATAGATGCGCTGATGGGGATGTATGCCTCTCCCGAGGCGCGCGAAGCGCTGCGGATCAAATACGGCCTCAACGATCCACTGTTGGCGCAATATTTCCGCTGGCTCGGCCTCGTGCTTCAGGGTGACTGGGGCATGTCGATCCAGCAGCGTGTACCGGTGCTTCCGTTGGTGCTGGAAAAGTTCTGGATCACCATCCTGCTGACCAGCGCAGCAAGCCTGTTTGCTGCCATTGTCGGTATCTCAGCCGGCATCATATCGGCGGTCAAGCAGAACAGCTGGATCGACCACCTCATCCTCATCCTGTCCGTCTTTGCGCTCAGCATGCCTCCCTATTGGCTCGGCCTGATCGCCATCTTCGTCTTCTCCGTGCAACTGGGCTGGCTGCCAACGGGCGGTCTCTACAGCTTCAGTGGCCAGATGGAGTTGTTCGACGTGTT
Organism: Mesorhizobium escarrei; assembly: GCF_935825525.1. GTDB lineage: Bacteria > Pseudomonadota > Alphaproteobacteria > Rhizobiales > Rhizobiaceae > Mesorhizobium > Mesorhizobium escarrei. Next base: position 51,129 of record NZ_CAKXZT010000148.1, read on the forward strand.
GAAGCATCTCATCATGCCAGCCATCGTCGCCGGGCTGACGCCTGCCGCGATCATCGCGCGGGTGACCCGGGCGGCGATGCTCGAGGTTCTGAAGCTCGACTTCATGACGGCACTGCGCGCCAAGGGTCTTAGGGAGAGGACGATCGTTCTCGGCCACGCCTTCCGCAACGCCCTGCCGACTGTCGTCAGTATGACCGGCCTGCAAATCGGCTACCTGATCCTCGGAGCGGCGCTGTTCGTCGAAATCATCTTCAGTTGGCCCGGCCTTGGCCTGGAAATCTACAAATCCGTCGTCGGCCGCGACATGCCGATGATGCTCGGCCTGGTTCTGTTCAGCACCTTCATCTTCGTCGTCCTCAACCTTGCGGTCGATATCATTTACCGGGTCATCAACCCGCGCGTTCGGGAAGCCTAGACATGGTCTCACTGTCTCCCAACAGCACGTCGGACCGCAGCCCCTCGCGTGTGATGCTGGCGCTTTCGAACGGCAGGCGCTTTGCCAAGACCCACAAATCGATCGTGGTCGGGGCGATCATGGTGGGCTTTGTCGTCGCCATGGCCGCCCTGGCGCCGGTGCTCAGCCCCTACAGTCCGACCCGGATCCATCCGCTCGACCGCCTGGCCGGGGTCGGCTCGCCTGGCTATCTGCTCGGCGCCGACCAGCAGGGCCGCGACATATTGAGCCGGCTGATGTGGGGAGCCAGAAGCTCACTCGCCATCGCCGTGCTGCCGCTCACCATTGCCGGCATCCTCGGGCTCGTGCTTGGCTCGGTGGCCGGTTACATCGGCAAGCTTCCCGAAACGCTCATCATGCGCAGCATGGACGTCGTCTTCGGCCTGCCGCCCATCCTGCTGGCGATCGCAGTGGCCGCCACGCTGGGGCCGGGACTGGTGAACCTCGTCATCAGCCTGTCGATCGTGCTCCTGCCGCCGATGACGCGCGTCACCTTCCAGGTCGTCACCACGCTGAAGGAACAGCCCTTCGTCGACGCCGCAAAGGTTTCCGGGGCCACGACGCCCCAGATCATCTTCGACCAGATCATCCCGAACAGCCTAGCCCCGGTCATCGCCTATGGCGCATCGCTGGCCGGTTCGATGGTTGTCTTCGGGGCAGGCATCAGCTTCATCGGACTTGGCATCCAACCGCCCCAGGCCGATTGGGGCCGGATGATAAACGACGGGCGCGAGGTGCTGGATCTCCATCCGCATGTTTCGACCCTGCCCGGGCTGGCGATCTTCATTCTAGCTGCGGGTTTCAACTTCCTCGGCGACGGTCTGCGCGACCTGCTTGATCCACGGATGAGGATGTAGGGCCATGCAACAGCATTTCCGCACCATTGATCCAGGCGCCGGCAAGGTCCCGCAGCCCGACGAACTTCTCCGCGTGGAGGATCTCAGGACGCACTTCCACACCCGTCACGGCATTGCGAAGTCGGTCGATGGGGTGGATTTCCACCTGTCGAAGGGAGAGCATCTGGGCCTGATCGGCGAGTCCGGCAGCGGCAAGAGCGTCACCGCGCTTTCGGTCATGCGGCTGGTGCGCGAGCCGGGCCGCATCGTTGGTGGAAGCATCCACTTCGAAGGACAGGATCTGCTTGGCCTCGATGCGCAGAGCATGCGGCGTCTGAGAGGCAGCCGCATCTCGATGATTTTCCAGGACCCGCTCAACCATCTCGATCCGGTGATGAAGATCGGCGACTGGATCTCCGAGACGCTGACGCTCCACAAAGGCGTGGGCCGCAAGGCGGCCTATGTCGAGGCGGCCCGCATCCTCAAGGTGCTGAAGGTGGCGTCGCCCGAGGATGTGCTCCGCGCCTATCCGTTTCAATTGAGCGGCGGCATGTGCCAACGCGTTCTGATCGCCACGGCGATCATCACGGGGCCGGCGCTCCTCATAGCGGATGAGGCAACCAGCGCACTCGATGTCACGGTCCAGGCCAGCATCCTGCGCAATCTCGACGAACTGACCGACATTTTCGGCACCGCTGTCTTGCTCACCACGCACAACATGCTGGTGGTGCGCCAGGCGTGCACGCGCGTCATGGTCATGTATGGCGGGCGGATCGTCGAGAGCTGCGACACCGATGTGCTGTTCCGCAATCCCATGCATCCCTACACGGTCGGGCTGCTGGACAGCGTGCCGGCGCTTGAGCGTATCGGCGAGCCGCTGAGGCCCATGGCCGGCGAACCGCCGCTTCCGACCGAAGACATAGTTGGGTGCAAATTCTACGGGCGCTGTCCCATCCGCCGGCCTGTCTGCCAGGAAATGCGGCCTCCACTTGCGGAGGTCGAATCCGGCCATTGGAGCGCCTGTTTCTTTCCGGAGGAATCAAGATCAAAAATCTCATCCTAGAGGTCGTGAACCTCAAGAAGCATTTCCCCGCGCGCGGCGGCAATCCGCTGGTGCGTTCGGAACGGACCGTCAAGGCGGTGGACGGAGTCAGCTTCGACATCCGGGAGGGCGAAGTGGTGGCCGTGGTCGGTGAATCCGGCTGCGGCAAGTCCACACTCGGACGCCTCGTCATACGGCTGATCGAGCCGTCGTCCGGCGGTATCAGGCTTTCCAACGAGGACGTGACCCATGTCCAGGGCGAGGAACTGCGTTCGCTCAGGCTGAAGGCCCAGATCGTCTTCCAAGATCCTTTCGGGTCCCTGAACCCCCGCATGACGGTCGGCGCATCGATCGCCTACCCGCTGCAGGTGAACCGGCTTTTCAAGCGTGGCGACAAGGAGGGCGTCGAGCAACGTGTCAAGGAACTGCTCGAACGCGTTGGCCTGAATGCCGCTCATGCCAAGCGGCTTCCCCATGAGTTGAGCGGAGGCCAGCGGCAACGAGTGGGGATTGCCAGGGCTATTGCTGTCAATCCGAAGCTTCTGGTGCTGGACGAGCCGGTCGCGGCTCTCGATCTCTCTGCCCAGGCCCGCGTGCTGAACCTGTTCAAGGAGTTGCAGCGCAACACCGGCATGGCCTATCTCTTCATAACGCACGATCTCAGCGTCGCCGAGTACATCGCCGATCGCATCCTCGTCATGTATGCCGGAAAAGTCATGGAACTGGGTCCGCGTGGCGGCGTCTTCAAGACCCCTTGGCACCCTTATACCGAGGCCCTGCTGGCCGCAGCGATTCTCGAAGGCCCGAGTTCGAGCGATGCGACCATTCTCGATGGCGATCCGCCGAGCACCATCGATCCGCCGCCGGGATGCCGGTTCAACACGAGATGCCCTCACGCCGGTCCAATCTGTGCCGCCGAAGAGCCGGCTCTGGTCGAGGTGCAGGATGGGCATATGGTCGCCTGCCACTTGCTCACCGGAAAGCTTCAGCGGAGGATTCCGGCAAGCACGCGCATTCCGGTCAGCGCCTGAAGCCGGCCACGAATTGGCCCGCGTCGACCCGCCAGCCGGTCGTCAAGAAAGGTTGAGCCGAATGGCCTCGATCCTCCCTTACCAGCGCCCCAGCGCACCGTTGGAATTCACAGGCCCCGACTACCTCAAAACGCTTGCCAATCTGGCATTCGTACGGAAGGTGTAGGCCGTTGCTCCGATGAGGATCAGCGCGCCGATCATCACTTCCACTTCGAGCGATTCGTCGAAGAAAACGAGACCGCAGATCGTGGTCAGCAGCAGCCGCACGAAGTCGAGTGGAGCCAGCGCCGCCGCCTGTCCCTTCTGGTAGGCCACCGTTAGCAGCCATTGACCCAGCGTGCCAGAGACGCCGACCAGCAACAGAACGAGGAGTTCGGAAAAAGTCGGAGTGACCCAAAAAAAAGCGGTTGGGACAGCGAGGGCGGCAAGCAGCACCATGGCCTGGTAGGTGAGGATGGTCGTGGCCCGGTCCGGTCCGGACGCCACGCGCAGCGAGAGCGCCGAGGCTGCGCTGCAAACCGCACCGAGAAGCGCTACGACCGAATAAAGCAGGGATGTGCTACCGGTTGGGCGCAGCATTACGAAGACGCCGATGATGCCGATGATCGTCGTGATCCAGCGGGCGCGGCCCACTCTTTCCTTCAGGAAGCGGCTTGCGCCCACGGTCACGAAGATCGCGTAGGAGAAGCTGAGCGCCATAGCAAGCGCCAGCGGAAGATGGATCACTGCCGCGAAGCTGAATACCATCGCTCCCAGTTGGAACAGGCCGCGGGTGATTTGCAGCATGGGGCGCGGCGTGCGTAGGACGGCCGGGAAGTCGGTCATCACAAACGGCACGATGAGCGCCTGCATCACCAACTGGCGGATGGTCAGGATCTCGACCAGCGGAATACGCTGTCCGGCGATCTTTATCAGCACCGTCATCGCCGTGAACGAGGTCATCGCGGCGAGGAGGATCAGCGAGGCGAGGAGGTTTTCCGAGACCGCAGGCCGCTTCCAGCTCCAGGCCGCGTGCCGCTTTGATCGCAGTTCGGCAACCTTGTCCGGCGTAGTCGCCGGTGTTTCGCCGTCATTCGCATTCTGCATCTCGGCGGCATCGGACGGTCTTGAGTCCAAAGACGGCATGCGGTGTCCCTCGTTACCTTGTCGCGACGCGGCCGATCCGCGCCGAATCATCTGCCGGTTGTGCATGACGGCGCACAAGGCCAGCCGTTCAACCGCTGGCGTCTGCCTCGTCACCTCTTCTGGAAGGGGACCGCCTCCGACGACCTATCTACTAATTCGCGCTTGATGTATTTGCAAATGAAATAGATGCATATTCATCAAAATGGATGCACGAAACGGCGGCAGACGTGCCTTTCAACTAGGCAGACTCCGACGGTCAGTTGATCGGCAACGGCGGGAGTACGCTTCAAATGAGTGCCCTGTCCCTCGCCGGTGAACGAATCGACCGGGCCAAGGGAGCGTCAGGCCGATTCGATCGCATCCGGTGCGATTGGAGGGCGTGGCATGTTCCTTGCTTGCGTACTCAAAGGGTTCTGGGCAAGGGAGGTCTGGAGTCAGAAACAAGGGTTCGCCATGAAAGTGGGTTTGCTTATATCGCGCAGCGGACCGGCCGGTCTTTGGGGGCCGTCTTGCGACACCGGTGCGATGCTTGCGGTTGCCGAGATCAACGCAGCCGGCGGGGTATTGGGCAGGCAGGTCGAACTGGTCATCGCCGACGCCGGCTGGTCGGAAACCGAGGCGATCATGGCGGCTGGAACACTGGTGGACATAGATGGCGTTCATGCCGTCGTCGGCATGCATCCGAGCAACGTTCGCGATGCGATCAGGCGGCGCCTCGCCGGGAGCGTGCCTTATGTCTATACGCCTCAATATGAGGGCGGCGAGCGCAATCCCTATACGGTTGCAACAGGCGGCACCGACGATGAGATGCTGGGACCGGGAATCGCCTGGCTGAGCGAGAAGCGCAAGGCCAGGCGCTTCTTTCTCGTCGGAAACGACTATGTCTGGCCGCGCCGGGCTCATCAGTGCGCTCGCGAAATCGTCCACGCCGCTGGCGGAAAGATAGTCGGTGAGGCCTTTCCGTCTTTCGGACTCGGCAACCATCGGGAAATTCTCGACCAGATTCGCAAGGCGCGGCCGGATGTCGTCGTCATGGCGCTTCTGGGATCGGAAGCCGCAAGCTTCAACAGGGCGTTCTCGAAGGCGGGCCTTGCAGCGGGCATACTGCGCTTCGGCCTCGCCATCGACGAAAGCGTCCTCTATGCAATCGGCGCCGAACACTCCGAGAACCTCTACGTAGCGCTTAACTATTTTTCGGGCGTCCAATCGGCGGCCAACGACCGCTTCCTGGAAACCTATCACGATTGCTTTGGCGAATATGCGCCGCCGGTCAATCAGGCATGCCAGTCCTGCTATGATGGGGTGAATGTCGTCGCCAATCTCGCCCGATCCATCGGTCGATGGGATGCCGCATCGCTGGCGAGAAGCTTCAGGCGTCCCGTAGCGCGCAGTGCGGTGCGCAGCACCCTTCTGAAGACGCCGATGGGACCGACCTTGAAGGTTCACCTCGCCGCCGCGGAAGGGATCGAGTTCAAGATCGTTGCAAGCCACTAGGGCAGGCGCAGACCTTGCCGTTCGGGTCGCGAGCGGCAGAATCCGGTTTCCCACCCGTTCGACTTGCAACGCGTCGGCGGATCGGTGTTTCACTCTTGAATGGACGGCACAAAACCCGTAATATCTGAAAATGAAGCTACTGAAACGAGAGCTTGTGCGAGCGAAAAGAAGATCCATGGGAGGAGGCAGCATGTTGGGCGGGAAGCGTTCAAGCCACGACAACGATTTTATTCGACTGATTAGCGGTCCTCTGAGCAGGAACCCGCAATCCTGCCTTCTGGGCCGTTTCGGTTGTCCGGCGCCATCTTTCCACGACGGCCCTTCGTTCGGCTCCACGTCACCCATCAGATAGATGCAGTCCAAAGATGAAAATCACCGACCATCTGGCTTACGTCGTCGCCAGCGTAAATCGTCAACTGGAAGAGGAACTGCAGGAAAGCCTGCGACCGTCCGGCGTCCCAATCGAACAGTTGCGCGTGCTGGAAGTTCTCGCGCGGGCAGGGTCCCTGCCGATGGGCGAACTCGCCGTCAAAGCTCTGGTAGAGCCGACGACGCTGACCAAGATGATCGACCGCATGGTGTCCGACGGCCTGGTTTTCCGCGCTCCCGATCCTGCCGACCGCCGCCGCGTGCTCATTCTTCTCGCTCCGGCCGGCGAGGCGCTCCAGAAGCGCTTGCACAATGTCTCCGTCGCGCAGGAAGAACGGCTGGCCAAACAGCTTCAAAATGGCAAGGCCGAGGAGTTGCGAAATCTGCTTCGCGAACTTATTGGGCCGTGAAAATGCGTGCATGATTGCGAAAGTGAGCCGGGTCGCTGTGTCCCGCCGCGGTTCCTAAAGGATTTTGTGCGGAGTTAGCGAGATCGTCTGAGAAGTGTCAAAGACGCTGGTCGCGGGAAGGCCGCTTTAAGTATGTCAAGGGTCCGAGGAATGTCTGCTCAGGGTTGTGCGCCGTGCCAAGGCGGCGCTTTCCAGCAAGTCCCACCCGGCAACCGCTCCAGCCGACCGTCCGCCGATTGGATGCCGCCATCGGATCGCGAATGGGATCACGACCAAGGGCGTCCGTCGCGGTTGGAACCGGCGCCAGGCTTTCGCGCATGGACACGACCGGAAGACTTCGACTCTTCCTTGGACCCATCTAACCGGGGGGAGATTTCGCTCGCGAGCGCGAGTTGCGCACCGACCCAATCTTCCAGGGCGGCCGGCCAGGCCGGCATCGCAGTCCGAGCGCTGGAATGATGTCTCAAAAGGCGTGGCGTAGATCCATTCGCGCAAGGAAGTCTGGAGGAAACACTCTGCCTTGCCGTTGGTGCGCGGCATAGGGGGCGCTTGGGGCGAATGACCTTTTTAGCGAGCGCTTCACGGACCAGATCGCTCCTGGCAACGATATCTGCCGAAAGCGGACTTCATTGTCCTGCGCTATCTGCGCGGGAATCTGCCCTAGCTAGGCGACTTGAGGTGTTTGAACCGCATCGGATCGATGCCAAGCAGGCGCAGATCGCCCGGACGCGGCCGGCGGCCAGTTTCCACGGCGGCCGCAGCATTCATCGCGCTGCCCATCATGGTGAAGAATTCACCAGTTTTCCGAATTATCCTGCCCATCGCCTTACCCCGAAATTGTGCGGTGTGCAACAATTATGGTGGTTCTTTGAGCTCTTAACGAGGGGCCCCAATGCATAAGAGCCATGCGTGCGGCGCAAAGCTTGAGCCGCTGCTCGCACAGGCACGGCCCGCAGCCGCGACGGCGCCGATACGTCGGCGCTTCAAAGTGGTGCCGGGCCCATGAGGCGGAGGACCTCTACGTGGTAGACGGCCACCCTTCCCGACTGGGACGGGCACCAACCCGACACTGACCATCATGGCCAGCGCTTGGCGCGTCGCCGACAGGATTATCGCCCAAATGGGGCAGCCATTTCGAATTCTAAAGTCGAGACATTGGCGCCAATGGCGCCGAGTGTCTCGAACATCGGAATGCCAGCCTAAGCCACCACCACGGTACTAAGAGCAGCCAAGGACCGTTCATTCGCAGGTTTAAACGAATAGCATCGCCCTACGGCGGCAGACGGGGATTGATATTTTGCATTTTCTGGTATAATGCATACCAGAATTGATAGGCATGATAATCCGAAGCGCGGATAGAAGTGGCCTTGGGAGTGCTCACCGGCAGCTACCCAAAAGGCGTCGAAGGGGAATGATCCGCCTGTTTCGTGCTTGTAGCTGAGACAGTGGATCAGGGCTGGAGGAGGAAGGATGAAGATCTGTATCTATGGGGCAGGGGCCATCGGGGGCTATTTGGCGGTGATGCTAAAAGCCGGTGGCGCTGAGGTTTCGCTGATTGCCCGCGGCGCCCATCTGAGGGCAATCCAGCAGAACGGTCTCCGGCTTGTCAAGGAAGGCGAGGAGATCGTGGAGCGTATGCCCGCCTCCAGCGATCCGCGCGAATTCGGCCCTCAGGATTATGTCATCGTCGCGCTCAAGGCGCATCAGGCCTGGGAGGCGGCCGAGCAGATGGTGCCGTTGCTTGGTTCCCATACCGCTGTCGTGACCGCTCAGAACGGCATTCCCTGGTGGTACTTCTACGGTCTCGGGTCGAAGTTCGACGAAATGCGGCTCGAGAGCGTAGACCCCGGCGGCCGGCAGTGGAACGTCATCGGTCCCCAGCGTGCGATCGGTGCTACTGTTTATCCCGCAACCGAAATTACCGAGCCTGGCGTCGTCAGGCATATCTACGGCAATCAGTTCGGCCTCGGCGAGCCGGATCGCAGCGACAGCGAGCGCGTGAAGCGGCTCGCGGCGGCAATGGAGGCCGGCGGCCTCAAGCCGCGCTTCTATGACGACATTCGCAACGACATCTGGATCAAGCTCTGGGGCAATCTCTGCTTCAATCCGATCTCGGCGCTGACCGGGGCGACGCTGGATGTTGTTGCCACCGATCCGGGCACCCGCGCTCTGGCGCGAAACATGATGCTGGAGGCGCAGGCGATTGGCGAGAAGTTCGGCGCAACTTTCCGTGTCGATGTGGAGCGTCGGATCAGTGGCGCGGCCGGTGTCGGCACTCACCGTACCTCCATGCTGCAGGATGTGGACAAGGGCCGCCCCATCGAGCTCGACGCGCTCCTTACCTCTGTGCAGGAGATGGGGCGGCTTGCCGGCATCGAGACACCTTTCATCGACAGCGTCCTTGGGCTTGCCCAGCAGATGGGGAGGGTGAAAGGGCTCTACCCGACGTTTCCCAAAGAGCATCCGGCCAAACAGCGGATGGCTTCCTGAGTTCTTTTGCGGTCTGGGCGAGAGCCCTCTGCGGCTTCGCCGCACAAGGTCCACCATGATGCTCTTGGCCGACACTAAGAAGTCGACCAAGAAATCACCAAGGCTGTTGGATCACTGACGTCGCGCAAAGGTGCGCGGGAGCATGTGGCCAGGCTAGGGAGGGAAAGATGTCGCAGTGGGTCCGGTTTGAGGATGACGGCGAGGAGCGCTTCGGCTGCCTTATGGGCAAGGACATTTTGGTCCACACCGGAACGATGTTCGACGACCCACAGCCAACGTACGTGCGCCGCCCGCTCACCGCGGTGCGGCTGCTGCCGCCCTGCCAGCCCTCTAAAATCATTGCGCTCTGGAACAATTTCCGGCAACTCGCTGCCAAGCTCTCTGTGCCAGAACCGGTGGAGCCGCTTTACCTCCTGAAGGCGGTTTCAAGCGTTGCGGCACCAGGCGCCGTCATCAGCCGGCCGGCGTCATATGCCGAACGCATCGTCTTCGAAGGTGAACTCGGCATTGTGATCGGCCGCATCTGCGCGAACGCCTCCGACGAGGCGGCGGCCGCGGCAATCTTCGGCTACACCTGCGTCAATGATCTCACCGCAAGCGACATCATCGCGCGCGACAAGAACTTCGCGCAGTGGGCGCGCGCCAAGAGTTTCGACGGTTTCGGGCCTTTCGGCCCTATTATCGCCACTGATCTCGACCTGAGCGGGCTCAGCGTGCGGACCGAAGTCAACGGTGTGGAGCGGCAGAACTACCCGCTCGACGACATGATCTTTCGGCCTGAGCGTCTCGTCAGCGCTCTTTCGAAAGACATGACCCTTCTGCCGGGCGACCTGATCTGCTGTGGCACCTCGCTCGGCGTCGGTTCGCTGAAGGACGCGGCAAGTACCGTCTCGGTGACGATCGAGGGAATAGGTACGCTGTGCAATACATTTGTTCAGTGACGGCGTGCTTGAGGCATGTGCCTTTTCGGGGCAGTTCCAGCGGGAGGGGAGACCTCAGGCGGTGACGAACAACGCTTCGCGCATCGTCGCGCCAACCAAGTGCGGGCTCTCCGCTATGATGACGCCCGCGGCCTGAAGCGCACGAATCTTGCTCTCGGCGTCCCCGGCCAAACCCTGCGCGATGGCACCTGCATGCCCCATGCGGTGTTCGATCGGTGCATAACGGCCGACGATGAGCGCGACCACCGGAATCCGGGGCTTAACTGCTGCGACGAAATCTGCCAGTTCCTCTTCCTCCGAGCCGCCGATCTCGCCGATAACGACCACGCCGCGCGTGTCCTGATCTGCGAGAAAAAGTTCCAGACATTCGCGCATGCCTAGTCCGTGGATGGCGTCGCCGCCGATGCCTACGGTGGTCGACTGGCCAAGACCGGCATCGCTCACTTGTGCGATCACTTCACTGGTCAGCGAGGCGGAGCGCGACATGATGCCGATGGTGCCTCTGCGCGCCCGGCCGGTCGTCATCACGCCGATCTTGCAGACGTCTGGAGCCAGGACGCCTTGCGAGTTCGGCCCAACCAAAATGGTCGCGCCCTGTTTAAGGGCATCGCGCACGCGAATCATGTCCCGCACAGGAACACGCTCAGTCAACGCCACGACCAATGGCATGCCCGCCTCGATCGCCTCGATCATGGCTGCCGCTGCGTTGCTTGGCGGCACGAACACCATGCTGGCATTTGCGTCCGTTTCGGCCATCCCTGCAGCAACGGTGTCGAAGATCGGCAGGTTCAAGTGACGGGTGCCGGCCTTGCCTGGCCTCACGCCACCGACGATGCGAGTGCCGTATTCGAGCATCGCGGCGGAATAGTGCGTTCCGGCCCAGCCGGTCATGCCCTGACAGATAACACGCGTATCGTGGTCGACGAGAATGGTCATGGCTGGCTCTCTCCGGATTGTGCAGCACTGACAGCACGCGTCACCGCTGTCCACATATCCGGGCAGTCGATCACCTTGCAGCCGAAATTGGCAAAACGGAACCTTGCGTACTCGGCATTATTGCCGGCCAAGCGCACGACGATAGGCAATGAACGCCTGTTCCGGCGCATGGCGATGCCGAGGCCGTCCGCGATCGTGTCGCAAGGTTGCATGCCGCCGCCATGGACATTGACCAGAATCGATCGCACCGCTGGATTGCCGAGTAGCAGAGCAAAGCCATGCGCCACGTCAAGACTGGTCGCGGTGGTGCGGATGTCCATGAAATTCGCTGGCCTGCCGTTGGCTGCTCGTACCATGTCGAGCGTCGCAAGACCAAGCCCCGCGCCATTGACTACAAGCCCGATATCGCCATCGAGCGCTAGATAGTTGAGGTTGCGGTTTTGCGCCGCAATCTCAACCGCGTCGCTCTCGGACTCTTCCCGCAACGCCATCAGGTCGGGATGCCGGAACAGTGCATTGTCGTCGATCGTGATCTTGGCATCCACCGCCACGAAACGGCCTGGTTCGACCACAGAAAGAGGGTTGATCTCGATCAGGGTGGCATCCAGTTCCAAAAAGGCGTCCCGCAGTTGCCCGAGAAGCTCGACGAACGGCGGAATCAAGCCTGCGGCGAGGCCCAGACGAGCGCCCAGACCGGCCGCCGCCGTTTTGTCGAGCGTCTGTTCCGCGCCAAGGGCGAGCCGCTCGAACCGGGTTTGCCCGTTCTGAATCCTCTGCTCAATATCGTCGCCCCCTTCACACGCTGCGAGAAGGACGATTTCGGCGGTTGCGGCGCCGATAAAAAGTGAAAGGTAGAGGCTTTGCAGGGGCTCTACGGCGGTTTCGACCAGGACCTTGCGCACGAGGTGGCCAGTTGGCGCCGTCTGTTCGGTAGCGAGACGTCGACCAAGCAGATCGCCTGCCGCAGCCATCGCCTCTTCCGGCAAGGAGACGAGACGCACGCCGCCGGCACGGCCGCGCGCGCCAGCCCGGATTTGCGCTTTGACTGCAAAGCCCGCTGCCTTGAGGTCACGCGCTGTATTCCGTGCCTCCTCTTTGGTCGATACAGCCTGCCCCTCGGGCACGTGCACGCCGCGGGACGACAGCAGGATCTTGGACTGGAACTCGTGCAGGTTCACGGCCGCCTCTCCCTTATTCCGTTTGCCGTCGACACGTTGGAAGCTCAGCCTGCGTCGGCCAGCTTCAATCGGTGGCAAGCGCCATCCATTTTAGCCGCAAGAATTACTCGGCCGCGATCTGCCGCGGCATGCCGAGCGCTCCGGAATCGTTCAATTCGGCTATCCCCTTGTCGTCATAACCGAGCACTTGGCTGAGGATTTCTTCGGTATGCTCGCCGAGAAGCGGCGAGCGTTTCACCTCCGAGGGGCTGTCCGACAATTTGATCGGATTGCCCACCGATAGATATTTTCCGCGCGTTGGATGATCGACCTCGACCACTGTGCCGGTGGCGCGCAACGACTGATCCTCGGCAAGCTCCTTCATGGAAAGGATCGGGCCAACCGGGATGTCGACTGCGTTGCAGATCTCCATCACCTCGAATTTGGTCTTGGTCATCGTCCATTGTTCGATGCGCGCGAAGATCGCGTTCAGCTTCGGCAGGCGCGCTGGCGGCGTCGCGTACTCCGGATCGGTCTTCCAGGTGGGCTCGCCGATGATGTCGCAGATTTTCTCCCACACCGGCGCCTGCGTGATGAAATAAATGTAGGCGTCGGGATCCTGTTCCCAACCGTTGCACTTCAGGATGCGGCCGGGCTGGCCGCCGCCTGAATCGTTGCCGGCACGCGGCACGGCGGCGCCGAATGGGACCCCTTCGCCGAACTGGCTGTATTCCTTCAGCGGTCCGTGCGCGAGGCGCTGCTGGTCGCGCAATTTGACGCGCGCGAGGTTCAGCACGCCGTCCTGCATCGCGCAGGTGACGCGCTGGCCCTTGCCGGAGTGGGTGCGCTGATAAAGCGCGGTGACGATGCCGAGCGCGAGATGCAGCCCGGTACCGGAATCGCCGATCTGTGCTCCGGTGACCAGAGGCGGACCGTCGCGGAAGCCGGTGGTCGAGGCCGCGCCGCCTGTGCATTGCGCCACATTCTCATAGACCTTGCAGTCTTCGTAGGGGCCGGGGCCGAAGCCCTTGATCGAAGCGACGATCATCTTCGGGTTGAGCTTGTTGATTGTTTCCCAGGGAAAGCCCATGCGGTCGAGCACGCCTGGCCCGAAGTTTTCGACCAGTACGTCGCATTCCTTGATGAGCCGCTCGAGCACTTCCTTGCCCTTGGGGTTCTTGGTGTCGAGGGTGACCGAGCGCTTGTTGTGATTCAGCATGGTGAAATACAGGCTGTCCACCTTGGGGATGTCCTGCAATTGTCCGCGCGTGATGTCGCCCGTTCCCGGGCGCTCGATCTTGATCACGTCGGCGCCAAACCATGCGAGGAGCTGCGTACAGGTCGGGCCGGACTGCACATGAGTGAAGTCGAGGATGCGAACGCCTTCAAGCGCTTTCATGGGCATGCTCCTTATTTCTTTTTCAATATGCTTTGCGGATTGAGATTGCCGATCCGGCCACTCTCGCTGCCGGCGGCCGGGTCGATCGCCGCGTTGACAAGCGTCGGCTTGCCGGAGTCGATCGCCGTGTCGACGGCGCGCTTCAGTTCATCGGGTGTCGTCACGTGGACGCCAACTCCGCCAAACGCCTCCATCATTTTGTCGTAGCGCGCGTCCTTGACGAACACCGTGGTCGCTGCGTCGGTACCGCCCGTGGGGTTGGCGTCGGTGCCGCGATAGATGCCGTTGTTATTGAAGACCACCACGCAGACCGGCAGATTGTACCGGCAGATGGTTTCGACCTCCATGCCGGAGAAGCCGAAGGCGGAGTCGCCTTCCACCGCGAGCACCGGCTTTCCGGTCTCGATGGCGGCAGCCACGGCGAAGCCCATGCCGATGCCCATGACACCCCAGGTGCCGACATCCAGCCGCTTGCGCGGCTGATACATGTCGATGATGCCGCGCGCCAGATCGAGGGTGTTGGCGCCTTCATTGACGAGGATCGCGTCCGGCCGCTCCCGGATGACGGTCCGCAGCACGCCGAGCGCGCCGTGGAAATCCATCGGGGCCGAATTCTTCATCAGCCGTGGCGCCATCTTGGCGATGTTTTCTTCCCGCTTCGAATTGACGGCGTCGATCCAGTCCGAAGGGGGAGCCTGCCATGTGTCGCCAATGCCCTCAAGAAGCGCCGACACGCAGGAGCCGATATCGCCGACCAGCGGCGCGGCGATCTCGACGTTGGAGTCCATCTCCTTCGGCTCGATATCGATCTGGATGAATTTTTTCGGCGCATCGCCCCAGGTCTTGCCCTTGCCGTGCGACAGCAGCCAGTTGAGGCGGGCGCCGATCAGCATGACCACGTCGCTGTCCTTCAGTACAGTGGAACGGGCGGCGCCCGCGCACTGCGGATGCGTGTCGGGCAGAAGGCCCTTGGCCATGCTCATCGGCAGGAACGGAACGCCGCTCTTTTCGATCAGGGCGCGGATCTGGTCATCCGCCTGCGCGTAGGCGGCGCCCTTGCCGAGAATGATCAGCGGCCGCTTGGCGCCCTTCAGCACATCGAGGGCCCGTTTGACGGCGCCCGGAGCTGGAAGCTGGGCCGGGGCCGGATCGATGACCTCGACGAGCGAGTTGGCCCCAGCCTCGGCGTCCATCACCTGGCCGAAAAGCTTGGCGGGCAGATCGAGGTAGACGCCTCCAGGACGTCCGGAAACGGCGGCCCGGATCGCGCGCGCCACGCCGATGCCGATGTCGGCGGCATGCAGCACGCGGAAGGCTGCCTTGCAGAGCGGCTTAGCGATGGCCAACTGGTCCATCTCCTCGTAGTCGCCCTGCTGCAGGTCGACGATCTCGCGCTCGGACGAGCCCGAGATCAGGATCATTGGAAAGCAGTTGGTGGTGGCATTGGCCAGCGCCGTCAGGCCGTTGAGGAAGCCCGGGGCCGACACCGTCAGACAGATACCGGGCCTTTTCGTCAGGAAACCGGCGATCGCCGCCGCGTTGCCGGCATGCTGTTCGTGCCGGAACGAGATGACGCGGATGCCTTCAGCCTGCGCCATGCGGCCGAAATCTGTGATCGGGATGCCGGGCACTCCGTAGATCGTCTTGACGCCGTTGAGCTTGAGCGCATCGATGATGAGATGGAAGCCGTCGGTGAGCTCATGCTCGGCGCCGGCTGTATTCGCGTCTATACTTTGTATCATCGCGGACATTCCGCTCTCTCCCAGATCTTTCGCTCTATCAATTTCCGCCATGTTCCCTGGAGCGCGGACAACGGTCCGCACCTGGCGCGGTCTTCATCCCGCGTCGAGGCGACCGTCAAGGATGTCGATGATGTGGCTGTCGCGCGGGATGACGTCGTCGCCTCCCAATCGTGCTTGTTCAACTTTGGCGACGAGCATCATAAGTCCTCCCTTGCCCCTTTCGTCTCAGGCGCTTGGCGACGTGGCACCCCACGAGAAGCGCCAGACCGCTTTTCTGCGGATCGGGTCTTAGTGATCTCTGGCATAATAAATACCAAAAGTCAAACCCGCGAAATCGGCCAAAAACTAGGCTTGATTCGCGGCTGATGTCTGTTACAGTTTGTCTCCTTGGCATTCAGTATACCAAGAACTGAGGAGGAATTTAGCCCCGTCGAGAGTTGGGCTTTGGGCGACGGGAGGCTCTACTTAACAGCGGCACGGAAAAAATAACGGGCGGCCGTGGCCATTCAGCAACCTGGGAGGAAGCTAACATGAAACTTGCAAAGACGCTGGCGACGGCGCTGACGACAGTGGCTATTTTTGGTTTTGCGGCGGCAGGCCCGTGCTGGGCGGAGTGGAAACCGAAGAAAACCGTCGAGTTCATCATTCCAGCGGGTACCGGCGGCGGCGCCGATCAGATGGCGCGAATGATTCAGGGGGTTATTCAGAAGCACCAGCTTATGGATCAGCCCATGGTAGTCATCAACAAATCCGGCGGCGCCGGCGCCGAGGGCTTCATGGATGTCAAGGGCTCGGCCGGCAACGAGCACAAGATCATCATCACGCTATCCAACCTGTTCACGACACCGCTCGCCACCGGCGTGCCATTCAGCTGGGAAGACTTGACGCCGGTCTCCATGCTGGCGCTCGACAACTTCGTCCTATGGGTGAATTCGAGCTCGCCCTACCAATCCGCCAAGGACTATGTCGATGCCGTGAAAGCGGGCGCCGACAGCCAGTTCAAGATGGCCGGCACCGGTTCGAAGCAGGAGGATCAGATCGTCACCGTGGCGATCGAGCAGGTCGCCGGCAAGAAGCTCACCTATGTGCCGTTCAAGGGCGGCGGCGACGTCGCCAAGCAGCTGGTCGGCGGGCACATCGATTCAACGGTCAACAACCCGATCGAGGCTGTTTCTTTCTGGCAAGCCGGTAACCTGCGGCCGCTCTGTGTCTTCGCCGCCTCGCGTATCGAGGCACAAGGTACGGCGAAATGGCAGGATATCCCGACCTGCAAGGAAGCTGGCGTCGGCATCGAATACCAGATGCTGCGCGGCATCTTCATGTCTCCGGGCGTCAGCCAGGAAGTGGTCGACTACTATGTCGGACTGTTCCAAATGGTACGCGAAACCCAGGAATGGAAAGACTTCATGGCGAAGGGCGCGTTTACTCAGACCTTCCTGAGCGGGGATGAATACAAAAAGTGGGTCGCTGATGCAGCCGTGGTGCACAAGGACCTGATGACCAAAGCGGGTTTTATAGCCGCCAACTGAAGGCGCCACCGGTCCGGGGCCGGCAAAGCCTCGGACCGCCCGCCCGATATCGCAACAGCACCTTCTATAGGAGGCACGGATGTTCATGGAGCGCGAGCAGAACCTCGTTCCCGAAAGCTTGCCCGGCGACGGGGAAAAGACCACCCCGGTCAGCGACGCGGGGCTTACGGTTACAATGAAAACGATGGAACTAGTCGTTGCCGGCCTCTTGATGCTGGTCGCTGCGATCGTCATGTATGACAGCGTCCGCGTGGGTGCAGGCTGGGCCTTTGACGGACCGCAGGCCGGCTACTTTCCCTTCTTCATCGGCTTGATCCTGTTTGCGGCTAGTGCAGTGACTTTCGGCATCAACCTGTTCAGTCGCACGGCCGATCTTTCCAATTTCGTGACCAAGCCGGCCCTTCTGCTGGTGGCCAAGGTACTCGCGCCAACGGTCATATATCTCATTGTGATGTACTACGTAGGCATCTACATCGCCTCCGCTCTCTACATCTGTTTCTTCATGATGTGGTTGGGCAAATATTCGATCCGCAAGGCTGCGCCCGTCGCAATCGCGATCCCCCTCGTTCTCTTCTGGCTGTTCGAGATCGCCTTTCTGATCCCGTTGCCCAAAGGTCCGCTGGAGGCTGCACTCGGCTTCTGAGAATTCGGGCCCCTAGACCAAGATTCGAGGACGAAATCCCCATGGATGCATTCCTTTCGCTCATTCACGGCTTTGGCGTTCTCGCCGACCCCATGAATATCGTCTACATGTGCGTTGGCGTTGTGCTCGGCGTGCTGATCGGCGTATTGCCGGGGCTTGGTGGCGCAAACGGCGTTGCCATACTCCTGCCGCTCACCTTTTCGATGTCGCCCACCGCGGCGATCATCATGCTCTCCTCGATTTACTGGGGCGCGCTGTTCGGTGGCGCGATCACCTCCGTCCTGTTCAACATTCCCGGGGAGCCGTGGTCGGTAGCCACCACCTTCGACGGCCATCCCATGGCCCAGCAGGGCAAGGCCGACGAGGCGCTGACCGCCGCGTTTACCTCATCCTTCATCGGCGCGCTGCTTGCCGTTATAGTGATCACCTTCCTCGCGCCGGTGGTAGCCGGCTTTGCGTTGCGCTTCGGACCCGCCGAGTTCTTCGCCGTACAACTTCTCACGTTCTGCAGTTTCGTCGGCATGGGTCGCGAGTCGCCGTTCAAGGTGCTGGCCGCCATGACGCTCGGTTTTGCGCTGGCGGCCGTGGGACTAGACTCGGTCACCGGACAACTGCGCATGACGTTCGGCACGGTCGAGCTCATGCGTGGCTTCGATTTCCTGATCGCGGTCATCGGCCTCTTCGGAATCGGCGAGATCCTACTCACCATGGAGGAGGGACTGTCATTTCGAGGCAAGAGCACCACCATCACGCTGCGTTCGGTGATGAATACCTGGATTCGCTTGCCGCGTTTCTGGGTTACCTATCTGCGGTCAGCGGCTGTGGGCTGCTGGCTTGGCATCACTCCAGGTGGCGCAACGCCAGCTTCGTTCATGAGCTACGGGCTCGCCCGCCGCTTTTCGAAGGACCCGGGCAATTTTGGCAAAGGCGAAATCGAAGGCGTGGTGGCGCCAGAGACGGCGGCTCATGCCGCAGGCACAAGCGCGCTGCTCCCGATGCTGACGCTCGGCATCCCCGGCTCGCCCACCGCGGCGGTGATGCTGGGCGGCTTGCTTATCTGGGGCCTGCAGCCCGGTCCCATGTTGTTCATAGAGCAAAAGGATTTTGTATGGGGCCTCATCGCCTCGATGTATCTTTCCAACGTCATCGGCTTCCTGATCGTCCTAACGACTGTGCCCCTCTGGGCGTCGATCCTGCGCATTCCGTTCTCGATCATTGCGCCAGTGATAATCGTGCTCTGCTGCATCGGCGCCTACACCGTCCACAACGCCTTTCTCGACGTCGTCATCATGCTGTTCTTCGGCGTCATCGGCTACGTGTTCAAGAAGCTTCATTACCCGCTGGCGCCGCTGGTGCTCGCGCTCGTACTGGGTGACATGGCGGAAAGCTCGTTCCGGCAATCAATGCTGATCTCGCAAGGAGACATGTCCATCTTCTGGTCCAACTGGCTCGTGGGCTCGATCTGCTCCCTGGCTCTTGCCATGCTGTTCTGGCCGCTCATTGCCCTCATGCTCGACAAGTTGCGGGGCGGTGGGCGCTTCTCGCCTGGTGGAGCCTGAGCCATGGAATTCGGCACGCCAGCTTTCGGGGCGGGACTACTGCAGATTATCGGCATCGATATCGTCCTGTCGGGCGACAATGCCCTCGTCATCGCGCTCGCGTGCCGATCGTTGCCGACAAACCAACGGAAATGGGGCATCCTGCTCGGCACGGGGGCGGCGATCGCCTTGCGCATCGCCTTTGCCGCCGCCATCGTCTATGTGCTCGAGATTCCGCTTCTCAAGTTTGCGGGCGCGTTGCTGCTGGTGTGGGTCGCGATCAAACTCGTCGTCCCGGAACAGGACGGAACGGCGTCGGCCTCCGGAAAGCACGAGGCGACCACTCTCTGGGAGGCGGTCCGCATTGTCGCTATCGCCGATGCGGTGATGAGCCTGGATAATGTCCTCGCGGTCGCCGCCGCGGCCAAAGGCAGCGTGATGCTGCTTGCGCTTGGCATCGCCATCTCCATCCCGCTGATGGTTGTGGGCAGCGCCATGATGCTGTGGCTGCTGGATCGCGTTCCGTTGCTTGCTGTCGCCGGATCAGGGCTCCTCGGCTGGATCGCCGGCGGGCTCGCAGCACATGACCCGATTGTCGGCCCATGGATTGCCGCGCAAGTTTCGTGGCTTCCTGTGGCGCTTCCATATCTGACCTGCATCGGCGTGATGGCATTCGGCCTGGTGCTGCGCCGACGCGCGGCGACGGTAGCCGCGGGACAAACGCCCTGAACAGGAAAGGCTTGACAGCTTTCTTCTGGTATACAAAATGCCAAAGCAACGACACGGCTTCCGTCTAAGCGCTGCCGGTAGCTCGGAATCGACGATACCGCCCACCACCGGCGATCATCATGGAGGATATCATGCTCGACAAAGTCGCTGTCCGTAACGTGCTGGACAAGGTGAAGGCCGAGGAGCGCCAGGCGCTCACCGCGCCGGAAGGCAAACTGCTGTGCGATGTCTATGGCATCAAGGTTCCGCAGGAAGGTGTCGCCGGCAGCGCGGAGGAAGCAGCCAAGCTGGCGTCCGGCATGGGCTTCCCGGTGGTCATGAAGATCGTTTCGCCGGACATCCTCCACAAGACGGAAGCCGGTGGTGTCATCGTCGGCGTCAAATCGGCCGACGAGGCGCGGGCCGCCCATGAGAAGATCATCGCTAACGCAAAGGCCTACAAGGCCAATGCCCAGATCTCCGGCGTACAGGTCCAGCAGATGCTGACCGGCGGCCAGGAGGTCATCATCGGCGCCGTCACCGACGGCTCCTTCGGCAAGCTTGTCGCCTTTGGCCTCGGGGGTGTGCTGGTCGAAGTCTTGAAGGACATCACGTTCCGCCTTGCGCCGGTAACGCGCGACGAGGCGCTTTCGATGCTCGACGGCATCCAGGCGGCGGAGATGTTGAAAGGCGTTCGCGGGGGCGATCCGGTCAATCGCGACGCCCTTGCCGACATGATCGTGAGCGTTTCGCAGCTCGTGAACGACTACCCTGAAATCTCCGAACTCGACCTCAATCCGGTTTTCGCTACCAAGGACGGCGCGATTGCCGCGGATGTGCGCATTGTCGTCGATTACAACCAGCCTGCACCGCGCCCGCGTCACAGCCAAGACGACATCGTCAAGGCAATGAACCGCATCATGCGGCCGCAGGCCGTTGCCGTGATCGGCGCCTCCGCCGAGGACGGCAAGATCGGCAATTCGGTGATGAAGAACCTCATCAATGGCGGCTACCAGGGCGAGATCTATCCGATCCACCCCAAGGCCGAAGAAATCCTGGGCTACAAGGCCTATCGCAGCGTCAAGGATGTGCCCGGCACGATCGATACGGCGGTTTTCGCCATTCCGGCCAAGTTCGTCGCCGGCGCGCTCACCGAGTGCGGCGAAAAGAGCATTCCGGGCGCGGTGCTGATCCCATCCGGGTTTGCGGAAGCCGGCGCGCCGGAACTGCAGGAAGAGATCGTCGAGATAGGCCGCAAGTACAATGTCCGGCTTATGGGGCCGAACATTTACGGCTTCTATTACACGCCCGCCAATCTCTGCGCCACTTTCTGTACCGCCTATGACGTGAAGGGTTCGGCGGCGCTGTCGTCGCAATCGGGCGGCATCGGCATGGCCATCATCGGCTTCTCGCGGTCGGCGAAGATGGGCGTTTCGGCAATCGTCGGCCTCGGCAACAAGTCGGACATAGACGAGGATGACCTGCTCGCCTTCTTCGAGCAGGACGAACATACCAGCATCATCGCCCAGCACTGCGAGGACCTGAAGGACGGTCGCGCCTTTGCCGAGGCGGCCAAGCGTGTGTCCAAGAAGAAGCCCATCGTCGTCCTGAAGGCGGGGCGCACTTCGGCCGGCGCGAAGGCGGCGTCGTCGCATACCGGGGCCCTGGCGGGCAACGACAAGATCTACGAGGACGTGTTTAAGCAGTCCGGCGTCATTCGCGCGCGCTCGTTGCGGCAGTTGCTCGAGTTCGCGCGCGGAGTGCCGGTGCTGCCGACGCCGAAGGGCGAGAATGTCGTCATCATCACGGGTGCGGGCGGTTCCGGTGTGCTGCTGTCGGATTCCTGCGTGGACAACGGGCTGAGCCTGATGTCGATGCCGGCCGACCTGGATACCGCATTCCGCAAATTCATTCCGCCCTTCGGTGCTGCCGGCAACCCCGTCGACATCACCGGCGGCGAGCCGCCGCAGACCTACAAAAACACCGTCAAGCTGGGGCTTGAGGACGACCGTATTCACGCGCTGATCCTCGGCTACTGGCACACGATCGTGACGCCGCCGATGGTCTTTGCAAAACTGATGGTCGAGGTGAAGGAAGAGATGACGGCCAAGGGTATCGAAAAGCCGATGGTCGCATCGCTGGCCGGCGACGTGGAGGTCGAGGAGGCGGCTGAATACCTCTACCAGCATGGCATTCCGGCCTACGCCTATTCGACCGAACTTCCCGTCGAGGTGCTCGGCGCCAAGTACAAATGGGCACGGGGTGCAGGCCTGCTCTGATCTGAAACCGGATCTCGGCGCATCATCGCTCCCCGGCGCGTCGCGCCGGGCCATTCGAAAATGTGCAAATCTTTCAGGGGTTTTCCTCGATGAACATCCATGAATACCAGGCCAAGGAGGTGTTGCGGTCCTTCGGCGTACCGGTTCCGCAAGGCTTTGCTGCCACAACCATCGAAGAAGCCGCCGAGGCCGCGAGCAAGCTGCCCGGTCGCGTATATGTCGTGAAGGCACAGATTCATGCTGGCGGGCGGGGCAAGGGCAAGTTCAAGGAGCTTTCCGCCGACGCCAAGGGCGGCGTTCGCCTTGCCAAATCCTTTGTAGACGTCCGCGCCGACGCGGCCGAGATGCTTGGCAACACGCTGGTGACCCTTCAGACCGGTCCGTCCGGCAAGCACGTCAACCGCATCTATGTCGAGGAGGGCTCCGAAATAGAGCAGGAGTTCTATCTGTCGCTTCTCATCGACCGCGTCACCAGCCGCGTCTCGTTTGTGGTGTCCACCGAGGGTGGCATGGACATCGAGCAGGTCGCGCGCGACACGCCTGAGAAAATCGTCACCTTCCCCGTCGATCCAGCCACCGGCGTCATGCCGCATCATGGTCGCGCGGTGGCCAAGGCGCTCCGGCTTGACGGCGACCTGGCCAAACAGGCGCAGGCGCTAGCCGAAAGCCTGTACGCGGCCTTCACCGCCAATGACATGGAAATGCTGGAGATCAATCCGCTGATCGTCTCGAAGGACGGGAAATTGCGCTGCCTCGACGCCAAGGTTGGCTTCGACTCCAACGCGCTTGCGCGTCATCCCGACATCGCGGCTCTGCGCGACGAGACGGAGGAAGATGCCAAGGAGATCGAGGCCTCCAAATATGATCTCTCCTATGTCACGCTCGATGGCAATATCGGCTGCATGGTGAACGGCGCGGGCCTCGCAATGGCAACCATGGACATCATCAAATTCTACGGCGCCGAGCCGGCGAACTTTCTCGATGTCGGAGGCGGCGCGACGGCCGAGAAGGTGGCGGCCGCCTTCAAGATCATCACCGCCGATCCCAATGTGAAGGGCATCCTCGTCAACATATTCGGCGGCATTATGCGATGCGACGTGATCGCGGAAGGCGTGGTGACGGCGGTGAGGGAAGTGGGCCTCAAGGTGCCGCTGGTGGTGCGGCTCGAAGGCACCAATGTCGAACTCGGCAAACAGATCCTCAAGCAGAGCGGGCTCAACGTCATTCCCGCCGACGATCTCGATGACGCCGCCCAGAAAATCGTGAGTGCCGTCGGAGGGCTCAACTGATGTCCATTCTCATCGACAGGAACACCCGCGTACTCTGCCAGGGCTTCACCGGCAAGACCGGCACCTTCCACAGCGAGCAGGCGATCAAGTACGGTACGAAGATGGTCGGCGGCGTCTCGCCGGGGAAGGGCGGCTCGAGCCATCTCGGGCTCCCGGTCTTCGACACGGTGATGGAGGCGCGGGAAGCAACGGGTGCGGATGCGACAGTCATTTATGTGCCGCCCTTCGGTGCGGCCGACGCGATTTGCGAAGCGATCCAGGCGGAAATTCCGCTCGTAGTCTGCATCACCGAGGGCATCCCTGTGCTCGACATGCAAAAGGTGAAGCGCGCGCTCTCCGGCTCGAAATCGCGGCTGATCGGCCCGAACTGCCCGGGCCTGATCACTGCGGGCGAATGCAAGATCGGCATCATGCCCGGCTCGATCTTCAAGCAGGGCTCAGTCGGCATCGTCTCGCGCTCCGGCACGCTCACGTATGAGGCCGTCTTCCAGACCTCGCAGCAGGGCTTCGGTCAGACCACGGCGGTCGGCATTGGCGGCGATCCGATCAAGGGAACGGAATTCATCGAAGTACTCGAACTGTTCCTTGCCGATCCCGCCACCGAATCCGTTGTCATGATCGGCGAAATCGGCGGCTCGGCCGAGGAGGAGGCCGCGCAGTTCCTGCGTGACGAAGCCCGGCGCGGGCGCTCCAAGCCGATAGTCGGCTTTATCGCCGGCCGCACCGCCCCTCCCGGACGCCGTATGGGCCATGCCGGCGCGATCATTTCCGGCGGCAAGGGCGGCGCCGAAGACAAGATCGCGGCGATGGAGGCGGCAGGAATCCGTATCTCGCCCACACCAGCGCGCCTCGGTACGACGCTGGCCGAACTGCTGGGGGGGCCGGCGCGTCAGCCGATTCTTTCCAAGACCGGCTGACCGCCTGGTTGGGGAGGCAAGCGATAACACTGGACAACTCGTTTCATCCTTGAGAATGACCGTACCTCAACAAATATGGCATTATACGTGCCAGATACATGCCAGTTCGACTTCAAACGAGAGGTGCCTTGTCATGAGTGGGAGAAGCCAAACGCGTTGGCCCCTTGCCGAAGAAGCGACTCCCGGACTCGTATTGGGGCCGTTGGCCGCCGAGCCCAATTTCAAGAGACGTATTTACGTGACGCTGAAGGAAGCGATCGCCAATATGGATATTTATGGCACCACCGAGGACACGTGGCTCGACGAGCGTCAACTCGCGGAGCGCCTCGGGGTGAGCCGAACGCCAATCCGCGAGGCGATCGCGATGCTTGAGCAGCAGGGCTTTGTTAAGTCGATATCTCGCCGCGGCATCGTGGTGCTGCGTAAGACCAAACGGGAAGTGATCGAAATGATCCAGGTTTGGGCGGCTCTCGAAGGAATGGCCGCGCGATTGATTTCGCTCAACGCAAGCCGCAAGGAGATTGAGCAGCTTCGCAAGATTTTCGAGAAGTTCCATGACGGTCACAAACCGGCGGACTATCTCAGTGAATATTCGGAAGCCAACATCCAGTTTCACCAGACGCTGATCAAGATGACCGGCTCGAAGATCCTGCAGGAAATGACGGAGAACATCCTTCTGCATGTGCGCGGTATCCGCAAGATCACAATCGGCCGTGACGATCGGGCAAGCCAGTCCATCAAAGATCACCTGGCGATCATTGACGCGCTGGAAAAGCGAGACACTGAACTGGCAGAGCAGCTTTGCCGCGACCATACTCTGGGTCTTGCGACCTATGTCGAAAAGCACAGCGAGGGCATTTGGACCTAGGACTGTGTTGCAAAGTTTAGCCTGACGGTCGTATGTCGGCCTGCGTCTTGTGCGACTGGAACCGGCGAAGATCTTCTGCCGTCGCCGTGTCGGGCGAGCGGCTGATGAAGGCCGCAAACGCCTTCATGCAACGGGTGGAGTCACGGCGCGTATCCTTGGTGGCTATGCCTATGCCGGCAAACCTGCCATACGCATGGCGTCGGTGACGTCATCGAGGATGTTCGACGCAATTCCTACGGCAGTGGACCAGCGCCTGATGGTGAAGTGCGGGTCGAGCGAGAGCAGCCGCCCAGCCGAGGCTTTTGCCTCGTCGAGCTGCCCGAGCCTGGCTAGCGCTGCCGCCAGCCATCCGGCAGCATGCTGAAGCCGGGGTTCATCTCGACCGCCCTTCGGCCGGCTATGACGGCCTGCTCGTGCCGGCCGGACAGGAAATTGCCGAATCCGATGATGCCTTGCGGTACGCAGCTCATCGTGTCGAGGGGGTTCAGCCGTAACGCTTGCTCGCCCCAGTCGATCGCCCTGGCGGCTTCGCCGCCATAGGCCACCGGCACGCAGCCGAAGGCATAGACGAGGGCGCAGGATGCGCTGAGCGCCAGGGCTGCCGCGAACGCCTCGTCGGCCAGTCTGCGGTCATGCTCCACAATGCCAATGGTGAACCCGGCCAAGGCAAGCGCCATCGCATCTCCCGAGCCGTGCTCGATCGCCGCATGGGCATGGCGGATCGATTTTTCACGATTCTCCGCCTTCATGCCACCGCGCACAAACAGCGACTGATGCGCCCAGGCGGCAAAGCCGTGGGCAAGGGCATAGGTCGGCTCGATGGTGAGCGCCTGGTCGAGCAGCGGCAGCCCCTTGGCGGCGCCTTGCGGCATGAAGGTGTAGACATCGGGCAGTGCGCGAAGCAGGAGATCGTAAGCGTCGAGACTGTCGGGGCGCTTGCGCTTGACGCGTTCGATCTCGGCCCGGCGCAAATTGGGCTCGATAGCCGCGACCACGCTGACAGTGATCTCGTCCTGCAGCGCGAATACGTCGGTCAGGTCGCGGTCGTAGCGTTCGGCCCACAGATGGCTGCCATCCTCGGCGTCGATGAGCTGGCCGGTGATGCGCACGCGGCTGCCCACCTTGCGCACGCTGCCTTCTAGCACGTAGCGCACGCCGAGCTCGTGCCCGACCTGCTTCACGTCGACCGCGCGGCCCTTGTAGGTGAAGGAGGAATTTCGCGCGATGACGAACAGCCACCTTATGCGCGACAGGCCGGTGATGATGTCCTCGACCATGCCGTCGGCAAAATAATCCTGCTCGGGATCGCCGCTCAGGTTCACGAAGGGCAGCACGGCAATCGATGGACGGGCGGGAATGCCAGAGCCAGGCTTCGGTTGCTCCATCGAGGCGATCGCCCCTGCTTCCGACATCCGGACCTCCTCGCGGACAGTGCCGACAAAGCGAAGGCCCCTGCGCGGGATGGTGCGGATGAGGCGTTGCTCCTCGCCGCTGTCACCGAGCGCATTGCGGGCGGCATTGATGCGGCTGGCGAGTGTGGCGTCGGAAACGATGCGCCCCTGCCAGACCGCATCGACCAGATCGTCCTTGCTGACCACCCGCTCGCGATTGCGGATCAGATATTGCAAGAGGTCGAACACCTGCGGCTCGACGGAGATCAGGTCGTTACCGCGACGCAGTTCGCGGCGATCGCCGTCCAGAGCAAAATCCTCAAAAAGATACGGCAAAATCACTCGCTCCAGACCGCGCGGCAAATAGCCCGACATTGTAGCCGCGTCGTGGACGCAAAATCAAAGCGATCTCAATGCAAAATCAAGAGGTCCTGAAGTCCGCCTCAAAGCGCGCCCCTCAGGCCTGCCGCATAGTCTTCCTGCAACAAACGCTCAACCAATGATTTGAAAAGGAGAACTCACATGTCGAATACTGCAGCAAAGTCCGTCGTCCTCGTGCATGGCGGCTTCGTCGATGGCTCCGGCTGGGACGGCGTCTACCAGATCCTCAAGAAGGACGGCTATGACGTGACTATCGTCCAGAACCCGACCACCTCGCTCGCCGACGACGTTGCCGTCACCAGGCGCGCCATCGCCGCCGCTCCCGGCGATGTCATTCTGGTCGGCCATTCCTATGGCGGCGTCGTGGTGTCCGAGGCCGGCACCGATCCGAAGGTGGCTGCCGTCGTCTATATCGCGGCCTTCGCGCCAGACGCGGACGAGTCGGTCTCGACCCTGATCGCCAACCCGCCGCCCGGAGCGCCGGTGCCGCCGATCCTGCCGCCCGTCGACGGCTTCCTGATGCTCGACAAGGCGAAGTTCGCCGCCTCGTTCGCCGCCGATGTCCGTCCCTCGCTCGCCTCCTTCATGGCGGATTCGCAGGTGCCGTGGGGTGTGGCGGCGCTCGAAGGCAAGGTCACCACTCCAGCCTGGAAGGTGAAGCCCAGCTGGTACCTTGTCGCCACCGACGACAAGATGATCCCGCCGCCAGCGCAGCGCCAGATGGCCAGCCGCGCCAAGGCAACGACCTTGGAAGTGCCCGGCAGCCACGCCGTCTACGTCTCCGATCCTGCTGCCGTCGCCAGCCTTATCAAGCAGGCGGCCGCCGATGTCAGCAAGAAGTGAACCGGCCATGATGGACGGCCTGGACGCCCGGCGGCGCCCAGGCCGTTTTTTTCTCGCTCTGAACGTATCGTCTCCGGCTGACCAGTCTAACCAAACGCAGAAGCATACGGAGCGATACGGGAAAATTTCTGATACTGGCGCACGAAAAAGCCAATGAAATCAACAATCTTAATACGTCCTCCGGGCCCACCAAAGTCGTTAAATATCAATAACTTATGACCAACGTCTATCTAAAGTGGGCCACTTGAGCTCCGCTATACCCGCCGTATTCAGATTGAATGTTGTCGCCTGAACACGATCCAAGGGCAGGGGAAGCGATCTTGTGCCCGTCTCTTACCGTCTATTTTACTCCTGTTCGTCGGTCGGGTTGCGTGCCGCCACACATAGCGCAGCTATTTCAACGCTGGAAAGCTCTTTGGTCGATGCGTGCGGCAAAAGGCGGTGATGACGTGCGAATGGGATAGTTTCGAGCGCCTGATCGAGAATGTCGCGGCGGCACGTATCGTCAAAGGGGCATCGACCGCACGCAGGGCAACATTTGACTAGGATCTGCACGCTCCGAAGCTCACGATGCGCTGCCCTCAATGCTCCTGTTGGCCCTCTCCGGGTGTGGGGACCTCCGTAGTTCTCGTACTGCGGGAAATTTGCATGGTTTGCAGCCTTTTTAGAACACAAGTTCATATTGACTAAATAGTCGTTTTGACGATAGTGTGCGCTGGCGTGCCGACGACCGCACCTTCCAATCTATCGGCGCGGGTCGTTTCTCGGTGATGAGCACCGCGTTGGAGCGCTTACAGAATAGGACGGATCCGACAATGCCAGCCTGTCGATGTCAGCCGGGGGACCGAAGAAACTCTCGCTTGGTGCTTGCGATTTTACTGACCATTTGCTTGTTCGCAAACGGTTGCGCGACCCGAGCGGAGAACGTGCTCCAACCTCCCGTAGTCGCCGCGACCGAGGCCACTCGGGTTAACCTACTGGTCGCCACAACGCGCAAGCCGTCAAAGGACGCCGGCCGACTTTATTCAGGCGAACGCGGAACGGCGATCTCGTTGGACAGCGTCACTGTCACCATACCTCCGGATCGAAACCGAAAGATCGGTCAGATCCAGTGGCCTTCACGCTTTCCCCCTGATCCCGATCGGGAGTTTGCCATGGTCGGGGTCGACAAAGTCGCAACGGAAAGGCAGGTCTTCGATTGGTTCCGCAAGAACCGAAACGCAAAGCGACAGGTGCTCATTTTCGTGCACGGCTACAACAACTCTTATGCCGACGCCGTGTTTCGTTTCGCACAGATCGTCCACGACTCGGGAACCGACGCAGCGCCTATTCTCTTTGCTTGGCCATCGCGGGCCAGGGTCT
>NZ_CAKXZT010000149.1 GCF_935825525.1 Mesorhizobium escarrei
CCTTATTCCACGCCGAAACACATGCACCATCCCACTGGCCCATGGCGGGAACCAGATGCACGTCGATTTCAGGCATCTCGTTGAACCGCAGGTATTGATAGGTATCGAAGTTCGTTTCGATCATCCTGCCATTCTCCACCGTCATTTGGCCGTAGAGGGCCGCGGCGAGGCCTTGCACGATCGCACCCTGGATCTGCTGGATCAGTATGTCGGGGTGCACGACGTAGTTCGGGTCGACCGCACAGGTCACACGATGAACCCGCAACCGGCCATCGGCGATCGAAACTTCGGCCACCTGCGCGCACCAGGAGTTGTCGCCCTGCACCAAGGCGATGCCTTGATGGTGTCCCTGTTTCGCCGCGCCCCATCCGGCATGTTCGGCCGCTGCGTCAAGCGTCGCAAGGGCGCGCGGATTCGCAGCCAGCATTTCGCGGCGCATAGCGTAGGGGTCTATGCCGCGCACCTCGGCGATCTCATCAAGAAAAGCTTCGCGGAACCAGCCGTTCTGCGAATAATTCACGCCGCGCCAAAAGCCGACGGGAATATGCGTCTTTCGCTGCGAGACCGCGACATTCAAAGCCGGAAGCACATAAGGCATGTCCTCCTCGACGAAGGCATCCATCAGCGAATGGTCGATGCCGTCGCGAAGGAAGAAGGGCGCGAGCGTTTCGCCGATCGAGGACCCGGAGAGACGGACCTTCCAGGCGGTCAACCGGCCGTTGGCGTCGAAGGACGCGCTTTGACGGGCGATTACCATCGGCCGGTAGTAGTCGTGGGTGAAATCCTCGCGGGACCAGATCATCTTGACCGGAACATCAGGAACCTGCCGGGCGATCTGGACGGCGGCTACGGCCCAGTCTTGAGCCAGTCCCCGGCGGCCAAACCCCCCGCCGATCAAGCATTTGTAGACGTGGACCTGGGTTTCATTCATTCCCAGAGCCCGTGCGACCGTGCGGCTCGTTCCTTCGCCGTTTTGGGTGGGCGCCCAGATTTCCGTGCGGTCGTTGGTCACCCGCGCGGTCGCCGTCTGTGGCTCCATGGTTGCGTGGGCCAGGAAGGGCGCCTCATATTCCGCCTCGATGATTTTGGCTGCGTTCGCCAGTGCGCTGTCGGCCCCGCCGACATCGGCGCCGACAGCTGCGTCGGCAGCCTCACATCCCTGCTGAAAGAGCGCGCGCAGAGAATCGTTCGAGACACCATCCCCGACGGATTCGTCCCAGCTGACAGGCAGGCTCTGGAGCGCGAGATGGGCCTGGTACCAGGTATCCGCCACGACGGCGACGGCACCATCGTCAACACGCAACACATGGCGAACGCCCGGCATCGACATAACCGCGTCAGCTTCGTAGGAGACAAGCCGGCCGCCGATAGTCGGACAGGCCTTCACCGCCGCATGCAGCATGCCAGGAAGCGACGTGTCGATGGCGAAGATCGGCTCGCCGAAGACCCGCAGGGCCGCATCGAGACGACGCGCCGAGGTGCCGAGGAGCCGCCATGCCCCGGGAGGCTTCAGGGCGACCTCGGCGGGGACAGGCCGCGCCGAAGCCCCTTCGGCCAGTTCGCCATAGGTCAAGGTTCGGCCCGACGGTGTGTGCGTCACGATGCTGTCGCGGGCCGTGCATACCCCAGACGCAACGCCCCACCTGTCCGCTGCTTCGGCGATTAACATCTCCCTTGCCTGCGCTCCGGCCTGCCTCAGGTATTCCTGCGAGGCGCGCACGGAAATGGAGGTCGACGTGACCATGTCGCCCCAAGGCTTGTCGTTGTGGATGTTCTCGTAGGTGTCGCAATATTCCGCGCGCACCTTGGCCCAGTCGCACTCCAACTCTTCTGCGACCAACATAGGCAAGGCCGTCATGATGCCTTGCCCCATGTCGCTGCGGGCGACACGGATCGTGACGATCCCGTCCGGATTGATGGCGATCCAGGCCGTGACATCGGCGGCTTTGTCAGCAGCGACATCCGAAGTCTGCGCCAATACGCTTGGCACGCCGAAGGCCAGGCCGCCGGCCGCCGCAGCAATGCCGAAGAAGAACTGACGACGGGTCTGCGTAAAGGCGGTCATCGCTGCAATCCCGCAGCACGATGGATGGCCTCGCGGATTCTCTGATATGTTCCGCATCTGCAGAGATTGCCGGACATCGCTCCGTCGATATCGGCGTCGGTCGGCTTCGGATTGGCGGCCAGCAGCGCCGCCGCCTGCATGACCTGGCCCGACTGGCAGTAGCCGCACTGCGCGACATCGACCTCGAGCCAGGCGACTTGTGTCGGATGCGGACTCTCGGGGGTTCCAAGACCTTCAATCGTCGTGATCTGCGCCCCTTCGACATCGGACAGCATGGTGACGCAGGAGCGAACGGCCTCGCCGTTTACGTGGACCGTGCAACAGCCGCAAAGCCCAACGCCGCACCCAAAGCGGGTTCCCATCAAACCGAGATGATCACGAAGCACCCACAACAAGGGGATGGCACCATCCGCTTCGACTTCTCGAGGAATTGCATTGACCGTCAAGGACGCCATTCTTCGCTTTCTCGCTGCTCGGTTTCGACTCTTCAATCCGACTGAAGCGTCTTCAGATATGCGATCAGATCCGCGCGGTCCCTGGCCTGGGGGAGACTGACCGTCATCGTCGTGCCGGGAAGAAACTTGGCCGGCGCCGCGAGGTAGCCATCGAGGGCCTGTTCATCCCACACGGCGTGATTGTCGTTCATCGCGCTCGAATATCTGGCTCCGGCCACCGACCCGGCAGCGCGACCGACCACGCCGTTCAGCGGCGGTCCGATGCGGTTCTTGCCATCAAGCGAATGACAGGCAGCGCACCGGGCGAAGACGACCTTGCCGCGGGCGGGATCACCGTCCGCCTGCGCCGGCATGGTCGCGATCGAGAGAAGGGCAGCCGCCCAAAAGAGTCTGGGCGAACGTTGTTGTTGGAGAGTCTTCGCCAATGAAGCGTCGGTTCTCATGTCTCGCGTTGCCTTCAGGTAGGAATGAGGCCGCTGCCGGCGAGCGGGAGATGACGTATGCGTTGGCCGGTCGCGGCGAAGACGGCGTTCATCACCGCTGGAGTGGCCACGGCGATCGGCGGCTCGCCACCGCCACCCCAGAAATCCCTGGACTGCAGAACGACGGTCTCGACCCTCGGCATCTCAGCCAGACGCAAGACGCGATACGTATCGAAGTTGGTCTGCTGGATCGCGCCCCCTTCGACGGTGCACTGTCCGTAAAGAGCCGCGGAAAGGCCGAATGCGCAGGCGCCTTCGGCCTGGCGCGCGATTAGTTCCGGATTTGCCGCGTTGCCCACATCGATCGCAACGACGAGGCGGTCGAGCCTAACGAGAGTATCCTTCAGCGAGACTTCCGCAACCGCTGCAACATAGCTTCCATAACCATTGGCGACTGCAATTCCGCGAAAGACGCCCTCCGGCGCTGCCTGACGCCAGCCGCCGCGCTCGGCGGCGGCTTCGAGTACGGCACGGTGTTTGGGATGCCCAGACATCATCTCAAGCCTGAAATCGAGCGGATCACGCCCTGCGGCGTGGGCTAGCTCATCGACGAAGGACTCGAAATAAAAGAGATTCTGGTTGAGGTTGACTCCGCGCCATGAGCCGGGTCGGATCGACGGATTGAACATGACATGGTCGATCAGCAGGTTGGGGATGCCGTAGCTGAGCGTGCCGTTGCCTTCTCCTACGTAAAGTCCGTGGAAAACGCGCGGGTCCTGACCGTCGACGAGCCGGTGTGGTGCGATCGAACCGGAGATCGACTGACCCGAGATGCGCATGTGCAAACCAGCGATCCCGCCTTCTGCGTCAAGCGCTCCGGTCAGGCGGCAGCGCGTGACCGGATGATAGTAGTCGTGGGTCATGTCTTCTTCGCGCGACCAGATCATCTTCACCGGCGTACCGGGCATCTGCTTGGCGATCAGCACCGCCATCCGCGCATAGTCGTGGTAGAGACGTCTACCGAATCCACCGCCGAGATGAAGCCGGTGGACCTCGCAGTTTTCTGCAGGCAGCCCGCTGGCCTCGGCGATGGTCTCTAGGCAGGCACCGGCATGCTGGGTGGGTGCCCAGATCTCGCAACGATCCGATGTGTAGAGCGCTGTGGCGTTGATCGGCTCCATGGCCGCGTGAGCCTGATACGGATAGCTATAGTCGGCGGTGATCACCCGTTCACTGCCTTCGATCGCAGAAAGCGCTTCGCCGACCGTCGTGCCGGAGTAACCTTGTTCGGCGTCAAGCCCTTCCCGCAGGCGATCCGAAATCGTCGCATCGTTTACGGTTGTGTATGGGCCCGGATCCCACTCGATTTCCACGGCACCCAAGGCCGTGCTGGCCTGCCACCATCGGTCTGCTACTACTACGACGGCAGTGTCATCAATCGTGAGTACGTGGCGGACGCCGGGCATCGACCTGGCGACATCCGCGTTGAAACCACGCAGTTTACCCCCGAAAACCGGGCAGGACTGGACAGCGGCGTTCAGCATTCCCGGCAGGGCGACATCGATGCAATAGAGTTGCTTGCCGGTCAGTTTGTCGGGCGTATCCAGGCGGCGTAGTGGCTGGCCCAAGATCCGCCAGTCTTCAGGTCTCTTGAGGGACACGTTGGCTGGCGGCTCCGTCTCCGCCGCCAAGTGGGCAACCTCTCCGAAGCTCACGCTGCGGCCGCTCGGCATATGTCGGATGGTACCCGCCGCGACCGAACATTCGCGCTCTGCGACATCCCATAGACGAGCGGCTGCGGCGACCAGCATCACGCGAGCGGTGGCGCCTGCCTGCCGAAGCGGCTCATGCAGCTCACGTATCGAACCGCTGCCGCCCGTCTGAAAGTCGCCCCAGAATTCGCCGCGTACAAGATTCTCCCTAGGCGACGCATACTCGGTTCGCACTTGCGACCAGTCGCATTCCAGTTCTTCGACCAATAGCTGCGCCAGTCCGGTAAGCGAGCCCTGCCCCATCTCTGATCGGGAAATCCGAATGACGACGTCATTGCTGGGATAGATCATGACCCAGCCACCAAGTTCATGTGGCGCTCTTGTCGGGTCGAAGGTCTCGGCTGGAGCACGCGCGGCGAAGCTCAGCGCGAATGTGCCGAATGCTGCCGCAGTCGTTTTGAGGAAATAGCGGCGAGACAAGGATGTGCCTGCGGTCATCGCGCCCGCTCCGTTAGTTGCTGCTCTGTTTGGCAAGTTCGACCGCCACTTGTCGGATCGCGGCTCTGACCCGGTTGTACGCACCGCAGCGACAAATGTTGGTTATCTGCTCGGCGATGATCTCGTCGGTAGGCTGCGGATGCTGTGACAGAAGCGCGGCCGCGGCCATTATCATTCCCGATTGGCAATAGCCGCATTGCGGGACGTCGCCTTGCAGCCAGGCCTTCTGCACGGGGTGTGATCCGTCTTCGGAGAGTCCCTCGATCGTGACGATCTTCTGGTCCTGTTTGATGGCGCCTACGGGCATTGAACATGACCGAACGGCCACGCCATCTATGTGCACAGTGCAGGCGCCGCATTGGGCAATCCCGCAGCCATATTTGGTGCCAGTCAGACCCGCTTCCTCGCGCAGCACCCACAGGAGTGGAGTATCCGTGGAGGTGTCGATTTCGTAAGTTTGTCCATTGATCCTCAGGTCGATCATCTACTGCCTTCACTTCTGAACTCAACGTCTTCAAGACGCCGCGGTGGGACTCGTTTTTCCCGACCTCATCAGATTTGGGCGTCGAGCTTGTCCTTCCAACATCGGGAAATTCTCTTATTGTGTCCAATCGGAGTTTGCCTCATATTGATAGAGTATCTCTATCAGCAAGGTGTTTTCGGGCACGACGTCGCGCGATTTGCCTTGGCCCATGCGAGCTTCTGCCGGGCAGCGTCGGCGATCGAGGCATCGCGCACCCGGCCTCCGCGAAGATGGTATGCTCCGAGAAAGGGAGTGCCTTGGATTATCGCGCCCTAGAGTGCTTTGTGATCACTGCGGAGGAGTTGCACTTCCGCCGCGCGTCTGCCCGCCTTAATCTGACGCAGCCGTCGCTAAGCGCGCGAATAAAAGCGCTTGAGAAGGAAGTCGGTACCCAATTGTTGGAAAGGACCCGCCGGCATGTTGCGTTGACGCCTGCGGGAAGGGCCTTTTTGGACAGCGCTCGCTCGGCGGTCGCGAATACCACCGAAGCCCTTAGAAGCGCTCGCATGGCGGCTTCTGGCGAAGCTGGCCGCTTACGATTCGGGTTCACCGGCCTATCCACCTTTGGCGATATGCCCGACCTCGTGCAACGGTTCCGCAGCCGCTTCCCAGCTGTTGAGGTCGAACTCGTTCATGCCGACACGGCAAAGCTAGAGACGGGGTTGCTGACGGAAGAGATAGACGTTGCCTTGCTCCATCCGCCGCTTGAGCATGACCAGTTTTCCCGATTGGACTTCCCACCAGAGGATCTCGTCCTGGCGCTGCCGATGTCGAACGAGCTTGGTAGGTTAGAGGCTATTCGTATGCCGCTTCTGTCTGGCCAGCCGCTTCTGCTCCCCCCTCGGCGCGCCGGGCCGCATCTTTACGATCAGATTATTCACCTTTGCCGTACGGAAGGTGGTTTTAGTCCTTGGGTCGTGCAGGAAGTAGCCACCATGACAACCCTTATCGGACTGGCTGCTGCCGGACTTGGCTGCGGCTTTGTGCTGCGTTCGTTGGACATCATCAAGCATCCGGGTGTGGCCTATCGCCCACTCGCAAGCAAAGCGCCTCGTGTTGATACTTCACTCGTGTGGCGTAAGGGGCGCTTATCCAAAGTAGCGAGCAACTTGGTACAGATCGCCCGCGTAGAGATGCCCCACCATCGTAATGGTCCCTGAAGTCTACGGGCTAGCGCCAAACCTAATACCGGCCCGAATGCAATCGCATTAGGAAACGGCTATGGCGATCGAGGCATACACGCGAGCCTTCCAGAAGGCGCGATCCATATCTCGTCGAGCACGATCAGCGTGGCGCTGTCGGAGCGGCTGACAGCAGCTCATGCCGCAGCCGGCCAACGCCGCAGCGCCGGTATTCGGCCGGCCCGAGATGGCGGTCGCCGGCCGCCTGTTTGTCGTCGCCGCGTGCACTCGTGGCGCCATCGAGGTGGCGACGCCGCTCCTTCAGGCGATTGGGCAGAAAACGTTTGTCGTTTCCGAAACGCCGAACGTCGCCAATCTCGTCAAGCTGAGCGGCAATTTTCTCATTGCATCTGAAATCGAATCCTTCGGAGAGGCCATGGCGCTAAACAGCAGGGGTGGCGTCGACAAGCGTTAGTATCTCGATCTCCTCACATCCAGACCTATGGCACCTTGATCGCCGAGGGAAAGTTCGAGCCACCAGGCTTTGCCGCACCGCTCGGGCAGAAAGACATTCGGCTGCTGCCGCCGCCCGACGTGCTCAACCAGTTGGCTCAATCTCCGGCGATGATGTCGCGTTCATCATGGCGACGAGGAGATACCGGAGCGCCGCGCGCTCCGGTATCTTGAACGATTGACCTTCACTTGGCCGATGCAGCCTGCTCGATGACGGCGGCGACTGCCTCCGGCTTCGACACATAGACGGCGTGGCTGCCCGCGGTTTCGGTGACAATCGAGCCGGCTCGTTCAGCCATCATGCGCTGGGCGGGCGGCGGGATCATGCGGTCATCCGAGGCGACCAGATAGTAGCTCGGCTTCGACTTCCATGCCGGTTCGGTCACGGCGCCCGCCAAAGCCTCCACGCCCCACGGGACCTGCGAGTCGGCCATGAACGAGGCTGTCGTCTCGTCGACATCCGCAGCGAAGGACTCGGCGAACTTCGTCTTGTCGAGGAACAGGAAACCATCAACCGGCGGCAGGATCGGGGGGACCGG
Organism: Mesorhizobium escarrei; assembly: GCF_935825525.1. GTDB lineage: Bacteria > Pseudomonadota > Alphaproteobacteria > Rhizobiales > Rhizobiaceae > Mesorhizobium > Mesorhizobium escarrei. The sequence goes on from NZ_CAKXZT010000149.1 coordinate 7,849, forward strand.
TGCACCAGCTGGAGGATTGGCGATCAGCGACGAAACCGACTCGCCTTTGTCAGGTGCGAATGCGGCGATGTAAACAACGGCCTTCACCTTCTCGTCCATGCCGGCGTCGCTGACGACCACGCCACCGTAGGAATGGCCGACCAGCACCACCGGCCCATCCTGCTGTGCAATCGCCAGCTTCGTCACCGCCACGTCGTCGGCCAGCGAGGTGGTCGGATTCTGGACGATGGTGACGTTGTAGCCGTCCTTCTTCAGGATGTTGTAGACCCCCTGCCAGCCGGAACCGTCAACGAAACCGCCGTGGACGAGAACGACGTTCTTTGCGCCTGCCGGCTGTGCGGCGACGGGAGTGATTGCGGTTGCAGCCATTGCCAGCGTTGCTGCTGCGGCGATGAGGGTGTTGGTCATCTGCATATCTCCTTTTGCTTTTCGCGGTAATAATTATCGCGATAATCAACCTATATGCTCGCGTTTTCCCCTTGTAAAGTGATTTCTTTATCGCGATATCATTTTTTGTGGTAAGCGATTCGTATCGCGCTGTTGAACGGAGATGACCATGGCCGCCGATCCACTCCTTCCTCTGGACGGTCAACTTTGCTTTTCGATTTATTCGACTTCGATCGCCATCCAGCGCGTGTACAAGCCCATGCTAGACGAGTTGGGCGTCACCTACACCCAGTATCTGGTGCTGAGCACGCTCTGGGAGCGCGACGGGCTGACGATCGGTGCCATCGCCGACAGACTTGCACTCGAGCCGAGCACCATAACACCGGCCGTCAAGCGGCTGGAAGCTGCGGGCTTTCTCGCCCGGCAACGCAGCACGTCGGATGAACGGCAGGTGCAAGTCCATCTCAGCGAAAAGGGCGCCGCCCTGCACGCCAGGACCGGCTGTCTTACCGCGGCGCTGCTCCGCAACTCGGGCTTCACGATACCGGATATGATCGACCTGAACCGCAAGGTGCAATTGCTGCGGGACGGGATGCGAAAGGCTGCCGAGCAAGCGCACGCCAGTTAGACCTTGTCGTACCGTCCACTTTCAAGGAGGCGCTGCGTTCACTTCGGGCAGACGAAGGTCGACTTCGGGTCAAACATTCACTTTCCGTCGGATCAGAAACGGCGAACCGCCGACTTCCGCAGTACTGCATTTGGTACCGCATCGCCGATTGAAATCCCCTCAAGCTTGATTTGGCTTTTACGTCTCAGTCCGTCCAATCCATCATAGGCAAGAGCAAAACGTCGGTCTAACGTATTCATTTTATTATCTTTTTTCGTTCTCAGTCCGTCTAATACCCCGTTGGACAGATTGAGCGATTTGGCAACCAGCGACCATCCAAACGTATCCAAAGTTACGATTTTGCCGCCATAGCTGAAGGCACTTTTGCCGCAACAAGCGTCTCATTGCACACGCGGTGCACACGAGAGGGATTGGCCTTGCTTAAAGAATCATATTGATGCCTTGGCAAGCTCAGACGCATTCAGGCCATGTTCAATGGTCCGTCCGGGCCGTCGGCTGGCCCCATCCCAAATGGTGAACGATGATCGTCGTCACCCACGAGATAGCCTTTGCCCGTGAGGTGTCGAACCACGTCGCCTTCTTCCACAAGGGCAAGATTCACGAGATCGGCCCTCCCGGGCAGGTGATAGGCAATCCGCAACAACCCGAGACGGCCGCTTTCCTGAAATCTGTCCTGTGACATCATGGTCGCCATCGAAGCAGGGAACTGGCAGAAGTCCGCATTCACTACCGAGCCGACGCTCAGTCACACAACTACGACCACAATGGGGTCCAGGATTGCCGGTTCGTCTTTTCGCTTCGGGTTCCGCTCACGAAGCAGCTCGGTACGAGAATGGCACGGATTCGCAATGTGGGTATCGGCTGTAGCGGTCTCCCGTTACCAAAATCCGATTAACGTCGAGGCGTTGATGGAGGCGAATTTTCCGCCCAGCAGGCGTATGATCGGCCAGTTCAATCCCGTCTTGGTGAATACGGGCACCGAACTCATCCTTTTCGACACAGGCAACGGGCGGGAAGGCAGGGAGCTCGGCACAAACCTTGCGAATGCGACCAGACCGGCTACGGTGGAGTACTCATGAAAAAGACTGTCGTTAGAGTCGTCTGTGCCATTGGCCAAGCGGGGCAGCTCGGCCTCAAAGGGGGCCTTCCCTGGGAAGGCAACCGATCGCCGGAGTTCGTCGCCGACGTTGCACGATTTTTCGACCTCACCAGAGGACACGTCTTGCTCGCCGGTCCCAAGACGATCGCGAGCGTTCCGGATTTTGCTCGCGCGGATCGGGAACTTGTCGTCGTTCGCTCCGGCATGGATCCCGAGGACACACTCCAGCGCTTCGTCGGCCGCGTTGTCTTCATCGGCGGCGGCCCGCCAGTGTGGGACGCCTACGCGCGCTTCGTCAGCCATTGGGATATAACGTGTCTGCCCTATGACGGGCCGGCGGACCGCTGGTTCGATGCAAGATGGCTTACGGCGGGTGGCGAGGTTGGCAGAAATCAGCGCGACCAATGAACGCTCGGCTCACAGCGGGCACCGCGGTGGTAACGATCGCGGTGCCCATAGTCTGTACCCGCACGCCTAGCAGTTCGCCCCAGTCTGCGGATCGCACGCCTTGTTTTCTTGCTTCTGTGGTTTGGGCTCGGCCGCCTGTTCGGGCTCGGCCTGCTCCTGCTCGGCGGCTGGCTGCTCCTTGGCCTTCGGCTTCTCAGGCTTGGCCGCCTGTTCGGGCTCAGCCTGCTCCTGCTCGGCGGCCGGCTGCTCCTTGGCCTTCGGCTTCTCAGGCTTGGCCGCCTGTTCGGGCTCGGCCTGCTCCTGCTCAGCGGCGGGTTGCTCCTCGGTCGTCGGCTTCTCAGGCTTGGCGGTCTCTTCCGGCTTAACCTCTTCATCGGTCGCCGGCGCCTGTTCGGTCGTTGCTGCGCCTTCGGTCGGCTTGGATTTCCGACCTGCCTGAACCTGCTTCACCTCCTCGATGTCTTTGAGCTCAGCTGGTTTGGCATCGGGATCGGCTTTCACTTCACCTTCAAAGATCGTGACCGTATTGTTTTCCAGTTTGCCGGCCTGCTCGGGCGTCTCGGTCTCGCTGACCTCGACGACAGTCACCTGCTGGTTCGTCTCCTTCTCGATCACATCAACATCAATGACTTTGTTGATCACCACGTTGTTTTGGATCGTCACGTCGCCGGCCGGCTCGGCCGCCTCGACAATGCGCACAAACTCCGGCTCATCACGGATAACGACGACAGAAATGTCATCCGCGAGGAATTCGCGGGTCGGGACCACGACCCAGTAAAAATCCGGCGTGGTGTCGATGGTCACCTCGATTGAAATCAAATCGGGATCGCGGCGCGGCGGCAGCGGAGCCCAGACGATGTGCTCCCTTTCGCGCCGCCAGCTCACCCATGCTGGCCCCCAACGAGTGCCGGGAACCCAGTACCAGCCGATGTCGTCGGCATAGCCCCAGCGGCCGTAATGGTATGTCGCCCAGCCGAACGGCTCGTCTGACACCCAGAGCCAGCCATACTGCTCGGTATAGACCCAATGTCCAAGTGTATACGGACGCCAATCGTCAGCTACATCAACCGGGACGAAAACGGTCGCTCCCCGGTACGAAACCCAATCACCGTGGGAAGACAGCTCATCGTAGAATGTGCTGATCGAAATGGAAACGTCGGTGGCAGCCCTCGCCTCGGACACAAGCGACAATGGCGCCACCGGGTTGGGAATCTCGACGACCGTGAGCAGGCCGGCGGCTACGCCGCCCAGCATCAGCCGGACAACGTTTTGGGCAAGGACGCGTTTCATCCTAGTCTTCCTCCGAAACAGATCGCCCTTCGTCCTGAAAACTCACCGGCTGTCGAATTGTTCCGGCTTGGCATCACACGATGAATACCGGGATCAACATCAGAGTTGCTTCATGAGGTCGGCGAACCAGATCACGACCGCCGTCACAAACCTGCGCGGGAGTACCAATGCTACGGAAGCTTTTGCGCAGCGGTCGGTCGAAGCCAGATTCGTCAAAGGCGACGCACAGGCGCGGGATACTGCGCGACCAGATCGTCGACGGTCAGCAACGTCATGCGTTCCACGATCGATTGAGCAATCAGAATCGGATCGAAGGGAACCTTGTGGATGGGGGGAAGCCCCTCTGCCGCTATGGCATGCTCGCTTGTGATTGGCAGCTCATAACAGCCATTGTCGATCAGGCCCCGACGCAAAAGTCGCACATCGACGGTAAAGTCTGCCCGGCCCAGCCCCCGTTTGATCGCAATCTCCCAGAGACTTGCAGCGCTGAACGTCAGGATATTGTCGGCATTCTCGATCTCCGCGAAAGCGGCAGGCGAAAGCTTGTCGGGCTCGCCCGCCGCCCAGAGCAGAAGATGGGTACCCGAGCAGAACTTTCATGCGTCGCCGCCAAACAGCTTCTCGATTTCCTCACCGGCCATGCGATCAAAATCGTCCGGAACGGAAAACTGCCCGGCCATAAACCCGACGCGACGCGTTTCGCCGGCCGCAGGAGCGTCAATGGCGATGACTTTCACCATCGGCTTGCCGGATTTGGCGATGATGAAAGATTCGCCCTTGGCTGCCTTGTCGACAAGGCGGGACAGATGCGTCTTGGCCTCGTGGATATTGACGATGCGCATTGCGAACTCCATGCGTTAGTCCGCGAAACTTAGTCTACCCGAACTTCAAGGGCATCTGCCGAAGAAGGCTGAAGGCCGCGCCTTGCTACAGGGTTGCTACAGGGTCGACTTGACTTCCCCGATCTCGTCACCAGTTATGGTTACATGAACGCCACAGAAAAGATCCGTCGCGATTTTCTTTTCCGGGTTTGCCCCATCGCGGGATCGTAACCCCCGGCTCGGCTGCCATGCGCCCCGGGCCGAGGGGCAAGCACATGAAATCGACATCGAACGTATGCAGGCCGCCAGCACCGCTCTGGAGCATTGGCTTCGAGCAAGGTCTGTCTCGAATTGGCCGGTTCACCATGCTTGAGGCAGCCCGCTCAACTGAGAATATGAGTATTCGAAAATGCAAGATAACATGAAGGCCCGGCGCAAGCCGGCCATCCGCATCTCGCAATCGGACCATGCGCGTTTATCGGTGCTTGCGAGCACCGTGGCCGCACGAAATCCGGAGGCTTCCGATGAACTGCTCGCCGAACTCGAGCGAGCGCGCATCGTTTCCGATGGTTTGATCTCCGCGGGCGCCGTCCAGATGGGTTCGACGGTGACGTTCAAGCCCGATACCGGTGACGCGAAAACGGTGACGCTGGTTTTCCCTGGCGAGGCGGACATCTCCGAAGGCAAGATTTCAATCCTTACGCCGATCGGCACGGCCCTGATCGGCCTCTCGGCCGGACAGTCGATCATGTGGACCGCGCGAGATGGGCGGCGGCATGAATTGTCGGTGCTTGCCGTGAACCGGCCTGCTCGGGAAGGTGATGCAGCCGATCAGCGTGCACCAGCACCTCCGACGACGGCGGGCGTCTAGACTTGGGTGTTTCCGCGAAAACGGCGGGCAGCGCGCCGAGGACCTCAAGCGACTTCTTCACGAACGCCTCGTGATATGACAACCGGTGCTGAAGCAAACGGCCCGGCCCTACGCCGACCCCGCCCTTCAGCCTCTTGACGTGGTCCAGAACAATTGCAGGGTCATAGGGCTTCGCGAGGTGAGGCCCCTGTTCGGCCAATCAGTCGTTCACCAGGCACAGAGTGGGGCGGGTGGGTGTGCCCAGATCGTAGGAATCCATACGCGCGCCAACCGGCGGTTGGAGGGTCGACTCGGTTAGGTGGGCCTGCCGCGTGGCAAAAAAGTAGAGGTTGGCTGTCGGGAGGCGCGCCACTTGTTCGTCCTTGGACAGGAAGCAACGAATGCAGGTGAAAGACCCGTGAGAGAGTTTAGATCATCGAACACATCTCTGGACGGTGTGATACAGGCCGACCTTATGATGGCGTTCATCGGTCCCGTTCTGGCCGACGAGGCGCCCAAGGGCTGGTTCGACTGAAATCTGGCAATCGCGGCGCGAACAAATACCCACAAGAACCGAACAAGAACCGAGGAGATTAGATATGACGAAACTCGTGACCTGCCTGTGGTTCGACCACGGCGAAGCACGCAAGGCGGCAGAGTTCTATGCCGCCACCTTTCCTGACAGTCATGTGGATCGGCTGAATGCGGCCGCGTCGGACTACCCTGGCGGCAAGGAAGGCAACGAACTGACGGTCGAGTTCACACTGCTCGGCCAGTCTTTTCTATGCCTGAACGGCGGCCCGAATTTTAGGGCGAACGAATCCGTCAGCCTCATGGTGCTGACCGAAGATCAGGAAGAGACCGACCGCTACTGGAACGCGATCGTCGGAAACGGTGGCAGCGAGAGCGCCTGCGGATGGTGCAAGGACCGATGGGGCTTCTCCTGGCAGATCACGCCGAAGCTGCTGATGGAACTGACGACCAGCCCAGACCGCGCCAAGGCCAAGCGCGCGATGGAGGCGATGATGACGATGAAGAAAATCGATATCGCGGCGCTGGAAGCCGCAGCAGCAGGCTAACCCGATCCAAGGCAACGACGCCCTGGTGAACTCAATGAATGGAGATGATCATGCCCAACACCGTTAAACTGCACCGGGTTTTGGCCACGAAGCCCGAAAAGGTCTATCGCGCATTTCTGGAACCTGACGCGGTCGCGAGTTGGCTCCCGCCCTTCGGTTTTACCTGTACTGTGCATGAGCTTGAGGCGAAGGAAGGCGGCAAGCACAGAATGTCCTTTCGAAACTTCACGACTGGGCAAAGCCATTCCTTCGGCGGCACCTACTTGAAACTCGTCCCCGGCGAGACGCTCATCTACAGCGACGTGTTCGATGATCCGAACCTTCCGGGCGAGATGAAAGTGACCGTCACGCTGACGGCCGTTTCAGTCGGAACGGAGATGACGGTGGTTCAGGAGAACGTGCCCGATCTGATCCCCGTGGAGGCATGTTATCTCGGTTGGCAAGAGTCGCTGCGTAAGCTTGCTAACCTCGTCGAGCCCGAAATCACGCAATGAACCGTCTGCATGATTTCATCCAACTGCGACAACGAGGGAAACAAAAATGACCAACCAGCAGATCACCATTGCCACCACGATCGCTGCGCCGATAAAACGCGTCTGGGAGGCCTACACGACGCCCGCTGATATCACGCGGGCGCGCTTTGCGTGTTGAATTCATCGAAATGCGCCGTCCGGCAGTGTTCGTCGAAGGCGGCCTCGCTATCCACGCGACCGCGCAACCATGCCAGTCCCGAAACGGCGAATTCACAGCCATTGCGGTCCCGCAGGCGCCGGCGGACCGGACATGCGCGCTAGCACGCGGTGTGATGCGCCGGTTCCCGGCTAGGATGATCTGCAGAACTCACCGGTGAAAAGCCGGCGCGTACCCACAGCGTCGGATCCTGGCGGAAACGGAGTGCCCCGATACATCATTGGCGGCATGCGACAGCGCCTCGACCCCCCGGCGGACTCATTCGTCGCTGTGGCCCGCTTCGCGGAGTCGGCCAAGATCGGCCCGGCAAACGAGGCGCAAGCCGGGATCAGCAGCCGCCAGTGTTGATGAAACGGCCAGGTCTGGAGCCCAATATCGCCTCAACCTGTCCGACACCGTCGAGCTTCATTAGGTTCGCTGGGATAACCGACGGCCGGATCGAGATCTTTAAGAACGAAGATCACTCCCTCCTGTTCGCCGAGGGCGGCGAGAAGTGACTCTCGAAAACCCGAAACCAGAACCGATAATCGGCTTCGCGACCGTCACAGCGCGCGGAAAGAGCACACCAAGCGGCGGCGAGCGCAGCATTATTATGGCCAAGTGTTGCAGTAGTGGCGAGGGCGTTTGCCTTGCCATCAACGGCCGAAGGGGTTTGTCTGTCACGTTTTTGCATGGCGATGTTCCTGCGTGAATGTCCGACGCAGGGTTTTTGGGATGGCCGGACGTTGATCTCCAACTGAGCCACGATCGAGGCAACCCGCCTCGACTTTGTCGTGTCGTCCCTGGCATCCACATCGCCTTCATTCGACAGTCTTGATAGATTCTCCTCTAATCCGAAATAAAATCGGCTGCCGCCGGTTCAAAACCCCAGCCTCACTCAGCAGCAACTTGTTGGGCGAGCATTTCCAGATGTTCGCTGCAGATCGACTCAACAAGACCATGCAGGATCGCCGTTCGTTCGCCGAGCCATTGCAACGCCTCGATGCTGATCTGATAGTGCTCGGAATATCGCGCCTTCACATAAGCCTCGTTCAGTGTGTTGAACCAGGCACGAAAGCGTTGCTGGTCGCGTGGCCAGGCTTCGGTCAACCGCCGGTCGCGCTCCTCGGCCAGAGTGCGAAGGAAGTTCAAGTTGTGTGATGGCGGGCTGTAGCCTGTGAGGGTCAGCAGTAATGCAGAATACGCATGCTCAATTGCCTGATGCAGCTGAAAGGCGGAGTTGCTCAACTCGTTATCGTTGAGTGCTATCGCAAAAAGCTTTAGTTGATACTTCGCGAATGGAATACGATTCTGAAAATGCTCACGAGCCAACCTCAGCGCATCCGCCGGGCTCTGCGGTTTGGGTTCCGCCAACGGCTCGTCATCGAGCTCGTAAAGCACGATACCCTGGCGCCGTATCTCGGAGAAGAAATACTGCCCTTGCCTGAGGGCAGTATTCACTTCGCGGCGAGAGTGCACGATCAAACCGACCTGGGTCGACACACCGCGATCGCGCAACAACCGATCGCTGGCCTTGTACCAGTATGTGGCAAAGTCCGTCAGCTTGCGATTGTTTACGACGACTAACAGATCAAAATCCGAGCGGTACCCTTTTATAGTATGTGGCTCATCCACCCAGTCTCCCCGCGCGTATGATCCGAACAAGATAATCTTTAGAATCCTGCCCTTTTTCTTGAACTCGGCCGAACTGCCTTTGAGCGCATCCTCGAACTCTTCGTGGAAGATCTCGACGACGCGGGCCAGTTCGCGCTGTTTGTTCGTTGGTAGGTGATCAAGGCTGGTTTTCATCATGCGATAATGCGTGGTCCGCGATCTGGGCGAAAGGGTTAGATGATGCCTATGGCGAAATTCATGCCCGCCGGCAAACCTCCCTGGATTTTACCTTGGATCGAGTTTCACAACTCCTGCTTGTCACAAACAGATCCAGGTATTATGTTGCAACATAATCGCGACGTCAAACAGGACGTTGCGCCAACAATAGAGAAAAAGAATCCCAGGGAGAGGCCAGACCTGCTTTTTGCAGTAGAGCCACCTAATATTTCAAAAGGCCATTCTCCCGGATTTGTTGCAACATCAGCGCGACGTCGAACGCAAGTTCGAGACGTCCCATCAACTGCGAGTCCGATCGGGATGAGACCTTGTATTCTCGTTTGCTCCTACGATGCCAGCTATTATCTGCTGATCAGCTATATCCTCGAAATCGAGGGATTTGCTTGTCTGCCGGCCTGCGATTGCGCAAATGCCTTGGAATTGTTGCCGCAACGCCGTGTCACGGCTGTGCTGCTCGATTGCAACGACAATTCATCCTGCAAGCCCGACGCAATCGATCGCATCTGTCAAGCGACTAAGCAACATTTTATTCCCGTTATCGCTGTACTGCCTTCAGGAAACGAAGCCCTGTATTTCGAGCTTCTTAAGGCCGGTGTCGATCACATCTTTATATCGCCACATCACCCGTCGCAGATCGTGCACGCCTTGCGTGGATTGGCAGGTATGGGTGAGCAGCTGGCTGGCCCAGAGGACCTTGGCCAGACCGGATTTTCATGGGGAAAGCTCGAACTGTTTCCTCAGCAGCATCGCGTTCGGTACGACGGCAAGGATATTGTCCTGGGGCCGATACAGTTCAAGCTCCTGGCGACGATGATGCACGACCCCGATCGCATCTTCAGTAGAGAGGAATTCATCCGAGCGGCGTGGGCGCCGAAGGTTCACGTCGAACCGCGCACCGTTGACGTGCATATGGGCCGACTGCGCGAGGCATTGCGGAACGCCGCCGGCCGCGATGTCATTCGTACGGTGCGTTCGGCAGGCTATGGTCTCGATAGCCCAATCGAGAAGACTTAGGTCAAGCCTCGAATGTGGCTCGTAAGTTATGGCCGTCACCAAAGATTGTCGCAAAATTGTTTCCGGCTTTATGGAGTTTCACGGGCCGGGCGCCGACTATTGGAACGACGAGACATGGCGCGGAACTAATTTCCTCTTCATTGGCCCCCTGCCCTTTCTCTCGCTGCGTTGAGCGCTGGAGGAATTCGATGGTCGATCAATCTGTCGGGGCTGCAACCGGTGGCAGGCGCGCAAGCCGAAACACTCAGGGCTTGATCGAAAGGGCAAGCGGCCATTTCGCCGCTGCGCGTCTCGAGGGGCTGATTGCACTGTATGCACGACCATTGACCGGGCGGGGCGTGGCAATCAGCATTGGCGAGGACATGGAACGATCGGTTGTCGATTTCGTCCGCTGTTCCTACCTTGGCCTGGACAACCATCCTAAGATCGTCCGAGGGGCTATCGAAGCCATCGAGTGCTACGGCACATTGCACTGGTCGTGTGCGCGTACGCGTCTGAACTTCGGTTTGATCGGGGATCTGGAAGACAGCCTGTCGGATCTCTTCGACGCTCGCGTGATCGTCTACACGACCGTGCTGGCGGCCAATATGGGAGCGCTGCCAATCCTGGCGTCCGGCCATCTTACCAATGGCAAGAAACCAGTAATGGTATTCGACGAGCTCGCGCATGCATCCTTGGCGTTTCATAAGGGCACGATCGCCGAAGAAACTGAAGTCGTTACAATCCCCCACAACGACTTGCAGGCGCTTGAGGCGATCTGCCGTGACAAAGGCACTGTCGTCTACATCTGTGACGGCATCTACTCGATGGGGGGCGGCGCGCCCATCGAAGATCTGCTGGCGCTACAGCAGCGCTACGGCCTCTTTCTTTATATCGATGATGCCCACGGCATCTCAATCTTTGGCCGTAACGGCGAAGGTTACGCACGCTCTCGGATTCCAGGCACACTTGGCGATCGCACTATCATTGCGAGTTCCCTTGGGAAGGGCTTTGGCGCGTCGGGCGGCCTGATCATGTTGGGCACATCACGACAAGAAGAACTGTTTCGCAGCTTCGCTGTCGCGCACGCTTTTTCGGCCTCGCCGAATGTTGCGGCAATCGGTGCGGCACTGGCATCGGCCGAACTGCATCGCACGCCCGAATTGCATCGCCTTCAGTTGGCGCTTCAGGACAGATTGCAGCTGTTCGACAGGCTGTTTGAGACGAGAGGCGCCCACGGCAAGCTCCCGATTCGCTTAGTTACCATTGGCGACGAGCTGGTTTCGATCGGAGCGGCTCGCGCCATTCTCGACCGCGGCTTCTACGTGTCGGCCGTCTTCTTTCCGACTGTTCGGAAAGGGAGATCCGGCTTGCGCATATGTCCGACGGCCGGACACCAACCCAAAGACATCGAGAATTTATGTGAAGCGCTTGCCGCGATTGTCCCACCCGACGAAGTCGGCCAAAAGGCGCCGGCGACGCTTTCACCAGACGTCCCAAAGGCGGGAGAAGGTCGTTGACAATTCTGGAAACGGGTCGTCTCTTTCTACGCCCTCTTCAGCCGTCGGATGCGGATGCGTTGTTTCAGCTTCACTGCGATCCACTCGTCGTTCGGCTCACAACACACGGCCAACCGATGACCCGTGTCCAGTCGGACGAACGTCTCGACCTTTATCTGCGGGAGGAGAGAGACTTCGGACTGACTTTCTTTGCCGTCTTCGAGAAACAGCCAAACGGTGATCTTCTCTTCGCAGGGCGATGCGGCCTGCGCAGCTTCAAATATGATGCCGTCGAAATCGGCTATTGCTTTTCCGAGCGCGCCTCGGGACGCGGTCTGGCGACCGAGTCCGCCTGTCTGATCGTTGCCGATGCCTTTGGCAGATTGGATCGCCGCAAACTGGTCGGATTGGTCCGGCCGACCAACCAGCAATCGCAAAGGGTGCTCAAGAAGCTTGGCTTCACACAGAACGGCATGACATTTTATCGCGATGTCGATTATCTGTGTTTCGAACGGAACAAGGGTGACAGTGCGTATATCTGAAGCACGCTGCGAGCGGCCACCCACGTCTTTCGAGCCGCACAAGCTGTGCTTTGCAGATGAAAACTTCGCGCCGTCAGTTCGCCGTTCAAACGCTTAGTTTGAAATTCGCAGCGTTGGCCCGGCGGCTACAGAACGGACGCATTGTGCTTATTCTGAATCTTGAAGCGTATGGCCACTCCTGGTGAGAAACGCCCCTGCGCCCGCCTCAGACGGAAGATTGTGGCAATGACACGCCAATCTATTGCCGAAGATCTTGAAAGCGCCGCCGACCGCATCGCGGATATCTCGCGCGCGGATTTGCAGATTATCCTACGTCGCGCTGCGTTGATGCTCAGGAACGTGGCGGGTGTGCCGCTGGATCCGGCAACCGAAGACGCTCTGAATTCCATAGCTGCCGAGATGAACATCGGCCGGTCAGATCTAATCTGGATCGTGCTGCGCGAATGGCTGGAGACGAACGCCTATCTGCCGGTCCTGTCGATGGATGAGGATGGCGAAACCGACGGTCGCGCGTAAACGCAATCTTCCGCGATCTCCAAAGCCCGCGACTCAACTATCACTGAGGCGCGGCAGACCTGATGGCCCGTCTGGCGGACGCCTTTCAAGCAACCTCCCGCCGAACGGCGTTGGCCTGTCGTCACGTGCGAGCTGCGCTGGCCGGCAAAGTGTGACGGCAGACTCCTGACGTTGTGAGGCTTGCTGCGTCTTCATTCGGCGTTGCCGCACTTGCGCTTTGATTCATCCGATCCGAAGGCCGCAGATTACGATGCCGCTCTGTCGAAGATGCGCACATTGACCGCGGGAGCAACAGTATCGTGTTCCGGCCAGAACCGGGCCTTGCGGTAGAAAAGCGAACCCTTGGTATAATATCCGACCCCTGGCGTGCGAACCAAAAGCGGGGTGGCTGCGGCGCCGAAATTCAGCTTGAAATGGTATCCAGATTTGACGACGAAAAAATCGCGTGAGGCGAGCTCGATGCCTTGGCTCGCGAAAACGGCTGGGTCGTGACTGAACGCTGCCTTGGCCGTCAAAACGATGAGCAGCCGATTATCAATCTCCACAAGGGCGGTCCGTCCCATGCTTGAAGGTTCGCCGCCTTGAAAGGGACCGGCCAATGTAAAGTCGCCGCTGCTCAGGTGGATGACTTTGCCGGTGATCGGCAGAGAGTTGAAGCCTGGTGTGATACGGCCACCTACCGCGCAGGAGACGATGTTGCCCACGCCAGCTTCAAAGGCGATATCGACGGCGTGGGGATCTGTGATTGGGATTGCCCCGCGCAAACCGTCACGGCGACGCAACGCAGCTTCCAGGATCGCGGTACTGTCTCCAGGCGCGCCAGCAAGCACACGGTCTCCCATGTCGGCGAGGACGAAAGGCCGGTGAGAAGTCGCTGCAGCAACTGTGTCGAGTGCCTCACCAATCGACAACAAATCGTCGGCGAAACGGGCCCGCTTTTCCCAGAAGGCGCGGGCGAGTGTCTCCGCCACGAGCTCGCCTTTCGAGCCGGCATCATTCGTCAGGACGACGGCCGCTTGGCCGATGTCCTCATCGTCTGCGTAGCGGAATACGTTAAAGAGCGAGACATCCCAAATTGCTGGACATTCCTTCGTGGCAACGCGCGCCTGGTCGTGAATCTCGCGCAGAGGGCCTGTTGCTGTTTCTGCCGCGCCTGGCAGGATCATCGGAATCTTGGCCATGGCGGTCACAGGACGCAAGGACCCGTTCAGCATCGCCAATAGATAGGCGGCGACCTTCTCACCGCATTCGATGACGTCGGAGTGCGGATTTTCCTTGCAGGCAATACAGATATCGACGGCAGCCAACATGGCATCCGTGACGTGCGCATGAAGATCCAGCCCGACACCGATCGGAACCTTTTCGCCAACGGCGGCTCGGAGCCCGGCGAGGAGATCGCCTTCAGCGTCCTCAACCAGCGTGGTCCCCATGGCGCCATGCAGCTCGAGCGCAATAGCATCAGGTTTGAGAGCGATGGCATCCGAGATCAGACGCTCCTTCACCTTGAGGAAAAAAGCATGATCGACCAGCCCGCTTGGAGGCGCGACCACCGAAAGGCTGGGCAGAATGTCTACCTGCTCTTTCGAGAGTTGTTGAATAATACCGGCCAGCGTCGAGCCCGAAGTCGCGGCGGCTGTCAGCAGCTCGTCGCCCTCAGAGATCTGGAAATCAGCCGCTGAGGTCGGCTGCGGATTAAACCCATTCGACTCGTGCCAGATCCGTGCAACCAGGATTCGCGGCGCAGATTTTTTCATGGTCAAACCTCCCGTTTATTCACTGCTGAATCCAAGCGTTCCATCGCTCAAGCAAAACGGCGGCGTTGGCGTTGATCCATTTGGCGTCTGGAGTGACAGGAGTGTTTTGGGGATCTGTCGTACTCGGCATGTCGGCGCGCGCTTGCGGGGACATCAGCTTGATGGCCGCGCCGCTTGGAGGCTTGCAGGACAAAGCTTCGCAGACCTTCGCCTGCGCGGCTGGCGTGTTCAGCCAGTATTCGGCAAGTTTGAGCGCGTTCACGCGATGCGGTGCGTTCTTGATCAGTGCGATGCGGTCTCCGACGAGAAAAGATGCGGCGTGTGACCATGCAATCGGCAGACCTTCGCTTTTCAGGGCCTTGGCGCGGGTCATCCAGATTTGACCGATGACATATTCGCCATTGCGAAAACCCTGCATGCTTTGATCGCCGGTCTTCCACCACAGCGCCACCGCTGGTCGGATTTGTTCGAGCTTCGCCAAGGCACGGTCGATATCGAGCGGAAACAGCTCTTCTGGACTCACACCGTCGGCAAGCAGGGCCGCCGCCATGACGCGCCAGGGGTCATTGAAATCGGGAAAGGACCGGCCGCCCGGGAATTTCTGGACGTCCCACATGTCTGCCCAAGTCCTTGGGGTTGCACCGGCGAAGGCATCCGACCGGAACGCCAGAAGGGTCGAATTCGAGAGCAACCGAACACCCGTCGCGTTACAGGCGTCGGGATCCAGGTCAGTGTGTGTGGAAAATCCCTTGCAAAACTCCGAAAGGTTCTCGGCGTAGAGCAAATGTTGCTCGGAAGCCGCCTGTATTTCGCCTTGCAGGTAAAGGTCCCAGCTGACATTGCCAGTCTTGACCATCGCGGCAGCCTTGGCGCGCATCTCAGCGTTGGTGGCTGCAACGGTGACCACCTCAATGCCCGTCTGCGCTGTGAAGGGATCGAACCAGGCCTCTCGCAGTGCCTTTTCGTAAGCGCCACCGGTTGTCGCGACCACGATCTGCTCGGCGGCGGCACTGTGTCCAAGGACGGCCAAACATGCAGCTGTCGTTGCGATCAATTTCTGGAAAGTCCAAGGCATCGAAATTCCTCCCGCGTCTGGTTTTGGGTAGCCAATCTTTAATGCTGCCGGGTAGTGGCCCTAATGGCTGCCATCAGCAGCAGGGACACGCCGGCCAGCAGCGTCGAGACTGCGGCAATCACTGGCGTGAGATTGAAATCGATGTCCTCGAACATCTTCCGGCTGATGGTTTTGCCGCCTGTATCGGAAATGAAGAACGCCACCGTCGCTTCGTCAAAGGAAGACAGAAAGGCGAACACTGCCGCGACAGCGACCGAAGGCGAGATATTTGGGAGCACAATGAGCAGAAACGATCGCGTCCGACTGGCCCCACAACTAAGCGCAGCAAGTTCCAGCGTGAAATCGAACCGTTGCAGCGCAGCCGTCACGGTGATCAGCACGTAGGGAACGGCAAGCACGGTGTGGGCAAGAAGGAATCCCACGAAGTTTCCTGTCAGCTCCAGGGGCGCGAAAATCAAATAGAGTGCCACACCGAAGACGACATGGGGGACGACCATGGGCCCAAGCGAGAGTGCCTGAAGGGCTTGCTTGCCGGGCAGATCCCCACGCGTCAGGGCGATTGCCGCAAGCGTGCCGATAACCGTTGCGGCAAGACTGGTTGCAAGCGCGATTTTCAGGCTGAACCAAGTTGCGGCCATCCAGTCCGGGTCGGACAGGTATTCGCGATACCAGTGCAGGGTCAGCTGCCGGGGCGGAAACTCGATGTGATTGGCGGTCCCCAGCGAGATCGGCAAAATGACCAGGGTGGGCAGGACAAGGTAAAAGAGGATCAGCGCGAGCACCGCGCCTTGCAGCAGAACGGCGACGGTAGCCGCCCAAGGCCTGTGCCAAATGGTGGCGCAACTGCCGGCCAAAGGGCTCGCCAGGCGGTGAGATCTGGTTTCAATCAACACTTGCAAATCCTTTGGATATGGAAAAGGCCTGGCGGAAAACCAGCACCATCGTCAGCGTCGCGATCAGCAACGTCGTTGAGAGGGCGGCAGCGAAGGGCCAGTCGAGAAGGACGGTCGCTTGTTGGCCGATCAGTGTCGCGACAATGAGGGTGCCTGGTCCGCCGACCAGTGCCGGAGTGATGTAAAAGCCGAGTGCGAGGATGAAACACATGACGCATCCGGCAAAGACGCCTGGCAGGCTGAGCGGCAGGGTGACGCGCAGGAATGCCGTTGACGCCCCTGCCCCAAGAGTACGGGCGGCGCAGACATATTCTTGCGGGATCGACCGTAGCGCCGCGAAGATCGGCAAGATCATGAATGGCAGAAGAACGTGGGTCATTGCCACGATGACCGCCCCTTCATTGTAGATGAGTTTGAGGGGCGCTTCGACCATTCCGAGCTCCGTCATGGCATTGTTGGCCACGCCATTTCGCTGCAGGAGCACGATCCAGGCATAGGAGCGTACGAGCACCGGCGACCACAGAGCGATAAACACCGCAGCCGCCGCAGCCGCCGCCAGGCGCCGTTTGAGGCTCGCCATTGCAAGGGCGACCGGATAGCCAAGCAGGAACGAGGCGATGGTGACGAACAGAGCTATTTTGAACGTCCGCGCCATGACCGAAAGATAAATCGGCTGCTCGATGATCTTCCGGTATGAACTGAGGTCCAGCTCTGGCGTAAACAGACTCAGCTTGATCAGCAATCCAATCGGATACAGAAATCCAATCGACAACAGCAGCAGCAACGGAGCGATCAGTGCAAGCGACAACGGGCGTGAGTAGCGGCTCGCCGAGCCGCCGGGTCGCCTGAAGCTCTGATCGTTTGGCCTGGAAAGGACGCTAGCCATCATCAGGCCTCAGGCGCTGCAAAGACATGGAAGTCTTCTTTGGCGGCATGCAAGCCAACGCTTTCACCCCGCCTGAAAGGTCCGACCGAAGTGGAAGCCGGCAGCTGGATCTGCACGATCGGCTGACCGATTGTGGCAAGGCGCACGAGGTAGAGGCGGAACGCACCGACAAAGATTTCCGCGTCGATATGGCCGGGTATGGCAGTTGCTGAATCTGGCTGTGCGAAAGACAGGCTTTCTGGCCGGACCGCGAGTTTGACGCGTTGACCCTGCTGCAGGCGGTCTGCCCCGTCCGAGGAAGGAGATGAGGCGGCGACGGTGATGCTGTCCGATATGCGGATGTGGCAAGTGCCGGCTTCGTCCCGTTGGCATTCGCCGTCGACGAAATTCATCTTGCCGACGAACTGCGCGACAAAGGGTGACTGCGGTCTATGGTAGATCTCCACCGGACTGCCAAGCTGGACAAGAGTGCCACCAGACATGACGGCCACTCGGTCGGACAAGGTCATTGCTTCGTCCTGGTCGTGGGTGACGTAGACGACGGTAGCGCCGAGCTTGGACTGGATCCGCTTGATTTCGAGCTGCATGGCTTCGCGCAAGTTTTTGTCGAGAGCGCCGAGTGGTTCGTCCATCAGCAGGACAGGTGGTTCGCACACCAACGCTCGGGCGACCGCAACGCGTTGCTGCTGGCCGCCCGAAAGCTGATTTGGGTAGCGGTCGTCGAAACCGACCAGCTGCACCAGATCGAGAATCCGCCTAACACGATCTTTGATCGCTGGACGATCGAATCGGCGCATTCGCAAAGGGAAGGCGACGTTCTGGTGGACGGTCATATGCGGAAACAGCGCATATTTCTGAAAAACCATACCGATGTTGCGGCGGTTGGGCGCGGCTGCGGTGACATCGCGGCCGCCAATCGAGATCTGACCAGAGCTCGGCGCCTCGAACCCGGCAATCATGGTCAGCAATGTCGTCTTGCCTGACCCCGACGGTCCCAGCACTGAGACGAACTCGCCTGGTGCGATGTTGAACGATACGTCTTCAACGGCAACGGTCCGCCCAAAACGCTTGCTGAGAGATTGGAGAGTTAGCGTTTCGCCGATCAAGCTGGTGGTCCTCCGTGCGAAGAATGCGGCTCGCCACCTGACCGTTGGTCAAGATCCGAAGCCCTTATCGATGCCGCCCGTGCAAGCCCGCATACGGCCTTGACACCAGCTCCGAGTGTCGCCGCCCCAAAACTGCGGGACGCGAGAGCGGAAATATGTTATTCAGATGTCACACAAACTTCACTTCGACTTCACAGTTCGAATTTGATGCAACAAAAAATTCACTCTGTCAACTTCAGGATTTCTTGATGGCCTCCAGCACTCAGCTCGTCATAGAGGACGACCGGCAGCCGGCCCGTCTCGGTGATCGCGTGTACCAGCAGATCAAGGAAAAATTGATCCGGGGCGCATATGAGCCCGGCGACAAGCTGACGGTTCGCGGCCTAGCCGAGGATCTGAGGGTGAGTTCCACGCCGGCGCGGGATGCCATCAATCGCCTGGCCCTCGAAGGGGCGCTGGTCTATGCCGGGCCAAAGACAGTCATTGTTCCCCATCTAGAACCACAAGCCCTTGAAGAAATTACGCTTATGCGCCTGGCTCTCGAGGGCCTAGCTGCCGAGAAAGCCGCCGCTCGTGTGGTCGACGAGGACATCGAGGCGCTTAAGGAGATGCAACTGCAAATCAACGCCGGCCTTGACGAAAGGCGATACGCGGAGGCGCTTTGGAGCAATAAGGAGTTCCACTTTTTGATCTACAAGCTGTGTGGCATGCCTTATCTGCTCGCGACGATCGAGACGTTGTGGCTAAGAATCGGGGCCTCGTTCAACGATCTCTATCCTGAATTTGCCGAAGCCAAATATGGTGTCCACAACCACATGGCTGCCATAGAAGGATTGGTCGAACGTGACGGCAGCGCTGTTCGCGCGGCGATCGAAAGCGACATCCGGGACGGCTATCGACGCATCAAACGCGCCAATCGCGAGCGACACGCAGGTCGATCGCGGCCAGCGTGACGTTTTTATGTTGCGTCAATGCAAATTGTGTGTTTTTTGTTGCAACATAAATGCAGTTGCGGCGGGAGACCCTCACGATGTTCGTACAACACGATGCTCCGGATGAACCTCGTGGAGCGTCCAATCTGCTCTTCGATCGCGGACTTCGCGTTTTTCCCGATGGCACGACGCGAGTCACCGTCGAGCGTGATCCGGTCCCGCGCTATGCGAAGGCGGGTCGGGGCGCCTACCTGGAAGACGTAGACGGCAACCGTCTTCTGGACCTGAACAACAACTTCACCACGCTTATTCACGGTCACGCCTACGCGCCGATCGTGGAAGCCGTTTCGTCGCAGCTTGCCTGCGGAAGCTGCTTTGCGAACCCGACCGAGCATGAAATCAATCTTGCCGAACTGCTGATCGATCGTATTCCGTCGGTTGAACGAGTTCGCTTCGTCAACAGTGGCACCGAAGCCGTGATGTTCGCAATAAAGGCAGCGCGTGCATTCACGGACAGGCCTGCCATCGCCCGTATCGAAGGGTCTTTTCACGGCGCCTACGACTGGGCAGAGATCGGCCAGGCAGGAACACCTTCTACTTGGGGACCACCAGAAGATCCGGTGCCAGTCCCGCTATATGCGGGCGTCCCGGCGGCTGTCGCAGATGACGTGCTCGTTTTGCGGTTCAACGATATTGAGGGTTTGCAGCGCCTGGGGGATGCCGCCGACAGACTGTCATGTATCCTTATCGATCCCATGCCCAGTCGCGCCGGTCTGATTGCCGCAGATTCCGATTATCTGAAGGCCGTGACGGCATCGGCACGCAGGAGTGGCGTCCTCATCATCGCCGATGAGGTGCTCAACCTGCGCCAAGGCTACCAAGGCGCATCGGCCCGATATGGACTTGAGCCTGACCTTGTCGCTATGGGCAAGATCATTGGCGGTGGCTTTCCCATAGGTGCCATCGGCGGTCGGGAAGACGTAATGCGCGTTTTCGGCACGCAGCAGGCCAAAGGAAGCCTACCGCAAGGAGGCACGTTTTCGGCCAACCCGGTTTCGATGCTCGCCGGCTACATAGCCATGCAGGCGTTGACGAAGGACGAATTCGATCGGCTCGAACGACTGGGCAACCAAGTCAGGGCCGGTCTATCGGATACAATCAAGCGACATGGCGCACGGTTTTCGGTAACTGGCGCCGCTTCGCTTTTCCGGATCCATCCGAAGGAAAACCCACCGCGCGAGTTCAGACAAGCGTTCTGCAATGGGGACGAGGCAGAGACGTTGATGAGATTGCATCGACATTTCCTGGCGTCCGGCATCCTCCTGCCAAATGGTGCAGCGGCCTCGTTGTCGACGCCCATGGGAGTGACAGAAATGACCATGATTGTCGACTGCTTCGACGGTTTTCTCAGCCAAGCAAACCAACGATGAAGTGGGGCTAATGTCAGTAGATCTCTCCAACACGGTTGCCGGCCGCATTGCGCTGGCACTGAGACGCCATGACGTCTCTCATATTTTCGCACAGAGCTTGCCATCGGCGGTCATCCTGGCGGCCGAAGCTTTGGGAATCCGGCAGATCGCCTACAGGCAGGAAAACATGGGCGGCGCCATGGCGGATGGGTATGCCCGCCGCTCTGGCAAAATCGGCGTGGTGGCCGCGCAAAATGGGCCAGCCGCCACGCTGCTGGTTCCTCCCTTGTCTGAGGCGCTCAAGGCCAGCATACCGGTCGTGGCGATCGTGCAGGATGTCGAGCGCGACCAAGCCGACCGCAATGCTTTTCAGGAACTCGATCATCTGGGGCTATTTCAATCCTGCACCAAGTGGGTGCGCAAGGTTGTGGTGCCGGAGCGGATCGAAGATTACGTCGACGCTGCGTTCGCCATTGCAGGGTCAGGGCGACCGGGTCCCACCGCACTCGTGCTGCCGGCAGACCTCTTGCGCGCAAACTGGATTGGCGCGGAATTCCAGCGAACTGCCAATCTCGGCCACTGGCCAATCGATAGATTGCGCCCTTCTGAACGCGATGTCATCGTTGCGGCCCGACTTTTGAGCGAAGCACGATCGCCGGTCGTCATAGCCGGAGGCGGTGTGCATGCGAGCGGGGCGTCAGTCGAACTTGCCTTGTTTCAGGACGAATGCGCACTTCCTGTTTTCACGACCTTCATGGGCAAGGGAGTGGTCGACGAATTTCATGAGCTCTCGGCCGGAGTGCTTGGTTCTCTTGTCGGGCCGTGTTCCCTAGGGCGTCATTCGGTGGCGCTGTTGAAGGATGCAGACGTCATTTTGCTGGTCGGCACCCGGACTAACCAAAACGGAACGGACAGCTGGACCCAAATATCTGCTGACAAGGCGATCATCCACATTGATGTGGATCCGGCGGAGGTTGGCCGCACCTATGAAGCAAAGGTGCGCCTGGTCGGCGACGCTGCCGAGACCCTGTGCGCGTTGCGCAAAGCCCTTTGCCAATCCGATCTTTCGCGACGGCGCGCCGCCAGGAGCCTGATCGCAAGCCGTATTGGCAGCTTCTGGACGCAATTTCATAACGAGCTTTCAAGCCGCCTTGAAAAGCGCTCGGGGCCGATCCGCCCCGAGCGGGTTATGGCCGAACTGCAGGCGCAGATTTCGCCGGAGACGACCATCGTAGCCGACGCCAGCTATTCATCGATGTGGGTCGCCGGCCAGCTTCGGGCGTTGTCGCCGGGGATGCGGTTTTTGACCCCTCGTGGTCTGGCCGGGCTGGGGTGGGGAATTCCACTCGCCATCGGGGCAAAGGCCGCGCGACCGGAACACCCGGTGGTGGTCATCGTTGGCGACGGTGGATTTGCACACAGTTGGGCCGAGCTTGAGACCATGGTTCGCTGCAAACTTCCAATTACGGTGGTTGTACTCAACAACGGCATTCTCGGCTTTCAGCGAGATGCCGAGTCAGTCAAGTTCGGTGCCTTCACGAGTGCGTGTCACTTGGGTCAGGTCGATCATGCAATGATCGCGAGGGCTTGCGGCTGCACGGCGGTTCGGATTGAATCGGCGGACCAGATTTCTGATGCGTTGCGGGCCGGCATGGCTGCAAATTCTCCTTTTGTCATTGAAGTCATGACCGACCCAGCTGCTCATCCGCCTCTATCGCTGTTTGCGGAGGTCGACGCCGCAGCATGATCGATGGCAGCGAACCGCAGATCGCCGTGATCACCGGCGGCACGACCGGGATAGGACTCGCGACCGCGCGTCGGCTTCTTTCTCGAAATTACCTGGTTGCGGTGTTCAGCCAGCGCCAGGAAAGCGTCGAGGCTGCGCGCGACGAATTGGCCAAAGAGTTCGGTACGGAGCGGATCTTCGCCCGACCCGTCGACTTGGCAATGCCGGCGCAGATTGAAGCGTTTTTCGTTGCACTTGGCGCAAGATGGGGCACGCCGCACGCACTGGTCTGCAACGCAGGTGTTTCGCCCAAGGGAACTGACGGTGCCACTCCCTTTAACGAGATCCAGTTGAAAGAGTGGAACGAAGTCTTGGCTGTCAATCTGACCGGAGCGATGCTCTGCTGCCAGGCAGTCGGCCCAGCCATGATGGAGCGCGGTTTCGGCCGTATCGTTATGATCGGCTCGGTCGCAGCGCGCACGCGGCCCAAAATTGCTGGGGCGAGCTACGTCGCCTCAAAGGCTGCGCTGTCGGGACTGACCAAATCGTTGGTTACTAACTATGCGCCTTTTGGCATCACCGTGAATGTGGTCGCGCCGGGCCGGATCCTGACAAACATGGCTGGAGAACCGGACACTCCCACCAACAGGGCAGCACTTGCTGCTATTCCGGCCGGTAGACTCGGCCAGCCCGATGACGTTGCGGCCGTCGTCGAGTTTCTGATCTCTCACGAAGCCGGATTTGTGAATGGCGCGGTCGTGGACGTCAATGGCGGAGAATTCCTGCCTCTGTAGGTGTGCTGATCGAGGCCATCTGGCGAGCAGACGGGAGCGGGTGCGAAATGATGACGACGTGAAAATGCGAGAATGTGCCTAACGCTACGGGAGGTGATAAAATGAAACCTGTTGTGGTCTTGAGCTCTGAAGACGCAGAATTCTGCTTTCTTCTCCAATACATCCTTGAGGCCGAGGGGTATGCGGTGTGTCTGGCTAGCAAACCGGCTCAGGTGGTCCGTCTTGCGGATCACCCCAATACGCATGCCATCCTTCTTGATTGCTCGTCGAACAACCTCGATGCGATATGTGAAGGACTGAGACGCAGCGCCCTAACTGGCCGCATTCCGATTGCGGCACTGGTTGGCGCCAACAGCGATCGTCACATCGAACTGATCGAAGCGGGTATCGATGAAAGCCTTGTCCGTCCCTTGGCGCCCGCCAGACTTCTGCAGTTTCTCAAGACAGGTGCGACGAGTGGTCTACCTGGCGAGGGTCTCGGCCAATTGGGATCAGGTAGGACGCTGCGACAGCTCGAGATCGAAATGAACCTTGCCAGCCAAAGGGTCAGATGCAATGGGCGGCCGCTGGATCTGGCGCCGATCGGGTTCCGGCTGTTGCAGTGTTTTCTCCAGTTTCCGAACACGGTGCACAGCAGATCATCGCTCATCGCAGCGGCATGGCGCGGAACGAGACCCGTCGATCCGCGTACGGTCGACGTTCATATCGGGCGATTGAGGCAGGCGTTGCGACAATTGAGCGGTTACGATGCAATTCGAACGGTCCGCACGGCCGGTTACATGTTGGAAACCCGCGCGGGCCGCAGCGCGCGGCCATCCCGCCATATGCGGGCTGTAGAGGGGTAATTTGTTCGAAGCTCTATTTTGTCTTCCGGATTGGTGTCGAATCCTCGTCACCTGTCGTACCGGTTGGGCGGGAGCGCATGGTTTTTTCAATCTTCCGATCAGCTCCACGCGTTACGATTCGATAACCGCAACGTCATCTCTGACGAAACCAAGGTCGCCGGTGCGTCTCTACAAGCAGATCCGGTCATCGACAGACGCAAAGGCAGACGGGACGTGCCTCGTTTCATAATATTCCACCCCTGAGCTTCGCTCATGACTCTGCTTCTCCCGTATTCAGCGTCGGCGTGACACTGCATGATTGAGCGGCCAAGCTCCGATCCCAAATACCAACTGGATGAATTCGAGACCTTCATAGCGTTGGAGGTTGAGCGTGCCTTGGCTCGGCGCGACCAATCGAGAAAAACCGCTGTCTCAGCTGGCAAGATCGCTGGCGGCGTTGCTGCGGCAGTGGCGCTTCTTGCACCCGTCCATTTGCGCGCCATTGACAGTATGCAGGACGACTTGCCCAGACTGGCGTCAGAGTTTGTGCGATCGCTTGCGGTCAGGGCGATGCTTCGTTCGGAAATGATCGTCGTAAGCCAAGCGCAACATCCCGCCGCCGCCCCAGTCGCAGGTGACCCTTTCCAGGACCTGCCGGATCAGAAAGACCGCCTTGAAACGATGTTGATCGAAGACTGGGCTGGGCAGGTCGTGGGGCAGACGTATTTGGAAGAACAGCTTCATATACCCCGATCGACACTCCACCTGTGGAGGCGGCACAATGAGGTCGTCGCATTGCGGGTGGGGAGCCGCAAACATGTCTTTCCCTTGGCCCAATTCGTAGATGGCAGGCCCGTTCCTGGAATAAGGGACGTGCTCTCCTGCATTGCGAACCCACGGCGAGCGTGGTTCTGGCTGAATAGCCCTTCGTCCTGTCTCGACGGCCGGACCCCCATTGCCATGCTCCGGCAAGATTTTGTCGCAGAGGTCGTCTCAGCCTTGAGCCGCAACGCGTCATTCTAAAAGCACCACTGAGAGCTGCTGCAACAGTAACTCCTATAGGCACCGCGATCCTTTGTCGCCGCTTGATCTATCGGTCGGATATTTCTGGCGACGTCGATAGTGCACGAATAGCACAAAGTATACAAACTGCACGTTCTAAACTTGTTGAACAATATTCATGATGTATTGTGTCATTTAAGCAACGAAGCTTTCTCATGCTCAATAAAATTTACTTACGTCTCGGTTAATTAATTGAATTTCGACGAGATCTAAACTTCATTTAGATTCCGAGAAAGGCACGGGAACCCGCCTTTCTCAATCGCAGGACGGGTGGGCACGCTGTGCTTCGGCATAAAGGCCCGGACCCTTTTTTTAAAAACTTTTGGAGGGTACGAACATGAACCTTAAGAGCCTTCTTCTTGGATCTGCTGCGGCGCTGGTTGCCGTTTCCGATGCGCGCGCCGCCGACGCTGTCGTCGTCGCCGAGCCGGAAGCCGCTGAATACGTCCGGATCTGCGACGTCTACGGTGCTGGCTACTTCTACATCCCCGGCACCGAGACCTGCCTGCGCATCGGCGGCTATGTCCGTTACGACATCGCCGCCGGCGACGCTGGTTCGTTTGATGGCGCTAACCATGTTCCAGACCGGATGGGCAACGGCACCAACTCTGCCTGGGAAAAGAATGCGCGCTTCACGCTGAAGACCTGGACCGGTCAACAAACCGAGCTCGGCGCTTTGAAGACCTATACCGAGGCCCGCATCAACTTCGGCAATAATGGCGGTGACTATGCCACAGGAGGCACCAACTGGCAGGCCCGCGACAAGGGTCTGACGTTGAACTTTGCCTGGATCCAGCTCGGCGGGCTGCGCGCCGGCAAGGACGAATCGGCGTTCGATACGTTCATTGGCTATGCCGGCAGTGTCATCAACGATACGCTGATCCCCTATGGTGGATTGGGCACCAACGTCGTCCAGTATTATTTTGAGGCCAGCAACGGCTTTTCGTCCGTGATTTCGCTCGAACAAGGGTCAGGCGTGGTTGGCACGATCGATAGCTACGTTCCGCATGTCGTCGGCGGTTTGAAGTTTGCGCGGGCCTGGGGTGCGGTAACCGGCGTGGTAGCTTACGACAGCAACTATGAAGAGGTGGCCGGGAAGGTTCGCCTCGACGTTACGCCGATGCAGAATCTGTCGCTGTTCATCATGGCCGGCTATGGCACCGACGACAACCTCCTGGACGACTTGAACAACACAATCGACGCCAACGGCCGCGGCTTTTACAAGCAATGGGGTGGCAACTGGGCGATCTGGGGTGGCGGCACCTACAAGATCAACCAGAAGACTTCGTTCAATGTCCAGATCTCCTATGACCACGACAAGAATTTTGCGGTCGCGACGAACATTGCATATGAAATCGTGCCGGGCTTCAAAGTCACGGGCGAAATTGACTATCTTGAGGTGGGGTCAAAGGACACGTACAACTGGACCGACGCCACCGACAAATCCAACATCGGCGGCATTGTCCGCTTTCAGCGCTCGTTCTAACAGACCAGCACGCGTGGCAGAGATGGCCCACAATGACAACTTGGGCCATCTCGGCTTGGCACTCTGCCGCTCACGACCCGAATCTAAAGATCTGAAGCTTGGGCCCGGATGTCTGGCTGCCACGAGAGGCCCGCACACGCCGATGATCGTGACGACTATTGCGCCACGGGAAACGACTGTTTTGTTTACGCAACATCTTTTGAAGCCTGCCTTCATGACGTTCGAGAGCACATCATGACGCTGCGACAGGATTCCTATGTCGGCGTTCGGATCGGATGCCATTGTAGCCCTAGCCTATGGTCAATGCCGGCGGCATCAGCATCACCCATTTAGGGATTAGCCCAGGGCTCAACCTCGTAGTCCATAGATTTTCAGCGGAGGACAATCCGGCGCGTGATCTGTCTGCCTTAAGACATATTCGGCATGACATCGCGCCGTTTGCACCGGGACTGCTTTATTTTTCTTTGCGAGGTGACCGCTCGAACTGTCGGATCTGTTCGAAGATCGTTTCGGGGATCGAAAATCGTCGCGCCTTACCACGTCCAAGGGTATTCCTGACCTCAACTTCATCCAGCAGCCTGCGTTTGACCAAACATGCGATAGTCTCATAGACGCCACCGCGCGTGAGCCCAGTCTCGGCCGTTATTGCGGCAAGGGTCAGCGGCTGGTTGCCGACATGCATGCAATAAAGGACGCTCATCAAGCCGACCTGCTTTAGCCGGGACGAAGCGGTCTCGTCCTCCAACGGATTGTCCATGATTTCGCGCATGACGAAGGCGGTGAACGACAATGCGCGCCAGCTGCTGTCCAATGCTCTTGAAACCATATTTACTGCTTTATATAAGACAGTTAAATGTTATCAGATGGCTTTGTAAATAGGAACACCGCATCTTTATTAGCCATGTATAAATTACCAATTCAAGCACCCTGTCGCCGGCGCGACCTCGCTGACTGCTCACAGATTGTTCTGCAGCAGAGTGTTGCGCTTGACGAAGCTCTCCTGGCCACCGGTTTGACCAGGTTATTTCAACCAGCGCGAAATAGGGTCAGCGCGTTCAGCGCACCTTCACGAAGCAACGTCCGGAGCACAGCCGGATCAATGAAGCCGTCATTGGCTCGCGGCCTCACCCAAACGGTGGCTGTCCCCGCGAGCTTTGATAAGCGGCCTTTGGCTAGAGTGCGCGATATGCGTAAGGCGAGCACCAGGCTGGCGCAGCCTACAATTGAAGCTTGTGAGGTGGCCTGAGGAGCGCGCCGCCCAGATATTTCAAGCCGGTGAGAGAGCGAACCATCTCTCGAGCCGTGATCCGACGAGCCAGATGGCGTCAAGACGAAGGAAGGGAGATGCGACGAGTCCAGCTTATTACGCTCGATTGCGCACTCGTTGTCGCCGAAGAAGGGAGTTTTCTCGGCGCTTCTCGACGTGTGGGTATCCACCATTCAGCTCTGAGCCGGCGAATTCGAGACCTAGAGCATTCGCTTGGAACGGTGCTGTTCGAGCGCCACGCAGGCGGTGTCCGACCAACCCCAGCCGGCATGAGACTCCTGCACAACCTTCGTCGCGTCCTGGCCGATCTCGACGGCACGCTTGCCTTCGCAGAGACGACCGGAGGAGCACAAGCTGGCGCCCTGTTTATCGACTTCGATGCATCCGAGCACGCTATCGAATTCCTGCATGCAGTTGCCGAATTCGTTCGGAGCAGGCCGGATGTCGCCCTCAGCTTCATGGAAGCGAAGCGGACCGCGGGCCGCCTATCGTGACTTGGTTTGGCGTCGAGCTCGGCTGAAGGCGCGGTCCGTGGTCATGAATCGTTGCAGCATCGGTGCAACCAGCTTCGTCGGATCGGCAATGGTCTGGTCAGTCTCTTGGCCGAGCACTTCGGCATAGGCGACAAGATCGCGGTGGACAGCGGCAGGCAATTCGATCGTGACCTTGACCGGCCGATCATCGGGAATGGAGGAGAGTTTCAATCTGGTCATGATGGAGCCTTCGATGCGCCGTACGGCGCAAGAACTAGGTCGCGATTGACGATCACGCGAACCGGGAAACCGGGCCGGACGGTGAGTGTCGGCTGGATATCAAGTTGACGGCGCACGATCTGCTGGCCGACCTCGGACGCCGAATCCTGCGCGCTCTCGCGGATGGCTTTCGCGATATCGCTCTCATCATCGCTGGAACCAAGTTCAGTGCCGACGCCCAGCAAGGTCGAGAGCGCTGCGGCGCGGAAGAGCTGGCCCCAGTGATGGTCTACCTCGTCCTCGAGACCGGAGAAACCTTCAGCGTCCGCGCCCGGTTGACGCTCCAGCACGATCGAGGTGCCGTCGGGCATGATGAGCCGATTCCAGACCAGCAGCACGCGGGACTGGCCGAAGGCGACCTGGCTGTCGTACTGGCCGATCAACCTCGCACCCTGCGGGATAAGGAGGTACGATCCTGTCGGGCTGTCGTAGACGTTCTGTGTAATTTGAGCGGTGACCTCGCCCGGAAGGTCGGAACGGATACCGGTGATGAGAGCGGCCGCAATGACGGAGCCGGCCTGCACGACATAAGGCGAAGCCTTCTGAGCAAGACGATCAGGACTGACGGTGCGGCGATCCACCTCCGCGTTGACGAAGGCGAGCTTGCGGTCCTGCATGTTTTGCGCGGAGCCCGGCTCGAGCGGCGGCTGTTCGGTCGGTGGGATCGAGCCGGAAATGGTGTCGGCGATTGTCTTTCCTACGCCAGCATCCTGTCGCGCCGGGTTTGCCTGCGCATTGGTGTCAGTAAAGAGCTTTGCTACGCGCGCGGCCTCGATCTCGGCAAGCCGGCGCTGTTCGTCCGGGTCGGCGCGCGGTGTGCTGACGCTGGGCACCTCGACCGGCTGTCCGCGCTCCCGCGCGCGTAGTATTGGCCGTCCAAGATCGCCCGGCAATGGCGGACCGAGCTGGGGGATGCCAGAGTAATCCTTCGGCAGCATATCCAGGCCGTCAGCCGTCGTGCGATTTTCAATGGTGAAGAGCTCGGAGGGCTGCTCGTTGCCGCGCCGTCTGGTGTCGAGCGCCCAGATCAATGTGCCGAGGATCGCAACGCTGGCGACGCCGCCCAGCCCGATGAGTACCTTGCGCGAAAGGCGCGTGACCCTGGCGGGCTCGGGCCGCAAGCGCAGCTCCTCCCTGATGTCATGGTTTGGGGTATTTGGGGCGTCGCTCATCGGAACAGTCCCGCCCTGCGCTGCGGTTTTCCGTCGGTGCGCACGATCCTGACGCGCTTCTCGCTTGTCTTGTCGCCGAGCCTGAGTTCGGCGGCGGCGAACAGCCGGTCGACAATGTAATAATTCTGACGCGCGCGGTAGTTGACCAGTTCAGAGCCGCCCGATGGGCCGACGACAAACAGCGGCGGCATTTCGCCCTGCGCAATGCCCGACGGAAACTCGATATAGACTTTTGCGCCGTCGTCGAAGGCGCGGAGCGGCTTCCAGGGTGCAGCGTCGCCCTCGATGCGATAGCGGAAGTTGAGCTTCTGAATGTCGACTCCGGACGCGACCGGTTGGGCAGCGGCAGCCTGCGTGTTCTGGCGCCGTAGCGCGATCAGTTGATCCTGCGGATATTGCCAGGACACGGACGCCATATAAGTTTTTTCAGTTGATCGCAGCTCGAGATGGTAGGTGCGGCGGTCGCTGTTGATGACGAGATTGGTCTGCAGATTGGGCCGCGTCGGTTTGACCAGAATGTGGACCTGCTGCCGATCCCCCGTCCCACTCTGCGTATCGCCGATGATCCAGCGCACCGTGTCGCCGGCAGCGACTGGCCCAGTGCCGACGAGTTGCTCGCCGGGCTGGAGTGCGATGTCGGTGACCTGGCCAGGTGCGGCATAGATCTGATAGAGCGCGCCCTCGCTCCAGGGATAGAGCTGGATCGCATTGACGAAACCGTCGCGGACGGGCTGCATTCGTGCAGCCTCATTGGCTTGGCTGACCCGCTGTTTCGGATCGCCCGACTCTGAGTTCATTTTGCCGCTCTCGAGCGGCTTCAACTGGCCGGGAAGCGGGAGCGGTTTCGGCAGCTCCACCACCTTCACCGGACCAGGCGGGTCGACCTTCTGCACCGCAGGCTTGGCATCATCATATTGGATCTCGGGCGGAATGTATTTTTTCGAGGCGCAGCCTCCCAGCGCGGTCGCCGACAGCAGTATCAGGGCCAACACACGCGCCTGTGTCATGGTGCGGGCGGTGCGTCTTGTCGTTTTGCATATTCGTGGCGCACACATCATGAAAGTTCCTTCGACCAGTTGATGGCGTTGACATAGATACCGAGCGGATTGGTCTTCAGCCGTTCGGCGTCGCGGGGTTGTTGAATCGCGATGGTGAGGATGGCGGTCCAGCGCTCTGTGCTTGCCAGACTGCCATTTTCGTAGCGGCGCTCGACCCAGGCGACGCGGAAGGAGTCCAGCGATGCCCGGATGACGCTGGAAACTTCGATTGCGATCTGGAGTTTGCCCACTTTGGCAAAAGGGTCGTTCAATCGGGCGTAATCATTGAGAGAAATGGCACCGCGGTCTGTGGTGTAATCATAGGCGCGCAGCCAGTTCTGACGAACGATGACTGGGTCGACCGGAATGCTCCTGACCTGTTCTATGAACCGGGCGAGATGCCATGCGATCTGCGGGTCGTTCGGCCGATAGTCGGCAACGGCCGGGGCGATCGCTTGCGCCTCGCCGAGCTTGTCGACTTGTACGACCCAGGGAACCACGGAGCCGCGCGACGACTGCCAAACCAGCGCGGATGCGAAGCTGCCGGCCAGCACGAGTGAACCAAATGCCATCAGCCGCCAGTTTTTCGCCTGCACGCGGGCCGAGCCGATGCGCTCGTCCCAGACCTGCGCTGCGCGCTGATACGGTGTCTCCGGTTCTGGCGTACGCGCATAGCGCACCGACGGTCGTCTGAAGAGGTTCATCTGCGGTCATCCTGATCGAGAGGGACGTTCATGGAGCCACCACCGTGATCGCCGGAGCGCACGGAATGGGCGGCGACGCTGGCGCCGTGGCTCATTGCGCTGCTGCGCTTCATGCGCGCCGCCCAGGCCGGCGGTGCCGAGGAAGCCGAAGAAGCGGCGATGGAAGCGTCGTCGGCCGCAGCGGCGACGGGTGACTGGCCGCCAGTGTCAGTCCATGCTCTGGCCTGGCCGGTCCGGTAGCTGGTGCGGATGGTTTCAGCGGCGCGTGACGCGGCGCGCTTCATCGGCTGAGCGGCGGCGCCTGCGCCGGCACTCGCAACACCGGCTAAGCCCGCGGCGACGGTTCCGGCACCGGATTGGCCGGAGGTGGAGGCAGCAAGGCCATAGGCGGCCGAGGTGCTGCCCGCTAGGTGCGCTCCGCCGCGCGCGGCCGACGCTGTCATGCGCCCGCCGGTTTCGATAGTACGTGCGGCGCCGCTCAGCCCGGCACGCGCGCCCATATAGCCGGCCGCACCAAGTCCGACAGCGGCGAGACCCGTTCCCACTGCCGCACCCGCTCCGAGCTGCGGCGCGCCGGACACGAGGCCGGTGGCGATACCGGGGCCGAAGATCGACAGGCCCATCAGTGCCAGCGCGCCGAGCACGAGCGACAGCGCGTCCGTGATGGTCGGCTGCTCGCCGAAACCGGCGGTGAATTCGCCGAACAGGCCCGAGCCGATGCCGACGATGACGGCAAGCACGAGGATTTTCACGCCCGACGCGACGATGTTGCCGAGCACCTTTTCGGCGAGGAAGGCGGTTTTGTTGAACAGTGCGAAGGGGATGAGCACGAAGCCGGCCAGCGTCGTCAGCTTGAATTCTATGAGCGTCACGAAGATTTGGACGGCGAGAATGAAGAAGGCGATCAATACGATCGCCCAAGCGATCATGAGCACCATGATCTGTACGAAGTTCTCGAAGAACGAGACGTAGCCCATCAGTTCGCCGGCGGCCTCGAGAATGGGATTGCCGGCGTCTATGCCGACTTGGGCGACACGTCCTGGCTGCAGCAGTGCGGAGCCAGAAAGTGCCGATCCTCCGGCCTTCAGGCCGAGCCCCGAAAAGCTCTCGAAGACGATGCCGGCCAGACGATTGAAGTTGCCGATGATGAAGGCGAAGAAGCCGATATAGATCGTCTTCTTCACCAGCCGATGCAGCACGTCTTCGTCGGCGCCCCAGGCCCAGAACAGGCCAGCCAGCGTGACGTCAATGACGATCAAGGTGGAGGTGAGGAATGCGACTTCCCCACCAAGCAGGCCGAAGCCGCTATCGATATAGCGGGTGAAAGTCTCCAGGAAACGGTCGATGACGCCTGTGTCGTTCATGGAGCCACCGTACTCGGGCGAAGTTGGTCTTCCGCGGCGGGCCACGTAGACGGCCGCACCGGCAGGAGCCGGCTCTGGTCTTCTTCGGTCGATGGAGGCACGTATGGTGCTGCGGGCCGGGAGGGGCGCAGGAAACGCCGGCGGTTTTCTGCCCAAGCCTTTGCGCAGGCCTCATCGGCAATTGCGGCCATGCCGATGTTCCGGCATCGGGCAAGTTCGATTTTGGCCGGCTCGCCGCCCGGATGTGCGGAGCGCGGGGAGGACGCGTCCTGCAAGCCGTCGCCGCGCAACGCCATGAAGGCGGCGGTCATGGCGGCGCCAAGGGCAAGAACGACCGTCATCCGGGCGGCGATCTTAAGATTCATGCGACTCTCGCCTCAGTCGTGGAACATCTTTACGGCTGACGGGCTGTAGCTGCTGCCCGTCATGAAGCGGCTGAACTGCTCTCGTGCCTGCTCCTGCGCTGCGGCCTTGCTTGCCTGATCAAGGGCTTCAGCCCTTCCTTGCGCGGCCAGCATCGCGGTGAGGTCGGCAAACTGCTTCGCCTGCACGGCGAGAAGCTGGTTGCCGGCTTGCGTCGCCTGCAGGACGCCGACAGCTGACTGGCTGGCGCCGACCAGCGAACTGGTCTGCTCCTGGGTCCCCTCGATGTTATCGACGGCGACGGCGCCGGCCTTCAGCGAATGCTCAAAAGCCGACACGGAGGTCTGCCAGCGTTGACGCGCGCCATCGACAAGCTGCTGGCTGGAAAGGTCCGATCCGAGCTGCTGGTAGATCGAATTAAACTGGCTCTCGATATCCTGGACGCTGTAGGCGAGCTTGTTTGCTTCGCCGAGCAGGCTTTTCATCTGCGAGAAGTTGCCTTCGATCTGGCCAAGCAGCGAGGTCGGCAATGAAGTGAGGTTCTTCGCCTGATTGATCAGCATCTGTGCTTCGTTGTGAAGCGAGGTGATCTGATTGTTGATCTGCTCCAGGGCTCGTGATGCCGAAAGCAGGTTTTCGGCATAGTTCCTGGGATCGAATACGATCAGCGCCGATGCCGAACTTGATGATAACGCAACGGCGACGGCGATCGCACCAGCCGCCATGCGACGGATAAGGCAACGTGCAGGAATGGATCTCATGAGGGAACCTCCTTTGCGGATTGGTCGATGACGTTAGTGAGATCGGGAATGAGGCCGGCCGCCCAGGAAAGACCGCGGTTCGTAAGCCAGGCCTTGAGGAAGTGCCGCCTGTCGCCCTCGGCGATGATTGCGTCGATTGCCGCCTGGTCAGACTTCGAAGATGCAGCACAGAGCGCCAGCGCGACCGGACCAAGGCCTAGTTCGAACAGCCGGTTGCCACGCCGCGACTGGCAGTAGTAATCGCGCTTCGGCGTCGCCCTGGCCACGATCTCGATCTGGCGGTCGTTCAGGCCGAAGCGGCGATAGATCGTGGTAATCTGCGGTTCTATGGCGCGCTCGTTGGGAAGGAAGAGGCGCGTGGGGCAGCTCTCGACGATGGCCGGCGCGATCGTGCTGCCGGCGATGTCCGACAGCGACTGTGTGGCGAAGATGACGGAAGCGTTTTTCTTCCTGAGCGTCTTCAGCCACTCACGCAGCTGTTCGGCAAACCCGCCATCGTCCAGCGCAAGCCAGCCCTCATCGATGATGAGCAGTGTCGGGCGGCCGTCCATACGCTGCTCGATGCGGTGGAAGAGATAGGCGAGCACGGCCGGCGCGGCTCCGGTGCCGATCAGCCCTTCGGTCTCGAATGCCTGGACCGATGCTTGACCGAGGCGCTCGTGCTCGGCGTCGAGCAGCCGGCCGTAGGGACCGCCTATGCAATAGGTCCGCAACGCCTGCTTCAGCGCCGACGATTGCAAGAGGACGGAAAGACCGGTCAGCGTCCGCTCCTCGACCGGGGCGGAGGCGAGCGAGGTCAGCGCCGACCAGAGATATTCCCTTACCTCCGGCGTGATTGGGATGCCCTCGCGCAAAAGAATGTCAACGAGCCAATCGGCCGCCCATGCGCGCTCGGATGTCTGATGAACGTTGGCAAGCGGCTGCAACGCAACGGCATTGATGTCGTCTGACAGATTTGTCAGAGCGAGCGGATGGTCACGCCCCTGCCCGCTTGAAGCGTTGCTGCCAAGATTGTGCCAGTCGCCATCCATAGCCAGCATGGCCGCACGGATCGAGCCACCGAAGTCGAAGGCAAAAATCTGATTGTTCTCGTAGCGCCGGAATTGCAGTGCCATCATTGCCAACAGGACCGACTTGCCGGCCCCTGTTGGGCCGACAACGAGGGTGTGACCGACATCGCCAACATGCAGGCTGAACCGGAATGGCGTGGCGCCTTCGGTTCTCGCGAAGAACAGCGGCGGCGCGCCAAAATGCTCGTCCTCGACCGGACCTGCCCAGACGGCAGAGAGCGGGATCATGTGAGCGAGGTTTAGGGTCGACAGCGGCGGCTGGCGCACATTCGCGTAGGCGTGACCAGGGATGCTGCCAAGCCATGCCTCGATGGCATTGACGCGTTCGGCAATGGACGTGAAGTCCCTGCCCTGGATGATCTTTTCCACCAGCCGCAGCTTTTCGTTGGCGATCGACGGATCGGCATCCCAAACCGTCACGGTAGCTGTGACATAGGTTTCGCCGATCTGGTCGGAGCCCAGGTCCTGCAGCGCTGCGTCGGCATCGGCCGCCTTGTTCGCGGCGTCGGTGTCGAGAAGGACGGACGCCTCGTTGGTCATCACCTCCTTGAGGATCGCTGCGATTGACTTGCGTTTGGCAAACCACTGGCGGCGGATCTTCGTCACCAACTTAGTCGCGTCAGTCTTGTCGAGCATGATTGCCCGCGTCGACCAGCGGTAAGGGAAAGCGAGCCGATTGAGATCATCGAGGATCCCCGGAAAAGTGGTCGTCGGGAATCCGGTGATGGTGAGGATGCGCAGATGGACATCGCCGAGCCGCGGCTCAAGCCCGCCGGCGAACGGCTGATCAAGAAGCAGCGCGTCCAAGTGCATCGGCGTTTCTGGGATTCGAACCCGATGGCGCTTGGTGGAAATGCAGGAATGCAGATAGGTGAGCGTCTCGGCGTCATCGAGCCAGGCGGCTTCGGGGACAAACCCTTCGAGCAGGTTCAGCATGCGGTCGGTGCGGTCGACAAAACTCTTCAGGAGTTCCCACGGATCGACGCCGCTTTTGTCCCGGCCTTCGTAAAGCCAGCTCTCCATCCGGGATGCTTCCTCAGCGGGCGGCAACCAGACGAAGGTGAGGAAATAGCTGCTCTCGAACAGCACACCGGAGGCTTCAAACTGCTCGCGCCGCTCAAGGTCGAAGAGTGCAGATGCGCTATCGGGAAAACTGCTGTTGGGATAGTCGGTGGCTGGGTTGCGTTGTGCCTCGACAAAAATAGCCCAGCCGGAGCCAAGACGGCGCAGCGCGTTATTCAGCCGCGCCGTGGTGCCGACCAGTTCGGCCGGCGTGGCAGAGTCCAGATCGGGACCGCGAAAGCGCGCCGTTCGTTGAAAACTGCCGTCCTTGTTGAGTATCACACCCGGCGCCACCAGGGCGGCCCAGGGCAGATAGTCGGCGAGCGTGGACGAGCGCTTGCGGTACTCGGCGAGGTTCATCATGGCGAAAAATCTCTCAGCAGCCGAGATGGGCGGGATAGCGCAGGTGCCGGCGAACGACATCGACGAACTGCGCGTCGCGCCTGGCGGCCCAGACGGCCGCAAAATGGCCAATCGCCCAGATGACCAGTCCGGCAATCCAGAGCCTCAGGCCCAGGCCGACCGCGCCAGCCAGGGTGCCATTGGCTATGGCGACTGCGCGGGGCGCGCCGCCGAGCAGGATCGGTTCGGTGAGCGCGCGATGCACCGGCGCGAAGAAACCGCGGATGTCCTCATCCATCAGATCAGCGCTCCGCCGCCGAAGGAGAAGAACGAGAGAAAGAAAGAACTCGCCGCGAAGGCAATCGACAGCCCGAACACGATCTGGATCAGCCGGCGAAATCCGCCCGACGTGTCGCCGAAGGCGAGCGACAGGCCGGTGACGATGATGATGATCACCGCCACGATCTTGGCAACCGGGCCCTCGATCGATTCGAGGATCTGTTGAAGCGGCTCCTCCCACGGCATGGAGGACCCGGCTGCATATGCGGGCGCGATCATCATGGTCATGACCGCAGCAGTCGACGCAGCCAGCGGCAGCACCGCACTAAACCTCGGGCTATAGGATGAAGTGAAGCGGATCGGATTCATTGTGGGGCTCCATGCGGGCTGGGGATTCTTGGGTGGGTTCGGTCTCGAGCCTGGCATCGTGCGTTCGATAATCGCGGGTGGCAGGATCGATACCGTCGACGAGTGCGATCTCGACAAGGCGTCGGGCCGAGCCGCGGCCTGCGAGGACGACGATGAGGTCGATGGTTTCGGCGATCAGCGCGCGCGGAACCGTGACGACAGCCTCCTGCACGAGCTGCTCAAGTCGACGCAGTGCGCCGACGGCGGAGCTGGCATGGATCGTGCCAATGCCGCCGGGATGGCCGGTGCCCCAGGCTTTCAGCAGATCGAGGGCTTCTGCGCCACGCACCTCGCCGATCGGAATACGGTCAGGACGAAGCCTCAGCGATGACTTCACCAGATCGGACAGCGAGGCGACCCTATCCTTGGTGCGCAGCGCGACCAGATTGGGTGCCGCGCACTGCAGTTCTCGTGTGTCTTCGATCAACACGACGCGATCGGACGTTTTGGCGACCTCCGCCAGCAGTGCGTTGACAAGCGTTGTCTTGCCAGTCGACGTGCCGCCGGCGATCAGCAGGTTTTTGCGCTGATCAACGGCGAGCCGCAGAACACCGGCATGGCTCTCCGTGATGATGCCGGCGGCAACGTAGTCTTGCAGCGTGAACACTGCGACGGCGGGCTTGCGGATGGCAAAGGTGGGTGCCGTGACAACGGGCGGCAGCAGGCCCTCGAAACGCTCCCCGGTCTCCGGCAATTCAGCCGACACTCGCGGGCTGGCGGGATGCACCTCGGCGCCGACATGGTGCGCGACCAGTCGGACGATCCGCTCGCCATCGGCGGGGATCAGAACTTCGTTGGTGGCGACAAGTCCTTCCTTCAGCCGGTCGACCCAGAGCCGCCCGTCCGGGTTAAGCATCACCTC
This sequence comes from Mesorhizobium escarrei, assembly GCF_935825525.1. Taxonomy (GTDB): domain Bacteria; phylum Pseudomonadota; class Alphaproteobacteria; order Rhizobiales; family Rhizobiaceae; genus Mesorhizobium; species Mesorhizobium escarrei. The sequence goes on from NZ_CAKXZT010000149.1 coordinate 45,871, forward strand.
GACGATTGCCGGGTCTTCGAGGAAACCGGCGATGGCCGGGCCGAGTGCGGTGCGCAGCATGCGCGCCCCGCGCGATACTGCTTCTTTGCCGGCATGAGTGTATGCCATGATGGTCCCCATTTCTTGCGGCGAACTGGTTCGTGCCGCGATCGGGGATGATTAGAAGAGGCAGGAATGGTGACCTTGCAACAAGCAAATCGAGCAATCGCACTGCGGCCTGAAGAGACTTGCGAAAGGCGGCGCTGCGGTCTCGCCGGCTCGCCTCCACTATCTATCTAGCTGTCAAATCATCCGCGTCGGCGCGCGATGCCGGCGGGACGTCCTCGGCGATCTCCTGCCTGAGTTTTGGCCCTTTGCTCAGTCTACGGCCAAGTGCGTCGACGAACCGGTCATAGCGCTGCAGTCCCTTCGCGCGGACTTCGGCCTGCGCAGATTCCGGCAATGCCGGGGTCGAGCTGAGCCAAAAACGGATAAACAGCGCCAAAGTCTCGATGGCGATGCCGACGTCACGCTCGACGCGCTGCACGCGACGGTCGATCTGGTCCAGGCGCCTAGCAACTGCCGCCTTTTTCCGCTCCTCCGCATCCGGTGACAGAAACGAGGCGATCGCCGCCTCGGCGATCAGGGACAGCGAAACGTCGCGCCGCGCCGCGTAGTCGGCGAGCGCTTTCATGACGTGAGGGTCGAGATAGGCCGACAGCCGTTTCTTCTTAGCGTTCTTCACAGTTCAAAGCTCGATGCCGTCATTGGGATCGAGGCTGGCCTGCCGCGCGGCGCGCCGCATCGCCTGGTCGACTGAGCGTCGACGGACGGCGTCATCATCGGGTTCGTCCCGATCAAGGTCGAACTCGCCGTCACGCTGTGCGGTTCGCTCGGGCGCGATATCCTCGTGCTCCGGAATTTCGGGCTGACGGCGGATGCCGCTATTTGCCGGATCTTCGTCCTGCGGTTCTGTCGGGGGTTTCAATTGCTGAGGATCATCCCTTGGTACCGCAGGAGTTGTTACGTCTGTCCAGTCGTCGGGGCGCGAGGTTCCTTCTGTTATCGCGGGCTTCGGTGGCGGCACAACACGTTCGGCAAATCGGGGATCCGCAAAATAGCGCGCCTTCTTTGCCCGGATCGGAAACAAACCTGACACCATGACGATGGCGTCAGTCGATGGCATCTGCATGACCTCGCCAGGCGTCATTAAGGCGCGTGCCGTTTCCTGCCGCGACACCATGAGATGTCCCAGCCAAGGCGAAAGCCGGTGCCCGGCATAGTTCTTCATCGCGCGCAACTCGGTCGCCGTGCCGAGCGAGTCGGAGACGCGCTTGGCGGTCCGCTCGTCGTTGGTGGCGAAGCTCACCCGCACATGACAATTGTCTAGAATGGAGTTGCTTGGACCATATGCCTTTTCGATCTGATTGAGCGATTGAGCAATCAGAAAGCTTCTGATGCCGTAGCCCGCCATGAAGGCGAGAGCTGACTCGAAGAAGTCGAGCCGGCCAAGAGCCGGGAACTCGTCAAGCATCATCAACAGTCGCTGCCGTCGACCCTTCGCATGGAGATCTTCCGTCAGTCTGCGGCCGATCTGGTTGAGCACGAGCCGGATCAGCGGTTTGGTGCGGCTAATGTCAGAGGGCGGCACAACCAGATAGAGCGTCGTCGGCCGTTCGCCCTCGACGAGGTCGGCGATGCGCCAGTCACAGCGTGACGTTACCTTTGCGACGACCGGATCGCGGTAGAGACCCAGAAAGCTCATGGCTGTCGAGAGGACACCAGATCGTTCGTTCTCCGACTTGTTGAGCAGTTCGCGTGCGGCCGACGCCACGACCGGATGCGGACCGCCCTCACCCAGGTGTTTCGTCAGCATCATGGTGCGCAGCGTCGTCTCGATCGGTCGTTGTGGGTCTGAGAGAACATTGGCAACGCCGGCGAGTGTTTTGTCCTTTTCGGCGTAGAGGACATGCAGGATGGCGCCAACCAATAACGCGTGGCTGGTCTTCTCCCAATGATTCCTGCGTTCCAACGAGCCCTCGGGATCGACCAGCACATCGGCGACGTTCTGAACATCGCGCACTTCCCATTCACCCCGCCGCACCTCCAGCAATGGATTGTAGGCCGCCGACGTCGCATTGGTCGGATCGAACAGCAGTACGCGGCCGAAGCGCGACCGCCATCCGGCCGTCAGTTCCCAATTCTCCCCCTTGATATCATGGACGATAGCGCTTCCCGGCCAAGTGAGCAGCGTCGGCACAACGAGACCGACGCCCTTGCCGCTTCGCGTTGGCGCGAAACACAGCACATGTTCTGGACCATCATGACGTAGATAGTCGCGGTCGAATTTCCCGAGCACGACGCCATCGGGACCGATCATGCCTTCGGCTCTGATTTCGTCGCGCGTGGCCCAGCGCGCCGATCCGTAAGTCGCAGCATTCTTTGCTTCCCGCGCCCGCCACACGGACATCCCAATCGCGATGGCGATCGCCATGAAGCTGCCGCTCGCGGAAATCAGCGCGCCCTCGATGAAAACCTCAGGCGCATAGGCATCGTAGAAGAACCACCACCAGAAAAATGCAGGCGGTGGATAGACGGAGTTGCCAAAAAGCTCGAACCAAGGCGAGCCTAACTGCGGCTGGGAGTCCAGCCGCCACGCCGTCCACTGCGTCGCACCCCAGGTGGTGATGAGTACAATCAGAAGGACAGTGAGGACTTGGCCCCACAGTATTTTGGTGGCCTGCATTCCTCTCCTCCCTGGCTGAACGATAGCAGGGAATAGAGAATAGCTAGTTCCCTGATACACAAGGACAAAGAATATGTCAGAGTAAAACTACCTAACTTGACGTGGAGAGACTTGCAAAGTGCGGTTGCTTCGCGACGACACAGCTGCGTACATTTCGCGACATTCATGGCCTCTCACCGTGCAAACCGCCCGCATCGCGATCAAATTCCGCTAAACTGACCCGGAGCCATTCGACCCAGCGAGCCGATTAACTGCTCTTGCCAGAGTCGCCGGTTCAAAAATCGCATAGATTGCCGGGGGGCAGCTCAGCGTAGCGGGCGTATTTGGCATGCTGTGTGGCAGGATTTGAACCTGCGACCCCATCGTCCCGAACGATGGGGATTGGCAGCAAAGCTGCGGATTCCCAAGCCCTCCCGTCACGTTCGCTTGCCATTGTTCTCATTTCTTTCCGGCAATTCTGTGGGGAAACTGTGGGGTGATGGTGCGGCATTGGCGCTTTGTTTTGGCCCATCCTGAAGACGGTTGTCGGCCCCTTGGCGGCAACCTGCTTCTTCGCAATCTTGTCGGCCGCGTCTGCCTGAAAATCGGGATGATGGTGACCATAAGTGTCAATCAACACATCCACGGTCATGCCGAGAAAGCCCGCTGCCTGCCAGACGTCCGCACCAGCCTGCATCAGCCAAGTCGCGGCGGTGTGGCGGAAGGTATGCGGAGTGACATCGGGGCCGAGGCCTGCGGTTTTGCGCGCCGTCCTGAAGCCCTTCTTGATCGATTGGACCGGCTTTCCGTTCCACTCGACGACAAAACTCTGCGATATCTTGCGGCCGATATTCGCGCTCTTGCCCCGCCCCTTGGTCTTGATGTCGAGATCGGTGCAGGCCCAGCGACGTAAATGTGCGAGCAGCCGGTCCGGCAGGCGCACAGGTGGCTGGCGCTTTTTGGTCCTTTTGGCGCAATCAGCACGGCGATAAAATAGACCTCGCTCGAGATCCACATAACCACGCCTTTCGGTGGGACGGATGGCGGCACCGCAGACTGCGGCCGAGCGCGTCCCCGTGTAGAGCGCGACGAGCATGAAGCGGGCAAGATGGCGTCCGGTGCGCCGGCCACTCTCCTGGCCTTTCCATGTCTGTTTCATGCGCCACGCGGCCCAGATAAGGGCGGCCGCTTCACTGCGCCTCAGCCAGCGTTCGCGCGCCGCCGGCTTCTCAGGCAGGGCAATCGCGGGCGCGGCTGCCGTATAACCTTCCTGCCGGTAATATCTTATGGCCGCGCGAAGATCCTCGAGTTGGCGGCGCGCAGCGGCTTCCGTTGGCCTGGACGCGACGTAATCACGGCAGAGCTTGCGGTTGATGGCGGCGAGCGTCTTTTCGCCGAAGAAATCGAGGATCTTGTCCAGCCGAGCCGCCGTCTCTTCTGGCGCGGCATGCCTCGGCGCAACTTCGGTCAGGTAGACATTGATCACATCGGCGATCAGGACATCATCCGCACCGCGTCCGCGCTCGCGCGCTGGCTGGTACGTGTCGGCGATGTAGGCTGCGAGCGCCTTTTCATTTTCAATTCCTGGGCGGCTTTTTTCGCCGCCGCCAGCGCTGATGAAGGTTGACCTGTCGCGGATGAACCATCCGTCCCTGTTTCGGAGCGTTCCGTCATTTTTTCGGCTTTCGTCCCGCCAGACGAGGCGTGGCCCTTTCGACGTCCGCGGCATAGCTCCCTCATTCTCGCGATCGCCGCCAAGGTGACGTACTCCTTTCCGGCGATTAACTCCGTTTCAAGTCGACCGGCATCACGTTCCTTGCGCAAACCAGCTGCGCCTATCGAGCCGTCGGGAAACGCAATTTGCGCAGCAGTCTCGATGCGCAGAGGTGTGGCATTGTCGAATTGCTCTGGGATTTTCAATGCGGAGCCCTCAGGCAATCGCCATTTGGGCGCAACGTTTCCATCTTTGTCTCGCCGTTCTGGACGCCCGCTGCATCAGATATGCCCAAACCTGGGGCTACGAAAAGCGGCATTGGGAGATCCTGCAGCAAAGATGTCCCATTGACCTGCTAGTCGGAAAGTTCGCCGTTCCTGTTGCAAACATCGCTTCTGGGTTCGACTCGTCGGTGCGCTTTGAGATCTTCCCAAAGGCAGAGGTGCGTCGCTGCGCTTAGTGGGGACTCTGCCGCCACGTCCCGGATTGTCGCGTGAACCTTCAGCCACGTGGACATTTGGCAATTTCGTCAAAACTGCCTTTTTGCCCGCGCCTGGACCAAGGCCTGGTTGACCCTTCAGCGGACGCTCCACCCCGCAATGCCCCATAAAAGTGAGAGGGCTGCGGCTTTCGCCGTGACGGGTTGAAGGTCGAGAGAGAGGCTCTCGGCGGTCCGTCATGGAGATTAGCCATGCGCAATGTTGAAGTTCTGGACGCCACTCGCGATGCAAACGGCGGCTACAAGGTGGATGTCGGTCGGGGCCAGCGGATCGGGCGCGTGTCGTCAGAATGGTTTTTCCGGCCCGATGACGAGCGCTTCCTGTCCTTGTCGGAGTTGTTCGATTCCGTGAACAGCCGCAGCGAACGCAGTCGGACACGAACCGTCGAGAGCGCGGCGGTCCGCGTCGAAGCCAGCCGCGATAATGCCGTACGCCTGTCCCTCATATTGCCAGGTGCGGCCGAACCGGTCTCGCCAACCCATTGGAGCTTTGGACAACTCACGGGCTTGGTCGGCGCGCCGGCTTCCTACCTTCGTCAGCTCCCCGCTGCACTTGCGGGTATCAACCTGCAATATGGCTTAGCCTCGCACCGGACCGAGCAGATCAAAACGCTTGAGACCGATGACGGCCGCGTCGAACTCCGCGCCGTCACAGGCCCGGACTATGGCCGCATCTTTGACCACGAGCTGGTCGCTGCAGTTCAGCGCATCGCCGGTGACGGCACCGGCGACACACGCTGGAAGGTGCCGGGAGTGCTGGACTGGTCATCCGGCATCTACAACCCCCGCGCCGGCGTGACGAAGGACACGACCACCCTCTACGCCAGCGACCGAGATGTATTCCTCTTCCTGGTTGATGATCTTAATCCCATCGAGGCGGGGCGACTGCCCGATGGCTCGCCTGACCTCTTCTTCCGCGGCTTCTACTGCTGGAACTCGGAGGTGGGCGCCAAGACGCTCGGCATAGCATCCTTCTATCTTCGCGCCGTATGTCAAAACCGCAACCTCTGGGGCGTGGAGGATTTCGAGGAGATCACGATCCGGCACTCAAAATATGCTGCCTCACGCTTCGCTTACGAGGCCGCGCCGGCGCTCGCGCGGTTCGCGGATTCCAGCCCAGCACCCTTCGTCAACGGCATCAAGGCGGCTCGCGCCCGGATCGTTGCCCGCTCGGATGAAGACCGTACCGACTTCCTCCGCAAGCGGGGCTTTAGCAAAGCCGAGACCACGAAGATCATCGAGACGGTGCTCGCCGAGGACGGCCGCAAGCCCGAGAGCGTCTTCGACTTCGTCCAAGGCATCACTGCGGTGGCGCGCGATAAGACGCACCAGGACGTGCGGCTCGGCCTGGAGGCCCGGGCGAAGAAACTGCTCGACCTGATCGCCTGAGCCGGATTCGCAGATTTCCCGGCTCGACGTCCTGTCGGGCGTTCGGTTCTGCGGCTCGTCTCTCAGAGTGAGAGATGGGCCGCAGCTTCGTGATGGTGTGGAGGCCGAGAGAGAGGCTTTCGGCCGCCCGTCGCGGAGCACATTCCAATGGCTACAGCTGCCAAGAAAATGATCTTGTCGTCGTGGTGCGACAGTTCCTTCAACCAGCTCGTCATCTCCAGGCGAACGCCTGCTGGCTTGGGCCGCTTGCCGGAGCCGCTGTACCCGTTCGTCCGCACGATCGGGGCAGTCCCGGAAAACGACCGAGCCGAGCGGCTCGCAATCGCGAGTTCGCAGAAACGGCGGAACTCGGCGGCGAAACGGTTATGGCGGACGCCGAGCCGCAGCTCGAAGATGAGCCCGAGATCGACACCCATGCGATCGCCATCGAATAGCCGAAGGGTCAATGCGTCCACCCGAGGGCCCGCCGGCAATGGCAGGCCCCTTCTTCGTCTGGGGAGGTCGCTATGAAAACCGCAACGGATCTTGCGCAACGTCTCGGTCGCAGGGCCGAAGCCGTCTGCCGCTACTATCTCTCAGCTGGGCACCGCGAGGGCGGCTATTGGCTGGTCGGTGATGCCCGAAACACGCCTGGCCGCTCGATGTTTGTCCGGCTGACGGGGCCGGAATCCGGCAAAGGCGCGGCCGGCAAATGGACCGAATATGTTGCGCCGAGGGTCATGTTGCGCAAACGCGATTGGGTGCTGCCCTACAGGCGATCGACGGCGTCTACGCAACATAATGTCTGCGCGCGGGAGGTCTCGTGATGCCCCGCGACGCTTCCGAACTGGCTCGCCGCCTGGCTCGCCACGCCGAGGCGGTATGCCGGCACTACCTGTCCAATGGTCGACGCCGAGGCCGCTACTGGACGGTGGGCGATGTGCGCAACACGCCCGGCCGGTCGATGTTCGTCCGGCTCAGCGGGCCGGACTCCGGTCCCCGTGCAGCCGGGCATTGGACTGATGCCGCCTCAGCCGAATATGGCGATCTCCTCGACGTCATCCGCGAGAGCTGCGGGCTCGTCGATTTCCGCGATGTCGCCGATGAGGCGCGGCGCTTTCTGAGCCTGCCGCAGCCCGAACTCCGCCGGGCCCCGACATCTGTTCGCACACCTGTTCCCGCCGGATCGCCCGAAGCGGCGCAGCGCCTCTTCGCCATGTCGCGATCGATCAGCGGCACGCTGGTCGCCACCTATTTGCGCAACCGCGGCATCAGGAACTTGCGCGGCACGGGTAGTCTTCGATTCCATCCGCGCTGCTACTATCGACTTGAGGGCGACGGCCCGACCGAGACCTGGCCGGCGATGGTCGCCGCTGTCACCGATCTCGAAGGGACGATCACTGGAGCGCATCGTACCTGGCTTGCCCGCGACGGTTCCGGCAAGGCGCCGGTCGACACGCCGCGCCGCGCCATGGGTGGTCTCCTCGGCCATGCCGTCCGCTTCGGTGCGCCGCGCGAGGTCATGGCGGTCGGCGAAGGCATCGAGACGATGCTGTCGCTGCGCTGTGTGCTGCCTGCCATGCCGATGGCGGCCGCGCTCTCGGCCAACCACCTTGCCGCCCTTCTGCTCCCGCCGGCGCTGCGTCGGCTCTACATCGCCCGCGACGCCGACGCCGCAGGCGACACGGCGCTCGCGGCATTGACCGAACGCGCCGAAGCAGCAGGCATTGAGGCGCTTGCCCTGTCTCCACGGATGGGCGACTTCAACGAGGACCTGCGTGCATTCGGCCTCCGCGCGCTCCGGGCGGCATTGCGCATCCAACTCGCGCCCCAGGATGTCGTTCGCGTCATGCGTCAGGGAACGGCCAGGACAGTGTGACAGATGGCGGTTTTGGACCGTCTGGTCGATCCGGCGAGGCCCATGCCGGACAAAGCCGCGCCGACCTTCTAGTGGTAGAAATCACTTTTGGTACCCGCGACGGAACACCGGATTCGACCCGAGAAGCGGAAGCTCGCTTGCGTCGGGTCAATTCACGGCCGTGACCCTTCCGTCGGATAATTTGAAGGGAAGCAATGACCCCGAAGCCGACGCTTAGGAAGCGAACCTCGAACGGCGACTTTTTTAACCCAAGCGGACATTTAGCCGAGGCGGGCCGCTAAGCACTCTGCCCGTTTACGTGCAGAGGTTTGGGGCATACGGTTGTTGGATGAAGCTGCTTCGAGAGCCGTTAGTTCATTTTGTAATTGCGGGCGTGGTGTTGTTTTCCGCCTATGCCTGGCTGAATGGGAGCAGGCCCGCATCGGACGGCGTAGAGCCGGTACGGATAAGCGCTGGCCAGATTCAATGGCTGAGGCAAACCTATTCCAGCCAATGGCTGAGGCCGCCGGATGCCAATGAGCTTCAGGGGCTGGTAAACGATCTCGTCAACGAAGAACTGCTTGCCCGCGAGGCGCAGACGATGGGCCTCGGTGAAGACGATACGATCGTCCGCCGCCGGCTGGCCCAGAAGCTGAAATTCCTCGTCGAGGATACGTCGCGGCTGGCCGAGCCGACAGACGCAGAGCTGCGCCAGTATTTCGAGGCCAATGCGGCGCGTTTCGAGGACAGCCCTCGGGTGTCGTTCACCCAAATCTATTTCAATCCGGAAACCCGCAAGGATGCGGCTGAGGATGCCGGGCTGGTCCTTGCCGGGCTGAGCGCCAACGCCGGCGACGATGGGGCGGAACTCGGAGACCGGTTCCTGCTAGAAGCAGAGATGAGGCAGGTTGACAGACAGGCCATCGCCAACGCCTTCGGAGATGAGTTCGCCGATGCGCTGCTGACGTCGCAGCTCGGCAAATGGGTTGGGCCGCTAAAGTCGGGATACGGCACGCATCTCGTTTTCGTGAGCGCAAGGGACCCTGTCCGAAAGCCGGCGTTCGAGGCGGTGCGTGACGAGGTGATCGCAGAGTGGCGGCGCGAGAGCGAACAGAAGGTGAGCGCCGACTACCTTGCCCGACTGCGCGGGAAATACGGTGTGGAGTTGGACGATAGCGTGAAGGCGCAGCTCGAGCCGTTGCCGGCGGCAGATGTGTTGATGCGATGACGCCGCACCGGTTCCTCCTGCGTCTTCTGGTTGCCTTCTGCGCAGCCGCTGCATCGCTTGTCGGTGCCGCGGCCCATGAAGTCCGGCCGGCCTATCTCGATGTCCGCGAAGAAACGCCGGGCGTGTTCAGCGTGTTGCTGAAGACGCCCATGCAGGGCGACGCGCGGCTGGCCTTGTCCGCGGCATTTTCGGGCAATGTGGTGAAGCTCACGCCGGTCGTCTCGCGGCCGACCGGCGACGCGATGCTGCAGACTTGGGAAGTACGCGCCGTCGAACCGTTGGAGGGCCAGGCGATATCGATCGACGGCCTCCAAAACACGATGACCGATGCGCTGGTGCGCATCGAATTCCTCGATGGTTACGTCTGGCTGGAGAAGCTCACGCCGGGAGCGCCCGGCGCGACGATCCCGGCCTCGCAAAGCAGCTGGACCGTGGCGAAAACCTATGTCTCAAGCGGCATCGAGCATATCCTTCTCGGCTTCGACCATCTGCTGTTCGTCGCCTCTCTGATGCTGATCGTGCGGGATTGGCGCATGCTGGTGAAAACCGTCACCGCCTTCACGGTGGCGCATTCGATAACGCTCACGTTCGCAACGCTCGGCTGGGCGACGCTGCCCTCTGCACCGGTCGAGGTGATGATCGCGTTCAGCATCGTGCTTGTCGGCACGGAAATCGTCCGGATGGAGCGCGGCCAGACCAGCCTGACCATCAGCTGGCCCTGGGTCGTGGCTTTCGTGTTCGGGCTTCTGCATGGGTTCGGTTTCGCCGGCGCACTTGTCGATCTCGGCCTGCCGCGCGGCGACATCCCGCTTGCGCTGTTCTCCTTCAACGTCGGTGTCGAACTCGGCCAACTCATGTTCATAACGGCGATTCTTACAATCGTCGCCGTGGCCAAGCGGTTCTTCACGATCCCACGGCAGGCCGTCATCGCATCTGCATATGGGATCGGCACAATGGCGGCATTCTGGGGCGTCGAACGCATCGACGCGATGCTGCGAGTGGGCGGATAGCGATGAAAGCACTGACGAATCCGAGAAGGGCAGGTGTTCTGGGCGTGGCCGTGGCAGCGGGGTTGATGGCCACTGCGCCTGCACATGAAGCGTTTGCGTGTGGCTATCACGATCCTCAGTCGGTTAGCCGCGGCTTCCTGAATTGGACCTATCCGGATTCGCTCCACGTGATCGGCGCGATATCGAGGGAGGTCGCGGCTCGCCGGCTGCCCCTACCGCACTTCGATCAGGTCGGAGTGGATTTGTTCGGACGCAGATATCGCGCGACGAAGATTGCCCTGGATCGGTTCGGCGAAATGCTCCGCACCGCGTCTCCCACTCAATCGCAACCGATCTCCCTGGTCCTGGTCGAGCCGATGCTCTGGACTCGCTTCGAGCGGAGTGCCGATAGCCTGCACGCGAAGGTCCATGTTTCCGGCGCCGAGCCTGGCGATCTGGTGCTTGTCTCAGGCGAAGCGGTCTTAGGCGAGATCGCCGCGCGACGGCTAAGCTTCGGCGATGCCGTTGAGCGGGGCACGGTGCGACTCTACGGGACCGAGCCGCAGATTGCTGAATTCGTCCTCACGTTCGGGCAGGTCGGCGGGTCCGACGGCCATGCCGATATTCAGCAACCGCCGGACGCTTCGCTGTTCACTGCATCGGCTGGGCAGACCGGTCTGGCGGCGCAGCAGTCATTTCCGGCAGACACCACGCCCGCCGAACTCGGGTGCACTCCTGACCATCAAAAGACTTCGTTCCATAGGGAGAGAGACCATGATTAGGAAATTGCTCGAAACGACGTGCCTTGGCTTGCTAGCCGCCTCTATCGGTACGGCGGCGCTTGCGCAGGATGCCGGCACCTACAGTGTCGAGGAAGCAGAGAAGGCCTTCAAGGCCAGGCCATACTCGCCCTACGCCGAACGCAATTTTCCGAGGCGTCCGCTGTTTGGCGACACGCATTTGCACACGACGCTCTCCTTCGACGCCGGGGCAGCCGGGGCTCGGCTAGGCCCACGAGAGGCTTATCGTTTCGCCAAAGGGGAGGAAGTCATTTCCTCGACCGGGCAGCCGGCGAGGCTGTCGCGTCCACTCGACTTCCTGGTCGTAGCGGATCATTCCGACAATATGGGATTCTTCGGCGATTTCCTGGCCGGAAAACCTGAAATTCTGCAGAATGCACAAGCCCGCGAGTGGTACGACATGATGCAGTCAGGTAAGGCCGCCGAGGCCGCGTGGGACATTGTCGTGACCTTTTCGCAGGGAAAGTTCCCGCCGGATATCATTTACCAGCCAGGCAACCCGGCCTACCGATCGACATGGCAGGGCATCATCGCGGCGGCCGAGGAGGCCAACGATCCGGGACAGTTCACCGCTTTCATAGGCTACGAGTGGACGTCTCTCGAAAAGGGCAACAACCTGCATCGCAACGTCATCTTCCGCGACGGTGGCGAAAAGGCCGGTCTCATTGAGCCCTACACGACGCAGCCGCCACTCGGCAGCAACAACCCGCGCGATCTCTGGAAGTGGCTGCACAACTATGAAGACAGGACGGGCGGCAGTGCTCTTGCCATCGCCCATAACGGCAACCTCAGCAACGGGACGATGTTTCCGCTGGTCGAGTCGTTCACCGGCAAGGAAATAGAACGGGAATATGCCGAGCAGCGCGCCCGCTGGGAAGTGCTCTACGAAACTACCCAGATGAAGGGCGACGGTGAGAGCCATCCGACGCTCTCACCCAACGACGAGTTCGCCAATTTCGAGAAGTGGGAGAAGGGCAACCTCGACCTCAGCGAGGCGAAGAAGCCGGAGATGCTGGAGTTCGAGTACACGCGCTCGGCGCTCAAGAACGGGCTGAAACTGGAAGCCGAGCTTGGCGTCAATCCCTACAAGTTTGGCTTGGTCGGAAGCACCGACGCCCATACAGGCCTTGCCACCGCCGACGACGATAATTTCTTTGGCAAGATCTCGACGTCCGAACCGAGCCCCGAGCGTGCCATGCATCCTTTCATGACGAACCCCAAGCTCGGGCTCAAGATCATGGGTTGGGAGACGACCGCCTCCGGCTATGCAGCGGTGTGGGCCCAGGAGAACACCCGCGCCTCGATCTTCGATGCCATGAAGCGGCGCGAAACCTACGCCACCACAGGGCCGCGCATGCTGGTCCGCTTCTTCGGCGGTTTCGATTTCGTCGCCGCGGACGCCGATAGCCGCAGCCCAGCAATCGCGGGCTACACCAAGGGCGTGCCGATGGGCGGAGATCTGACCAACGCACCTGCCGGCAAGGCACCGACATTCCTGGTCGCGGCTCTGAAGGATCCAATCGGCGCGAACCTTGACCGCTACCAGATCGTCAAGGGCTGGCTCGACGCAGCAGGCGAGGTGCACGAGATGGTCTACGACGTAGCATGGTCGGGTGATCGCACGCCTGGCGCTGATGGAAAAGTGCCGTCGGTCGGAGATACGGTCGACGTTGCGAACGCGACCTGGACCAATACGATTGGCGGTCCGGAACTGATCGCGGTCTGGACCGACCCCGAGTTCGACCCGGCGCAAAGGGCTTTCTACTACGGCAGGGTGATCGAGATTCCGACGCCGCGCTGGACCGCCTACGACGCCAAATACTACGGGATCACCATGCCCGAAGGGACGAGGATGACCACCACCGAGCGTGCTTATACCTCGCCGATCTGGTACACGCCGGGATTGTAGAGGCAGCAGTCGGCATCGAGCATCCGGAAAGAAAAAACGGGGATCGCTATGCCGGTCGCATTGTTGCTTGCAGTCGCCGCATTCATCGAGGCAGCCACGGGCGCTGCCTTGGTTGTCGCGCCGAGTACGGTTGGCTTCTTGCTACTCGGTAACGGTCTGTCCGGTACGGGGCTGAGCGTCGGCCGCCTAGCCGGTATCGCGCTGCTCGCTCTGGCCGCGGGTAGCTGGGTTGGCCGGCAGGAGCCAGGCAGGAATGCAGCGCTCGCAGCCATGCTGACCTACAACGTCCTGGCCGCAATCTATCTCGCGTATCTCGGTGTCGAAGGTGCCCAGGTCGGAAAACTGTTGTGGCCGGCGGTTGCTGCCCACGCAGGTCTGGGCCTGCTTCTGGCGCGTGCCTGGCTTTCTTATCAGCCCTGACGCCGCCACCGGCGAGCACGGCGACCTTCTCGACCTCATCCGTGAGAGCTGCGGCCTCGTCGACTTCACGGACATCGTTAACGAGGCGCGGGCCTTCCTCAGAATGCAGCCTTACGAGCCTGAGCCTCAGTCCCGCCAGCGGCTGGCACGAATGCCGACCGGATCGCTCGAAGCAGCCCGCCGCCTCCTCGGCAGGTCGAAGCCGATTTTGGGCACAATCGTCGAAGCGTATTTGCGTGAACGCGGCATTGCGCATTTGCAGGAAACAGAACGCCAGCGGTCCCACCCCCGCTGCTATTATCGGCCTGACAAGCACAGCCCGCCCGAAGCCTGGCCCGCGATGATCGCCGCTGTCACCGATCTCAACGGCCAGATCACTGGAGCGCACAGGACGTGGCTCGACCCCAGTGGCCGCGGTAAGGCCCCGATCGACACCCCGCGACGGGCAATGGGCGCCCTTCTCGGCAATGCGGTGCGGTTGGGCATAGGTGACGACGTCATGGCAGCCGGCGAAGGGATCGAGACCGTCTTGTCGCTCCGTTCGGTCCTTCTTGACATGCCGATGCTGGCGGCACTTTCCGCTGCCCATCTAGCCGCTGTCTTATTCCCGCCGAGGCTCCGCAGATTGTATATCGCCCGCGACAATGATCCGGCCGGGGACTGGGCATGCAACACGCTCACTGCGCGGGCGCGCACTGCCGGCATCGACACGATTATGCTGTCGCCACAGCGAAGCGACTTCAACGACGATCTCCGCAATCTCGGCCTCGAGGCCCTGCGGACGGCAATCCGGATGCAGGTCGCGCCCGACGACGTTGGCCGCTTGATGTCGAACGCGGCATAGGACGCAGGATCGCATTGGCGAAATCGCACCAACGTGGCTCGCGGGCTTGGCTCCCCCTTGGCGCCGGCGAGGAACGCGACCCGGCCTTCGAGAGGGCGATCGGCCGGCAAACGGCTCCGACCGACAATGCCTGCGGCCGGCTATTTTCCGCCGCCCTTTGGGCTTTGCAGCGCGAAACAAAATAGCCGGCCTTTCGTCATCCTTCGCTGCCGCTTCGGCCCGCGCTTCGCTTCGGGTGCAGGTCGTCGCGCCCGCCGGCTTTCGTCGCCAGAAGGCCGCGAAGGTCGCGGTCATATCCGGCGAAGGAGAATACAATGAGCGACCGCGATCCCGACTTCGAGCCCGCCCAGGCGTCATCCCCGATGCACCAGGTTCTTACCGAACTCCAGCTCTATGGCTACCGTCCCTTTGCAGATGAGCCGGATCCTCGGCCTCTGCCGGAAGCCGACGTCGTCGCCGGCGCAATCAGCGACATCTTTACGACGCTGGTAGTGGCGCTCGCCGACACCCGACTCGAGCCCGACCTCAATGATTTGCTGTGGTCAGCAGTCAACATCTTTCACCGTGCCAGCGGCCGCATCGAACGCGAGCTCGATGACAACGAGCAGGCGCAGCGCCGCAGCCAGCGCGAACAGGACGGCAGCGAAGTGAAATCCGTCGAGCTGGAACGCCTGACCGCCGAGGGGCGGACGCTGGTCGAGCGCCGCGATGTCTTCGAACTGATGCGCGATGAGGCTGCCGAGCACTACGAGCACCACACCGGATCAAGCTGGAAACCGCGCAGTGGGTCGATGACCAACCACAAGGCGGTGACATCTGCAATGATCGATAGTCGGGATTTCCTCGCTGCGAAAAAGCGGGCTGAAACGCAGGTTCTGCTACCACCAGGGCCGAAGATCGCCTTCACCGGCGGACTCGACTTCAATGATCATGGCCTGATTTGGGCCAAGCTCGACCAGGTCCACGCCAAGCACCCCGATATGGTGCTCATGCACGGCAAATCGCCGAAGGGCGCCGAAAAGATCGCCTCCCTCTGGGCGGACCATCGCAATGTGCCGCAGATCGGTTTTGCGCCCGACTGGACCAAACACGGCCGTGCCGCCCCCTTTAAACGCAATGACCAGATGCTCGACGTTCTGCCAATCGGCGTGATGCTGTTCCCCGGCAGCGGTATCCAACGCAACCTCGCTGACAAAGCCCGTAAGCTCGGCATCCCAGTCTGGCAGTTCGGCGGCGGGTGACCGCCGCCGCCTATCTCCGGCCGCTTTGCAGACGATGCGGTAGTCGCGCACCGGGATACTGATGCGTTGAATGCGCACATATCTCTCCCTCGGGATCACGAGCGTGGACCAACCGCACAACCCAATTAGGCAATAGCTCGCGATCAGGTTGAACGCCGACTGGGCCGTACCGCAGCGCTCCACAAGAGCCTCTTGCCATCAGGCCATACCCTCCTGCGAGACCGGCAAGAGGCGAATGGCCCGTGGAATCTGTCCGCAGTCCTAAGGCCTCCGCAAGATCATCTCGAGAAGCCTGATAGGCAGCTATAATAGCACTGGCGTCCACATTGCTGAGCGGTCCCTCCTCGCGGTGATGATTGCCGAGCATCAAGTCACCTATGGCGTCGTTAAACACCACTGTGCCGTCGGGAACTGGCAGTCGCCTCTCCCGTTGTGGCGTTCGTCCTCGGCAGGTGAGTTGGCACGCATGAGCAGCTCGGTCCGATCATGTCCTCGCCTTATTGGAGCGTTTGGACCAGGTCGGCGTCACACGTCGGGCATCATGTTCCGAGTGCGACGATGGCGCAGCTTCCGAAAATTCCAAAAGGCTGCGGGACGAGGGCATCGCCGCCCGTTTAAGCTCCGGCCAAAGATCATTGAAGTCGGGATGAATGCGCCACGCTCTCCGTTGATCTGTTTCTGACAGTCGACCGCTCCAAACGGCCTCTCAAGGGGCTGATCTGGCCGAAGGCCGGCTGCGCCTCGACCGCCTATGCCGCAACGGCGCGATTACTACTTTCTTCCCCTGGGCTGCGCCCATTCCTCGCGAAACAACAAAGTCGGTCTCGCGCCATCCTACGCTGGCGCTGCGGCCCGCAAGCGGGTGCGGCGTCGGTCGCCTTCGGCCTGTGGATCGCCATCGAGATCCTATGAGTAATGGCGGCGACCTGCTCTGATGCAGCGGGTATTGTTTGGCCGTTGTGGAAAGGAGCAAGAAGATGACGCAAGGCGGTATACAAGAAAATGGAGTGCGCAAAGAACTTGAGGCGATCTTCATATCGGTAGAGTTGAGCAAGAAGACCTGGCTAGTCACCTCGATCTCGCCGGGAGCTGGCGAGAGGCTATCGCGCCATACCATCCCCGGCGGGGATATTGCCGGGCTCCTCGACCGCCTTGGTCAACTGAAGCGCAAGGCTCGTGACCGAACTGGACGGGATTATCCGTTCATCATCATCCAGGAGGCTGGGCTCGACGGCTTCTGGGTCCACCGGGTTCTAGAGGCGGAAGGCCATGAAAGCCATGTCGTCGATGCGGCGTCGATTGCAACATCGCGGCGTAAGCGGCGGGTCAAGACGGATCGGCTTGACGGGGAAACGCTTATCCGGGCGCTGCTGGCGTTTGGGCGTGGCGAACCGCGGGTCTGCTCCATGCTACGCGTGCCAACCCCCGATGAGGAGGATCGCCGCCGCATCGTACGGGAACGCAAGGTGTTGATGGAGGAACGTATCCGGCACAGCAACCGGATCAAGGGTCTTCTCTTCTCACAGGGCATCTCCGGCTACGATCCTCTACGGCGTGATCGTCGCGATCCGCTGGAGACACTGCGCACTGGCGACGGGGGAAGCGCCAGGTTGTGCGCGAGCTCGACCGGATGGAACTGCTGCTCGATCAGATCAAGGCAGTCGAGGCGGAACGGGACGCCATGCTCGCCGAAGAACGCCAATCGTCTCGAGAGGCGGTTATGTTATCGAAAGTCGTCGGCATCGGACCGGAGTTTGCGGCCGTGCTGTGGGGTGAAGGCTTGTTCCGGTGCTTCGACAATCGCCGGCAGGTGGCGGCCTATGCCGGCCTTGCGCCGACGCCATGGCAAAGCGGGTCGATCGACCGGGAACAGGGGATCGGAAAGTCCGGGAATCCGCGCCTGCGATCGACGCTGCTGGAAATGGCGTGGCTCTGGTTGCGGCACCAGCCCGCCTCGGCGCTCAGCCGCTGGTTCAACGAGCGAGTCGCCCAGAATGGCGGACGCTTCAAGAAGGTCATGATCACCGCATTGGCCCGCAAGCTCGTGGTGGCCCTGTGGAAATACGTCCGCGCCGGCGTGGTGATCGAAGGAGCGTTTGTCAGACCATGACGATCTGACCGCATTCCAGTTCGGCCAGGGCCTGATCAGCCCGCCGGAACCAGGGTGGACGACCGCATTGCGGCATGGCTTTGACGCCGTCATCGAGACTGGTCTCGTCCTCCTGAGCCCTTGCCGCCGCAGGCGGGATTATGGTGCAGCTGCTCGAGCGCCGACCGGATGTGAGGTTGATACGTGCAAACGCGCGGATCAGGAATGGGCTCAGACCTCAGGTTCACGTGGCGGCTGGGATCGCGCTGCTTGTGCCAAATGCATGGCTGAAGGGCCGATGGCCAGCATCGTTCTCGGTGAGACTGATGCTGAAATCCGCCCTATACGGCCTCTCTTCTGGCTGGTCTGGCGCCGATCGGGCCTCTGCCTGCAACGGCTTCGCCGACCTTCTTCCCCTGCGGCTTTGCCGCATTCCTCGCGGGACAACAAGCTCGGCTGCCGCCGTCCTCCGCTGACGCTGCGGTCCACAGGATGCAGTCGGCCCGATCGTCGCCGCACGACCGCTATCGAGGCCGCACAGGGCGGCTTCGGCAACCAGTCAGGAGAACGACAATGGCTACCATCGGTAACTTCCAGCAGTCCAGCGACAACGAGTTCAACGGCGAGATCGTCACCCTCTCCCTTCAGGCCAAGAAGGTCCGTATCGTTCCCGATACGCGCTCCAGCGGCGAAAACGCCCCCAGCCACCGGGTCTTTATCGGCCGTATCGAGATCGGTGCCGCCTGGTCCAAGCAGTCCAATGAGGGCCGCAACTACCTGGGTCTCAAGCTCGACGATCCCAGCTTCACCGCCCCGATCTACGCCAACCTAGTCGAGGGTGAGGACGGTCAGGGCTACAGCCTCATCTGGTCACGACCGAACCGTCGCAACGGCGACTGAACAACTTCGATATGACGCCCCGTATCCGGCGGGGCGTCATTCAGAAACCGGCCACTCAGCAGCTCAGAACCACAGCTTGACGAGTGGTTCCTCATGTGAGGCCGCAATGGTGCGGGCTCGGAATCAGTGATCAAGGAGAACTATCATGGCGACCATCGGCACCTTCAAAAGCACTGGCAACAACGAGTTCATCGGCGACATCGTTACCCTCTCGGTCCAAGCCAAGAACGTCCGCATTGTCCACGTGGCCAATCGCCCCGGCGAAAACGCCCCCAGCCACCGTGTCTTTATCGGCCGGGTCGAGATCGGGGCTGCCTGGTCAAAGCAGTCGAACGAGGGCCGCGACTATCTCGGCCTGAAGCTAGACGATCCGAGCTTCACCGCCCCGATCTACGCCAACCTCTTCGACGACGAAGAAGGCGAAGGCTACAGTCTAATCTGGTCCCGCCTCAGCGGCCGCCGCAACGTGGACTAAACCGCCTGAGCAACCCCGCCCGGAACACCGGGCGGGGCCACTCCTTTCATGGCCTGCGACAAGGAACGGGATGAACGAATTCTTCTTACTTTGTAACGCGCGACAGCCGCCTGTCGGTGCCGCCTCAGATTGCGTGCACTGAGTATTCTCTACAAAACGCATTCAAACGAAGGAAATTGTCTTTGCTTAAACCGCTTCTCGATCCCGATGTCGCCGACGTTGCACCAGATGCCCCAATCCTGACCGGCTATGATGAGGAGCGGCTGCTCACCTATATCCGCCTGTTCGACGCGGCGGCCGAAGAAGCAGACTGGCGAGAGGCCGCCAGGATTGTTCTTCACATCGATCCGGAGCGGGCGTTTAGGTGATGGGAGACCCATCTTGCCCGCGCCCTTTGGATGACGACGGACGGCTACCGTCATCTTGTGGCAGGCGGTGCGCGCACTAAACATGGTCGCCCGCCCGCGATCCGAGACGCTCCACATAAAGCAGATTTCACCAACTTGGAAACCAGCAAGATCATCGTCAAGACGTACAGAGGTGAGCTACCCGTCCGCGGCATCGTGGATTCGTCATGACCGCGCACGCCTTAATGATTTCTGGCGGGCATACCCGGAATCACCCTTGCTACCTCATCTAGAACCTCGTGAGGATCAAATCCAATTGTCTCAGCCAGATCGAGGAACTCGACCACATCCAGGCGCCGTCCCCCTGATTCGATGGCTGCGACTACCGATTGATATCGATCTATCGCTTTGGCCAGTTCAGCTTGGCTCAGGCCTGCTGCTTTGCGCTTGTCCACGATCAATTGGATAAGTCGCAAATGTCTTGGCGACCGAAGTGTCTTCTGCATTCGCTGCCGGTCCTTGACGAAACCGGCAGATCAATTAAATGGAAATCCAGATAATCAGAAAATCTGGTTGCGCGGCCGTTGCTGCTTTCGCGAATTTTTGGCGGACTATGCTTAAACCACTGCTCGATCCCGATGTCGCCGACGTTGCGCCGGATAGCCCGATACTGACCGGTTATGACGAGGAGCGGCTGCTCACCTATATCCGCCTGCTCGACGCGGCGGCCGAAGATGCGGACTGGCGAGAGGTCGCCAGGATTGTTCTTCACATTGATCCGGACCGGGAGCCGGAGCGGGCGTTCAGGTCATGGGAGACCCATCTTGCCCGCGCCCGTTGGATGACGACGGACGGCTACCGTTATCTCCTGGCTGGCGGTGCACCACACTGATCGCCGCTGCCCTTTTGCCATGATTTGCTGAATCAGCACAGCGGTTTGTCGACTCTCCAACTACCCAACGCCCGTGTCGCCTTGGATGTTTAATTCCGAGGTCCTCAACCAGATGAGGGCATGCGGAGAGGACTTGGAACGTTGCAGGGTAATTGGACCAGTCCGGCAGCCTACGCGCACATGAGCGGCTACGAAGCTGCCGAGTTCGCTACTGAGTATTTGGTCCGGAACGACGCTTTTGTCGCCGAATGTAGCGAGCTTGCGTCGCGCGGCACACATAATGGAGAACTTCTCGGTCCGCCTGACTTCGCCGCTCGTTGGGGTGCGCGATTTCAGGATTACAGGCGATGACCTCCCGCTTGCTGAGAACATCGTCTGGACTGAGCGGGCTTTCCCGCGTGTGCTCCGAGGCACGACCATGCCTGCCGTTGTCAGCTTTTCGCATCGAACAGTTCAACTTCCCGAGTTTGGCAATTTCCACGCGTGGCAGCAGGCCAAAGAGTTTGTGGTTCTTTGGCCGACATCGGGGTCAACGCACAGGCTGATTGCCGAAACTCGTAAGGATTCGCCTAGCATCAACGCCATCGTTCTGCCGCTCGACGGCGCGTTCGCCACGCGGATCGATGCGGCACGTCGGTTCTGGCGGGCGCTGAGCGGTCGTTCGCTCGGTCCGCCCTTTGGCGCGCTGCCGCAACAGACCAAGATCAGGCATGTCCTCAATTTGCGCGCGCATGATGGTCGCCGCGCGGGTGCAACTTACCGCCAGATCGCGGAAATGCTGTTGTCGCGAGAGCCGATCGCGCCGCGCGATTGGCGCGATCATCATCTTCGCCACAAAACCCGGGCGATTCTGCGCCGCGCAGATCGTTTGGTCGCTGGCGGCTATCGCGATCTTCTCTTCTATCCCCATAGCCGCGATCGGAACTCCGACTGCTGACGTCCTTCCTCGCAGGGGTAGCCAAAACGCAGCCCCCGATCTTTGCCCTCCCTCGCCCTTTCTCATTTCGACGATCCTCCATTTCGCGCGTCCCGGCAGGCCAGGACGACAGCAGAACCGAATGGAGATCGAGCGATGTCGAAGGGTCCCGCGGACGCGCCCCAAAAATACCTACGAACCAAGGAGGCAGCACCTATCGTCGGGCTTTGCGCCCGAACACTGGAGAAGCACCGGACCTACGGCACCGGCCCAAACTATCGCAAAGTCGGCGGCCGCGTCCTCTATGACATCGACGACCTGCATGCCTGGATCGCGCTTGGCGCACGCACCTCCACGAGCGATACGACCGCGACCGTTGTTCCGCCGGCCAAGCCGCATGCGGCGCGTGCGCCAGCCTATGCCGGTAGACGCAATCACACCTGCTGACCTGCAGGGGTGATGGCAATGCGGCATCGGTCGACCGACGAGCAGAAAACTGAGCTGTTTCAGGCGCGGGCCAGCGAAACCGCGCCGCGCAACGCGCGGGACCTGATGTTCTGGCCGTTGTTCTTGGTCGCCTCACCCCATCACGAACCTTGGCTATTGAGCCACCGCAATGAGCCATGAGTATGCGCCCAGCGATCATTGCCGCGATGCTCGGAGGCTCGGTCCTGGTCGCCGCGCCAGCGTGGATCGACCAACGACCGAGATTCATCTGGAATGCATCGGCGAGCGTTCCCATCGGGCTTTATCGTGTCGAGCCGGCCAAAGAGATCGGTGTTGCCGATCTGGCCGCAGTCATGCCGCCGGAGCCGCTGGCGAGCTTCCTGGCCAAACGCGGATATCTGCCGAAGAGCGTGCCTCTCCTGAAGCGCGTGCTGGCACTCGCAGGTGCGACGGTCTGTCGGCAAGGCACAGCCATCATCGTCAACGGCGTGAGCTTTGGAGATGCGCGCGAGCGTGACAGTCGTTGCCGACAGCTGCCCGTCTGGCAGGGCTGCCGTATCATTGCTGATGGCGAAGCCTTCTTCATGAACCGGGATGCGGCCGACAGTTTTGACAGCCGCTATTTCGGGCCGCTCCCGCTCAATTCGGTCATCGGTCGCGCGATCCCGGTCTTGACGACCGACCGCACCTCTTCGGCGTCGAATCCTAGCGGCTGACCGGCTCCCGGGGAGCCGTGACGGCTCCCACAAACCTCTCATCAAAGCTCATGAAAGGAGCACTGCAATGACCCAGATCGGTACCTTCACCCGCAACGAAGACGGCTTCTTCGGCAACATCTCTACGCTGGCGCTCGACGTGAAACTTGCCATCCTGCCTGCCGAGAAATCGGATGCCGAGAACGCGCCCGACCATCGCGTCTTCTGCGAAGGCATGGAGGTGGGCGCTGCATGGGATCGTAACGGGGAGAAGGCCGGCGCCTATCTCTCGGTTGCGATTGACGATCCGTCTTTCACTCAACCGATCCGCGCCAATCTGTTCCAGTCCGACGCCGACAAGGACGCCTGGAACCTTCATTGGAGCCGGCCGTCGAAGCGCGATGAGAGAGGCTGATTGGATGCTCCGATTGCGCCTCAACGAGCCTTTCGCGTCCAACCCTTTGATAGGTCGGCCACCGATCAAACCCGCCGACCTAATCGCCCATCAAGGGGCTGCCGCACGCCGCCAAGCTCAAGGGCAACCGGGCGCTTCTCCCTCGTTTTGGACGCGCACTGCCTCACAGTTTGGGGGAAGCTGGTTCGGCCGGCGAGGCCCTGACCTTGACGGAAGCGAGCACGGTGGCAGGTTGTTGGCGCATCGGGACGACGGTATTTACGCTGTCATCTTCCAAGGCATCACAGCGCTTTCTGCATGCGTCATACTTACCGTTTCAGTGTCCGCCGTTTGCGCAGAACCTCCCACGCACGGTGAACGGCCGGCGCGCTCCAACAGCAAGACCTCGTCCTATAATCGCTGGTCGACGCATATCCGGGAGGCCGCGAAACGATTTGCCATTCCCGAGCGCTTGCTTCGCGCCGTCATGCATGTCGAGAGCGCTGGTGATGTTCATGCGCTGTCGAGCAAGGGCGCGATGGGCCTGATGCAGATCATGCCGGGGACTTGGAAGGAACTTCGCATGAAGCATCATCTCGGCGAGGATCCTTATCAGCCGCGCGACAACATTCTTGCCGGTGCTGGCTACCTTCGTGAGCTGCTCGACCGGTTTGGTCGCAACGGCTTCCTCGCTGCCTATAATGCCGGACCCGGACGTTACGAAGAGCATCTTTTGACCGGCCGCCCGCTGCCGCGTGAGACGATCGACTACGTCAGGAAACTCGCCCCGCTGATCAGAGGTGCTGTGTCCATTTCGCCGCACACTCGACAAGGAACAAACAGGGCGAGTGCACTCGAAGGGGCAATTTTCGTGCAAAGCAGCGACATCCGGAATGTCGTCGCGTCGCATGGCGACGGTGATGCAGATGTTGCCGCAAAGACGATCTTCACGGCGATCCGTTCGCCTAGCATGCAGTCGCCGGTGGGTGTTGCTGTCACTGACCTCACTGCGCTCGAGCCGCAGCTGGATAGTCTGCCCTTCCAAGCTATGTTCGAGCCGAGATCCTCCAACAGAAGCCTATTTGCACAGCATTTTTCCGAGACACCTCGATGATCGGCGCGTTCCTGGTCAATCGCATTCCGACCGGTTTCGTCGCGGAAATTGCGACGGGACGGGTGGCCGCAGATGAGGTGAATACGGGCGGCAGGATAAAGAGCCGCGATGTGCGGTCTGGTCGAAATGGCGGGAGCGTAAGGGTTTCAGAGGCCACTAAGCGATGTGCGAGGATTTTGCGCGATGTGCGCCATCGCCACTTTCTGCATTTTTCCGATGGAAGCTGCACCTCGCGGGGAAATAGCCTTGAACCGAGATGAAGACTTCCGTGTCCGCCCTGGCCGTATCCGCTCTCGCGCTAGCCAGCGTGCACGACCATTCACTTTTCAGGCGCTCGCGGCTGCACAGCGTGCCGGTGGGACCGTTTCACGCACAGGCCATTTGGCCTCGCCGCGCCACTCCACTTTTGGACGTGGCCGGACGGCGAGCATCCGCGCCAATCGCCTCATCACCAGCCACTCGCGCGGCGTCGTCGTCAAAGCGCGCGTCGTCCGGCAGTTCAGGAGCTCGGGGAGGCTCGCCGCTCATCTCAAATATCTCCGCCGCGAGGGTGTGACGCGCGACGGCAACGCAGCGAAGATGTTTGGTCCTGAAACGGACGAGACTGATCACGATGCCTTCTGCGATCGATGCAAGGACGACCGGCATCATTTCCGTTTCATCGTCTCACCTGATGACGCCACCGAGCTCGGTGACCTCAAGAGTTTCGCACGCAACCTTATGGGCGACCTGCAGCGCGATCTCGGCACCAAACTTGACTGGGTCGGCGTCGACCACTGGAACACCCAACATCCGCACGTTCATATCCTCGTTCGCGGTGTCGCCGACGATGGCGAGAATCTCGTCATCTCGCGCGACTATATCCGCCAGGGCATGCGCGACCGCGCAGGCGACATCCTTACCCAGACGCTAGGGCCTCGGACGGACCATGAAATCCGCCGGACGATCGAGCAGCAGCTTGAGACTGAGCGCTGGACACAGCTCGACCGCCAGCTTGCCCGCGACACGGATCGTGATGGGATCATCGATCTGGCGCCGCATCCGGAGAGCCCGCCGGACGAGTTCCTGACAATCAAGGTTGGGCGGCTGCGTCGGCTCGAAAGCCTGGGCCTCGCCAACGAGATCCGTCCTGGCCAGTGGATGATGGCCGAAGATGCCGAGACGACCCTGCGCTCGCTCGGCGAACGAGGCGATATCATCAAGCGCGTCCACCGCAGTCTCGCCCGGCACGGCATCGACAGGGGAACATCGGACTATGTTCTCGCGGCCGAGCAGATCGAAACGCCAGTCGTCGGACGGCTACTCGAACGTGGCCTGGATGACGAATTGCGCGGTTCGGCCTATGCCGTTGTCGACGGTGTCGATGGAAGGACACATCACATCGGTTTTCATGATCTCGATGCAACTGGAGACTCCGCGCCGGGCTCGATCGTGGAGTTGCGCCGTCACGAAGATACGAAGGGCCGTGTCGCACTCGCCGTCCACTCCGACCTTTCGATCGAGGAACAGATCCACGCTTCCGGCGCGACCTGGCTCGACCGACAACTCATCGCGCAAGAGCCAGCCGAGCTCGGCGATGGCGGCTTCGGCGGGGACGTAAGGCAGGCGCTGAAAAATCGTGCCAATCACCTAGTCGAGCAGGGTCTGGCCTGGCGGGAGGGACAGCGCGTTATCATTGCGCGGAACTTGATCGACATGCTGCGCGATCGTGAAGTTGAGACGCTCGGCATGCAGCTCGCTGGCGAGACCGGCCTGTCGTTCACGACGGCCGCAGATGGCGATCATGTGAGCGGCATCTACCGGCGGCGTTTCTCGCTCGCTTCCGGCCGCTTCGCGATGATCGATGACGGGCTCGGCTTTAGGCTCGTGCCCTGGTCGCCGTCGCTCGAACAGAGATTTGGCAATCATCTTTCTGGGGTGACGCGTTCCGATGGCGGCGGTGTGGATTGGGACTTCGGAAGGAAGCGCGGCGTCGGGCTGTAAAGCTCGCAACTGCCGCGCAAATTAAGGGGTGCTCTGTCTGGAATGCCAGTTCAAGGCACTCTTGATTGTCTCCATCGCAGGAATCATGCTGGTGTCGACGTTGGGTCCTGAGAGTCGCGTGGGCCCTACCCTTCAGGGTTTGTGGTCAGACAGGTAGTAACCCACCTACCCGCAATGAAACGTCTCCCATCTCCCGGGAAGGGCCAGTGGTTGGCTGGAACCGACCACCATCCGCTGCAGTCCTGACTGATCGCGTTACGCGCTCAAGCGAAACCGTGTGACGTCGATGGCCGCGGCCATCAGCGTCTGCGTGTAGGCAGCTTGCGGATTGCTGAAGATCGCCTCGGTCGGACCTTCCTCGACTATCTTGCCCTGCTTCATGACGATGATGTAGTCGGACATGGCGCGCACGACGGCAAGGTCGTGGCTGATGAACAGGTAGGACAGTTCGTGATCGGCCTGCAGCTTGCGCAGCAGTTCGACGATCTGCTTCTGGACGGAACGGTCAAGCGCCGACGTCGGCTCGTCGAGGACGACCACCTTGGGCTTGAGGATCATCGCCCGCGCGATGGCAATGCGCTGGCGCTGGCCGCCGGAGAATTCGTGCGGGTATCGATTGCGCGCATTCGGATCGAGCCCAACTTCGCGCAGGGCGTCGACGGCGCGCAGATCGCGCTGCCTGCCCGACAGGGTCGGCTCATGCACCAGAAGTCCTTCGGTGATGACCTGGCCGACGGTCATGCGCGGCGACAGTGAACCGAACGGGTCCTGGAAGACCAGCTGCAACTCACGCCGCAGCGGCCGCATGGCCTTACGGTCGGCGGCGGAAATATCGCGATCGCCAAAGCGGATGAAGCCGTCGCTTGGAAGCAGACGCAGCAAGGCCCGGCCGAGTGTCGACTTTCCCGAACCGGATTCGCCGACGATGCCTATGGTCTGATTTCGTTTCAGCCGGATCGAAATGTGGTCGACTGCGCGCAGGATCAGCGGCTCTCCGGCAAGAAACCCGCCGCCGATCTTGAAGGTCACTTCGACATTCCTGCCTTCGAGCAGGACGGGCGCATTTAGCGGTGGCGGCGCCTTGATTCCGGTCGGCTCGGCGGCCAACAGCATCTTGGTATAGGCATGCTGCGGATTGACGAAGATCGCTTCCGCTTCGCCCTCCTCGACGACTTCGCCGTAGCGCATGACATAAACGCGGTCGGCAAGGCGCCGGACAATGCCGAGATCGTGGGTAATGAAGACAATCGCCATGCCGAGCTTGCGCTGCAGCTCCGCGAGCAGCATGAGAATCTGCGCCTGGATGGTGACGTCGAGCGCCGTCGTCGGTTCGTCTGCAATCAGTATGTCGGGGTCGTTGGCCAGCGCCATGGCGATCATGACCCGCTGTCGCTGGCCACCCGACAATTCGTGCGGATAGGATTTCATCCGCCGCTCGGGATCGGGAATATGGACCAGCCGCAAGAGCTTGAGCGCCTCTTCGCGTGCTTGCGCAGCGCCAAGCCCACGATGCCGGCGGATCGGTTCGATCAGTTGGTTGCCGATCGAATAGAGCGGATCGAGCGAGGTCATCGGCTCCTGGAAGATCATGCTGATCTTGCGGCCGCGGACTTGGTTGAGCTCGGACTTGCTTAGGGTCAAAAGGTTGCGGCCGCGATAGTCGACGACGCCCGTCGCCTCGCCGTTCGAGGCCAGCAGGCTCATCGCCGCCATCATCGTCTGGCTTTTGCCGGAACCGGATTCGCCGACCACGGCAACGGTTTCGCCTGCATTGACGTGGATGTTGATGCCCTTGACCGCCTCGACCACACCGTCAAGCGTGCGGAAGCGGACGCGAAGATCCTTGACGCTGAGGATGGTTTCGGAAGTGTCCATCTCAACGATCCCTGGGGTCGAGCGCGTCGCGCAGGCCGTCGCCGACGAAATTCAGCGCGAACAGCGTCGAGACAAGGAAAAAGGCTGGGAACAAAAGCAGCCAGTTGGCGGTGCCGATGTTCTTGGCGCCGGTCGAGATCAGCACGCCCCAGCTGGTCATCGGTTCCTGCACGCCGAGCCCGAGGAAGGACAGGAAACTCTCCAGGATGATGACCTGCGGCACCAGCAGCGTCATGTAGATGACCACTGGGCCAAGCAGGTTGGGAATGACGTGGCGGATCAGGATGCCGCGCTGACCGACGCCCATCGCCTCCGCCGCCTGGACATATTCCTGCCGCCGGATAGACAGCGCCTGGCCGCGCACGATGCGCGCCATGTCGAGCCACAGCACGGCGCCGACCGCCAGGAACATCAGCACGAAGTTCCGACCGAAGAACACCACCAGCATAATGACGAAGAAAATGAACGGCAGCGAATAGAGCACATCGACAATACGCATCATCACCTCGTCTATCCTGCCGCCGGCAAGGCCAGCCGCAGCGCCGTAGAGCACGCCGATGACGCCCGCCACGACCCCGGCGAGCAGGCCGATGGCCAGCGAGATGCGCCCGGCCATCAGCGTCCGCGACAGGAGATCGCGGCCGGTATTGTCGGTGCCGAACAGGAAATACTGCTGCCTGATTGAAGCGCTCATCACCGCTTCAAGGCCGTCAGCCGATTTGCTCTCTATCTTGGTGTTGTCGAAGGCATCGGAACGGTCGAGGTAGCGGACATTGCGGTCGTCGATCGGCTTGCGCGATGTGACGGTGACGAAGATGCGATTGTCTTCCTGCCGCCACTGCTTGATGTCGACACGCATGCGCTTGATCGCCTCGTTGAGCGCGGTTTCTATCTTGTCGGGCTTCGGATAGGCCGACAAGCTCGGCGGCATGCGCACATAGTCGGCGTAGATGGTGGTGTATCGATGCGGCACCAAAGAGGGTCCGAACACGCTGAGGATCGCGATGAAGGCAAGATAATACAGGCTGAACATGGCGGCGCGGTTGGCCTTGAGGCGGGCCCAGGCATCGCCCCACAGGGAACGGCCAACGACGGCCGGAGCGGTGGCTGCGATGTCAGTCATAGCGCACCCTCGGATCGACGAAGGCATACATGACGTCGACGATCAGGTTGAAGACGATGGTGAACAGCGCGATGACCACCACGGTGCCCATGACCAGCGTGTAGTCACGGTTGAGCGCGGCCTCGACGAAATAGCGGCCGATGCCGGGAATGGAAAAGATCGTCTCGACGATGATCGAGCCGGTGAGCAGTGCCGCCGCCGCCGGGCCGGTGAAGGAGACGATCGGCAATATGGCGCCGCGCAGCGCATGCTTTACAACTACCGACCAGTCCGACAGGCCGAGCGCACGTGCGGTGCGAATGTGGTGCGAGCGCAATGATTCGATCATCGAGCCACGCATCAGGCGGGCGACGATGGCGATCTGCGGCAAGGCGAGGGTCAGCACAGGACCGATCTTGTTGAGCAGGGCCCCGTCGCCCCAGCCGCCGATCGGCAGCAGTCTCCAGGTCAGACCGAACAGAAGCTGGATAACCGGGGCGATGACGAAGGTCGGAATGGTGCTGCCGGCGGTCGCCAGAGCGATCACCGAGTAGTCGGCAAGCTTGTTCTGGTTGAGCGCGGCAATGGTGCCGAGCAGGCCGCCGAGCAGCAACGCCAGGATCAGGGCCGAGGCGCCGATCTGGATCGAAACGGGCAGGCCCCTGGCAAACAATTCGCCGACAGTGAAATCCGGCATGTTGTAGCTCGGACCGAAATTGCCGCGCAGCAGATTGCCGAGATAGTGGACATATTGCAGCCAGAGCGGGTCGTTGAGACCGAACTGCGCTTCGAGATTGGCCTTGATCTCGGGGCTCAGGCCCCGCTCCTGATTGAACGGGCCGCCAGGCGCAACGCGTATCAGGAAGAACGCCATGGTCACGATGACCAAAAGCGTCGGGATGGCGGTCAGGAGCCGCCGGAATACGTAACGCAGCATCGGTTCCCCGCTTTGCTAGCAAACCGGGACCGCCGCCCCTAACGCATAACCCCGAACCGAAGTTCGGAAACGATCAGGCGTAAATCAAAGCGTCCTTTGCGCGCCCCGAAGGACGCGCGGCGCTGTAAGGGAGCGGCAGTCCGGCCAAGGAGATCAGTCCTTGGAGATGAAGCGGGACGGATGCACGTCCATAACGTTATCCTCGAAGCCATGAAGCTTCGGAGAAACGATATCCTTGTAGCTATAGTAGAGAAGCGGGATGTTGCCGACCTCATCGACTAGGATGCGCTCGGCCTCGGCGAGTTCTTTCATGCGCACTTCGGGCTTGCCGCCGGCGGCGGCCGCCTCGTCCATGGCCTTATCGAATTCCGGGCTGTTGTAGTTCGAATAGTTGTTGCCGCTTGCCTTGCGGGAGATGCCGAGGAAGGTTTCCGGATCCTTGTAATCCGCAATCCAGCCGACACGCGCCACGTCGTAGTCGCCCTTCTGCTCAAGGAAGGAGTAGTGGGTCTTGGTGTCGGTGTTGAGCAGCGTGATTTCGACGCCGAGCGGCTTCAACTGCTCCTGGATGGCGACTGCAGTGTTCTTATGGTTTTCCGACGTGTTGTAGCGGATTTCCATCTTCAGCGGTTTCTCGGGCGTATAGCCAAGCTTCTCGAGTACCTTCTTGGCCTCATCCTCGCGGTCGATCTGCGACATGTCCGCGTATTTGGCCATTGCCGGCGTATAGCCCTCAACGCCTGGAGGTACCATCGAATAGCCGGGCAGCATTGAGTTCTGCCAGACTTTTTCGGCAAGGAAATCGCGGTCGACTGCCATGGAGATGGCATTGCGCAGTTCGACGTTGTCCCACGGAGCCTTGTCGGTCTTGATCGAAAAATAGTAGGTGCCGAGGTAAGGCCCAACGCGAATCTGATCGCCAAACTTGGCCTTGAGGTCGGCGAGCTGCTCGGTCGGGAGGTCGTCATAGCTGTCGAGTTCGCCGGCCTCGAAGCGCTTTATCGCCGACGAACGATCTTCGGTCGGGATGTAGTTGACGACGTCGAGCTTGACGCTCGCAGCATCCCAGAATTTCGGATTCTTGACCAGTTTGATGTGGTCGTTGGGAACCCACTCCGCCAGGGTAAAGGGGCCGTTGGAGACCAGATTGCCCGGCTTGATCCAATCGGCGCCGAGCTTGTCAATGGACGCCTTGCTGACCGGATAGGTCGCCTGGTGGGTCAGCATTTCAAGGAAATAGGGCGTGGGCGCCTTCAGTGTCACTTCCAGAGTGTTTGCGTCAATTGCCTTGACGCCCATCTCCTCCGGCTTCGCCTTCTTGGTGTTCACCTCCTCGGCGTTCTTCACGGGATAGAGCATCGAAGCGTATTCGGCGCCAGTGGCCGGATCTTCCAATCGATGAAAAGCGTAGACGAAGTCATCTGCCGTGACCGGGCTACCATCCGACCAGACGCCGTCCTTGCGCAGCTTGAAGGTATAGACGGTGCCGTCGTCCGATACTGTCCAGCTTTCGGCGGCGCCCGGAATGACGTTCGCCTTCTGGTCTTGCATGACCAGCCCCTGGAACAGGTCACGCAAAACAGCGGCTTCGTATATTGTCGAAGTCTTGTGCGGGTCGAGCGACTCCGATTCGGCAGCGGTACCTCTGTTGTAGACGACTTCGGCGAAGGCCGGTGTGTAGAACGTGCCGGCGGCCAAAGCCATCGTTGTGGCGAACAGCGTCGCCTTCAGCATGTTTTTCAGCATGAAGTTCTCCCTGTCGAGGCGGCCGTTCAGCTGCGCCTCTTGAGTGTTGACGCCCCGAAACCGATTCGCTGGCTCCTTTGAGCGCGCCGCCGGTTCCCTTTCCGGCAGCTGGTGGCCAAACAGTAACGTGGTGATTTTTTATTTCAACAGACTCGTGAGGTCACCCTAAGTAAGGCGCAGCGACAGCCACTGAGCGATCGGCGAAACAGCAGTCGAACCCGTGGCCCGAGCCTATTAGCTTCTGCTGTCGATGTTGCGGATGCTTTCGCTCTTGGCGGATCGCTGTTCGTCAGGCCGGAACGACTTCTGATGCAGCCTACGGCTGCCCGCAGACGATGTTCGAGGTTGCCTTCAACAGCCGCCAGTGTGCGCGGCGCGCCTGTCGGAAGGCCGAAAGGGGGCCAAAATTCTTCGGCCATCCGCTTCGCGCCAGACTTGCCTCGTCGGCCGAGGTCGACGAGCGCTATGCGCAAAAGCAGCTCGGCCACGCCTCGGCCGAGCGATGCTACGCAGATACCAGCGCCGACGTGACCGGTTCCGCGTCGATCTCACCAAGGCCTCGGGTTGTAAGCGACAGAATGCCCCTACCGTTACGCGCCAAACAGCCGCCGGTCCCAGTAGACGGGCTGGTGCAGACTTGTCTGGATCTTTGAAAACTCCGGATGCGCCGGATTGATCAGCACATTGCAATCGAGACGCGCCACGACACTCGGTACCAGCAGGATGACGCTACGCCGTTCTGAACACCAGGTTTCACCAAATCCCTTGCTCACCGTCGCCGGCATCGTGTCCCAGCCGGGCAGTGACGGCTGGGAAAAGACCTCGTAGCTCAGTCCGCGCGGGATTGTGATTTCGATGTAGTGCTGGTTGGGCGGCAGTCGGCCGCTGCCATGCACCAGCTTTTCCAACAGGGCCGTCGAATAGTGCTCGCTGGTGTAAATGAGAGGACTTCCGGGCGTGTTCCACCGCCCAGGCGCGATTGTCGAGCCGGTCGCGTCGAAGATCGGGTAGGTGCCGGCGGGGTCGCCGATGCGGAAGGACGATATGGTGCGATCGAGAGTCTGCGCCGTCACGCAGCACTGCCGTACTTCAGACCTGCGAGAATATCGACCACCATTTCGGCACCGAACTCGCTCATGATAACGACGTCGATCGGTCGCTTGTCCTCAATCATCGGGTGCGGCCGAAACAAGAAATCCCGCGCTTCCTCTTCCTTCTGCCAGACATCGACAGCAAGACCCCAGACGCGCGCGACGCGGGCCAATCGTGTGCCCTCGTCCGACGAGAGACGATGTACCGCCTTGCGCCGCTCATAGGTCGCCTTGGGGATCAGCCGATATTTGAACTGAGCATCGCCAGGCGCCAGAAGATGCGCAACGCGCTCGAGCGCCCCGATGGGAAGTCCATTCTCGATCCGGGAGATCAGCCCGAAAGGCGACCGCGCCGCCACCTCTTTAATGGGCAGCCCCAACACGTCGGCGACATTTCCGAACGCTAGCATTTCACTCTCCATTCCATGTGAGGCAGAATATAGCCTCACATGATGCGTCATGCAAGTCACCCGTTCGATCTGCAGCCTGTCTGCGGGTGCCAACCGAGAAGGCGAGGGCAGGGATTTTTCGGTCGGCATTGCCAGTCACGATCATGCGAATACCGGTCCGAACCCGGTGGTTGCGACGATGCAGTCGCGCCCGCTGTTCTTTGCCACATAGAGATTCTGATCAGCGCGCAGCAGGATGTCGTTCAAGGTTTGGCCTGGTCCGTGCACGCAAATCCCGATGCTGACGGTGATTTCCCGGTCTTCGATGCCGACTGCCCGTCTGACACCGCGCATGTTCTGTCTGATGCGCTCGGCTACTTCCAATGTCTTGTCGCGGCCAGCTTCGACGAGGAACACAGCGAACTCCTCGCCGCCGATGCGCGCCGCCAAGTCGCTTTCCCGAATCGAGCTGCGAATAACGCCGCCCATCTCCTGGAGGACAGCATCACCGATGGCATGACCAAAGGTGTCGTTGATGGATTTGAAATGATCGGC
Organism: Mesorhizobium escarrei; assembly: GCF_935825525.1. Lineage (GTDB taxonomy): Bacteria > Pseudomonadota > Alphaproteobacteria > Rhizobiales > Rhizobiaceae > Mesorhizobium > Mesorhizobium escarrei. Next base: position 79,392 of record NZ_CAKXZT010000149.1, read on the forward strand.
GTCGATGAACAGTACGGCGCCTTCCTTGAAGGCCTCCGAACCAACGATTGCCTCGGCCTCCTCAAAGAAGGTTTTCCTGTTGGCGAGGCTTGTGAGGTGGTCGATGCGTGCTGCCCGGTCGAGCTTGGCGGCAATCAAGGCGAGCTTCAACTGTTGTCTCAGGAAGAAATAGCCGAGCGGAAATCCAACCGCGACGGTGATGACCGTTGTCAAAAACAAGTCCAAGAGGAGGCGGTCGGCAAAGAAGATACTATAGAAAACGAGCGTGAGTGTATCCGCACCGATGATGGCTGCCAGAACCACGACGCAGGTCTGCCTGAAAAGCGAGAGCTTCCCGAAGCGTGTCAGGAGATAATGTGATGCCGTCATTCCGCCAACTGCCTTCGGGTAACCCTAACCCGTGAGTGGTAAACACAAGTTACAGCTAGCGGCAGCAATTTTGACACAACCCGCACGTCAGATCCTACACACCTCGAGGGACGGGCCCTCAGCGGATCGCATGATATTGATGCGGGTCAATTGGTTCCCTTACTATCGAAACCCTATACCTCAGGTCGTGGTCGATGGGATCGACGGTTTTCTCTGCTACGAGCAGGTGAACCCCACGTCTTGGCGGAGAACCGGCATTCTGGCGGCGTTGAGCAACCTGTTTGGGGTGACGCCGATCGCTTAAGATCATGACCCCAGAGCCGGTCGCTGCGGCTCTGCTCCACAATCGAACAACAACGGCTTGGGTTGTTAAGACGGCGACCCTCGCAGTTCTGAAATCCCCTGAGGTGCAGACCGCTGACTTCAGAGGCGGCCTGAGGGCTGGTGTGAAATCGCGCAGAACAGTGCCCCAGGCACCGGCCCGCTCAAGTGTTTGACAGCAACGGGTCGAGAGTTGTCGCCCCGGCCAGAGTTCGCCGGGGATGGTTGAACATGCATGGAATTGGTCTAGCTCCGTTTTCGCCGCTTCAAGGATTTGTTTCCGCAAGAAATCTGTCGTCGATTCCACTTTGCCACAATGTCTTAAGCCGCCTTTAAGCAACCACGGGTTACTTCTTTTGCGGGCTTTGGTATGTCCCGATAGGCGAAGGACATGAACAGCAGAGAAACTAAGACAATCTCTAGGACGCGGCGTAAATTGCGCCAGTTTAGAGAGCGGTCCGGAACTTCCGCGATTGAGTTCGCGCTGCTTTCGCCGATTTTTATCTTCCTTTTACTCGGAATGGTTGCATATGGAATCTATTTTGGTGCAAGCCACTCGGTGCAGCAAATCGCAGCGGACGCCGCACGCACGGCGATTGCCGGGCTGAACGAAGGTGAGCGCCAGGCCCTGGTGACCAGTTTCGTCAACAACAATGCCGGCGGATACCCCTTCGTTCAGTCCGACAAGCTGACCTATCAGGCCAAGGACAGCACGGCCGACGGAAACCAGTTCGTCGTGTCCATACAATATGATGCCCGCAACCTGCCGGTCTGGAATCTGTTCCCGGCACTGCCCATGCCTGGCACCACGATCTCACGCCAGTCGACAATCCGGGTTGGAGGCATCTGAATGTCGGAACCTTTGCTGGGAAGGATCGGCTGGGCCGCCCGCTCGATGCTTGGCGACCTGACGGCAAACTTCGCCGTCATGACGGCGCTGTGCGCACCGTTCGCGCTGGCGCTGGCTGCTTTCGCCATTGATGAAGGCTCGATCTATGTGGAGCGCCGGGAGGCTCAGTCGCTGGTCGATCTTGCGGCAATCACCGCCGCCTCCAACATCAACAACATTGAGGCCGCGGTGGTGACCACGCTCGGCGACAACGGAATGCCGGGTATCGTTGTTCAGAAGGCAGGGCAGACGATCGCCCCTGCCCTCGGAAAAACTATCGTGTCGGTCACCCCCGGCCGATATTCAGCAGAGTCGTCGCTCGGCGTCGACACGCGCTTCGAGGCCGGCAAAACGCCCTACAACGCCGTCCATGTCGCGCTCAAAAAGATTCCTGCCCGCTACTTTGCGAGTTCCCTCATTCCTACGCCGGTGATCGGCACTGAAGCTACCGCCAGCGTTGCGCCGCAGGCGATGTTCTCGATCGGGTCGAGACTCCTGAGCCTCAATGGCGGCATCCTGAACTCGCTTCTCAGCGGCCTTCTGGGCGGCAACATTTCACTCAGCGTCATGGACTACAACGCTCTGATCGCAGCCGACGTGAACCTGCTTTCGTTCATCGATGCCCTTGCCGTTGAGATGCAGCTGACGGGTGTCAGCTATTCGGAGGTGCTGGCTTCCAAAGCGACGGTGGGCCAGATAGCGACCGCCATGGCTAATGTTTCACCCGTTGGCAGCACCAGCAAGCTGGCTTTGCAGACAATCGCGTCAAGGACCACCAACACAGTCAAGATACCGCTCAATCATCTTGTCGATCTTGGATCAATGGGCCGGTTGGGCCTCGGGCAAAAGTCGCCCGGTTTTTCGGTCGACGCCAGCGCCATGGGCATGCTGACAACCGCCGCTGCACTGGCCAACGGCTCGAAGCAGGTCGAGCTCAATCTCGGAGCCACCATTCCGGGGCTTCTCTCCACCACGCTTGCTATTGCAATCGGCGAACCTGCACAATTCTCGCCATGGCTGACAATCGGCGAGAAGGGCGCCGTGGTGCGTACGGCGCAGACGCGGATTAAGCTGGTTGCGTCCGTCGGCGGCGGCAATGCGAATCTCGGTGGCGGCATCAGCCTGCTGGCCGTCAAACTGCCGCTTCATGTCGAGGTGGCCTCTGCCGAAGCCAAGCTGACCGACATCAGCTGCCCGACGGGGCACCCCGACAGTTTGAAAGTTACCATTGCCGCACGTCCGGGCCTTGCCTCGCTGCACCTTGGCGCCAGCGATGCCGATAACAGCCCCTCCGCCTTCGCCGATTTCAGCGACCCACAGTCGTTTCAAAATGCCGAAATCGCGCAGGTCAGCGTGAAGCTTCTGTTTCTCACCCTCAATCTGATCGGCGTGAATGGTTCTGCAGCCGTTGAGATCGCCAACACCGATCCGACGATCTTGACCTTCAACAGCACCGACATCGCAAGCAAGACGATAAAGACCGCCTCCACGAAAAACCTGACGCAATCTCTCACCACGTCGCTGGTCAACAATCTGTCGCTTTCGGTCAGTGCGCTGGGCCTCGGGCTTGATGTAACCGCCTTGCTTGGAACCGTGAAGCCGGCAGTGGTGGCGCTGCTGAACGGCGTGACGGCGCCTGTCGATGACTTGGTTTACAACGTGCTTGGGGCGCTGGGCGTGCGCGTCGGCGAGGCCGATGTCCGGGTCATGGGCGCGACCTGCGGGCGCTCTGTGCTTGTTCAATGAGCTAGAGAGATCAGCCGGCTCGTCCGAGAAAGCAGCCCAAGGGCGGCAGCGACAGAATTTTTTCCTGCAAGGCAGCACCAGCGCCAAGGTAGTTCGTTTTTGCGACATCGATACCCTGCGGCAACGGCCAGTTGGCCGGCTCCTCGGCGAAGTTGAAAACGCACAGCAGCTTCTCGCCGCCGCCTTCGCGAATGAAGGCAAGCACATCGCTCTCGGCATCGAGAAAGCAGATCGAACCCTGTACCAGAGCCGCATGCTGCTTGCGCAAGGCCAGCATCGCCCGGTAGCTGGCCAGAACTGACTTTTCCTCGCCGTTCTGGATATCGACCGCGCGGGCGCGATGGCTTTCCGGGATTGGAAGCCACGGCCTGCCGGTTGAAAACCCGGCATTGTCAAGGCCGGCTTCCCAGACCATTGGTGTGCGGCAGCCATCCCTGCCCTTGAAGCCGGGCCAGAAGCGGATGCCATAGGGATCGCGCAGATCCTCGAACGCCAATTCCGCCTCCTCCAGCCCGAGCTCCTCACCCTGATAGAGGCAGATCGATCCACGCAGGCATGACAGCAGCGCGATGGAGAACTGCGCCATCCTGTCCGGATCGCCGCCGTGCCTCGTCCATCGCGTCACATGGCGAACGACATCGTGGTTGGAAAACGCCCAGCAGACCCAGCCGTCGGAGACTGCACTCTCGAACGCTTCGACGCATCCACGCACGTGTGCGGCCGAGAATTGCGGACCGAGCAGGTCGAAAGTGTAGCACATGTCGAGCTTGTCGCCGCCGCCGGTGTAGGCGGCGAGCGTCTGCAACGAGCGGGTTTCGTCGCCGACCTCGCCGACAGCGGCGCGGCTTTCATATTCGTCGAGCAGCGCCCGAAACCGCTTGAGGAAAGCCAGGTTTTCGGGCTGCGTCTTGTCGAACAAATGCTCCTGATAGAGGTAGGGATTGGTTTCGGTGTTGGTGCCTGCGACGCTTGACGCCAGGGGCGGGTTGCTGCGCAGCCAGCGGTCATGGACATAGTAGTTGACCGTATCGAGCCGAAACCCGTCGACGCCGCGCTCCAGCCAAAACCGCACCGTTTCCAGCACGGCGTCCTGAACCTCCGGATTGTGGAAATTGAGGTCCGGCTGCGAGGCGAGAAAATTGTGCATGTAATATTGCCTGCGGGTCGCGTCCCACTCCCAGGCGGGGCCGCCGAAGACCGACAGCCAGTTGTTGGGCGCGGTGCCGTCAGGTTTCGGATCGGCCCAGACATACCAGTCCGCCTTGGGATTATCGCGGCTCGCGCGGCTTTCGACGAACCATTCGTGCCGGTCGGACGAATGCGACAGAACCTGGTCGATAATGACTTTCAGGCCGAGACGGTGAGCCTCGGCAACCACTGCGTCGAAATCCTCCGATGTGCCGAACATCGGATCGACGGCTGTATAGTCGGATACGTCGTAGCCCATATCGGCCATCGGCGACTTGAAGAAGGGCGACAGCCAGACGGCGTCGGCGCCAAGCGATGCGACATGGGCCAGCCTCGATGTGATACCACGCAGATCGCCACTGCCGTCCCCCGTCGTGTCCTGGAAGGAGCGCGGGTAGATCTGGTAGATGACGCAGCCGCGCCACCACTCGGCATGGTCACTTGCCACTCGGATTCTCCTTTATCTGAACCAGCGCGGCTTCGTGTTCGATCATGAAGATCACCGTTCGCCCCGGCACCGGCCGTGAAATTCCGGCCGCGCCGCCCGGTGTTTCGATGGCTGGCTCCCAGCGAAATCCGTCGCGCTCCGGCAGCGTGAACATACACGCCCGGCGATCGCCATTGATGACCGCGGCAAGGCGGCAATCATCGCCGCCGAGCATCAAGACCAGGCGGTACCGCGCCGGATCGTGCCAGCCTGCCTCGTCGAGCGGCGTGCCGGTTTCAGTGAGCCAGACGACGTCCGTTATTTCTGACCCGGCGAGCGGCTCTCCAGTCAGGAAGCGCGTGTCGGAAAGCGCCGGCACGGAACGACGCATCGCGGCGAGTAAAACGGCGCATTGTTCCAGCGCCTGATCGCGGCCGGACCAGTCGAGCCAGGTGATCTCGTTGTCCTGCGCATAGGCGTTGTTGTTGCCCTTCTGGGTGCGGCCGAATTCGTCTCCGGCCGTCAGCATGATCGTGCCGCGTGAGGCAAACAGCGTGGCTAGCAGCGCACATCGGTCATCGAAACGTGCCGTAATGATCGCCCGGTCGCAGGTCTCGCCCTCGACGCTATTGTTCCAGGACAGGTTGTCGTCGTGGCCATCGCGGTTCTGCTCGCCATTGGCCTCATTGTGCTTGTGCTCATAGGCAACAATGTCGGCCAGCGGCATGCCGTCATGCGCGGCGATGAAATTGATGCTGCGGCTTGTCTGCTGGCCTGGCTTGGCAAACACGTCGGAAGAGCCGGCAAGCCGGGTGGCGAGCGCGCCGACCATGCCGCTATCGCCGCGCCAGAACCGGCGGATGTCGTCGCGATATTTGTCGTTCCATTCGAGGAAGGGCGGCGGAAAATTGCCAAGCTGATAGCCGTCCGGGCCGATGTCCCAAGGCTCGGCGATGAGCACCCTGCCACCAAGGGCCGGGTCGTTCCGAATAGCCATGAGCAGTGGCGCAGCCGCGTCGAACGCGCCATCGACCCGCCCCAGAATGGGCGCCAGATCGAAGCGGAAACCATCGAGGCCGGCATGGCAGACAAAGTGACGAAGCGTGTCGAGGACCATTTCCCGGACGATCGGATGATCGCAAGCGACGGTGTTGCCGGTACCGGTGTCGTTGATCAAGCTGCCGTCCGGCCAATGCCGGTAGTAGGCGCGGCTGTCGAGGCCGCGCAGCGACAGCGTCGGCCCCAGCCTGTCGCTTTCGCCGGTGTGGTTGAAGACAAGATCGAGGATGACGCCGATGCCGGCCCCACGCAGCGCGGCAACCGTCTGCCGCAATTCCGCGAGGCCGCCTGGCGCCAGGCGCGGATCGAGCGCCATGAAGGTCACGGGATTGTAGCCCCAGGCATTGCGCAGCCCGAGCGGGGGCAAATGCCGCTCGTCGATCGATGCCGTCACCGGCATCAGTTCGACCGCCCCGACTCCGAGTTTTTTCAGGTGCTCGACGATAGCCGGATGGGCAAGCGCTGCAATCGTCCCGCGCTGGTGCTTCGGGATGTCCGGATGCAGCATGGTGAAGGCGCGCACCGGCACTTCATAGATCAGGCCACCGGGCTGGAACAGCGGCGGCAAGGCAGGCACCGGCTGCGGCAGGGTGGCGGCAATCACCTTCGGCAGCAGCGGCGCAGTGTCCGTGCCATCGCCCCGGCGCGCGGCGAGCCTGATATCATAGACATAGGGCCTGTCGATTTCGACGGCATAGGGGTCGACCAGCAGCTTGTCGGGATCGAACCAAAGCCCAATCTCTGGCGCATACTCGCCATCGGCGCGAAACCCGTATCGGGTGCCGGCAGCGAGGCCGGCAACGAAAAGCGTGTGAATGCCCTCGCCTTCCGGCTGGAGTTCGAGCCGGTCGATCTCCCTCTCTCCCTGCTCATCGAAGATCGAGACCCAGAGCCGGCTGGCTGCAGACGACCATGCGGCAAAGCGAATGCCGTCTTTCTCGACAAGTCCGCCAAATCGCAGCCGATACGGCCGCTTACCGGCCGGTATCCTGTCTTCCTGTTTGACCATCATCCTTTCCGAAAACCGGCTCCCACTTTTGGCTGACGCGGACCGTCGGTTCGGGATCATGGTCTGGATGGCATCAGGTGATGACGCTCGGCTTAGCGCGGCCGGTATGGCTGCGAATCCCGGCGATATCATCGGCTGCCGCAATCAAGTCGGCAAGCGCCTCCTGCGTGTCGAGATCGTGCCTGGACTTGTCCGGCTCGTAGCGCTCGATATAGACGCGCAGCGTCGCTCCCGAGGTACCGGTGCCGGAGAGACGGAAGACGACGCGCGATCCGCCTTCGAAAAGCACCCTGATGCCCTGGTTCTCGGCTATCGAGCCGTCGACCGGGTCGTGGTAGGCGAAATCATCGGCGCTGGCGATCTTCATGCCTCGCACGCTGGTGCCGGGCAGTGATGCAAGTTTCTCGCGCAATTCGTCGACCAGCGCATTGGCCTGGTCGGTCTCGACCTCCTCGTAGTCATGGCGTGAGTAGTAATTGCGGCCATAGGCGGCCCAGTGCTCGGTGACGATCTGCTTGGCGCTTTCGCCCCGGGCAGCGAGGATATTGAGCCACAAAAGCACGGCCCACAGCCCGTCCTTTTCGCGGACATGGTTGGAGCCGGTTCCGGCACTTTCCTCGCCGCAGATCGTTGCCATGTCGGCATCGAGCAGATTGCCAAAGAATTTCCAGCCGGTCGGCGTTTCATAGATGCCGATGCCGAGCTTTTCGGCGACGCGGTCGGCTGCACCGCTGGTCGGCATCGAGCGGGCGATGCCTTTAAGGCCGGCCTTGTAGCCCGGCGCCAGATGAGCATTTGCGGCGAGCATGGCCACCGAATCCGACGGGGTGACGAAAATGCCCTTGCCGATGATCAGGTTGCGGTCGCCGTCGCCGTCGGAAGCGGCGCCGAAATCCGGCGCATCCGGTCCCATCATCTCGTCATAGAGGTGCTTTGCGTGCACCAGGTTCGGGTCTGGGTGGTGGCCGCCGAAATCTGGCAGGGGAATGAAGTTGCGGGCGGTACCGTTTGGCGCGCCGAGCCGGTTTTCCAGGATCTCTTTGGCATAGGGCCCGGTCACGGCATGCATGGCGTCGAAGCGCATGCGGAAACCCGATTTGAACAACGCACGCAGCGCATCGAAATCGAACAGGCTTTCCATCAGCTCGGCATAGTCGGCGACCGGGTCGATCACCTCGACGGTCATGCCGCTCGCCTCGACGGTGCCGATCGTGTCGAGGTCGACCGTGCCAATATCGGCGATCTTGAAGCTGGAGATTACCTTGGTCTTGGCGAAGATCGCGTCGGTCAGCTTTTCCGGTGCCGGGCCGCCATTGCCGGCATTGTATTTGATGCCGAAATCCTCGTGCGGGCCGCCCGGATTGTGGCTGGCCGAAAGGATGATGCCGCCGAAGGCCTTGTATTTGCGGATGACATGCGAAGCGGCCGGCGTCGACAGGATGCCGCCCTGCCCGACCATTACCTTGCCGAAACCGTTGGCCGCCGCCATGGCGATGGCCTTCTGGATGACCTCGCGGTTGTAAAAGCGGCCGTCGCCGCCGATCACCAGGGTCTGGCCCTTGAACCCGTCCAGCCCATCGAAAATCGACTGGATGAAGTTCTCGGCATAGTGCTCCTGCTGGAACACCGGCACTTTCTTGCGCAGCCCGGAGGTGCCGGGCTTCTGGTCGAGATAAGGTTTGGTGGCGACGGTGCGTATCATGCGTCAGACAGCCCTTTTCGAATGCAGCAAGCGATAGAGTTCGAGGTATTTTTCTGCGCTTTTATCCCATGACACATCCGCCTTCATGCCTTGCCGCTGCATCGACGTCCAGACCGTAGGGTTGGCGTGCGCCGCGACCAGCCGGCGGATGGCGTGCAGCAAGGCGCCGGCATCGGCGGGCGCGAACTGGAAGCCGGTCGCCACACCTGCCGAAACGGCCGCTTCATTGGCGTCGATGATGGTGTCGGCAAGACCGCCGGTGCGGGCGACGACCGGCACGCAGCCATAGCGCAGGCCGTAAAGCTGCGTCAGTCCGCAAGGCTCGAAGCGCGACGGGATGACGATGGCGTCACAGCCGCCCTGCATGGTGTGGGAAAGCGCCTCGTCATAACCGACGACGACGCCGATGCGCCCGCGATGGCGGGCGGCGGCGGCCAGCATCGCGCCTTCGAGGCCGGCGTCGCCCGACCCCAGTATCGCCAGGCGCGCACCCCTCGCAACAATCCCGTCGACGACCGCTGCCAGTATGTCCATTCCCTTCTGCCAGGTGAGCCGGCTGATGACGCAGACGATCGGACTGTCGTCGCGGTCAAGGTTGAACCGATCCTCGACGGCGGTCCGGTTGGGATGCCGCGCCTTCAACGTCTTGGCCGTGTAGTTGGAGACCAGATGCTTGTCGGTTTCAGGGTTCCATATCTCGGTGTCGATGCCGTTGACGATGCCATAGAGATCGACGGACCGCATGTTGATGAGGCCATCGAGCCCCATGCCGAATTCCGGCGAGCGGATCTCCTGCGCATAGGTCGGGCTGACTGTGGTGATGGCCCAGGCGGCCTGCAGGCCGGCCTTGAGGAAACCGACGCCGCCATAATATTCGACGCCGTCGAGCGCCATGGCCGCCGCCGGCAAACCGAGTTCGCCAAAGATGCCGGCGCCGAACTGGCCCTGGAAAGCGAGATTGTGGACGGTGATCATCGACGGCGTGCCGACCGCCTTGCCGTAGCGCATATAGGCCAGCGTCATCGCCGACTGCCAGTCATGGGCATGGACGATGTCCGGCTGGTAGCCCGAAACGGCGCCGCCGGCGATGTCGCCGCCAACCTGGCTCAGGGCCGCGAAACGCCGCCAATTGTCCGGCCAGTCGGCGCCGGTGGCATTGCCATAGGGGCCGCCGGGGCGATGGAACAGATGCGGCGCGTCGAGCACGAACAGGTCGAGCCCGGCGATCTGGACGGCATGGACCGAAGCCTTGCCGCCTTGCAGCAGCGGATAGTGATGAACGGGTTTTTTCTTCTTGAAGGCATCCATCACCTGGGGATAGCCGGGAACAAGTGTTCGCATCGTCACGCCCTTGCCGGCGAGCGCGACGGGTAATGCGCCGGTCACGTCGGCAAGCCCGCCAGTCTTGATCAGAGGAAATATTTCGGGCGTGACCGACAGGACCTGCATTCACGACAATCCCAGTTTGTCGATCATGGCCTGCGTGACGAGGCAGATGCCCTTTTCGGAAACGCGAAAGCGCTTGGCGTCGAGGACGGGATCCTCGCCGACCACGAGCCCTTCGGGAATCCTGACGCCATGATCGATCACCACACGCTTCAATCTCGCGCTGCGGCCGACCTGGCAGTCGGGCAGCATGACGACGTCCTCGAGCGTCGAATAGGAATTGATGCGTGCGCCCGTGAAGATCAGGCTCCGCTTCAGCGACGCGCCTGAGACAATGCAATCGCCCGAGACGAGCGACGATACCGCCGAGCCACGGCGGCCATCCTCGTCATGCACGAACTTTGCCGGCGGCTTCAGCTCGGCATAGGTCCAGATCGGCCAGTCGCGGTCGTAGAGGTCGAGCTCCGGCGTGATGTCGGTCAGGTCGATATTGGCTTCCCAATAGGCGTCGACTGTCCCGACATCGCGCCAGTAGGCTTCGTTCTCGGCGGTCGAGCGCACGCAGGATTTGGCGAAGCGATGGGCGATCGCCTTCCCGTGCTCGACGACATAGGGGATGATGTCCTTGCCGAAGTCACGGCTTGAGCCCGGTTCGGCCGCGTCGCGGCGCAATTGCTCCATCAGGAAGTTGGTCTTGAATACGTAGATGCCCATCGAAGCCAGGGCAAAATCCGGCTTGTCGGGAATGCCGGGCGGATCGGCGGGTTTCTCGATGAAGGAGATGATGGTGTCCTTCTTGTCGACATGCATGACGCCGAATCCGGTCGCCTCCATGCGCGGCACTTCGAGGCAGCCAACGGTGACGTCGGCGCCGGCGTCGACATGCTGGCGAAGCATCAGCTCATAGTCCATCTTGTAGACGTGATCGCCGGCCAGGATGACCATGTATTCGGGCCCGTAGGCCTCGATGATGTCGATGTTCTGGTAGACGGCATCGGCCGTGCCCTCATACCATTGCGTTTCCGATACGCGTTGGCTGGCCGGCAGGATATCGAAGCTCTCATTACGCTCGGGCCGCAGGAAGTTCCAGCCGCGCTGCAGGTGGCGGATCAGCGAATGCGCCTTGTACTGGGTGGCAACGCCGAGGCGGCGAATACCGGAATTGATCGCATTGGAGAGCGCAAAATCTATGATGCGCGTCTTGCCGCCGAAATAGACCGCGGGCTTGGCGCGCCGGTCGGTCAATTCCTTGAGGCGGCTGCCACGACCGCCGGCCAGAACATAGGCCATGGCATCGCGCGCCAGCGGCTGCGTCCGTTTTATATCTGCCATTTTTGTCCTCCCAAGTTACGCGCTGCGAGACATCGCTAGTCCGGAGCAAATTCGAGCATGATCGTCGACAGCGGCGGCAACAGCATCGTCGCCGAGATGCCTCCTCCTTCCGCCCGAGCCTCGACAGCGCCGCCATTGCCCTTGCCGGAACCGCCATAGTCGGTGGCGTCGGTGTTGATGATCTCGCGCCAACGTCCGGCCATTGGCAACGGCACGCGATAATCGTCACGCGGCACCGGTGTAAAATTGGAGATGACGGCGACCGGGTTTCCGCCCGGCGCGCTGCGCAGCCAGGCAAAGACAGAGTTGGCGCTGTCGTCGACGATCAGCCAGGAAAAGCCCTCCGGCTCGCAATCGCGCGCATGCAGGGCCGGGCGCGAGCGGTAGAGATAGTTGAGATCGCGCACCGTCTGCCAGACGCCGCGGTGGGGCCCGAAATCGAGCAGGCTCCAGTCGAGTGCGCGCGCCTCGCTCCACTCGCGGCGCTGGGCGAATTCCTGCCCCATGAACAACAGCTTCTTGCCGGGGTAGCCCCACATGAAGGCGTAGTATGCGCGCAGTGTTGCGAATTTCTGCCAGTCGTCGCCGGCCATCTTGCTAAGCAGCGTCCCCTTGCCGTGCACGACCTCGTCATGGGAGAGCGGCAGCACGAAATTCTCTGAGAAGGCGTAGACCAGACCGAAGGTGATGTCGCCGTGGTGATGCTTGCGAAAAATCGGCTCTTTGGAGAAATACTCCAGCGTGTCGTGCATGAAGCCCATGTTCCACTTGAAGCCGAAACCCAGCCCGCCCTCATGCACCGGCTGCGAAACTTTTGGCCATGAGGTCGATTCCTCGGCGATCGTCATCACGCCGGGATGATGGCCGTAGACTTCCTTGTTCATCCTCTGGAGGAAGCTGACCGCCTCAAGGTTTTCGCGCCCGCCTTTTTCGTTAGGGATCCATTCGCCGGCCTTGCGCGAATAGTCGAGGTAGAGCATCGAGGCGACGGCATCGACGCGCAAACCGTCGACATGGTATTTCTCGGCCCAAAACAGCGCGTTATTGACCAGGAACGAGACCACCTCGCGCCGGCCGAAATTGTAGATCGCGGTGTTCCAGTCGGGATGGAAGCCCTTGCGCGGGTCGGCATGCTCATAGAGCGCGGTGCCGTCGAAATTGGCCAGCCCATGCGCGTCCACCGGAAAGTGCGCCGGCACCCAGTCTAAGATGACGCCGATGCCGGCGCGGTGGGCGCCGTCGACGAACCGGGCAAAACCGTCCGGATCGCCGAAGCGGGCCGACGGCGCGTAGAGACCCGTCGTCTGGTAGCCCCATGACGGGTCATAGGGATGTTCGGAGATCGGCATGAATTCGATATGGGTGAAGCCGGTGTCGACGACGTAGGGGATCAGCCGGCCGGCAAGCTCGTCCCATGACAGGAAGCTGCCGTCGTCGTGAAGCTGCCAGGAGCCGGCATGCACCTCATAGATCGACACCGCCTCGCGGCGGGGGTCGGCGTTGCGCCAGTAGTTGCGGTGCGCCTCGTCACCCCATTCATGCGCCGGCGGAAGCGCCGTCACCGAAGCGGTGGCCGGGCGCAGTTCCGACTTGAAGGCGAACGGATCGGCCTTCAGCGGGAGTCTCACGCCATCGGGCCCGATGATCTCGTATTTGTATGGCCGTCCGGCGCCGATGTCGGGAATGAACAACTCCCAGATACCGGTGTCGCGGCGGACGCGCATCGCATGCCTGCGGCCGTCCCATTCGTTGAAATCGCCGACCACCGAAACGCGCCTTGCATTGGGTGCCCAGACGGCGAAATGCACGCCGGACGCACCCTCGTGATCGATGAGATGCGCACCGAGCTTGTCGAACAGCCTGAGATGAGAGCCTTCGGCGATGTAATAGTCATCCAGCGGACCGAGTACCGGGCCGAACGAATAGGGATCGGTCAGCCACCAGTCACCGCCGGCATTGCGCGCGTGATAGCGCAGCGGCTGACGCTTTTTGAGCGACAGGTTGCCCTCGAAGAAGCCGCCTTCGTCGCGCCTGGAGAGTTCGCCGGCTTTCTTGCCGGTCAGCGTATAGGCAGTGACGAACTCGGCATGGGGGACGAAACAGCGGGCGACAAAGCCCTTGTCAACCTCGTGCACACCGAGGACAGCGAAAGGATCACCATGCGTGCCGGCGACAATTGCCGCGACATCACCGGCTGACGCCTGTCCATCCGGCCCGCTTGTCGCAGCGGTCGTGCGCGGCTTCCTCATCAGGCAGTGACCCTCCCCGGCACCCGGACCACATTGTTCGTGGCCTCATGCAATCACATCAAACGGGCACGTTCCAGATTTCTTTCGCATATTGGCGGATCGTGCGGTCGGACGAGAACCAGCCGACGCGGGCGACATTGCGGATTGCCTTGGCGTACCAATCCGGGCTGTTGCGCCAGACGGCGTCGACATCGCGCTGGGTTGAGGCGTAGGCATCGAAATCCGCCGCGACCATGAACCAGTCGCTCTGATAGAGGCCGTTCATCAGGTCGCGATAGCGTTCCGGATCGACAGGCGAAAAGACGCCCGATGAAACGGCAGCCACGGCCTGCGCCAGTTCGGGAGAGGATTCGATCACCGATCGCGGGTCGTAGCCGTTGCTGCGCCGCTCGGCGACCTCTTCGGTGGTCAGGCCGAAAATGAAGATGTTGTCGTCGCCGACGCATTCCTTGATCTCGACATTGGCGCCGTCGAGCGTGCCGATGGTCAGCGCACCGTTCAGCGCGAATTTCATGTTGCCGGTGCCGGAGGCTTCCATGCCGGCGGTCGATATCTGCTCTGAAAGATCGGCGGCCGGCATCATGATCTCGGCCAGGCTCACATTGTAGTTCGGCAAGAACACCACTTTGAGAAGGCTGCGAACGGCCGGGTCGCGGTTGATGACCTTGGCGACGTCGTTGGCGAGTTTGATGATCAGCTTGGCGTTGTGGTAGCTGGGCGCCGCCTTGCCGCCGAAGAACTTGACGCGTGGCATCCAGTTGCGCTCGGGATGGGAGCGGATCTGGTCGTAGAGCGCGACTGTTTCGAGGATGTTGAGGAGTTGGCGCTTGTATTCGTGGATGCGCTTGATCTGGATGTCGAACAGCGCCGAGGGATCGACCTTGATGCCGAGGCGGTCGGCGACGAGATTGGCAAGTTTGACCTTGTTTGCCCGCTTGACTGCCGCGAACTTGTCGCGGAAGGCGGCGTCGTCGGCAAAGGCATCGAGCTCCTTGATCGCGTCTATATCGTCGAGAAAGCGGTCTCCGATCGCCTCGCGGGTAAGCGCGGTGAGACCGGGATTGCACTGGATCAGCCAGCGCCGCGGCGTGATGCCGTTGGTCTTGTTGTTGATACGGTCGGGATAGAGCCGGTGGAGTTCGGCAAACACCGTTTCCTTCATCAGCTCGGTGTGAAGGGCAGAGACGCCGTTGATCGAGTGCGAGCCGACAAAGGCCAGATTGCCCATGCGCACCCGGCGCTCGCCGTTTTCCTGTATCAGCGAGATCTGGCTGATCTGCTCGTCAGAAAACTGGTCGGAGGCGCGCGCCTCCAGCAGCACTTCCGCGTTGATGGCGTAGACGATCTGCATATGGCGCGGCAACAGCCGCTCGAACAGCGGCACCGGCCAGCTTTCGAGCGCTTCGGGAAGCAGCGTGTGGTTGGTGTAGCCGAAGGTGCGCTTGGTGATGCTCCAGGCCTCGTCGAAATCCATGCCGTGGACATCCATCAACAGGCGCAGCAGCTCGGCCACTGCGATGGCCGGATGGGTGTCGTTCAGATGGATCGCCGCTTTGTCGGGCAGCGACTGCAGGTCGCCATACTGGCTGAGATGACGCTGAATGATGTCCTGCAACGATGCGGTGGAAAAGAAATACTCTTGCCTGAGCCGCAGCTCCTGACCGGCCTTGTGGGAATCAGCAGGGTAAAGGACGCGCGACAAGGCATCGGCCTTGTTGCTTTCGGCGAGCGCGCCGATGTGGTCGCCGGCGTTGAACTTGTCAAGCAGGATCGGATCGATCGGCATGCCGGACCAGAGCCGCAGCGTGTTGACGCGGTTGGCCCGCCAGCCAACCACCGGTGTATCGTAGGCAACCGCCAGAACGTGTTCGATCGGCTTCCAGACGTGGCGCTCAAGCCTGCCGTCCTTTGAGGTGATCGATTCCACCGAGCCGCCGAAGCCGACCTCGAAGGCGCGTTCGCGCCGCTCGAACTCCCAGGGGTTGCCGTGATCGAGCCAGGTTTCGGGCAGCTCAACCTGCCAGCCGTCATGGATCTCCTGACGAAACATGCCGTTGGCGTAACGAATGCCATAGCCATGCGCGGGGATGTCGACGGTTGCCATGCTTTCCATGAAGCAGGCGGCGAGCCGGCCGAGACCGCCATTGCCAAGCGCTGCATCTGGTTCGAGGGCCGCGATGAGGTCAAGGTCGACGCCCAGAGACCGCAGCGCTTCACGCATATTGTCCATCAGACCGAGATTGGAGAAGGCGTCGCGCATCAGGCGGCCGATGAGGAATTCCAGTGATAGGTAATAGACGCGCTTTTCCTGATGGGCGTAGGCCTCTTGCGTCGCCTGCATCCAATGATCGACGATATGGTCGCGCACGACCTTGATCGAGGCGGTGAGCCAGTCGTATTGCGTCGCGACGCTGGTACCCTTGCCGAGCCTGTATTTGAGGGCCTTCAAGACTTCGTCGGCAAGCGCCTTGGGATCGGAGTTTTCGAGAATGGGAGCTTCGGTTGTCATCGCGCGCGTCATGCTGCCTCTCGTGCGGTTGCCATGATCATACCGGCTTTCACCATTCCTCCCAGCCCATGCTATCGCATATTGTTAAGCGTTCAATCGAGTTAGATTGCCGCGGAGAAGCTTACTCAACGGCAATTAGAACTTAAAGCGCATCGCGTTTGGGCGGCCTATGCGACGCGCCTTAAGTTCTTGCTTATGTGCATGTCGTCATCCCAAAACCGCTGCGCACCCTCGGTTCACGCCCGAGGGCATGCCTTTGGGCGACATGCATCAGGCCGCCAGTGCCGCCTCCGGCGGAAGCTTCGCTCCGGTCATGAAGGCGACGGCGTCGGACATCGTATATTGCTTGGGATCGATGACGCAGAGGCGACGGCCCAGCCGATGGATATGAATGCGGTCGGCCACCTCGAAGACATGTGGCATGTTGTGCGAAATCAGCACGATCGGCAGGCCGCGCTTCTTCACGTCGAGGATCAGTTCGAGCACGCGGCGGCTCTCCTTGACGCCTAACGCCGCCGTCGGCTCATCCATGATAACCATTTTCGAGCCGAAGGCGGCGGCGCGCGCCACCGCCACGCCTTGGCGTTGGCCGCCCGACAGCGTTTCCACGGCCTGGCTGATGTTCTGGATGGTCATCAGGCCAAGTTCGGTGAGCTTGTCGCGGGCGCGCTTTTCCATTGCCGGGCGGTCGAGCATGCGCAGCCAGTCGCCCAGAAAACCCGGTTTGCGGATCTCGCGACCGAGGAACATATTGTCGGCGATCGACAGGGCCGGCGACAGCGCCAGGTTCTGATAAACGGTTTCGATGCCGGCTTCACGGGCCTCGATGGGCGACTTGAAGAGCACCTGCTTGCCGTCCAACTCGATGATCCCCTCGTCCGGGACAACGGCGCCCGAGATCGCCTTGATCAGCGTCGACTTGCCGGCGCCATTGTCGCCGATCACGGCCAGGATTTCTCCCGGATAGAGATCGAAGTCGCAGCTGTTCAGTGCGGTAACGCGGCCGTAGCGCTTGACGAGGCCGCGCGCGGTGAGGATGGGCTCCTGGGTCATGGTTACACCGAAACCTTTCTGATCCACTGGTCGATCGCCACGGCGCCGATGATCAGCACACCGGTGAGCAGCACTTTCCATTGCGGATCGGCGCCCAGCATGTTGAGGCCCATCGAAACGACGCCAACGATCATCGCGCCGAACAGCGTGCCCAAAATCGAGCCGCGCCCGCCGAAGAGGGAAATGCCGCCGATCACCGTCGCGGTGATCGCCTGCAAATTGTAGTCGGTGACGGCGGCGGACGGCGAGATCGAGCCGTTGCGGCCGATGGAGACCCAGGCAGCGAAAGCGGCGATCAGCCCGGCAAGCGTGTAGACCGAAATCAGCACCTTCTTGGTCTGGATGCCCGACAGCTTCGCCGCTTCCGGATCGTCGCCGACAGCGTAGACATGACGGCCCCATGCGGTGTGATTGAGCACGTACCACAAGAACAGCACCAACACGACCATGGCAATGACACCGAACGTCAGCACCGCCGTGCCGACCTTGAAGTTCAGGCCGAACAGATGCAGCAGCGGCGCCTGGACGTCGACGTCGGCGTCACGGATCGTCTCATTGGCCGAATAGATGAAGTTCGTGGCCATGACGATGTTCCAGGTGCCGAGCGTGACGATGAAAGGCGGCAGCTTCATGTAGGCGACCAGCAGCCCGTTGAGCAGCCCGCAGGCCCCGCCGGCGGCAAGCCCGATCACCACGGCAAGCAAGGTCGGCAGACCATAGGTGACCGCGCAATTGCCCATGATCACGGCCGAAATGACCATGATCACGCCGATTGACAGGTCGATGCCGGCTGTCAGGATGACCAGCGTCTGCGCGGCTCCGAGAATACCAACGATGGCGATCTGCTGGAGGATCAGCGTCAGCGTGTAAGACGAAAAGAACCGTCCTCCGATGGTGACGCCGAAGACAGCGATCGACAGAACCAGCACGATCAGCGGCACCGCAGCCGGAGTGGAATGCAGGAAATGCTGGATGCGCTTGACGAGCGACGTGCCATGCTCGTCAAAAGCAGCAACGCTTGTCTCGCTGTTCGCGAGAGCCTTTTCGAATTCCTGAACCTGAGACATGTTTCCTCCCATGAGGCTTCAGCCACGCGCCGACGCCCGTCCAACCATTCCCGATCTGCCGTCGGTATTGTTCGCGCTTGCGATTACCGCATCGTCCACCCGAAGCGGCCGGGGATCAAGCCCCGGCCGATCAGTCCTGTTGCCTGTCAGACCGGCATCAGCCCCAGCACTTGGCGAGGCCTTCCTTGGTGTCGATGGACTTCACGCCCTCTGCGGGCTTGTCGGTCACGAGGTTGACGCCGGTGTCGAAGAAATCCTTGCCTTCGGTCGGCTTGGGTTTTGTCCCGTCCTTGGCGTAAGCGGCGATCGCTTCGATGCCGAGTGCCGCCATCTGCAGCGGATATTGCTGTGAGGTCGCACCGATCACGCCCTCGGCGACCGACTTCACGCCGGGGCAGCCGCCGTCAACCGACACGATCAGCACATTGCCTTCGAGGCCCACGGCCTTGAGCGCCTGGTAGGCGCCGACGGCTGCCGGCTCGTTGATGGTGTGGATGACGTTGATGCCGGGGTCCTTCTGGAGAAGGTTCTCCATGGCCTTGCGGCCGCCTTCTTCGTTGCCGTTGGTGACGTCGTGGCCGACGATACGCGGATCGTCCTCATCGCCGATCTTGTTGGGGTCCTTCACGTCGATGCCGTAGCCCATCATGAAGCCCTGGTCGCGCAGCACGTCGACCGTCGGCTGCGAGGGGGTCAGGTCGAGGAAGCCGATCTTGGCATCCTTCGCCTTGTCGCCGAGTGTCGCCGCGGCCCACGCGCCGATCAGCTTTCCAGCCTCCAGATTGTCGGTTGCGAAGGTCGCGTCGGCGGCGTCGAGCGGATCAAGCGGCGTGTCCAGCGCGATCACGAGCAGACCGGCGTCACGTGCCTTCTTCACCGCCGGGACGATGCCCTTGGTGTCCGACGCGGTGATCAGGATGCCCTTGGCGCCGTCGGCGATGCAGCTTTCGATCGCCGCCACCTGGCTTTCGCTGTCGCCGTCGATCTTGCCGGCGTAGGCTTTGAGGTCGACGCCAAGTTCTTTAGCCTTGGCAGACGCGCCTTCTTTCATTTTGACGAAGAACGGGTTGGTATCGGTCTTGGTGATCAGGCAGGCGCCGACATCGGCGGCGGACGCAGCCGAGGTGAACGCCATGAGGCCCAGTCCGGCCGCGGCAAAAACGGTGGATCTTAGCAGTGCTGTCTTGGTCACGATTTTCCTCCCAGGGGAACGAGTTCGGATGCCGGCCAACCGGCATCTGCACAAAGCATCCAGACGACTTCTCCCGGCGTGGACGCTTGCCCCAAGAGAATACCAGACTGAGGTTTCTGTCAATAATTAAATCACTCTTATTTATTATTGACAGCGTGGCGCCGGTCACTCATTCTGGCCAAAAGCATTGTGGAAAACGACGGGAGGAGAAGGGGTGGAGACCGGCATCACGAGGCACGGTTCGCCCGAGGCAGCCAAAAGCCGCATTCACCGCGGCACCAACCAGAGCGGCATGCGGGACCACAATGAGCGGCTGGTGCTGTCGCTGGTGCGTCAGCACGGCAGCCTGGCGAAGTCCGACATTGCGCGCATGACCGGACTTTCGGCCCAGACGGTTTCGGTCATCATGCGCGAGCTCGAGGAGGACAACCTTCTTGTCCGCCAGGCGCCGCTGCGCGGCAAGATCGGCCAACCTTCCATTCCGATGGCGCTCAATCCCGATGGCGCTTATTTCATCGGCCTGAAGATCGGCCGTCGCAGCGCCGAACTCGTGCTGATCGATTTTCTCGGCAATGTGCGCTCGATGCTGCAGCATTCCTACCGCTATCCGGCACCACGCGAGACGGTCGAATTCGTCACCTCCGGCATGAAGACGATGCGCGGCGAACTCACCCCGGCGCAGGACAAGCGCATTGCCGGACTTGGCATCGCCATGCCGTTCGAATTGTGGAGCTGGGCCGATACGGCAGGTGCGCCGCGCGAAGTCATGGACGAATGGCGCCACCGAGACATCCGCGCCGACATCCAGGCACAGTGCGAATTCCCGGTCTACCTGCAAAATGACGCCACCTCTGCCTGCGGCGCCGAACTGGTGTTCGGCAAAGCGGGTACAGCACGCGACTTCATCTATTTCTATATCGGTGCCTTCGCCGGCGGCGGCATCGTGCTGAACGGTCACCTGTTCGGCGGACCGACCGGCAATGCCGGCGCGCTGGGTTCGATGCCGGTGCCTGGACCGGACGGCAAGCCGACCCAATTGATCGACGTGGCGTCGATCGCCATGCTGGAAAAGGCACTCAACGCGCGCGGCGTCGAAGCCTCACATCTGTGGACGTCACCGGAGGATTGGGGCGAAATCGGCGTCGAGCTCGACGTTTGGATCGCCCGCGCCTCGCAGGCGCTCGCCTATGCCATTGTGGCTGCGTCATCGGTTATCGATTTCGAGGCGGCGGTGATCGACGGATGGATGCCGAAGGCCGTGCGGCGCCGGCTCGTCGATGCCGTTATCGATGCTATCGGCAAGATTGACGGTGAAGGCCTGAAGCTTCCGGCCGTGCGCGAGGGGACTGTCGGCATTCATGCACGTGCCCTGGGCGGTGCCAGCCTGCCGCTTTCCGAGCGCTTCCTCATCGGCTCGACCACGATTTCCAGGAGTGCCTGAGCGATGCTGATCGGAATCCCGGTGCTGCTCGGTCCACAGCTGCTGGCGACGCTGCGTGCCATGGGTCATGGCGATGAGATCGCCCTTGTCGACGGAAACTACCCGGCGAAAGAGCAGGCACAGCGGCTCATCCGCGCCGACGGTCATCATCTCGTTCCGATGCTCGACGCCATCCTCAGCGTATTGCCTGTCGACGACGCAGTGCCAGAGGCGCTGTTTCGCGCCTCGGTCAAGGGTGATCCCCTGCTTGCCGATCCCGTTCATCACGAGATGGAGGCGATCTGCGCCAAGCGTGCTCCGGGCCGCAGGGTGGTTGCGCTTGCCGGCGCCGACTTTTATCAACGGGTCAGGTCCGCACACGCGATCGTCGCGACAAGCGAGCCGCGGCTCTACGCCAACATCATCATCCGCAAGGGTGTGATCTATCCGCCGGAGAACAGGAAATCATGATCCTCTGTTGCGGCGAAGCCCTGATCGACATGCTGCCACGCACCACGACGCAGGGCGAGCCGGCCTTTGCGCCCTATGTCGGCGGCGCGGTGTTCAACACGGCAATAGCGCTCGGCCGGCTGGGAGCACCCGCCGGTTTCTTTTCCGGCCTGTCGTCGGATCTGTTCGGCGGCCAGTTCAGGGAGGCGCTGGGGGCAAGCAAGGTCAGCTCCACCTATGCGCACACATCGCCCCGGCCGACGACGCTTGCCTTCGTGCGGCTGGACGACGGCCAGGCGACCTATACGTTCTACGACGAAAACACCGCTGGACGGATGCTGACCATCGACGATCTGCCGAAACTCGGCAGCGAGATCGAAGCCATGCTGTTCGGCGCCATCAGTCTGATCTCGGAGCCGGCCGGATCCGCTTATGAGGAATTCATGCGGCGGGAGCACAGTCGCCGCGTCATGATGCTCGACCCCAACATCCGGCCCAATTTCATACCGGACAAGGCCAAGCATCTCAGGCGCATCCGCTCAATGATGGCCATGGCCGACATTGTGAAACTGTCGGACGAGGACCTCAACTGGTTCGGCGAAGCCGGCTCGCACGAGGACGTCGTCCGCAACTGGCTGGAGCGCGGCCCGACACTGATCGTTGTTACCCATGGCAGCGAAGGCGCCGTCGGCTACACCAGGGATCACAAGGTCACGGTCGTGCCGGACAAGGTCGAGGTGGTCGATACGGTCGGCGCCGGCGACACGTTCAACGCCGGAATCCTGGCCTCGCTGCACGAGCAAGGGCTGCTGTCGAAGGAGGCGATCGCCAATCTGTCGGAAGACGCCATCCACAGGGCGCTGGCGCTTGGCGCCAAGGCTGCGGCGGTAACCGTGTCGCGGGCCGGCGCCAATCCGCCCTGGCGGCATGAAATCGCCTGATTGGACGGCGATGCGCTGAAGACGCGCAGGACGTCAATCACTTTATGTTTCGCCCAGCCGAGCGCGTGCGACACGAAGGCCGTATCGTGCGCAACAAAGCCCCGGATTTCCGGCGTCTGATGGGGACCTGTCGGACTGACAGGTAACAGGCTGCGACATTTGAGCAATTCGTGGTTTGGTCCGTGCAGCTTTCTCGGCCGCGCCAAGTCTGATACCAGCGGCCGGTTATCTGGCTAGTCCCGTTTTGAGGCCGACATGCATTTCATCGATCTAGGCGCGCAACGCGAACGAATCCGCGACAGGCTGAAGGCAGCCATCGACCGCGTCGTCGACGAGGGGCGCTATATTCTGGGACCTGAGGTCACTGAATTCGAAAACAAGCTCGCCGCCTATATCGGCACCAAGCATGTCGTCGCCTGCGCCAACGGCACCGACGCACTGCTGTTGCCGCTGTTTGCGGCCGGCATCGGCCCAGGTGACGCGGTGTTCGTGCCGAGCTTCACCTTCGCCGCCACGGCGGAAGTGGTGGCGCTGGCCAAGGCCGAGCCGGTTTTCGTCGATGTCGACCCCCAGACCTATAATATTGACATCGCCAGCCTTGAGGCGGCCATCGCCATGATCAAGGCGGAAGGCCGGCTGAAGCCAAAGGCGATCATTCCCGTCGACCTGTTCGGGCTCGCCGCCGATTACGAGGCGATCATGGCCATCGCCAACCGCGAAGGGCTGATGGTGATCGAGGATGCCGCGCAGGCGATCGGCGGCTCGATCGACGGCAAGATGCTGGGTTCGTTCGGAGCGGTCGGATCGACCAGCTTCTACCCGGCAAAACCGCTCGGCTGCTATGGTGACGGCGGCGCGATGTTCACCAACGACGATGCGCTGGCCGAGCAACTTCGCTCGTTCGCCTTCCACGGCAAAGGCGAAACCCAATATGACAATGTCCGCGTCGGCATCAATTCGCGGCTCGATACTCTGCAGGCGGCGATCCTGATCGAGAAGCTGGCCATTCTCGAAGACGAGATGGTCGCCCGTCAAGCGGTCGCCAACCGGTATGCCGAAGGCCTCGGCGACATCGTCAAGGCGGCGCGCAACCTGGACGGCGGCCGTTCGGCTTGGGCGCAATATGCCATCGAGACGCCGAAGCGCGACGGGCTGAAGGCGTATCTCGGGGAAAAAGGCATCCCGTCGGTGATCTATTACGTGAAGCCCTTGCACAGCCAGATCGCCTACCGCGATTATCCGCGCACGCCGACAGGTCTTGCCGTTTCGGAGGAGCTGCCGAAGCATATCCTATGCCTGCCCATGCATCCCTATCTGAGCGAGGCCGACCAGGACCGGATCATCGAAACGGTCCGTAACTATATCGGCTCGAATTCGGCGCAAATCGCCGCAGCATAGAGCCTGACACGCGCGATCGCCGGTATATCCCCAGCGCTACGCCGATCGCGTGCGGTATCAACAAAGTCAGGCTGCCTCGCGCGTAGAGTTGCGAAACAGCCCAACTGTTCCCTCCCCCGACAAATGTGATCGGCCGTGGCTGGCGCGCGGCATCGAGCGCCGCCGCAAGGTAAGGTCCTCGGCCTCAGGCTCTTCCGTCACCAATGGCGATGATTGCAGACGCATCGACGAACATCAGTAGTCACGGCTGAGGTCATCGAAAAATGCCTTGTCCGCCGCAAGGCCGGTGTCCGGATAGGCCGCGATCTTCGCCCGCAAAGGCTTCAGCCGCTCCCACAGAGGGATCGCCTCCTCGGCACGGCGCAATTCGTTCTCCAGGGCTAGCTTCACGGCAGCCGTCTTGTTCAAGCGCGTGCGCGCGGCCAGCTTTTCGGCAAGCCTGTTTACCTCTTCACTACGAATGTTGAGCGGCATTAGCCAATTCTCCTGTGTGTAGACGACACCCGTTCATCAGGACAGCATAAGGTTTTTTGCCGTCTGGCCGCTGCCGCCCGCGTATCTCGCCAAGCGCAAGGACATTCTTGCCATGCGCGAGGAGCTCTTCCAGGTTGTTGCGAGCGGCACGGTAGGATCCCGGTCCAACTCCGCATGCCGCCTGCCCAGGCGTACCGCCGGGTTCGAAGGAAAGCAACGACCTGCGCAGCGATCCTGTGCTGCCGTAGCTTTTGAGGATCGTCCGCCCGACCCTGCAAGCCAGCGACACAATCATCGTCAGGTTGGCCGGGCCACCTTGCCGCTAGCAATGAAATGCGGATTGGCGAAATCCTCGTCGTCGCTCTGGTTACGCTTGCCATAGGCCAGCGGCTTACCGTCAAGCGTGTGCGTCATGCCGCCGGCGGCACGCAACACCGCGTCACCCGCCGCGGTGTCCCATTCCATGGTGCGGCCGAAGCGCGGATAGACGTCGGCCTCGGCTCCGGCGACAAGACAGAATTTCAGCGACGAGCCGACCGAGACGATCTCGGCAGCGCCCACCGTGCGGATATAGGCTTCAGTCTCGGGCGTATTGTGGGACCGGCTGGCGACGACGGTCAGTGGCGCCACGCCCGCCCTCACCGAGATCGGCCGACGGCCGACGATCTGGTAGTCGCCATTGACTTCAATTGCCTCAGCCCTGCCCGGCCGGCCGGAAAAGAAGCGTCCGGTGCATGGCGCAAAGACGACACCGATCTCCGGCACGCCGTGGCGAACGAGCGCGATGTTGACGGTGAAGTCGGTCCTGCGGTTGACGAATTCCTTGGTGCCGTCGAGTGGATCCACCAGGAAGAAGGCGTCGTCGAGATCCGGCGGCACGATGCCGGCCGATGCCTCTTCCTCAGCCACGCAAGGGATATAGGGGAACGCAGCGCGCAGCCCGGCGAGAATGATCTTTTCGCTCTGGCGATCGGCTTCGGTCACTGGCGAGTTGTCTGATTTCTGGTCGACTGCGCAGCCGGCATCAAAAACTCGCATCACCTCCCGCCCCGCCGCCAGGGCGAGGCGCTCGAACAAGCCGAGCATCGCTTCGTCTTCAGATACCGCCGCCGCTATCATATTGGTTTTCGGCAATGTCGCGCTCGTTCAGCCAGAGTTCCAGGGCCTCTACCATCTCCTCGGCGGACTTGCCGAGCGTCTTGAGATGGATTTCGGGGTTTTCCGGGGCTTCGTACGGTGAATCGACGCCGGTGAAATTTTTGATTTCGCCATTCAACGCCCGCGCATAGAGGCCCTTCGGATCGCGTCTGGCGCATTCCTCAAAGGGTGTGTCGACAAACACCTCGACGAATTCACCGGTGGCCATCAATTCTCTCGCCATGCGCCGCTCGGCGCTGAATGGCGAAATGAAGGAAACAATGACGATCAGCCCGGCATCGGCCATCAGGCGCGCCACTTCGGCCACGCGGCGAATGTTTTCGACGCGGTCGGCGTCGGTGAAGCCAAGATCGCGATTGAGGCCGTGGCGGACATTATCGCCGTCCAGGATGTAGGTATGCCGGCCGGTGGCGAACAGCTTCTTCTCGAAAAGGTTGGCGATCGTCGACTTGCCCGACCCCGAGAGCCCGGTGAACCAGAACACGGCAGGCCGCTGGTTCTTCAGATCGGCGCGGCCATGCTTGCCGACATCGAGCGATTGCCAGTGGATGTTTTCGGCGCGGCGCAGCGAATGCAGGACCATGCCGGCGCCGACCGTGGCGTTGGTGATACGGTCGATCAAGATGAAGGCGCCGGTCGTGCGATTCTCGGAGAACGTATCGAAGGCGATCGGCGCTCGCGTCGAGACATTGCAAATGCCGACCTCGTTCATTTCCAGCGACTTGGCCGCCTCATGGGCAAAGTCGTTGACGTTGACGCGGTATTTCAGGTCGGTGACGGTTGCGCTGGCCTGATCGGTTTCCGTCCGCAGGATATAGGAACGGCCCGGCAGCAGCGCGTGCTCGTCGAACCAGACGATGTTGGCGGCGAACTGGTCGGCGACCTGCGGCCGCGCCGCCGGCGACACCAGCATGTTGCCGCGCGAGACCTCGACCTCGTCGTCGAGGACAAGGGTGATGGCCTGGCCAGCCACCGCCTGGCTCAGATCGCCGCCGTGCGAGACAATGCGCCTGACATGAGCGGACTTGCCGGATTTGGCGACAACGACTTCGTCGCCCGGTGAGACCGAACCGGATGCGATCGTGCCGGCAAAACCGCGAAAATCGAGATTGGGGCGATTCACATACTGCACCGGAAAACGGAACGGCAGTTCGACAACGGCTTCATCGACCGACACGGTTTCCAGGTGTTCAATCAGCGTCGGGCCGGAATACCATTCTGTTCTATCGGAAGGGGCCGTAACGTTGTCACCATAGCGGGCCGACATCGGAATGGACACGATCGACTGAAAACCGAGTTCACGTGAGAACTGCGCGTAGTCTGCGACGATCCGTTCGAACACGGCCTGGTCGAAGCCAACGAGATCGATCTTGTTGACGGCGAGCACGATGTGCCGGATGCCGAGCAGCGAGGCGATGATCGAGTGGCGCCTGGTCTGGCGCAGCACGCCCTGCCGGGCGTCGATCAGCACGATGGCCAGATCGGCGGTCGACGCGCCCGTCGCCATATTGCGCGTGTACTGTTCGTGGCCGGGCGTGTCGGCAACGATGAATTTGCGTTTTGGCGTGGCAAAAAAGCGATAGGCGACATCGATGGTAATGCCCTGCTCGCGCTCGGCCTCGAGGCCATCGACCAGCAGCGCGAAATCGATGTCGTCGCCCGTCGTCCCATGCTTGCGCGAATCGCGCTCGAGCGCGGCAAGCTGGTCCTCGAAAATCTGCTTGGTGTCCGAAAGCAGGCGCCCGATCAGCGTCGACTTGCCATCGTCGACGGAACCGCAGGTCAGGAAGCGCAGCAGCGACTTTCGTTCCTGCACCGCCAGATAGTCACGAATGCCGTCGGTGGGGGCGAGGCTCTTGGCCATGATGTGGCGCATGCTCAGAAATACCCCTCGCGCTTCTTCTTTTCCATCGAGCCGGCTTCATCACGGTCGATCAGGCGGCCCTGCCGTTCGGATGTGCGCGCCGTGAGCATTTCGCCAACAATGGCCTCCAGCGTGTCGGCGTCCGATTCGATCGCACCGGTCAGCGGATAGCAGCCGAGCGTGCGGAACCGTACCAGCCGGTTCTCCACCGTCTCGCCGGGACGCAACTCCATGCGGTCGTCATCCCTCAGAATGAGCATGCCGTCACGTTCGACGACCGGCCGCTCCTTGGCAAAATAGAGCGGCACGATCGGGATCTCTTCCTGGAGAATGTACTGCCAGATATCGAGTTCGGTCCAGTTCGACAACGGAAACACCCGGATCGATTCACCGGTCGCGATGCGGGTATTGAATATCTTCCACATCTCCGGCCGCTGGTTCTTCGGGTCCCAGACGTGCTGGGCATTGCGGAAAGAGAAGATCCGCTCCTTGGCGCGCGATTTCTCCTCGTCGCGCCGCGCCCCGCCGAAGGCTGCATCGAAGCTGTATTTATCGAGCGCCTGTCGCAGCGCCACGGTCTTCATCACATGCGTATGGGTGTTCGAGCCATGGTCGAAGGGATTGATATTATCGCGCACACCATCGCCGTTGACATGGACCAGGAGATCGAAGCCGAGCTTCTGCGCCATCTGATCGCGAAAGGCGATCATCTCGCGGAATTTCCAGGTTGTGTCGACGTGGAGAAAGGGAAAGGGCGGCTTGGCCGGATAAAACGCCTTCATCGCAAGATGCATCAGCACGGAGGAATCCTTGCCGACCGAATAGAGCATGACCGGCTTGGCGAAGGTCGCTGCAACCTCGCGAAAGATATGGATGGATTCGGCTTCAAGCCGCTGCAGATGCGTTAGCGCGATGTTCATGGACTTTAAGCGTTCTCTCGTGCCGCCCAGATCTTGCATCGATGCATCAGGCGCAATTTTGCAGCGGCCCGGTTCAAGCTTCACTTCTGGACGATGTTCTTTCGTGCAGGCGTTCTAGCAGATCGCCATTGTCTATAACAATGCAAGACAAGCCTGCGCTGGAGTGGTTCGAGAATGAATTTTCCACGCAGGGACCAGAACTCGGAAATTCCTGCTCAGATCGCAGAACCGTCGCCAGGAGGCGCTAGGACGGCGTTCCGATGGGGACAAGTAATTTGTCACCGTTGTGGTCGATCTCGATCAATTCACTCTTCTGGCGGGCTGCAAATCCTTTGTGGAAGATAATGGCGTTCATAAAGGCAAACGTCATTGCAAGCGCTTCGGTCCGCAACGGATAATCAACCAGTGAATGAATGAGAAGAAAGGAAACCGAGAGGAATGCCGCCTTCTGGAGCGGATCACGGCGAATTCTAGAAAGCGCAACAAACAGCACGACGAAATACAACACCATCAATATAATGGCAGGAATTCCTCCTTCGAAGGCTATTTCAAGATAATCATTGTGAGCATGGTTAACATACTTCTTAAAGATCATCTCCTCGTTCTCGTATATCTGATAGGCCTTTTGAAAGCTTCCAAATCCGACACCCGTTGCCAAATTGTCTTGGATTCCTTCAACAGTGGTACGCGCAAATTCTCCTCGTCCGAAAGCCGGATCGATCGCGTCGGCATCGATCTTCGTCCATGCGCCCACCGTGTAGGCTGAAAGTCCTATGAAAATCGCAAGGATGCTCCACCCACTTATCCTGGAGCGAGCCGAAAGAAAGACGACGGATAAGACGGTAATCGCCAACCCAATCAGAACACCGGCACGCGAACCGGCGGCCAAAAGCAGCAGCAAAAGCGTTATCAACCCGAGTGATCCGGACAAAAGGTGTCCACGGAACAGACCATAATAAACAATGAAGGGAATAGTAACAAAAAGCAAAGCTGAGAAATGATTCTGGTTGGCAAAAAGCCCAGCATTTATCGTAAAAGGCAGTAGTCCCTCTATGGCTATATCGGCAGAGAGTGAATATTGAATCGCTCCCGCCAAGCCGTTGCAAATGACACCCATAAAAAAGAACGGAAGAAGTGCGTGGACCTGCTCGGTGCGCAAACGCAACACGCTCAAGAAAAAAGCTGCTGACGCCACAAGATACAACAGACATTCGATCGTCCGCCCGACTCCGACACTGACGAAGCGGAAGCCACTTTCCCCGGCGAGCCATGGATCTCCGAGCAACAGCTCTGG
Organism: Mesorhizobium escarrei; assembly: GCF_935825525.1. Classification (GTDB taxonomy): domain Bacteria; phylum Pseudomonadota; class Alphaproteobacteria; order Rhizobiales; family Rhizobiaceae; genus Mesorhizobium; species Mesorhizobium escarrei. The sequence continues at coordinate 108,809 of NZ_CAKXZT010000149.1, forward strand.
TCGCAAACCGTTGAATACCGCCGCAGGCAGCGGCACGACTTGAAAAATCACCAATGCCACAGCCAAGATAAGCAGCCACAGAACAGAACGGGGGATTGTCTGGTCAAAGGTCTGCGAAAAAACAAACGCGGCCGAGATGATTGCCACAATCTCAATCAGTGTGTCCGTATAAAGACCACTTGCAGTACCACCGCCGATCAGCAGAGATATAAACAAAACCGATCCGAGGAGATATTTATCCCATTCCGATGGCCGGTCGCTCAAGATGAAAGTCTCTCGATGCTCAATTTGTGCATTACCAATGTACCGACATATCGAAAGCGCCAGCTCTCGGCAATGGCGGCAGTCTCCAGCTTCAACAATTGCATGGGGCACCGACCAGGTCCAACCGAAAACTCCTGGCTCAGGGCCTGGCGATTGTATGTACCCTCTGGAATACTGAACCGCGCTATTTCGCTGGCCTGCCCCACGCATCTGATCGACCAGAACAATTCCTTGGGAAGCTTCAAGGTCCTTGCAGAGGCGATCAGAGAAATCTTGTAGGAACCTGGAGGCAATTCAACATACTGTTGAAGAGCTGTGTTCTTAACCGGCGTATTCAGGAAGCGGACGATCGCTCCACTCTCGCCTTCGACCGCTTCTTCAGATGATACAAACTTTACTTCCATGCCCGACTGATCGCCGACCTGCCAATCGAAAGGCTTGCCGCTCGACACCGGCTGAAAGGTGCTGTTGAAAATATATCCACCCAACTTCCGTTCTTCATCAGACAGGCTGAAAAGAAACAACCGATATGCTGGTTCATATCGTTTCTGATTGATAAAACCATTGATCACAAAGGACAATTCGTTCGATTTTGGCGGTGCGCCTGATCCAGTCAAATCGAGCAACAGCCGGTTTGCGGAATCGAGCCCTTCGGGAGTTCTGCCGAGAGTGGCGAACAGACTGGTTCTCCAGGGCGCCTCTGCTTTGACGGCTGCCAGCACTGCCTGGTACCCGTCGGGGCTTGAAAGGATTGTTGGCAGGCCCTCGGCGACGGCCGGAAATCGATCTGGCCATCGCCTTAGCAATATATCAATCTCACCGGCAGCCTTTGCCAGATCGCCTATCTCGATCGAGTGGCCAATGGACCTTTGGAGCGCGTGGATTTCGGTCTTCGATAACTTTCGAGCTTGGTCGAAGAATTCATAGGCCTCTTCTTTTTTGCCCTCTCGGTATTTGATCTCGCCGATCAGACTGTAGAGCCGTGCGTCCGCAAGGTCAAAACGAAGCGCGCTTTCGGCCTTGGCAAGCAATGCGTCGAGATCGGGAGCATTGCTTGTATCGTTCAGGTCGTGAGTAATCTCGCCTATCAACGCATTGACGTTCAACGGATCCAGCGCGAGGGAAACGGTTGGTGTTTCGTTTTCAAGAAACCGACTTAGCCCGATCGACGAAGCCGCCAACACTAGAACGGATGCGGCGAACCAAACGCCTGAACGCCGTAGATTTCGCATAAGCGGGCTGGTCTGCTCCGTCATCGACTTTGCCCTCAAGTTTCGGGGTTCCGTAGTCGTAATACTGGTAGTTCATGTATTTGTAGCCGTAGTTGTAATCGAACTTGTTCACTGCAAACTTCGACATCGCGGCTCCGACCACGTTCGCGCCGGCAGCTCGCAGGCGCTTCAACGCTGTCTTCGCCGACTTGCGCGTCACCTGATTGGTAGAAATGACCATCAATGTGCCCTCGGCAAGCCGGCTGAGGATGGGCGCATCTGAAAGGCCGACGATCGGCGGGGCATCGATTATGACGAGATCAAAGCGTTTGCCGAGATTGGTAACGATGAGTGCCATCTTCGGTGAAGAGAGCAGGTCAGCAGGGTTGGGTGGGATCGTTCCGGAAGTCAGAACGGTCACATTAGGATATTTTGTCGCCCTGAAAATGCTTGCCAGATCCTCCTTGCGGACGGTGTTCGTCAAGAGATTGCTCAGTCCGATTGTGTTGTCGAGACCAAACAGGCGGTGAAGATTGGGCTTTCGAAGATCGCCGTCGACAATGAGAACCCTGGCACCGAGCGCGGCAAAATCCTGTCCGAGCTTGAACGAGGTGGTCGACTTGCCCTCCGAGGGTTCCGAACTCGTGACCAGCAGCGATCGCGGCGCGCCTTCGGCGCCGGAGAACTGCAATGACGTTCGAAGCGAACGGTAGGCTTCGGACAGTCCCGATTTCTGATCGGCGATGCTGGCTATGAGTTCCCGGTCATCGACAAGCGGTAGGATGCCGAGCATCGCCAATCCCAGCTCCTTTTCGATCTGCTCAGGATTGGTGAAGGTGTTGTTCAACAACTCAATTATGTAAATTATTGACGCGCTGAGCGCCAGGAAAAGAGCCAGAGCGACCGCAAGATTGACACTCAGGCGTGGAGAATAAGGATTATTAGGCTGCGTCGCGAAATCGACAATTGCCGCACTTTGTGTCTTGAGTTCCGAGCTCACACCAACCTCGTTCAGCTTGGCAATCAAATTGTCATACTGAGAGCGGTTTGAATCTACTTCTCGCTTCAAGATGGTGTATTTAATGTTTTTGTCGTTGAAGATGACCTGCTGCGTCTCCATCTCGGCAAGTTTTGTCTTAAGGTCGGCCTCCTTGTTCTGAGCCTCCTGGTATTTCTGCCGCAGTGAATCGGTTATCGTCAAAACGCCGTTGTCATAAAGCCGCTGCAGTTCCTTGATCTGCGCCTGAAGCTGCTGCATCTCTGGAAAACCGGGCTTCAATATGCCCAGCTTCTGCTGATACTGGCTGGTCAAATCCGACAGCTTCTCGGTGATTTTCTGCAGACCCTCGCTTTCCAAGACTGGGCCGAGGCTCGACCCCCGACCTTTGTCTATCTGGTCCACCATCCGCCCGGCATCGAGACGTTCCTGGATTGCTGTCGCGAGCGCGGTGTTGAGCGTCTCGATGTTCGACCCTATCAGCGATTTTTCTTCGCCGGTTATCGTGATGCCCGCATCCTTTGCATAGGCGACGAGTTCCTCTTCGGATTTCTGAAGCTTTTGCTTTACCTGCAGAACCTGTTCCTGGATGAACTGCCGTGCCAGGTCCGACGTCTCGCTAGTCTGATCGAGGCGTTGATCGATAAAACTTTGCGCGACCTGATTGGCTATGTCACTTGCATATTTCGGGTTCTGGTCGGCAAACGCAATCGACAGCAGGCTTGTGTTGCTGACCAGCGTGACCGTGAGGTCATTCATCACGCGACCGATGGCAATCTTCTCACGTTCCTCCGGGGTTTTCTCTTCTATGGAAGGCGCCTTTGAAATTCCGAACGCACGATAGAAAATATTGCTAGGCGAGAAGTTCGGGGTCGGAAACAGGAAATCCGGCTTTTCGCTGAGCCCCAGTTGGAATACTACGCGCTGGGCCAAAGCCCGGCTTTTCAGCTTTTCACGGGCGGTTTGAAAGGCGCGCAGGTCGCTGCTTTCAGAAACCACTTCAATGTCCTGGAATACCTTGGCCGAAGGAACCAGCACTTCCAACTGCGTTGTTGCCAAATATTTTGGCGTCTGCATCATAGTAACAACCATGCCGGCAACCAGCCCGGCTGCCGCCATCATCACTATCAGCCACCGATACTGGACAACATAAAACAGCAGCCTGAGGGGATTGAAGCGCTCGTCGTGCTCCGAATAATCGCGGCCATACGAGCTATAGTTTTGCGCACCGTCATAATACAGTTCGGCAGACAAGGCTTGGCCATGCCCTGGGCCTGCAATTTGATGCTGTCTATTGCGATCGAGCATGGTGCGAGGTAATCCTAGGTTTATCTGACCGGGCCGCGATTTACGGTCACGGAATCACAGCAATACGGGCTGCACTTGAGGCGACGCCGAGGGCGTCCTTGAGATTGTTTATGGCAATTTTCGATTTCGAGGCGAAGACGACAATCTTGTCGCCACCAAAGATGCGTGGGTTGCGGCTCTTGCCGGCACGTATCTGCTCCACATTGTAATTCGCGACCAGGGTGTTTTGGCCGACATTGCGATAGACAAAGACTTTTTTTGCATCGCCAACGGCATTGAACCCGCCAGCAAGGGCGATCGCATCAATGAGAGAAGAATTGCTCGACACCGGAAAGATACCGGCCCTGGTGACTTCGCCATCGACGGTAACGCGCTGTCCGATCGATTCCTTGACGAAGACCGACACATCGGGCGACTGGAGATAGTTGGCGCCGTAAGCCGTTTCGATTTCCTGCTCCAACTGACGGACGGTCTTCCCTGCCGCGGTGACGGTTCCGATAAGTGGAAGCGAAATTTGCCCGCCAGGGTCGACTTGAACGGTTCTGTTCAGATTGTCGACCTGGAACACATTTACCTCCAGCACATCGTTAGGCGACAAGGGCTGCTCGTTGCCGTTCTGGCTGTTTTGCGGCGCAGGCAGTTCCTTTACGACCTGCAGGGCGCCGCCGGCGGAGAGCGGCGCCGACGATGACGTCAGTTGCAGCGCATCGACCGATGTCGGCGAAGACGATGATGTCGTCGACGAGGTGCTCGTGCAGGCAGACATCGAGAGCGAAGCGAGCAAGGCACATATCGCGCCCGTATAATTTTTTGCGAAATGAAACACGGCCACTACGCTGCCCCACCCTTCAACAGGCGACCCAATCCTGCAAAGCGACCGAAATTGCCGGGGCTTGGCTTTTTCGAGCGTGCCTTTCCGACCGGCTCGAGGGGCCGGTTCGCCAATATCTCGCCTGGACGTTTCAACACCATATTGCGGGCCTCATCTTCCCCACATCGCTTCGCGGCAAGGGCAACCGCCTGCGAAAGCCCAGGGCGCCGGCGGGTAGCGCCGTGGGTGTCCGAAGCGATAATATCTACTCTACCCTCGTCAATCAGCTTTTCCGAATAGTAAAGCGCCGTGCGTCCAAAAGCACCAACAATCGAGTCTGCGGTAAGTTGAATTAGGCAACCCACTGCATTCAATTTCTCGACAACATCGTAATTCGTCTTGATCCAGGTTAGTCGCTCAGGATGGGTAAGAATCGGAACGAACCCGGCGTTTATGAGGCGCAGAGCCAAATCTTCCAGCTTTGGCGGCAAGACGTGGTGCGGCGGTTCGAATAGAAAATAACGCGACCTGTTCAAGGTCGGCACGCTATCCAGCGCCAATTGCTCCGGCAGATCCGGCGCTATATGCACATCGGCGCCGACGTAAAGAGCAAGCGGTATTGCGGCGCGGCTCAGCGCCTGCTCCAACTCTTGAACCGCTCGGGAAATATTTGCCGATCCGTTTTCATACATGCCTGGTACGATATGCGGCGTACACGCCATATGGGTCGTTCCGTCGGCTACCGCCAGCCGCGCCATTTCCAGCGATTCAGCAAGGCTGCGCGAGCCGTCGTCAAGACCAGGCAAGATATGGGAATGCAGGTCGATCATTGACGTTTGTGGCCGCACTGGAGCAACGTGACGATTTCTCCCGAATAAAAGGTAAATGCGCCACCCGCACGATAGCGAATGACGCATTCGTCAAATCCATGCAATGCGGTAGATGCCAAATCCAAGCTATTCGCTGACAGCGAGCGGTATGGTGGATGAATTCTATCAACACCTCCTGCTCCAGCCAGCGCGCGAAGGCACTGCGGCACCGGCAATACGGCAGAGGCAGTCACACGCCCCTGCTATATTGTCTACTGGGCGACTTAACGGCTGACGGGGTCGCCATCATCCTGCGTTGCAGCAAGGATAGCTGCCACACCAACCATGCCCCCAAAAATATACAGCGGAGTGTTGGACTGGTTGTTGTTGCCCGGGGGAACCTGAGCCGTATGCTCAGAGCCCAGCATTCTCACGCAGATATTGTTCTCGACACGGGAAATGTCGAGGCTTGAATTCGCCGGCACATCCAGGTTGCAGCCACCGACATTGACGGAAGCCGATCCCTTGGCACCGACCACTATGCGGCTGCCGAAATCCAGCGCATTTCCCGCTTTTGCCGTGCCATAGCCCGCGGCTTGCGAAACCATTACGTCGCCATTGGCCTGCCCGATGGAACCAATCGAACTCGCCGCCCCCTGATAGGGTGTCGTACAGGTGCACGACGCATCCTGAGCGAAAGACGAAACCGGGCCGAAACCGATCGTGGCGGCAAATCCGGCTAACGCAACTTTTACAGTGAGGTTCATTCGTTTCGATCCTTTTTGTCCCGCCGCACCTCGGCCCCACCCGGGCACCAAGGTATTGATAAGCGCGTAACAGCTTTTAGCGTTGATTCCAACCTGCTTCGCAATTGCGAAATGATTTTTGGTTTCTCATGTGTTTCATTGGACACACTCCCTTGCCAGATTTGAATCTACCATTTTCGCGCCACTCTCTGGAAATTTCAGAAAACAAGTCTGTTCCTGGCCTTTGATGGCCATCGCGCCGATGCCTGTGATCGCACATTCTGTCTTTCATTTTATGACAGGGAGTTGACGAGGCCGTGAACAACGAACCCTTATTGGCAAGCTTTGTAGGTCGAACCTGCCTGCGCCGGCTGTCCGCACAAGATGCCATTCTCTGCAAGTTTGGCGGCCAAATCCGCGCCATCGGACGTGAGGCATTGCACAACGATGGCATCACCAAATTTTGAGGCGACATTGCCGTCGCAAGGCGTCCCCATGCCGACCGGCTTGCAAGTCAGGGCGAGCCCTTGGTAGTCCCGGCGCGCCGCATCCGTTACCATGGCACGCAGGGATTGAGGCTTGGTAAACGCCACGCCGCATAGCACAATTTTGCGGTTGGCGACGCGAAGATCATCAACCGCCTGGATGAAAAGCTTGCCATCAAACGGCTCGATCGCCGCTTGTGGCTTTGGGGCTGGCGGACGACGAGGCGTTCCTTTTTCCACGATGATGGCAAAGAAGCCAACCGCAAACGCCAGGGCAAGGAGTGCCAACAAGCTTATTTTCTTGAACGACAAAAATCCTCACTCCCGGCCAAGCACGTGTCTCTATCGCCTCTGGCGGAGACGGCCGGACGACTCACGGTCGCCTGGTAGCATCCATTTCAATCGAAGAAATTCCGTCAACTGCTCTATCGTGCTTCGCCGGCGGTGCTGTCGAGATATTGGGTCAGCGCGCAAACCAGATGATAAAAAATGCTTGCCGGCACATCGGTCGCCAGCGAGCGGCCGCGCTCGTCGATTCGGTCTATCCACAGGCCGAGCGGTGCCGGATTGATGTGCCAACGGAACAGCCGGCTGACACGCGCTTCGATCTCGGGCTTGAGGTCAGGTCCGCCCGAACCGTCCAATGCAATCGCCGCCTTGATCGCTTCGGCCTGAGGCCAACTGCGCGAGACACGGTCGAGCGGCAGACCTTGCCGCGAGACGGCGCCATAGGCGAGGCCGGTGGCGCGATTGAGGCCGTTGGCGACGGCCGAGGCATAGAGCTTTCTGGCAAAGCCGGTCAGTTCGCCCTGGCCAGTGCGCCCGGCGAAGTCGACCAGCAGCGAGGCCCATTCGAAATGGTGGCCGGGTTCCGTCCATGTACCTTTCTCGCCCTCCGCCTGCCTCCACTCGGCATCGAAATATTCGCCCAGCGTCCAGCTTTCCGGATCGAAGAAATGGCTGCGAAACAGATCGACGATGCGCGCGGCGCGGCGCAGGTAGGCGAGCTCGCCGGTCGCTTGATGCCAGGCCAGGAAAGCCTCGAGCAGATGCATGTGCGGGTTGGAACGGCGTTCGCCCTCGCCGCTCGACGTTTCGAGAAAGCCGGTCATGCGGTGATCCTCGAGATGCGCGTCGAGAAACGAAAACGTTTCTTCGGCAAGCCGCAATGCATCAGGATTGCCGACCATATGGGCATGCGCCAGCGCCAGCAGCACGCAGGAATGATCATAGGCATCCTCGGCTGCGTCGGCGACCGTGCCGTCGACATTGAACGTGCGCACCCAGCCGCCATTGTCGGTGCGGCCGTTCCTGGCCATGAATTCGAGGCCGTGGCCGATCAGCCGGTCGGCAGGCCCGTCCCAGCCGCGCGCCTTGGCGACAGCGAAGGCGTAGACTTGCCTGGCCATGGTGCGCATCCGCTTGGGCTTCTTCAGCGGTGTGGCGTCAAAACCGAGCGCCTCATGAAAACCGCCATGGCGCTCATCGACCCCAACCGTCGACCACAGCGGCACCGTCTCTTCAAACAGCCAGTGATGCACACGGCGCCGCCAGGCGCCGCTTTCGATGACGCGGTCACCGGCGGGCGTGAACCTGGTTTCCAGCCGGCCGCTCTTTTCGAGCTGCTCGACGATCTTCTTGACGTTCTGGCTGCGGCTGACCGGGGCGACGAATGTGGCATCGGCGGTCGAGACGATGGCAATGTCCTTCAGGCCGATGGCCGAGAGCAGGCGACTGTCGCTGCGGATATAGGAGTTCTCGCAGTCGATGGCGACGACATCGCCGACGATGACATTGCCGTCTTTGTCGGACGGGCCGACATCGAGCAGTGATTGCCAGGAACCGAGATCGTTCCAGCGGAAGCCGGCCGGCACCATGGCGATATGGCTGGCACGCTCCATGATTGCATAGTCGATCGACGTCGAGGGAATGGCGGCGTAGAGCTCCAGAGGCATGTAGAGACCAGAAAGATCTGACGTCGCCGCCTGGTAGGCAATTTCGGTGGCCTTCCAGATCTCGGGCTCGAAAGCCGTGAAGGCGTCGCGCATGGCCCTGGCGCGAAACAGGAAGATGCCGGTGTTCCAATAGAAATTACCCGCCGCCAGGTAATTCTGCGCGGTCGCGAGGTCCGGTTTCTCGACGAAACGCGAGACATCGCAGATGCCATCGGTCTCGCCGGCGATCTCGATATAGCCGTAACCGGTTTCGGGGTGGCCGGGCTTGATGCCGAACACCACCAGCCGGCCCGCACGCGCAGCGCCGGCGCCGTTTTCCACGCTTTGCCAGAATTGCCGTGCGGTCGTAATTTCATGATCGGACGGCACCACCAGCACCAGGCTGTCGCCGAATTCGGAGAGGGTGCGCAGCGTCGCCAAGGCAACAGCGGCAGCGGTGTTGCGGCCGGTCGGCTCGAACAAGGGGCCGCCGCCGGAAAGGTCGATGCCGGCGAGGTCCGCATGGACGCGGTCGGCATGCCGTTCCGAGGCAATCAGGAAGACCGGCGTTTCGCCGTCCGGCCGCGCCGTCAGCCGCCGCAACGTCTTGACCAGCATCGAGCCATCGCCGGAAAAATCATGGAACTGCTTGGGATTGTCCTCGCGCGACAGCGGCCACAGCCGTGAGCCAACGCCGCCGCTCATGACAAAACTGACGATTCGCTCGGTCATTTGGGCATCCCTGCAGAGAGCTAGGTCGTATTGAATCACCTGCGCGCGCAGTCCGCACAGGATGCGCTCCTTCACAAGCTCCGCCGCCAATCGTGCCGACTTCGAGTGACCCAAGCAGCATCACTTAGGTTTTTGAGCAATCACGATCATACTCTTCGCAAGCGCGGGGATACGTCCCACCCGTTCGAAACGTGAGACTTTCAAGCCGACTTCTTTGAGAAGTATGCCAAGGGTCCGGATGGACCAAAACTTGATATGACCACCATCCCACAGCGCCCAGAAATGGGCATCCATTCGGCCGGTCACAGCTAATGCCAAGTTCTTGATATAGCCGTGATAAGGCGTCGAAATGACGGCCGTACCTCCTGGATTGAGGAGCTCGTAAACATTCCTGGCAAACGCTCTCGGGTCGTAGAGATGTTCCACGACCTCAAGACTAAGAACCATGTCGAAGGTGCCATAGCGAGCGCGAAGATCATCATAAGCGGAACCGCTTTCAATCCTGATCTCCGGATAAGCTTTATTGGCCACGGCTACAGCAGATATTGATGGATCTATTCCGGTGACTTCACACCTGCCACTGAGGTGCTTCGCGACACTTCCATTACCGCAACCAAGGTCAAATATGGTAGCGGGAGAAAATTCTTTAACGATTCTATCGACAGCCGGCAGCAAAATGTTATGTGAATCGTTTGTCTCATGAGAGTCATAGAGATATTCCAGATTCTTTTCTTGGCTCATTTGAATCCCCTAGAGATGGTACCATTAATTTTCCTCGACAACGAGGCCGGTTCGATCCTTAATAGCGTTGGCTACTGAAATCCCCTTTTGTTTTGCAAATTCTTCAATCTCGAAGACTTTGGCATCGACCAAGCCGCGATACCAAAGCCCCTGCAAGAAATGGAAATAGAACCCCGGTCTGCCATCAAGAAATCCAAGCCGTATCAAATAGCGGTAGAGGAAGTAGGCTATCACTCGAACGCCGGCGGGGGTGCGTAGATAAATCTTTTCCTTAAGAAAGCGTCGCGCCCGGGCCTGTGGGCTGGCGCCGGAAACCGGCAGTTTGTCTGCTTTTAGAAACTCGAATCGTGCATTCAGCAGATCGATAGCTTCCCGAGAAGCATATTGGTTATGCTTTGCCGTCCACCACGTTAGAGAATTCATATTGATGTCTGAGATTACGATGTCTGATTTTTGAACATTTCCGCTCACTATTACATGCTCGTCCATCCAGCGCTGCTCGCAGCGCCCACGGCCGTTGCGCCAAAGCCGAAGCTGCCAACTGGGCTCGATCGCCCCATATCTCATCCGGCGGCCAAGGAAATAAATTCTGCGCTGCACAAGTATGCCGTCGCAATCACGGTCAGCTTGCGAAACAACCTCGGAAAGCCGATGTGACGTTGCTGGATCCAGCACTTCGTCAGCGTCTATTCGCATGAGCCAGCCCCCCTTGCCAACAAGGGTGGAGATTCCGAAATTCAGTTGCGTCGCATAATTGATCCAGGGATGACGAATTACCTCGGCACCAAGCTTTTCCGCTATCTCGACCGTTGTATCGGTCGACCCGCTGTCGATGACCGTAATGCTCTCTACCAGCTCCTTACAACTCTCTATACACCGGCCGATGTGAACCGACTCATTTAGAGTAAGAATAACTGCGTGAATTTTGACCGCTGCGTCGCTATCATCGCTCATTTCCGAATAACCATTTGTGGCCTGGGCCAAGACTAACGTGAACCTATCTGGCGGGCGGGATTGCCGGCTACTACAGTTCCATCAGGAACGTCCTTTGTGACTACCGAACGCGCCCCCACAACGGCCCTACTCCCAACCCGCACACCGGGGCCAACGAAGGCCTCAGCCGCCACCCAGGCACCCGTCTCAATAAGTATCTCTCCAACGACAAGCGGGAAAGCTGGATCGCGAAAGTTATGCGTCGCGGCGCAAAGGTAAGCGCCTTGACTTACTGTCACGTGATCCTCGACCGTGATCGACCCTACCGAGTAGCAATTCACTCTAGGCCCGAGGCTGCTCACATCCCCTAGACGCAAGTTCCAAGGTGCCCAAATCCGAGCAGATGGGTAGGGGTGAGCGCCCCTGCCTACAGTTGCGCCAAATAGCCGCAGGAGGAAGCACCGCCAACCATGAAATGCAGCAGGTGACCATCTGTACAAGGTGGCTTCTACAATCCGCCAAGCGAATCGTCTCGATTTATCTTTTAGATTTGGCGCGGGAACCGACTTTAGCCGAGTGCGCGGTGGGGTCGATGAGCGACCCGCAGCTAAATCAATCATTTGTGCAGTCTTGGTCGCAAGAGGGGAAATCAACCAACGCTATCCTCCCCAGGCATCGTCGTCTTTAGGGCGAAACCGTATTCTTTTCCGCTTTCAGAAACGTAGAAAATCTCGTAGCCGGCGGATTTTAGCTGTTTTACAGCCTCGCGCGTATCGTGGTCCGTTCGTCCGTACATTCCGTGATGAAATTCGACTAGTAGTTGAAATGGTCGATAACTCCCTGACAAAATGTCACGGAGTACCTTATACTCGAACCCTTCAATGTCCATTTTTACAATCTGTGGCTTGCCAAGCTTCAACTGCTCCACAATTGAACCGAGCCGCATTACTCTTGCCGCGACGGCATCTCCGACATTTTCACCGTGACTAGGGGCTTCGGAGAATGAAACGTGGGCCTCATTTTGAGGTGCGAAAAAACGCGCCTCTCCGTCGTAGTCTGAAATTCCCACAGGGTGAAATATAAGATTGGCGGAAGCGACCTGTTTTTGCATCCAGGCCTTACTCTTTGGTGTCGGATCAAAAGCATGGACGAGACATCCAAATCGCGCAATTGCACCCAAATCGAAACTAATATCTTCCCCCACTCCAAATGATAGGATCGTAGATCCATAACGTGTATTCGCCAGCAACGGCCAGCCACCATATTTCGTACCGAGAAATACATATTTGTAATTACCATCGACCCGGTGAAGTGACGGCCTAAAAAACCTCATTAGGACTTTGCGAATTCCTTTCTTCATGGAACTAACCTGTTTGAAATCGAACATTGATATACATCCAACATGCGCTTCGCGACCTTGGGCCAAAGGAATAGATTTTCGACAACCTTCACCGCTCTGTTCGCATAGATCTCGATCTCCGATCTGCCAATTTTAAGGAAATCTTCAAGATCACGCTGCATCTCAACAGGTGATAGAGAGAGACGTTTCCCAGCCCCAAAATAAAAAATGATATCTAAATTACAAGCTGTAGTCATTAATACTGGCTTACCGTAGGATAGCGCCTCCAGAACCGATACAGGGACCCCTTCACTTTTAGATGGCAAAACAAAAGCATCGGCATTCCGAAATGCCGAATCTTTCATATCTCCGAATAATGGGCCGGTAAAAACAACAGTTTTCTCAATTCCAAGGGTTTTCACCAACGATTTAAGTTCTTGCTCATGGCCTCCTTGATCCCAGCCTGCGATTATTAGCCGCCAACTAGCAGTTCCTTTGCGATCAGAAGTCGCTCGTGACCATGCACTTATGAAAGCTATGAGATTTTTCTTTGGATGAATGCGCCCCAGGAAGAGCATCACTTTAGCCTCCTCCGGAATTCTACCTTTCCATGGCGCCGCCTTACCCACGCCACCTTTTGGCAAATCGACTCCGTTGGGTACCACGTGTATGGGATTTTTTATTCCGAATGCTCGAATCGCAGCCGCCTCAGGCTCACATAGTGCATGAAAAGCCGCCGCTTCTCTCAAATGCGCCGCTTCATACGCCTTCGTGACTAGATACTTTTTCAGCCTGGAGTTTCTCACCGCCCAAGGGTCAAGCATACCATGTGGCGAAATGACGTAAGGTCTGCCGGTTCGATGAGACCACTGCAACACAGACCGAGAATTGTGCATCCAAAGCCCGTGACTGTGAACTATGTCCGGCTTCCAATCTACCAGCGCCTGAGTCAGTCCGGGGCTGTAGCCTAATGCACGAGGACCGATAGTCGGCAAAGCCACAGCCGGAGCACCAGTCCATTGGGCACGATCGGCATTCGACCACTCCGCGTCCATGAGCCCAAAAACTCGTACATCCGCTCCGAGCTTTTCTAGCTGGCGCGATAGGGACTGGAGAGCAGCAGACACCCCTCCACCTGTCCGTGACAAACTTGCTGAAACCATCGCCAGCTTCATTGGGTCACCTGATTCTCGACTTGTCTAACCAACTCGACAAATCGACTTGCCATATCTTCGGCATTAAAGGACGCTGATATGGTATCGACTGCTGCAATTGACATATCGGTTAGCCGCGCTGGGTCGCCCAGCACTGTCGCCACTACTCGAGCTAAGTCATCGACATCCCCGCGCCTGAACTCCATGCCATTAATGTCAGGCCGGAATGCAGCGATTTCCGGCATATGGGCCCATCGGTTATCTGGCAGAATTGCCGGCAACCCATAGCTTAGACCGTGAATTAGACTTAGACCCACGCTGCCAGGGTACACAAACGCTTTACACTGGTTCGCAATATGGCCTATCCTGGGTTCATCCGTAACTGCGCCGTACCAAGCAACGCGGCGGCCGATGCCTAACTCTTCAGCCAGCTTTAGCATTTCCGATTGCTTTGAGCCGTCGCCAATTACGTCGAGTGTTACCTCGGAGCAAATTGATTTAGATAAAGCCAGTAGGAGAAATTCTAAGTGCGCTTTTTCTTCCACCCTCCCGATAAAAAGGAGATCTCGATACCTGGAAGACGGCTCATATTTCTCGCGAACTTTAACGACCTCATCTGTATCAATGCCGTTATTCAACGCAGAAATCAACTTGTTTGAGAGTCGCCCCCTGGCGGAGTTGTTGTATTCTGCGATCTCTTGGTCGGTGTAAAATAGCACCGCATCTGCCAGCTGCATTATGGCCAACCGAAGCACTGCCCGCCAACCGCGGCTTGTTGAAGACCAGTAGTGGCCCCACCAGATCGTTCGCGCCCCAAGCATTTTAGCTTTCAAGAGGAGGGCTAGATTGGAGAGGCATCTCGGCGCGCCTGAAACCACCACAATGTCGCCTCGACCCATTGGAACCGATAATGCATCGGTCTGCCAATAAAGGCCCGCCAGAAGATGCCTATAAATCCCTAGTGGGCGTTGCCATTCGCGCCCTGCCATCCCCACGCTTAAAACATCCAGGTCCGATCCCGATGAGAAGACTGAGAATCTGGGGCCGAGTCTCTTGGAAAGGCGATCGAAGATTCCGTACCGATATTTCGGAAGGGCCGGCTGGATTACGGTAACTCGGTTAGCGCTCATAGGACGGACTTTCGATACCCCTATTGCGGGGATAGAAATTCGAGTGCCCCTTTTGGCCTCGGCATGAATGATCGTCTTTCCCATTTTGATCCATACCAAAAAGTAATGACCATAACGGACGCCACCCAGAAAGCCGAGTTGCCCCAAAGGCTTCCACTTCCAGCACTCGCAATTGCTTCTCTGATGAATAGAACCGCCGCAAAAACCGCGACGAGCGGGAACCTCCTCGACCGTATGACTCCTACGGTGGCTCGGATAGCCAGAAGAAGGTGAACAGCGAAAGGTATGGATCCCAACACACCCAAAGCCATTAACGACTCCAAATAGATGTTGTGCGGGTAAAAATTTGAACGCATTTCAACCGCAAAACGACCGAAGGCCCAATCATCTGCGAATTGCTGCCACGCTCCGGCGAATAAAAGGGATCTCGTTTGGGTTGAACTGTCCGTTTCTGCGTCTATCGCGGAGAGTCGTTGAGACACAACGTCCACATACTCTGTTCCGAACAGCGCGAGCAAGGCGGCTATCACTACCGCCGCTCCTAAAAGAGTCACCAGCCGCCGTCGACCTTCCAAAAGCAGTGCATACAGCACGAGGGATCCGCCCCCCGCCAAGTATGCTCCACGAGATCGCGCCCAAACAGCTACGGACAATAGAATTGGAACAAAGATCATCGCTTCGATCGTAAGCCGTCGAGACCGCTTGAATGAGAGTAGATAATAGATAATGAAGCCAAAGGCCGTGTGGCCCATTGCAATCGGGTTTATCTTCTCGAGTGACAACCGTGACCCACCAATGATCGTTAATTGCTGTCGGTTCAAGAACAAGCCAATTAGAAAAATGACGCAAAGCAGACTCATTGCTACGGAAAAATGCTCATCCGACATCTCGCGAAAGGTTCTTGATAACAGCAAAGCTGATAACACCCCACTCACCAAAAAGAAACCAAACACGATTCCGTTTCCCGGCTTTATCTCGATACCTAAAATAACAACGTTCTCAACAAGACGAAGGGAATACAATAGCACGAATATTATGAACGGATATAGAAACAAATACCTCTGCCCTTTTCCCGACCCTGAGAAAAAGAACGAAACAACCACAATAGACGTTATAATCGCACGTGAGAATATTGACCCAAAATTTCCATCTGGGAAAAATCTGCTCACCAAGCCGCCGAACGCATAATAACCGAGCACCGCCAAGGCAAATCCAGAGGCAGGAGAAACCAACGCCGACATGAGGGAAAACCGGCGTTGACGACCATTCGCATACCCGGAAGCTCTGCCCAGGAGCCTAGTTTCGGAGATGCCTCGACGTTGGCCACTCCGCTCACCTACATGCATCGACTAAGCTCCCTACCGTCTGTGAAAAAAGCGCGCGCCAACCAAAATGCGATACTTTTCCACCAGCGCCACACTCGTCTCGGAGAAAAACAAACCAGGGAAGAGAAACGTCGGCACTACAAACGCGCCACTAGCGAGGCAGGCGCTAGCCAAAGCCGACATCCATGGCGGAAGCAATTGCTGCAGGGCGACGTTAATTAAAAGACCGCCGGCTGAACAGCCACCCCACAACATCAGACAAGGTACCGTCTCGCGAAGCTCGCCTGAAAGACTTCTTCCTAGAATACTTGCGGTAAGCCACGCTCCGGGAACAACCATGGCTATCATAACGACACTAACGCAAACGGTGGCACGTTCCAGAGAAACTGGCGCAAACATGAAAAGTGAAAGAAGCGATAGAGCAAGCATCACCAATTGGAGAGCGATCCTAACTCCTTGTCGGCCTGCAGATCTGGCAAGAATGGCGTTCGCCCTATCTAACCCGCGAAATGGTAAAACAGCCGCCATTATCTGAATCAATATCCCAGCGGGCTCCCAGGCCTTCCCAAAGACTATTGGCGTCCATTCGCCTCCACAGATGATTATGAAAATCGATAGCGGCGCGCTAAACAGAAAAGTAATTATCTTCGTATTGCCGAATTCCCTTCCAACCGCCTTAATATCTTTTGCGCCAGATAAGCGTGGAAACGAAAATACGTCCATAGGAGTCAATATAAGATTGCCCGCTATTGTTCGTATGTTGCTAGCCCTCTGGTAAAAGCCTACGGCAGCCGTGCCGGCCACCCAACCCACGACCAGCCTATCTAGAGTCATTGCCGCGGTGTCTATCATCTTCAACCAAACATAGCTCCAAGAAAACAACAGCAAATCCTTCGCCTCCTGCCGGTGGTAAGCTATCTTTGGGCGAGTTGTGATCCACGAGCAGAACAACGTTGCGAGTTGGTAAGTTATCTGCCCCCCAACGAGCGCCCAAACGCCGAATCCTGCCAGTGCAGATACCAACGATACGACAACGTTTAATATTAATGATCCAATCTCGATTTTGGCTATTGCCTCAAATCTTTGATCCTTTTGAAGCAGCCCTCGTAAAACGGCCTGGAATGGTGCAACCAGGACAATTATTAGCAGCCATCTTGCAATATGAAGCTGATCTCCTGAGCCAGAAAACGATGCATATCGAGTTACTACCAGTAACATACAGCTCGTGCAAACAACGGAAGAAATTAAAGCGATAAAACTCGCTGTCGCAGCAGTTCGATCCTCGTCGTGCTTGCTGCGGACGATCCCAGGGCCTAGTCCAAGCTGTGAAAAAGTTGCCAAAAGAGACACGGGCGCCAAAACTAAAGCATAAATGCCAAACTCATGTGGGCTTACAAGTCGAGATAGCCCAATCATCAATCCAATTTGGACAATAACCCCAAACCAAGATTGTCCAGCTGTCCAACTGAAGGAAGCCACTCCAGAGGATTTTCCCCTATTCTTCCCCGTCATTCAGAGTCTCTTCACAAACGGGAAATATGAGCCCATGCAAATTCCCAACATTCATCGCAATCCGACATTAATACTCGATCGACTTTCCGTTATCGAACCTTAAAATCGTTGCGTGACGACCTCTTAGCGGGATTTCCAGCTCATTATTCATGCAGTCAGCCTTTACAGATGACGTTTCATCCTCGGCCTGCCACGGGTCGATCGCCATAAAGACGCACCCGGATGACTTGGTAAAAACTGCGCGCACCAAGGGCTTTTTAGCACGCCACAGATCTGGCGCGGTGTCTTGCGTTACAAACTGCCCTCCCTCGATGATTGAGCTAATCTCGGCCACTCTGTTCAATTGGGAAATGAATAGGCCAAGCGTCCTATACGGTTGAGTTCCTGCCTCCCTGATTTGTGGCTCATTGCCCCATAGCACGACACCTTTTGCTCCAGAGAAGTAAGGAACAATCGCCAAAGCTTCGACTAGATAAGGATCCAACTCATCGTTTCCCTTAAGCGGGTTCGAATTGTGAAACCGCAACCATCCATAGGCGTAGACTGGCTTACTACCAAACAATCGCCCTAGACGAACGTTTTCCTCCACGTTTGCCGCCATATAATACACCGAGCCGGGGTCCTGATAAAATAGATAGATACCCGAGACATAGAAATCCACATATGGATCGATGTAACGCCAAATGCTTAGTTCGAGATTGTGCTTATCGCTCACTCTTTTTTTGTCTGGTGAGTATAGGCCCCAGTAGTCCCTGTCGAAAACCTGTCGTCCATAGATTCCAATTTCTAGACCTGGATGCGCCTCCCTAGTCCACATCATCGGCAAAGCAAACCACTTGGACCATTCCCGAACGTATGACTTCTCAAATTCCCCTTCACTCTTGAACTGCGATGTTCGCAGTTCTTTCGCGGTTCGCCAAGCCTTTCCTACATCTCGCTCAATTGGGAACTCAATGTCGTTCACCCAAATCTCACTGCTACTTGGCTTCGAGACATTTCTCCTAACAATCTTCTCAAAGAACTCAGGCCGCTCCCAAGGATTATAATTTGGCTGTCGACTCAGAGTGTTGCGTATATTTTCTTTTTGGCCGCCAGGATAATCCGCAAAGGTATTAACCAGTGTAACACTAGCGAATCCGTGATCAGAGGCGATCGCCGCATTTGCTCCTTTTGAGGAATCGCGCACGTTCCAGAAGGCCTTCAGCCCTCCCTTCAACTTGACGGCTGGCAGATTGTCCCAAGAGCTGGGACTTTCCTGCCCGCTGGCGTTCAGACCTGTGCTTAGAACAGTCATCGCACAGAGCGAAATAATACTTAGTATGCTGTATGTTCGGCGAAACCCACATTTCACAGTAAACCTCCTGTATATATAAATCCCGGCGATTTTCTCAGCGCAAGAAACTCTGTAGCACCTCCCGATTTCTCACAGCCGCATTCCTCACTTCTGTTGAGACGATGAATTCTCCGCGTGATTGCAAAAAAGATCCGATCAACGCGCTTATCCCGTGGGCGGATGCGGACGAGAGCAGGATACAATTTTCCGGGACGCCGATCTTATGATAGGCGGATATATTCTTGGCGTGTTTGGCAATCGAAAATGGAGCGGTACCCATAGCAGCCGCGACCAATCCGACATGAAGCTTATCTGTAAGAACGGCATCAAGCCTCGCAAGGAGAGCTGCCAAGTTTAGAGGATTCTCGTACGGGACAACAGTTGACCGCTCGCGGCCGAGCTCCTTTGCCATATATCGTTGAAACTCTTTTTGCCCAGATTCCGGCTGTGAATGATCCTCTAGCAGAACGCAATGAGTGTCCGGATTTCTCGAGAGTTGATCCAAAAGCGAAGCGTATATATTTTCGTAACCAATGTGATTCACCGGAAATGAAAGCTGTATCCCAATAATATTGTTTGATTTTATTCCACAAATCTTCTCACTAGCGTAGTTAATTGCGCAAATCGGCAGATCTTCTTTCGTCATCGAAAATACTAAATCGGCTGTTTCGACAGGAGATCTAGAGACCTTTAATTTTGCGACTGCATCGAATGACCCTTTGTCCCTCACGGTGGCAATATCTGCATGACTAAACAACCTTCGTATTCCAGAGCGCAAGAGCATATCAGGGATAGAACCCCTTGGTACAGGACCAACGCCAACCGCTACAATCGCCGTGGGACGGCCTGCCAGTTGCGCAGTTAATATAGGACCTGCAATCCGAGCAAAGCGCTTGAGCGCTGGAAAGCCTCGGTCCATGATTTGAAAATAGCCGCCTCCAGACAGGATAGCCGCCTTGGCACGGAAGAGGTCAAGAAATGATGCAGGCCGGAGCTCAAGTAAGATGCGCAATTCAGGTTGTACGAACATCGCTCCTATAGGCTCGTCTGTTACCTCCCTTATCCATCGAAGGCATAACTGCGCGAGAAGCACATCACCGAAATTGTGGCTACGCAGCATTCCATGAAATATCAACATATCAAATTTAATTCCGCATCACCTATCTGAGACCTCAAGCAAGAGGTCATAGAATTTTTTGGCGGCCGTTTCGCTGTTTTGGTTCGCGGTAATATATATTCTTCCGCTATCAGCGTGCCGTTTCATTAACTGAGGGTCGTCCAAATACTCACTAATGGACTCCGCGATCGCACTGGAGTCTCTTTCCACGATTACTCCTCGACCCTCGTCCAGAAGCTCCGATATCCCTGAAATCCGAGTCCCAACGCACGCTAGCCCGGCCGACATAGCCTCAACCATGGCGTTTGGCATACCCTCGTCCGTCGAAGGAAGAACAAATACATCGCTTGCGAAATACGCTTCCTGAATGTCTTCGATGTGCCCGCATCTGTGAACGCGGTCCGCCACGCCATTTGCATTGCTGGATGAACTGAGGAGCGAACCGTACTCCGCTTCTCTCACCGGACCGACGAGGAGCAAATGAACGTCAGTGGGAAGTCGCGAAAGGGCCTGAACAAGCAAATGCTGTCCTTTACGCCTCGTAACTGCTCCAACCGAGACTATGACAATCCGTGCATCAGCGGGAATTCCAAAGCGGCGCCGGGCGCCGGCTTTTTCATCTCGATCTGCAGGCCGAAATCGCAGGCAATCAACCGAGTTTGGGAAGTAGACGATCTTTTCGGCCGGCACACCTAGCAGATGAAGGCGCTCTTCAATTTGACGGGAAATTGCCACGATCCTGGAAAGTTTGGAAATCAACGACGCGCGGCGCGACGACCACCTCATCATCGCACGGCCTTTGCCGTTGTCGTAGAGCTCTGTGCCAGCGGCGGCCACTCTCCCGACAACCGGGATGCCAAGGCGAACGGCACTCATACTTGGAACCAAAGTTAATATATTGGATGCCGGGGTAAACATCACGTCGAAGTCTTGATAATTCCGGCGTATCCAACTGCGTGACGCCAACAGAAACCTCATCTGTCTTAAATACGAAACAATACTACTTCCTCCTACATCAACTTGCGGCAATTTAACAACATTGCTGAAATAACCGTCATTCGGATCTTGCAATCCAGATCCATGAACCAAGGTCACTTTTACCCGGTTGTTATCCACAACTCTCTTTATTAGTCGGTAAGTTGAAGTCGCTGGACCGCTGTAGTGAGAACCGCACCCGGTAGGAGACCATATTAAAACACGCAGAGTTTTTATTACTCTCTCCTATTAGATTAACCGAATCGCTTCGACAAAAATTGGCCCAGTTTGCGCGCCGGCTTCGCAACAAGTGCATAGTCAATTGGACCGGAGCGCAGCCACTGGCGCCGCGACCGCAACGCCTCAAAATTGTGCCCGATGTAGGAGCCCAGGCTACGCGTGCTGGCCCCGCCAACCATCATGTCCACCAGTATATGACTAATGGTAGCGGAGCCGAATCCATGGAGCTCAACTGCTCTCAGCATCCAATCGTAATCCGATGCCACTTTGAGACTGAGGTCGAACGCACCGACAGACTCCGCAACCTTCCGCTTGACATAAAAAGTTGGGTGAGCCGGCATCCAACCGGTCCGAAAACCCTTGGCGGGCCTGGGAGCAGCACGCCAACGCCGGACGACCCGCTTGTTGAGATGGTTTTCAACAAAATCCAAATCGCCATGGACGATGTCGGCTCGTCCGAGTTCTGCCGAAATCCGCGTCAGCACCGTCTGATCGTGGAAACAGTCATCGGAATTCAGCACGCCAACCGCGTCTCCGGTATAGAGGCGCAGTCCTTTATTCAATGCGTCATACATTCCGCGATCGGGCTCGCTGATCAACTGAATCTGATCCTGAGGATAGGATCGAATGATTGTAAGCGTTTTGTCCCACGATCCGCCATCAACGACCACCAACTCTTTATCCTGATGATCCTGGGCAAAGAAGCTGTCGACCGTATGCCTGATCGTTGCGGCCGAGTTCCAGCAGACCGTCAAAACCGAGATTTTCATGTCAACTCGGACCGACGTTCATTACTGTGCCGCAACGCGAATGCGATCTTCGTCCAGGCGCCGGTGCTCCGATTCTCGTCTCACTGTTTCGAGGTCAGACTGGACCATCTCGCGTACCATCGCAGGCAGCGATGTTGTCGCTTTCCATCCAAGAATGCGCTCTGCTTTTGAAGGGTCGCCGATCAAAAGCTCCACTTCGGTGGGCCTGAAATAGCGCGGGTCCACCTCGACCAGAACGGCGCCCGATTTCGCGTCGATGCCTTTTTCGTCGATGCCGGAACCGACCCACTCGATCTCGGTCCCGACCTCGCCGAATGCAAGCTCGACAAAGCGGCGGACCGAATTCTTTACGCCGGTTGCAAGGACGTAGTCGTCCGGCACTTCATGCTGAAGGATTCTCCACATGCCTTCGACGTAGTCGCAGGCATGGCCCCAATCCCGTTCAGCCGACAGATTGCCGAGGTAGAGCTTGTCCTGAAGACCGAGGCTGATTGCAGCCGCCGCGCGCGTGATCTTGCGGGTAACGAAGGTCTCGCCGCGCATCGGGCTTTCGTGATTGAACAGGATGCCGTTGGACGCATGGATATCGTAAGCTTCGCGGTAATTCACGGTGATCCAGTAGGCATAAATCTTTGCCGCCGCATATGGCGACCGCGGATAGAAAGGCGTCGTCTCCCGTTGCGGGATCTCCTGCACCTTGCCGTAGAGCTCGGAAGTCGATGCCTGATAAAAACGGGTCTTTTTTGTCAGGCCAAGCAGCCGGATGGCTTCAAGGAGACGCAATGTGCCGATCGCGTCGGCATTCGCGGTATATTCCGCGGTCTCGAAGCTCACCTGGACATGCGATTGCGCCGCGAGATTGTAGATCTCGTCTGGCTGCACTTCCTGGACGATGCGAATGAGGTTGGTGGCGTCGGTCATGTCGCCATAGTGCAGCGACAGTCTTACGTCCTTCTCATGCGGATCCTGGTAGAGATTGTCGATGCGACCGGTGTTGAACGACGAGGAACGCCGTTTGACGCCATGGACGTCATAGCCCTTCGCTAGAAGGAGTTCGGCCAGATAGGCACCATCCTGGCCGGTGATGCCGGTAATGAGTGCGGTCTTCCTGGTCATTGTGCTTCTCCGAGGTCGATAGGACGATACTTCTCAACGCCGATCAGCGTGGCTTTAGACATTACAAAAACCCATTCAAAAAACTGGTGGCTACCTAACCTTGTGAGGCTCGAGAGCGGCTTGGCTACACCGGCTACCGATCTTTGCCGCATTGTCAACGCGCGCCAAAACCTGTCAGCATGGTTCGGATGGTACGAAACACAATCAGCACGTCGAGCCAAGGGGAGAAATTCTTGATGTAGTAGAAGTCGTAGTGAAGTTTTTCCAGAACATCGTCCACAGCCGCAACGTGGCCCTGATTGACTTGCGCCCACCCGGTAATGCCGGGCCGAACGATGTGGCGGTATCGATAGAATGGCAGCTCGGCCTCGTACCATTTAGAGAGCACGAGTGCTTCCGGGCGCGGTCCGATCCAGCTCATCTCGCCGCGCAGGATGTTGAAGGCCTGCGGCAATTCATCAATCCTGGATTTTCTCAAGAACTGCCCAAGGCGCGTAATGCGCGCATCGCCGGCCTTTGTGATGGCCTCTTCCTTTTCATCGCCAATGGGGGCGCCGATTTTCATCGTCCGAAATTTGTAAACTTCGTAGATCTTTCCTCTGTAACCCATTCTTTCTTGCATGAACAAGGCCGGACCAGCTGAGTCAAATTTTATCGCTGCCGCCACGAACAGGAGCAACGGTGAAAAAACCACTAGAATAAATAGCGCAGCGATCCAATCGACTGCTTGTTTAATTTTTAAATATGCCTGGTTTGGATTCAACGATCCTAAGGTATTCTCGGAAAGGTGCTCTATTTCTACTCGACCTGTAAGCGACTCGCTGATCTGCTTGACATGATAGACCGGCGTTCCCGAGAGCGCGCGATCGGCAATATACCGCTCCCATTCATCCGAAAGATCGGAACGAAGATCGGCAACGACGCCATTTACCCGGTCAATGATGATATCGGGCGAGGCAAGCCAGTGCCAATTCACGCCACCAATCTCTTCAAGACGACCGATAGCCCCCCCTGGAATTACGGCAAGGCTGTAGGGATCCAGGCGCCGACTCAAGATGCTCAGGCCGAAATACCAGATGATCGACAGTGTCAGGCTGCTGGCCGCCTGGAACGCACTATAGTCGATACGAAACAGGAAAATTGCCAAGTACACGAGGCCGTAGCACAGGGCAAATGTGGGCATAATATAACCAGCGGCCGCGACGCCTGGCAAATTGGCTATTCGACGAAAGAAAAAAAATCCCAACGTATGTGCGACGAGGCCGGCGAAAATCGTGATCTGAATGTTGGAATAGGAAAATATATTTGGATCAATCACCATCCTGACCAGCGCAGGAGTCAGAATTGCAAAAGCCAATCCGCCAAGAAGTTGAAACCTAACGCGGTGTAACAGGTGCCGTTGATTTCGCGGCTTTATGATGGGAGCATTCAACTCTACGTGCCCTCAGAGAGGTTACCGAAAGCAGGCCAAGGACATTGGGCATTCCATGCAAATACAGAAATTTTCCGCTCCGCGCTCCGTGTCTTTGAGCGCGACGAAAACTTGCGAACACTGCAGCTGCTGCGGCATCGCCCTGTCTCTCCAACAATGGCTACCGCACTCCCGGGTGAAACCCGAGAGCCGACTTTGCAGCACTTGCATCGCATAACCGAGCGTCAATTACGCGATCGCGACGAGTTCCCTTGAATCCATGTCAACAGGGATCTCGCCATTCATGATGGCAACCAAAACCCGGGCCCTTCCGGCCGGATCGAGCCGGTCAAGGCGACCGATCATTTCCGCGAAAGGACCCGAGAGAATCCGAACCGAAGCGCCCGCAGTAAGGCCTCCGCTGAAATCAAGCAAGCCGTCCTTGCCGGTCAGGGCAATGAACCGCTCCACCAGCCCCGAGGGGACCGGCAATGGCCGATCGCCCTGCATGATGAGGGAGCGCACACCGAATGTTCCATTGACCGAGCGCCACCGCTGCAGCGCAACATCGAGGGCGATGAACATGTAACCTGGAAAATATGCTGCCGGTCGCGTCTCGATGCGCCTGGCATGACGTATGGTCTTCTCGCAGCGGGGTATAAACGGGTGAAACCCCTGCAGCCGGAGATGCCGTTCGGCGACGTCTTCTTTTCCCGGAAAAACGCTGGCGGCATACCAGCGCGCTGCGGCGCCGGTTGAGGGCCGTTGCAACGCTGCCTTGTCTGTTGTTTTTTTCGGGCTAATCACGCTTCTCGCTCTCGGCGGTCTTCGGCATGGTCGATGTCAACGGTTACGACAGCGCAACGATACCGCAAGCAGCTGTGTCGCGGGATCAAGGCGGTTCGTCGAAAAATTCCTGCTATTTGTCCATTAATTTTAGCTATGCCTAACAAGCTGTCGAGCCGCATCATTTTTAGCCACCCAACCAGCGATATCGAACGATTGCGCCGATGTGTAGCCGCTCGGTTACACTGGCTCGGGACGAATCGCTGGCTGTTGTGGTCCTTAGTCCTTGGTCTTGACCATAGTGTGACGGTATCGTTAGCAAAGCGTTGCGAAGCAGATGCCGGCCAATGGCCCGCCCTGCGTTGACGAGAAGTCCGACGAGCCCGTCGCTGAAACAGGATCATTCCACGATTACAGCCAGCGATTGCGTCGACCCGAGTTCAGGAACGTTTGAGCAATGACCAGACGGCTGGCACAAGGCTCGCCGCCAGGCCGACCTTGATCAGGTCGCCGACAATGAAGGGCGCGACGCCGAACTGCCATGACTTTTCCGGGCCGATGAGCAGCGCCAGCCAGGCAAAGCCCATCGCCATCATGACGATTTCGGCAACCAGAATCGCGTTGAAGAGCTTGACCGGATGGCGATCCCAGCCGCGATCGGCGGCCCAGCCGACGATCGCCGCCATGACGACGAAGCCGAAGAGATAGCCGCCGGTCGAGCCGAGCATGTAAGCGATGCCGATGCCCTTTTCCGGCGTGCCCTGGAAGACCGGCAAGCCGATGGCGCCCTCCGCCATGTAGAGAAGCAGCGTGGCGACGCCGAGGCGCATGCCGAATGCAGCTGATATCAGAAACACGGCCAGGGTCTGCATCGAAATGTCGACCGGTCCGAGCAGAACTCTGGTCTTGGCCGACAAGGTCAGCAGCAGCGTTCCAACGATCGCCAGCAAAAGCTGCGTCGCCAGGCGGGCTGCGCCCTTTTCAGGCAGAGCGAGGGAAACAAGCGGCGTCGTTGCAATTGCCATGGTCTTCCTCATTGCGGATTGCCGCAGATCGCGGCCTGCGTTTTCCTATATTGGCTTCCGTGCTATGCGGCAATCGGTTTTGTCGTCTCTAAACCGCGTCGCGTTCGACCGGCTCATGCGACGCGCTTTAGATTGTTGTTTTATGCATGTCGTTATCGCAAAACCGCTGCACACCCTCGGGTCAGGCCCGAGGGCGCGCTTTTGCGCGACATGCATTGGAACAGAACTGAACGACATTGGCCATGGCGCTGAAATTCGACACAGACTTCGACCCGGCCTACGGCCAGGGCGTGACCGTTGCGCCCGACGTGCTTCGGATTACCGCGAAAAATCCCAGCCCGTTCACATTCTACGGCACCAACAGCTACATCGTCGGGCGCGAGACGCTGGCGGTGATCGATCCGGGGCCGGATGACGATGCGCATCTCAAGACGCTGCTCGAGGTGATCGCAGACAGGCCGGTCAGCCACATTTTCGTCAGCCACACGCATCGCGACCATTCTGCGCTGGTAGCGCGGCTGAAGCAGCACACTGGCGCAATTATCCTAGCCGAGGGCCCACATCGGCCGGCGAGGCCGCTGCGCATAGGCGAAATCAATCCGCTCGACGCCAGCGCCGACACCGCCTTCAATCCGGATATCGCGCTCCCTGATGGTTTGGTGGTAAACGGCGACGGCTGGGCGATCAGAACGGTGCTGACGCCGGGCCATGCCGCCAATCATGCAGCCTTTGCGCTGGAAGGAACCGGTATCCTGTTCTCGGCCGATCACGTCATGGCGTGGGCGACCTCCATCGTAGCGCCGCCGGACGGCGCCATGGCCGACTATATGGCCTCGCTGGATCGGCTGATCGAGCGCGACGACCGCCTGCTGCTGCCCGGCCATGGCGGGCCGGTGACAGCGCCGCGCAGCTTCATGCGCGAGTTGAAGTCGCATCGCAGGATGCGCGAGAAAGCGATCCTGGAGCGGATCAGAAGCGGCGACCGGACGATCAAGGAGATGGTCGCGGCGATCTACAGGGATACCGACCCGCGCCTGCACGACGCGGCCGGGCTGTCGGCGCTTGCCCATCTCGAGGACCTGGTGGCCCGCGGCCTGGTGAGCACCGACGGCGACCCGGCAGTCGACGGCATTTTCGCGCCCATCGCGTAGCCGCTACTCGGCCGGGGCCGTGCCGACCTGGCCGGCGACTTCCTGATCCAGCTCGGCCAGGAAATCCACGATGCGGGCCGCATTGTCGCCGAGGTCGTAACGCGAGGCCGAACGCATGTCGAATCCCCCTACCCCCCGGCCCTCTACATTCCATTCGAAGACATCGATTTCGACCAGCTTCGCAAGACGGAATCGTCGACTCATTGCCCATACAAGGGCGATGCGAGCTATTGGAGCGTGCTGCCTGCCGCGGAAGCAGGCAAGGATGCGATGTGGGCCTATGAGCAGCCTTTCGACGAGATGATCGAAATCCGCGATCACGGCGCGTTCTATCCCAACAAGGTGACGGTCGAAGCCAAACCAGCCTGAACAGGGACGGCTCGAAACCTTTTCTGCCGACCAGTCGGTGGTGCGGCCATGGCCGGCGTCGGCCTCGTCGCGCGGCACGAAGGTGAGTCCCTCAGTGCCAGAAGGCCCTGCGTCCCGCCTTCGCCGGCGGCGTGGGTCGGCAGCTCGATCTGAGCGATGATGACGTCACCGTCAGTGTCTCGGCAATCCGCCTGGGCGGTTTGCGCCCAGCAATGGGCGGCCATCGCCGTCCATCAAAGGAGGACCTGTATGCAGGTCGCAAGCCGTTTTTTGCCTTCCCCAATGCCCCTTCGTCATAGACCTTTGCGGGCGTGCGAAGCGCCGCAAGCTGCCCTTCAAACGCTTGCTCGATCTCCGCTCTAGTCTGGGCACCCGTTCCATTCTTCCCGTCCCTACCGCGCCGAACCTGGCAGCCTGGACCACGCCATCAAGCGGGTTAGCCGGCACGGCCGAAGTATCATCCGAAGCTTCAGCCGCTCGCGATCGAAGCCATCTTCCCACTCTTTGCGCGGGCTCCAGTTGCCAAAGCCCCGCTCTCTAGGATGCCGAGTTCTCCAAACTGGCACCCTTCTCGTAGACAACAAAAATAGACCCTGCGGCCAATTTGCTGATTGTCGTCTCTCTTCGGTAACGCGCGTTGAAGGCAAGCAGATTGGAGATCAAAGCATCCAGCCATACAAACCATGGCCGGTTGTATCGACCTTTGATCCCTAGTGGCTTCGTAATCTGCACAAGAGGAGTGAACATGCATAGACTTGAAGAAATGGCCCGAAGGTTCAGGGCGTGGGCTGTCTTCTTAAGGTAAGGCAGCGGCAGCCCGCGTTCATTCGGAGTCAGGCCCGGGCGTTTTCGCCTCCAGTCGCCCATCCAGCTGATTGGCTCTCGCAGAATCAGAAGTCCGCCAGGCTTCATAACTCGGATGATCTCTGCCAATACGCTTGTGACATTAGGGATATGGTGAAGGACGCCGAATGAGACAGCGAGGTCAATACTCCCTGCTTCAAGTTTGACCTTACCAGTAAGAGAGGGGGAAACGAAAGTCGCAGGCTTCCCAGCTATTTCGTCTTTCCACCACGATTTTGCGGGTTCAATGCAATAGAACGCGTCGACAAACGCAGCCAGAGGCTCAAGATCTGCCCCTGAACCGCACCCGAGCGCCAGGCAAGTTGGGAATTTGCGATCATGAAGGTGGCGAAGACCGTGATGGGCATTGAGGCCATGGTAGCCGTAATTTGCGCTTTCCTGCGGATCAACAAGTTGGGAGTTCGCTAGGTCGTAGTAGCCCCGTTCCTCGATCTCATACCACTGAGCTATAGCGAGCTCGTCGAAATCATCGCCGTAAAGGATGTCGCCGTTCAGGTGGGCCTCTTCCGTGATTGGCACATGGGCCATCGGTACTAACCTCACATATTAGCTTCCGAGCGGTGTCAGCTTTAGCTGCTCAGAGCCGGTAGTTCAACAGAGATCCACAACCCCGGAAGTACCACATGAATAACACGTTCAGGGACGCCTTAACCGATCGGTGTACTGCTACATAGGGCAGCGGGCCGATTGGCGACGAAGAGGATTACGTCACTCCGCCTGCCGTGTTTCCCGGGCCGAGCCCGACTTGATTGGCCAGAATTTTGCCATCTCGAAATCCATGCTGTCGGGTTCGAATTTGCCAAACTCGCCCTACAAAACGAAGCTCATCTCTTCGAACCTGCAGCAAGGCTTTCCGGGCCTTCTATCATTCGGTCAAGCGAACCCGGCCGCTGAAAGTCGGTCGGGGCAGATGGGTATGGATAACCGAGATCTTGCCGCCCCACTGGCGATTGTAGAACGCGCGCATGCTGACGGCACATAGCCTTCACCGTCCAGCGCGCTGCGGCGGTTTCTTCATCTTGCAACATGGACAAATCCCGCTGTCCTCCCCTTTAGGCTCATTTCACACATCGCTTGCAAACATCACCCTGCCCGCGGCCCGGGCCGAAAGCTCAAGACCCTGGACACTGCTTTCAGGGACGCCGCCAAGCGCCTCGAGTATCTCGATCTCGCAGCTGCTCTGTCGACCAGCAATGACGAATCGACGCAGAATTTCACTATTCAAAGCCAATTTTCGCCAGTCATATTTGACCGCGGTCGATCATCGCCGGGCAGACCAGTTCAGACGCGACTTTGCTTTGGGACTTAGTAGCGCGCGATGTGAAGCCTATTTTGAAAGCCGAAGGCAAAGGAAATGGCCGCCCCATGGGAAGGCAAAGCGGCTGCGCGACGTTGCTTCGAAGCCTTTCTTGTTGAAGAACTCGACGAGGTCGTCGACACTTTTCCACCAAAAGCTTGCAAACGATTCCGGCTCCTTGCCTTCGTCGGTACCGCGGACGGCCTCAACGATGAAGGTACCGCCTGGCTTTAACACGCGACTAACCTCGGCCAAGACTTTATCGATATCGAACACATGGTCGAGCGCGTTGGTGAAGGCGAGATCAACCGAACTGTCAGCAAATTGCAGGTGATGAAAATCCCCGGTCACAACATACTTGTTGTCGACGCCGGGATTGAGATCAATGCCGAGCGCGAAATATCCTTGGCCGATAAAGGCGCGGACCTCGGTTCCGAGCCGGGCACCGAGACACAGCACGCTTCCCGTCTTCGGGATGATGCCTGGCTCGATGCCGCGCAGCCGATCGGCCAGGGCGGCGTAGTACCTCTCGTCATATGATCCGAGATCCAGCGTTTCGACTTTGGCGCGCTGGTGCTTGACATACTGATCATAGGAATTGTAGCGGCGGCTCTTCAGGTTTCCGTCCTGCTGCCAATCGCTTGAAATGTTCCGCAGTTGAAAACTATTCACGACCATTGCCCGGAGTCGGCGCGCACCGGTTGGACTGAAAACCATACCTATACGGGCAGGATTTTTCAGTGTTGCCTTTGTTTGATCAGCTAGAAATCTCGCAAGGTGCATAGTTCCTCCGAAACGCTCTGCCAGAACAATGATTTTCGAGGGAAATATTGGGATCGTCAAGCACGATAAGGTTGATGGCTGGCATTGGCGGACGGCTCGGGGTTACAATACCGTCGGGCGAACTAACGTTCTATGGACATACCGCTTGAACACGCCAGAGTCCGCATTCCCGCGATCTGAGTAAATCCAACCTGAAAATCTTAACCAGCCCGCGGCCTGGGCGAAAAGCATTAAGACCACGGGCGCCACTTTCAGGGAGCGCCGCAGGCAACCGGACGATCTCGACTTGATGAGGCTTGGCGCCAGGATTGGCGCGGGCCAGGATGAGATCCACGTTTTCGAGGCCAGCGCGCAGGGCTTCGACGCACGTGTTGATCAATCTGTTCGAGTCGCACGTCTTTTTCCCACAATTTCTGGTGCGGCGCGAGCGTGAGCCGTTGCGGCGGATCTCACCTTTCCGGACTGCAGAAAAATTCCTGTTCCAGGATAACTCCGCGCCTGAAGGGCGCCTGCGCGATCGACGAGATGCGGCGCTCACATCGGCGTCGTGGGGTCTCAGCCAGGTTCGGCGAGAATTTCGAAGCGGCTGAGCTTCTCAATATTGATGTGGATCAGTTCACCAGAATGCTGGCGCTCGTAACGACAGTCCGGTTCGGCCGGCTCCAACGAGGCGATCCGATTGAGACCGAGGCGCTGCAGTATGCGGCTGACGGGAGCCGGCGAGGCCGCAGACCTCGGCAGCGATCGCTTTGCCAGTCAATCGTTCGCGGCAAAAGGCCTCAGCCTGCTCGATGATGGCCTGCCGCGTTGGTCGGTAGAGACGACGCGGTCGCGAGGACCGATCTTTGAGCCTTCACACCTTCGGCTTTGAAGCGGCCATCCACTTGCGCACTGTGCATGCACACGCCTTCGGCTGACGCGACGGCCTTCGGCGTCTGCTCGCTCATCACTGCGTCACAATCCGCTCCCGAGCGAGCGGCTCAACGGGTTCTTGTGCATATTCATCCGGTCCTCCGAGGAATCACTGAAGTCTCGCGACCTCAGCCTCCTCGCCCGGGATCGAAAGCTCACAATTCGCCGCCTCTTGATTAGAGCCAGCGTCAACAGGAGATGGTCGCAGAAGGCTCCTTTCGGTCTTCGATCGCTCGTTGATGAATCGCCGCGCCGGCACTTCAATGAGACGATTAGCGAGGTGGCTGGCAACCCAAAGGCTGATAACGAGACAAATAAACAAAACCATGGGAGGGAATTCCCAACCCGTATACGCCAGTATCCCCCGCCACACTGACATTGCAGGCCTATGCAATAGATATAGGCCAAAGGATAACTCCCCAATATAAACCATGGGCCGTGCGCCAAGGACTCGGGATGTCTTAGACGCGGGACCTGACTTTGCAGTGAAAAATACTATAGAAGCCATCAGGACAGCCGGAAGTACGCCGTATCCGGGATGCTTTAGTCCAAATGCCCAATATAGAACCTCAGGTAACGTCAACACGTAAATAACGAGTGATACTGGGAGAGCCCAGTTAGCCAAAGAAACGCCGCGGATATGCCTATGGGCAGCAGCGGCGATCATCCCCAGCAAAAAGAAGTGCAAATATCGCGTAATTGCGATACGGCCGCCTGGAAAACCCATAAGCCATAATAAAAAAACCAGCAATGCCACCACTGCCAAGAGTCGAAACGTCGTCTTTGATGGAGATCGAGAAGAACACCACACCCAAATTGGTATGAATAATCCATAAAAATAGAACTCCGTAGCAATTGTCCAGATAGTGTTTGTGTCTCCAAAGAGGAGGAGATGCTGAACAGCATAGGCCACATCAAGGTCGTACGCGAATCGATTATCCAAATAATGCATTGCACAACAGAACAAAATTACTACCGCAAACAGTGGATAGACTCGTCCTATTCTTGCCGCCGAGTATTCCACGATCGACTCCCCCGACACCGGCCTCCAAAGATAAAGGTAAGCCATCAGGAATCCGCTCAACGAAAAGAATAACATTACACCAACACTGGCTGCGCCATCTAAGAACATCTTGGGCAAAAATCCAGATGAAGCGGAGTGCGATAAAACAACCGTAATGGCGGCTATAGCTCTTATCCCACTCAAAGCAGGAATAAATTTAGGCGCTGACCGCAAAACATCCTCCATCTCGCAAAATGAAAAGTGAAACAGCGAACCGCAACCTTTGTTGTTATCGGATCATTTCTTCACTAAGAAGAGCTGAACGTTAACATCGCAGCCTGTCAAACTTTGAGTAAACGCCAAGTCAGGATTGCGCTACAATCCCGACAAATTATCTGTACCGTTGTCCGAGCATAGGACCACACTATGATCCCCCAAGACGGAATTGCGACCTCTGGCCGAATTTTCTTGGAGCTTAGTTCACAAGCAACACGGGTACGACAGGCCGCAGTCACCTTGTCGTTGATCCCGCAGCCCAATCGGACCGATACCAGTCGACGAATTTCTTCAGCCCATCTTCGATCGAAACGCTCGGCTTGAAGCCGAAATCGCGCTCCAGCGCCGTCATGTCGGCACAGGTCCGCTCGACATCGCTGCTCTGCATCGGCTCGCTGTGGCGGATCGCTTTTACGCCGAGCAGTTTTTCCAGAGTGTCGATGAAATCGCCCAGCCGCACCGGCCGGTTGTTGCCGACATTGTAGAGCCTGCTGGGCGGGACTTCAGCCGATGGCGGCTTGTCGAGCACGGCAACGACAGCTCTCACCACATCGTCTACATAGGTGAAATCCCGCCACATCTCGCCATTGTTGAACACCCGGATCGGCTTGCCTTCGAGCATCGCCTTGGTGAATATCCAATAGGCCATGTCGGGCCGGCCCCAGGGACCGTAGACGGTGAAAAATCGCAAGCCGGTCTGCGGCACCCCGAAGAGATGGGCGTAGGTGTGGCTCATCAATTCATCTGTTTTCTTGGTGGCGGCGTAGAGCGAGACGGGCTTGTCGACCTGATCGGTCTCGCTGAACGGCACTTTGCGATTGCCGCCATAGACCGAGCTCGACGAAGCATAGACCAGATGCTCGAATGCGGGCTGCGCGCGACAGAATTCGAGCACTTCGAGATGGCCGACAACATTGGAACGGACATAGAGCCTCGGATCGTCGAGTGAATGGCGCACACCCGCCTGAGCGGCGAGATGGACGATCCTGGTTATGCCTTGTCCGGCCAAAGCGTCGGCAAGAGCGCCCTGTTCGGCGATGTCGATCTGGTGAAATGAAAAATCCTTGTGAGGTTGCAAGCGGGCGAGGCGCCCCTTTTTCAACTCAAGGTCGTAATAGTCGTTCATGTTGTCGACGCCGACGACCGCTTCCCCCTTGCTCAGGAGGTGGTGGCAAACATGACTGCCGATGAATCCCGCGGCTCCGGTGACAAGTACGCGCAACAAGGTTCTCCATGCATATGCTGGCACTGATCGCGAAATCGAGCTCGATTTCCGAAACGACCACGCGCAACATCAAAATGCTACATCCGAATGAGGGACCGTCCCAGTTCGTGCTATAGCCGATAGGCGCTACCGACAAGCTCTTTTGATCGTGGTCAAGAGTGATGGATGAACTTTTCCGCCCCCGTGTCCTTCACGAGGTTTGTTCTTCGTTGATGGGGGCAGCACGGGGACGGGATGGGGCCCTGAGACGACGGTTGATCCAGCTCTTATCCGCGGGTTGGTTACCGCACTTCCGTAATTCGTCTGGGCTATCCCTGTCTAGTTTCGGGCGTTGGGTGGATAATACCCAGCCACATACCTCCATCGTAGCGCCGCCGGACGGCGCCATGGCCGACTATATGGCCTCGCTGGATCGGCTGATCGAGCGCGACGACCGCCTGCTGCTGCCCGGCCATGGCGGGCCGGTGACAGCGCCGCGCAGCTTCATGCGCGAGTTGAAGTCGCATCGCAGGATGCGCGTGCAAGCGATCCTGGAGCGGATCAGAAGCGGTGACCGGACGATCAAGGAGATGGTCACGGCGATCTATCACGATACCGACCCGCGCCTGCACGGCGCTGCCGGGCTGTCGGCGCTTGCCCATCTCGAGGACCTGGTGGCCCGCGGCCTGGTGAGCACCGACGGCGACCCGGCGATCGACGGCATTTTTGCGCCCGTCGCGTAGGGCTACTCGGCCGGGGCCGTGCCGACCTGGCCGGCGACTTCCTGATCCAGCTCGGCCAGGAAATCCACGATGCGGGCCGCGTTGTCGCCAAGGTCGTAGCGGCCGTAACGCGAGGCCGAACGCATGTCGACGATGACCGCATCGCCATCGTCGGTCACCCGGATGGCGACGTCGGCGGGAAGGCTGAGGATGAAGCTCCTGGCCAGGGCGTTGATCGTCACCTCGCTTTGCCCGATCGCACGGGGAAACGGCGCCGCAAGCTGCCAATCCCGACGACCGAGCACGGTTGCGACTGCTTCCAGGACCCGATCGAAAGGCAGGACATAGCTGCGTCCGGTGACAAGCGGATAGGTCTCGGCCTGCAGGCGCCGCTCGCCCGGGGTCGGCGGCGAAAGCGCTTTCATATCCGCGGTCCGGGTGCTGGTGTCGAGCACCGGCGGATCGTCGAAATCCGTCGAGATGTCCCTGAGCGGTGGAGAAGTCGCTGCCCAGTAGGCGGCAATGCCGAAAGGAGCAAGCACCAGCAGCGCCAGCACCGTGCCGACGGTGAGATCGCGACCGCCACGGTCGCCGAAATTCCAGAATCTCGAAAAGGCAAATCCGGCGAACAACAGCGCGAAAGCGGCAAGCAGCGCGACAATGCCGAGCAACCAAAGGAACGCCGGCGTTTCAACAAGCTGATAGCGGTGGCCGACGAGAACGGTCAGCAGCAGGACCGCCGAAAAAGCGCCTGCCCGCCGCGACCAGCCGGCCGCCCTCGACGTCTGCCGCTCGGGAATTTCCATTGTTTTCAGCACTGCTTCACCCGAACGGGCGTTTTGCGCCGTTTAGCGGCGGCTTGAAGGCGAAAGACGTCATGTCAGTCAGTCCGTCGGCAGGCGATAGTCGCTGAACTGCCGGCGCAGGAGCGTCTTCTGGATCTTGCCGGTAGCGGTGTGGGGAATTTCGCCGACGAAGGCGACGTCATCCGGCATCCACCACTTCGCCACCTTGCCGTCCATGAAAGTGAGGATATCGGCCCTGGTCGGCTCCCGGCCCGGCTTGCGGACGACGACAAGCAACGGCCGTTCGCCCCATTTCGAATGCCGGATGCCGATGGCGGCCGCTTCCGCCACATCCGGATGAGCGACCGCGAGATTCTCGAGCTCGATGGTCGAGATCCATTCGCCGCCCGACTTGATGACGTCCTTGGCGCGATCGGTGATCTGCATATAGCCGCTCGGGTCGATATGGGCGACGTCCCCGGTATCGAACCAGCCTTCTTCGTCGAACTGTTCGGAGCCGATGCCGCCATAATAGGCACGCGCGACAGCCGGTCCGCGGACTTTCAGGCGCCCAAATGTCTTGCCGTCCCAAGGCAGTTCCTTGTCGTCGTCGTCGGTGACCTTCATTTCGACGCCGAAAGGCGGAAAACCCTGCTTGCCCTGGACGTCGAGCCGGGCGTCGCCCTCAAGCCCGGCATAGCCCGGCTTCATGGTGCACAGCGTGCCGAGCGGCGACATTTCGGTCATGCCCCATGCATGGATGACCTCGACATCGTAATTGCCCTGGAATTTTGCCGTGATCGCACGCGGGCAGGATGAGCCGCCGATGACGACCCTGTTCAGATAGGGAAGTTTCTTGCCGGTCTCCTCCAGGTACTGCAGCAGCATCAACCACACTGTCGGCACGGCGGCGCTGAACGTCACCTTTTCGGTGTCGAGCAATTCATAGATCGAGGCGCCGTCCATCTTGCAGCCAGGCATGACCAGTCTGGCGCCGATCATCGGGCCGCTCTGGCCAAGGCCCCAGGCGTTGGCGTGGAACATCGGCACGACCGGCAGTATGGTGTCGCGCGAGGAGAGGCCCATCGCATCGGGCATCGCCGCGATCATGGCGTGCAGCACGTTCGAGCGATGGCTGTAGAGGACGCCTTTCGGATCGCCTGTCGTGCCCGAGGTGTAGCACATGCCGGCGGCGGTGTTCTCATCGAACGTCTTCCAGGTGAAGGCGCAGTCGACTTCGTCAAGCCATTCCTCGTAGGCGACGACGTTCGGCAGCGCCGTCTGCGGCATGTGCGCCTCGTCGGTCAGCACGATCACCTTTCTGACCGATTTGACCGCGCCGGCGATCTTTTCAAGCAGCGGCATGAATGTCAGATCGACGAAGATCGCTTTGTCCTCGGCATTGTTCATGATCCAGACGATCTGCTCGGGAAACAGGCGCGGGTTAAGCGTGTGATAGATCGCGCCGACACCCATGATGCCGTACCAGGCTTCGATGTGGCGCGCCGTATTCCAGGCCAATGTGGCGATGCGGTCGCCAAGCCCAAAGCCATCACGATCGAGCCGCTCAGCGACCCGCAAGGCGCGGCGATGAATTTCGGCATAAGTGGTCCGGACGATCGGGCCCTCGATCGAGCGCGACACAATCTCGCGTTCGCCGTGCTGCCTGGCTGCGTGGTCGATGAGCTTGTGGCAAAGCAGCGGCCATTCCTGCATCAGTCCGAGCATTTTTTCCTCCCATTGGTTTTTCGCTCCATTGTGGGACGAACAGGCGGATTGTCCAGCCATGACCGGGGCAGAAGCAGTACATTGAACGCAACGACAGTCAAAACCGCCACAATCCGGCCATCGTCGGCGTTAACCTTGATTAATTGGGCAGGGGTGTGATGGGCGAATGAAAGAGGTTCGCATGGACGCGCAGCTCGACGACAAGACTCTCGAAGATTCGCTTGCCGAAAGCCTGGCCGATCTGGCGCCGGACGCCAAAACCGTTTCCGAGGACGAATTCATCGAAGTCGTCGGCGGCGCCCTTGAGGCGGTCGGCGGCAAGCTGCTGTTCAAGATGTGCGTTCAGAACGAAGGCGAAAGCCAGCACGTCGCCGCGGCTTGCGTCGGCGATGGCGGCAACCGCCAATTCCTGCTTCTTACCTTGCCGACCGGCGGTGGTGCGCTCAAGGTCGAAACCGCGTCGCGAAGCACCAATCCGGTCGCTGGTATCGCCGCCGCCTATGCCGGGTTGATGGATGCGTTTCAGGCTGCCGCCTGATCGGTCATCGGCAGGGCCGGTTTGACAGAGACCCAGCAACACGAAAGGCGATGGTTTTCGCACCCGCATTCGACGGCGGCCTTGCGCAGCGCGCACGCCCGACACACCTTTAGGTCGATGCAAGGAGAACCCGTCATGGACCAGATCGCCAATCCGTCACCCGGCTTTCAACGCAACCCGGATAAAGTGATTACTGTCGAGCCCTACAATGGAACTGTGACCGTACGCGCCGGCAACGCGGTCATTGCCTCGTCCACGAGGGCCAAGCTGTTGACCGAATCCCCCTACCCCGCGGTCCTCTACATTCCCTTCGAAGACATCGATTTCGACCAGCTTCGCAAGACGGAATCGTCGACTCATTGCCCATACAAAGGCGATGCGAGCTATTGGAGCGTGCTGCCTGCCGCGGAAGCTGGCAAGGATGCGATGTGGGCCTATGAGCAGCCTTTCGACGAGATGATCGAAATCCGCGATCACGGCGCGTTCTATCCCAACAAGGTGACGGTCGAAGCCAAACCAGCCTGAACAGGGACGGCTCGAAACCTTTTCTGCCGACCAGTCGGTGGTGCGGCCATGGCCGGCGTCGGCCGCTTACCCGCGACCGTTCTTTGCAGCCTGCACCGCCGCCTGCGCAGCAGCCAGCCTGGCGATCGGCACGCGGTAGGGAGAGCACGACACGTAGTCGAGGCCGACCTCCTCGCAGAAATGGATCGACGCCGGATCGCCGCCATGCTCGCCGCAAATACCGAGCTTGATCTCCGGCCGCGTCGCCCGGCCCTTTTCGGCCGCCATCCGCACCAGTTCGCCGACGCCCTCGATGTCGAGCGACACGAACGGATCCTGCTCGATGATGCCCTTCTGGCGATAGGTCTCCAGGAACGAGGCCGCATCGTCGCGTGAGATGCCGAAGGTGGTCTGGGTCAGATCGTTGGTGCCGAAAGAGAAGAATTCGGCCGCCTCGGCGATGACCTGGGCGCGGATCGCGGCGCGCGGCAGTTCGATCATCGTGCCGGTAAGATACGTGATCTTGACGCCGGTTTCCTCCATCACGCTCGTGGCAACGGCATCGATCCGCGCCTTGACGTAGTCGAGCTCCTTCACCAGACCGACCAGTGGCACCATGATTTCCGGAACCACCAGCGCGCCGGCCTTCCTGCCGGCTTCGACCGCGGCCTCGAAAATGGCGCGCGCCTGCATCTCGGCAATTTCGGGATAGGAAACCGCAAGCCGGCAGCCGCGATGGCCAAGCATCGGGTTGAATTCGTGCAGAGCCTCGGTGCGCTGCCTGAGCTTGTCGGGCGACACGTTCATGGCGGCGGCGACTTCGGACACCTCCTCCTCGGTCTTGGGCAGGAATTCGTGCAGCGGCGGATCGAGCAAGCGAATCGTCACCGGCAGGCCGGCCATGATCTCGAACAATTCGAGAAAATCAGAGCGCTGCATGGGCAAGAGTTTTGCGAGCGCCGTTCGCCGGCCCTTTTCCGTGTCGGCCAGGATCATCTCGCGCATGGCAACGATGCGGTCGCCCTCGAAGAACATGTGCTCTGTGCGGCAAAGCCCGATGCCTTCGGCGCCGAAGGAACGCGCCATGCGCGCGTCGAGCGGCGTCTCGGCGTTGGTGCGCACCTTCATGCGGCGCACCGCATCGGCCCATTCCATGATGGCGGCGAAATCGCCCGAAAGCTCCGGCTGCAGCATCGGCACGGCGCCTTTCAGCACCTGGCCGTTACCGCCGTCGATGGTGATGATGTCGCCCTTGCGGAACGTCGACCCCATCGCCATCAGCGTGCCGGCTCTGTAGTCGACGCGCAGCGAGCCTGCGCCCGACACACAAGGCTTGCCCATGCCGCGCGCCACCACCGCGGCGTGGCTGGTCATCCCGCCACGCGTGGTTAGGATGCCTTCCGCCGCATGCATGCCGTGGATGTCCTCGGGACTGGTCTCGATGCGCACGAGGATCGCCTTGCGGCCTTGCGTCTTGAGCTCCTCGGCATCGTTGGAGGAAAAGACGATCTCGCCGGTGGCTGCGCCCGGAGATGCGGGCAGGCCGATGCCGATGACATCGCGTGCCGCCTTCGGATCGATGGTCGGATGCAGCAACTGGTCGAGCGAGGCCGGATCGATGCGGGCGACGGCCTCCTCCTTTGAAATGAGCTTGTCGCGCGCCATCTCGACGGCGATCTTGAGCGCCGCCTTGGCGGTGCGCTTGCCGGACCTCGTCTGCAGCATCCACAATTTGCCGCGCTCGATGGTGAATTCGAGATCCTGCATGTCGCGGTAGTGCTTTTCCAGACGGTCGGAGATGGTGACGAAAGACTGGAAGGCGTCCGGCATCAGCTTCTGCAGCGACGGCTTGTCGGAGCCGGCGGCAATGCGCGCCGCCTCGGTGATGTTTTGCGGGGTGCGGATGCCGGCGACTACATCCTCGCCCTGCGCATTCACCAGGAACTCGCCATAAAGCATCTTTTCGCCGGTCGACGGATTGCGGGTGAAAGCGACACCGGTGGCCGAAGTCTCGCCCATATTGCCGAAGACCATGGCCTGGACGTTGACCGCCGTGCCCCAGCTTTCGGGAATGTCGTGCAGGCGCCGGTAGGTGATGGCGCGGTTGTTCATCCAACTCGAAAACACGGCGCCGATCGCGCCCCAGAGCTGCTCGTTCGGATCTTGCGGAAACGGCTTGCCGAGTTCCTCCTCGACCTTGGCCTTGTAGAGTGCGATCACGCCCTGCCATTCGATGGCGGTCAGTTCGGTATCGAGTTCATGGCCGAGCCCGCCCTTCTGGTCTTCGAGGATTTCCTCGAACACTTCGTGGTCGAGGCCCATGACGACATCGGAATACATCTGGATGAAACGCCGGTAGCTGTCATAGGCAAAGCGGGCGTCGCCTGAATCGGCGGCCAGCGCCTCGACCGTCTCGTCGTTTAGGCCGAGATTGAGCACCGTGTCCATCATGCCGGGCATCGAAGCGCGGGCACCGGAACGCACCGACACCAAAAGCAGTTTTGAGGGATCGCCGAAACGGCGCCCGGTCAGCCGGCCGATATGATCTAGTGCGACCGCGACATCCGCCTCCAGCGAGGCCGGGTAGGTGCGGCCGTTGGCGTAATAGGCGTTGCAGACCTCGGTGGTGATGGTGAACCCCGGCGGCACCGGCAGGCCCAGGCTGCACATTTCGGCCAGATTGGCGCCCTTGCCGCCCAGGAGGTTCCTATCGCCGGCACGGCCTTCCGCAGCGCCGTCGCCAAAGGTGTAGACCCATTTGGTCATGCTTATTCTCCGGTAGCAGGAGATTGAAAAGATTGACGAAGCCGAAGTTTCGCCGTGTCGCTACACGAGCGATATGATGCTGCACTGCGAAAGGCAAGGCGTCGGCAAAGCCAGCCGGCTTCTACAATCGATTAAGAAAAAGCTGTGGCAAAATGACTTGCGGCTCGGCGGCCACTTGAAGAGGACAAACCAGGAACTACGGGTAACGCCATGTAACTGACCGGAAACTTGATTATCTAGAAATGCGGCAACTGGTGGAACGCTGGATAGGCTAAAGGCTTTCTACAGCGCCGCCTTTTCCTGGTCGTTCACCGACTACGGGCCGACCTGTTCGGCCTTTTCAGAAGGGCTTGAATGGAGGCTTTCAGGCTGATGCCGGCGAAGCGCCCGCCAAGCCGCTTCTCGTGCTTTATTCCGAGGACCTGGAAGAAACCCTGGGCGCCGTCGAAAATGCCGGCGGCACGATCGTCAAGCCGATCTTCTCATCCCCCGGCGGCAGGTGGTTCCATTTCGTCGATCCGGCGGGCAATGAAATGGCTGTTTTGAGTGAATAGCGACAGAACTCCCCTCCAGGACGGGTGATCGTGGACCGAAGCTCTGGCCGGGGGATCCGTCGCGCATAGTTGCTATTCTCGGCATTGAGCTTTCCGCCGGCTCGTCCTATAAGGCCGCGCGCAGCGGGCATGTTCCAGCTGTTGGGGCGTAGCCAAGTGGTAAGGCATCGGTTTTTGGTACCGACAATCCCAGGTTCGAATCCTGGCGCCCCAGCCAAACTGGCAATGCGCTATGGACAATTTCGCCGTGGTGGCACCGCTCGATGCCGCTGCAGCCGCTGATTCTGCAAGTAAGTCAAAAGGCTGCCTGAAGTTTGCGCGAACTTCGCCGCGATCTTATTCGCAGTTCGGCGGCACTAAATTCAGGAGCCGTTTTTTCTCGTTTGGAGCCTGATTGATTCAGCAACGGCTGGCGGTGGCGATTGCGTGTGAAATTCCGCCCTGACAAACCAAGCCTGCCGGGCGCGCGATGGAAAGCGCTTGAAAGAGCCGAGCGCGCTCAAGAAACAGCCAGCGCGGTTTCATCCTTACCGAAGCCAAACCCAATGATCGCAATATCGGACGAGAAGAACGGGTGCAGCCATGTAATGAAAGCCCCGCCAGCTCGCGCTATTGCCCTGCAGACACCGGATCAGCGAATTGTCCCCGCGATACATCCATGCGCGAGCCGGATCAACGGAGCCCATATAGTCGGTCATCCGGGCTTGCCTGCCGCGACGCGGGGCGTGAGGAAGTTCACCTCAAATTGCTCTTCGGAAACAACACGCGATCGGGTTTTGCATTCATTCGCGCCAGCATTTCCTTGATCAGGCGTGTTTTGGTGCGCCCCGCCTCCTTCGGCGGCACGAGGTAACGCACGATGGCCTCGAGCCAGGTGTTTTCACTGACGCGAAAATGAACCACGGGATGCTCCTTCACTTCGAGTTCGTCCACCGGCGTTTGCGACAGGATGTGCTTATAGACCTTCACCTTCCGGCTCATGATGTCGCCGATCTGCTCGTCGACGACCTCTCTCATGGTTTTCGCTACGAATTCCAGATCGCTTTCATAAGCGAGCTGGAACTTGATTTCGTTCCAGACATAGGGAAACAGCGGCCAAGAGTAGTTGAAGACCGGCGTGTCAAACACGGTGGAGTTCGGAAACTTGATGACGCGTCCGCTCGGATGATCGGTCCAAAGATGTTCGCCGCCGAATTCCCATAACGTCGTGTCGAGGTAGCTGACATCAATGACATCGCCATGGGCATCGCCGATGCGAATGCGGTCGCCAACGCGATAAGGCGCCCTGGCCAGAATATAAATCCACGCGATGAAACTGGAGATCGGCATTTGCAGCGCAAAGCCGAGAATCAGTGAAATCAGGCCGAGTGAAACAACCGCAGCGTACCAGTTCACAAATAAGACTGAAATGGCCACGAAGACGATGGCGACGACGACGACCAATCGAAAAATACGTTGCAGGTTGAAACGCGAAACACGATTGGGAATTCGGCCAATGAGAAAGACTTCGATAACATTCGCAACGGTCAGCATAACGAAAATGAGAAGGCCGCCTCTGACGTAGTTCAGCACGCGAACGCGCAAAGGCGCGTCAAGCCATTCTAAGCGCCAATTGATCAGGACTTGGATGCCAAAAAGCAGCAAAGCAGCGGCAGCGAAACCAACCGTCCACCAGACGTCTTCCTTGCGAAGGCTGAAGCGGAATTTTTCCTCGGGCTTTTTCGCCTTCTGTTCGATAGTTTTTGGATCAGCAGTCTGTTGCGCGGCCCGTTCGAGTCGGGAAAGGTTCTCCTCTTCCTTGGCGCGCGGTTCCATGGGTTCACCTCCCGATGTGGCCATCAACACCCAGCCAGTGCCTTCTCGTTCCTCGACGGCGGCATTCCGGCAAACGACCGATGTCAGTCGCTGACTGGCTCCTTGCCGGTCCACGAAAGCTGGCCTTCATTCCGGCGGCCCCGTCCTTGGTGAAATAGGGCGGCAAGCAGAAGATGCGACGCCGCCACCATATTCGGCAAATGCCTTATAGCCCGATCCGAAATTAAGCTGAGTTTGGTATCAGCAGCTCCCCGATAGCTCACCGGTAGAGATCTCGACTGTTAATCCAGCGGCCGTTGGTTCGAATGTCTTTCGCTAACGCTATCAGAACATTAGTTTCGCTGTCCCATTCGGAGAGCGCGATTTGCTCCCCGTTGCTCGCTAGCACGTAACCGATAGGATTGACTTCGGGCGGGTAGCGACGGTTGATTTCGCCGGCATAAAGCCTTGCTTCTCGAAGGCCAGTTTCGACGGTAACATCCGGTTCCTTCGCCTCGACAATCATGAGCGGAAGTCCGCCAAGCCAGACTGAATAATCGGGGAAGTACCCAAATCTTTTTCCGGCCGCTTTATCGATCTCCGTGGGTGACATGTATTCCTTCGTCCGCACCCAGGCA
This sequence comes from Mesorhizobium escarrei, assembly GCF_935825525.1. GTDB lineage: Bacteria > Pseudomonadota > Alphaproteobacteria > Rhizobiales > Rhizobiaceae > Mesorhizobium > Mesorhizobium escarrei. Next base: position 152,901 of record NZ_CAKXZT010000149.1, read on the forward strand.
GAAGGAATATTGAGATAGCTGACGTTGGTCAAAAACGGGTAGATAAGTTTCTGCTCAACGTCGCTTTCGCTACGCAACTCTCCCTTCTCAAACACGGGGTTTGTAAAGGTTTTTTTCTTGTTATGCGAGCAATCATGCGCCGATCCCACGACTCACTCAGCCTATATGATATTTGACGATTTCGGCAGGCGGACGTGGGCTCTTTCTTCAATCCTTCCGCCCTGAAAGGCTTCTAGAAACATCGGACAGATGCTCCGTCTTCAATTCTCATCTCGCCAGATGACCCGCCGCAGCACCTTTATCCCGGCAAGCCGCCTAACCCGAATGCCCTGCCGTTCTCGCGCCGAAGGGTTTTGTGTCTCGGCGTGCATGTACTCGTTCTTGCCGCATCGCTCGCAACTCATTTTGCTCCCCACCAACACCGCCTCAACGTTGCCAAAGATTTCCCTCAGGTCCCCCGGCTGGTACCAACGCTTGACGTTGCAAAGCCCGCATTGAACGCGCGCAAGCTGCCCGACCTCGTGGGCATTGCTGAGCTTCCATTCGCTGCCGCGCTTACGTCTTCCACCAGTGTCAGGCATGGCCCAAAATAGGAACTCATTCCTCCTCCGGTCAATTCGCCTTGACAGATTTGTTCCTATTTTGTTCACTGTGGCCATAGAACATTTGGAGGCACTGCCATGGACCGCACTGTGACGCTGGACAGCCACCAAGGGCCGCCCTTCAAGCCGTCGCCGACAAGTTCGTTGCCCTCCACAAGGGCGACGTGATGAAGGGGCTCAAGAAGATGATCGTCCTCAATGGGCGCCTTCAGGAGCAACTTGACGCACGCTCAACACCGCGCCGGGCGGGCGGTTAGGAGGAACGGCAATGGGCATTTTGCATCTGGACGAAGAAGCCAAGGCCGAACTGCATTCCGAGGCCGTCAAGCTGATCGCTTGGTATGACAGCCCACTGGAGACGGTGAAGGCGCTCATGGCCTACAACTGTGAGCTTGAGACGAAGATACTCGCCATGGTCTATCGGCATCCCGGGGTTGCAACTGTCAGCTACGACGACACGCCTGTTGTGTTGGGGTGACAACCACAGTCATGCAGGAACTTATCACCTTTTTAGAAACCAACTCGGCGCTGGTGCTCGCGAACCCGGCCGTCTTTGCGACGTTTGCAGTTCTCTTCGGAGGCGGGGGCTTCTTAGTCGGCCGCTACTTGCTGACCGAGCGTATCGCCAATCTGGAAAGCCGAATAGCAAGACGCGACGAGGAAATCGCAGACCTACAGGGCGAACAGAAAGTTCCAAAGCGGGAACTGTCGATGGTGCCTTTGATCGGTGCCACTGCGGTTTATCCCAGTGAACCGGAACGGCTCCCCATGCCTGCTGCCCAACTCCCCGCTCAGCGGAAAGGCAATCAACGTGTCTGACAACATCCTCCCCCAGCAGAAGTCCCCTAAGCTCATCGTGGTCACCGCCTTCGACCGCGACGAGGGCGGCGACCTTCAGCCTGTCTTTGGGCCAGCCGAGCAGCAGACCGAGGATAGGGCCATAAGGACCGCGAAGGGACTGGCTGGGAAACATGCCGGTGTAATCGCGTGGTCGCGTGAAGCTAACCCGGCGCTCGGCGAATACGGCGAGCCGACAACGCTCTTTCTGGGTGGCGACGTGCCAGACATGGAGTGACGGTTGGCCAGTAGCCCTCAGTTACCCCAGCAGTTCTCCACTGGTGTAGCCGAGGCGGCATAGGGACACAGGAGATCCGCCTTTATTAGTCCAGACCGTAACCAATGCCCCCTGACAGCTATTTACCGGTAGAGTCTCGGGTACTTGGCCTTCTCAGTCTGGCAATCATCCCTGCGCCGCACCGCTTTGTTGTAAGCGACTTCATAGGCGCGGATGGCCCTCTTGAACTTAGGTGGATTGGGTGTGACCTGCCACGGGTAATTTCC
>NZ_CAKXZT010000150.1 GCF_935825525.1 Mesorhizobium escarrei
GCCCGCATCGAAAAACCTTCACCACTCCGGTCATCGTGCATACCGGGCTCAATGACCGCAAAAGGATCGAAAACTGCCATTTGAGATCAGGGCCACCGCCACCGAGTGCTAAAACGCGTCAGCCTGGACGCTTACTCTGGTTCAGCATATCCCGTTCAGCCGCGTACCTCCTCACCGCTGGCATCCTTGGCCGCAAGGTGATCGCCGACACGCTGCATCAGCCAGCCCCAGGCTTCCTTCTCGCCCTCGCCCGCGGTCTTTTCGATGGCAATCGAAAGGTAGGCGATTTCCGCCTCGATCTTGTCGCGCGGCAGCATGCCGAGCCGGCTGACCAGGATGGCCAGTTCCAAAACCGCCGCCTTGGCGCGGTTGAAGCCGGTGAACGGCGTATGCGTTTCCTCCTGCACCACGCGGCAGAAATGGCGAGGCCGCATAGCATCGTCATCGACACTTTCGACTTCGAGGACCGAATGCGCGAGCGCCGCCTCGAGCCGCGGCACCGGAAACCCGTTGACGGCAACGGTTGGCCAATGCCTGCGGCCGGTCAGGCAGCCGGCAAAGATGCGCACGTCGTCGGTGTAATTGGCGATGGCGAACGGCACTTCGGCGAGATTGTCGAGCGTGACCGACGGCCGGAACGGCGCGATGACCCAGCCGTCCTTCTCGGCGATGATGCCGATCGGCGCGATGTGGACGTCGCCGGCTTTGTTGACCGTGGTGATGATCGATTCGCGAATGTAGGGCATGGTTTAGCGCTCATTTTTCGCGCGAAGCGTATGGCCCGCTTCCGCAAGGCGGCTGCGGTCGGTTTCGGGAGCCGGCGCGGCAACGCCCCATGCGAGCGGCTCGTCCTGCACATAGCGCTTGCCGAGGCGCCACGCGATCTCGGCCTTCATCAGTTCCGCGCCGAGATAGAACGCGTGTGCTCCATCGGCCTCAACGCCAAGCCCGGCAAAGAGTTCGAACGCATCCGTGGCAACCGCGTGCCCCTTGCCGTTGAAAACATGGATCCCGTCCTCGGCGGTCATGATGCGGAAGTTGGTGTCGCGCACCTCGGCCGCCAGTGCTTCGATATCCCCGGTCGAGGCGGTGAACGGCTTGCGGTCGTGAACCTGCAGCAGCCCGGGATGGTAACTTCGCGGCAGCGCACCGTCACTCTTCGCGGCAAACAGGATGCGGCGGGCAATGTCGTGCTCCTCGATCGTTCGCAGCGTGTGCGGGCTGACATGCACGGCAAGCACGTTTCGGATCTCAAGTTCCGAGCAGAGCCCGGCCAGAGCCGCGGTAACGCCAGAACTGTCGGCGTCGGTCAATTCGGTGAGATTGCCGGTGCCCATCAGCAGTTCGACCTCAGGCCAGCGGCGGCGCGCCTCGATGAAGCGCCCGAGTGAGGCGGCAAAGCCGAAATGGATCGGGTCGAGCACCGGATCGGCGATGAAGGCGACGCCGGCCTTTTGCGCCGCTTCGATGGCCCGGCCAAGCGAATCCAGGTCGCCGGGTGCGGACGGGATCAGCACTGGTACGGCCTTGCAATCGAAGGCCAATGGCAGCGTGTTCTCATCGAGGCTGAGAAGATAGTCCGCACCGGCGCCTGCGCCGATCGACAGTTCGTCGGAGCTGGCCGAATCGACGCTGACCAGAAATCCCTGTGCCTTCAGCTCGAGCACGGCCTCTTCCAGCAATGGAAACGGTGTTTCCGGCAGGCAGCCGAGATCGATGACGTCCGCGCCGGCCGCAGCCAGCGTCCGTGCTCTCGCCACCAGCGCCTCGATCGACAGCATTGGCGCGTCGACGATCTCCGCGAAGATGCACATGTCGTGACGCGAAAGGTCAGCCGGCTCGCCCGCCCGGCCGAGAAAGGCCGGCAGATCGGCGATCTCGTCGGGTCCGCGTATGAAGGGCACGCCGAAATGCTCCGACAGATGCTCGATGTCGCCGCGATAGCGGCCGGGCAGGATGACGCGGTCGGTGCCGCCTGTCAGGCTGAGTCGCCGCTTGATGATGTCTTCGCTCATCAGCGCCGCGACCTTGACGCCGATATCGATGATCTCCCAGGCAAACTCGGTTTGACCAAGTCCGGCCAGCAGCCTTTCCAGCCGGACCCTGGCCAGATGGCCGGTAAGAAAGACCAGCCGCTCAGCCATGGCTTGCGAGTTCGGCGTGGCGCCGCCTGACCGAGGCTTCGAGATCGGCAAGCGATTCGACCACCTGGGTTCGCTCAAAACTCTTCAGCTGGTCGGTATTCTCCAGGTCGATCCTGCGCAAATAGACCTTGACCAGCCCATGCGGCGCCATGGTTTCGAGTTCCGGCGCGGTGTCGCAGGCAAATACGATGGCCGGCACCCGGCATTTTCCGGCCTGGGCAAAGACGTTGGTGGCGAGCGTGTCGGAAATGCCGTGCACGCATTTGGCGACGGTGTTGGAACTGGCCGGCGCCACCACCACCGTATGATAGACGCCGTGATAGAATTCGCCGACTGGGATCGCGCTCGCCGTCTTGTCGTGCAGCACGCGCGTCGTCTCCGGGAAATCGAGCTTGAGCTTGTACATGCGCAGCACTTCGTTGGCGGCTTTCGACACGAAGACATCGCAATGCTCGAGCTGCTGAATGAGTGCGAAGCTCTCCGTAAAAAAATGACCGGAACCGGTCAAAACCCATGCCCAGCGCGGCGTATGCAGCGTCGCCATCGCCTAACCTGCTTTTCTTGCCGACCGGATCGGAGCCGCGATCCGAATGCCGGGCAGATTGCCCGCCGCGAGCAGCGCTCCAGCCTCGGCGGCATCTTTCGGGCCGGCGAGATGGACATCGACACCGCCGGGCAGCATGGCGGCGAAGCCGCCGTCGACGATGCCTCTGGCCGCCAGGCTGTCGATCGTGTCGCTGCCGAAAAAGGCGCCGGTCTGCTTGATCAAGAGCAGCGCATTTGCGCCGAGCTTGCCGGCAAGCCAGGCGGCAAGCGAATCGGAGGTAACGTCCCAGGACGCCGGAATGTCCGGCGCCGGCAGCGCCAATGACGACGGCAGCCACACCGGGACCTTCCCCGCGTCCAGGGCACGCAGCATTTCTTCCAGCGACCGTGCCGGCGCCAGCCTTTCGTCACGGTCGAGGATGACCTGGGCGAACTGCTCCATGGCGAGGATCGCCATGGCGTGGGCGGCGGTGTTGGAAAAATCCATGTAAATCTGCGTCTCGCGCACCTCGTCGGCAAAGCGGCCGCCGCCGGGCACGATCACGATCGGCAGCTTGGAACCCGCCAGCGCCGCGATCCAGTCCGCCATTTCCGCCGCATCGGCCGTGCTGCCGCCAAGCTTGACGACGGCTCGCTTGGCGATGGCGCGCCTGATGACTTCGGACCTTTCTTGTCGCGGCTGGGAAACAGCGCCTTGGTCTTTTCGGCCGGCAGGGCGGGAGGCGACGCCGCGGCCAGCCGATTGGCGCTTGCGTTCGATCTCGACGCCGACGCCGCCTGGGCCGAGTTCGAGTTTTTCCACCCTTACCGTGACACGCACGACACGCGGGTTCTCCAGAATGTAGGTCGCCACCTGCTCGGCCAAGGCCTCGCTAAGCTGGATGTGCCCCCGCGCAACAATGGTGCGAATGCCGTCCATGATGATGTCGTAGGAGAACACATGGCGCATGTCTTCGGGATGGTCGGTGACTTGCAGCACGTCGGCGGTCACGTCGAAACGCACCTTCTGGGTATGGCCGTGCTCGAAGCTGTAGGCGCCGATCTGGACCGGCAGGACAAAGTCCCGCACGAAGATCTTGTCGGTGCCCAGTGTCGGATCGGTGCTCGGCGAATAGCCCCTCGCCGCCAGCAGGCGGTAGTCGACGCTCGACGCGCCGCCGGCCCGGGATGCTTCCGGGATCAAGTCGCGGATCTGTGAAACCGCCTCGGCGCTGATCGAACCCACGCGGCCGGAATAGCCGCACAGCGCCCCGCGAAAGCCGAGAAAATCGGGAAGGAAGGGCAGCAGGCGCGGAATATCAGGGGCTTCCAGCGATCCGCTCAGCCCAACCATGAGACCTAGCGACTTGGCTCGATCGACGAATCCCGGGATACGCTCGGGCGGTAGATGGTCGAGCAGCCGCCCGTTGGCCTTGTTCGCAGTGTCGACCATGGCGCCATGGAAGCGATGTTTGGCAAGTATCGCCAGAAGCTCGAAATCCGGCGCCAGATCGGCAAAAAGCACGGCGATCAGTTTCGTTCGGGCGGCGAGCGGCGCGAGCGCTGCCGCGCAAGCGGCGGCATTTGCCGACGGGAAAAAGCCTATCTTGACGTAATCGACGCCGGTTGCTGCGATCTCTTCGGCCTTGGCGCGGATCGTCTCCGGTTCCATCGGCAGGTCGCCGCAGACCGCGCTGACCGGAGCCCGGCCGGCGATCACCGAAATCGTCCGGCGGATGGTCTGCGTGGACACCGCGCCCAGCGCTCCCGCCTTCGGATCCTTCAGGTCGATGATGTCGGCACCGCCTGAAAGCGCGATCTCCGCCTCGTCGACGCCGGTGACGCTGGCCAGCATTCTGGTCATTGGAGGACTTTCTCCGGCATGAGGGACAGCACGTTCTTGGGCCCGAATACCGAGTTCCGCTCGGTTGCCGTTCCGGCGAGCAGGCATGGCACTAAAGCAGACAGGAGAAGTCCACTTTCAGGGTTTGAAAAAAATTGCGGGTCAGCTAAGCTCATCATGGGCACCTTGACTTTGCGCCGGTCCGACAACAATCGGACTTTAGCGCAAGAACGGGTAATTTATCGATGACGAGCGCGGTGCCGGGCACTCTCGCGGCCTTTTTGTGCTTTTTTTCCCTGACCGTCAACGTTCCGGGCGCGCTAGCCCAGGAAGCGACGGCCGGGCAACCGGCTGCAGCGGCCAAGCCGGAAAAAAAGCTAACCGAAATCAAGATAGGCTATTTGCGCGCCTACGCGCCGCAGCTGGCCCTGTCGGTGCTCGACATCCCGCCGCGCGATGAAGGCGTTGCCGGCGGCAATGTGGCGATTGCCGACAACAACACGACCGGCAGCTTCCTTGGCCAGAAATTCAGCCTCGACGTGACCGAGGTGAAGCCGGATGCCGATGTCGTCCCGGCCTTCAAGGACATGATTGCCAAAGGCAACCGCTATGTGGTCGCGGACCTCTCGGCCAGGCAATTGCTGTCGATCGCCGATCTTGCCCGCGACAACGGCATTTTGATCTTCAACGCCGGCGCCACCGATGACAATCTTCGCGAGGAGGAATGCCGCGCCAGCATCTACCACACCATCCCGACGCGCAGCATGCTGGCCGACGGGCTGGCGCAATATCTCATCTGGAAGCAATGGCGGCGCTGGGTGCTGATCTACGGCTCGCACGAGCGCGACCAGCTTTTTGCCGAGGCGCTGCGCCGGGCGGCGACGCGCTTCGGCGGCGAGATCGTCGGCGAAAAGTTGTTCGAGGATACCGGAACGGCACGGCGGACCGATTCCGGTGTCGTCCAGATCCAGCGCCAGATGCCTGTCTTCACCCAGGACCTGCCGGAGCACGATGTGTTGCTGGTCGCCGACGAAAGCGAGGTGTTCGGCACCTACGTTCCGTTCCGCACCTGGACTCCGCGGCCGGTCGCCGGCACCGCCGGCCTCACCCCGTCGGCCTGGCATCCGGCCGGCGAGCAATGGGGCGGCACCCAGATTCAGAACCGCTTCGCCAAGGCAAACGGCCGCCGCATGGTGTCGAAGGACATGGCGGCGTGGACCGCGGTGCGCATCCTCGGCGAGGCGGCGACCCGCACGCAGGGCGCCGACCCGGGCAAGATGGCCGATTTCATCCGCTCCGACGATTTTTCGATCGCCGCCTTCAAGGGGCAGAAACTGACCTTCCGCAAGTGGAACCAGCAGTTGCGGCAGCCGATCTTCCTCGGCGACACCAGGTCGGTCGTCTCGACCTCGCCGCAGGAGGGATTTTTGCACCAGGTCTCCGAGCTCGATACGCTCGGGATCGATGAGCCGGAAACAAGATGCGTGCTTAAATAGAAAAGATTGGGAGGAATTTCAGTGCAGAGACGAGCTTGCGCACTCGCCATAGTTGCGAGCGGCTTCATGGCCGGTCCGGCGTCGGCCTACATGGCCTATGTCTCGAACGAAAAAGACAACACAATGACCGTCGTCGACACCGCGACGATGCAGGTGATGAAGACCGTCAATGTCGGGCAGCGTCCGCGCGGCATCACCATCTCCCACGACGGCAAGCAGATTTATCTCTGCGCCAGCGACGATGATTCGATCGAGGTCATCGACACGGCAACCCTGGAGATCGTCGACACATTACCTTCCGGGCCCGACCCGGAGCTGTTCGTGCTCTCGCCTGACGGCAAGACGCTCTACGTCGCCAATGAGGACGACAATCTCGTCACCGTCATCGACATCGAGGGCAAGAAGGTGCTGGCGGAAATCCCGGTCGGCGTCGAACCGGAGGGGATGGGTGTCAGCCCGGACGGAAAGACCATGGTCAACACGTCGGAAACGACGAACATGGCGCATTTCATCGATACGTCGACGCACGAGATCACCGACAACGTGCTGGTTGACGCGCGTCCGCGCTTCGTCGAGTTCACACCCGACGGCAAGCAGGCCTGGGTGAGCGCCGAGATCGGTGGCACGGTTTCGGTGATCGACAATCAAACGCGCGAAGTCGTCCAGAAGATCACCTTCGAGGTTGCCGGCCTGAGGGCCGAATCCATCCAGCCGGTCGGTGTGCGCATCACCGCCGACGGCAAGAAAGCCTATGTGGCGCTCGGACCGGCCAACCGCGTCGCGGTGATCAACACGCAGACATACGAGGTCGAGAAATACGTGCTGGTCGGGCAACGCGTCTGGCAGCTCGCCTTCACCCCGGACCAGAAAACCATCATCTCGACCAACGGCGTGTCGAACGACATCACCTTCATCGACGTGGCGACCGACGAGCCGGTGCAGTCGGTGACCGTCGGCGCGCTGCCGTGGGGCGTCGTCGTCTCTCCCAAATGAATCCCGCCAAATGAACCATTGAATAAACCAAGTGAATCAAACCGACAGAAAAACAGCAGAAGGGGAGGAAATCATGCGGAAATTTCGCGCAGTCGCTTTCGCCGCGCTGGTGGGCATGGTGCTCACCCAGGGCCAGGTCTGGGCGCAGGGCGACAACGGCGATGACGATGACGCAGCCGCCGGCGCGGCCGCCAGCACGGAGGCCAGTCCGCAAGCCGAGAAGGCGACCCGGGCCAGCAAGGACGTGCCGGAACTCATCCTCGGCAGCAAGCAAGACCAGTTCACCGCCAACCAAAAGGACTTCCAGCTGATCGCCGGCCAGGGCTATCGCTGGAAGATCACCGCGGCAGGCGGGCTGGAGTACAAATTCCACACCGACCTGTTCCGCAATGTGTGGAACAACCAGATCGTCATCAACGACCTCGAGGTGCACATGAACGGCGCACCCGCATGGCTCGAATTCGACGCCGACGGCACCATCCAGGTACAGTTCACCACCGTGAGGCCCGGCATCTACACATGGTCGGTACCCGACCTCGCCGACAGGGGCATGAAGGGCACGATTACGATCAAGTAGGATCACCGGATCCAGGACCTTCGCGATCGGGCCCGATGCGCTAGACTCCTGGTGCGCCAGGTGCGCTAGACTATCGTCGACGACAAGGAGCCAGCCGGCGTGCAGCATGTGAGGACAAGCGGACCAGGAGATCAGGCGGCGGCGCTCGATGTCGCCGGCGTCAGCCATTCCTATGGTTCGAAGCGGGCGCTCAACGACGTCTCTTTCTCGATCGCGCCGACGACTTTCACGGTTCTTCTCGGCCTCAACGGCGCCGGCAAGACAACGCTGTTCTCGCTGATCAGCCACCTTTACGACACCCGCCGCGGATCGATCCGCATTTTCGGCCATGACGTCAGCCGCGCCTCGGGCGAGGCGCTCAGGCGTGTCGGCATCGTGTTCCAGGCGCGCACGCTCGACCTCGATCTCAGCGTCCACCAGAACCTCTCCTACCACGCATCGCTGCATGGCATCGGCGCAGGCGAGGCCCGGCAGCGCATTGCCGCGCTGCTCGATATCGTCGACATGCCGGGCCGGCAGCATGACAAGGCACGCAGCCTTTCCGGCGGTCAGATGCGGCGCATCGAGATCGCCAGGGCGCTGCTCCACCGCCCGTCGCTGCTGCTGCTCGACGAGGCGACGGTCGGTCTCGACATCCAGTCGCGCGCCGGCATTCTCGCCACCATCCGCAAGCTCGTCGAAACCGAGGGCATTGGCGTGCTGTGGGCAACGCATCTGATCGACGAGGTTGAAGACGGCGACCATGTCGTCGTGCTGCGGCAGGGCGGACTGGTCGCCAAGGGCAAGGTTGCCGATGTCGTCAGGACGAGCGGCGCCGGTTCGATCCGCGACGCCTTTTCGAGGCTCAGCCGCATCGACGCGGCCGGCAACGCGGAGATATCGCCATGAGCGCTCCCGCAATGCCCGAAAAAGTCGCCGGCATCAGCGCGGTGAAGTTCGAGAAATTCGGCCTGCGCCATTATCTCATTTGCCTCAAGGGCGTCGTCCTGCGGGAGTGCCTGCGCTTCCTGCACCAGCGCGAGCGCTTCATATCCTCACTGGTTCGGCCGCTCATCTGGCTGTTCATTTTTGCCGCCGGTTTCAGGCAAGTGCTCGGCGTGTCGATCATCCCGCCCTACAAGACATACGTGCTCTACGAGGTCTACATCACGCCGGGCCTGTGCGGCATGATCCTGCTGTTCTCAGGCATGCAGTCTTCGCTGTCGATGGTTTATGACCGCGAGATGGGCAACATGCGCACCCTGCTGGTCAGCCCCTTCCCGCGCTGGTTCCTGCTGGTGTCGAAGATGCTCGCCGGCGTCTCCGTATCGATCGCGCAGGTCTATGCGTTCCTGATCGTTGCCTGGTTCTGGGGCGTCAAGGCGCCGCCGATCGGCTATCTCATGGTGCTGCCGGCGTTGTTCCTTTCGGGCATGATGCTATGCGCGCTCGGCATGCTTTTGTCGTCGATGATCAAGCAGCTCGAAAATTTCGCCGGCATTATGAACTTCATCATCTTTCCCGGCTATTTCGCCTCGCCGGCGCTCTATCCGTTGTGGCGCATCCAGGAGGCGAGCCCGCTGCTCCACAAGATCTGCCTCGCCAACCCGTTCACCTATGCCGTCGAACTGATCCGCTTCGCCTTCTACGGCCAGATTGACTGGCTGTCGCTTGGCGTCGTTGCCGGCTGCACTGTTCTGTTCCTTGCCGCCGCCATCATCGCCTACGACCCTTCGCGCGGCCTGGTGACCCGCAAACAGGACACGGGAGGAAATGGCTGATGGCACGAATGAGCCTTGTTCGCAGCCTGGCTGTGGTTGCCATGCTGACGCCGAGCGTGAACGCCAGGGCGGCGAATACCGATCCGGACTGGCCATGCATACAGCGCAAGGTGCCGCAACTCTCGCTCGGCCAGATCTGGAACGGGCCGGAGCTTCCGCCAGCGGCGAAGGATTTTTCGAAGGACCCTGCCGTCTCCGCCCTGGTCGAGGAGGTGGCGGCCCGGCGGGTGCCGATTGCCGAAGCCCAGAAGAAGATCAAGGATTTCGCCGCCTCGCTGCCGGCCGAACAGCTTGCGCCGAAAATGGCGATGCTGGTGCAAGGCATGTTCGATCACATGGACGCCGAGCGTTCGCAGGTGATCTCAGGCATTTCCCGTTACGCCCGCAAGCAGCTCGAAATGGCCGCCGCCTTGCGCAAGGAAGCCTCCGACGTCGATGCGTTGCGGGCAAAGCCGGATGCGGATCCCGACGACATCGAACGGCGAACCGAGCAGCTGAAATTCGCAACGCGAATTTTCAATGAACGCGTCCAATCACTGACTTACGTCTGTGAAGTGCCGACGATCATCGAGCAGCGGCTTTATCAATTGTCCAAGGCCGTCTCGAAAACCCTCGCCGCGACGAAGTAGAACCTCTATCTATCTCCGCAGCGGATCTCACGATCCCCGGCCGGGCAGCACGCGCCAGCGCTGCACGAAATAACCGGGATGCGTTTCGATCCACTGGGCTACCAGCGGCTGCGCCTGCATGAAGGCGGTCCCGGGGTGCATCGCCAGGCCGTCCACCATCTGTTCGCGTTCTTCACAGGTCTGCGGCACATCCGTCAGGCAGACCATCATAACCAGCGTGTAAAGCATTACCCCTTGTCCCCATCGAATCCCGAACCCGTGCCCGGGAGTTTCAGTGATACCGACCAGTCTGCAGGGGTCGCACATACAGATTGCTTACGGGCGTGAAAGGACGTGGCCCCCGCTCTTTCGCACTGCAACATAACATATCGCTTATCTAACGCAAACGATCGCCGGGCGTTCTCCAGAGCAATTGCTTCAGGTTTGCGCCGCGCCAATTTGGCGCCGACGTCGATGATTCCGATCTCGCACGGTGTCTTCAATGTCGTCAGGCCGGCAGCCCGTTCTGCTTACGCAGGCTCTTGTCGAATGCGGATGCGGGGACGAAACGGCGCAGGAGACTGACCTGGCGCGCCATTTTTCCAGCAGCATAGCGCCTCTTCGGAACGGGATCGGTCGCAGCCGCCAAAACGGTCTTGGCGACCAATTCGGGCGAATCGCCTTTTTCCATTGCTTTCCGCACGACTGCATTCATGCCAGCGCGCGCAGCGTCATAGATATCAAGCAACTGGTCCGGCCTGGCGAGATTATCTTCAAAGGACGTGCGGGTATAAGCGGGTTCTACCAATGCAACACGAATCCCGAACGGGCGCAGTTCATGGTCGAGCGATTCGGAATAGCCTTCGATGGCATGTTTGGTCGACGCATAAAGCGCGAAATAGGGAGCTGGGATGAACCCCTGCACCGAACTCAGATTGACGATTCTGCCCTTGCCTTGACGGCGCATTATCGGCAGGACCGCCTTGGTCACGCGGAGCACGCCGAAGACGTTCACATCGAACAGTGCCTGAGCCTGGACCATTGAGGACTCTTCCGCGCCACCAAACAGACCCATGCCGGCATTGTTGACGAGCAGGTCGATGCGCCCGGTCTCGGCCAGCACGTCATCGACCAGTTTCGCCACCGACGCGTCATCGGTCACGTCACAGGCCAGCATGGTCAGGCCGTCGGAGTTTTTGGCTGCGCGACGACTGGTGCCGAACACGCGAAAACCGGCGCTTTGCAAAGCTATGGCCGTCGCGCGCCCGATGCCGGAGGACGTCCCCGTCACCAGGGCGACGCCAGGATTGGACTTGTTCATGGAAATCATTTCTTTCTTTGGGTTGGACTGATTTTGGATTGGCGTGGGAGAAGCACGAAAGGCCGGAGGCGTCAGTTATGAGCGCCTTTGGCGTTCGCACCGGCGAGTTCATCCGTCCAGCGCCGGAACACCGCGCTGGCGTTGACGCCGCCAAAGCCGAAGCCGTTTGATATCGCGTAGTCCATTGCCATCGGCCGGGCCTGGTTTGCGACGAAGTCGATGCCGTCGCCGGCTGGATCCGGCGCGCCGAGATTGAGAGTTGGCGGCGCCACCTGATCCCTGAGCGCCAGGATTGCGAAGATGGCTCCAAGCCCGCCGGCGGCTCCGAGCAGGTGTCCGGTCGCCGATTTCGTTGCGCTGACGGCGATGGTGGAATCTGCGCCGAAGAGTGTTTTGATCGCCGCGATTTCCCCGAGATCACCGATCGGCGTGGAGGTCGCGTGCGCATTGAGGTGGCGAACCTCACGCGGCGAAATGCCGGCTTGGGCAATCGCGATCTGCATGGCTCGGCGCGCGCCGTCGCCATCCTCGGGAGCGGAGGTGACGTGATGCGCATCTGCCGTCGTGCCGTAGCCGACGAGCTCAGCGAGCGGTTTCGCGCCGCGCGCCCGCGCGTGGCTCAACTCCTCGATGACCAGCACGCCGGCTCCTTCGCCCATGACGAAGCCGTCCCGCGACACGTCGAAAGGCCGTGAGGCCTGAGCCGGCGCCCAATTGAAGCCGGTTGAAAGAGAGCGTGCGGCAGCAAAACCACCGAGACTGACGATGTTCATGCAGGCTTCGGTTCCGCCGCACAGGGCGATATCGGCCTCGTTGGCGCGGATGAGGCGGGCCGCATCGCCGATCGCCTGGATGCCGGCCGCGCACGCTGTCACCGGCGCGCCGAGCGGCCCGTTGAAGCCATGGCGGATCGAGATGTGGCCCGCCGCAAGGTTCACCAGGAAGGACGGTACCGTAAACGGCGACAGACGGCGGACGCCGCGCTGATCGACCGTGCGCACCGCCTCGGTTATGGCGGGGAAGCCGCCAATGCCGGAGGCGATGATCGTGGCCGTGCGCAGGCGATCGGCTTCCGACGCGGGCGCCCATCCTGCTTGCGCGAGGGCTTCTTGTGCAGCGGCGAGCCCGAAGATGATGAACCGGTCTACCTTGCGCTGGTCCTTTGGCGCCAGCACGGCATCCGGATCGAAACCAGCATCCGGATCGTCTTCCAGCGAGGGGACCACCCCGCCGATCTTCGCCGGGAGGTCTGCCACCACATCGTCCGGAAGCCTGCGGATGCCCGAGCGGCCGGCCAGGAGCCGCGACCACGACGCTTCGACTTCGGCAGCAAGGGGCGTGACCGCTCCCATGCCTGTGACAACAATCCGCCGCATCTATTTTCCTATCGATTTGGGTGCGCCGCCAGCGCTGCGCAGGCCGTTCAAGCGCCGGCTGCTTCGCGAACCTGTTCGGTCGCCGCGTCCAGAAAGGCCTGGGCGAGATCCGGGTCGTTGACAACGCGGGATAGCGTCAGCGCACCGACCATCGTCGAGAGAATGGCCATGGCCTTTCTATCGGGCTGCTCACCATTGGCCTCGGCAATGAAACGGCTGAGGATTTCGAGATGCTCCTTGATTCCGGCTTCGAACGACGCTTTCACGTCGCTGCCCTGTCTGGCGGCATCCGAACCGAGCGCGACAATCGGGCAGCCGTCCATCTTTTCTCCGCGATGGTCCATACTGAGGTAGAATGCGATCACCGCGCCAAGCGGATCCTCGGATTTTGCCGCAGTCGCGACCGACCACCGCAGCGTGGCGCTCTCCATCGCCCGCCTCGACGCCTGCACCGCCAGATCGTCCTTGGAGGCGAACTGCTTGTAGAACGCGCCCTGGGTCAGCCCGGCAGCCTCCATCAGGTCTTTGAGGCCGATGCCGTCAAAGCCGCGCTCCCGAAAAAGCCGGCTTGCCACATTGATCACGGTTTCGCGGTTTTCCGCCGCCTGAATGCGACTCACACGCATCGTCGACCTCCTTAATTAGCTTGCGTTCGACATCTATAGCAGGTATAGCGTACGAACGCAATCCAATTTGGCTGCGCACGTTGCCTCGATCACGCATCGAACAAATTTGGAGGAGAGGTCAAATGCTATACAGTTATGTCGTCGAGAAATCGATCCGGCAGAGCTTCGACCACGTCAACAACCATCGCTGGGATGAGGCGGTGAAAGCGCTCGTGCCGCATGTCCATCACCGCGTTTCCGGCGCCCACGCGCTTGGTGGTGAGCGCCACGACAAAGAAGCTGTGCGCCGCTGGTTTGAGCGCCTCGGCCGCGTCCTGCCCAATCTCCATCTCACGGTCAACCAAGTCTGGGTGAAAGGCTGGCCGTGGCATACCACCGTATTTGCCCAGTGGGACGGCACCGCAACGCTGCTCAACGGCGACGCCTCCTACGTCAACAGCGGTCTCCATGTGTTCACCCTGCGATGGGGCAAGGTCTATGCACTTGAGGAATTCTACGATTCACAAGCAGCGGCCCGCGGTCTCGCCACCCAAGCGGCAACTGGCCTCGAAGAAGCTGTCGCCGAACCAATTGTAGGCTAGCAGAAGCGCAGTCAGCGGCCCGCAGCGTTGCGTAACCGCGGGTACGCTAGCCCGTGACCCTCATCGCTGGCTGGCGGTCGCCTCGCTCGGCAAATTTCGCCACCATGCCTCCCGATCCTCGAATATCAGAATCGACCAGCTGAACTCGCGTGGAGAACCTGCCCGACGGTGACGCCGCGGCTGCGGCCGATCATCGGTGGTAGGCGCTCCCAGCGCCTGCCTGGACGTCTGCGCCGCTTTGAAGCCGATGCCGTCAAAGCCGCACTCCCGATTGCAGCGCCTCACACGCATCATCAATTTTTCATTTTTTAGATTGCATTCGTAATCTAACTCATATATAGAGTTTGAACGTAATCTAAAAAAGAGGAGATACGAGATGATCCGCAAAACCCTGAGCGCCTCAGTTTTGGCCGCGCTGTTTCTTGCCACCCCGACATTTGCCGAGGAAGCCACCATAGGACGCCCGATCGAAGCCGGCAGCCTGCACGAGGGACACCTCGACATGGTCGTCTATTACATCCCGGTCGAGGGCCACCTCCTGGAGGTCACCGCCACCTTCGCGCCGAAGATCGGCGGCGATCCGCAGCGCGTGGTCATGGGCCTCGCCGACGGCGACTCCGTGGCCTTTTCGATGCCGGGCCACCGCGGCCCGCTCTACGCGTTCTCGAGGGCCGGCGATGAGGTGACGGTGTCGTCCGAGACCGACCTGCCCCTGCGAGCCGAAGCAATGCACTGACCCGCCTTGCAGACGGCAGCCTGTGTGCTGCTGGCCGAGAGCTCCCGTCCGTGGCGCCGATGCAAAGGTCAAACGCAAACTTTTTTGACAGGCGACGAACGGCCGTCGTTTGCTCGAAGCGTTTTGCCCCTGGGGCCGCGCGGCCTAGCTCGCGCGACCTCCAATATTCGTTCCTTCGTGCGGATAGAGCTTGCCGAACAGCGGCAGGTACATCGCGCCCTTGCGCATCAGGAAATCGTGGAACGTCGCCATCGCCGGCGAGATCGCGTGATCGCTGCGCATCACCGAAAACCATTGCCGGCGGATCGGCATGCCGACAACGTCGAGGATGACCAGCCGGCCGGCTTCGGTTTCGGCGGCGATGGTGTGGGCAGAGATGAAGGCGATGCCGAGCCCGGCCATCACCGCCTGCTTGATCGTCTCGTTCGAGTCCATCTCGACGCCGAGATCGTCGATGCGGCCGGGCACGTCGCTCAGGAATATTTCCAGCGAGATGCGCGTGCCGGAGCCGGGCTCGCGAATGAGGAAATGCTCTTCGGCGATCCGCTCCTTGGATATCTCGCGCACTGAGGCCAGCTTGTGGTCGGGCGGCGCGATGATGACCAGCGGGTGATCGCCGAAGACCGAGGCACGCACCGGGACTTCCCTGGCCGGGCGTCCCATCAGCGCGATGTCGATGTCGTGGTTCTTCAGACTGTCGATGGTTTCGGCGCGGTTGCCGATGGCGAGGCGCATGTCGATGTCGGGATGTTCCTTCATGAAGCCGGCCATCAGCCGCGGCGCGAAATATTTGGCGGTGGAAACGACGCCGAGCCGCAAGCTGCCGATGCGCACGCCCTTGATCGCATCCATCTTGTCTTCGAGCAGGCGAAGCCGCTCCTCGATCGCCTGCGCCGTCTCGACGAAGGCCAGGCCTGCGGCAGTCGGACGCATGCCGTCCGACGTCCGGTCGAACAACGCCAACTGGAACTCCTCCTCGACCTGCCGCAACTGGATCGTCACCGCTGGAGGAGACAAGCCTAACACCTTGGCCGCGCTAACGATTTTTCCATGGCTGATGATGGCCTGGACGGTCTTGAATTGCTTGAGCGTGAGGTTTCTCATGTGCCATACTAAATTTTTTTTATCCGGAAAGTAAAGTTATTGAATTTTACTTATCATGGGCAGTTTGTTCTCATTCCCCAATCCGGCCGGAGGAGTTGCGGCTGGATCGGGAGGGTACGATGCCAGCGGCAACGCTCGACGCATTTCTGAATTCCTATCTCGGCCCGCCCGACGAACTGCGTTCCGCGGTCGTCGCGACCGTCCGTCAGCTGACGCAGGCCGCCACCAAGGTCCGCAACACCATCAATCAGGGGGTGCTCGGCACCGCCTTTGCCGGGACCCGCAGCGCCAATGCCGACGGCGACATCCAGAAGGATCTCGACATCTTCGCCGACGACATCTTCCTCGACGCCATGCGCCACGCTCCGGTCGCGCTCTACGCCTCCGAGGAACTGGAGCAGCCGGTCCTGCTCGACAGCCAGGCGCCTCTCGCCATCGCCATCGACCCGCTCGACGGCTCTTCCAACATCGATACCAACGTGTCGATCGGAACGATCTTCTCGCTCCTCCCTGCAGCTGGCCTCCCTGCAACTGGCGCGCCGGACGGAAATCCGGCCGCCGCTTTTTTGCAGGCAGGCGTGAACCAGCTGGGCGCCGGTTTCTTCATCTACGGGCCGCAGCTGGCGCTGGTTCTGTCGCTCGGCAGCGGCACGCATGTCTTCGTTCTCTCGACCAGGCTCGGCACCTTCGTCCAGGCCTACGAGAGCCGGATCATCCCGCAGCGTACCCAGGAGTTCGCCATCAACGCCGCCAACTACCGGCATTGGGACGAGGCGGTGCGGCTCTACATCGATGACTGCCTCGAAGGCACCGAAGGCCCACGCGGAAAGGACTTCAACATGCGCTGGATCGCCTCCCTGGTCGCCGACTGCTACCGCATATTGATGCGCGGCGGCGTATTCCTGTATCCAGGCGACAAGCGCAAGGGTTACCGCCAGGGACGGCTGCGCCTCGTCTATGAGGCCAACCCGATCGCCTATCTCATCGAACAGGCGGGCGGAGCCGCCACCGACACCATCACCCGCATCCTCGAAATCGAACCCGAGAGCCTGCACCAGCGCGTGCCCGTGGTGTTCGGATCGGCGCGCGAAGTCGCACGCATCACCCGCTACCACACCGAGCCCAGCGCGATCGGCGAGCGTGCGCCGCTGTTCAGCCGCCGCGGCCTGTTCAGGGCCTGAGCATCATGTCGGCAAAGCACCCCATCATCACCATAACCGGGTCGTCAGGCGCCGGCACCACCTCGGTCAAGCGCATCTTCGAGC
This sequence comes from Mesorhizobium escarrei, assembly GCF_935825525.1. GTDB lineage: Bacteria > Pseudomonadota > Alphaproteobacteria > Rhizobiales > Rhizobiaceae > Mesorhizobium > Mesorhizobium escarrei. The sequence goes on from NZ_CAKXZT010000150.1 coordinate 16,956, forward strand.
TGATCTTCCGGCGCGAGAACATCGACGCCGCCTTCATCGAAGGCGATGCCTTTCACCGCTACGACCGCGCCACGATGAAGGTCAAGGTGGCCGAGCAGGAGAAGGCCGGCAATCCGAACTTCACCCACTTCCATGCCGAGGCCAACGAGCTCGCAATCCTCGAAGAAGTGTTTGAGGAATATGGCCGCCGCGGAACCGGAAAGACCCGCACCTACATCCATGACGAGGACGAGGAGAAGCAGTACGGCACGCCGCCGGGCCATTTTACCGAGTGGCGCGAATTCCCGCCGAGCGACCTGCTCTTCTACGAGGGCCTGCATGGCTGCGTCGTCACCGACAAGATCAACCTGGCCCGGCACGCCGACCTCAAAATCGGCGTGGTGCCGGTCATAAATCTCGAATGGATCCAGAAGATCCATCGCGACCGGGCAACCCGCGGCTATTCCACGGAGGCGGTGATGGACGTCATCCTGCGCCGCATGCCGGACTATGTCCGCTACATCGTCCCGCAATTCTCGCAGACCGCCATCAACTTCCAGCGCGTGCCGATCGTCGACACGTCCAACCCGTTCATTGCCCGCTGGATTCCGACGCCCGACGAATCGATGCTGGTCATCCGCTTCGCCAACCCCCGCGGCATCGATTTCCCCTACCTGCTTTCGATGATCCACGACTCCTTCATGTCGCGGCCGAATTCCATTGTGGTTCCAGGCAACAAGCTCGACCTTGCCATGCAGCTGATCCTGACGCCGCTCATCCTGCAATTGATCGAACGCAAGAACCGTGTGTCGTGAGGAGGACGCCATGAACAGCCAAGCAGCAGCCCTGAAGCCCTTCGCCGCCGTCTCGGAGCGCGACATGGCGAACGCCATTCGCGCGCTGGCGATGGACAGCGTCCAAAAGGCCAATTCCGGTCATCCGGGCATGCCGATGGGCATGGCCGACGTCGCGACGGTGCTGTTCAGCCGCTTCATCAACATCGATCCGTCGGCGCCCAGCTGGCCCGATCGCGACCGCTTCGTGCTTTCGGCCGGGCACGGCTCGATGCTGCAATATGCGCTGCATTACCTGCTCGGCTACGAAGACATGCCGATCGAGCAATTGCAGCGGTTTCGCCAACTGGGCAGCCGCACCGCCGGACATCCCGAATATGGCCATGCGCTTGGCATCGAGACGACGACCGGCCCGCTTGGACAAGGCATCTCGACCGCCGTCGGCATGACGCTGGCCGAGCGCATGCTTGCTGCCCGCCACGGCGCCGATCTCGTCGATCATTTCACCTACGCGATCGCCGGCGACGGCTGCCTGCAGGAAGGCATCAGCCACGAGGCGATCGACCTTGCCGGTCACCTGAAGCTCGCCCGGCTGATCGTCTTCTGGGACGACAATGCGATCTCGATTGACGGACCGACCTCGCTGTCGACCTCGATGGACCAGCCGGCACGGTTCGAAGCCGCTAGATGGCATGTCCAGTCGGTGGACGGCCACGACACCGAAGCCGTCGCTGCGGCAATCGAAGCGGCGCAGCAGTCGGATCGGCCGTCTCTGATCGCCTGCCGCACGGTGATCGGCAAGGGCGCGCCCAATCTGGGCGGCTCGGAAAAGACGCATGGCGCACCGCTGGGCGACGCCGAGATCGCCGCGACGCGCGAGAACATCGGCTGGGCCTGGGCGCCGTTCGAGGTGCCGGACGACATCCTTTTCGCCTGGCGCGAAATTGCCGAGCGCGGGCAAGCAGCGCGGCACGCCTGGGAGCAGCGGCTTGCCGCCTCGCCGCAGCGCCAGGCCTTCGAGCGCGCGGTCGCCGGCACCCTGCCCGATGCGGTCTTCGAAGCGCTCGGCGCTTTCCGCAAGGAGCATGTCGAAAAGGCGACCAAGGTCGCAACGCGAAAAGCCTCCGAAATGGCGCTCGGCGCCATCAACGCCGCAACCGAGCTGACCGTCGGCGGCTCCGCCGATCTGACACATTCGAACCTGACGATCACCAAGGGCATGGACCGCATAACGCCTGGTGCCCATGCCGGCCGCTACATCCACTACGGCATCCGCGAGCATGGCATGGCTGCGGCCATGAACGGCATCGCGCTGCATGGCGGCTTCGTGCCGTATGGCGGCACCTTCCTGTGCTTCGCCGACTATGCGCGCGGCGCCATGCGGCTGTCGGCGCTCATGGGCCAGCGCGTCATCTATGTGATGACGCATGATTCCATCGGCCTCGGCGAGGACGGCCCGACCCATCAGCCGATCGAGCACCTGGCGATGCTGCGGGCGACGCCCAACCTCAACGTCTTCCGTCCGGCCGACATCATCGAAACGGCAGAGTGCTGGGAACTGGCGCTGAAGAGCAGGAACCGGCCGAGCGTGCTGGTGCTCTCGCGGCAGAACCTGCCGATGCTGCGCCAAGCGCATAGCGAGAAGGCACACAGCGACCAGGCACACAGCGACGAGAACCGGTCGAGCCAGGGCGCCTACGTCCTGCGCCAGCCGGCCGGGCACCGCGCCGTGACGCTGATCGCCACCGGCTCGGAGGTCGAGATCGCCGTTACCGCCGCCGAACGGCTGGAGACCGAGCACGGCATCGCCGCCGCGGTCGTCTCGATGCCGTGCTGGGAGCTGTTTGAGGAACAGGATGCCGGCACCCGCAAGGCCGTCCTCGGCTCGGCGCCGCGCATCGCCGTCGAAGCCGCTGCACGCCTCGGCTGGGACCGTTGGATCGGAGATACCGGCGTGTTCGTCGGCATGGCCGGTTTCGGCGCCAGCGCCCCTGCCCCGGATCTCTACCGGCATTTCGACATCACGCCCGAAGCCGTCGCGGCAGCGGCGCTGAAGCTCATCATCTAGGAAGGACCCCAAAATGGCCCGCATCACCCTTCGCCAGCTTCTCGACCATGCCGCCGAGCACGGCTACGGCGTTCCGGCATTCAACATCAACAACATGGAACAGGGCCTTGCCATCATGGAGGCGGCCAGGGCCTGCGACGCGCCGGTCATCATCCAGGCCTCGCGCGGCGCCCGCTCCTATGCCAACGACATCATGCTGGCAAAGATGATGGAGGCGTTGACCGAAATGCATCCGGCCATTCCGCTCTGCATCCATCAGGACCACGGCAACAACGAAGCCACCTGCCTTTCGGCGATCCGCCACGGCTTCACCTCGGTGATGATGGACGGGTCATTGATGGCGGACGCCCAGACGCCGGCAAGCTACGACTACAACGTCGCCATCACCGAACGTGTCGCCCGCATGGCGCATTGGGTCGGCGCTTCGGTCGAAGGCGAGCTCGGCGTGCTCGGCTCGCTGGAAACCGGCCAGGGCGAGGCCGAGGACGGCCATGGCGCCGAAGGTGTGCTTTCCCACGAACAGCTTTTGACCGATCCCGATCAGGCGGTCGACTTCGTCACCGCCACCAAGGTCGACGCGCTGGCGATCGCCTGCGGCACCTCGCACGGCGCCTACAAATTCAGCCGCAAGCCCGACGGCGGCATCCTCGCCATGCAGGTGATCGAGGCGATCCACGAAAAGCTGCCCAACACGCATCTGGTCATGCATGGCTCTTCCTCGGTGCCGCAGGAACTGCAGGACGTCATCAACCGATATGGCGGCGAGATGCCCCAGACCTTTGGCGTTCCGGTCGAGGAGATCGAGCGCGGCATCCGCTACGGCGTACGCAAGGTCAACATCGACACCGATTGCCGCATGGCCATGGCCGGGCAGTTCCGCCGCGTCGCGACGGAGGACCCGCGCGAATTCGATCCGCGCAAGTTCCTGAAACCCGCCATGGATGCCCTGCGCGACCTTTGCCGCGATCGCTTCGAGCGCTTCGGCACCGCCGGCAACGCCTCGAAGATCAAAGTTATCGCCATGGACGAGATGGCGAAACGTTACGCCGCGGGAAAACTCGACCCGCAAATCGCAACCGCGAAAGCCGCCTGAGCGGCAAACAGGAGACCTGTCATGAACAAGATCGACATGCCGTCAGCTGGCACGCTCAAGGAAGGCAAGGAACGCTACAAGTCGGGCGTCATCCCCTACAAGAAGATGGGCTACTGGGAGCCGGACTACCATCCCAAGGAGACCGACCTGATCGCCATGTTTCGGATCACGCCGCAGCCTGGCGTCGACCACGAGGAGGCGGCCGCCGCCGTCGCCGGTGAATCCTCCACCGCGACATGGACCGTGGTGTGGACCGACAGGCTGACCGCCTGCGAGCTCTACCGCGCCAAGGCTTTCAGATCCGAGCCGGTGCCGAACACCGGTCCCGGCACCAGGACCGAGCAGCAGTACTTCGCTTACATCGCCTACGACCTCGACCTGTTCGAGCCGGGCTCGATCGCCAACCTGACTGCGTCGATCATCGGCAACGTGTTCGGCTTCAAGGCAGTCAAGGCCTTGCGGCTCGAGGACATGCGCATTCCGGTGGCTTACCTCAAAACCTTCCAGGGGCCGGCGACCGGCATCGTGGTGGAACGCGAGCGGCTCGACAAATTCGGCCGGCCGCTGCTCGGCGCGACGACCAAGCCGAAACTTGGCCTGTCAGGCCGCAACTACGGCCGCGTCGTCTACGAGGCGCTGAAGGGTGGCCTCGACTTCGTCAAGGACGACGAGAACATCAACTCGCAGCCCTTCATGCACTGGCGCGACCGCTTCCTCTACTGCATGGAGGCCGTGAACAAGGCGTCCGCCGCCACCGGCGAAGTCAAGGGCCATTATCTCAACGTCACTGCCGGCACGATGGAGGAGATGTACGAGCGCGCCGAATTCGCAAAACAGCTTGGCTCCTGCATCGTCATGATCGACCTGGTCATCGGCTATACGGCGATACAGTCGATGGCCAAATGGGCACGCCGCAACGACATGATCCTGCACCTGCACCGCGCCGGCAACTCGACCTATTCGCGCCAGAAGAACCACGGCATGAATTTTCGCGTCATCTGCAAATGGATGCGGATGGCCGGCGTCGATCACATCCATGCCGGCACCGTGGTCGGCAAGCTGGAAGGCGACCCGCTGATGATCAAGGGGTTTTATGACACTTTGCGCGAGGAGCGCACGCCGCAGAACCTCGAAACCGGGCTGTTCTTCGACCAGGAGTGGGCCTCGCTCAACAAGGTGATGCCCGTCGCCTCGGGCGGCATCCATGCCGGCCAGATGCACCAGCTGATCCATTATCTCGGCGAGGACGTCATCCTGCAGTTCGGCGGCGGCACGATCGGCCATCCGGACGGCATCCAGGCCGGCGCGACGGCCAATCGCGTCGCCTTGGAGGCGATGATCCTCGCCCGCAACGAGGGCCGCGACTATCTGCGCGAAGGCACCGAAATCCTCGAACAGGCGGCCAGATGGTGCACGCCGCTGAAGGCGGCGCTGGAGACCTGGAAGGACGTCACCTTCAATTACGAATCGACCGACACGGCCGACTTCGTGCCAACCGCAACGCCCAGCTTCTAGACGAAAGGAACCGTCGCCATGATGACCAATCCGGGAAACAAGGTCACGCAGGGACAGTTTTCGTTCCTGCCCGACCTGACCGATGAGCAGATTTCGGCGCAGATCAAATACGCGCTGAAAAACCACTGGGCGGTCAGCGTCGAGTACACTGACGATCCGCATCCGCGAAACACCTATTGGGAAATGTACGGCAACCCGATGTTCGACCTGAGGGACCCGGCGGGCATCCTGCTGGAAGTCAACAATTGCCGCAAAGCCATGCCCAACATGTATGTCCGGGTCACCGCCTTCGATTCGAGCAAGGGCTGGGAAGCGCCGCGCATGTCGTTCATCGTCAACCGGCCGCCCAACGAACCCGGGTTCCGGCTGCTGCGCCAGGAGCGCGACGGCCGCAGCCAGGGCTATTCGATCGTGCCTTACGCGACCGACAGGCCCGAAGGCGAGCGGAGCTAGCCGAAACCATGCTGGACGCAATAGCAAAGGGCACCGCCGCGCAGGACGCGCCGGTCGATCTGCAGGCCGAGTTCGAGGCGTCCAACATCGACGAGGTGATGGACAAGCTCGACCGCGAACTCGTTGGCCTGAAGCCCATCAAGACCCGCATCCGCGAGATCGCGGCGCTGCTCCTGGTCGACCGGCTTCGCCGCAAGTTCGGGCTGACCTCGGGCGCGCCGACGCTGCACATGAACTTTACCGGAAATCCCGGCACCGGAAAGACCACCGTGGCGCTCAGGATGGCCGAAATCCTGCATCGTCTCGGCTATGTCCGCGAAGGCCACATGGTCGCGGTGACGCGAGACGATCTCGTCGGCCAGTATGTCGGCCACACCGCGCCTAAAACCCGCGAAGTGATCAAGCGCGCCATGGGCGGGGTGCTTTTCATCGACGAGGCCTACTATCTCTACAAGCCCGAGAACGAACGCGACTACGGCCAGGAATCGATCGAGATCCTGCTGCAATGCATGGAAAACAACCGTGACGATCTGGTTGTGATTCTTGCCGGCTACAAGGACAAGATGGACCGCTTCTTCGACAGCAATCCCGGCATGCGCTCGCGCATCGCCCATCACCTCGATTTTCCCGACTACGGCGTCAGCGAGCTCAAATCGATCGCCGAGATCATGCTGGCGGAACAGAATTACCGTCTCAGCGAGGCGGCGGCCAAGGCGCTCGAAGAGTATTTGCCGATACGCATGCGGCTGCCGCATTTCTCCAATGCTCGCTCGGTCCGCAATGGGCTCGACCGGGCGCGGCTTCGCCAGGCCAACCGGCTCTTCACGTCGCGCGACCGGGTGTTGACGAAGACCGACCTTATCACCATTGAAGAATCCGATATTCGCGGCAGCCGCGTGTTCGCGGAAGGCAAGCTCGAAGGCGAGCCGGAGACGAAGCCGCGCTGACAAGCCGGTTGCGTGCAGCGACCGAAAACGGAAGAACAGAACGGGAGCCGACCATGGGTACCAAGACAATCATCGCGCCCTCGGTGCTTTCTGCGGATTTCTCGCGGCTCGGCGACGAAGTCGAAGCGGTCGTCCGGGCGGGCGCCGACTGGATCCATCTCGACGTGATGGACGGCCATTTCGTGCCCAACATCACCTTCGGCCCGCCGGTGATCAAGGCGATTCGTGATCGAACCGACAAGGTCTTCGACTGTCACCTGATGATCGCGCCGGCCGACGCCTATCTCGCCGCCTTCGCCGATGCCGGCTGCGACATCATCACCGTGCATGCCGAGGCCGGGCCGCATCTCGACCGTTCGCTGCAGGCGATCAGGAATCTCGGCAAGAAGGCCGGCGTGTCGCTGAACCCGTCGACGCCGGAAAGCGTCATCCAATATGTGCTCGACCGGCTCGATCTGGTGCTTCTGATGACCGTCAATCCAGGTTTCGGCGGCCAGGCGTTCATTCCTTCTGTCGTCGACAAGGTCAGGCGGGTCAAGGCGCTGATCGGCAACCGCCCGATCGACATCGAGATTGACGGCGGCGTCACGCCCGAGACCGCCCCGCTGGTCACCGCGGCCGGCGCCAATGTGCTGGTCGCCGGCTCGGCCATCTTCAAGGGCGGCAGCGAGGCTGCCTATCGCGCCAATATCGGCGCCATCAGACAGGCGGCCGACGGGGCGATCCGGAAAGCCGCGTAACCGTTTCATCGGAGGAAATCTTGGCGGCAACCCCACCTGTTTGCGATTTCGGCTGGCAAGCCATCGATGCCGTCTTGCCCGGCGCCGACGGCAAATCGCATTCGATCCTCAGCCAGGCCGGTCCGAACGGGCTGGTGGTGGCCTTCATCTGCAACCACTGCCCCTATGTGAAGGCGGTGATTTCACGCATCGTCCGCGATGCCAACGACCTCAAGGCCGAAGGCATCGGCTTTGTCGCGATCAACTCCAACGATGCCGACGCCTATCCGGATGATTCCTTCGACAACATGAAGCTCTTCGCCAGGACGAACGGCTTCACTTTCCCCTACCTCCACGACGGGCGCCAGACGGTGGCGCGTGCCTATGGCGCCGTTTGCACGCCGGATTTCTTCGGGCTCAACAGCGAATTGACGCTGCAATATCGCGGCCGGCTGGACGCGGCGCGGCGAGACGCTGGACTGCCCGGACTAAGACGCGACCTGTTCGAGGCGATGAGGCAGATTGCCCGGACCGGCGATGGGCCGCTGGACCAGATCGCTTCGATCGGTTGCTCGATCAAGTGGAAGGATGCTGCATGAACGTCGGCGCAGGCAGGCGGTTTCGATCGCCGAAAGCGATCCTGTTCGATCTCGACGGCACGCTGGTCGATTCGGCGCCTGATATAGCGGCCGCCGTCAACGAGCTGCTGGCCGGTCGCGATCTGTCGCCGCTGCGCCTGGAACAGGTCAAGGCGATGATCGGTGGCGGCGTCAGGAAACTGGTCGAGCGCGCCTTCGCCGCTTCCGGTACGCCGCTGCTCGGCAGCGCGCTTGATGAGGCCAACCGCGCCATGGCGCCGATCTACCGCAGGCATCTGACCGGCCTGACGACGCTGATGCCTGGCGTCAGGGAGGTTCTCACCCACTTCCATTTGAGCGGAATAGCCATGGGCGTGGTGACCAACAAGCCGCAGCTGGCGGCTCGCGAAATCCTGCTGCATTTCGGGCTGACGGAGCATCTCGGCGCGATCGTCGGCGGAGACGCGGTGACTTGCCTGAAACCGGCGCCCGACGCTCTGCTGCTGGCGCTCGACCAGCTTCAGGTCGAGCCTCGTGACGCGCTGATGGTCGGAGACAGCGGCGCCGACGTGGCCGCCGCACGCGCCGCCGGCATGCCCGCTATTCTGCTGCGTGGCGGCTACACGCAAATTGCCGTTGAAGAGCTTGGCGCCGATCTGGTTTGCGACGGCCTGCTCGACCTGCCTTCCGCGATGCGCAGGCTGCAAGACGCCGCGTGACCGGCGCCACCACCAGGGCGCCGGCCGAACGCAGTTTCGAACGGCCGGCAAAGTTACTTCCTAGGGAAGAACCGGGTTACTTCCTGCGGAGGAACCAGGTTATTTGGAGTATTGCTTCAGATAGGCGATGACGTTGGCGAGATCCCCGTCCTTCTTGAGACCCGCAAACGCCATCTTCCCACCTTTGATCATGCCCTTTGGGTCGCGAAGGTAATTCGTCAGCGTGGCGTCGTCCCATTTGAGGCCGGATGCGCCCGCCTCGGTCATGGCTTTAGAATATTTGAACCCCGGATGCGTGCCGGCCGTCCGGCCGATGACGCCGCTCAATGACGGACCGACCTTGTTCTGGTCCTTGTCAACGACGTGGCAGACCTTGCATTTGGCGAAGACCTTCTCACCCGCGGCGGCATCCTGTGCCTGCGATTGGTTCGTGATAGCAGTCGCAACGGACACGACGGCGAAAAATGCGATTGCACGCATGGCATTTCCTCATTGATCGTCAAGGTGCCCTGGACGATTGGCACATGCCTTTGTTTGATCATCGGCATCCTACATCCTGGAAGCTACCCGGCAGATGAGGGATGTCAACCGCTACCCCGATTTCAAGGCAGTCGCTTCAGGCAAAGGAGCGTCCAAGTCGTATTGGCCACCGTCGACGTTGGCGCTGCCCCTCATCCGCCTGCCGGCACCTTTTCCCCGTATAGTGACGGGGCGAAGGGGCTGGCCGCAACGTCGGCGCCCTTTCTGCAACGCTGGAGATTGGCGAAATCCTTTGCGAAGGCGTCCTTCTCCCCGTCACTATACGGGGAGAAATGCCCGGCAGGGCAATGAGGGGCAGCGCAGAACTGAAGCGATTGCGCGCGTATTTTCATTGTTTTGTGACGGCAGTTGTGCTAGGAATTTATTCATGGTGCTGGTTTGCGCCAACGACCCGCCCGATGAGGCGGGTTTTTGTTTCAGGCATCGGCGCCGCTCTCCATTCGCCGTTGTTGACGGCCATTGGGCGAACGCGTAGCCTCAAACCATACCGGGTTTTCCATGGGCACCTCGGGACTCCGGCTGTTGGTGGTTTGTCCAGGCTCGCAGATCGGGCCGGATCTCGCCAAAGCGGGCGTCTTCAAGCGCGCAAGAGGTGCTGAATGGATATGGTCGACCTCATCTTGACGGTTTGCCTGATCGGCAATCCGGGCAATTGCCGAGACGAACATCTCTATTTCGAGAGCCGCGGCTCTCTGTTCCAATGCATGATGCTGGCGCCCACCGAAATCGCGAAATGGTCGCAGGAACACCCGACCCTCAAGGTCAAGCGCTGGAGATGCGCTCTCCCGAACAAAGACCGTGCGATCTGATCGGCGCCCCGGCCTGTTATGGCCCTGGGAGGAGACATCATCATGATTTCGCGTCGAGGAACGCTCCGTCTGGCGGCTCTCGGAGCGGCCGCAGCGCTTGTCTCAAAACCCTCCTTCGCCACCAACAAGATTCGCATCGGTGTGCTAAAATTCGGCACCGTGAGCTGGGCGCTTGACACGCTGAAGCACCACAGATTCGACGCAGCCAACGGCATCGATGTGGAGATCGTCGATTTCGCCGGCGAGGATGCAACCAACGTCGCCATGCTGGCCGGCGCGATCGACATGATCGTCTCCGACTGGCTGTGGGTCTCGCGCCAGCGCTCCGAAGGCGTCGACCTCACATTGGTCCCCTATTCGACCGCCGTCGGGGCGATCATGGTGAAGGAGGGAGCGCCGATCCGGACGATCACCGATCTCAGGGGAAAAAAGATCGGCGTCGCCGGCGGACCTCTCGATAAAAGCTGGCTGCTGATCCAGGCGCTGGCCAGACGCGATCACGGCCTCGACCTGGCGGCAACCAGCGACATCGTCTTTGGCGCGCCGCCGCTGGTTTCGGAAAAGGCGATGCAAGGCGAGCTCGATGCGGTGCTCAATTTCTGGCATTTTTGCGCCCGGCTGGAGGCCAACGGCTTTCGTCGGCTGATCGGCGCTGATGCTGCGGCGAAAGCGCTCGGGGCCTCGGGCGCCGTATCGGCGCTCGGCTATGTCTTTCATGACAAATGGGCGAACGGACATCCGGACGCTATCAGGGGCTTCATCAAGGCTTCGGCGCAGTCCAAGGACTTGCTGGCCAGATCCGACGATGAGTGGCTGCGCCTTGCGCCGATTATCCGCGCGCAAGGCAAGGAACTGGCAAAACTGCGGGATCGCTATCGCGAGGGCATTCCCAGACGGCCCGTCGCCGAGGATGCGGCCGACGCAGGAAAACTCTATCGCGTGCTGGCCGAGATCGGCGGCGAAAAGCTGGTCGGCCGCGCCCCCGAGATGGCGCCCGGCACCTTCTGGCAGGAACTGCCGCAATGAGCCCACCTGACACCGGCGATCGCCCGCCTGGCGCTGCGGCCGGCCCGTCCAGCCAATCCGGCCTTGCAGCGGCGCTGACACCGGTGCTGACGGTGGCGGTTTCCCTGCTCGGGCTTTGCCTGCTGTGGGGTCTTGCGGCACGTGCCTGGCCGAGCCGTGCCTTTCCAGGGCCGGGACAGGTCTGGCAGGTGCTGCTCGCAGAGGCGGCGAACGGCGATCTTTTCTACCATCTCGGCGCGACACTCGGCCGGGTTGCCGCGGCATATGTCGTCGCGATGGTTGTTGGCTCGGTCATCGGGGTTCTCCTCGGCAGCCACCGCAGCGCAGACCGGTTCTTCGCTCCCTGGGTGGTTCTGTTCCTCAACATTCCCGCGCTGGTCGTCATCGTGCTCGCCTACATCTGGTTCGGCCTCAACGAAGCGGCTGCGATTGGCGCGGTTGCCGTCAACAAGATCCCCAATGTCGTGGTGACGATGCGCGAAGGCGCCAGGGCGCTTGATCCGAGTTACGCCGAAATGGCCGCCGTCTACCGCTTCGGCCTCCTCGATCGCATTCGCCACGTCCTGCTGCCGCAACTGCAGCCCTATCTTGCCGCCGCCTCACGGTCCGGCATCGCCCTCATCTGGAAGATCGTCCTTGTGGTCGAGCTGCTCGGCCGCTCCAATGGCGTCGGCTTCCAGATCTATCTTTATTTCCAGCTTTTCGACGTCGCCGCCATCCTTGCCTACACGCTGGCTTTCGTGGCGGTGATGCTTGTCATCGAACTCCTTGTGGTGCAGCCCGTTGAACGACATGCAACCCGTTGGCGCCGCCGTCCCGCTTAGGGTTGACATCGCCGAAAAGACCTTCAGGTCCGCACAAGGCGTCTCGATCACGGCGCTTCAGGACCTTTCCTTCGAGGTCCGGCAAGGCGAATTCGCCTGCTTGCTGGGGCCGTCCGGCTGCGGCAAGACCACGACGCTGCGCATCTTGCTTGGGTTGGACAAGGACTTTTCCGGCTCGTTCCAACTGCCTGAAGGCGGCTCCGACCGGATCGCCGCCGTGTTCCAGGAGCCGGTCTTGCTGCCGTGGCGAACGGTGGAGCAGAATGTCAGGCTGGCGCTGCCGAAAAGCCTGAGAACGAAAAACCTCGACGGGCTGTTCGACACGCTCGGCCTCGCCGGCATGCGCTCGCTCTATCCGGCCGAGCTTTCGCTCGGCCTTGCACGCAGGGCAGCGCTTGCCAGGGCCTTCGCTACCGAACCGGCGGTGCTTTTCCTGGACGAACCCTTTGCCTCACTCGACGAACGGACCGCCGAGCGGCTTCGGCACCTGCTTTTGACCGTGTGGTCGGCGCGGCCCACGACCGCCCTGATGGTAACCCACAATCTGCGCGAGGCCTTGATGCTGTCTGACCGCATCATCGTGCTCGCGCAGCGGCCGGCCCATGTGCTCGGCATGTTCGACGTAAGGCTGCCGCGGCACTATCGCAATCCACAGGTGATGAGCGACCTTTTGCGGTCGTTCCAGCAAAAGTTTCCGGGCGTGGCCTGATCGCCTTACAGTTCGGAATCATATCGGGAGGAAGCCATGCCGATCGACAGGGCACGACGCAAGCTTGTGAACGGCTTCGCCTGCACCGCGGTCAGCGCCGCGATGCTGCCCTGTTGCCTCGGGCGGGCCGCTCTCGCCGCAGCCTACGGCCTTGAATTCAAGCTCAGGAAAGTCGATGACGGCGTCTTCGCTTTCCAGGGCGTCGATGAATTGATGAGCGCCGCCAACCAGGGCGCGATCTCCAACCTCGGCGTCGTCGTCGGCGCCGACGCCGTCGCCGTCATCGACAGCGGCGGCAGCCTGATCGAGGCGAACGCCCTCATCGCCGCAATCGGCAAGATAAGCGCCAAGCCGGTCCGCTACCTGATCAACACCCACATGCACCCCGACCATGTCTTCGGCAACGCGGCATTCCGGCAGATCGGCGCCACCATCGTCGGCCACCACAATCTGCCGCGCGCCCTCGAGGCGCGCGGCGCGTTCTACCTGCAAAGCTTTCGCGATCAGATCGGCGACGCGCTCATGAAAAGGGTCGAGATCATATCGCCGACGATGCTGGTCGACGACCGCCTGCAACTCGACCTCGGCGGACGCGTGCTCGAATTGCGGGCATGGAAGGCGGCTCACACCGACAACGACCTGACCGTCTTCGACAGCGCGACCCGCACGCTGTTTGCCGGCGATCTCGTTTTCATCGGTTCCTTGCCGACGCTCGACGGATCGCTGCTCGGCTGGCTCCGCCAGATGGATGCGCTCGCCGCGATCGGCGCAGTGCGCGTCGTGCCGGGTCATGGCCCGGTGCCGGCCGACTGGCCGGCGGCTCTGACGGCGCAGCGGCGCTATTTCGAAACTCTGGCGCGCGATGTTCGCAAGGCGATCGCCGACGGGATGCCGCTCCGCGAGGCCGTCAAGACCGCCGGCGCAAGCGAACGGGGCAATTGGCGTCTGTTCGACGACTACAACGAGCGCAACGCAACGGCCGCCTTTACCGAACTCGAATGGGAATAGATCACACCGACAAGCGCTGTGGATCGGTTTGCCAACGCATCGTCAAGGGTCTATCCTCGACATCGGCCTGGGCACCACCTCTCTGACATTGGTGGAGGCATCGAAATGCAGAACCACGCCTACCGGAGCCGGCAGCTCGGCTTGCCGCTCGCAGCTGTATTTGCCGCGATTGTCGTGGCCGTCGGCACGCTCGTTGGTTCCTCCGGAGCCGCCAACGCCCAGCAGACAACCGCGTCTTCGAACAGGATCTGGCAGGATCTGAAAGGCGACGTGTTCGGCGATCGGGCAATTCTGGTCGATAGCGGCGTCGTCAGGATCGAGGCGCCGAAGCGGGCGCAGGATGCCGCCATCGTGCCCGTCGACATCTATATCGACCCGGCCAAGGCGCCCGCCGGCATCAAATCCGTCACCTTGATCATCGACGTCAATCCCGCGCCGGTGGCGGCGACGTTCGAGATCGGCAAGGACGCCGGCGTGACGCATCTGTCGACGCGCGTGCGCGTCGACGACTATTCCTACCTGCGTGCCATAGCAGAGACGCAGGGCGGCGAGCTTCACATGGCCCAGACCTTCGTCAAGGCGTCAGGCGGATGCTCCGCCCCGGCGGTCAAGAACCAGGACGAGGCGATAGCGACGATGGGGCAGATGAAGCTGCGCCAATTCCCGCCGCAAGAGACGATGACAAAGGCGCAGGAATTGCAACTGATGATCCGCCACCCGAACAATTCGGGCCTGCAGCGCAACCCGCTGACCCAGTATTTCATCCCCGCGCATTTTGTTCAGAAACTGTCGGTCTCGCAGGCCGACCGGCTGATCCTGTCGATGGAAGGGGGGATATCGATTTCGGAAGATCCCAATTTCCGATTCGATTTCACCGCGCACGGCACTGGCCAAATCCAGGTCGAAGCGATCGATACGGATGGCAAGGTATTTCGCAATCAATGGCCGCTGGAGGTTACGGGGCTTTGAAGCCTCGAAACCGCATGCAACGCGTCATATGAATCCATTCCAACGCGACGCGCTTTAGAAGCAGCGCATGTCGGCTTCCGCCTGCGCGCGCTTCAGTTCCGTGCTTGCGGCTTTTGCCGGCGCGTTTTCGCGGAACAGCCCCGAACGCTCCCCTGTCGTCAGGGACATGCTCTTGAAGGTCTCGGCCCTTTCATAATCCTCGAATGGAACGATCGAGGCGATGACGTCGATCGAGCAGGAACAGCGCTCCAGCGCCTGACGCGTCTGGCCGTTGGTCTGCATGCAGCCGAGCACATAGTCGACAACCGTCACCGTCGGATAATCTTCGGCGGCGCCGGCCGGATCGACGAAGACCAGGGCCGACGTGAGCAACAGCGGCAAGCTCGACAAGCCGACATATCTGATCATGGGGAACCTCCGACTGGCGAGGGGCGTGACAGATCGAGCCCAATGGATCGAGACGGATCACCGCACCAGTTGGCCGCGCGAAACCACGCCAGTCAAGTTCTCGTGCAGGCCATATAGTACCAAAGGACAGGGCCGTCCCGGCCGGCAAAAGGCCTCCCCGACAGCACCAACATCCGCTCCGAATCCTGGTGCTGACCTTCATTTCATGTCTCCTCCACTATCGGCACGGGGAGCGACGCGCGCATACTTTAAGTCACACGCTCCAACGAATATAACCAAATAAAAATCAATACATTTCGCCCAAAAAATACGCTAAATTTGACCATTTATATAAATCGCGCTTCATCCACAGTCGATCAATAGCTTTCTATCCGAGCTTTTTCACATCTATTTCTCTATATTGCAGTGCAACATAGACAGAAGTGATTTTTCTTGCCTTCCGTCTGGGGATGACATAGCTTCATCCTGTTTCCGGCTTCAAGGGCGTCACCGTCATTAGGGAGCGGCGACAGTCTTTCGTAGGCCAAGTGGGATGGGCAGTAACGGTGCCCTCTGCTCATTCGGCTTAGGTCGTGACACGCTGCCGGAAATACTTCCCCCACATGAATCGCTTGGGCAAGCCCTCGTGGGCTCAACGGACGATTCGTCATTGTGCACCCTGGGAGGACTTTGATGCGTGTATTAGCGAAAACTGCCTACCTACTAACGACCGCGGCGCTCATGTCGTTCGGCGCGGTTCACATGGCGTCGGCCAATGAAGAGCTGATGAAAATGGCCTCTGATGCCAAGAACTGGGCAATGCCCACGGGTGATTACGCCAACACCCGTTATTCGAAACTGAACCAGATCAACAAGGACAATGTGAAGAACCTGCAGGTCAAGTGGACGATGTCCACTGGCGTGCTGCGCGGCCATGAAGGCGGCCCGCTGGTGATCGGCGACGTGATGTATATCCACACGCCGTTCCCGAATATCGTCTACGCCCTCGACCTCAACAATGAAGGCAAGATCCTCTGGAAATACGAGCCCAAGCAGGATCCGAACGTCATTGCGATCATGTGCTGCGATACGGTCAATCGCGGCGTCGCTTATGGTGACGGCAAGATCATCCTCAACCAGGCCGACACGACTGTTGTGGCGCTCGATGCCAAGACCGGCAAGGTCGTCTGGTCGGTCAAGAACGGCGAGACCGACGGCAGCAAGGGCGAATCCGGCACAGCCGCGCCTATGGTCGTTAAGGACAAGGTCATCATCGGCGTTTCAGGCGCTGAATTCGGTGTCCGCGGCTGGACCGCGGCGTATAACCTCAAGGATGGCTCGCTTGCCTGGAAGGCTTATTCCACCGGTCCGGATGCAGAGACGCTCATCGATCCGGAAAAGACCACTCATCTCGGCAAGCCCGTTGGGCCGGATTCCGGCATCAACACCTGGGAGGGCGAGCAGTGGAAAACCGGTGGCGGCACGACCTGGGGATGGTTCGCTTATGATCCCAAGCTGAACCTGGTTTACTATGGCACCGGCAACCCCTCGACCTGGAACCCGGTCCAGCGCCCGGGCGACAATCGCTGGTCGATGACGCTCATGGCGCGCGATGCCGACACCGGCGTGGCCAAATGGCTCTACCAGATGACCCCGCATGACGAGTGGGATTATGATGGCGTCAACGAGAACATTCTCGTCGACGGCATGGAGGTCAACGGCGCCAAGCGTGACGTGCTGGTGCATTTCGACCGCAACGGCTTTGCCTACACCATGGACCGCGCCAATGGCGAGCTTCTCGTCGCCAAGAAATACGATCCCACGGTGAATTGGGCGACCGAGGTCAACATGGACCCCAACAGCGACCAGTATGGCCGTCCGCAGGTGGTGGCCAAATATTCGACCCAGCAGAACGGCGAAGACACCAACTCGACGGGCATCTGCCCCGCCGCGCTTGGCACCAAAGACCAGCAGCCCGCGACCTATTCGCCGAAGACCGGACTGTTCTATGTGCCGACCAACCATGTCTGCATGGACTACGAGCCTTACAAGGTAAGTTATACCGCCGGCCAGCCCTATGTCGGCGCGACGGTGGCGATGTACCCGACGCCAAACAGCCATGGCGGCATGGGCAACTTCATCGCCTGGGACGCGGCCAAGGGCGAGATCGTCTGGTCCAAGCCCGAGCAGTTCTCGGTCTGGTCCGGCGCGCTTGCCACCGAAGGCGATGTGGTCTTCTACGGCACGCTGGAAGGCTACATCAAGGCCGTCGATACCGAAGGCAAAGAACTCTACAAGTTCAAGACGCCGTCGGGCATCATCGGCAACGTCAACACCTTCGAACATGGCGGCAAGCAGTATATAGCCGTCCTGTCGGGTGTCGGTGGCTGGGCTGGCATCGGCCTCGCAGGTGGCCTTTTGGGAGCCGAAGGCGCCGCAGCCTGGCAAACGGCAGTGGCGGGTGAGAAAGCTCCGACCGATGAGGAAAAGTCCATCTCCACGGCTGGTCTTGGCGCGGTCGGCGGCTATGCCGCTCTTGCCGACTACACGACGCTGGGCGGTCAGCTCACCGTGTTCGGCCTCCCGGATTGATCTTCCGGGACATCGCACGACCCTGGCGATGCAAAGGCCCATGGCCTGAGAAAATGGCCTGAGAAACGAGAGCCCGGATTACCGGTGAATGCCCGCCGGGCTCTCGATTTCGCCGCACTCTAAAACATCGATCAATGCCGCTTCACGACAGCAAGACCGTGTGCAGGCGAAATGAAGGAAAGAGCCTGAATGTCCGTTCGCATTGTAATTTCCGCTCTCGCTCTGGCTCTGCTGCCTCTGGCAGGTTCAAGCCTCGCACAAGCCCAGGACAGCGCGGAAAAAGCCAAGGCAGTGACGGAAGAAAACGGCAAGTATTTGGACGCGGACGGAAATCCGACCTACAAGATCGAAAACGGAACCGTGGATTGGTACACGTTCAGCGGTTACCGCCGGTATCACTCCGACTGCCATGTCTGCCACGGGCCCGATGGCGTCGGCTCGAGCTACGCGCCGGCCCTGGCGGAGACCATGAGGAACACCGACTACGGAACCTTCCTGTCGATCGTGGCCGAGGGTCGCAAAAATGTCGGCGGCGGCAAGGAAAACGTCATGCCGGCCTTCGGCGACAACAAGAACGTCTACTGCTACATGGACGACCTCTATGTCTATCTGCGCGCACGCGCCGTTGGCGCTGCTCCCCGTGGCCGCCCGCCCAAGAAGGCGGAGAAGCCGCAGGCAGCGAAGGACCATGAAGCGTCCTGCATGGGAGGATGAGATGAGTTGGTACCGCGATAAGCTGCGCCTCTTCCTGTTCGCTGCCACGGCGGCCGCGTTCGTCCCCGCCCATGCGCTGGCGCAAGATGCGGGCCTCGGCGCCGCGGGAGAACTGGTCGACCCGGAAGTGCTGCGCGTCTGCGCCGATCCCTCGAACATGCCGTTCACCGACCAAAGTGGCGAAGGCTTCGAAAACAAGCTGGCCGAACTGGTTGCCGAGAAGACCGGCCGGAAATCAGTCGCCTATACCTGGTTTCCCATGATCACCGGTTTCGTGCGCAACACGCTGACAGCCAACCGCTGCGACGTCATCATGGGATACGCGCAGGGCGACGAACTGGTCCAGAACACCAATGCCTATTACCGGTCGGCTTATGTGCTGGTTTATCGGGAGGGCGGCGGCCTCGGCGGCGTCGAAACCATCGAGGATGCCAGGCTCGCGGACAAGAAAATCGGAATTGTCGGCGGAACGCCGCCGGCTTCCAACATGGCCGCGGCCAAGCTGATGCGGAGCGCCAAGACCTACCCGTTGCTGGTGGACACGCGCATCGCCCCATCGATGGCTGAAGTCATGATCAAGGATCTCTTGCAAGGCACGATCGACGCCGCCATCGTGTGGGGGCCGATGGCGGGCTACTACGCCAAAAAATCGGGCGCCGATCTCACCGTCGTTCCGCTGGTGAAGGAAAAAACCGGCTCGCGCATGTCCTACCGCATCACCATGGGCGTGCGTCCATCCGACCAGGAATGGAAGCGGACGCTCAATCGGGTGATCAGGGAAAACCAGGCGGAGATCAACAGGATCCTGCTCGACTACAATGTGCCGCTGATCGACGAACACGACAATCCGATCACGCAATGAAGATGCCGGTAGGAGGGGAAGATACCGGTATGAAGGGAAAGGAGACGATTTTGCTGGTGGCCGCTGGCCTTCTGGGTCTGACCGAACCGATCTGGGCTGGCGACATCGCCGAGCCCAGCGGCTACCGGATGGACGACTATCGGGCGCCAGTGCCGCAGACGCTGCAGGGCGCGAAGGTCGTGACGACGGCGGAGGCGGAGGCGCTGTGGCGGGAGAACAAGGCGGTGTTCTTCGACGTCATGCCGAACACGCCGAAGCCGGCTAATTTGCCGGCAGGAACGATTTGGAGAGCCACGATCAGAAAGGACATCCCAGGCAGCACCTGGCTGGCCAATGTCGGTTACGGCGCTCTCTCCGAGGAGACCGCCAACTATTTTCGCCAGGGCCTCGCGGCCGCAGCCGGTCCCGACAAGTCGCGTGCCATTCTGTTCTATTGCATGACGAATTGCTGGATGTCGTGGAATGCCGCGAAACGGGCCATCGAATGGGGCTACAGTTCGGTGATCTGGTATCCGCCCGGCGCCGATGGATGGGAAGATGCAAACCTTCCGCTGGAGGAAAGGAAGCCTTATGTGATTAGCAATTGAGCATGAGCATTGTTATTTTCTTGTTTTTCGATTTTTCAGAACCTGCCGTTTCATTTGTCCATTTTGAGAGCTGATGGACGAGCCATTGCAATGGTGCCCAGCAATGGTTGACTGAGAAAAGGATCGGCCCCTCGGGCTGGTAGAAGAGGAGAAATGCCATGAAGAAGAGCTGGACAAAACCGACCATGTGCCAGGTTGCTGCGGGCTTCGAAATTTCGCGGTATCTGCCTGCTGAAATTCCTCCCAAGAAGTAGGCCGCAGAGGTGCGTGTCCCCGGCAACGGGGACACGCACTGGCTTGCCGCGCGAGGTCTTCGTGAAAGGCTTTGACGCGTTCAATGCGGGCGCGAAGCCATTCGCGGTCGAAGATTTGCCGTTGGTTGAACAGGCCGCAGAGCGGGCATTGCAATGCGCTTGAAGATCATCGGCTCGGCGGCAGGTGGCGGCTTTCCGCAGTGGAACTGCAACTATCGCCTGAGCCGCGCGGCTCGCACCGGGATGGCTGGCGTGCATTCGCGAACCCAATCAAGCATCGCCGCATCAGTGGATGGGGCCGGCTGGGTTCTCTTCAACGCCTCGCCCGATATTCGCCAGCAGATTGCGCAAACGCCTGAATTGCAGCCCGCGCAGGATGCGCCGTTGCGTTCGACGCCTATCCGCGCGGTGCTGCTGACCAATGCCGATGTCGATCACGTCGCCGGCCTTCTCAGCCTGCGTGAGCGGCAGCCCTTCGCCATCTACGCAACGACGCAGGTTCTGGCGACGCTGGAGGCGAATTCGATCTTCAATGTTCTCGATCCGGCGCTCGTGCCGCGACGCACCTTGCCGCCGGCGGAAGAACTGGCGATCTGCGACGCAGACGGCCTCAACACCGGCGTGACTGTCGAGAGTTTTGCCGTGCCCGGGAAGATAGCCCTCTATCTCGAGGAAAGAAGCCGGCCGGATGCCAATTTCCGTTCCGACGCCGGCGACACGATCGGCGTCCGTATCGGCAGTGCCGGCAGTCGCGGCTCCGTCTTCTACATCCCGGGCTGCGCGCGCATCGATGCGGCCCTGCGCACGCGCCTGGCCGATGCCGCCTGTGTTCTTTTCGATGGCACGGTCTACACCGACGACGAGATGATTGCCGCCGGCGTCGGCCAAAAGACCGGTGCGCGCATGGGGCACCTGGCAATGTCGGGAGACGATGGGTCGATCGCCGGCCTGGCCGAGTTGAGGATCGGCCGCCGTGTCTTCGTCCACATCAACAACACCAATCCGGTTCTGGACGAGAATTCCGCCGAACACGCAGCCGTCAAAGCGGCTGGCTGGGAAGTCGCCCGCGATGGCATGGAGATGGAATTTTGAGTGATTTCCATGATGCGGCCAGGAACGGCCTGTCCTCCAGCGAGCTCGAAGCCGTGCTGCGGCAGGTCGGCGCCGCGCGCTATCACAACCGCCATCCCTTCCATCACAGGATGACCAGCGGTGCCCTGTCGAGGACCGAGATGCAGGCCTGGGCGCTGAACCGCTATTGCTACCAGGCCGTCATCCCGCGCAAGGATGCCATGATCCTCGCACATGCCGAGGACCCGGCGTTTCGCGCCGCCTGGCGCAAACGCATCGAGGACCATGATGGCGAGAACGGCTGGAGCGGCGGCATCGCGCGCTGGCTGCATCTGGCGACCTCGCTCGGCCTCGATGCCGATGACGTGAAGAGCGAGAGGCTGGCACTGCCGGCGACACGTTTCGCGGTCGGCGCCTACCTCGCCTTTTGCACGAACCGGACGCTGTTCGAGGCGGTCGCATCGTCGCTGACCGAGATGTTCTCGCCGCTCATCATCGGCGAACGGGTCCCGGCGATGCTGGCCAAATACGATTATATCACCGAGGATACGCTGGCCTATTTCAGCCGACGGCCCGAACAGGCCTCGCGCGACGCCGACTTCGCCCTCGCCTATGTGCTCGGCCATGCCGACACGGCGGAACGCCAGCAGCAGGCGATCGATGCGCTGGTGTTCAAATGCGATATACTGTGGGCCATGCTCGACGCGCTTCAACACGCCTATGGCGAGCCCGGAAACATCCCGCCCGGCGCCTTCCGTCCGGAGCCAGCCCAATGACGGCGCTGCGCGAAAGAGCTTTGGTTTCGTCACGATCAATGCCATCGCTGCCGAAGCACGTGCGCATCCAGTACGACCCCGTGCGGCAGGCGTTCGCCGTGCTTTCGCCGGAAAAAATATTTTGGCCGAACGACATCAGCCTCGATATACTGCGCCGCTGCGATGGACGGTCCACGGTCGGCCACATCATCGCCGAGCTTGCCGCGGATTACGACGCCGAACAGGAGGCCGTGGCGGCCGACGTCGTCGCCTTCCTGCAAGAATGGTCGGACAAGCTGCTGGTAAAACTATGAACGAGCCCCTTCTCCCTCCGATTGGCATGCTGGCGGAACTGACGCATCGCTGCCCGCTGCAATGCCCCTATTGCTCCAATCCGCTCGAATTGCTGAAAGCCAATCGCGAACTGGATACACAGACCTGGCTCGACCTGTTCTCGCAGGCCGCCGATCTCGGCATTCTCCAGGTGCATCTGTCCGGCGGTGAACCGACACTGCGCCGCGACCTCGATCAATTGATCGCCGGGCTTTCGGCGCGCGGCGTCTACACCAACCTGATCACCGCCGGCGTCGGCATTGCCGAAGGCCGCATCGAGGCGTTTGCCGAGGCCGGGCTCGACCATCTGCAACTGAGCTTTCAAGGCGCACGGCCGGCGACCACCGACCGCATCGGCAATCACAAAGGCGGCCACGAAAAGAAGCTGGAGACGGCACGCCGCGCCCGCGCGGCCGGCCTGCCGCTGACCATCAACGCTCCGATCCATCGCCACAACATCGAGGAGGTGCCGGAATTCATCGACCTGGCACTTTCGCTGGGCGCGGAGCGGCTCGAGATCGCCAACGTGCAGTATGCCGGCTGGGCGCTGACCAATCGCGATCAACTGATGCCCGAGCGTGCTGCGGTCGACCGGCAGGCGGAGATCGTCGCGGCGGCACGCGAACGGCTCACCGGCATCATGAACATCGATTTCGTCACGCCGGATTATTTCGCCATCTATCCCAAGCCGTGCATGGGCGGCTGGGCGCGCGACGCCTTCATGGTGGCGCCGGACGGCACCGTGCTGCCATGCCATGCCGCACAGACCATCCCGTCGCTCAGTTTCGAGCGTTTCGGACCGCGCAGCCTGGCCGAGATCTGGAGAAACTCGCCGGCATTCAATGCCTTTCGCGGCACCGACTGGATGCAGCAGCCCTGCCGCAGCTGCGAACGGCGCGAGATCGACTGGGGCGGCTGCCGCTGCCAGGCGATGGCGATCGCCGGCGACGCCGCCGCGACGGACCCAGCTTGCGCGAAATCGCCGATCCATGCGCGCATGGCCATGCTGATCGATGAAGCCCAGCGTGCTGCGGCAGTTCCTTCGCCGGGCGAACAATTCGTCTACCGGCGGATCGGCGTCGTCACCGAGCCCGCCTGACGCGCCTGAAGGTTCTTGTTTTAATGCGTGTCGTTATCCCAAAACCGCTGCGCACTTTTGGGCGACATGCATTATTCCACGGTCTCGCGCTCGCGCACCGCGTCGGCGAAAGCCAGTGCGTCGCGATTGACCGCGACGTTGTGCACGCGAAAGATCGAAGCGCCCTTCAGCCGCAGGATGACGCTTGTTGCGGCCGTGCCGACGTCTCGCCCCTCGTCACCGTCGCCGACCAGGTGACGGGCAAGGCGCTTGCGTGACGTGCCGACGAGCAATGGAAAACCGAGCGCGCGCAATTCACCAAAGCGAGCCATGAGCTCGAGGTTTTCTTCTCCGTCCTTGGCGAAAGCGAAGCCGGGGTCGAGCACGATCCGATCGTCCGGGATGCCGGCATCGCGCGCGATCTCCAGCGATCTGTTCAGGAACAGGAATTGGTCAGCGATCACATCCGCCAGTTTTTCGCGGCCGCGCCCGGTGTGCATGATGACCAGGCCGGCGCCGGTTTCGGCCGCGACCTGCGCGATGTCGAGTTCGCGCTGCAGACCATGCACGTCGTTGACGATATGCGCGCCTGCGGCGACCGCCAGCCGCGCCGTCTCGGCCCTGTAGGTGTCGACAGAAACCAGGCAGCCGCGCTCGGACGACAGCGCCTCGATGACCGGCAGGATGCGCGATTGTTCCTCGCGCGCCGAAACGGCGCCGGCGCCGGGCCGGGTGGATTCGCCGCCGACGTCGATGATCGCCGCGCCCTCGCCGATCATGCGCCGCGCCTGCTGCAGCGCCCGCTCCGGCCGGTCGAATTCTCCCCCGTCGGAAAAACTGTCCGGCGTGACGTTCAAAATCCCCATCAGCAACGATTTCGCGCCAAGATCGAGATGCCGTCCATGAGCAAGCTGCCAGCGCGTCATGCGTCAACCTTCCGTCATGTTAGAAGCCATTCGCGACACGATTGTCACTCACACGAACCCGGTTTCCCCATCTACCTATGCTCGCGAAACAAAGGAGCGTAGCAATGACCAAGGAAAGCTTTATCTATACGACCTATATTGTCTCGACACTGGGAAAGGTGTTCGAGGCGATAACCAAACCGGACCTCGCACGGCGCTACTGGGGCCACGAGAACGTCTCCGACTGGAAGCCCGGTTCGAGCTGGCAGCATATCCGCACCAATGATGAACGGACCGTCGAGCTCGTCGGCACGGTCGTCGAGGTCTCGCCGCCGACCCGTCTCGTCATCACCTGGGCAAACGCCTCGCAGGCGTCCGATCCGGCGAGCTACAGCCGGGTGACCTTCGAGCTCGAGGAATACGAGGCCATGGTCCGGCTGACCGTCACCCATGACGAACTCGAAGCCGGCAGCGGCATGGCGAACGGCATCAAAAAGGGTTGGCCGATCGTCCTCTCCAGCCTGAAATCCTTTCTCGAAACGGGTCAGGCAATCGATGTCTTCGCCAAGCCGCGCGCGTCCGAACTGGCGGCCTGACCCAGGACAAAGGACCGAGCAGATGAGCACTCTCTACACCGGCGGATGCGCGTGCGGCGCGGTGCGCTACGAGGCAAAGGCAGCCCCGATCTTCGAGAACCACTGCCAATGCCGCGATTGTCAGAAAAGAAGCGGCACCGGTCACCAATCCTATCTGACGTTTGCGTCGCGGGCAGACGTGAAGATCACCGGCACGGCGACGGACTGGCGCATTGCCGGTGACAGCGGCAACGACAACATCCATTCGTTCTGCCCGGTCTGCGGAACGCCGGTCTACCTGACATTCGCCGCCATGCCGGAGCCGATCGCGGTCTATGCCGGAAGTCTCGACGATCCGAGCCGGTTCAATCCGACCGTTGTCACCTACGGTAGCCGGGCCCTCCCTTGGGACAGGATGGATCCCGCGCTGAAGACGTTCGAGAAGATGCCACCAGGCTGACGGCCCGGCGGCAGGGCGGACGCGCACCGCGGCAATTCCGGCTTCTGGAATCGGATCACGTGCCCCACCGCGGGCGCGGTCGTCGGCTGACGTCGATGCACGCCCCACTGCTGCCGCAGCCGCCGCCGACCTGAAAGATCGCACCAGACGCCCGCTCGGTCGGTCCGAAGAGCGGAATGTGAGCAAGACGGACCTAGCCCGCGCCCGTTCATCCCCTGTGGAGACCACCGGTCCCACGCCGGCGCCAACCCAAGGAGTACTGACATGGTCGACATTCTGCACCGAGTGGGCATCAATGCTTCGCCGCGCAATATCTACAACGCCCTCACCACACTCGACGGGCTTTCCAGTTGGTGGACGAACGAGACAAAGGGGCGGACGGAGATCGGCGGCGTGATCCACTTCCAGTTCGGCGACCGCGGCTTCTTCGACATGAAGGTGCTCAAGCTCGAGCCGGAGAAGCGCGTGGTGTGGGAAGTGGTGGACGGGCCGAAGGAATGGATCGGCACCAAGGTCATCTGGGACCTCTCGCCGGAAGGCGAGGGAACGACTATCCGCTTCAAGCATCAGGGCTGGCGGGAGCCCGCGGACTTCATGCACCACTGCAGCACCAAATGGGCCAGCTTCCTGTTCAGCCTCAAGGCACAACTCGAAAACGGCAAGGGCAGCCCCTTTCCGAACGATTTCCTGGTCAGTATCGACTTTGACTGAAGCGGCGCGGAGGCCGGCCAGATTTACTCCGCACGCAGTTTGGCCTGCATCCGGTCGCGTCGGGACTTCCGCCGGAGCTGGAATTGTCCCTTAAGCGAGCGACCACAGATATGCGTGGACCCCACAAAGTTGAACGTCTCCGGCTTGTCAAGGCTGGCCGGCTTGCGGTTGGCCGCCGCAAAGCGGCTCCTTCATCGCAGAGGACTTCCCCCGCCAACTCCTTGCCGGTCTCCCGGCGCACCTGTCACCGTAATTCGCGGTTGTGCCCAGGACACTCACCGCTCAGCGATTGCCGTACTCGTCATGGCGGCGCCACCACGCCTGGGGGAACTC
Organism: Mesorhizobium escarrei; assembly: GCF_935825525.1. Taxonomy (GTDB): domain Bacteria; phylum Pseudomonadota; class Alphaproteobacteria; order Rhizobiales; family Rhizobiaceae; genus Mesorhizobium; species Mesorhizobium escarrei. The sequence continues at coordinate 43,323 of NZ_CAKXZT010000150.1, forward strand.
GAGCCCGTTCTCGTTCCTTCCCCACGGAGCCAAGTCGAGGAAACGGTAGACCCCCATAAACAGTTCGGTGCCACGGGCGCAGGTCGAGTAGGTGTGGTAGACGGCACCGTCCTGGAGCGCGAAGACGCTCATTCCCTCCTTCTGCGGCTCGGCCCTGTCGACATGCTGATAGTTGTAGTCGGCGCCGTCTCTCTGCTGCTCTTCGGTGAAGGCGGCGCCGAAGTCGTATTTGAAATCGCTCCCGAGCGACGAAACCCACGGGAAGCGCCAGCCCATCTGCTGCTTGTAATCCTGGATTTCCTGCAACGGGGCGGTCGATTCGCAAACGAGGGTAATGTCGCGGCCGTTCAAGTGGGGGATGACGCAGTCGAAGTGATCGGCGATCAAGGAGCATCCGGTGCATCCCTGGCGCTCATCGGTGAGCCGGTATCCGTAGCCGAACATGAAATGATAGACGAAGAGTTGCGAGCGCTCCTGGAAAAGGTCGGCGAGCGAGGCGCTTCCCGCCTCGGTCTCCAATAGATACTCCTTATCGATCCGAACCCACGGCAGCTCCTGTCGCTGTCGCGCCAGCTCGTCGCTCTGCCGCATGAGCCGTTTCTCCGCCTCGAGCAGTGCGAGCCGCGCTCCCAGCCATTGCTCGCGTGTTCCGGTCTTGTGTTTCGTCATCGCTCCTGTCTCCTTTGCTCGGGGTTTCCTTTCCGTTTCTCGAAACGACTTGTTGCGTCAGGAGATAAACTTAACGCCGCAGGCGAAACATGGTAGCCAGATGTGGGGCGGGTTCCGATGGACTGCCTGATTACGGACTCCTGCCCGCTTGTTGCGGCACCCGTTGAGAGCGCGGGCGCCTCGTCGAACCACCTGCGTCACTCGGAGGGCAGCATGAAATCGCCGACAGTGAGAGTTATGGCCGCGGCCGATGAAGATCCGGCGATCGGAACAATCTTGCTGGCGTTTGCAGCGGATCCCATGGCGCGATGGACCTGGCCGCATGCACACCAGTACCTTGCGGCCATGCCGCGACTGGTCCGCGCCTTCGGGGCCAGGGCATTCTCAAACGGAAGCGCCTTTTGCACCGATGGCTATGTCGGGACGGCGCTGTGGCTGTCGCCCGGTGTGCATCCCGACGAGGAAGGGCTTGGTGCCCTTGTCGAGAGCACGGTTGCGCCCTCTCTTGCCCCTGAAGTCGCCGCTATATTCGAGCAGATGGCCAAGTACCACCCGACCGAACCGCATTGGTACTTGCCCGCGATCGGCGTCGACCCGGCGCACCAGGGCGAAGGTCACGGCGACGCCTTGATGGCGTACGCGCTCGAGCAGTGTGATCGCGATCACGCGCCCGCCTATCTGGAATCCTCGAACCCGCGCAACATTCCGTTCTATCGGCGCCACGGCTTCGAACCGCTCGGCGCGATCCAGATCGGTTCATCGCCGACGCTCGTCCCGATGCTGCGGCGACCGCGTTGAGCCAGGTAGGGCAGACGAGCGAAGCGTCAGCCGCCGTCCCGTGGAATCGGCGCAAGGGCGGCTCAGTCGGTGAACGCGACGGGTGCAAGCGGTTTGCGCCTGATCGACAGCGAGAAAATATCCGGCCGGGAATAGTGCCCTGCGACGTCGAGCGACCGCCGGGCGCGGCCGACCGCCTCGCGATCAATTTCGGCGAACAGGATTCCCTTGCCGCGGTTCAGCGGTCCGGCCGCGATTGTGCCGCCCGGCTTGACGACGACGGCGTCGCCGTCGTTGATCCACTCTTCTGCCTTGAACAGTCGGTCGCGATCGGGAAAGTCGGCCGGCAGATCGCTGCCCTGCATTGCCGTCGCGGTTCCGATGACCCAGCATCCGCCCTCGCGGGCGATGTGACGCAATGTTACGAGGCAGAGTTCACCATTGTCCCACGTCGGATTGACGAGAATGTCGATGTTCTGGGCGTAGAGAGCGTACCGCGCAAGCGGCATATAGCTTTCCCAGCAGATCAGGCACCCCAGGCGGCCGACCGGCGTGTCGACAACTCTGAGGCCGCTCGCGTCGCCCGTCCCCCAGACCATGCGCTCGGGGTTGGTCGGCATCAACTTGCGATGTCGGTTTTGGAGTGTGCCATCCGGTCCAATCACGACCACGGTGTTAAACAGCGTCGTGCCCGAGAATTGACTATCGATCTCGTTCAGGCCGACGACAATCGTCACCGCACGCCGGCTGGCGGCCTGCTGCAGAGGCTCAAGATGATTTCGCTCGATATCGACGGCGTTCCTGCGCAGCCTGGCGTGAAGCTCGCTTGACAACGCCATATCGGTGCCGGGCTTCAGCCGCCAGACCCACGTCGGATATCCCGGTATCCAGGCTTCAGGAAAGACCACCAGGCTGGCGCCGGCATCGGCGGCTTCGTTGATCGCCTCGACGGCTCTGGCGATGGTCGCCTCGCGATCGAGAAAGACCGGCGGCTTCTGAACGACGGCAATTTTCGCGGGCATGGCGGTTTCCTCTGATGCATGTTCCCACTGCACTTCAGCTGCAATGGTAGTCTTGTGAGCACTTCTGTCGGCGTGCCGTAACACGAAGACATAGTCGCCGGCTTTCAACGACGGCAGCAGCTTGTGCAATCGCCAATGCCGTGGCCGATGCGGATGATCTCATGTTCAGGCCCCCAGCCTTCACACCCCAGTCGAATATCCCGGTAGCCATGCTTAGGGAAAGACGACCAGGGCGGCGTCACGTTCGCGGCTTGGATCGCCTTTCTGATGGTGGCTTCGCGGCGACAATCATCTCGCAGGGACTGCCGTTGATCGCGGGACGCCATCCCAGATTGGGGCCCATTGAATGGTTGTGCCGCTGTTGTGGTTGTCATCTGCCGGCTCCTCAAGGCTGTTTCGCAAGACCGTGTTCACCGCTAAACTTGCCGACGATCGTGGAAGCGCCCGTGGAAACCGGCGTGGAATCATCTCTAGGCAAGGGCAGGCAGGCCAGCGATGCAACGTCCGTTCCCGCTCCGGGTACGTCTGTTCGGCGAGCTCCAGCTTGTCGGCGCCGACGGGAAGGCCTTTGCTTTGCCCGCCTCCCGCAAAACGCGCGCGCTACTTGGCTATCTCATTGCCACCGGCCAGGTGCACCGGCGTGAACGGCTCTGCGATCTGTTCTGGGACGGACCGGACGATCCGCGCGCCGAGTTGCGCTGGAGCCTCAGCAAGATCCGCGCGCTGCTCGGCGACGGCAGCAGAGCTCGGCTCGTGGCGGATCGTGAGCGGGTCGGCATCGAGCTTGGCGATGCGCTGGTCGACCATGCGGTCGTGCGCTCGCTTGCCGCAAGCAGCGTCTCCGCCGCGACCACCGAGGTGCTGACCGAGACTGTGGCGCTGTTTGGAGGAGAGTTCCTCGACGGGCTCGATCTGCCGCTCTGCTACCGCTACCAGGAATGGTGCATAGCTGAGCGGGAGGCGATGAGCCAGCTCCGGTTCAGGGTTCTCGCCGCGCTTATCGCGCGACTGGAAGACGTCCCGACGGATGCGCTGCCCTATGCCTACGCATTTGTTGCGGCCGACCCGCTATCCGAAGCCGGTCATGCTGCGGTGGTCCGGTTGCTTGGGAAGATGGGCCGGACCAACGACGCGCTCGTTCACTACGAGCGGGCGCACCGCATATTCGAAGCCGAGCTAGGCGCGCCGCCAGGCGAGGAACTGCAGGCGGCGAGGCAGGCGCTGCGACCGAGTCCAATCGCAGCTGCCCGAGCCGCACCTTCCGGTGCAGCCAGGGGAACCCTGGATGACGCTCCGCGGCCTGTGGCTTCCGGGCCCATGGTTGGGCGCGACGCCGAGCGCACGACCATCGATCGCCTCGTCGGGATGGCAGCCGACAGCTGCCCCGATGTCATCCTCGTGACTGGGGAGCCGGGCATCGGCAAGAGCCACATGCTCGGCTATTTCAGCGAACGGATGGCCGCTGCCGGCGGGCGCGCCTTCAGGGCACGCGCATTCGAAGCCGAGACGGCACGATCCTATGGCATCTGGATCGATCTCCTGCGCTCGGTCCAGCGGCAGCGACCGCGCCATGGATTGCCTTCGCTTCTCGGCCCGCTGCTCCCCGAACTTGGAGGCGGCGAAGGCGGGGTCGAGGATCGCACTCAGCTGTTCGACGCCATTGTCGAGGTGCTTCACGGGCTCGCCTCCGAGGCGCCGGTGGGTATTGCCCTCGACGACGTCCAGTGGATCGACGACGCGTCCGCGTCGCTGCTTCACTACGTTGCTCGCCGGACGGAGGCAGCCCCCGGTCTGGTCATCGCCTGCGCAGCGCGTTCTGGAGAAGTCGTAGACAATATCGCGGCGTCGCGGGTGCTGCGCTCGCTCGCCCGCGATGGCCGACTGACGGAGATCGAGCTCGATACGTTGAGCGCCGAGCACACGGCAGAGCTGGTCCGGTGGCTCGACCCGGCTCTGGACGCAGCTCAAATCATCGCCGCGAGCGATGGCAATCCGCTGTTTGCGCTTGAACTTGCCCGCGCTCACCTGCGCGGGAATCCCGGCCCCGGCCGTACCGTGAAAGCCCTGATAGAAGGACAACTGGCTGGGCTGACCGACCAGGTGCGCGAAACGCTGGTCTGGGCTGCAGCGCATGGCCGCACGTTCGCGCCGGAGGATCTTGCGCGCTTGATGCCATTTGATACTGCCGGGCTTCTGATGGCACTGGGGGAGCTTGAGCGGCGCGGGCTGGTGCGGCCGGCAGGCGGCGACGCCTATGACTTCACCCACGACCTCGTCCGGCAAGTCACCTACCGCAGCTTGTCCCATCCCAGGCGCAAGCTGCTGCATCGGCATATTGCGCGCGCGCTTCGACCGGCGGCGGAGCGCGGCGGTGACGCTGCAGCCGATCTCGTTCATCACGCCGTGCTCGCCGAGGATGACGAGATGGCCGCACGAGCTTGCATCGTCGCCGGCGAGCGGGCCCTTCGGCTCTTCGCCAATGCCGAGGCGGCCGGCCTGGCCGAGCGAGGGCTACGGCATGTCGCGCGGCTTCCGGAAGCGCCGGAGAAACTGGTTTCCCGGATTGCTCTGCTCAAGATCCGCGTTCTTGCGGCGACTGGTCCCGGATTGCGATCACTTCCGCCCATTGAAGAGGCGATCGCCGATGCGACCACCGCAGCGGAGGAACAGGGGCTGCAGGCTGCCGCGGCGACAGGGCACTATCTGCTTTCCATTCTCCATCAGCAGGCCGGACAAATGGAGCAGGCCGAGGCAAGCACGCTTCGTGCGGCCGAGTTAGGGCGCAACGCTGACCGCAAAATCCAGGCGCATCAGCTCGCCAACACGGCTCGCTGCCTGCTTGAGCTGGAGACAGAAATTGCGCGCGCCCGCGAATTGATCGCCGAGGCCGGCGATATCGCGCAGTCGCTTGGTACAGAGTTGTGCGAACTGCATTGGGCCAGCGGACTGTTGGAGCGGTGGGACGGGCGGCAGGATCAAGCCGCCGTGTTTCTCGCTCGCTCTCTTGCCCTGGCGCGCCGAAGTGAAGACCGCTGGCGCGAGTACAAATGCCTGACTTGGCTGGCGACGCTTCATTTCGAAATGGCACGATATGCCGACATGCACGCCCACTGTGATGAGCTACGGTCGGTTGCCGCACGGATTGGGGAAGAGACACCTTTCGTCGATGCCCTGCAGGCGCTTACTGCCCTCATGACGGATGATGCAGCCGACGAGGCGCTGGAGAGCGCCTTGGCGCGGCTTCGTGCCGCCGACGACAAGTCTTATCTGGCCTACGCTCTCAACAGCGCCGCGAGTTTTTACTGTCGTGCCGGCCGAATGGAGCAAGTCCGGCTCCACGCCAGCGAGGCGCTGACAGTCGCCTCCAAGATCCGCCGGCGCTGCGAGATCGCCATTGCCAAGGCCCTGCTCAGCGCGGCCGCCGACAGTTCTTCGGCACCGGAAATCGCCGACGATTGCCGGGCATCGATCGAGCTTGAGGATTTCAGCGCGAGGGCGCGAGCAGTTTTGCGCCATCCCGCCGAACCGGCGCGCAGCGTTCCAACGGCCGCATCCACGCCAGGCCTTCAGACTTGAACTAGCCGAACAGGAGAGCACCATGCCTCGCATAATCGTCGAGCGGACTTTTGAAGCCCCCTTCACCCAGCAAGAACTCGACGCGGTAGAGGCGCGGATGGCGCCCTGCCTCGACCTCTACGATGTCCGCTGGATCCGTAGCTACTGGTCATCCGACCGGCTGCGCATGATCTGCGAATACGAAGCCGCTGATATTGCCAGCGTTCGAAACGTCCAGCACGAGGCTGAAGCCAGGTTTGAGCGGGCCTGGGCTGCCGATGTGCTGGGCGAGCCGTGAGCTCCCACTCGCCAGGCTAAGCGGGTGAAAGTTGCAAGCCGTGTGTCGGAACCGTAGCAGGCAACAATTTATCTCCAGAGCGGGGCTCGCTCATTCCGGCGGCGCAATCTGGTTGACGACCCAGAAACAGGCTCCGTCATCCAGCGTTTGGTCGTCCAGCGGCCGGACGCAGGTCATCGCGTCGTCGCGATCCTTGATCGCAACCTCCAGGCCAACGCCGAGTCCACGGCAGGAGAAGTCCTGCATGCCCTTTGCGCCCAAATCTCGATGTAGGCGGGGTCGGTATCCGGCATATCGATCAGACGGCCGGCGATCGTCCTGTCCTTGCAACCTAGCCCGTCTCCCGCCATCCGGTCGGCGGCGTCGGCCGAGCCGACGGTCACCAGCGGCACGATTGGGACCATCGAAAGGATTCTCATGCCGTCTCCGATCCAAAGATGCCGCCCGAGACGCAGGCGCTCACCAGCAGCCGGCGATGGCGGTCCGCGATCTCGCGCGAGATTCTAATTTAGTCTGGTCGACCGCCGATCACCAGCGCGCGTAGCGCGCCTCGAACACGGCCTTCGTCTCGAGCGCCTCAGCCCGGTTCGAATTACGGTGACAGTGTACTTTTTTGTCATGCTCGGTGCCGGCCTTATTGATGTCAGGGTGCGCCAGGATGTCGAGCTTCCTCCTTGTCGCGGATAGCGATGTCTGAAGGATCGGCGAGGACGGTTGCCAAGGCGCAACAGGTCCGACAGCGCGGCGCGAAGTTGCGGCCCAGGAATTACGATCCTGACGCCAGACCAAGCGTTTGGCGCGCCTCGTTGACGGTGGCCACGCGGCGGCCAAACCTCTCGACCGAGGCTGCCGCGAGTTCGACAAGCTCGGCGTTGCTGCGCGCCAGGCGTTCCCTGGTGATCCTGATATTATCCTCAAGTCCGGTGCGCACTGCGTCTGCTCCACGCGCCAACGCCCATTGCATTACGATCGTCTGCTTGCGGCCTATTCCGGCCGCTGTCCAGGTGGATTGTGGAAACAGGAGTTTCGCTTCCCCGAGGAGCACATCGAGCAATCTCTCCTGCGCAGGCAATGCGTTTTGCACGCCCATCACAAACTGGATGTGCGGGCGCTCACCTATAAGTGCCCCGTCGGCCAGCCGCCTGGCAGTGTGAGGGTGCGACAGGTCGAAGATCTCGATCTCCGGCAGCACGCCATTTGCCTTCATCGCGGTTGCCAGATCACCGATCAGGGCGGGATGGTTCTCGTAGACTATGGATGGGAAATTGACCGAACCGGTCGAAAGCGAGGCCATGTCCGGCTTCAGATATAGCGCCGAGCTACGCGCCGCAGGATCACGACCGCGCCCGCCGGTCGAAAACTGGACGATCATGCCGGGGCAGTGCCTGCGCACCCCCGCCTGAACGGCAGCGAAGCGCGTTGGTTCAGACGATGAACTCTGATCGTCATTGCGCACGTGGATGTGCACCAGTGACGCACCTGCTTCAAAGGCTTCCTGGCTCGACTCGATCTGTTCGGCCACGCTGATTGGCACCGCAGGATTGTCTTCCTTGCGCGGCAGCGAGCCGGTGATCGCAACGGCGATGATACAGGGTTCAGGCATGGCGATACACTATCGGTCGACCTGATCGATGAGCCAGCGGATCGCGAGCGGATATCCCTTGGCGCCAAGTCCCGCGATCACGCCGGTGGCGACCTTCGACACCAGCGACCGATGATAGATTTCCTCGCGGCGATGGATGTTCGAGATATGCAGTTCGACGATCGGGCCCGGAAACATTTTGAGTGCATCAAGCACCGGGATCGAAATGAAGCTCAAACCCGCGGGATTGATCAGAATGCCCGCGCCGTCGTCGATCGCCTCATGGATCCAGTTGACGATTTCGCCCTCAATGTTCGACTGGTGAAAACGGATCGGATGGTCGCCGGCGGCATCACGGCACATCCGCTCGATCTCTGCGAGTGTCGTCCTGCCATAGATCTCCGGCTCGCGCATGCCGAGCCGGTTGAGATTTGGGCCGTTGAGAACGAAGATTGGCTTGGTCATGGTCCTATCCTTGATAGCCAAGCAGGCGCGGCAGCCACAGCACCAGCGATGGGAAGAAGGTGATCAGCATTAGGGCGGCAATCATGGCGTAGAGAAACGGCATTACGTCGTGCACAAGGTCGCGCAGCGGCACCTCTGCGATGCGGGTCATGATGAACAGCAGCAACCCGTAGGGCGGGGTGACGAGCCCGAGCATGATGTTGACGACGACCATTACGCCGAAATGCACCATGTCGACACCGAGCGTCTCCGCCGTCGGAATCAGCACCGGCACGATTACCAGCAGGATAGTCGTGCCCTCCAGCACGCAGCCCAGGATCAGCAGCAGGATGTTGACCAGGATCAGGAAACCCATCGGCGAAAGATCCCAGGACTGCAGGATCACCGACAGCGACTGGGGAATGTTCTCAACCGTGACAACGTAGTTGAACACCAGGGCGCCGGCGATGAGCATGCCGATCGAGGCGGTGGTGCGGGCGCTGTTGAGAAGCGCATGGTAGAGCTGACCCGGCGTCACGCTGCGATAGATCACGACCGAGATGAGCAGCGCGTAGCCGGCGGCGACCGCCGCGGCCTCGGTCGGGGTCATCACGCCGCCCCTTATGCCGACCAGCAGAACGACCGGCAGCATCAGCGCCGGAAATGCGCGCAAGGTGATCGCCGGAAATTCCCTGAGCGGCACCGGCTTCTCGACCGGAAAGTTCTTCCGGCGCGCGTCGATGGCGACGATGATCATCTGCGTCAGGGCGAGAAGAAGGCCCGGCACGATACCCGCAATGAAGAGGTAGCCGATGGATGCATCCGAGATTAGCGCGTAGATGACCAGCGGAATTGACGGAGGAATGATCGGGCCGATGACGGAGGTGACGGCTGTCAGCGCAGCGGCATAGCTCGCCGGGTACTTGCCATCCTTAGTCATGAGTTGCTGCATCATCTTGCCGGTGCCCGCGGCGTCGGCGATGGCCGAGCCGGACATGCCGGCGAAGATGATCGACTGCAGCACGTTGACTTGCGCCAGGCCGCCGCGGAAACGGCCGACGACGGCATTGCAGAATTGCAGCAGCCGGTCGGTCATTGTCCCGGCGTTCATCAACTCCGCGGCGAGAATGAACATTGGTACGGCAAGCAGAATGTAGCTTGTGTAGAGCCCGTTGAGGAGTTGCTCGGCGGAGGTGCCCATGTCGAGCCCTGCAAGCCAGAGATAGAGAATCGACCCGGCGATCATCGAGTGACCGATCGGCAGGCCAAGCAGGGCCAGCGCTGTGATCGCAACGACTGACAGCGAAAAGGGACTCGCGAGATTCATACGCCGGAGCTCGCTTTCGTGGGGTCAAACTCCGCCGGTGCTTCGCCGCGCAGAGCACGCCACCCTAACCACAGGTAGCGGGCGATCACGGCGACCACGAAGACGAGATAGATCGAGAACAGCCAGTCGAAGCGTATCTTGAGGTAGGCGGTGCTCTCGACCTTCATGAAGGTCACGTAGCTGAAGACGGCCGGAAAGGACCAGCCATAGAGCGCGACGAGAGCGATTGCGAAGGCAAGCGTCATTACCCGCCTAATGTCCGGACCGACTGTGGCGTAGAGGAGATCAAAACGGATTTCCTCTTCTTCACGAACGACGAACGCTGCGCCGAACAGCACAACCCAGATCCAGAGTACGACGGTGAGCTCGTTGCTCCAGCCGGTCGGCCAGTTGAGAAGGTAGCGAAAAGCAACCTGCAGCAGGAACGCGGCGAACATGGCGCCGATTGCGATGGCTATTGCGTTCTCGGCGCGTCGGTAGAGCCAGCCGCCGACCCTTCTCAATCCCGGGTTCATGATGCCTCCCTAACGGGCGCCTGGCCAACGGGCCAGCCGGTCGCAAGCGGACCGGCCGGCGAGTTCGTCGCGTCAAAACGCGTTGATCTTGTCGACCATCCCGGCAGGCCATTCCCTGGCCAGGTCGGAGGCAAGATATTGCTCCTGCACATGCTTGCGGAATGCTGCGACATCGGGCTCGTAGATCTTCAGGCCCTTGCCCTTGAATGTTTCAACGAGTTCCTTCTCGCGCGTCAGGTGCTTCTCTGTCGAGAAGTCGATCGCCTTGTCCGCCGCGGCCTGGACCTTTGCCTGCTTCTCGGCCCCCATCTCGTCCCACACCTTCTTCGAGATGCTGAGAAGGTCGAAACCGACGAGGTGCGAGGTAAGTACGATCTGCGACATCACCTCGTAGAACTTCATGTTCTCGACGTTGGGCAGAGGGTTGTCCTGCCCGTCGATTGCGCCCGTCTGCAGCCCGGTATAGACCTCGGCGTAGGCCATGGGCGTCGGGTTTGCGCCGAGCGCCTGGCCGAGGAATTGCCAGGCGTCGCCACCCGGCATACGCAGCTTGATGCCTGCCATGTCGGCGGGAGTCTTGATTGCCTTGTCCGGCTTCAGGCCGACCTGGCGCAGGCCGAAATAGGTGGGGCCGAGCACCCTCACGCCGAGCTGGTCCTCGGTCATCCTCTTCAGCTCCGCACCGGCATCGCTGGCAAAGAACGCTTTCACGTGCGCGGCGTCACGGAAAAGGTAGCCGGCAGTGACGATAGACCACGCCGGAATCTGCTTGGAGATGTCCTGCGGGGCAACGTTGCCCATCTCGAGGTTGCCGCGCTGGATGGCGACAAGTTCGGTGCCCTGCTTGAACAGGTTCCCGCCGTAATAACCCTCGAAGGCAAAGTCGTCCTTGATGGCGTCGGCGAACATTTTCATCATCTCGGCCCTGATGTCCTGTTCCGAGAACACGGCCGAGAAACGCAGCTTCGGTTTGTCCTGCGCGAAGGCGGGAACGGCGGTCCCGGCGGCGAGTGCGCCGGCGGCGACCATGAACAGGCGTCGGTTCATTTCAGCTTTCATGTCGATTTCCTCCCAGTGGTCTTCATGCAACTACAGGCGTCATTGCCTTCATGCGGCAGCCTCGAAATGATCTGCCATGGCGCGGCGGTCGGCCTTGCGCCCGGTGAAGAGTTCGAATGCGCGGACGGCCTGATAGATCGCCATGCCGATGCCCGGCAGCGTTCTGCAGCCGATCGTACGGGCGTCGACCAACAACTCTGTTTCGGTCGGAAAGTAGATTATGTCGGCGACCCATTTTTCGGCTGTCAGAAGAGCCGTGTCGAACGGTGTTCCGGGGTATTTCGCCATGCCCACCGGCGTCGTGTTGACGATGCCGTTGGCCATGCGCACGGCTGCGGCCGGGTCCGGCCACGTCTCGACGCGACCGCCGAACAAGGCGCCCATGCGCGACGCAAGATCCGAGGCGCGACCGGGTTGACTGTCGAGGACGAACAGCCGGCCAACGCCCATTTGCATCAGCGCGTATGCGACTGCGGCGCCCGCTCCGCCGGCGCCGAACATTGCAACACATCCCATCGATGCGCCTGTCATCGCCTCGCGAAAACTTTCCGCGAAACCCCAGCCATCGGTGTTGTGGCCTTCCTTGCGTCCGCCAGCAAAGACGACCGTATTCGCCGCGCCTATTGCGCGCGCTTCCGGCGACAGCGCATCGAGGACGGGAATGACAGCCTGTTTAAACGGATGAGTGACGTTGAGGCCGTGAAAGCCGGCAATTTCCGCCGCCGCGATCAAGTCGCCGATCGCCGCGTCCGGAAATCCGAGCCTATCGAAATCGAGCAAAAGGTACGAATAGCCGATGCCAAGGCGCCGGGCTTCACGCTCGTGCATGCCGGGAGTGCGCGAGGACTGAATGCCGCGTCCGACGAGGCCAATCACGACCTTTTCGCTGTCGCCGCTGGCGGCGCCCTGGTGCGCGTCGGCAAGACGGCAAAGGAGGTCGACAAGGCTGTCGCCCATCTCCCGAAATTCCTCCCTGTGCGGACCGCCTCCCAGCCCAAATGCGGCAATTCCTGGATCGCCCTTGTGTTCACGCCAAACGCGCCGGTAAATGAGCCTGTCGCGATTTGCGAATGATGTACTAACTGGTTAGTTTAGTCAAATGCCGGCTGCGCCGGGGCGGGAACTCAAACTGCATGGCCGTGATCAAGAAGGAACGAAAGCCGAAGCCGGACGCGAGCACGACGCGTATCCAGGACCCTGAGGGCACGCGCCGCAACATCCTAGAGATCGCCTGCAAGGAGTTTGCCCTGAACGGCTTGTCGGGCGCGCGCATAGACGAGATTGCGGCGCGTACACGCTTCAGCAAGCGCATGATCTACTACTACTTCGGCGACAAGGAAGGCCTCTACCTGCGCGCGCTCGAGAACGCGTATCGCCAGGTGCGCGAGGGCGAGGCCCAACTTGATATCGAAGGTCTGCCCCCCGAGGCGGCCCTGACACACCTGGTGGAGTTCACGTTCGACCACCATCACCGACACGAGGAATTCATCCGCATGGTGATGATCGAGAACATCCATCACGGCCAATACCTCGAACAATCGGATGCGATCCGCGAACTGAACGTGACTGCGATCGACCACATCTCTCGCATCTATTCACGCGGTGTCGAAGAGGGGGTCTTCCGGCCGGGGCTCGACGCGGTCGAACTCCATTGGCAGATAAGCGCGCTGTGCTTCTTCAACGTTTCCAATCGCACCACCTTTTCGATGATCTTCGGACGCGACTTCGGCGCGCCGGCACAACTCGAGCGGCTCAAACGCAACAGCGTCGAGATGCTGTTGCGTTTTGTCGCGAAGGACGAAGCTGCCGCAGAACGTTGAGCGCGCCGAAACTTGCGATGCTGGCAGCGCTGCCTTAGTGTATGTACGAACTGGTTCGTTCACAACAAACCAGGGAGGAGGCGCGTCTGAAGACTTCGATCGCGACGGTGTCGATCGCCGGTAACTTGGCGGAGAAATTCGCGGCAATTTCCGCCGCGGGCTTCGACGGTGTTGAAATCTTCGAGAACGATTTCCTCGCCTTTGACGGCTCACCGCGCGACGTCGGCCGAATGGCTGGTGACACAGGTCTGACCATAACGCTCTTCCAGCCGTTCAGGGATTTTGAGGGTTTGCCGGAGCCGCAGCGCAACCGCGCCTTTGATCGTGCCGAGCGCAAGTTCGACGTCATGCAGGAACTCGGCACCGACCTGATGCTGGTATGCTCGTCGGTGTCGCCCGTCTCGCTTGGCGGGATCGACCGGGCGGCCATGGACTTTCACGAGCTTGGCGAGCGCGCCGCCAAACGCGGTCTGCGCGTCGGCTACGAGGCATTGGCCTGGGGGCGTCACGTCAACGATCATCGCGATGCGTGGGAAATCGTGCGCAGGACTGACCATCCCAACGTCGGGCTGGTTCTCGACTCCTTCCACACGCTGGCCCGCAGGATTGAACTCGGCTCCATCCGTTCGATACCCGCTGACAAGATCTTCATTGTCCAACTCGCCGACGCGCCGCTGATCGAAATGGACTTGCTCTATTGGAGCCGACACTTCCGCAACATGCCAGGCGAAGGTGATCTGCCGATGCGACAGTTCATGCAGGCGGTCGCGGCAACCGGTTATGACGGCTATCTGTCGCTCGAGATTTTCAACGACCAGTTCCGTGGCGGGTCGGCAAAGGCGATCTCGGTCGACGGACGGCGTTCGCTCGTATGGTTGATGGATCAGGTGCGGCGTGAAGAACCGGCACTTGAAATGGCCATCCCGCCAATGCCCGACCGCATCGGGGTTGGAGGGGTCGAGTTCATCGAGTTCGCGGCCGATCGCCAGGACGCAGGACAGCTTGGATCGCTGTTGCGCATGCTCGGCTTTGTCGAGGCCGGTCGGCACGTCTCGAAGGAGGTCACGCTCTACCGCCAGGGCGAGATCAATATTGTCATCAATACCGAGCGGCAGGGCTTTGCCCATTCTTTCTTTGTTGTCCATGGCACGTCGGCATACGCGATGGGCCTGAAGGTCGAGGACGCCGCCGCCACGGTTGCGCGCGCCGAGGCGCTGGGCGCCGAGATCTTTCACCAGCGGGTCGGGCCCGGCGAGTTGTCGATCCCGGCGATCCGCGGCGTCGGCGGCGGACTGATCTACTTCCTCGATGCCAAGACCGACCTGGCAAAGGTCTGGGACATAGAGTTCACGCCGGTCACGTCGGCAAGTTCCGGCAATGGCGTCGACCTCACCCGTATCGATCATGTCGGGCAGACGATGGCACAGGAAGAGATGCCGAGCTGGCTGCTGTTCTATGTCTCGATCTTCAGGACGACCAAGACCCCAATGGTCGACATCGTCGATCCGGCCGGCCTCGTGCGCAGCCAGGTCATCGAAGGTCTGGACAAGCGCTTCCGCCTCACGCTGAACGGCGCCGAGAGTCACCGCACCCTGGCCGGCCATTTCATCGCCGAAACCTTTGGTTCCGGCGTCCAGCATCTGGCACTCGCGACGGATGACATCTTTGCAACGGCGGCGAAGCTGCAGGCCAACGGCTTCGAACCACTTCAGATATCGATGAACTACTACGACGACGTAGAAGCGCGCTTCGGTTTGGATCCGGAGGTCGCCGATCGGTTACGCTCAGCCAACATCCTTTATGACCGTGACGACAACGGCGAATTCTTCCAGCTCTATGCGCCGACATTCGGAGAGGGTTTCATTGTCGAGTTCGTTGAACGGCGCGGCGCGTATGCAGGATATGGTGCGCCGAACGCACCATTCCGCATTGCCGCGCAAAAACGGCTGATGCGGCCCAAAGGAATGCCAAAGCTATGACGGATATGAACTTTGCTCGCATTAATGGCGCGACGATCCACTACCGGCATCGTCCCACAGCTGGCAGGCCGACGGTCGTCTTCGCGAACTCGCTCGGCACGGATATGCGCATCTGGAACGAGGTCGAGCGAAGGCTCGCCGACGACTGTGCGTTCGTTGCGTTTGACAAGCGCGGACACGGCCTGAACGAACTGGGTGGCGCGCCACAAACAATCAAGACCCATGCGACGGACCTTGCGGGGCTGCTCGACCATCTTGGCGTAAAGCGCGCGGTGATTTGCGGGCTTTCGATCGGCGGCGTCATTGCGCAATGCCTTTACAAGACGCGGCCGGATTTGATCGAGGGGCTGACCCTTTGCGATACGGCAGCGAAAATCGGTACGCCCGAGATGTGGAACGGGCGCATCAACGCGGCCCTGTCGGAGGGCATCGCGAGCTTTGCCGACGACGTGATGCGAAAATGATTCACGCCGGATTTCCATAAGAATCGCAGCGAGGACCTGGCGGGTTATAAAACGATGCTGACGCGCCAGGATCCGGCCGGCTACGCTGCTGCCTGCGCGGCTGTCCGCGAAGCCGATTTCACTTCTACGACCGCCGCGATCAAAGTGCCGACACTCTGCATTGTCGGCGATCAGGACGGATCGACGCCGCCTGAACTGGTGGAATCGCTGGCCCGCTCAATCCCCGCCGCACGGTTCGAGGTCATCGCCGGTGCGGGCCACATTCCCTGCGTCGAGCAGCCGGAAAGGCTCGCCGGGCTGATCCGTGGGCTCTATGTAGCTGCGCCCCACCCATGCGCGCCTATAACACGAAGAAGTCGTCCACTGTGAGGAATGTGCTCGGGTCCACGGCTGCAAACTTGACAGTCGCCGCTCCTCCTGCCCCGTCGACATCGAACAGCAGATCACCGGTCTGCTTGTCGTAAACGATGTGGTCGTTGTCATCCATGGCGTGCTTGCCGACGACGAAAACCGCAGCGGAAAGCGAGCCGGCCGACAGCCCGACGAATGCGGAGCTGTCCAGCCAGAACACATCGTCGAGCGCATTGAAGTCTTCTATCCGGTCGTAGTTCGCCGGCCCAAGTGCGTCGAACACGAAGACATCCCTGCCCGCCTCGCCGGCCAGCCGGTCGCGGCCGGCGCCGCCATTGAGGATGTCGTCGCCAGCACCACCTCGCATGTCGTCGGAGCCGGCGCCGCCGTCGAGGACGTCGTCGCCAGTGTCACCGCGGACGCCGTCTGCGCCCTCACCTCCGCTGATCTCGTCATCGCCAGCGCCGCCCTTCAGCCAATCGGTGCCCGCGCCTCCAATGATGTCGTCGGCGCCCGCGCCGCCGAACAGCTGGTCGTGGCCGGCACCGCCGTCGAGCGTATCGTTGAACGGGGTGCCGCTGATGCGGTCGCCCCCGCCCAGCGCGGCGACGAGCACGGCATGATCATGGCTTGCGTAGCTCGCGACGTTTTTGGCGTCGGTCAGGGTAATGGATTCGGCAGGCGGAGTGACCGTGATCGTAATCGTCGCCACATTGCTGTTGCCCTGGCCATCCGTAGCGTAAACCGTAAAGCTGTCGGTGCCGATGAAGCCGGCGTCCGGTGTGTAGTCGAACAGGTTTCCGCTCAGAAAATCCGCATGATAGTGCAGGGTAGTGCCATAATGACCCTGGTGAAACGGGTAGTAGTTGCCGTCGAAACTCGTCTCCTGCTCCAGGGTGCCGCTGTCCGGCCCGTCCAAGACGATAAAGTTCAAGAGATCGTAGTCGGCATCTGTCGCGCTGAACTTGACGTCGTCGAGAGATTGCGCCTGCGAAATCGACAATTCCAGGTCGGCAACGGTGGGCGCGTGATTAACGAAAGTGTCGGACTGAAGCACGCCCCCTTTCAAGATGATCTGGTGCTGACCGTATTGGGTGTTTTCGCCGCCGAAATATTCGTTCGCCCCGATCCATGTCACCGTGAGGTCGTCGGGGCTGTCGGCGCTGATCGAGACGATCCGGACCGACTGGAAGGCCGCCTGGTCGGACACGGTGCGGAGAAAATTGCCTTCGTTGTCGAAGACCTGCGTTTCCACTGTCGTCCAGGTTTCGGTCCTGCCCTCGTGGGTGAAGCTGGTGATGGTGAAGAAGCCGTCGAAGACATCGACCGAAGCTAGTTCGATCCCACCGAAGGGGAAATCCGGCTTTGCGCCTATCGGTCCGATTACGTCGCCGTCTGTTTCCGTAATGCTGAAAAGGACCGAGTCAGGGGTCGGATTGGGATTCTCGGGTTCGTTCCATACGATGAGTTCACTGCCATTGCTTAAGATCGGCATCCTGTCTCTTCCTTGCCTTTGCGCCGGACGTGCTGCGGATGCCCCCAATTCCAACGGTAACATGCTACGCGAGACGGATCGGTGACAACCCAGCCGCCCTTCGCCTTCTTCGAATGTGGTTAATTCTGTTTCTCGGCCGCGGGAGGTTCTCTCTTCACAGGGGGCCTTGGCTTTGAAGTGTGGTGGCGTGGACAGTCGCTGTTCTGACGACAGTGTTTTTTATTACGCAGGCGAAGACGGATCAGTTGCAGTCACCATGCCGTTTGGTCGCGGCAACTTTACCACCTGCTTTCGAAGCCGATTCACGTCGGCAAGATCAGGCACAGGGATCAGGTCTACGAAGGAGAGCGCGAGCCGATCGTCACGTCGGCCACATTCGAGGCGGCCCAGGCACTCCTCGCCTCTCAAGCGCCGCTGCGGCGAAGCCAATCCAATGTCACGCAACCTCATCTGCTCACCGGGCTGCTGTTCGATGAAGCCGGCGAAAAATTGCGATCGGGTTCATGCCAACACCGCGGCGTCTCAGCCAAGTGTTGCGGGCAACCCGCCGCTAACCTACGGAAATGTCGAAGCTATCCTGAGACGGAATGAAAACCGGTCGCGGCGACAGGAATGTCCGAACCGGCAACCAGGACGATAGTCCGGTTCGGGACGCATTCCGGCCTTTCATTCTGGAGATCCGCGTGTCCGCGGGTCATAACTTCCGCAAGCGTCGCGTCGATCGGTGTCGGTGCGCCGCCGAGCGACGCAAGCCACGCACTGTCGGGATTCTGTGCGAGCGAATCTTATTTCGTGATCACACCTATGACCACCTCGAGCGGTCGGTGAGCGCCTCCAGGCCATCATCCTTGTAGCGATTGAAGATCCGCGGCGACATAGAGGATGCACGCGGCACTGCAGTCCAGCCGCAGCCGCGCATCATGTCATTATGGGCAGCAGCGACCGACATCAGCACCGCCGGCCACACCGGCGCGCTCTGCGCCTGGCGGAGATGTCGTCTAGAAATAACCGAGAACGGATTTGACCTCGAGATACTCCAAGATGGCCATCGAGGACGCAACAAGGATCGTTCAGTCGAAAAAGCCCGCATCCTCTTCCTTGAGATACTTCCTGGCTGCTTTGGCGTCGATATCGAGGCCCAGCCCCGGCGCTTCCAGCAGGTCCACCATGCTGTCCTTCACGATCTGCGACGGCAGGCCGATGACGAGGTCCTCCCACCAGGGATCGGAGGCGCTCGGGTATTCGAAGGCGATGTAGTTGGCGGGCAAGGTGGCGCAGACATTGATCAGCGCGCCGAGGCCGAGCAGGCCGTTCGCCGTGCCGTGCGGCGCCATCAGGATCGAGTGCATATGGGCGTGCTCGGCTACCCATTTCAGCTCGGCGATGCCACCGATATCGGCCGGGTCTGGACCGATGATACGGACCGCCTGCGTCTCGATCAGCTCCTTGAAATTATGGCGCAGGTAGATCTGCTCGCCGGTATGGATTGGCGTCGAGGTGGAGGTGGTCAGCTCCCGATAGGCCTGCGGATTGACCCACGGCACATAGTCGCCAGTCAGCATGTCCTCGAGCCACATCAAATTGTACTTCTCGACCGCGCGAGCGAACTTGATCGCATCGGGCAGCATCCAGCCCGGGCCGCAGTCGAGCGCCAGGCTGACCTTGTCGCCCAGCACTTCCTTCATCGCGATCACGCAGTCGAGCATGTGATTGAAACCGCGCTCGCTGATCACACCCTGATCCATGGCACCGTGATAGCCGGCCTTCTTCTGCGTCACGCCGTAATGGAAGCCCTCGATGGTGTCCTTCATGTTGGAGTGGAACGAGATTCCTTGCTTGATCATGAAGAAGTTCTGCGGCTGCTCCATCATCCATTTGACGTCAGCGGCGTAGTCCTCCGGCCGGTCGCCAGTGCGTTTCCGACGGATGGAGCCGTTATAGACGCGCACCTTGTCGCGCACCTTGCCGCCGAGCAGTTTGTAGGCCGGCACGCCTGCGGCCTTGCCGGCAATGTCCCACAGCGCATGCTCGATAGCGCTTACCGCCGCGCCATAGGGCTTGAAAGAGCCACGTTGGCGGATCTTCAGCATCACCCGTTCGACGTCGGTCGGTTCCTCGCCGATCAGCGCCTCGCGAAAATGCAGGACCCAGGGCTTGAGGTAGGGCTTGGTGTACTCGACCTCGCCCAGGCCATAGAGGCCCTCGTCTGTGACGATGCGAACGATGGGGTGCTTGCCGATGACGGCACAGCGGAGATCGGTGATCTTCATCTTGGGTTCTTTTCGCCTCAGCTCCAGGTGCGATCCCAGGAATACTCGTCGTCCCAGCGATCGGTGGGCTGCCAGATGCCGGTGACACCCGGCTGCAGATGCTGCGAGATCACCTCGTCGACGACGTCGTCGATCCCCAGGCCCGGCTTGTCGGGAACAGTGATAAAGCCGTCCTTAACCAGCGGCTTGGCAACGCCGGTGACGATATCGTCCCACCAGTCGACATCGGCAGAATGGTATTCGAGCGCCATGAAGTTTTCGGTCGCGGTCGCGACATGTGCCGCGGCCATTGCGGCGATTGGACTTTCCGCCATATGGATCGCCATGGCGACGCCGTGATCCTGCGCCATGTCGCCGATCTTCTTGGTCTCGAGGATGCCCCCGCTGGTGAGCAGGTCCGGGTGGATAATGGAGAGGCCGCCGCTCCTAAGCAGAGGCTCGGAGCCCTCCTTGAGGTAGATGTCCTCGCCGGTGCAGATCGGCACCGTGGTGGCGTCCTGCAGTTGTCGGTACTGCTCGGTGTATTGCCATGGGATCACATCCTCGAGCCAGGCTGGGACATATTTTTCAATCCGCCTGGCGAGGCGAATACCATTCTGCAGTGAGATGTGGCCGACGTGGTCGATGGCGAGCGGAATATCCATGCCGATAATTTCGCGAACCTCGGCAATGTACTGCTCAAGCAGGTCGAGGCCCTTGTCGGAAAAGTGGAGACCGGTAAACGGGTGGCGGACGTTGTGCAAATCGTAGGCGGCGTTGCGGGCGCGCCGCTGTTCAAGGGTCTTGACCGGACCGCGGCCGGGGTGGACGCGGTACCCTTCAAGTGAGCCGGCAGGAGACACGACCGCACCGGGGACATCCGCGATCTGCATCAGCCCCAGATCCATCTTGAGGAAGGTGAAGCCGAGCGCCATGCGCTGCTTGAGGCGCTTGCCGGTCTCGGTGCCGCTCGGCACAGTGGCGTCGGTATCGCAATAGAGGCGCACCTTCTCGCGAAACCGGCCGCCGAGCATCTGGTAGATGGGCACGCCATAGGCCTTGCCGGCGAGATCCCACAACGCGATTTCGACCGCAGAGACGCCGCCGCCTTGCCGGCCGTGGCCGCCGAACTGCCTGATCCGGCGAAACAGGCGATCGATGTCGCAAGGATTCTCGCCAAGCAACCGGCTCTTCAGCATCAGCGCATAGGTGGCGCTGGCGCCGTCGCGCACCTCGCCAAGCCCGACGATGCCCTGGTTGGTGTAAATCTTGAGCAGCGCTGAGGTGAACGGCGCGCCGACGATTTCGGCTACCCGCATGTCGGTGATGCGAAGCTCGGACGGCCTGGAATTGGTGTTCACCCGATTGAGCGCCTCGTCGGCGCCACCCGTCTTTGCCATGACTTGTCCTCGTTCTGGTGGCTGGGGCTTGTCGCCCGCACGCCGGGCCGGCACAGTGCCTTGCTAGCCCAGCTCGATCTCGTGAGCCTGCAGGTAATCGCGGTTCATCTCGATACCGAGACCAGGCTTCGACGCCAGCTTGAGGCTGCCGTTCGAGACGTCGAGCGGTCTGTCGATGAGGTGATCGTATTTGCCCAGGTTCCACTCCGACGTTTCAAGCTTGTAGAAGTTTGGAACAGTCATCATCACCTGGGCTCCCGCAACCACGTTGATCGGTCCCGCGGCGTCATGCGGCGAGACAGGGATGTAGTAGGCTTCGCATAGGGCGGAAATCTTCTTGAGTTCGGTAATGCCTCCGGTCCAGGTGATATCAGGCATGATGTAGTCAGCGAGCCTGTTTTCGAGTACCGGCACGAAATCCCACTTCGTGTGGCCGCGCTCGCCCCACGAGATGGCGGCACTGACCTTCTCACGCACCTGTTTGAGGGCGTTCAGGCTCTCGGGCGGGCAAGGCTCCTCGAACCAGTCGATCTGGCCGGCTTCCTCAAGGCTCCGACAGAGGCGAATGGCGGTGGGAACGTCGAAGCGGCCATGCGCATCGATGAGAATGTCGACGTCAGGCCCCGCCGTTTCGCGGATCAGCGCCGTGAGTTCGGCGGCTTCGCGCTCGTCCTTGCGGCCCATGCTGCCATCGAGGTAGCCGTCTCGCTGTTCGCGGGACAGGCCGTCGGCGCTGCGGCCCTGGTGGGGGAAAGGATCGAACTTGAGCGCAGTGTGCCCGGACTCGACGATGTCCAGAATTTCGCGGACCACAGCCTCCTTGCTGGTAAATTTGGCCTGGTTGGGATGGGTGTAGAGGGCGATTTCATCGCGTACCGGTCCGCCCAGCAACTCGTAAATAGGCTTGCCGAGCACTTTGCCCCGGATGTCCCAGAGGGCTATGTCGATGGCGCTCACGCATTCGACGGCGGCGCCGCGGCTGCCCATATAGGTGAAGCTGCGAAAGATCTTGTGCCAGAGATGCTCGATACGCGCTGGATCCTCGCCTGTCACGGCGACGCCGATCTGCCGCAGGATCGTGCAGAGAGCGCGGTTGGCGAGCCTTGTAGTGGTGGTGATCTCTCCCCAGCCACTCACCCCCTCATCGGTCGTCACTTCGACGAACAGGAACTCACCCCAATAAGAAGCATCGGACTTGATCAGCCACGGCCGAATGCTCGTGATTTTCATCTCAATTCCTTTATCTGAAATGGTCAGGGCTAACGATGTTCGAGACTGGGCCTTCGTTTCCTAACCGGCCCGCGCGGCGTTGCGCGCACGCATCTGTTCGAGAATATGCCGGCCGGAACCCTCGACATGGCGGGAGATGAGCTCGGCTGCCTCGTCGGCACTTCCCGCTTTTACGTGCGCTATGAGTTCGCGGTGCTCGCGAATGATCGCGGCACGCCGCGCGAGCGTGAAATTGAAACGCCGGCTGACGGCTCGCAGCACTTCGCGATGCTTCCACCAAAGTTCGGCGGCATGGCGGTTATAGTGCCGCTGGTACATCACGGTGTGGAAAGCGGTATCAAGCTCACTGTGCCTGAATGTGTCGGCAAAGTTGTTCTCTTCAATCAGGCCTTGGAGACGTTCAAGTTCGGCGATGTCCTCGCCGGTCGCCATATTCACAAACCATCGCGTCAGGGCCGGCTCGATCAGAACACCGATTTCATAGATATCCCGGACAAAATCCTGATCTATGGGTCGGACGCGCGCCCCGCGGTTGGGGAGAAAGATGACAAAACCCTCCCCGCGCAAGAGCTGCAGGGCCTCGCGCACGGGGTTGGTCGAGGTGCCGTGACGCCGGGCGAGATCGGTGACCACAAGCCGTTCGTTGGCGGCGAGCCGCCCCTCGATGATGTCTTCCCTGATCAGCTGATACAGCGAGGCGCCCTCGCTGGAGGCACCGATGGGATCAGTGCCCACAGGTGGCATGGCTTTGAAATCGCTCATTTCGGCCAAGGCCCGGCTCTCCTAATCAATACACACCCTGCCCGATATCATACACGGTTTCCACAAACAATGTACGATCCTACGCGTTGACAGGCAATCCACGATCTGAAAACGTACAAGATGATCGAAGGGATACATAGAACAGAAAGGCGTCCCGCGGTCGAACGAGCTAGACCGCCTTGCCTCGGCGCAGGGCGGCATGGAGAACCAGGGAGGATACCTATGACGAGGATTACGCTCGGCAGTGCGGTCCTGCGCGGCACTGTCGCCACTGCTTTGATGGCATCGCTGATGTCCACATCGGCGCTCGGCGCGCCGCCGGTCGACCTGAGCAAGTGGTCGCCGGAATATGTGCGCTCCATTGCGGGCACACAGGATTTTGACACGGCGGCCGATTGCGCCAAGGTCACCCCACTCGACTACAAGGGGCGACTGACCTTCTGGTATCAGGGCGTGTTCGAGGGTGACCCCGACCTCTTGCGCCAGTACTACAAAGATTTCTTTGAGACCTTCCGCAAGACCTATCCGAACATCCAGCTCGAGGAACAAGCCCTCACCTATAACGACCTTCTTGACAAGTTCCGCACGGCGCTTCTGGGCAATGCAGCGCCGATGGCGGTCCGCCTGCAGATCCTGGGTGGTACCGAGTTCGCGTCAAAGGGCTATCTGGAGCCGCTCAAACCCGAGGATGTCGGGTATTCCACCGACGACTTCTGGCCCGGCGCCATGAAGGCCGTGACCTGGGAGGGGGTGAGCTACGGCATTCCAACCAATAACGAGACGATGGCGTTCATCTGGAACGCCGACATCTTCAAGCGTGCGGGCCTCGATCCGGACAAAGCTCCGGCAACCTGGGACGACGTCGTCAAATATTCCAAGCAGATCCACGACAAGCTCGGCATTGCCGGTTACGGCCTCGTGGCCCGCAAGAATGCTGGCAATACGCCGTACCGCTTCATGCCGCAGCTGTGGGCCTATGGCGGCGGCGTCTTCGACGAAGCCACCGCCAACCCAACCTATGAGCAGGTCAACCTCGATAGCCCGCAGAGCAAGGCTGCGCTGCAAGCCTCGTACGACATGTATGTTCGCGACAAGTCGGTTCCGGTTTCGGCGCTCACCAACCAGCAGGCCGATAACCAGCCCCTGTTCCTCGCCGGCCAGCTTGGCATGATGATCTCGCACCCGTCCGACTATGACGTCATGCTCGACCTGCAGAAGAAGGCGACGGGGGCCGACAAGGACAAGGCGCAGACCGTCATCGACAACATGCGCTACGGCCTGATTCCGACTGGCCCCGACGGCAAGCGCGCAGTCGTGTTCGGCGGCTCGAACATTCACATCCTGAAGCCTGAATATGTCGAGGGCGGGAAGGTCGACGAGCCGGCTGCAAAGGCTATCATCTGCATGTGGACGAGCCCTGAATGGTCGCTGAAGATGGCCTATGCCGGCTCGAACCCGGGCAACCTTAACGGCTTCAAGACCAAATGGATGAAGGAACGCCTGGACAACATCAAGTTCCTCGATGTCACGACCTCGATGCTACCATATGGCATCCCGTTCCCAGCGCTGCCGCAGGCCCCCGAGATCATGAACATCATCGTCCCGGACATGCTGCAGAATGCCCTGACCGGCGCGATGACCGTCGACGAGGCAGCGGACGACGCGGCCAAGAGGGTAAGAGACCTGATGGGCGGACTCTAAGCATGTCGCGCAAAAGCATGCCCTCGGGCTTGAACCGAGGGTGTGCAGCGGTTTTGCGATAACGACATGCATAAACAGCAACCTAAAGCGCGTCGCATGAGGCCGATTAAACGCGACCCGCTTTAGTCCAAGCCTGACCGGCTGCACCGATGATGCAGCCGGTGGGTCCCGAAAAAATCCGGTTCGTTCAGAAGAAACAAAGGCACGCCACAGTGACGATCGTGACCTGCAAGGCCGAGGCTCGCCGAAGATTGCAACCCGGCAGGTCCGGCGTGCTAGGCAAGATATGGAAGCATCGCGCTGACTACGCGTACGTGCTCCCTGCGATCGCGGTGATGCTCGTCGTCATCGCCTATCCGATCTACTACACGATCGAGCTGTCGTTCTTCAAGACGCCGCCTGGCCTGCAGCTTCGCGACAAGACCTTCATCGGCTTCGACAATTACGCGACCATCCTCACCAGCGAGTTGTTCTGGAGAGTGACCTGGAACACTCTGGTCTGGACGTTGGGCTCTACCTTGATTGCCTTTGTCCTGGGGTTTGCCACCGCGCTGGCGCTCCACCGCGAGTTTGTCGGCCGCAGCTTGCTGCGCGCCATCCTGATCATTCCCTGGGTCATCAGCGCGGTCGCCGCCTCCTATATCTGGAAATGGATCTATCATTCGGACTTCGGGATCATCGGTGCGGTGCTGGTTGGCCTCGGATTGGCCGACCGACCGCCCAACTTCATCGACAGCGTCAGCACGGTGCTGCCTTCCCTGATCGTCGTCAATATCTGGCGCGAGTTTCCGTTTGCCATGATCATGATGATGGCCGGCCTGCAGACCGTGCCCGAACAGTTGCTGCGCGCCGCAAGAGTTGACGGGGCCAGCGCCTGGCAGCGCTTCTGGCACGTCACCTTCCCGCACTTGCGCAACGTCTCGACGGTGACGATCCTGCTGCTCGCGGTAGCCAATTTCAATTCCTTCATCATCCCCTGGATCATGACCGGCGGCGGGCCCTCCAACGCATCGCATATCTGGATCACCCACATTTATGAGCTCGCCTTCGGCCGGCAGCGCTGGGGCGTGGCATCTGCCTATTCGGTGCTCCTGTTCCTCACCCTGATGACGCTCGGCTACTTCTACGTCCGTGCGCTAAGCGGTAACGAGCGGCAAGAGGGGAGCCCATGAGCACGACTGCCGAGACAGTCCCGCAAGGCCTGGGCCGTCGCCGCATGCGCGTCGACGGATGGCGGTGGACCGGGCGCATCTTCCTCGCGTTCATGCTGCTTTACACCGCGGTGCCGATGATCTGGATGCTGATCACCTCGATCAAGTCCGGGTTCGCGGCGATGCAATTCCCGCCGCAATGGTGGCCGGACGAACCTACTCTCGCCAGCTATGAAAAGCTGCTCGATCCCCAGAACAGCGTCGGCCAGGACTTCCTCCGCTTCTTCTGGAACAGCCTTTTCGTGTCGACCGTCACGACAATCCTCTCGGTGATCGTCGCCGTCCCTGCGGCCTACGCGTTTTCGCGCTTCAGTTTCCCCGGCCGGAACTTCCTGTTCTTTGCCGTGTTGCTGCGCAACATGTTCCCGGCGGTGATCTTTCTCGTACCGCTGTTCATCCTGATGCGCCTGCTCGGCTTGATGAACACGCATGGCTCGCTGATACTCACCTATCTCACCTTCGGCCTGCCGCTGGCGATCTGGTTGCTCAAGGGCTTTTACGACAACATTCCGGTGCAGCTCGAGCAGGCGGCGCGCATCGATGGGGCAACGCGGTTCCAGGCCTTCATCTTGATTGTGATGCCGCTCTCGACGCCGGGGATCATCGCCACCGCGATCTATTCGTTCATCGGCGCGTGGAACGAGTACATCTACGCCTACACCTTCCTCACCAAGAACGACCAGTTGACACTGCCGGTCGGCATCCAGCGCTTCTTCTCGGAAAACACGACGGACTTTCCGGGCCTGATGGCGGCCAGCTTCATGATGAGCGTGCCCGTCGTGGTGCTGTTCCTCGTCCTGCAACGATACTTCGTACGCGCCCTTACAGAAGGCGCGGTCAAGCACTAGGGAGTTGCCGATGGCCCACGTGGTCCTCAAAGAACTCGTCAAGGCCTATGGCAGCTTCAAAGCCGTCAACGACGTGTCGCTGACGGTCAATGACGGCGAGTTCGTTGCGCTCGTCGGCCCTTCAGGCTGCGGCAAGACAACCACGCTCAATCTCGTCGCGGGGCTGATCCCGATCACATCGGGCGACATCGTCATCGGCGACCGGGTGGTCAACGACCTCGACCCCAAGGACCGGGACATCGCTATGGTGTTCCAGAACTACGCGCTCTATCCGCAGAAATCGGTTTACAAGAACCTGGCCTTCCCGCTGCAGATGCGCAAACTGCCTAGGGACGAGATCGACAAGAAGGTCAAGGAAGCGGCGCGAGTGCTCGACATGACGCACCTGCTCGAGCGCAAGCCGCGCGAACTTTCGGGCGGGCAGCAGCAGCGGGTGGCCCTGGGCCGTGCGCTTGTCCGCGACCCCGCCGTGTTCCTGATGGACGAGCCGCTCTCCAACCTCGATGCCAAGCTACGCGTGCAGATGCGGTCTGAGATCAAGCGCTTCCACCAGGACCTCAAGGCGACAATCATCTATGTGACGCACGACCAGCTCGAAGCCGTGACCATGGCCGACAAGATGGCGGTGATGAACGGCGGCTACCTGCAGCAATACGATTCACCGGCGCAGGTCTTTGCCCATCCGGTCAACATGTTCGTCGCCAGCTTCATAGGCAGCCCGGCGATGAGCCTTATTCCGCTGCAGGCATCGACGGCAAACGGCAACGCTGTGTTGACCAGCGCGGAGGGTTGGAGCTTCGAGCTTTCGCCGCGCAACGCCCAGAAGGTCGCAAGGGCAACGACCAGGAAAGTCGTGCTCGGCGCACGCCACTCGACGATCAAGCTGCGCAACAGCGCGGCCCCCGGTGCCATTCCGGCCAAGGCTTACACGGTGGAGCCGACCGGAGACGTGACCTTCGTGCAGGCGTTCCTGTCCGGCGCTATCATCAACGTCAGCGTGCCGCCGAACATTGCCGTCGCCCCCGATGAACAGATCTGGCTCGAGTTCGACCAGGAGCGGATGCATCTGTTCGACGGCGAAACCGAAATGGCCCTCAAGGCGAACTGAGACAGGGCGGATGCGTGGGCGCGGATGACTGAGAAGCTTAAGATCACCGCGATCAAGTCCTATCCAGTGTGGGTAGGAACGCGCAACCAGATGCTCGTCAAGGTCGAGACCGACCAGGGCATCTTCGGCTGGGGCGAGAGCGGCTTGAGCGGTCGCGAGAAGGCGGTGGCCGGCGCGGTCGAGCACTATCGCGAGTTTCTCATCGGCCGCGACCCGATGCAGATTGGCCGGATCTGGCAGGAGGCCTATCGCAGCCAGTACTTCGAAGGCGGACGAGTTCTGCAGGCGGCGATTTCCGCCATCGACATCGCCCTTCACGACATCAAGGGCAAGGCGCTGGGAGTGCCGGTCTACGAGTTGCTGGGCGGCAAGCAGCGCTACCGCATCCCCACCTTCGCCTCGACCGGAGACGAGGCCGAAGGTGACGCTGCCATCGAACGAGCCCGCGAGCTGCGCGCACAGGGCTGGCAGGCGATCCGCTTCTTCCCCGCCGGGCAAAACAGCAGCAACATCTTCGAGCCGCGCGAGTCGATCGGCGCTACCGCGAGTATGCTTAACAGGGCGCGCGAGGCGCTGGGCGACGACGTCGTCCTCGGCATCGACTATCATCATCGGCTGTCGGTGGCCGAGGCGGCGAGCTTCTGCAACAAGCTCGGCCGCGGTGTGCTTGATTTCCTCGAGGAGCCGATACGGGACGAGACACCGGAGGCCTACGAATCCCTGCGCACGATGACCGACATCCCCTTTGCCATCGGCGAGGAATTTGCCAGCAAGTGGCAGTTCCTGCCCTACATCGAGCGCGGCATTCATCAGTTCAACCGGCTCGATGTTTGCAATGTCGGCGGGCTTACCGAGGCGATGAAAGTCGCGGGCTGGAGCGAGGCCCACTACGTGGACCTGATGCCGCACAATCCCCTTGGTCCGGTGTGCACGGCCGCGACCGTGCATTTTGCCGCCGCGGTACCCAACTTCGCGTGGCTCGAGACCAGGGAACCCGAAACAAAGCTGGGCTTCGACAATTCCGACTTTTTTCCCGTGCAACCACGGCTCGACGGGACCGACTATCCGGTCGGCGATCTCCCGGGGCTCGGCGTCGACGTCAACGAGGAGGCGATCCAGGCGGCGAGCTTTCGTTTTTGGGAAGCGCCTCACCTCAAGCGCCGCGACGGTTCTGTTACAAACTGGTAATTGCCTTTCAACCGGAGTCCACCATGACACATGCTCCCGACATCACCCGGCCGCCAAAAGACCTGATCGATGCGCTAAGGGAGATCGGCGCCGCGACGGTTGCCGGCACGCTTGGCCAGATGGGTTTTCGCAATCCGCACATGGTCGGACCGGTAGCGCAGAACCATGGCAAGTCGATCGTCGGGCCGGCGCTGACGCTGCAGTTCATGCCACAGCGGCCGGACCTGTTCACCGAGGGAGAATATGCCGATCCGGAGACGCAGCTGCATCGGCACGTGCTTTATCACGCACAGGAGGGTGATGTGGTCGTGGTCGACGCGCGCGGCGACATGAGCTCGGGCGTCTTCGGCGATATGATGTCGACGTATTTCAAAGGCAGGGGCGGCGCGGGCATCGTCATCGATGGATGCATGCGCGACCGGCCTAATGTTGAAAAGCTCGATCTGGCTCTATGGCTGCGCGGCTGGACGCCGAACTATCATGTGCAGACAAGCATCTATCCCAATGCCGTCAATGTTCCGATTGCCTGCGGCGGTGTCACGGTGATCCCCGGCGACATCATCGTCGCCGACGACGACGGGGTGGTGGTGCTTCCTGTCGCAATGGCCGCAAAGGTGATCGAAGAATCACAGAAGCATCACGATTGGGAGGAGTTCTCGCGAGTGAAGCTAATGGAAGGCGGGCCGTTGCAACGCTACTATCCGCTGCATGACGATGCCCGCGGGGAGTACGAGGAGTGGCGCAGGACAAACCGCCTGGAGAACCCCGGTTAGCGCATGGATACCCTGTGGCGGGCGGCAGCGGGGCTGCCATCAGCCACACTGAGCGCTCTCGCAGGCATCGAGTGGGTTGGAAATGGCCGTGCCCTGGTTTGCCGACAATTGTGCGGCCATACCCATGGCGACAGCTTTCCAACCATCATCCAGCGTCACCTCAACCGGCCCTTCGCCTCGTAGGGCGGCGCAGAACCGCTGATGCTGATAGAAAGTCGAGCCGTTGTGATCGCCGGCCGTCAGCAATTGTGGGTCGACCGGGATCTCGACCGTGTACGGTCCCTGCGGAGAGCGCGGGCTGACGATCAACTGCGGCGTCGGCGCCGCGCCGAGATGAGCCGGCCAGAAGCGGCCGGGACCCGGCACCAGGCATTCGACTTTACCTCGCGCACCAACGGCGCTGATCTCCTCCTGATAGCGGCTGCCCTCTGCATACATGCATAGTTCCAGCATGGCGCGCGCGCCGCTGGCGAAATCGACCAGCACGTAGCCGCAATCCCAGATATCGGGTGTCTCGCCATCATAATTTTCGTTGAGATGGTTCACTTCCTGTCCGGCCGACGCCATGATCCTCACCGGTTCCGATTTCAGAATCAGCCGCATGAGATCGAAGAAGTGGCAGCATTTTTCGACGAACGTGCCTCCCGATCGACGGTTGAAGCGGTTCCAGTGGGCCACCTTGTCCAGGAACGGGTAGCGATGTTCGCGGATCGTCAGCATCCGGATGCCGCCGGTGGCGTTCTGCGCCTGCTCGATGAATCGAGCGACCGGCGGCATATAGCGGTATTCCATCGCGACCCAGACTGGTGCGGCATAGGTCGCGGCGAACGCCTTCACCGCGGTTGCGTCGACCGGATCGGTGAAAAGCGGCTTCTCGACCAGGATGGGCAGCGCGCGGATAGCAGCGATTTCCTTGAGCTGCGCGAAATGCACATAGTTCGGACTGGCGATGAGCAAGCAGTCGACGCGCGGATCGGCCGCCACCTCCGCGACCGAGCCGGCGATCGACGCTTGCGGGGCAAGGTCTGCCGCGCGTGCGCGCATCATCGCGTCGGGCTCGAAGATCGCCGCGACGCCAACATCGGGCAGCAGCGCGATATTGCGAAGATGCTCCTGCCCCATCATGCCGCAGCCGATGACGCCGTAGGAAATGTGCTTCGCCATATCCGTTCCCTATCGAAGCCGCGCGACATAGCGCGCGACGCCATGATCAAACCAGGTCCTGGAAAACTCCGCGCTGGCGCCGTCCTGCATCCAGCCGGTACGCTCGATGAAGCCGGCGGCGGCGCCCGGCACGAGGCCGAATTCAGGCAGCGCCCATCCCGGCACCTGGCCGACCCCGACGCGGTCCTCTGCACGCAAGATCCAGATACCGAGCGCCTTGCGGTAGTAGAGATAGAGCGAATCCGACAGTTCTTCGATAGCAACCGTCTCCGCACGGGAACCGTCGAGCCAGATCTCCTCCAGCGCCGCCGGTTTGCCGCCGAGGCTCCGCAGCCGTCTTATTCTATGGGCCTCGCCGCTCGATCCGAACACCGGCAGGTCCATCGGTTTCGCCAGCCGATCGACTGACAGAACGCGCGCCGTCGGCAGCCCGCCTCCCTCCATGAGTTCCAGCCGGAACATGGAATAGACACTGGCCACGTCGGGTTGCGAACGTACGTAGTTGCCGGAACCCTGGATGCGACTGAGCAAGCCCTTGCGCTCGAGATCGCCGAGCGCCTTGCGCAATGTACCGACCGCTATTCCGAGGCCCGCAGCCATGTCGCGCTCCGGCGGAAGCTTCTCGCCCTCGATCATCCGCCCAGCCGCGATCTCGCGGATGAGCATTTCGCTGACCTGCTGATGCATCGGAAGCGCGTAGGCGTTTCTGGACGTGCTCAAATTGTCTCCAAACGCAAAATTGATACACTATTGATCTACACAAACACGAATGATATGCAACAGGGAAATCCAGTCTCTGACAACGAGGGAGTGCCGACATTGACGGTCGTTCCGGTGACGTCCGCAGATCTCGATGCTGCTGAAGTGTCGTGGTTTTCCGCTTTGTGCTCCGATGATTTCCGCTATCTCGGCGTTCCGGATGGCGCGCTGCGGTCGAGTTGGGAGCACTGCTCCGATATCGTCAAGACAGCCGAAGGACTGGGCTTTCGCAATATCCTGTGTCCCTCGTCCTATCAGGTTGGCCAGGATACCCTGTCCTTCGTGGCGGGCTGCGCTCCGATAACCTCGACGATCAACTTTCTCGCGGCGGTGCGTTGCGGCGAAATGCAACCGATCATGCTGGCGCGCACGCTCGCAACGCTCGACCACATGCTAAGGGGCAGATTGACTATAAACGTCATCTCTTCCGACTTTCCCGGCGAACTCGCCGACAGCCGCTTCCGCTATCAGCGTTCGCGCGAGGTTATCGAGATCCTGCGTCAGGCCTGGACGCGCGATGAAATCAACCATCAGGGCGACGTCTATCAATTCAAGAAAGTGACCGCCGACCCCGCAAAGCCCTACCAACAGAATGGCGGGCCGCTACTCTATTTCGGCGGCTATTCGCCCGACGCGCTCGAACTCTGCGGCGCACAGTGTGACGTGTATCTGATGTGGCCGGAGGCGAAGGACGTGTTGGCGCACCGCATGCGTGATGTTCACGAGCGTGCAGCCGCCCATGGCCGCACACTGGATTACGGCCTGCGCGTCCACGTGATTGTGCGCGACACCGAAGTCGAAGCCCGCGAATATGCCGAGGAGTTGGTTTCGAAACTCGATGACGAGCAGGGCAGAATTATCCGCGCCCGCGCACTGGACGCGACATCCCTGGGCGTCGCGCACCAGGCAAAGAACCGCGCCGGCGCCGACGCACACGGCTATGTCGAGCGGCATCTGTGGACCGGCGTTGGCCGCGCACGCTCCGGTTGCGGCGCCGCGATCGTCGGCTCGACCGACCAAGTCATGTGCGAGATCGAGGAATACCGGAAAATGGGCATCCGCGCCTTCATCTTCTCCGGCTATACGCATCTCGACGAGGCCTTGTCCTTCGGCAAGCGCGTGCTGCCGAACATCAACACCTGCTCGCTGCCGCATGTCTATGGCCGGGTGCCAGAAATCACCCCGCCGACTCCGCTCGGAACCGGGGAGCGGCGATGATGATGCTGCGAATGCGCCTCAGCGAGATTGAAGCTTCCACCGCAGCCCTTGGCCAGGAGGGCGACTGATGTACCACTTCCTCGACCCCGAGCAGCAACCGATGAAAAGCTTCGTGCCCGGCCCCGACCACAAGCGCGAGTTCCGCGACGCGCTCGGCCGGTTTGCGACCGGTATCACAGTCGTCACCACGATGACGCCTGATGGTCCCGTCGGCATCACCGCGAACAGCTTTGCATCGGTGTCCCTCGATCCGCCGATCGTGCTCTGGTCGATCGGCCGGCATTCCAGGCGCTTTGCCGCCTTCGCAGGTTGCGAGCACTTCGCGGT
Source organism: Mesorhizobium escarrei (assembly GCF_935825525.1). GTDB lineage: Bacteria > Pseudomonadota > Alphaproteobacteria > Rhizobiales > Rhizobiaceae > Mesorhizobium > Mesorhizobium escarrei. The sequence continues at coordinate 76,618 of NZ_CAKXZT010000150.1, forward strand.
TCATGTTTTGGGGGCGGAGCAGATGGAGCTGAGCCAGCGCTTCGCTCGCGTCGGTCAAGCCTTCGACGGCCTCCCGCACGAGTTGAACGATGCCGGCGTGCCGCTGCTGGGCGGCTGCCTGTCGCGGTTCGAATGCGTGCGGATCTCCGGGCATGAGGGCGGCGATCATTTGATCGTCGTTGCCCGCGTAACCGCCGCGACCTTGCGAGACGGCGAACCTCTGCTTTTCTTCGGCGGAGCTTACGGACGCTTCGAAGACGGTTCGAACGTGACCCCATCGATGTAGCGATGGCCCGGCCCACACAGCGGTGTGAACGATACGTCTCAGGCGCGAGCCGGGCCGGTCGACTGGCGTTGCACGATATGGCAGGCGAATTCGATACGGCGCGGCGGCAGGTCCCCGCCGAGATCGGCGAGCAGGAGGTCGAGCGACGCCGCGCCGATCTCGCGCATCGGGATATGCATCGTCGTGAGCGGCGGGTTTTGGAAAGCCGCCTGCGGAAGGTCATCCATGCCCATGACCGACACGTCGGCAGGCACCTCGTAACCCGACTTCCGGATCGCCATCATCGCGCCGATAGCCAGGCTGTCGCCCGCGGCGAGCACAGCTGTAAAGTCGAGGCCACGAGCCTCGATGCGCCGCGCAGTCGCTTCGGCCGCAAGGTCCGGCAGCCAATCCGCCACCTCCACAGCCAGGTCGCCGGCCGCCAGGCCGCGCTCTCGCAGTGCATCCTGCCAGCCCTCGAAGCGACGCTCGATCGTGCGCCGCCCGCGCCGCATCAGGAACAGGATGCGCCGGTGGCCGAGGTCGAGCAGGTGCTGCGTCGCGAGATGCGCCGCGGAGCGGTTGCATGGCGTCAGGCTCGAATGGTGCATCGCCGGGTCGTCGCCGTTTATGAGCACGATCGGCTTGCCGAAACCGCCGGTCAGCGTCAGCACCGCCTCGTCGTCAAGCGTCAGAAACAGGCAGCCGACGACGCTCTTGTCTTGCCTGGCCTCATTGAGCAGCGCGATCTGCTCACCGGCGTCGGCGATCGAGCGCGACACCAGCTCGACGCCGAGAGTTCGTGCGCGCTCGTTCAGTCCGTCGAGCACATAGAAGTTGAACTGGTTGCGGCCATAGTCGATCCTGGCAGCGTTGCTTGCGGCGAGGATCACCTTGCGGCCGGCGATCGAAGTGGGGATCGTGTAGTTCAACTTCTTGGCGGTTTCGATGATCATCGACCGGAGGTCGCCGCGCACGCCCTTGCCGCCGGCAAGCGCCCGCGACGCCGTGCTGACGGAAACGCCACAGCGCGCGGCGACGTCTTCGAGCCGCACGCGCCGGCTGGGCGTGCCGCGCTTCCCGGTTTCGACCTTCACGACCATCGGCTGTTTCCTCACAGACCTTCATGCTGCAAAAAAATTTCAGATTGCGCAACAAAAATGCTTGTGGCACCCATTTGCCCGGCATCGCGCAAAACCTGGGAGGAGTAGTGGCGTCGTCAACGAGAGATATGCGCTCGAAACTCGACCTGCTCGTGCGCGGCATGACGGGCCTGCGCCATGACGGCCGTTTCGACGAGCCCAATCTCGACGGCACGGCCGGCGACTACATCAGCTTCGATTCCTGGGAATGGCCGCAGGGTGTGGGGCTGTACGGCCTCGTTTGCCTCTGGCGGCACAATCGCGACCCGAAGCTTCTGAAGACAATTGAAGACTGGTACGAGCGCCATTTAAGGGCGGGCCTGCCGCCGATGAACATCAACACCACCGCTCCGATGATGGCGCTGGCATTGCTCTGGGGCGAGACACGCGATCCGCGCTGGGAAACGCCTCTCGGCCAATGGGCCGAAAGGCTGCTTCGCGACATGCCTCGCACGCCCGAGCGCGGGTTCCAGCACAATGTCTCAGACAAGATCAACGACGACGAATTGTGGGACGACACGCTGTTCATGGCTGGCCTGTTCCTCGCTTTCCACGGACGCGCAGCCGGCCGGCAATCTTGCATCGACGAGGCTGTTCGCCAGTTCCTCGTCCATGCTCGCTATCTCGCCGACCCGAAAACGGGCTTGTGGTTCCATGGCTGGACATTTGCCGGCCGACATAATTTTGCCCGCGCTCTCTGGGCCCGCGGCAACGCCTGGATCACAGTCGGCATCCTCGACCTGATCGAAAATGGCGGCGTCGGCAAGCCGGTCGAAGCCTATCTGCTCGGCGTGCTGGAAGCGCAGATCGACGCCCTGCTGCGCCTGCAGGCGCCATCGGGAGCATGGCACACTTTGCTCGATGACCCGACCTCCTATGAGGAGATGTCGGCCACCGCCGGCATCGGCTATGGTCTCATGAAAGCTGCGCGCATAGGCGTCGGGCCCAAGGAGTGCGGTCCGGCGGGCCGGCGCGCACTCGACGCGGTGCTGGCCAGCATCGACGAGAACGGCGTGCTCGGAAACGTTTCCTATGGCACCCGCATGGGCCATGATCTCCAGTTCTACCGCGACATCCCGATCCAGCCTACCGGCTACGGCCAGGCCCTGGCGATCCTCTGCCTCACAGAGGGGATGATCCATGCCGAAGCTGCCGAGGCCGCGGCATGACGATGCGCGTTCTCTTTGGCGCCGGTCCGGGCGATATCGACGGCTACGGGACGGAGCGGCTACGCGCCGAGTTTCTGGTGGAGCGGCTGTTCGAGCCCGGCCGCATCGCCTTCGCTTACACCCATGTCGACCGCATGATCGTCGGCGGCGCGTGCCCAACCGGAGAGCCGCTGAGTTTCGGCGATGGCGCGGACGTCGGCACGCCGCATCTGTTCACCGCGCGCGAGATGGGCATCGCCAATCTCGGCGGCGCAGGATCAGTGAGCGTCGACCAGCAGCGCTTCGCGCTCGCCAACCGCGATGTGCTCTATGTCGGGCGCGGCGCTAAACAAGTGACGCTCGAAAGCGACAGCGCCGCGCATCCCGCCTGGTTCTATATGAACTCGGTTCCGGCCGGCGCAGACATCAGGCATCGGCTGATCGCTAAATCCGAGGCGAAGCCGCTTGAACTCGGCGAGGAGCGACGCGCCAACAAGCGCACGTTGCGCATGTACATTCATCCGGAAGTCGCGCCTTCCTGTCTGCTGCTGATGGGCATCACCGATCTCGCTGCGGGCAGCGTCTGGAACACCATGCCCCCTCACCTGCATGAGCGGCGCATGGAAGCCTATCTCTATTTCGACCTCGCGGCGGAAGACCGGGTGGTCCACCTGATGGGTCGGCCGGACAATACCCGCCATCTGATCGTGGCCAATGGCGACTGTGTCATCTCGCCGGCCTGGTCGATCCATATGGGCAGCGGAACCGGACCCTACGCCTTCGTCTGGGGCATGACGGGCGAGAACCAGGCCTATAACGACGTGTCGCCCGTGCCTGTTGAGACGCTGCGATGAACACCGTGGAACCGATCACGCACGATCTTACGCTGCGCCGGCCGCTTGCGCTCGGCCGCCCTGTCGTTTACTGGCTCATCGGCACGACGTCTGAGCAGCGCTACGATGTTGCAGATCAGCCGATGCAAGGGGAGATGGATCCCTTCTTCTTCCTGACCAAGCACAAGAATTTCATCCCGCACGAATATCCCTGCCGAACCGAGTTCGCCGCCGAACGCCGCGGGAAGCGGCCCAAGCCGCAGGGCGTGTTCGAGCCGGACCGTGTTTGGCTTCCGTTCGGCTCGCCGCGCGTCGACCTGTCGGGCTTCTGGTTCCGCCCGACCGTGGTCGCCACCTGGGCAAGTACCGCGCTCGACGCAGGCTCGGACGGCCGGGCGCGGCTGCGGCTGCGCACCTGCGGCGGCGCCGTTTTGTTCGTCAACGGGATAGAGGCCGGCTGGATGGCGCCCTACGGGCGCAATCTCGAGGCTTCTCAGGATTTCGAGGTCGATCTCGTCGCCGGCGCTAACCAGATCAGCATCTGGTTCGACGATCTCGCCGAGCGCGACGCACGCTACTTCTTCCAACTCGACTATCTCCGGGGCCCAGCTGCCGAACAGGTCTTGCCCACGACCGTCAAAGACGACGTCGCGGCGGCCATGGAAGCCGCTCTCGACGCGATGCATTTCGAGCGTCCATTTTATTCCGGCGGCGAAGTGGCGCTGGTGACGGATGTGGCGCTGCCGGTTGCGGTGGATGTTTCGATTGTGATCGAGGGCGACTTCATGTCGATCGAGGCGCCCGTAATCTTCCGCCGCCGCATCGAAGCGGGGGCGAGACGCATCGCTATTGCCGCCACGGAAGACCTTTCTGCCGACTTCCGGCATTTTGCCGTATCGCTCTCATCTTCAGGCTTTGTTGCCCGGCGGGTCTTCGGCGTGGAAATCTGTCATGCGGCGCGTCAGGGCCGCGCTCCTGCCATCCTTGCCGACAGGATCGTCGAAGCCCTGGAACAGGTTTCCAACTTCGCGGAAGCCGATACCGTGCGGGCGCTGGCGCGGCTGGCGACGGGCCGCGGCGGCGCCGAAACCGACGCCATCATTGCTGCTGCACTGCCGGCGATCGAAGATTGCCACGACTGCGCGGATTTCATCCTGGTGCCACTGCTCTGGTGCCGTCGTGTCTATGGCGACTCGATCGCGGTCGATCTGCGTCACCGCATTGACGAGGCGATCCTCAATTACCGCTATTGGATGGATGAGCCGGGTAACGACGTGCAGTGGTACTTCTCCGAAAACCATGCGCTTCTGTTTCACACCGCGGCCTATCTCGGCGGCCATCTCTTGCCCGATGCCCGCTTTGTCCGCTCGGGACGCACCGGCGCAGAGCAGTCGACCGTGGGCCTTGCGCGCGTGCGCGCCTGGCTCGATCATTTCGAGGAATGGGAAATGGCGGAATTCAACTCCGCCCCTTACTTCCCGATCGATCTCAAGGGATTGACGATCCTGTACGCGCTTGGGCCGGATGCCGACGTCCGCCGGCGCGTCGGGGCTGCGATCAACCGCCTGCTCGAGATCGTCGCCCGCTCGGCTCAGCAAGGCATGCTTACCGGCGCGCAGGGCCGCTCCTACGAACACACGCTGCGCGCCGCCCGTTCGCTGGAACTTTCCGGCATTGCACGCATGCTGTGGGGCAAAGGTTTCTACGGCATGCGCTTCCATGCCCTGCCGCAGCTTGCGCTCTGCCTGCGCGACCATGGGCTCGACGTCCCGCAAGAACTGACCGGCATCGCATGCATGGCGGGTGACGACGCGCAGGAATGGTGCTTCGCGCAAGGCCAGAACCGGATCGCCAAGCTCTACCACTACAAGACCCGCGATTTCGCCATGGGAAGCGCGGCAGCCTATCGCTGGAACGAATGGGGTTATCAGGAAACGGTGCTGCACCTGCGTCTCGGCGGCAATCCCGACGCGCAGATATGGATCAACCATCCGGGCGAGACAATTCATTCGGGCTATGGCCGGCCGTCCTACTGGGGCGGCTGCGGATCTCTGCCGCGCGTGCATCAATACCGCGACTTGGCAGTTGTGCTGTTCAGCTGCGCAGCCGAGCAGCCCGACTTTACCCATGCCTGGTTCCCACAGAGCGCGTTCGATGAAGCGTGGGTCAAGAAAAATATCGCTTCGGCGCGCGGCGGCGATGGGTTCGCGATGCTGAAGGCCGACAGCGCCTTCGAGCTGGTCGGCCGCGGACCGACCGCTGGAAACGAGCTGCGCGTGCCCGGGCACCAAACCGCATGGATCATCCGCTTGGGCCGGCGCCGGCAATACGGGTCGCTGGAGGAATTCGAGGCGCGGTTTTCTCAGCTTGCGCTCGGCCACGGAAAAAACGACCTTCTGCATGTCAATGACCCGGAATACGGCGACGTGCTGTTCCATCCGGATGGCCGCATAGAGGCTGAGGAGCGTGTCATCGATCCGGCCGACTGGCAGGTCAGCGGCGAAGCCTCGTTCTTCACAGCCGACGCCATCGCAATCAGGTAAGGATCAAATCAAAAGGAGCCGACAAGCAGCTCGGACAGCGACAATCAAGCGGTGGAAACCGCAAAAGCGGAGGAGTGAACCATGAGAATGAATTCGATAATCCTGGGCCTTTCGGCGGCCCTTCTGTCGTCGACCGCGTTCGCAGGCGACGTTCGCGTGATGTGGTATTCGGATGGCGTCGAAGGCGAGGTTATACAGGACCTGCTCAACCGCTTCATGAAAGACAATCCGGGCATTAACGTCATTCTCGACAATGTCGCCTACAAGGTTGTCCAGGAGCAGCTTCCGGTCGAACTCGAGGCAGGACGGGGTCCCGATATCGCCCGCGTCACCAATATCAAGGAACTCGCCGACCATTGGCTCGACCTGACGCCTGTGGTCGCCGATCCAGCATACTGGCAGACGAATTTCGGCGACCAGTTCGACTGGATGCGCCCTGACGGTTCCAAAATCATTCCGGGCTTCATGACCCAGATCACGCTGACCGGCGGCTTCGTCAACAAGACGCTTTTCGAACAGGCCGGCGTGCCGATCCCGGCCGAGACCGCAACCTGGGACGAATGGATCGATGCCGCCGGCAAGGTGCAGCAGAGCCAGCAGCTTAACGCTGCCTTTGCCATCGATCGCAGCGGCCATCGTATCTCGGCGGCGAACATCTCTTATGGCGCCAACTACATCGGCGCTGATCGACTGCCGGCGCCGATCGACGCCGGCACGAAAGCTTTCGCCGAAAAGCTGGTCAATTGGGTTGCCGACGGCCGCATGAACAAGGAAATCTGGGTTTCGGCGTCGGGCACCACCTATCGCGCCGGGGCCGACGACTTCATAAATGGGCAGATTGCCTACTATTATTCGGGCAGCTGGCAGGTTGCCAACCTCGCCAGCAAGATTGGCAAGAACTTCGACTGGGTGGCGACGGGCTCGCCCTGCGGCCCCGCCGCCTGCACCGGCATGCCGGGCGGCGCCGCGCTGGTCGCCGTCAAATACACCAAGAACGCCGCTGAAGTCGGCAAGGTGATGGACTTCCTGAGCCGCGAGGACATCATGCGCGAATTCACCGAGCGCACCCTGTTCCTGCCCGCACACAAGGGCGTTCTCGCCGGCAAGATCGATTACAAGACCGATGACGAGAACGTCAAGGCGTCGCTTGAAGCCTTCCTGAAGGCATCGGGCAAGATCGCGCCGAATGCCGCCGCCCTGCCGGCATGGAAATGGGGAACTCCGGTTTATGGCGCGCTGGTGACCCGCATCAGTCAGGTCATGGCCGGCGAGCTGAAGCTCGACGAGGCTTTCGTCCGCATCGACGAGGACATCAAGGCACAAGTGACCGAGGCATCGAAGTAGCGTCGCGGCAGTGTCATGGCAGACGTCCGAAACGGCATAGCGACCCGCGCCGGCGCCATGATCCTGGCGCCGGTCGGCTGGCTTGCGAATTTATTCGATTCGCCACTGCGCATGTTGCAGCGGCGCACGGGCAGCAATGGCATGGCCGTGTTCTTCCTGGCGCCGAACATGCTGGTGTTCGGCATTTTCGTGCTGTTTCCGCTGGTCATCAACATCCTCTATTCGATGACCGGTGGCGGGGCGTTGTTCCTCGGCGACCGCACCTTCGTCGGCGCCGATCAGTATGGGCGGCTGTTCAGTTGCAGCAGCTATCTCGATCCGAAGAGCTGCATCGAGGACCTGTTCTGGATCGCGGTTTGGAACACCCTGGCCTTCGTTGTGCTGCAAGTGGCGATGATGGTCGCCGTGGCGCTTGTCACCGCACTCGTGCTCAACCGTGAGTTGCGTGCGCGCAGCTTCTGGCGCGCCGTGTTCTTCTTCCCTGTGCTTCTGTCGCCGGTTGTGGTCGGTCTCATCTGGCGCTGGATCCTGCAGCGGCAGGGACTGCTCAACCTGATGGTGTTCGAGGCGGGCGGAACTCCGGTCAACTGGCTGGTGGAGCGCAACTGGGCCTTCACCGCCGCGATCATGGTGTCGGTCTGGGCCCATGTCGGCTTCTATGCGCTGATCCTCCTCGCCGGCCTTCAGGCCATTCCAAAAGACCTCTATGAGGCCGCCGAGATGGACGGCACCCGGCCCTTGCGCGTCTTCTGGCGCATAACGCTGCCCTTGCTGGCGCCCAACCTCCTGGTCGTGCTGGTTCTGACACTCATCCGCGCCGTGCAGATATTCGACGAGGTCTATGTGCTGACCGGAGGCGGTCCCGGGACCAGCACGCTGTTCCTCACGCAGTACATCTACGAGGTCGGCTTCGCCTCGATGCTGCGCAATCCGGGACTCGCCTCCGCGGCCTCGATCCTCATGGGAGCGGTGCTGGTCGTGCTGACCTTGATCCAGCTGGGCATCGCAAGGCGCAACGAGCAGCGGGGCAAAATGCGATGAGCAGGGTTGCGGAATTTCTGTTTCGCCGGCGCGGCGGCGCCGGTTGGCACTGGACCGACGTTTTCACCTGGTTCTGGCTGATCGGCGGGCTGATTGTCATGTTCGGCCCGGCGCTCTGGCTGGTCAACTCCTCGTTCAAGACGCCTGCGGCGCTGGCGGAGTTCCCGCCGACTGTTTTGCCCTATGTCACCGCCGAAGCGATCGTAGCAGGGTACGAGGAGCCGCTGCAGCTCTTCGAAGTGCGCAATGACGACGGCAGCGTGCGCGTGCTCGCCGAAGTGCGCCGCCTCGGCACCGTCGCGCAGATGGTCGATCCCGCCAACCCGGGCGAGATCATACGCGTCAACATCAAGAACCGTACGCCCAAGCGCAGCATCGCTTTCGCGCTCGACAATTATGTCCAGCCTTTCCTCGCCTTTGACTTCTTCCTCTATCTGCGCAACTCGGTCTTCGTCACCGTGGTCGCCACCCTGATTACGCTGCTGACCAATTCGATGGCCGCGTTCGCACTGTCGAAGTACAATTTTCGGGGACGTTCGGCTGTGATGATGCTCATCGTCGCGACGCTGATGGTGCCGCTCTCCGTCATTCTGGTGCCGCTCTATTCGGTCATCTCGGCAATGGGACTGTTCAATTCGTTATGGGGCGTGATCCTGCCCACAGTGGCGACGCCCACGGGCGTCTTCATGCTACGCCAGTACATGCTGACGATCCCCGACGAGCTGATCGAGGCAGCGCGCATGGACAAGGCGTCCGAATGGCAGATCTACTGGCGCATCATCCTGCCGCTGACCGCCCCCGCGCTGGCGGTACTGGCAATCTTTTCCGTCGTCTGGCGCTGGAACGACTTCCTCTGGCCACTGATCGTTTTGTCGCGCAAGGAGGTCTATACGCTGCAGGTTGGTCTCAACACCTATGCCGGCCAACTCAATGTGCAATGGCATTACATCCTGGCCATGACCGTGGTCACCATGATCCCGGTCGTGCTGGTGTTCATTTTCCTTCAGCGCTACATCACCACCGGCATTGCCGGCTCCGGTCTGAAATAGAGGCTACCATGAGCCAGATCACACTCACCGGCGTATCGAGGGCATTCGGCAAGGTCGGCGTGCTGCACGACATCAATCTCAATATTCTTGACGGCGAGCTGATCGTCTTCGTCGGCCCCTCCGGCTGCGGCAAGTCTACGCTGCTGCGGCTCATCGCCGGGCTTGACCGGCCGACAGGCGGCGCCATCGCGATCGACGGCAAGGACGTGACCACCGTTCCGGCCGCCGACAGGGGATTGGCGATGGTGTTCCAATCCTACGCGCTTTACCCGCACATGAGCGTGCGCCAGAACCTGGCCTTCGGACTGGAGAACGCCCGCATGGCGCGCGCCGAAATTGATGCGCGCATCGCCGAAGCCGCGCGGATGCTGGAAATCGCGCCGTATCTCGACCGGCGCCCCGGCCAGCTCTCCGGTGGCCAGCGCCAGCGCGTCGCGATCGGCCGCGCCATCGTGCGCAATCCAACTGCTTTCCTGCTTGACGAGCCGCTGTCCAATCTCGACGCCGAGCTGCGCATCTCGACACGCGCCGAACTGGCCGCCCTGCACGAGCGGCTGTCGGCGACGATGGTCTATGTCACGCACGACCAGATCGAGGCGATGACGCTTGCCGACCGCATCGTCGTGCTGCGCGCCGGCCGCATCGAGCAGATTGGCACGCCGCTCGACCTCTACAACCATCCGGCCAATCTGTTCGTGGCCGGTTTCATCGGTGCACCGCGTATGAACTTCCTGCCGGTAAAGGTGGCAGCCGGAGGCACTGGCCGGTCAAGCCTCACCCTGGACGGTTCAGCTGGGTTCGAGATCGACGGGAACGTCAGCGCGGTGAATGGCGACGTGACGCTCGGGCAGCGGCCGCATCACATCAGCCTCGCCGATGCTGGCAAGGGAGACATTGCGGCACGCGTCGCGCTGGTCGAAGCCCTCGGCTCCGAGACAATCGTCCACACCAAGACAAGCGGCGGCCAGACCATGCTAGCAGTTGTCGCCGGACAATGTCCGGTGGCTTCAGGCGACACGGTGGATCTGAAGTTCGATACCAGCCATCTGCATCTTTTCGATGACACCGGCCAGCGCATCGCTGTGAGTTAGAAGCCCCGTCCGGGATGGCGTCGGAGAATGAATGGGCGTCCCGACATGGCCCGTTGGATCTTTCGGGTTGGGCAATCCCATCTGGCAGGGCTGCATGCATCTTTGGGTTGTATGGACGTTTCGAGGCTACAGCGCGTTCAGCATCCAGTGCGTGCAGATGGCGCGGTACTGGCTCATTCGGCAGCTTCGGCCTTCGCCGCCGGCGCAATTCGCGCGGCGCAGTATTTGAACTCCGGGATCTTGCCGTAGGGGTCCAGCATCGGGTTGGTGAGCACGTTGGCCGGACTTTCGTTGAAGCAGAACGGCATGAACACCGTGCCGTCGGCGACCTCCCGGTCGGCGCGGAGGATGGCGTCTACCGTCCCGCGCCGGGTCTCGACCGCAATCATCTCCCCTTGGCGTAGGCCGTGCCGCTTGATCTCATAAGGGTTCATCGCAGCGATGCCGTGTGGCTCGATCGCGTCCAGCACGCCCGCCCGGCGGGTCATGGAGCCGGTGTGCCAATGCTCGAGCAGTCGGCCGGTGGTGAGCACCAGTGGAAACTCTTCATCGGGCACTTCGTCAGGCGGTAGCAAATCGGCCGGCACGATGCGACCGCGTCCGTCCGCGGTCGGGAATCCGGACGAGAAGATGATCTCATTGCCAGGCTTGTCGGGGCCGTCGGCCGGATAGACTACGGATCCCTCGCGTTCGACGCGGTCCCAGGAGATATGCTTGAGCGAAGGCATGACGCTGGCCATCTCGGCATAAACATCCGAGACATGGCCGTAATTCCAGTCCAGACCGATGCGCCTCGCCAGTTCGACTATCAGTTCCCAGTCCTGACGCGCTTCGCCTGGCAGTTCGAGTGCTGGACGCCCAATCTGCACCTGCCGGTTGGTGTTGGTGTATGTGCCGAGCTTTTCGGCATGCGCCGAGGCCGGCAGCACCACATCTGCATGCCAGGCGGTCTCGGTCAGGAAGATGTCCTGCACTACGAGATAGTCGAGCATGGCCAGTGCTTGCCGGGCATGGGTTTGGTCCGGATCGGACATGGCCGGGTTCTCGCCCATTATGTACATGCCCTTGATTTCGCCTTCATGGATGGCGTCGATGATTTCGACGACCGTCAGGCCCCGTTTCGGGTCCAGCGTCTGGCCCCAAAAATTCTCGTATGCGCCGCGGATGTCGATGTTCTCGACCGATTTATAGTCGGGGAAATACATCGGGATGAGCCCGGCATCGGATGCGCCCTGCACGTTGTTCTGGCCGCGCAGTGGATGCAGGCCTGTTCCCGGCCGGCCGACATGTCCGGTGATCAGGGCCAGAGCGATCAGGCAGCGCGCATTATCGGTTCCGTGTGTGTGCTGGGAAATGCCCATGCCCCAAAAGATGATCGACCGCTCGGCGGTCGCGTAGGTGCGGGCGACGTCGCGCAGCACGCTCGCCTCGATGCCGCAGACCTCGGCCATCGCCTCGGGCGAAAAATCCTTCACCTTGGCCTTCAGGGCCTCGAAACCGGAAGCGTTGGCCTGGATATACTGCTCGTCGTAGAGCTTCTCCTCAACGATGACGTGGATCAGCGCGTTCAGCATGGCGACGTCGCTGCCGGCCTTGAATTGCAGCGAATGCGACGCATGGCGCATCAGGTCCTGGCCGCGTGGGTCGATGACGATCAGCTTGGCGCCGCGCTTGGCCGCCTGCTTGAAATAGGTCGCGGCGACCGGATGGTTGGTGGTCGGCCGCGCGCCGATGACGATGATGCATTCGGCCTTCAGCGCGTCATTGAAGGGCGCCGAAACCGCTCCCGAACCGACGCCTTCCATGAGTGCTGCCACTGACGATGCGTGGCAGAGCCGGGTGCAATGATCGACATTGTTGGTGCCAAAACCCTGGCGCACCAGCTTTTGGAACAGATAGGCCTCTTCGTTGGAGCCTTTTGCCGAACCGAAACCGGCCAGCGCCTGCCCGCCATGATCCCTAAGGATTGTCTTCAGCCCGCCGGCGGCGCGCGCAAGCGCTTCTTCCCAGGTAGCCTCGCGAAAAACGGTCAGCGGATCGACGCCGCGCATATCGGCATCGCCCGACTTCGGCGCATCGTCGCGCCGGATCAGCGGCTTGGTCAGCCGTTCAGGCGACATCGCATAATCGAAGCCGAAACGACCCTTGACGCAGAGCCGGTTCTCGTTGGCATAGCCATTGCGGCCATCGACCTGAACGATCCTGTTGTCCTTGACCGCAACGCTGGTCTGGCAACCGACGCCACAGAACGGGCACAGCGTGTCGATGACCTTGTCGAATTCCTGGATGACCCGGGTCTTGCCTGCATTGTCCATCAGCGACTTTTCGTAGAGCGCGCCGGTCGGGCAGGCCTGCACGCATTCACCGCAGGTGACACAGGTCGACAGGCCCATCGGATCGTGCATGTCGAAGACGGGAAGCGAGTGATTGCCGCGCTCGGCCATGCCGATCACATCGTTGACCTGGACCTCGCGGCAGGCCCGGACACAGGCGCCGCAAGTGATGCAGGAATCGAGATTGACGGCAATGGCCGGATTCGTGATGTCGAATTCCGGCCGGACATCATCCGTGGCGAATTTTGAGCTGTAGCGGCCGCCGGAAATGCCCATCGAACCAGCCCACTGCCAGAACATCGACTGCTGATCCGGACCGTCGGCCACCGGCCGCATGTTGCTGGCGAGAAGCTCGAACACCATCTGGCGCGATTTCCTGGCCCGTTCGGTATCCGTCTTCACCACCATTCCGGCGGAAGGCTTGTGGATGCATGAGGCGGCAAGCACCCGTTCGCCCTCGACATCGACCATGCAGGCGCGGCAATTGCCGTCTGGCCGATAGCCGGGCATGTCGACGTGGCACAGATGCGGGATCCTGGTGCCTTCACGCTTTGCAACGTCCCAAATCGTCTCGTCGTCAGCGGCTGTGACCGTTTTGCCGTCGAGGGTGAATATGACGCCATCTGCCATTTCAAAGATCATCCCTAAAATGCGTCAAAAGGTGATTGACCGGATTGGGCGCCGCCTGGCCGAGACCGCAGATGGAGGAATCGCGCATCACGGTTTCAAGGTCGCGCATCGCCGTCTCATTCGGCACGCCCTTCTCTTTCAAGAGCGTTACCAGCTTTTCGGTTCCTTCCCGGCACGGCGTGCATTTCCCGCAACTCTCATGTTTGAAGAAATTCATGAGATTGAGGGTCACATCCCTGATGTTGTCGACTTGCGAAAGCACGACCACCGCATGTGAGCCGACAAAGGCGCCCTGTTTAGCGAGTTCGCCGCCGAAATCGAGTTCAATGTCGCCCATCGACGCCGGAAGGATGCCGCCCGAGGCTCCACCTGGCAGATAGGCCTTGAATTCATGCCCGTCCGCCATGCCGCCGCAATAATCCTCGATCAGTTCGCGCACGGTGACGCCGGCCGGGGCCAGCTTGACACCTGGCTCCTTCACATGTCCGGAAACCGACCAGGAGCGAATTCCCTGGTGGCCGGGCTTGCCCTGCGCGGCAAACCATTCAGGTCCCTTCTCGACGATATCGCGGATCCACCACAGCGTTTCGACATTATGGTTGAGTGTCGGGCGTCCGAAAAGGCCGACTTCGGCAATATAGGGAGGCCGGTGGCGGGGCATGCCGCGCTTGCCCTCGATGCTTTCCAGCATCGCGCTTTCTTCGCCGCAAATATAGGCGCCGGCGCCGCGCCGCAGTTCGATAAAGCCGGGCTTGACGATGCCGGCCGCCTCAAGCGCCGCGATCTCGGCGCGCAAAATGGCGAGCACGGCTGGGTACTCGTCGCGCATGTAGAAATAAATGCGCTCGGCCTCCACCGCGTGAGCGGCGATCAGCGCCCCTTCGAAGGTACGATGCGGATCGGTTTCAAGATAGACGCGGTCCTTGAAAGTGCCAGGCTCGCCTTCGTCGCCATTGATCGACATCAGCCGGGGCCCTGGATAGCCGCGCACGAAGCCCCATTTCTTGCCGGCCGGAAAGCCGGCGCCGCCGAGGCCGCGCAGTCCGGCGTGCTCCATGATCTCGATGATGCCATTTGTGGTCAGCACGCCATCGCGCACTTTCTGCAAGAGCTGATAACCATCCGCAGCGCGATAGGCATCCAGGCCGACATAGTCGGGCGCCGCTGCGCTGACGGCCCCGCCTCTCGCCATCGCCAACAGCTTTTGGCTTGTCGCGTGGTCGACTTCGCGGTTGCCGACGCGTGCGGCAGGGGCGGTGGCGCAGCGGCCCATGCAGGGCGCACGCATGACGCGGACTGTCTTCGGGTCGGCGTCGGCGGCCAGTTCGCCAATCAGGTGTTCCGCGCCGGCCAGCATGCAGCTTATCGATTCGCACACCCGAATTGTCAGCGGCGGGGGCCTCGCCTCGCCTTCCCTGACGATATCGAAATGGTCGTAGAAGGTCGCGACCTCGTAAACCTCAACCTGGGACAGGCGCATGTCTTCGGCAAGCGCGCGCAGATGCGCGGCCGACAGACAACCGTAACGGTCCTGGATCAGATGCAGGAACTCGATCAAAAGATCCCGGCGCCGTTCGCGAGGGCCAAGAAGTTCCCGGACCTCGGCCAGGGCAACATCATCCAGCGCCCGCCCCTTGGGTCCGCGATCGGGGCCTCGCCGTTGCTGCACTGTCATGCTCTCTCCTCCCGGGGCGAACCCTTCGTCTGAGGAAGGCGGCTGCCGCCACCGATGTGGTTGT
Source organism: Mesorhizobium escarrei (assembly GCF_935825525.1). Taxonomy (GTDB): domain Bacteria; phylum Pseudomonadota; class Alphaproteobacteria; order Rhizobiales; family Rhizobiaceae; genus Mesorhizobium; species Mesorhizobium escarrei. Next base: position 91,776 of record NZ_CAKXZT010000150.1, read on the forward strand.
GAGCCTCATCCGCCCTCAGCCCGGCGCATTTGGATAAGGACTTGGCACACAAATCGACTTGGCACACAAGTTGTACCAAATGCCGGTCTGGCAATCTTAGCAGACCGCGGCAGCGCGATAGAACTGATCTGCGCCCTGATTTGTCGCACGGCCTATAGCGGAGCAGCTTGCGCCTTCTCGATCAAGAAAACGATGTGGTCTCCCTGCCGTTGCATCGCCTCCAGGCGGTCGCCCATTTCGTTGATCAGATTGGGAATGTCTATGGCTGCCAGCGGATCGGTGCAACGGACCTCAAGGCGCTCGCCTGGCCCTATGCCGCTGAGCGCCTTGCGGGTTTTCAGCGCCGGCAAGGGACATTTCAATCCCGTCAGGTCGAGCTGTCTCGCTGTCATGGTGGCGCACCATGGCCGACCGCTCACCGGTCGTCAACGGTCGCGCCGTCAGGGGCCCGCAAATGAGAGCGGCCAGGCGTCGCACCGCTTTTCTGCCGAACTGCGTGCCGCCGGCTCGACGGCGTTGGTCAATTCAGGTCCGAATAGGCAAGGAACTGAACGGTCTGGCCCGGCTCGACCTGGGTTGTTTCCTCGCCGAGCTCGACAAGGCCGTCCGTTTGAACCAAAGAAGACAGCAGGCCAGCGCCCTCGCGCGGGAATTTGACGGCTTCACATGTGCCGTCCTGCGTTCCATGCAGGCTTACCCGCACATATTCGCGTCGCCCCGGCTTTTTGCGGTAGGAAAAAGCCGCCCGCACAGGCCGCGAAATTGGTGGCTGCTGCCGCGCGCCGGCCAGTGCAAAGATCGCGGCGCGCGCAACATGGGCAAATGTGACGAAACTCGCCACCGGATTGCCGGGCAGCCCAATGAAGGCTGTCCCCCTGATCACCCCCATGGCGACTGGCCGGCCGGGTTTTATGGCCACCCGCCAGAAGACCAGGGTTCCCACACTCTCGACGGCCGCCTTGACGCAGTCGGCCTCCCCGGTCGAGACGCCGCCGGACGCCAGGATCAGGTCCTGCCCTGACGCAACCTCGCCCAGCACATCCGCGATCAGGCTGCTGTCGTCTGTGAGAATGCCCAAATCGGTGGTCTCGCAGCCCAATCTTGCCAGCATGGCCATCAGCATGAAGCGGTTCGAATCGAAAAGCTGGGCCGGTCCGCGGACCTCTCCCGGCGCGACGATCTCGTTGCCGGTCGAGAAGATCGCGACGCGAATTTTGCGCCGCACATCGACCTGCGTCATGCCGAGAGCCGCGGCGAGCGCAACATCCTGCGGGCGCATGCGCTGACCGGCCTGCAGCACCACCTCGCCTGCCGCGACGTCCTCGCCCGCCGGCCGCACGTTGGCTCCCCTTTTCAGGCCGGGCGGAACGATGACCCTGCCGGTATCGTCGAGACGGACATCTTCCTGCATGTAAACCGTGTCTGCCCCCTCCGGCAGCGGAGCGCCGGTGAAGATGCGTATGGCTTGTCCGGGCGCGGCGGGCCGATCCGGCGCCACCCCAGCCTGGATCCTGTCGCGCACGGGGAAAGCTTTTTCAACGGTTCCCGGCAGGTCGTCGCCGCGCAGGGCATAACCGTCGACGGCTGAGTTGGTGAAAGGCGGCAGGGGCAGCGGCGCCACCAAATCTCTTGCCAGGACGCGCCCATCGGCAATCGCCAGTTGGACGGTTTCGGTCCCGTCGACAACGGTCAGCCGTGAAGCAATCAGTGCGGCAGTATCGTCGAGCGATCGCATCGGGCCGCCGAAAGCGAAGCAGTCGTCTGAAAGTTGCGCCATCGAGCCTTCAGCCTCTGTGGATCCGGCCGAACCGGCAGCTCGGCGCCATCCGGCAGCCCAGTCTGCGCCTGCGCGCGCTTTTGTGGACCGGCATCGGTTTGAACAGGCTATATAGTGCAGGTCAAGCCGAAGGTAACGCATCCATCCGGCGAGCGGGATTGCAATTGTCATGAGATCGCCATGCAGCAGATGAATAACCGACCAGACATCATCATGCCGAGCCCGGACGACATCCGTTTGACCGAACAGGTCAGCGGCATCGATCATACGGGCGCTGCCATTCAAGTCCGCGTCCCCGTTGAACGCCCGCTGACGCTCTATCTGAATGCGCAGGAGATCGTCACGATGATGACGATCGGCGACTATCCCGAATATCTGGCGCTGGGCTACCTGCTCAATCAGAACATGCTCAAATCCGACGACGTGGTGACCGAGGTCGAATATGACGACGACCTTCAGGTTGTGATCGTTCGTACCGAGCGCAACACCAATTACGAGCAGAAGCTTAGGAAACGGACGCAGACTTCAGGCTGCGCGCAGGGCACGGCTTTCGGAGATCTTCTAGAGGCGCTGGAAAACACCGCTCTGCCGGCAGCCGTACTGCACACCTCCTGGCTTTACCAAATGACTCGCACGATCAACACGACGCCGTCGCTCTATCTCCAAGCGGGTGCAATTCATGGTTGCGTGCTTTGCAGGCAAGGCACGCCGATCTGCTACATGGAGGATGTCGGGCGCCACAATGCCGTCGACAAGATCGCCGGCTGGATGTATCGCCACGGCATCGATCCGGCTGACAAGATCCTTTATACGACGGGCAGGCTGACGTCGGAAATGACGATCAAGACGGTTCGAATGGGCATTCCGATCCTCGTCTCGCGCTCAGGTTTCACCGCCTGGGGCGTGGATTTGGCGCGTCAGGCCGGCCTGACGCTGGTTGGCCGGGCGCGCGGCAAGCGGTTCGCGGTGCTGTCGGGCGAGGATCGGATCGTCTTCGACCAGGACCTCGCTTCCGTCGACGAGGAAGCGCCTCGTCACAGACGCAAGGCAGCCGCCGATGGCGAATGAAAAGGTGCCGACCCTGGGCGTCGTTCTCGCCGGTGGGCTCGCCCGGCGCATGGGCGGTGGCGACAAATCCATGCGTCGGATCGACGGACTCACCATCCTCGATCGTGTCCTCGAGCGCCTCGGCCCGCAATGCGACGGGCTGTTGCTGAACGCCAATGGCGATCCTGCCCGCTTCGACCGCTTTCGCCTTCCAGTCGTCGCCGACCCGGTCGAGAACTATCCGGGGCCGCTGGCTGGCGTGCTTGCGGGCCTCGAATGGACGGCGGCGAACAGGCCCGATGTCGAATGGATCGTCAGCGTCGCAGCGGACTGTCCTTTCCTGCCGCGCAACCTCGTCGAACGGCTGCATCGGGCGCGCGTGGCGAAAGCTGCGGATCTGGCGGTGGCGATGTCGGCGGGTCGGACGCATCCTGTCATCGGACTGTGGCAAGTGGCGATGCGCGATGCGTTGCGCCATGCGCTCGTCGAAGAGGGCATTCGCAAGATCGACCTGTGGACGGCTCGCTACCAGCTTGCCACCCAGTCCTGGCCGGACAAGCCGGTGGATCCCTTCTTCAATGTCAACACGGTCGAAGATTTTGCCGAGGCCGAACGGCTCGTTTCACACCTTACCGACCCTTAGCCCGGATATCAGCCAGGTCGCGTAAAGCCCATGCGCTCGATCCCCTCGTTGAATTCAGGCGAAGCGAGCGCGTTAAGGAAGGCCTGCACCGCGGGTCGCTCTTTGCGAGCAGAGACCAGCGCGAAATCATAATGCTCTTCCTTCAGCGCAATGAAACCGAGCCCGGCTGAGCGCGCCACCGGCGCAATGGTGACGCCCCAGTCGGCTCGGTTCTGTGCGACGGCCGCCGCGACTGCATTGTGCGAGCGGGGCTGGTTCCAATAACCGTCGGGACGCGCCGGACCAAGCAGTTGGTCGATCAGGATGCGCGTACCCGAGCCCTGGTTGCGGTTGACCATCATGCAATTGGGGTCGGCGAGTGCGGCTCGCACCGCCTCCTCTGGGTCGGTCCCCTGGAAGCGCACGTCGCCGGGGCGGTAGACGATGCCCTGCATGCGCCGCCATCCCTGCACAAGTTCGAGGCCGTCGCTCAGGAACGGCGCATTGTAGCTTTGCGTCTTGGCATCGAAGAGATGGATCGGCGCGAAGTCGCACTCGCCTCGCTTGGCCGCGGCCAGGCCGCCCAGGCTCCCGACTGCGATGGACCGCACAGTGAGGCCGGCGCGAAACAGAATGCCCACGACAAGATCCAGACCCGTGCAATTGCTGCCGATCACCACGAGATCGGGAACACGCACGTGCGGTGTGAACAGCGTCACTGACGCCTCGCTTCCGGCAGGCATGTTGTCGGCCAAAGCTTCGATGCTGACGAAGCCATCCGCCTGGGCAAAGGACGTTATCGCCCCCGAGCCCTTGCCGGTGGGATAGGCGACCAGCCCTTGCTCACCCTCGACCAGCGATACCATCACGAACTCCGTGCGGCCGAGTTCGGACTGAATGCGCAGCGGAACCTTTGCCGCGACCTTCGCTTCGGTCCGAGGCGGCAGGCCCGCCATGCGGCGCAGCACAGGTACGATCATGTCGTGGAAAGTGAACATGGCCGAAGTCGGGAATCCCGGCAGCACGACGACCGGCTTGCCGTCGCAAACGGCGAGGCAAAGCGGCTTTCCCGGCTTCAGCGCCACACCATGGGCAACGATGCCGGGCGCGCCGAGACGGTTCACGATGCGGTGGCTGACATCACCCGCGCCCTTGGACGTCCCACCAGACAGTACCAGCACGTCATGCGCCGCTAGCGCCTCGCGCATGCCGGCTTCCAGCGTGGCTTCGTCATCCGGATAGGCGCCGAGAAAGCTCGCCTGGCTGCCATTTTCAGTTATCGCGGCGCTGACGATTGCGCCATTGGCGTCGTATATGCCGGCGGGCCGCAGGCTGCCGCCCGGTTGGATAAGTTCGTCGCCGGTCGACAGAACCGCCACGCGCAGCTTGCGCGCCACCGTCACCAGCGCAACTCCGCAGGCGGCAAGCATGCCGATTTCACGAGAGCCGATCACCGTTCCGGCGCGCAGCAGAACTTCACCGCGGGCAATATCGGATCAGGCATGCGAGATGAACTGGCCGGGCGAGGCTCCGCGCCTGACTTCGATGGCATCGCCTTCGGCCGGTTGTGTGTGCTCCACCATGACGATGGCATCGGCGCCGCGCGGCACGGGCCCGCCCGTCGCGATCGAGGTGGCGGTGCCTGCGAGCACCGGTATTTGCGGGGCGACACCGCAGGCGATGGTTTCGCGGTTGAGCAGCAGTCTGGCTGGAAGGGCCTCCGACGCGGTGGCCATGTCGGCGGCGCGCACGGCAAAACCATCGACGTTCGAACGGTCGAAGGGCGGCACGTCGATCGGAGCCGTGACATCATCGGCAAGCGCCAGCCCAAGCGCATCCGCAAGCATCAGTTCTTCGGTCGGGATCGTTCGCGGAAATAGCGCCGCCTCGAAACGAGCGAGCGCCTCGTCGCGCGACAGGACCGTCAGGAACTGCTCCTGGCCGGCATCCGGGCGGGTGGATCTGGTCATGACCGACTCATCTGGGGTCGTCGAACACAAAGGCGCCAACAAATGTTCCCGCGGCACAGCCCTCACTGCCGCCTGGAATGGCAAGCCATGCACCCGCCAGGCGGATCGCCTCCAGCGAAAAATCGCCTATCGCAAGCGGCCGCCATCTGTCTTGTTCCTGCTTCAGGAGGACGATCTCGGCCAGTCCGACCGTGGAGGAGATTTTTCGCTCCAGCGCCAGGACCGTCTGTCGCCGGGCGCTCCTGGCCGACAGGCGATCGATAGCCGGCTGAACAAGCGCCAGAAAGGCGGCAAAGGCCTGATCGGGCGCGCCGGGCAGAGCAATGATCGGGACCGCGTCGAGCCGGCCGATCGCCGCGGTTCGGCCGGGCTGCAGCGCTATGTTGTGGGCGATGAGCGCCCCACGCGCCGCAAGCGCGTCGGCTGTAGCGTCGGCGCGCCCCGCACCAGTGCCTCCAATCAGGATGATCAAATCGCCGGCTGCATTCCCAAGCGCCTGGGCGACGGATCTGGCGTCGCGTGTAACCGTTTCGATGTCGAACACCGTCGCGCCAGAGGCTCCTGCGAGGTCGGCGATAAAATGGCTCGTGAAAGTATCGCTCGCCGGGGCGGCGACATCGATCAGGCGCAGCTTCGGCGCCCGCACCGCAATTTCACCAATCCCTGCACTTCGCACGGCCAGGAGGTCCGCGGCTGACAGCCTGTGCCCCGCAATAATGAGCGGTCGGCCCGCCTCCATGTCCTCGCCAGCGCGTCGCACGCCCTGGCCTGGTGCTGCTTCCTCGAGCGCCTGGGGCATCGGGCCGCTGCAATCGATGAGATCGGCATCGAGAATGCAATCGCATCCCTCCGGCATGGCGCCGCCTGCCTCTATCCAGACCGGAATTGCCGTCAGCGGCAGCGGCGAATAGGCCGACGCACCGGCAAGATCGAGCGCGCGACACGCCCAGCCATCTGTCTTTGCCGTGTCGCGGATCGGCTGCGCGTGTGCCAGGGGCGGCATAGCGGCGCCGATCTTCCCAATCGTCTGGTCAAGCGGCAAAAGAGTGGGCGCAACCGGCGCCACCCCGTCGAGGAGTGCGGCGAGAGCCGCTTCGAGACCGGTCAGCGCGCCGACGGAAGGCTGCATTCTCATCATGTCCGATGATGGAGCAGATGCGAACCGCATTGCAACGGGCTTCAGAAGCGGCGCACCGCCGAACCTATTCAGCCAAGGTCGATGTCGCCTTCGACGATGTGGTGCAGACCGGCGCGTTCAGCCGTAATCACGGCCCTCACGGTCAGGCGCCCCTGCCCCTTCAGTCCGGCATCCGCCACGGCCTTTTCGATCGCCTGCTGCGAGGTTACGCCGACCTGCTTGAGGAACTTGCGCATCGACACGTTGAAGGGATCGGTTTCCATGTTTTGAGTCATAGGATTGCCTCCAATAGCTGGGAGTGTGCGGCTGGTCGGGTTGCAATCGCATGCTGCTCCCCGGCGAAGGCGCTGCCCGCCAGCGGAACACGGAAACGTATGATGCGCAATGCATAAGACGCTCGCATTCGCTTTGCTCGCCGCTGTTTTCATCGCCGGCGCGATGGCACATGGTGCGGAACTGCGTGGGCATGGCGGCCCCGTGCGGGCGATTTCCGTAGCGCCGGACGGAAAGACGGTGGCAACCGGCAGTTTTGACACCAAGACGAGTATTTGGTCGCTTGAGACCGGCGAAGCGCGCGACGTGCTGCTCTTTCACGAAGGTGAGGTAAGCGCCGTCGCAGCATTGCCGAACCGGCGCTTTGCCAGCGCCGGTGCGGATGGTCGCATCGCGATCTGGCAAATCGGTCGAGGCGAGCCTGCCCACATCCTGGAGGGTCACACCGGACCTGTCGCCGACCTCGAACTGTCGCCCGACGGATCGATGATGGCTTCGGCGTCCTGGGACACCACCGTCCGGCTCTGGCCGCTTGCTTGCAAGAGCGCCCGGCGACCGCCCGTTCGTCGGAGGTGCGGACGGGCAGGTACGGTTGCTCGACCGACGCGGCAAAGTGCAGCTGGAAGTTCCGGTCTTGCGCAAACCGGTGATTGCCCTCGCCGCCACGCCAGACGCGAATCATCTCGCCGTCGCCGGCATCGTTGATGGAATCCTGTTGCTGGACGCTATGAGCCTCTCCACCATCCGCACTCTCGACACGTCCGGCGTGGCGGTATGGTCGCTTGCGTTCGCGGCTGGCGGCAAGACGCTTCTGGCTGGCGGCGCCGACCATCTGGTGCGGGAATGGAACATCGAGACGGGCGAGCGCCTTGGGGCGGCTGCGACCGGCAGGACCGATCCGATGGCCAGATACGCTGGTAATCCGGACGCGGAAGCATTTCGCGCCTGCATTGCCTGCCATACGCTCGACCCGAACGACGGCAATCGAGCCTGGCCCACGCTGAATGGCATTTTCGGGCGCAAAATAGCGTCCGTGCCGATCTCCTCCTGCCAATCTCGAGGGTTTGCGATTAGCCATAAGCCACCACGTCTTCGTCATCCCAGGGCGGAGCGACGCGAAGCGGAGCGCAGACCCTGGGATGACGAAGTGGAAGAATGGTTCGGCCAATCCTAGAGGTTTGCGATTTGCCACTGAAATTTGGCTGAGAGAATTGTCGACGGTCGCTGCCGATCGGCCCAACGAGGCAACAACCTAAAGCTCGTCGCACGAGGCCGGTCGAACGCGACGCGCTCTAGGCCATGAACTCCGACATCACCGTCTCGACCGAGCGCCCAAAAGGCTCGATGACTCCAGCCTGTGGAACACCACCCGATTGCGGCCGGTTTGCTTGGCAACATAGAGTGCTTCATCCGCTTGGCGCTGGAGCTGCTCTGGCGAAATGACCTGGGCCGGCGCCTGGACCGCCACGCCGATGCTAATGGTGATATAGCGGGACACGCGCGATCCAGGGTTAGGAAAACAGGCAGCTTCCACACACTCGCGAATTCGCTCGGCTACAACCGCGGCCTCCTGCTCGTTCACACTTGGAAGGAGCACGAGAAATTCCTCACCGCCGTATCGCGCCACATGATCGCGATCGCGCCTCACATTCTCCCGGATCAAGCGGGCGACCTCGATGAGGCAACGATCGCCCTCGGCATGGCCGAGATGATCGTTAAGCTTCTTGAAGTGGTCGATGTCGCACATCAGCATAGCGGCGCCGCCGGGGCATTTCCCGCCACCGCCCCACACGTGGTCGAGCGTTTCCGTCATCCGGCGCCGATTGTCGATGCCGGTTAGCGGATCGGTTCTCGCCAGAAGCTCCAGCCGATCGTTCGCTTCGGCCAGTTCGGCAACCCTGTGCCGGTCTCGAAGCTCAAACAGAAAAGTCTTCTGAGCTAGAATTGTCATCGTACGCCGCGCGGCGACCGTAGCGAGAATGCCGCTGGCGAAAAACAACGTGGCGGCCACCGCATTGCCAATCTCAAGGCCCGGGTTCTGCAACTGAAAGACGAGATAGAGACCAAGAGCCAAAGCGGCGATCGTCACGGTCCATGCCTGAGGGATGCCGAAGATGATGATGGCCGTGATCGCTACGAACAGCATGATGTTCAAGTGCCGTTCGTAGAACTCGCCGCCGGCGCTTGCGCCAACCAATACGATCGACAACAGGATGAGGAACATGCCAGTGATCAGCGAAACCCCCTGGACCCAGGCGGGGCGCCGTTTTCGCCAGACAAGGACCACGACTGCAGCGACGGGCGGGATGATGGCGGCAGGCAGGAGCATGGATAGCGCGATCGCCCTTGGAAGCATCACCATGTTGAGCGCCAGCGTCAGCACATCCAGGAATGCCACCCATATCATCCAGGCGCGGATGATCTTGGCCGTTTGCGACCAGACACGTGCCTGGAACAGGCGTTTGATCTCGCCTTTGAGCCGGATGTCGCGCGTGCGGTGCGCCAGAAGTCGCTCAACTTCCGCCGTGACGGCTGGATCGTCCTGCATGTCGAGGTGCGTCCGATCTACCAATCGACGGGCCCTGAGGCCCCCCTTTCCTGAACATCCATTCGAACCGTCCGGTGTCGGCCGAGGGGCAAGAATGTCACTCGATGCTGAAGATTTGATTGCTAAAGGGCGCTTATTTGCGTGTTGATCGTGTAAGCCTCTTGGTCACCCTCGTAGGGCTCTCGGCCTCGATCGCCGGGAAACGCATGTTGAGGACGATCAGCCCTAGACAGCGCATCGGCCACGTGCTCCCGACCTGACGACCACGTGCGCGAGGCCAACAGAAAGCGGATGGCAGTCGCATCGCGAGGGCGATCAATCAGCGCGAGGAAAAGCGCGATCAGATGAAGCGGTGGGCGAATTTGCGGATCGTGCGGTAAGAAGGAATCGCGAGGCGATTAAGGAGGCGCATTTGGTCGCTCTCTTCTCGGTCGCCGCGCCGTGGGCAACGTGTTTGTACCGCAGTCATTCTGCCGTTTTGGCAGGCCGATGAGAAAGGCCGCGGACGGAAAAATGCCGCAAATCAGCGGCGTACTGTACCCGCGGAGCCGCTCAGGCGGCCGTTTTGCCTACCACGTCAGCGGGAAAAGCCGAAGGATGACCAGCCGCACGCAACCCGACATCATCCGCCGGGAAAGTAAGACCTTCCGTTTGGCGCATTGCCTTTTGCCGGCATGGCGCGACGGCGAGATCGACTCGGCGTCGGCGCCCGGGTCGATCGCCATGGCTTTCACAGGCCAGGCGGATGCCGTTGTGCGCGTAGCCGATGGCACTGCAAGGCCGCGGGCAGTGCCGCCTATGACAATCGGGCTTGGCGGCGAGACGCCGATCGCCTGGTTGGAGACGGACTCTCCCTCCGACGTTCTGGAAATCACCGGGGCGTCCGGGCTACGCTGCGAGATGGCGCGGGACATGCGTGTCGAAAGCCACGCCGATCTCGACGACGTGCATGGCTGGCAGGACCCGATCGTTCAGGCGGTCGCGACCAGGCTGCGCGCCGCCCTGCGCGGGTGGATACCGATGTCGGACCTGGAGGCCGAGACACTGGTTCGCGCCGCCTATGCCCAGGTGCTGCGGCGGCACTTCGGTGGCCGCGAGGGTATCCGGCGAACGCTTGACGCGCGGCGGCGTCAGCGTGTGGTGGAACTGGTGCTGGACATCGGCGACAAACCGCTGACCTTGGGAGATCTTGCCGAGGCGGCCGCACTCAGCCCGTTTCACTTCGCGCGCAGTTTTGCCAACACCTTCGGCATGCCACCGCATCGATTTGTAACTGTAAGTCGGCTGGATCGAGCGTTTCACGCTCTGCGGTCGACCCAGGCATCCGTGCCGCAGGCGGCTGCGGCTGCGGGGTTCTCGAACCTGCATCATTTTCGTCAACTGTTCCGGCGGCAGTACGGCGTGCCGCCATCGGACATAGCAGGCAGGCGCGGACTCAGTCGATCCGGCACCGATAGGCTTTCGAGCGACGGCTTCGCCTGAACCCCGGCGAGCCACGAAGTGAGCAAGAATCGAGCCTGTCCGTGGCGCCGGCCATGTCTATCTTCAGCAAACCACCCTTTGAGGCCGCACCGAACATCCGCGTCGGCCTCATGGCATATCCCGAGCCAAGGATCGTGACATGACGAAATCTCACCGAGTCGATCAGTCTCCCTCAAACATTGACAATCCGCAGCGGCGGCAATTTCTGGCGTCGGCAGCTTTTCTCGGCGTTGCGCCCTGGCTGCTGTCTTCGCTTGGCGAAGCGGCGGCGCAAACGGCCAGCCCGCAACCCGCGAGCCAGCGCCGCAAGCTGGGCGCCCTCGAGGTGTTTCCCGTGGGGCTCGGATGCCAGTGGAAACCTAGCCCTGACGACGGCACCGCCCAGGATTATTTCGGCAGCCCCATAGATCGCTCCGCCGCGGTTGCGCTTATCAGGCGCGCGGTGGACCAAGGCGTCACCCTCATCGATACGGCGGAAGTCTATGGACCCTTCATTTCGGAGGAGATCGTTGGCGATGCGCTGCAGGGGCTGCGCGAGACCGTCGTTCTGGAGAGTAAGTTCGGGTTCAACGTTGACCTTGAGACCGGCAAAATCGGAGAGGGCCTGAACAGCCGGCCCGAGCACATCAAGCGCGCCGTCGAAGGCAGCTTGCGCCGCCTGCGCACCGACCGCATCGACGTGCTCTACCAGCACCGCGTCGACCCGCTTGTGCCGATCGAAGACGTCGCCGGCGCGGTCAAGGATCTCGTCGCCGAGGGCAAGGTTCTGCATTTCGGGCTCTCCGAGCCGGGACTGGAGACCATCCGACGCGCGCACGCGGTTCTGCCGCTCGCCGCCATCCAGAACGAATATTCGATGGTCTGGCGTGGTCCCGAGGCCGACGTGCTGCCTCTGTGCGAGGAACTGGGCATCGGCTTCGTGAGCTGGGCTCCGCTGGGCTATGGTTTCCTGACCGGCACGATTACGGCAGGAAGCCGCTTTGGCGACGACCCCGAGCGAGACTTCCGCGCCTGGGTTCCCCGCATGGCAGAGGATGCCTTGGCGGCCAACATGGCGCTCGTCGATGTCGTGCGGACGTGGGCGCAACGCAAGGAGGTCAAACCCGCCCAGCTGGCGCTGGCCTGGCTGCTGGCACAGAAGCCGTTCATCGTGCCGATTCCCGGTACAACGAAGGCCGCCCACCTCGACGAGAACATTGCAGCCGCTGCCATCACCTTTACGGAGGACGAGTTGCACGAGCTCAATGCTGCCGTGGCCGCGGTCAAGATCGAAGGCGCTCGGCTTCCTCCCCCGGTTCTCGCAATGTCCGGAGTGGAGGCCCCACCCAAGGCTTAGTCCGGGTGACCGCCTGCTCATGGTGAATGCACCTAAGTCGTGGGACTCAGCGAATCTAAATTGGCCCACTTCAAAGCGAAATTGACCATAAGTGGTTGATTCATGGACTTTGGTGGGCCCGGAGGATGTCATCAATTACTTGTTTTAGTTGTGTTTTTCGTGGGCACAAGGCAAACATCCTTCCCGTATCGTTCCGTATGGTTTCGCGACCGTCGTCGGGCGAGATTAGCTGTCTATGCCACCTTGCGCCAGAAACGGACGCTCCTCACCCCATTTCGAACGTCTTGATAGGGCCGAACCTGCCCTTCCGCTTTCGGGACGAAGTTACCGAGAAGCTGCCTGGCAAGCTGTATGCGGACTCGTCGCGTGACCACACCAAAAGTATGAGGCTTCTA
>NZ_CAKXZT010000151.1 GCF_935825525.1 Mesorhizobium escarrei
TTCGCTCCTGCTCCGCCCTAGGATGACGAAGTGAGGGATGTCCCGGCCAATTTCCAAGGGTTCTGACACGGAAAGCAGCGGTCGACGTTCACCGTCGTACGGCTCCAACCGTCAAGATTACTGTGTCAAGGAACTACCCCGGCCGTTTCTTCGACTTCTTGTGCTTCGCCGGTGCACCTTCGAACTTCGCCTTCGCTGCCTTCCCGGCCCAGGGCTTTGCCTCGAATGCGGCGGGCCGCTGATCGGCTGACGGTGCACGCTTCTCGAATTTGGGCGCGTTTTGGTCGACCGTCCGCTTGCCGCGGTGCGGCTTCTTGTCCGGCCCTGGCTCCTGATAGCCGGCTCGCGACAGGTCGGGCGTGCCGTCCAGCCGCTTCACCGCGATGTTATTCTGCAACTTGCGGTCCGGGCCGATTGCCTGGAAAAACCGGTCGGCCCAATCGGCCGCGATCTGCACGAAGGTTTCTTCCGGCTGCATCTTGATGGCGCCGATCTCACGCTTGGAAATGCCGCCGGTCCGGCACAGCATCGGGATCAGCCAGCGCGGCTCGGCATTCTGCCTGCGTCCCACCGACAGCGAGAACCAGACGCTGTCGCCGAAATCGTCGCGGCGGCTTGGCGCCTCGTCGCGACGGACGGATCTATCGCCAGAGGGCCTGTCGCCCGACGGCGTGAACTGAGCGACGTCTAGGAGATCCTCGGGCGCCGAACGGCTGGAACGGCACAGACGCACGAAGGCGGCAGCCACCTGGTCGGGGCTGTGCTGCTCAAGAAGCGCATTGATGAAGCCGCGCTCCTCTTCCTTCACCGGTTCGCTGAAGACCGGGTCGGCGAGGATGCGCTCGTCGTCGCGGCGCAGGACGTCGTCGGCCGAAGGCGGGCTCGCCCATGTCGCCGCAAGGCCAGCGCTTTGCAGCAGCCGTTCGGTGCGCCTGCGGGCATTGTTGGGCACGATCAGCGCGCTGACACCCTTGCGTCCCGCCCGTCCCGTCCGCCCGCTTCGGTGCAGAAGCGTCTCCGGATTGGTCGGCAGGTCGGCGTGGATCACCAGTTCGAGGTTGGGCAGGTCGATGCCGCGCGCCGCCACGTCGGTGGCGATGCAGACTTTTGCGCGGCCGTCGCGCATCGCCTGCAGCGCGTGGCTGCGCTCGTTCTGGCTCAGCTCGCCCGAAAGCGCGACGACGGAAAAGTTGCGGTTGTTGAAGCGCGCGGTCAGGTGATTGACGGCGGCGCGCGTGTTGCAGAACACCAGTGCGTTCTTCGCCTCGTAATAGCGCAGCACGTTGATAATGGCATTTTCCCGGTCGGCCTGGGCTACGCTCAGCGCCCGGTATTCGATGTCGAGATGCTGCTTCTCCTCGCCGGCGGCCGAGATGCGCACCGCATCGCGCTGATAGCCCTTGGCCAGCGTGGCGATGGAGCGCGGCACGGTGGCCGAAAACATCAAGGTGCGGCGCTCGGCCGGCGCGGCGTCGAGGATGAATTCCAGATCCTCGCGAAAGCCGAGATCGAGCATCTCGTCGGCCTCGTCCAGCACCACTGCCTTCAGCCCGGACATGTCGAGCGAATTGCGGGTGATGTGGTCGCGCAGCCGGCCGGGCGTGCCGACAACGATATGGGCGCCGCGCTCCAGCGCGCGGCGCTCGGTGCGCATGTCCATGCCGCCGACGCAGGACGCTATCGCTGCGCCGGTCAGTTCGTAGAGCCATTCGAGTTCGCGCGTCACCTGCAAGGCGAGCTCCCGCGTCGGCGCCACGGCCAGCGCCAGCGGTGCTGCGGCATGGGAAAAGCGCTCGGCGCCGTCGAGAAGGGTCGGCGCCAGAGCCAGCCCGAAGGCGACGGTCTTGCCGGAGCCGGTCTGGGCGGAAACCAGCGCATCGGCCTGCCCGAGCTCGAGAACCGCCTTCTGCACCGGCGTCAGCTCGACATAGCCGCGTTTTTCCAGCGCCTTTGCCAGCGCGGGGACAAGTGCTTCGAAATTGGACATTTCACTCTTTCGGAATTCGGATTCTTTTATGCCCGGCAATGGGTCATCCGTCGGCGAGCGCCAGGAGCGCCACGAGCCAAACGATCCAATCGTTCGTACTTCGCGCCGCCGCCATTGTACAGGGCAAGCCGCCTCGCTGCGTCGCGATTGACTCTTTACGCAAACCGCGTAAAAGCCGGCACCGAATGGGGTAGTTTCGATGCGCGGCCATTTGATGGCGCTTCTTGCCTTCGACTTCCCCGGCCGCAATGCGAACCATTGGGCCGGGCGTTTCGGCGCGTCTTCTCGTTCCAGCAAAACCACGTTCTTGGCCAAAAAGACCGGTAAAACGGCCACTAAAACGGTCTGATTCCCTTTGGCCTAACCACCCTCTCCCGGGTCCGGCCTGGGGGTTGAAACCCGCATCGGCCGGCGGGTTTTCTCCAAAAACCGAGCGGAGAGGACAGGAGATTTCGATGAGTTTCAAGGTTGCAATCGTCGGCGCCACGGGCAATGTGGGTCGGGAAATGCTCAACATACTGGAAGAGCGCGGCTTTCCGGTGAGCGAGGTGGTGGCGCTGGCCTCGCGGCGCAGCCACGGCACGGAAGTGTCGTTCGGCGATCGCACGCTGAAGGTCAGGGCGCTCGACCAGTATGATTTTTCCGATACCGACATCTGCATCATGTCGGCGGGCGGCAACGTTTCGAAGGAATGGTCGCCGAAGATCGGCAAGCAGGGCTGCGTCGTCATCGATAATTCGTCGGCCTTCCGCTACGACCAGGACGTGCCGCTGATCGTGCCGGAAGTGAACCCGGACGCGATTTCGCTGTTCACGCGCAAGAACATCATCGCCAACCCGAACTGCTCGACGGCGCAGCTGGTCGTGGCGCTGAAGCCGCTGCATGACCTCGCCACCATCAAGCGCGTCGTCGTCGCCACCTACCAATCGGTGTCCGGCGCCGGCAAGGAAGGCATGGACGAATTGTTCACGCAGACCCGCGCCGTGTTCGTCGCCGACCAAGTCGACGTCAAGAAGTTCACCAAGCGCATCGCCTTCAACGTCATCCCGCATATCGACGTCTTCCTCGACGACGGCTTCACCAAGGAAGAGTGGAAGATGGTCGCCGAGACCAAGAAGATGCTCGATCCCAAGATTAAGCTGACGGCGACCTGCGTGCGCGTGCCGGTGTTCATCGGCCATTCGGAGGCGGTCAACATCGAGTTCGAAAAGCCGATCACCGCCGATGAGGCACGCGAGATTCTGCGCGAAGCGCCGGGCTGCCAGGTTCTCGATAAGCGCGAGGACGGCGGCTACATCACGCCGCTGGACTCGGCCGGCGAGGACGCGACCTTCATCTCGCGCATCCGCGAGGATTCGACCGTCGACAACGGCTTGTCGATGTGGATCGTCTCCGACAATCTGCGCAAGGGCGCCGCACTCAACGCGGTGCAGATCGCCGAATTGCTGATCGAGCGCGGGCTGATCCAACCGAAAAAGAAGGCGGCTTGATTCTCGCTCACGGCTCGGCCTTCGGCCGATTTAGTTTTCGCTCACGGGCCGTATCGCCGCTGCCGCGGCGGGCCCTCCGCGGGGGCGCCGGACAACCGGCGGCCCCCAGTCGCGGGCTCGGCCCTCGGCCGTTAGCTCCCTTCTCCCCGTTCACGGGGGTGAGAAGTGATCCGCGAAGCGGACGGAAAGCCAATTGCTTGGCTTTCCGAACGACGAACGCCCGTGGCGACAGCGAAGGGCCGGGGTCGAGGCACTCGGCGAGGCGCCGCCGAAAATGATCCCTGCCGAAAAGTTCTATTTTTCCTGAGGGTTTGTTCCCGCGCTCACCGCAGCACCGTGCGCTGGAAAAATCATAGGCGTGTCGGATCGCCGCCTCACGCCGCGTCCTTGGTTCGACCCTCGCCAAGAGGGCTCGAAACAACCGGAGGACCAATGACCATGTCTCAAACTGCATCCGTCACGCCGGGCGCGCTGTGGACCGGCCGTGGGCTCAGCGCCCTCATCGTGCTGTTCATGATCTTCGACGGCGTCATCAAGCTGCCGCCACTCGATATCGTCACCCAGACCATGGTGCAGCTCGGCTGGCCGGCCGATCCCGGTGTCTCGCGCATGCTCGGTATCATCGGGCTGGTCTCGACCGCGCTCTACGCGGTGCCGCGCACCTCGGTGCTCGGCGCCGTCCTGCTCACCGCCTATCTCGGCGGCGCCGTCGCGACCCACGCGCGTCTTGGCAGCCCGCTGTTCTCGCACACATTGTTCGGCGTTTATCTCGGCCTCATTCTGTGGGGCGGCCTTTTCCTGCGCAATCCCGGGGTGCGCTCGCTGATCCCGTTCAGCCGATAGCTGCGGCGTCAAAAGATGGCGGTCGCGCCGCCAGAGAGGGCGCCGCCACCCTTCTTCCTTGTCCTTGGATCAAATCGCCCGGTTGCGAGTTAGACGATGTGGGGAGAGGACGGAAAACCCCATTTGGGAGGAGCGACGATGAAGAAACTGGTAGTCCTGATAGTATTGGCAACTTCGCTCGCAGCCTGTTCCCGGACGGAACAGGGCGCCGCGGTCGGTGGGCTAGGGGGCGCTGCTATCGGCGCTGCAGTGGCTGATGACGAAGTTGAAGGTGCGGTGGTCGGTGGTGCTGTCGGCGCCCTCGCCGGCGCACTGATCGGTCGTGCTACCGAACCCGGCCGGTGCCGCTATCGCGATCGCTATGGACGCGTCTACATCGCCCGCTGCCCGGCAGGCTATTGATCGAGCCGCGTCATTAGCTCCGACGAAATGAAACGGCGGGCAAAGCGCCCGCCGTTCCGTAAGCGATAAAAGGCAGATTATTCCGCAGTCGCGGCTTCCGCCTCGGCCGGCGCGGCTGCCGCGGCGGCAACAGCGGCGGCTGCATCGTCCTGCGCCTTCTTCAGAAGTGCGGCGCGTTCCTGCGCCTTCTTGCCGGGCTCGGCCTTCTTCGGGTTGGAGCGGGCCTCACGCTTGGCGATGCCGGCCTCGTCGAGGAAGCGCAGCACGCGGTCGGTCGGCTGGGCGCCATGCGAGAGCCAATGCTTGACGCGGTCGGCGTCGACCTTGACCCGCTCGCCGTCCTTGGGCAGCAGCGGGTTCCACGAACCGAGCGACTCGATGAAACGGCCGTCGCGCGGCGAACGGGCGTCGGCGACGACGACGTGGTAATAGGGACGCTTCTTCGAGCCCGCACGGGCCAGTCGGATTTTCAGTGGCATTTTCTTTCTCCTAAAATTCTGATTTTCGTTGATCGGGGTTATGGCTGTCGTCTTTATGCATGTCGTTGTCCCAAAACCGCTGCGCACTTTTGGGCGACATGCACTGGTCCTCAGCCGGTTTTCGTTACGCCGTTGGATGCGGCGATATGCTCGTGATGTCGGATCACTTCGCGGACGACGAAGTTGAGGAATTTCTCCGCGAAATCCGGGTCGAGATGGGCGTCCTTCGCCAGTTGGCGAAGGCGGGCGATCTGCTGCTGCTCGCGTGCCGGATCGGCCGGCGGAAGGCCATGCGATGCCTTCAGCTCGCCGACCGCCTTGGTGCAGCGGAAGCGCTCGGCCAGCATGTGGATGAGCGCTGCGTCGATGTTGTCGATCGAGGCGCGGTAGTCGACCAGCGCCGCGCGCGCGTCGGCCATGTCCTTCTCTTCGTTCATGGCGCCCTCACTTCTTCTTGCCAGGGGCGTTCTTGCCGAGCCCATTCTTGCCAAGCATTGGCAGCCCGCCGCCGGATCCCGGCAGGCCAGGAAGCTTCATGCCGCCGGGCAGCCCAGGCAGACCACCGCCACCTGGGAGGCCACCGGGAAGACCCTTCATGCCGCCGAGACCGGCTGCCTGTGCCTGCTTCTGCAAGGCTTCGAGCTGCTTGGAATCCATTTTAGACAGGTCCGGCATGCCGCCGCCCATCATGCCGCCCGGGCCACCCATGCCCCCTGGCATCATCCCGCCGAGCCCCATCTTCTGAGCCAGGCCGCCCATCATGCCGCGCATCAGGCCACCGCCTTTGCCCTTGCCGCCCATCGCCTTCATCATGTCGGCCATGCCGCGGTGCATCTTCAGGAGCTTGTTGATCTCGGCCGCATCGGTGCCGGAGCCTGCGGCGATGCGCTTCTTGCGCGAGTGCTTCAGAATATCCGGGTTGGCGCGCTCGGCCTTGGTCATCGACGAGATAATGGCGAGCTGACGGCCGAACATCTTGTCATCGAGACCGGCGGCGGCCATCTGGTCCTTCATCTTGCCCATGCCCGGCATCATGCCCATGATGCCGCCCATGCCGCCCATCTTCGACATCTGCTGAAGCTGGCCGGCAAGATCATTCAGGTCGAACTTGCCCGACTGCATCTTCTTGGCCATCGCCGCCGCCTGCTCGGCGTCGATGTTTTCGGCAGCCTTTTCGACGAGGCTGATGATGTCGCCCATGCCGAGGATGCGGTCGGCGATGCGCTTGGGATGGAATTCCTCCAGCCCGTCCATTTTCTCGCCGGTGCCGATCAGCTTGATCGGCTTGCCGGTGACGGCGCGCATGGAAAGTGCTGCACCACCACGGCCGTCGCCATCCATGCGGGTCAGCACCAGGCCGGTGATGCCGACGCGCTCATCGAAGCTTTTTGCCAGATTGACGGCGTCCTGGCCGGTCAGCGAATCGGCGACCAAAAGGATTTCGTGCGGCGACGAGACCTTCTTGATGTCGGCCATCTCGACCATCAGCGGCTCGTCGATGTGGGTGCGGCCGGCGGTGTCGAGGATGACGACGTCATGGCCGCCGAGCTTTGCCGCCTGCACGGCGCGGCGGGCGATGTCGACCGGCGTCTGGCCCTCGACGATCGGCAGTGTGGCGACCTTGACCTGCTCGCCGAGCTGACGGAGCTGCTCCTGCGCGGCGGGACGCCGCGTGTCGAGAGAGGCCATCAGGACCTTCTTGTTCTGACGCTCGGTGAGGCGCTTGGCGATCTTGGCCGATGTCGTGGTCTTGCCGGAGCCCTGCAGGCCGACCATCATGATGACGACCGGAGCCGGCGCATTGAGGTCGATCGCGACGCCCTCGGCGCCCAGCATCTCGACCAGCTCGTCATGGACGATCTTGACGACCATCTGCCCCGGCTTGATCGACTTCAGCACGGCGGCGCCGACGGCTTTCTCGCGCACCTTGTCGGTGAAGGAACGCACCACTTCCAGCGCAACGTCGGCCTCGAGCAGCGCACGGCGCACCTCGCGCAGCGCCGCCGAGACATCGGCCTCGGACAGGGCACCGCGGCCGGTGAGGCCGTTCAGGATGGAGCCAAGGCGCTCCTGAAGGGATTCAAACATCTGTCTTCCTTCAATCTCGGTTCGGGTTCGATCCGAGAGGTAATGCGTTCGCGCCCAGTGTCCAAGTAAAGCCCAAAGCCAAAAAGCACCCGGGGGCGCACAGCGCTGCCGGATGTTGGCCTCCAGGATCGATTTACAGCACGTCACCTCAAAGAGGCTTCGGCGTCCCGGTCGGCTTGCTCAGAGGGATACTCGTCGCGGAATTCGCGGCGTGTAGACAGGAAATCGGCCGCGGAGTCAAGGTGCGGGCCGAATACGCTGAACCGGGCCGGTTCGGTTTATCGCAGCACTACCAGCGTGATGCGCATCAGCTGGGGCCGCCGCGCTGCGAAATATCCGGCTCGACTTTCAGCGGCGAGCGCGGGTGCAGCAGCAGCAGGATCGTCAACAGGCTGCAGACGATGCCGATCGCCGCGATGAGGACGGCATCAAGGGTCGTCCAGCCAGGGTCTTCGAGCGGCCTGGCGTTGAAAAGGGCGAAGAAATTGTAGCTTTGCTGATGCGAAATCAGCAGGAAACCGGTCAGATTGTTGCCGAGATGAGCGCCGAAGGCGGCTCCGAGATTGCCCGTGGCATAGACCACAAGCGTTAGGAGCAGCGCAAAAGCGGCGATCGAGGCCAGCACGCAGGCGTTGATGGCGGTCGTCGAGCTTGGGCTCCAATGCATCGCAGTGAACAGAAGTCCTGGCAGCAGCGCCCAGATGAAGGGGTTTTGAAACCGATTGGCCAGGCCCCTCAGGAGATAGCCGCGAAACAGCACCTCTTCGGACGAGGTCTGCAGCAGGGTCAGCGCGGCGATCGGGATCAGGAACAGCAGCCAGGACGACAGGCCGATCGGGCCGCGCGCAATCTCGGGCTGCAAAAGATAGAGCAGGATCTCGGAGAGCAGCGATGTGATCAGCACCGCGGCCAATCCCCTAAGAAATCCCGAGCGCGAAACGCGGCGGCTTGTGCCGATCAGCGCCATCAGCGGCTCGCGATGGACCCAGCGCATGGCAGCCCACAGGCCGAGCCAGATCCCGGCAAAGGAGGCAAGCGCGGCGAGGATCCCGGCGGGCGAGACCATGAAATTCTGCACCGCCCCTCCTTCCACCGGGGCGGCAGACGATGCCTGCCAGACGATGAAGAAATAGGCGCCGCCGAACAGCACGGCGATGGTTGTCGCGACCCAGAACAGGACAACGATCGCCGTTCCGAGCAGGAGGCGCGGCAGGGTCGTCTTGGCGTTTGGAGAGCGTCGATAGTGCTCGAAGGCGGCAGGGTCTAATATCACGCGGGTTCCTTGCCTGATGCTCGGGTCGCATGGTCTAGAGCATCGGACCCGAAAGTGGAACCGGTTTGGGAAAATCCGACGCTCGAAAAAAGGCTGGAGCGGCGGGCACGCCGCTCCAGCACGAAGCTCAGGTTAACGATATCGAAAAGAGGCGGCCGCCATTGGCTCTTGCCGGGCGGCCGCCTGGTTGGTTGATGATGTCAGCGCTCGACGTACATGATGCGTCGGGTGCCGGGATCGACCAGAGCCGGCTGACCATTCACGTAGACATAGCGGTAGTCATAGTCCGGAATCTCGCGCAACTCGACGGTATCGGGCAAGGTCGCGCCCGTAACCACCTCGCCCTCGAGATAGACCGGGTCGAGCCGGTTGGTCTCGATATAGGTGCGGACTTCGGCCGGCGGCCGTCTGATCGGCTCGATCGGCTCGCCAGCGACGATCGCTCCGGTATACGTGCCGGGATAGTCGACGTCGGCGGGCGCTTCGACGATGGCAATGTCTGCGTCGTCAGGGCGTTCCGTCAGCACGACCTTGTTGCCGCCGAAATCGGCCGTCACATAGTCGGAATAGATCCAGCCCTGGCCATTGGCCTCGGCGACGGTGCACCATTTGCTGTTTCGGATGCAGCCATCAAGCGTTGCCGACTGGCCCGCGGCGAGCACGCCGATGACCGGGTATTGCGGGCCGGGGCCGGCGCGTACGTTGAGATCGGTGACAGCCGAGACGGCGGTGTCAGCCAAGGCTGTGCCCGACATGGCGACAAGCGCTCCGGCGACAGCAGGAAACAGTATGCGCTTCATGGTTTCGCTCCGTTTTGATGGTCCCTCTCGAATGAAACGAAACAAGGCTTCATGCGTTCCGGCTAAAACGCCTCGGCCGGCTCACGTTTTGTTCCGGTTTCTTTCACGACAGTCAGGAGTTCATGAACGAAGGCCAGCTTCCGTGCGGTCACCTCCGAGATGACGAAGGGATAAAGGTCCGGCAGGCCCATGCAGCGGTTGATCGAGTTGGACGCTTCCGACAGCACCAGCCAGCGGGCCAGGACCTTTTCGAACGGTTCGAGAACGGCGGCAGGTTCCGACGGCGCCGGTTGCAGCTCGCCGCCGGTGTCGCTGCGCGACAGCTCGTTGGCCTCTACCGTTTCCAGTCGGCCGAGCGGGAAATTCAGCGCATGCACCATCTCCAGCGTATCGGTGATGTGCAGATGGTGCGCCCATGTCTCGGCCCAGTCCTCCCAGGGATGGGACGTGGCATAGGCAGAAATGTGGTCCTGCTGCCAGTCGGGCGCAGCACCTTTGGCATGGTAGGTCTTCAGCGCCTGCTCGTAATCAACGCGCTCGTCGCCGAACAATGCGCGGAAGGCGGCAAGCCGTTGCGGGTCGTCGCGGATCAGGCGGTCCCAGTAATAGTGGCCGAGCTCATGGCGGAAATGGCCGAGCAACGTTCGGTAGTTCTCGCCCATCTCGACGCGCCGTCTTTCGCGCTCGGCCGAGTCCGCCTCGGCGACATTCAGTGTGATCAAGCCGTTGTCATGGCCGGTCAGGATGCGCGCGCCCCCTGGGCCGCCGATCGGATCGGCGAGAAAGTCGAAGGCGAGGCCGGCCTCGTCGCCAGCGTTCCGCTTGGGCACGACCGGCAGTCCGGCGGCGAGCAGCGAATAGATTGCCCGCTTCTTTGCCGCTTCGACGCGGATCCAGCGACGGCGGTTGCCATCCACCGAAAGGTCGGGGATCAACTGGTTCAGCTCGCAGGCGCGGCAGAAGGCATGGCCAGGTTCCGCCATCCAGTTGCAGGCGCACTCGTCGGCATTGGTGCACTGGAAAACGCCGCCGGCACCAGACAACACGAAGCGCGCATCCGCGGGATCGTAGAGCACGGGGCTGGCGCAGTTCAGGCACTGGGCGTTCTCGAAATAGAGACGGTGGCCGCAATGCGGGCAGTCGAAGAGCTTCATCCCAATCTCGAATCACCAGGTCTCGAACCACCAGGTCTCAAATCATCAGGCCCGGATATAGTGCGCAGCGGCATATCGCCCAAACGCCTGTCGGCGACCGGCGTTCCTGCCAACGCTATTTTGCCGCCAGCTGGGCGGCGACCGTTCTCGCCACCGCCTCGCCCGACAGCCTGGCGCCGCCGCAGGTCTGCATCAGCGGCCCGGCCAGATGCTCGCCGGCGAAAAAGATTTTTTCCGCCACCGGCTGCATCAGCGTGGCGCGCGCCTGCGAACGGCCAGGCCGCGCCGCCGCATAGGCGCCGCGCACGAACCGCTCGCCGCCCCAATTGGTCATCATAGCCCGCCCGACATGTCTTCTGACGTCATTGCCTAATATGGCGCACAGCCGGTCGACGACAAAGTCGACGCCTGCCGCCTCGCCCGCCGCCGACATCTCCCAGGCGAAATCGCCGCCGACGTAGCCGACCATCAGGTCGAGGTCGAAGGGAAAGCAAAGGAAGTAGATGTCGTGCCTGGCCAGCCGCTCGATCAGCAGGTCGTCAAATGGCGCCAGCCCGAGCCTGGTGCCGGTGATTTCGACCGGCAGCTTGGTCAGCATGCCCATCGGCAGGTCGAAGAAGGCAGCGAAATGCCTGTCGGGCAGCGCCGGTGCGAATTCGATCTCCTCGAAGGCGAGCACCGCCGGCGAGGCGGTGACGATGACCGCCTTGGCGCGAATGGTGCCGCGATCGGTGACGCAGGCGACGCCGGGCAGGTCCCAGAGGATTTTCCGCACCGGCGTCGACAGCTCGACCGGCACGTCGGCGCCGAAACGGGCGACCAGCGCGCCGAACCCCTCCTTGGTGAAATAGTTCGGATCGAGATCGGCGGCGGCCTGAAAGTCGCGAATCGATATCTCGTCCTCGTCGGCGCCGAAGTCCATCGGCCCAGCAAAGGTGGCGGCAGCGCGCGGCGCATGACCTTTGGCGAGCAACGCCGAAAGACGGTCGTCGTCGCCAACCTTGACCTCATGCGCGGCCAGCAGCTCGAACAACCTGCTATCGGCCGCTTTCATCGCGGCCTCTTCGTCCTCGCTCGCCTTTCGGTTGCGATAGTAGAGATGATCGATATTCATATCGTGATGGTGAAGCGTCCAGCGGGCGGCTTGCGCCTCGGGAACGTAGGGATTGCGGTCGGCCGCGTGCAGCCAGGCGCAGCCGATGTCGAAAGGAACGCCGAAATGCTGGTCGCTGGTCCAGGCGCGGCCGCCGATACGGTTCATCGCTTCGACCAGCTTGAAGGAAAGGCCGGCCGCACGCAGGGTCTTGGCGGCGGAAAGTCCCGCCGAGCCGGCCCCGATGACCACGACGTCAACGTCTTCCATGAATATTCCAGCCCCCGCCACAATAATTACTTGATCGTAAGCAAGTTCTCCGGCATTCGCCAGCGCTGCGGCGGCGATGCGTAAACGACTTCTTAGCGCGGCGGCTCGAAAATCGGTTTCGATTCTCGGAAAAGCACGATGCGCTGATTGTAAAGTGTTGGAGCGTACTGCGTCCAAGTGGGCGCACGTGTGACAAGCGGGCGTTTCGCTGGCAAATTCGTATTTGGGACAAGATCCAGGCAACGAGGAGAGCAACATGGCATTTTTTGCCAAGGCAAAGATTTTAGCGGCGGCAGCATCGATGATGCTTGCGGCGGCAACAGCTGCACAGGCCGCCCAGTGCGGCAACACAGGCGCCGGCTTCGAAGCGTGGAAGGCTGAGTTCGCCGCAGAGGCTAGAGCCAACGGTGTAGGCTCGAAGGGTCTGGCCGCCCTGGCTAGCGCGACCTATGCAAAAAGGACGATCGCCGCCGACCGCGCCGTCCACAAGGCTTTCGGCGGCTCGGTCGAAGCTTTCATGAAGCGCCGTGGCGCATCCACCATCATTTCCAAGGGCCGTTCGCTGAAGAAGTCGAACGCCGCGCTGTTCGACAAGATCGAACGGACCTACGGCGTGTCGCCGGGTGTGTTGCTCGCCATCTGGGGTATGGAGACCGGCTTCGGTTCCTTCTTGGGCAAGCAGAATACGGTCTCCGCCATTGTAACGCTTGCCTATGATTGCCGCCGCCCGGAGTTCTTTTACCCGCATGCTGTTGCAGCCCTGAAGCTGGTTGATCGCGGCGCGTTGAGCGCCTCGTCGGTCGGCGCCATGCATGGCGAGATTGGCCATACCCAGTTCCTGCCCGGAAATGTTTTGAAATACGGGGTCGGCAGCGGAAATCTGCGCGACAAGGCCACTGCCTTGGCTTCCACCGCCAACTTCCTCAAGGCTCATGGTTGGCAGCCGGGTGCCAGCGCGCAGGCCAATCTCGGTGCAATTGCCGGCTGGAATGACGCGAGCAACTATCAACAGGCCATCGCCCGCATCGCCACGGCGATCGATGGCGACTGATAAAAGTCCCTATTCGACGGAAAGCCCGGTCATGCGCCGGGCTTTTTTGTCGATAGTCTAAGGTTACGACTGCCGCCGCTCGGGCCGCCTCGGGAACGAGGTGCGAAGCAAGAAGCTAATTCGGCGAGCCGAGCGCCTTGTCCATTGCTTCCCTGACCTCGGCGGGCCAGGTGTTCACAGCCGGCCACGCATCCGGCTCGGGCTTGTCGCCGCGGCGGGCGAAATAGAGCTTGTGGCTGGCCGGATCGATCGCCATGAAACCGTCACTGCCGCCGCAATCATGCGGCATGCAGCCGCTGGCGTAGAAGACGCCTGAGGCGGTCTTCTCGGTGCCGCCGCCGACCAGCAGGCTGGTGGCCATGTCGGGCATCTGCTTGCCGAGCAGCGTCGCGGCTTGCCTGTAGATGGCCTCGTTATGGAAGGCATCGACTATGCTCTCGTACTTCGTCGGGTCGATATCTTTCCAGCCGGTACCCGGCTCCGGCATGTAGGTGAGATTGCCCGAGGTCGACAACCCGCCGGTCGGCGACCATTGCAGCGCCGGCTTCGATTCGCCCGGCAAGAGATGAGGCACGAAATAGATCGCGCTGTCGGACAGCGCGGCCGGCGGTGCGCCGCATTCATCCTGCTCGACCGTGGTGCTCTGGATGGTGCCGCCTTCCGGCTTCCACACGATCACCTTGGCCGGACCGCATTGATTGCCGCCGTCGCCGACATCGACCAGCGCCACCGTGACGCCGCCGACCTCGACAATTTTGTCGAAGAAGACATCGTAATTGCTGGCCAGCTGCTTGCCGTCATAGGCCAGCACCTTCTCGCCATACTCTTCCTGCTGGGTGATGGTCAGCTGCCCATTCTCGAACGGGACCGGTGCTTGGCTGTCATCCTCGGCCAGGCCCGCATTACTCGACGCGCCCAGGTCGGCGGCCCCGCCGGACGCATCGTCAGCCGGCACGAGCACCGTGTCGGTCTGTGCATGCGCGCCAGCCACCGGCATCACAATCCACGCCAGCGCGCAGGCGCCGGCAAGCAGCGAACGTGTCATGCCTGTCCCTCCGTTCAGCCGCCACGAACCCGGCCTGTCGCGGCCGGGGGTCATTGTACCGCTCAGGCCCAGGGCCGCAGCTCGGCGTTCTTCTTCTCGAACGAGGCGATGGCGTCGGCCTTCTCCATGGTCAGGCCGATATCGTCGAGCCCGTTGAGCAGGCAGTGCCGCTTGAAGTCGTCGAGGTCGAACTTGACCACGCCGCCGTCCGGCCCGCGGATTTCCTTGGCTTCGAGGTCGATCGACAGCGTTGCGTTGGAGCCGCGCGAGGCGTCGTCCATCAGCTTCTCCAGATCCTCGGGGCTGACGGTGATCGGCAGGATGCCGTTCTTGAAGCAGTTGTTGTAGAAAATGTCGGCGAACGAGGTCGAGATGACGCAGCGTATGCCGAAATCGAGCAGCGCCCACGGCGCATGTTCGCGCGACGAGCCGCAGCCGAAATTGTCGCCGGCGACCAGAATCTGCGCCTTGCGATAGGCCGGCTTGTTGAGCACGAAGTCGGGGTTTTCCGAACCGTCGTCCTTGTAGCGCATTTCGGCAAACAGTCCGCTGCCGAGCCCGGTGCGCTTGATCGTCTTGAGATAATCCTTGGGGATAATCATGTCGGTGTCGACATTGACGATCGGCATCGGCGCGGCAACGCCGGTGAGCTTGGTGAATTTTTCCATAGGTCTTGCCCGTCTTCTTTTCGCTGCGGGGGATGTGTTGGCGCCCGGTTTACACAAAGCTGCAGGCAAATAAAAGGCGGCTGTTTTCGCCAGCTTGGTCCTGGAGCACAGGCCCCCTTCGAAACAGGGCCCCTTCAAAGTTGCCGCCCTATGGTGCACCTTGGCCGGCATGACAACACGTCCCAAAGTCCTTTACGCCAGCGAACCGGCCCTCGACGCAGCCGAGTTCCGTCGCGTGCTGGTGGAATCCGGCCTCGGCGTCACCCGGCCTGTCGATGACGACCTCCGTCTGAAGGCGATGCTTGCCAATGCCGATCTGATGTTGACGGCGCGCCTCGCTGCGCCTGACAAGCCGCTGATTGGCCTTGCCCGCGGCATCACCGACTTCTCGTGGGTGTGCTATATTTCCGAGCTCGCCGTTTGCAAATCGGCGCAAGGGCTCGGCATCGGCAAGGGCCTGCTCGACGAAGCGCGGCGGCAGCTCGGACCATCGGTCGCCATGTCACTGATTTCCGTGCCCGACGCCGTCGGCTTCTACGAACGGATCGGCATGACGCGCATGGCCGACGCCTTCTGGTTTGGCCGCGAGCGCTGACGGCTCGCCTGTCGCGATCCTTCGCGCCCCCTCTGTCCTGCCGGACATCTCCCCCACATGGGGGGAGATTGGCTGTCCCCACCGGTTGCAGGGGTGAGCGGGACGCTGAAACTGCTAATCTCCCCCCATGTGGGGGAGATGTCCGGCAGGACAGAGGGGGCGCTGTCCCTCCAGCATCAAAAATCGCGGAGCGTTCGCCGCGTTTCCCTCAGATCACATTCAATTCCCGAAACGCCCGCCCCTCGGCAACGCGCTCATACCCAAACGCCGAGCAGTCCACCGTGCGGTAGCCGCCATGCACGATCAGCTCGGCCAGCGCCTTGCCGACCGCCGGCGCCTGCTGCAGGCCGTGGCCGGAAAAACCGTTGGCGAAGAGGAAATTCCCGACTTGCGGATGCGGGCCGATCACCGCGTTCTGGTCGAGCGTGTTGTAATCGTAATGGCCGGCCCAGGCGCGCGTCGGCTTGATCGCCTCGAAGGCGGGGATGCGGGTCGCCAGCACCGGCCAGATCACCTCTTCGAACAGCGGCCAGTCGGGCTCGAAATCGCTCGCGTCGGCGGGGCCGTCGCCCTCTTCCGGCTCGCCGCCGCCGGTGATGTAGACCGAGCCTTCCGGCCTGACATAGATGCCTGAGGGATCGACCAGCAGCGGCATGTCGTCATATTTCTCGCGCGCCTCGAAGATGAAGACACTGCGCTTGCGCGGCTCCACCGGCAACACCAGTCCGGCCATTGCGGAAACCTTGCCGGCATTCGGCCCGGCGGCGTTGACGACGATGCCGGCGTCGAGCCGCTCGCCATTGTCGAGGTTTACCCCGGTGACGCAGTCGCCCTGCCGTTCGATGCCGGTCACATCGGCGGTGATGAAATCGATCTTCTTCTCCCGCAGCGCCTTGCGGAACAGCATCAGCATGGCATGCGCGTCGAACCAGCCCTCGCCCGTGCGGCCATAGGCGCCGGCGGTGATGCCCTCGGCCGACAGCCACGGGAACCGGCGGACGAGCGCCTCCGCATCTTCAAGCACGACGTCGGCGCCCTCGGCCATCTGCGTCTGGTGATTGGCCTTGAGGATCGGCAGCCCGTTGTCGCCGGCAAGGATGAGATAGCCGCCTTCGCGAAAGCCGATATCGGCGTCGGCCCCGAATTCTTCCGTAAGCCGCCGGAACAGTTTCAGCGTGAACTGCGACAGGCGGATGTTTTCGGGAATCGAAAACTGCTGGCGGATCGAAGCGCAGGACAGCGTCGTCGCCGCATGGGCGAACTGCGGGTCGCGCTCGACCAGCGCGATCGAGCCTGAAAACCCTTCCTCGCGCAGATAATAGGCGATCGAGGAGCCGACGATGGCTCCGCCGATGATAACGACGTCGTAGCGCACTTTTTCGCTTCTCCAGTTCCAGAGCATGATCCCGAAAACCGGTTTCTGATCAGGCTCCAATTCATACAGCCGACAGGATGATCTCGAAGCGCGTGCCGCGCTCGGAGTCAACCAGGCGGATCGTGCCATCATGCGCTTTCAGGAGGGCCATAACGATGCCGAGGCCCATGCCGGTGCCGCCGCGATCGCGGCGCGTGGTGAAGAATGGCTCGAAAATACGCGCCCGGTTGCTGGGCGAAATGCCGGCGCCGTCGTCGCTCAGCAGGATCGTCGCCTTGCCGACTGCGCTCGCCGCCGTGATCGAGACCAG
This sequence comes from Mesorhizobium escarrei, assembly GCF_935825525.1. GTDB lineage: Bacteria > Pseudomonadota > Alphaproteobacteria > Rhizobiales > Rhizobiaceae > Mesorhizobium > Mesorhizobium escarrei. Next base: position 16,924 of record NZ_CAKXZT010000151.1, read on the forward strand.
CGTCGCGCCATGCCGCGCCGAATTGTCGATGAGATTGGCGAGCACGATCGCCGCGTTCTCGGCCGAGATGCGCAGGCGGGTCTCGCCGCCCGCCTCGACGCGCACCGCTATCGTGTTCTCGGCTGGCAGCAGCGCCAGCGCGGCACCTAACGACGTGCTTTCACCGCTTGGCGCAAGGTTTTCGGCGCGCGCCAGGTCGAGCAGACGGCGCACCAGCAAATTGAGCCGCCCAGCGTCGGTGACGATGTTGTCCGAAAACCGCCACCGCTCGGCCTCGTCCATCGCGCTACCCGAATCGCGCAGCAGTTCGGCCGCACCCTGGATCGCCGTCAGTGGCGATTTGAGCTCGTGCGAGACGTGAGTGGCGAAGGTCTGGATGCTGTCTGAGCGCGCATGCAGCTTTTCGGCCATGTCGAGGAAGGCGTCGGACAGTGCTGCCATCTCGCGCGTGCCATGATGGTCGAGCGGCCTGATCGCCGCGCGATCACCGGCGGCGATGCGCTTTGTCCGCTCCATCAGCGCGTAGATCGGCCGGCTTACGGTGCGCAGGAAGACAAGGCCGATGAGCAGCGTGCCGCCGAGGACGGCGATCGCCGCCAGCACCACCTTGCCGCGCTCGCCATAGAGATGCTTGACGATGTTGTTCGGCGTCCGCGACAGGTAGACCACGCCGGCGACCTTGCCGTCGACGGCGACCGGCAGGGCGACGAAGACGCGGACTCTCGTGCCGCGGCTGACCGAATAGAGCGATGGTGGCGGCTCGTCGGAGATCCTCTGCCGGAGCACGCTGGCGTAGCGGCCGGCAAGTGCTGCGCGAACCTCGCCGACGGCGCCGAGCGACAGGCCGACCTCTTCGCGTCCGGCGATGACGACGCCTTTGGGGTCGAGCAGCCGAAAGCCGGCAAGCGTGGTCCTCTGCGTCTCGGCAAGAATGCCCGACAGCCGCGCTCCGATCGCCGTGAAAGCGGGATCGACGGTGGCGGCCGTCGCCGCAGGTCGGGTCGCCAGAACCCTGTCGGACGCGAGATCGAGGCTTGGCTCGATCGGCCGGTAGGGAGAGTCCGGATTGTCTCTGTCGGCAGGCACGGCCGCGCCGAGCTTTTCAGCCGGGAGGCCGGCGTCGCGAACCTCTTGCGCATGGATGGCGGCAAGGGCGGCACCTTGCGCGATCAGCTCGGCCTCGGTCTGGCGGATCAGCTGGTTCTCGTAGAGCCTGAAGAAGAACAGGCCGACCAGCGGCAGCGCCATCACCATGATCAGGATGGCGACAACGATGGTGGCGAGGCGCGGGCGCCATTTATGCGCGGTCACGCGCCGCACCGGCCGAGCCGGAAGCCGACGCCATGCACTGTCTCGATCGCATCCGTGCAGCCGGCCGCCGCCAGCTTGGCGCGGATGTTGCGGATATGGCTGTCGACGGTTCGGTCGGCGACATGGATGTTGCCGGCATAGGCATTGGCCATCACCATGTCGCGCCCAAGCACATGCGCCGGGCGCGCCAGAAACCCCTTCAGGATGGCGAATTCGATCGAGGTCAGCACCAGCGGCCTGCCGTCGAAGCTGGCGGCGTGGCTTGCCGGCACCAAAGCCAGTCTGCCATGCGAGAATTGCCTGTCGTCGGTCTGGGCTGGCGGGCGGGCACGCCGCAGGATGACGTTGACGCGGGCGACCAGCTCGCGCGGGCTGAACGGCTTGGTGACATAGTCGTCGCCACCCATTTCGAGCCCCAGGACGCGGTCGATTTCTTCATCACGCGCGGACAGGAACAGCACCGGCACATCCGATGTGTGCCGCAGCCGCCGGCAGACCTCCAGCCCGCCCATCTCCGGCATGCCGATGTCGAGCACGACAAGGTCCGGCGCGCGGCGCTCGATCGCCTGCAAGGCGGAGGCGCCGTCGGCTACTGCAACCGTTTTCATGCCGGCCTTTTCGAGGGCGAAGCAGATGATCTCGCGGATGTGCGGATCATCGTCGGCGATCAGGATATGATGCGGCATCAATCAGCGGCCCGGCACGAAGGGTTCGGAGCCCTGAGGAACCACGAACGGGATAGCTGTGTCGAGAGTGCGAAGGAGCCGCCAGTCGCGAAAGCTCCAGGCGCGCCAGTTTTCCCGAGCCGCGCGGTAGCGGGCCTCGTCGCGCCCAAGCAAACGGACGAGTTCGCGGTGGGGGGAAACGCTGGCCGCATTCGTCCTGGCCTGCTGCTCGAGGAAGCGATCGAGCGCCGGCCGGGCGCTGGGACCGAGCGAACGCAGGTACCAGAAATCGAGCTCGCTGCCGTGGCCGGTCATTTCCAATGAGTGCTCGACATTGTAGTTGGCGATCAGGGCGGCAAAGTTGATGAACGAGCAGGCATAAAGCGTCGCCGATAGCGTCAGAAGATTGGCGGAAAGCAGCCATTCATTGGATTTTCCGAGCGCGATGCGGGCGATGATCAGGGCGAGGCCCGCCGCGACCAATCCCATCCAGACAAAGGCGGCGACGCGCCAGTAGGTCAGCGCATAGATGCCGACATAGAGTTCGAGCCGCAGGATCGACGAGATGACCAGCACGATGTTCTGCGCCACCCAGACATAGACCAGCCGGCGGATGAACGGATCGCTGGAAGTGGCACTTCCCGGCCTAAGCGCCGCCAGGACGAAACCGGCGGCGAGCAGCGCCGTGAGGATCAATGGATAGGCGCCGCGATGCGCGTAAGCGGCGTAGGTCAGCCCGTCGGGCAGGGCGATGCCGCCCCACAGATAGGTGGCGTCGAGCACGGTCTGCATCGCGAACAGGATGTTGAAGACCACCAGCGCGCGAAGAATGGCGGCCTTGCCGAAGATGATGTCCTCGATCGCCTTGGCGGGTTTTGTCGTCGTCGTCACCCCGCTGACAGGGACAGGTGCCACCCGACGCGCAATGCGGCGCAAGAAGCGCGGCAGGCGCGGGCGCAGAAAGGCCCAGACGCCGGCAAGCACGACCAGCCAGAAGGCCAGCCGCGGCAGCTGGATGAGGTCGAGCAGTGCGTGGAGATCGATCAGCGACAGCCAGTATTCGATAACCGGATTGGCGGCGCCGAACAGCGCCAGAAACACTGCGCCCAGGGTTAGCGGCATGATCCAGACGGCGATCGCCGCGAAGCGGATGCGCCGCCGGCCAAGCCGCCGCGCCGCCTTGCGCCAGCGGAAAAAATCGTGGACGAACCGAAACAGCGCTGCGATCAGGAACAGCGCGACCTGGCCGGCAATGCGGGCAAACCCGCGCCGCAGCCGCCCGACCAGCGAAAGCGCAAAGACGGCCAGCGCCGCCAGCCCGATCGCGACGGACAGCGCACTGACATTTTCGAGGAGCGGCAGCAGCCCGACAAGCAGGGCAACGGGTTTGAACCAGGCCCGGCCGGCGCTGAGCGCCGACGGCTGGATCGCCGCGGCTGCGGCGGCCAGAGTGACGCCGAACAGGAAAAGCGTGATGCCGACCGGCTGCCCATAGAAGAAGAAATCGGCCAGCGCGGCAAGCAGGACGGCAACGCCGAAGCGCGCGCAAGTGCTCGGCGTGACGGTAACCAGCGATGTCATGATCGGGCTTTCTCCGCGGCTTTGATCCGGCCGGGGGGCGGAGATTTGCGGATGAAGGGGAAGAGAGTCGCCGAACCGTGCGTCCGCGGCGGTTCGACGAGCCACCAACTGTCATTGCGGAGGCGGTACGGTAGGGACCAACGGGGTTTTTCTCGCTCTTGCATACCGCCTGTATCGCCCGGCCGAAATGCAGGCAGCGAGGCGGGTCCGAGGAGGTTTTCCGCAATCCCGTGCAGTTTTCGTGCAGGGTCATCGCTTCAGCTTTGAAATCGGTTGCCTTCGCAGAATCGGGGTTCCTCGCCCCACTCTCGTGGGGCGAGGAACCCAAGCTGGAATTAAGCCGTGGTCCTTCTCCTGAAGCGGCAATTGCCCAATGTAGGAGCCAGACGGCTTGCCTCGACCGGCCGCAGGCGGCATAGATCTGAGATGACCGAAACCTATCGCCCGCGCCGCTCGGTGCTCTACGTCCCGGCCTCGAACGACAAGGCGCTGGCCAAGCTTGCGTCGCTGGATTGCGACGCCGTCATCATCGATCTCGAAGATGCCGTCGCCCCGGCCGACAAGGTTTTCGCACGGGAAAAGCTGGCCGGCATCTTCGCCAACCGCCCTGGCCGGCGCTGCGAGATGGTCGTGCGCATCAACCCGCGCTCCAGCGAATGGGGCGCCGACGATTTGCTGGCTGCGGCAAGCTGCGAGCCCGACGCCATTCTGCTGCCCAAGGTCGATACGCCGCGCGACGTCCTGGAAGCCGGCGACGTCCTCGACGACAATTTTTCACCCGACGCGGTGAAACTATGGGCGATGATCGAAACGCCCAAGGCGCTGCTCAACATCGGCCCGATCGCTGAGCTTGGCCGCGATCCGGCCTCGCGGCTGGTCTGTTTCGTTGCCGGAACGAACGACCTGGTCAAGGACACCGGCATTCTCGCGACGCCCGACCGGCGCTATCTCACACCGTGGCTGATGCAGATGGTGCTCGCCGCGCGCGCCGGCGGCCTCGATCTGCTCGACGGTGTCTTCAACGATTTTCGCGATCTGGACGCTTTTGCGCGCCAATGCACGGAAGCAGCCGCCATGGGGTTCGACGGCAAGTCGCTGATCCACCCGACCCAGATCGATGCCGCAAACCGAGCCTTTGCGCCATCTGCCGAAGCGGTGGCCGAGGCGCGCTCGGTGAAGGATGCCTTCGCGCTTGCCGAAAATACCGGCAGGCAAGTCATTGCGCTGAATGGAAAAATGCTCGAACGGCTGCATCTGGCGCAGGCCGAAAAACTGCTGGCGAAGGCGGCCGCCAGCGGGGCATGCCAGCGGGGGTATGATTGCAACTCACCACAGGAATGAAAAATGAAACTCTACCGCTTTCTGTCCGGCCCGGACGATTCCAGCTTCTGCCACAAGGTGACGGCGGCGCTGAACAAGGGCTGGCATCTGTTCGGCTCGCCGAGCTATTCCTACGACAAGCAGACCAAGAGCATGCGCTGCGGCCAGGCCGTGGTGAAGGATGTCGAGGGCCAGGAATACGGGCCCGGCACCAAGCTCAGCGATTGGTAGGGCGCTGAAACGCTCGTCTTTCGTCATCCTAGGGCGGAGCGACGCGAAGCGGAGTGCAGACCCTAGGATCCATGCCGTTACCTCTGCCGAAGGGCACGGCGGATCAGGATTAGTGCGATCATACCACCGATCGGAATGGCCGCCCGATTGCCCGTTACCGCGGAACAGGATGGTGTTCGATTCTGCGCCGCCGGAGCACTGCACCACCATCACGGCATGATGGGGTGGACGGC
>NZ_CAKXZT010000152.1:0-11186 GCF_935825525.1 Mesorhizobium escarrei
CGTCGTCACCATCAAAGAGTAATTTGGACTTAAACCGATCTGTCGCGGGCGCTGCCCGCGCCGCGCCAGAACAAGGAAGTGACGCATGAACGGACAGAATATCCGCATCCGCCTGAAGGCGTTTGATCACCGGGTGCTTGACGCCTCGACGCGGGAAATCGTGTCGACGGCCAAGCGCACCGGCGCCAACGTCCGCGGCCCCATTCCGCTGCCGACGCGGATCGAAAAGTTCACGGTCAACCGGTCGCCTCACGTCGACAAGAAGAGCCGCGAGCAGTTTGAGATGCGCACGCACAAGCGTCTGCTCGACATCGTCGATCCGACCCCGCAGACGGTCGACGCTTTGATGAAGCTCGATCTTGCCGCCGGTGTCGACGTCGAGATCAAGCTCTAAGGAACCAGAGCGGCGGGGCGACCCGGAACTCTGAAGGAACAAGAGGCGTGGAGGGGCGGCAGCCCCGACAGGGAACTCTGAAGGAACAAGAGGCGTGGAGGGGCGACAGCCCCGACAGGGAACTCTAAAGGAATTGAACCGATGCGTTCAGGTGTGATTGCAAAGAAGGTGGGAATGACCCGCATCTACAACGATGCCGGGGAACATGTTCCCGTCACGGTTCTCCAGATGGAGAACTGCCAGGTCGTGGCGCAGCGCACGCAGGAGAAGAACGGCTATACCGCCGTCCAGCTCGGCGTTGGCCTTGCCAAGGTGAAGAACACGTCGAAGGCGATGCGCGGCCATTTCGCGACCGCTTCCGTCGAGCCGAAGGCCAAGGTTGCCGAGTTCCGCGTCTCCGCCGACAACATGATCGATGTCGGCGCCGAGATCACCGTCGATCATTTTGTCGTCGGCCAGAAGGTCGATGTGACGGGAACCACGATCGGCAAGGGTTTCCAGGGCGTCATCAAGCGGCACCACATGGGCGGTGGCCGCGCGACCCACGGCAACTCGGTCTCGCACCGTACGCACGGCTCGACCGGCCAGCGCCAGGACCCGGGCAAGGTGTTCAAGGGCAAGCACATGGCCGGCCACATGGGTGACACCCGCGTCACCACGCAGAATGTCGAGGTCGTCTCGACCGATGCCGATCGCGGTCTGATCCTGATCCGCGGCGCGGTTCCCGGTTCGAAGGGCGCCTGGATCCTGGTCCGTGATGCGGCCAAGGTTGCGCTGCCGGCCAATGCGCCGAAGCCCGCCGCAACCCGCGCCATTGCAACCAATGATGGCGCCAAGAACGATGCCCCGGCCACAGTAGATGCCCCGGCCACAGAGGGAGCGGAATAATGGACCTCAAGATCACAACGCTTGGCGGCAAGGACGCCGGCAAGGTGAAACTCTCCGACGAGATATTCGGCCTTGATCCGCGCGAAGACATCCTGCAGCGCGTCGTGCGCTGGCAGCTTGCCAAGAAGCAGCAGGGCACGCACAAGACCAAGGGTCGCGCCGAGATCGCCCGCACCGGCGCCAAGATGTACAAGCAGAAGGGTACGGGCCGCGCCCGCCACCATTCGGCACGCGCTCCGCAGTTCCGCGGCGGCGGCAAGGCCCACGGCCCGGTCGTCCGCAGCCACGAGCACGATTTGCCGAAGAAGGTGCGCGCGCTGGGCCTCAAGCATGCTCTCTCGGCCAAGGCCAAGAGCGCCTCGCTCATCATCATCGATGAGCTGATGCTGACCGATGCCAAGACAAAGGCGCTGATCGCGAATTTCGCGACGCTGGGCCTGTCCAACGCCCTGCTGATCGGCGGCGCCGAGCTCGACAAGAATTTCAAGCTGGCGGCCACGAACATCCCGAACATCGACGTGCTGCCCATCCAGGGCATCAACGTCTACGACATTCTGCGCCGCGGCACGCTGGTCCTTTCGAAGGCCGCCGTCGAGGCTCTCGAGGAGCGCTTCAAATGACCGACCTTCGTCACTACGACGTGATCGTCTCGCCGGCGATCACCGAAAAGTCGACCATGGCTTCCGAGCAGAACCAGGTCGTCTTCAACGTCGCCAAGAAGGCGTCGAAGCCGGAAATCAAGGCTGCCGTCGAAGCGCTGTTCGGCGTCAAGGTGATGGCCGTGAACACGCTTGTCCGCAAGGGCAAGATCAAGCGCTTCCGCGGCACGATCGGCCGCCAGAGCGACGTCAAGAAGGCGATCGTGACGCTGGCCGACGGCCAGTCGATCGACGTCGCGACGGGTCTCTGAGCAAGACCGCGAGGACAACAGACATGGCACTGAAAAAATTCAACCCGATAACGCCGAGCACCCGCCAGCTGGTCATCGTCGACCGCTCAGGCCTCTACAAGGGCAAGCCCGTCAAGGGCCTGACCGAAGGCCTGACCAAATCGGGCGGCCGCAACAATTACGGCCGCATCACGGCCCGCTTCATCGGCGGCGGTCACAAGCGCACGTACCGCATCATCGACTTCAAGCGCCGCAAGGTCGACATTGTCGGCACGGTCGAGCGTATCGAATACGATCCGAACCGCAGCGCCTTCATCGCGCTGATCAAGTATGACGATGGCGAGCTGTCCTACATCATCGCTCCGCAGCGCCTTGCTGCCGGCGACAAGATCGTGGCCGGCGAAGCGGTCGACGTGAAGCCGGGCAATGCGATGCCGTTGGCCTCGATGCCGGTCGGCACGATCGTCCACAACATCGAGCTGAAGCCGGGCAAGGGCGCCCAGGTTGCCCGTTCGGCTGGCGGTTATGCCCAGCTCGTCGGCCGTGACCAGGGCATGGCGATCCTGCGCCTGAACTCAGGCGAGCAGCGTGTCGTCCACGGCTCGTGCATGGCCACTGTCGGCGCCGTGTCCAACCCGGACCACGGCAACATCAATGACGGCAAGGCAGGCCGCACGGTGTGGCGGGGAAAACGTCCGCACAACCGCGGCGTGACCATGAACCCGGTCGACCATCCGCACGGCGGCGGCGAAGGCCGCACCTCGGGTGGCCGCCATCCGGTTTCGCCTTGGGGCAAGCCGACCAAGGGCAAGAAGACGCGGTCCAATAAGGCGACCGACAAGTTCATCCTGCGCTCGCGCCATCAGCGCAAGAGCTAAGAAGAGGTAACGCCAAGTGACTCGTTCGATTTGGAAAGGCCCCTTCATCGACGGCTACCTTCTCAAGAAGGTGGACAAGGTTCGTGAAGGTGGTCGCAATGAGGTGATCAAGATGTGGAGCCGTCGCTCCACCATTCTGCCGCAGTTCGTCGGCTTCACCTTCGGTGTCTACAACGGCCAGAAGCACGTTCCCGTTTCGGTGAACGAGGACATGGTCGGCCACAAGTTCGGTGAATTCGCTCCGACCCGGACCTATTACGGTCATGGCGCGGATAAGAAGGCGAAGAGGAAATAATCATGGGCAAGGCCAAAGCTCCGCGCAGGCTTGCTGACAACGAAGCGCGCGCCGTGTTGCGCACGATCCGTATCAGCCCGCAAAAGCTGAACCTGGTTGCCGCGCTGATCCGCGGCAAGAAGGTCGCGACAGCGCTTTCCGATCTCGAATTCTCGACCAAGCGGATTTCCGGCACGGTCAAGAAGACGCTGGAATCGGCGATCGCCAACGCGGAAAACAACCACGACCTCGACGTCGATGCGCTGATCGTGGCGGAAGCCTATGTCGGCAAGTCGATCGTCATGAAGCGGTTCCATGCCCGTGGCCGTGGCCGCGCCAGCCGTATCGAGAAGCCGTTCTCGCACCTCACGATCGTCGTTCGTGAAGTCGAAGAAAAAGTGGAGGCCGCATAATGGGCCAGAAAATCAATCCGATCGGTCTGCGTCTCGGCATCAACCGCACCTGGGATTCGCGCTGGTTCGCCAACACCGGCGAGTACGGCAAGCTGCTGCATGAGGACATCAAGATCCGCAAGTATCTTGAGAAGGAACTCAAGCAGGCCGCGATTTCGAAGGTCGTGATCGAGCGTCCGCACAAGAAGTGCCGCGTCACCATCCACGCGGCGCGTCCGGGCCTGATCATCGGCAAGAAGGGCGCCGACATCGAGAAGCTTCGCAAGAAGCTGATGGAGATGACGAAGTCCGAGACGCATTTGAACATCGTCGAAGTGCGTAAGCCCGAGATCGACGCGACGCTGGTCGCCCAGTCGATCGCCCAGCAGCTCGAGCGCCGTATCGCGTTCCGCCGCGCCATGAAGCGCGCCGTGCAGTCGGCGATGCGCCTTGGTGCCGAAGGTATCCGCATCAACTGCGCCGGCCGTCTCGGCGGCGCCGAGATCGCGCGCATGGAATGGTACCGCGAAGGTCGCGTGCCGCTGCATACGCTGCGCGCCGACGTCGACTACGGCACGGCCGAAGCACACACTGCCTACGGCATCTGCGGCGTCAAGGTCTGGGTGTTCAAGGGCGAAATCCTCGAGCACGACCCGATGGCTTCGGAGCGCCGCGCCACCGAGGGCGATCATGCGCATGGCGGTGGTGGTGAGCGCGAACGCGGTCGCCGTCGCGAAAACGCCTGAGACAGTTGAGAATTTGGAGTTAGAACGATGCTGCAGCCAAAGCGCACAAAGTTCCGCAAGCAGTTCAAGGGTCGTATCCACGGTGCCGCCAAGGGTGGCACCAATCTGGATTTCGGCGGTTTCGGGCTGAAGGCGCTTGAGCCGAACCGCGTCACCGCGCGTGAGATCGAGGCGGCTCGCCGCGCGATCACCCGCGAGATGAAGCGCGCCGGCCGCGTCTGGATCCGTATCTTCCCGGACGTGCCGGTGACGTCGAAGCCGACCGAAGTCCGCATGGGCAAGGGCAAGGGCGCGGTCGATTACTGGGCGGCGCGCGTCAAGCCTGGCCGCATCATGTTCGAGATCGACGGCGTCAATGAGGAAACCGCCCGTGAGGCGCTGCGTCTCGGCGCGGCCAAGCTCTCGGTCAGGACGCGCTTCGTACAGCGCATCGCAGAATAAGGACGGGCTGATCATGAAAGCCGAAGACATCCGGACCAAGACCCAGGACCAGCTGACCGACGAATTGGCCAGCCTGAAGAAGGAGCAGTTCAACCTGCGCTTCCAGAAGGCCACCGGCCAGCTCGAGAAGACCGCGCGCGTGAGGCAGGTCCGCAAGGACATTGCGCGTATCAAGACCATCGCTGCGGAAAAGTCCGCGGCTAAGAAGGCTTAAGGACGAAAACCATGCCAAAGCGCATTCTGCAGGGCACCGTCGTCAGCGACAAAAACGAGAAGACGGTTGTCGTCAAGGTCGAACGGCGCTTCACGCATCCCGTGATGAAGAAGACCGTGCGCATGACCAAGAAGTACAAGGCGCACGACGAGAACAACGCCCACAAGGTCGGCGATCAGGTGTTCATCCAGGAATCGAAGCCGATTTCCAAGGACAAGCGCTGGACCGTCGTGTCTTCGGACCAGGCGTAAACAACGAATTTTGGACAGACCGGGGAGGGGCTTTGAGCCCGTCCCGTTAGAAGAGAAGAAGGCGGCCAGTCATGATTCAGATGCAAACAAACCTCGACGTCGCGGATAATTCCGGCGCCCGTCGTGTCATGTGCATCAAGGTGCTGGGCGGCTCGAAGCGGAAATACGCTTCCGTGGGCGACATCATCGTGGTGTCGATAAAGGAAGCCATCCCGCGCGGCCGCGTCAAGAAGGGCGATGTGATGAAGGCGGTCGTGGTTCGCACGGCCAAGGACATCCGCCGCCCGGACGGCAGCGTGATCCGTTTCGACAAGAACGCGGCCGTTCTCGTCGACAACAAGAAAGAGCCGATCGGCACGCGTATCTTTGGACCGGTCCCGCGCGAACTCCGCGCCAAGAACCACATGAAGATCATCTCGCTCGCGCCTGAAGTGCTGTAAGGAGCCGGACCAATGCAGAAGATTAGAAAAGGCGACAAGGTCGTCGTGCTGGCCGGCAAGGACAAGGGCCGTTCGGGCGAAGTCCTCTCGGTACAGCCGAAGGAAGACACCGCGCTGGTGCGCGGCGTCAACATGATCCGTCGTCACCAGAAGCAGTCCCAGTCCCAAGAGGGCGGGATCATCACCAAGGAAGCGCCGATCCAGCTGTCGAACATCGCGTTAGCCGACCCCAAGGATGGCAAGCCGACCCGTGTCGGCTTCATCTTCCAGAAGGACGGCAAGAAGGTGCGCGTCGCCAAGCGCTCGGGAGAAGTCATCAATGGCTAAGGCTCAAACCAAGCAGGCGACTGCCCAGAACACGCCGCGCCTCAAGCAGGTCTACAACGAGACCATCCGCAAGGCACTGCAGGAGCAGTTCGGCTACGAGAACGAGATGCAGGTTCCGCGCATCGACAAGATCGTGCTGAACATGGGCGTCGGCGAGGCGACCGGCGATTCGAAGAAGCCTTCGATCGCGGCCGAAGATCTTGCGCTGATCGCCGGCCAGAAGGCCGTCGTCACCCACGCGCGCAACTCGATCGCCGGCTTCAAGGTCCGCGAAAAGATGCCGATCGGCGCCAAGGTCACGCTGCGCAAGGAACGCATGTACGAGTTCCTCGACCGCCTCGTGAACATCGCGCTGCCGCGCGTCCGCGACTTCCGCGGGCTCAATCCGAAGAGCTTCGATGGCCGTGGCAACTATGCCATGGGCATCAAGGAACACATCGTGTTCCCGGAGATCAACTACGACAAGGTTGATCAGATCTGGGGCATGGACGTCATCGTTTGTACGACTGCGAAGACGGACGACGAAGCCAGGGCATTGCTCAAGGCCTTCAACTTCCCCTTCCGCCAGTAACGGCAGCGAGAAAAGGAAAAATCTGAAATGGCAAAGACCAGCTCAGTCGAGAAGAACAACAGGCGCCGCAAGCTTGTGGACCAGTACGCTGCCAAGCGTAAGGTCCTCAAGGCGATCATCATGGATCAGTCCAAGCCGATGGAAGAGCGCTTCCGCGCTCAGCTGAAGCTTGCGGCACTGCCGCGCAACTCGGCCAAGATCCGCATCCGCAACCGCTGCGAAGTCACCGGACGTCCGCGTGCCTACTATCGCAAGCTCAAAGTATCGCGCATCGCGCTCCGTGATCTCGGCAACAACGGCCAGATCCCGGGCCTGGTCAAGTCGAGCTGGTAAGGAGGACATAACATGTCATTGAGCGATCCTCTCGGCGATATGCTGACCCGCATCCGCAACGCCTATGGCCGCAAGAAGTCGAGCGTTTCAACGCCGGCCTCGCGCCTTCGCACCCGCGTCCTCGACGTGCTGAAGGCGGAAGGCTATATCCGCGACTACAGCCAGACCGACTTCGACAACGGCAAGTCCGAAATCGAAATCGAGCTGAAGTATTTCGACGGTGCGCCGGTCGTGCGCGAAATCGCCCGCGTCTCGAAGCCGGGCCGTCGCGTTTACGTATCGGCGAAGTCGATCCCGCACGTCGCCAACGGCCTCGGCATCGCCATCCTTTCGACACCGAAGGGCGTGATGGCCGACCACGAAGCGCGTGAACAGAATGTCGGCGGGGAAATCCTCTGCCAGATCTTCTGATCTGGAGCGCGATCCCGAACCGAACCACACAGTGAAAAGTGGAACCCGGCTTCGGACAAGATCACGCTCGAAACAGAGACCTGAAACAAGAGAAGTGACGAGGACAACAAAATGTCTCGTATTGGAAAGAAACCCGTTTCGCTGCCGCAGGGCGTGACCGCGACCGTCGACGGCCAGACCGTCACCGCGAAGGGCCCCAAGGGTGAGCTGAAGTTCGTGGTCAACGACGAAGTGCTGGTTAAGATGGAAGGCAGCGAGATCGCTGTCCAGCCACGCGACCAGACCAAGACCGCCCGTTCCAAATGGGGCATGTCGCGCACGCAGATCGTCAACATCCTGCAGGGCGTCAAGGACGGTTTCGAAAAGAAGCTCGAGATCACCGGCGTCGGCTATCGCGCCGCCATGCAGGGCAAGAACCTGCAGCTGGCGCTCGGCTTCAGCCATGACGTCGTCTACGAAACGCCGCAGGACATCACGATCACCGTGCCGAAGCCGACGGAAATCACCGTGACCGGCATCGACAAGCAGAAGGTCGGCCAGGTTGCTGCCGAGATACGCGAATATCGCGGTCCTGAGCCGTACAAGGGCAAGGGCGTTCGTTACGCTGGCGAGAAGATCGTCCGCAAGGAAGGCAAGAAGAAGTAATTTCGTCAATAGTGAATGGTGAATGGAAAAATGGCAGTAGGATAGAGCAGATGCCGGCTGGCACCTAGTTTCTACCTTTTACCATCTTTCCATTCACCATTCACTGCAAATCAACGCCGCGGGGAGCGGTCGCGGGAGGCTTGTCCTACCGCACAGGGTTGCCCCCGTTTTTTGAAGGCAAGGAACTGATATCATGGGCTCGAAAGAATCCACTCAACGCCGCGCTCAGCGCGTCCGCCGCCAGATCAAGAAGGTCGCCGGCGAGCGTCCGCGTCTGTCGGTCCACCGCACGTCGAAGAACATTTACGTCCAGGTCATCGACGACGCCAAGGGCCACACCATCGCTGCCGCCTCGACGCTGGAGAAGGACCTCAAGGGTTCGCTCAAGACCGGTGCCGACACTGCCGCCGCTGTGGCAATCGGCAAGCTGATTGCCGAACGTGCCTCGAAGGCCGGCGTCAAGGAAGTCGTCTTCGACCGCGGACCGTACATCTATCACGGCCGCGTCAAGGCGCTGGCCGAGGCTGCCCGCGAAGGGGGCTTGAGTTTCTAAAGCATGATCCCGAACCGGAGGTTTGCGCAGCAAAAAGTTGCAGACTTTTCGGATAAGATCATGCGAAGGGAAAAATGAGTTTCGCTCCCGGCAACCCACAGAGGTGCCGGATATCATCATCAACCGTGCTTCCGGAAAAAAACAAGGAACAGGATATGGCACAGGAACGTAGGGATGGCGGCCGCGGCCGTGATCGCGAAGAGCGCGACGACGGCATGGTGGACAAGCTCGTCCACATCAACCGCGTCGCCAAGGTCGTCAAGGGCGGCCGGCGCTTCGGCTTTGCAGCACTCGTCGTCGTCGGCGACCAGAAGGGCCGCGTCGGCTTCGGTCACGGCAAGGCGCGCGAAGTGCCAGAGGCGATCCGCAAGGCGACCGAATCGGCCAAGCGCGACATGATCTTCGTGCCGCTGCGCTCAGGCCGTACGCTGCATCACGACGTCGAGGGACGCTGGGGCGCCGGACGCGTTCTGCTGCGCGCTGCCAAGCAGGGTACCGGCATCATCGCCGGCGGCCCGATGCGCGCCGTCTTCGAGACGCTCGGCATGCATGACGTGGTCGCCAAGTCGATGGGTTCGTCGAACCCCTACAACATGGTTCGCGCCACCTTCGACGCGCTGAAGAGCCAGATGCATCCCAAGGATGTGGCTGCCGCGCGCGGCATCAAGTATTCGACCCTTCAGGCCCGCCGCGGCACCGCCGTTGCGGCCGAAGAATAGTCGCGCTGACCAGGGATTTTGACCATGGCCAAGAAAGCAACCAAGACCATCACCGTCGAGCAGATCGGTTCGCCGATCCGCCGGCCGAAGGAGCAGCGCGCGACGCTGGTCGGCCTCGGCCTCAACAAGATGCACAAGCAGCGCACGCTGGAGGACACCCCCTCCGTGCGCGGCATGATCGCTGCCGTCCAGCATCTCGTCCGCGTCGTGGACGAGGGCTGAACCAGAGCGCAGGAGAACTCAGATGAAACTCAACGATCTGCGTGACAAGGACGGCGCGACGCATTCCAGGAAGCGTCTCGGCCGTGGCATCGGCTCCGGCTCGGGCAAGACCGCCGGTCGCGGCGTCAAGGGCCAGAAGGCGCGCTCCGGCGTCGCCGTCAATGGCTTCGAGGGTGGCCAGATGCCGCTCTACCGGCGCTTGCCGAAGCGTGGCTTCAACAACATCTTCGCCAAGAGCTTTACCGTCGTGTCGCTGGCCCGCATCCAGGCCGCGCTCGATGCCAAGAAGCTCGACGCCAAGACGATCGTGACCGCCGAAGCGCTGGTCGCGGCCGGCGTCATCCGCCGCGTCAAGGACGGCGTGCGCATCCTCTCCGACGGTGTGATCAAGTCGAAGCTTGCCTTCGACGTGGCCGGCGCCTCCAAGGCTGCCATCGAGAAGATCGAAAAGGCCGGCGGTTCGGTGAAGTTGCCGGAAAAGGCAGCAGCCGAGTAACGGCGATTTGAAGCGCGATCGCAAGAGTGGGACACGTTTCGCTTTCGATTACGCTTTGATCCGATCAATATGGCGGCCGCGTCAACGCGGCCGCTTGCATGTTTGCAGTCCGGAGCTTATCTCGTGAGCTTCGGTGACACGCGCCGCCTGAGTTGCGGGCCATCGAGCGTGACCAAGCGGAGAATCAGGCATGGCTTCGGCTGCTGAACAACTAGCCTCGAATCTGAATTTCTCGGCCTTCGCCAAGGCGGAGGATCTGAAGAAGCGCATCTGGTTCACCGTTGGCGCGCTGCTCGTCTACCGGCTCGGCACCTATATCCCGCTGCCCGGCATCAATCCCGATGCTTTCGCCCAGGCCTTCTCGTCGCAGAGCAAGGGCGTGCTTGGCATGTTCAACATGTTCGCCGGTGGCGCCGTCGAGCGCATGGCGATCTTTGCCCTCGGCATCATGCCCTATATCTCCGCTTCCATCATCATGCAGCTGATGACCTCCGTCATCCCGTCACTGGAGGCGCTGAAGAAGGAAGGCGAGCAGGGCCGCAAGGTCATCAACCAGTATACCCGCTACGGCACCGTGCTTTTGGCGCTGGTCCAGGCCTACGGCATTGCGGTCGGACTGGAAGGCGGCAGCGGCATCGTCAGCGATCCCGGCATGTTCTTCCGCATCTCGACCGTCATCACGCTGGTCGGCGGCACCATGTTCCTGATGTGGCTCGGCGAGCAGATCACCGCCCGCGGCATCGGCAACGGCATTTCGTTGATCATCTTTGCCGGCATCGTCGCGGGCCTGCCGCAAGCCATCTCCGGTACGCTGGAACTTGGCCGCACCGGCGCGCTGTCGACCGGCCTGATCCTGGCGATCATCGTTCTCGCCGTCGTCGTCATCGCGCTGATCGTGTTCTTCGAGCGCGCCCAGCGGCGCTTGCTGATCCAGTATCCCAAGCGCCAGGTCGGCAACCGCATGTTCCAGGGCGACACCTCGCACCTGCCGCTCAAGCTCAACACGGCCGGCGTCATTCCGCCGATCTTCGCCTCTTCGCTGCTGTTGCTGCCGGCGACGGTCGCCGGCAGCAACAGCAGCGAAGAGGCGAAGATCGGCGGA
>NZ_CAKXZT010000152.1:11196-221842 GCF_935825525.1 Mesorhizobium escarrei
CCAAGCGCCAGGTCGGCAACCGCATGTTCCAGGGCGACACCTCGCACCTGCCGCTCAAGCTCAACACGGCCGGCGTCATTCCGCCGATCTTCGCCTCTTCGCTGCTGTTGCTGCCGGCGACGGTCGCCGGCTTCTCGCAGACGACCAACATGCCAGCCTGGGCCAGCACCGTCCTGGCGGCACTCGGCCATGGCCAACCGCTCTACATGGCGTTCTATGCGGCGATGATCGTGTTTTTCGCCTTCTTCTATACGGCGATCGTCTTCAACCCGAAGGACACCGCCGACCAGCTCAAGAAGCATTCGGGTTTCATTCCGGGCTACCGTCCGGGCGAGCGCACCGCCGACTACATCGACTATGTTCTCACCCGCATCACTGTCGTCGGCGCCATTTATCTGGTGCTGGTGTGTCTGCTGCCCGAGTTCCTGATTTCAGCGACTGGCGTACCATTCTACCTCGGTGGCACATCGCTTCTGATCGTGGTCAGTGTAACGCTCGACACGGTGGCGCAGATTCAGGGTCACCTGATCGCGCACCAGTATGAGGGCCTGATCAAGAAGTCGAAGCTGCGCGGGGGGAAGAAGGCCAGATGAGGTTGATATTGCTTGGGCCGCCAGGGGCGGGCAAGGGGACGCAAGCACAAAGACTGGTAGAAAAATACGGCATACCCCAACTCTCCACGGGCGATATGCTGCGCGCTGCTGTCCAGGCCGGCACCGAAGTCGGCAAACGGGCCAAGGCGGTGATGGACGCTGGCGAACTGGTTTCCGACGCCATCGTCAACGCCATCGTCGCCGAGCGTATCGACCAGGCCGATTGCGCCGGGGGATTTATCCTTGACGGATATCCGCGAACCCTGGTGCAGGCGGACGCGGTTGAATCGATGCTCTCGGCCCGCGGCCTCACTCTCGACGCCGTCATCGAACTTGTCGTCGACGACAAGGCGCTGGTTGGTCGAATCGGCAAGCGCGCCGAAGAGGCCAAGGCGGCGGGTCTGCCGGTGCGCAAGGACGACAACCCGGCGGTGTTCGAAGAGCGCCTGAAGGAGTACTACAAGAAAACCTCGCCGCTGATCGGCTACTACTATGCCAAGGGCAAGCTCAGAGGTGTCGACGGCATGGCCGACATCGATGCGGTGACGCGACAGATCGAAGCGGTGCTCACGGCCCCGACCCAAGCGGCGGCCCAAGGGTCTGCGTACGGAAAATAAACGATTACGCTTGACTGGAGCGGTTCGCTGGGGTATGGCGGCCCGTCTTCCTATCAGGCATGAGGCTTGCTTGCCCGCAAGGGCAAGGCAGCCGCTTTGAACTGGAAACTCCCGCATGGGCCGGCCTCCACCGGACGCGGGGCAACTTTGATAGCGCCGGCTTGTCCGGCCCACATGGAGAAGAGAAGAACATGGCTCGTATAGCCGGCGTCAACATTCCGACCAACAAGCGCGTCGTCATTGCGCTTCAGTACATTCACGGCATTGGCAAGAGCTTCGCCCAAGAGATCGTCGACAAGGTCGGCATCCCCGCCGAGCGCCGCGTCAACCAGCTGACCGACGCGGAAGTGCTGCAGATCCGCGAGACGATCGACCGTGACTACCAGGTCGAGGGCGATCTGCGCCGCGAAGTGTCGATGAACATCAAGCGGCTCATGGACCTCGGCTGCTATCGCGGCCTGCGTCATCGCCGCTCGCTGCCGGTCCGCGGCCAGCGCACGCATACCAATGCGCGCACCCGCAAGGGCCCGGCCAAGTCGATCGCCGGAAAGAAGAAATAATTTAGGGCAGTACGGGAGTAGGGCAGTAGGGCAATAGGATCGGCAGACATACTGCCCTACTGCCGTATTCCCCTACTGCCTTCTCCCTGGTGGAGCCGCTGGCATTACGGCGGTGTAGAGATCAACTGAAAGGACCATCATGGCCAAGGAAGCCACACGTGTTCGCCGTCGCGAACGCAAGAATATCTCGTCGGGCGTCGCCCACGTCAACTCGACCTTCAACAACACGATGATCACCATCACCGACGCGCAGGGCAATTCGATTGCCTGGTCGTCGGCGGGAGCCCAGGGCTTCAAGGGGTCTCGCAAGTCGACCCCGTTCGCTGCCCAGATGGCTGCCGAGGACGTTGCCAAGAAGGCCCAGGAACACGGCATGCGCATGCTTGAGGTCGAGGTCTGCGGACCCGGCTCCGGTCGTGAATCGGCGCTGCGCGCATTGCAGGCAGCCGGCTTCACCATCACCTCGATCCGTGATGTGACGCCGATCCCGCACAATGGCTGCCGCCCGCGCAAGAAGCGCCGCGTCTAGAGAATACCGAACGCCGCGTGAACGCCAGGAGCGTTCCTCCACGGCATTCCAGGTCGCCCGCCACGATTGGATGGTGGCGGGTCAACGGAAGGAAAGCATCATGATCCAGAAAAATTGGCAGGAACTGATCAAGCCGAACAAGATCGAGTTCTCTTCGAAGAAGAAGACGCTGACCACGCTGGTCGCCGAGCCGCTCGAGCGCGGCTTTGGTCTGACCCTCGGCAACGCGCTGCGTCGCGTGCTTCTGTCTTCGCTGCGTGGCGCGGCTGTGACCGCCGTGCAGATCGACGGCGTTCTGCATGAATTCTCGTCGATCGCCGGCGTGCGCGAGGACGTGACCGACATCGTCTTGAACATCAAGGAAATCGCCATCCGCATGGAAGGTGACGGCCCCAAGCGCATGGTCGTGCGCAAGCAGGGACCGGGCGCTGTTCTCGCCGGCGACATCCAGACGGTCGGCGACGTCGAGATCCTCAATCCCGACCACGTCATCTGCACGCTGGACGAAGGCGCTGAAATCCGCATGGAGTTCACCGTCGATACCGGCAAGGGCTACGTGCCGGCCGACCGCAATCGCGCCGAAGACGCGCCGATCGGCCTCATCCCGGTCGACAGTCTCTACTCGCCGGTCAAGAAGGTCTCCTACAAGGTCGAGAACACCCGCGAGGGCCAGGTTCTCGACTATGACAAGCTGACCATGACGATCGACACCGACGGTTCGATCTCGGGCGAGGACGCGGTGGCTTTCGCCGCCCGCATCCTGCAGGACCAGCTTGGCCTGTTCGTCAATTTCGACGAGCCGCAGAAGGAAGTCGCCGCCGAGCAGGTGACCGAGCTTGCCTTCAACCCGGCGCTGCTCAAGAAGGTCGACGAGCTCGAGCTTTCGGTGCGGTCGGCCAACTGCCTGAAGAACGACAACATCGTCTATATCGGCGACCTGATCCAGAAGACCGAAGCCGAGATGCTGCGCACCCCGAACTTCGGCCGCAAGTCGCTGAACGAGATCAAGGAAGTCCTGGCGGCGATGGGCCTGCACCTCGGCATGGAAGTGCCGGATTGGCCGCCGGAAAACATCGAAGACCTCGCCAAGCGTTACGAAGATCAATACTGAGGCTCGGAAAGAGCTTCTTGAACCCGGAATGAAGGAGAAGAGCCATGCGCCACGGATTTAAAGGCCGCCGGTTCGCCCGCAGCATCAGCCACCGCAAGTCGATGTTTGCTAATCTTGCCGTGTCGCTCATCGAGCATGAGCAGATCCTCACCACATTGCCGAAGGCGAAGGATCTGCGTCCGATCGTCGAGAAGCTGGTGACGCTCGGCAAGCGCGGCGACCTGCATGCCCGCCGCCAGGTGATTGCCCAGATCGGCAACGAAGGCGTCGTCAAGCGCCTGTTCGACACGATCGCGCCGCGCTACGCCACCCGCAACGGCGGCTATCTGCGCATCATGAAGGCGGGCTTCCGCCACGGCGACAATGCCGCCATGGCGGTCATCGAGTTCGTCGATCGCGACACCTCGGCCAAGGGCGCCGGCGACCGTGCCCGCATCGAGGCAGAAGGCGCCGACGAGGAAGCCGTAGCCGCATAGCTTCGGTTTTGCTGAAAGAGTTTCAAAGGGCCTGCGGGCCCTTTTGTGCATTCTGGAAACGGTAGGGAGCATTGCGGGGACTGTCTTGACTAAGCCCCTGTCGTTTCCTCGAGAATAATTCGATTACATCGCCTTAGCCTTTCATTTTGCACAATCGTCGGGACAATGGCGCCCGACCCCGGAGGATTCGGAATGCGCGTAAAACGGATGTCCCTTGTTCTACTCTGCGCCTTGATGGCGGCGGCAGTCGTGCCGGCCGCCAGGCAGGCGCTGGCTCAGGACACCAAGGCCGATCCCGGTCTGTCCGACGTGCTGACCGACATGTTGCGCGGCGCCGAAGGCGAAAATGCCACCTCTGGTCCGGACAAGCGCGTGCCGTTCGGCCGCGAGGAGATGCAACTGTCGTTTGCGCCACTGGTCAAGCAGACGGCGCCGGCCGTGGTCAATGTCTATGCCTCGCAAACGGCCAGGCTGAGGTCGCCCTTCGACGGCGATCCGTTCTTCGAAGAGTTCTTCGGCCGTTCGCAGCCGCGTGCGCAGTCTTCGCTCGGCTCCGGCGTGCTGGTCGACCCGACAGGCATAGTGGTCACCAATTTCCACGTCATCAAGGACGCCGATCAGGTCAAGGTCGCCACCGCGGACGGGCGTGAATTCGACAGCAAGGTGCTGCTCAAGGACGAGACGCTTGACCTCGCCGTGCTCAAGATCTCCGCCGACAAGCCATTTCCGGTCGTCGCCATCGGCGATTCCGACGCGCTCGAGGTCGGCGACCTGTTGTTGGCCATCGGCAACCCCTTCGGTGTCGGCCAGACCACCACCAGCGGCATCGTTTCGGCGCTTGCCCGCAGCCACATCGGCGTTTCCGATTCCAGTTTCTTCATCCAGACCGACGCCGCGATCAATCCCGGCAATTCCGGCGGTGCGCTGATCAACATGGGTGGCCAACTGGTCGGCATCAACACGGCGATCTATAGCCGCAGCGGCGGCTCGATCGGCATCGGCTTTGCTATTCCCTCCAACATGGTTCGCGCTTTTGCCGATGCGGCCAAGGCCGGGCGCGACTTCTTCGAGCGGCCCTATATCGGCGCCGAATTCGAGCGCGTGACGCCGCAAATCGCCGAATCGCTTGGTCTCGAGACGCCGACCGGGGCGCTGGTTTCGTCCGTCGACGAAGCAGGGCCGGCGGCCAAGGCGGGGCTCAAGGCCGGTGACGTCGTGCTGTCGCTCAATGGCACGCCGGTCGAGAGCATCGAGGCGCTGGATTACCGGATGGCGACGCTGTCGATCGGTACCAATGCCAGCTTCGCCGTTCTGAGCAAAGGCCAGCAAGCGGCGATGGACATCGCGCTGGAGCGTGCGCCGGAAGGTGCAAAACTCGCGGAAGTGACGCTGCGCGGTCGCAGCCCGTTCTCCGGTGCCAAGGTTGCGGAACTGTCGCCGCGGCTCGCCCAGCGGCTCGGCATGCGCACGGACGTCAAGGGTGTTACCGTAATCGACATCAATCGCGGTTCGCCCGCAGCCGGTTTCGGTTTCCAGCCGGGCGACATCGTTCGCGAGGTCAACGGCTTGACCATCGATACCGCCGCGACCCTGGAACAGGCAGCCATGCAGGAGACGCGCTGGTGGCGCTTTACCGTCGAGCGCGACGGGCAGATACTGCGCCAGGTGTTGCGTTACTGAGCCCGAGCGTCGATCCTTCGGACGAGATCGCGCTTAAACGAAAAGAAGTGCATGGCCGATCTGTTCAGTGTCGATGAACCGGAAAAGGCGCCGCCCGGCAGGCCGCTGGCCGACCGACTGCGCCCGCAGAACCTCAGCGAGGTCGTCGGCCAGGAGCATCTGACCGGATCCGACGGCGCACTGACGCGGCTGATCGGCTCCGGCTCGCTCGGCTCGATGATCTTCTGGGGGCCGCCCGGGACCGGCAAGACCACCGTCGCGCGGCTGCTTGCCGGCGAAACCAGCCTTGCGTTCCAACAGATATCGGCGGTGTTTTCCGGTGTCGCCGACCTGAAGAAAGTGTTTGAGGCGGCCAAGCTGCGCCGCACCAACGGCCGTCAGACGCTGCTCTTCGTCGACGAGATCCATCGCTTCAACCGGGCCCAGCAGGACAGTTTTCTGCCTGTGATGGAAGACGGCACCGTCGTCCTGGTTGGCGCCACCACCGAAAACCCCTCCTTCGAGCTGAATGCCGCGCTTCTATCCCGCGCCCGCGTGCTGGTCTTCCGTTCGCTCGGTGAGGACAGCATCGCCAAGCTGCTGGCCCGGGCCGAGGAGACCGAGGGCAGGGCGCTGCCGCTCGACGACGAGGCGAGGGCGATGCTCGTCCGCATGAGCGATGGCGATGGCCGCGCTGCCCTGACGCTGGCCGAAGAGGTCTGGCGCGCCGCCAAGTCAGGCGAGGTGTTCGGCGCCGAAGGCCTGCAGCGCATTGTCCAGCGCCGGGCGCCGATCTACGACAAGGGCCAGGACGGCCACTACAATCTGATCTCGGCGCTGCACAAATCGGTGCGCGGCTCCGATCCGGATGCCGCCCTCTATTATCTCGCCCGCATGTTCGACGCCGGCGAGGATCCGCTCTATCTCGGCCGCCGCCTGGTGCGCATGGCGATGGAGGATATCGGGCTGGCAGACCCGCAGGCGCTGGTCGTCGCCAATGCCGCCAAGGATGCCTACGACTATTTGGGCTCGCCAGAGGGCGAGCTCGCCTTCGCTGAGGCCACCGTCTATCTCGCCAGCGCGCCCAAATCCAACGCCATCTACACCGCCTTCAAGGCCGCCACTCAGGCGGCGAAGGAGTTCGGCTCGCTGCTGCCGCCCAAACACATCCTCAACGCGCCGACCAAGCTGATGAAGGAAGAAGATTACGGCGCCGGCTATCGTTACGACCACGACGAGCCGGACGCTTTTTCCGGACAGGATTATTTTCCGGAAAAGATGGGCCGCCGCACATTCTATGATCCGCCGGAGCGCGGTTTCGAGCGTGATATCAGGAAACGGCTCGACTATTGGGCGAAGCTGCGCGGCGAGCGGGACAAATGAGTTCGCTTCACTCGGCCGGATCGGCAAAGGGCCCGTTCGACAATTGTGCTTCCGCCGAGCGCAAGGGGCAGGGATTGACCGGGGTGCCCGACAAGGCCAGTAAACGGCGATGATAAATCTCCTCCTCGTTGCCGCGGGCGGCGCTATTGGTGCGGGGCTGCGCCACATCGTCAGTTTCGTTGCGCTGCGCCTTGTCGGCCCGAGTTTTCCCTGGGGCACGATGGCGATCAACATTGTCGGCTCTTTTGCCATGGGTCTGTTCGTCACGACCCTGGCGCGGCGCTACGGCGGATCGAACGAGCTTCGGCTGTTCGTCGCCACCGGCATCCTCGGCGGTTTCACCACCTTCTCCGCCTTTTCGCTCGACTTCGCGACGCTGTGGGAGCGTGGTGCGACGCTGCCGGCGTTCGGATATGCCCTTGCCAGCCTCATTGGCGCGATCATTGCCCTGTTTCTGGGTCTTTGGCTCGCAAGAAGCCTGCCTTAATGCTATTGCCCCCCGCTTACAGCACCGCGTGTCCCTTACGACGCGCAAAGGACGCTGTAGCTTTTTGATTTTGCGCATGACCCTTTCCGAAATTCGAGTTCAGGTCATGCGCTGGAAACGGGTAAAAACGAGACAATGGCTGGCGTAGAACAGATCACGGTGGAGGCCGGCGAGGCGGGCATGCGGCTCGACCGCTGGTTCAAGACCCATTTTCCGGGTCTTGGCTTCGGCCATCTGCAAAAACTGCTGCGCTCCGGCCAGATCCGTGTCGATGGTGGGAGGGTGAAAGCCGACACGCGTGTCGAGCCGGGCCAGATGGT
This sequence comes from Mesorhizobium escarrei, assembly GCF_935825525.1. Taxonomy (GTDB): domain Bacteria; phylum Pseudomonadota; class Alphaproteobacteria; order Rhizobiales; family Rhizobiaceae; genus Mesorhizobium; species Mesorhizobium escarrei. Next base: position 18,932 of record NZ_CAKXZT010000152.1, read on the forward strand.
CCGCATCCCACCGCTCGAAGTGGACAAGAAAGGCGAGAGCCCGCTCACCGGTCACTCGATCCGCAACCAGGGCGACGCCGACGTTCTGGCCAAGATGCTGATCCATGAAGATCCAAAAGTCTTTGTCTTCAACAAGCCGGCCGGCCTCGCCGTCCAGGGCGGCTCAGGTGTCACCCGCAACGTCGACGACATGCTGGAAGCCTGGCGCAGCCAGAAAGGCGAGAAACCGCGTTTGGTGCACCGGCTCGACCGCGACACGTCAGGCGTGCTGGTCGTCGCCCGCACCAGGCTCGCCGCCATGAAGCTTGCCGAGGCGTTCCGGGCGCGTGAGACCAAGAAGACCTATTGGGCGCTGGTCAAGGGCGTTCCGCCGAAGCGCGAGGACAAGATCTCGACCTGGCTGATCAAAGAGCCGACGCCCGACGGCGATCGCGTGCGCGTCGCCAAGCATGGCGAAAAGGGCGCCGACCACGCGGTGTCTTATTACCGGATCGTCGAGCAGGCGGCGCAGACCCTGTCCTGGCTGGAGATGGAGCCTTATACCGGCCGCACCCACCAGCTTCGCGTCCATGCCGCTCACATCGGCTGCCCGATCATCGGCGATCCCAAATATTTCGAGGCCGACACCAATTGGGATTTTCCTGGAGGCATGCAGAACCGCTTGCACCTGCACGCGCGCCGCATCGTCATCCCGCATCCCGACAAGGGTCTTATCGACGTCACCGCACCGATGCCGCCGCATATGCGCCAGAGCTGGAACCTGATCGGCTTCGACGACGCCAGCGCGGAGGACTAGGTCCAGTGGGCATGGCCACCGATACGCTCGACCGTCGCGACAGGGTCGACATGGCCGCCACCGCCATCATGGTCGGACTGACCTTTTCCTGGGGGCTGAACTACGTCGCCGCCAAGATCTCCTATGCTGGCTACGACCCTGTTTTTCTGTCGATCGCACGGTCGGTCATTGGCGGGCTGTGTGTTCTCGTCTGGTGCCGCTGGCGCGGCATTGTGCTTTTCAGCCGCGACGGAACCCTTGTCGCCGGCATGCTGGCGGGCGCTCTCTTTGGTCTCGAGTTCCTGTTTCTCTATATCGGGCTCGAACAGACGACCGTCGCGCGCAACACCTTGCTGGTCAACACCATGCCGTTCTGGGTGCTGGTCGGCGGGCATTTCCTGCTGAATGAACGCATCACCGCGCGCCGGCTCGTCGGCCTTCTGCTCGCTTTCGCCGGATTGGTGGCGGTGTTCTCCGACCAGTTGAGCGCCGATAACGGTGCGACTCTGATTGGTGATCTGCTCAGTCTCGGCGCCGGCATTCTGTGGGCCTTGACCTACATCGTCATCAAGCGGACGAGATTGGCGGAAACGAGCGCCGAGAAATTGCTGCTCTATCAACTGGCCGGCGCTGCGATAGTAGGCGCCTTGGTGCTGCCTTTCGCCGGGCCGCCCGTCCGCGGCTTCGCCGCTTTGCCGACCTTGGCCTTGCTTTTCCAGGCGGTCTACATTGTCGCCTTCACCTATGTGCTGTGGTTCTGGCTGCTGCGGCGCTATCCGGCGTCGGGCCTGTCGAGTTTCACCTTCCTGTCGCCGGTGTTCGGCGTGCTGTGCGGCGCCATCTTCTTGAACGAGCCGCTGACCATCCGTATTTTCCTGGCACTCGGCCTCATCGCAGCCGGTCTGATCATTGTGAACCGGCCGGCCCGAAAACAGATCCCCGGATGAAAGGCTCCGGCATGCGCGATATTCTCAACGACCTCGAAGCGGGAAAGCAGCTTTCCGATCCGGATCCGGTACGCCGTGCCCAGATCCAGATGAAGACGCACCTGCCGAAACGCTTCTACAAAGCCGTCTCGGTCGCATCGGCCGAAGCTGGTTTTGCCGTTCATCTCGATGGCAAGCCGGTCCGCACGCCGGGCAAGGCGCTTCTGATCCTGCCGACCGAAAAAGCCGCCGCTCTGGTCGCCGACGAGTTCGCTGCGCAAGGCGAGACCATCGACCCGGTAACGATGCCAGCCATGCGTCTGGTCAACACGGCCATCGACGGTGTCGCCAGCGACCCGCAGGCGGTGCTGGAGGACATCCTGCGCTTTGCCTCGTCCGACCTGCTCTGCTATCGCGCCGATGCGCCACAAGGCCTGGTCGACCGGCAGAACGAACATTGGGATCCCATCATCGACTGGGTGCGGAGCGCGCTTGGCGCCCGGTTTCATCTCGCCGAAGGAGTGATCCATGTCGAGCAGCCGCGCGAGAGCATCGCGGTGCTCGGGGTTCATCTTGCCCAGCGTGCCGAGCCGCTCCGGCTTGCCGCCATCCACGTCATGACGTCGCTGACAGGATCGGCGCTGCTGGCGCTGGCCGTCGATTTCGGCGAGATCGAAGGCGAGGCAGCCTGGACTGCCGGCCATGTCGACGAGGACTGGCAGGCCGAGCATTGGGGCCATGACGCGGAAGCCGTCGCCCGTCGTGCCCACCGCAAGCGCGATTTCATGGCGGCGGTCGGTCTTATCGAGGCGCTCAAGGGCTGACCGCAATCGCCGCCCTCATTCGTTTCGTGTTGCCCATTGGAGCGACGTGCGTTCGAGTTGGACGTGCAAAGTACGCTCTAACACTTTGAATCTATGCATCGTGCTTTCTGAAGATCGATTCCGATCTTGGGGCCGGTGCATTGGACCAAAGTCATAATCCCAAAGGCGGGCTGCCTCTGGGGGGCGCTTTCTGTCATTTCTCGCGGCGATAGCTGCTCGAGTTCGTGTCCAGAGGCACGACACCGCGCAGCATCAAGCACAGCGAGATATCACGGGAGGACGAATTCATGGCAATGGCAGCGACCGCCGGCAGAGCAAGCCGCGGAATGACGCGGGAAGAGAAGAAAGTCATCTTCGCTTCCTCGCTCGGCACCGTTTTCGAATGGTACGATTTCTATCTCTACGGCGCATTGGCGGCCGCGATCGGCTCGACATTCTTCAACTCGTATCCGGAAGCGACGCGCAACATCTTTACGCTGCTGGTTTTCGCCGCTGGCTTCCTCGTGCGCCCGTTCGGCGCGCTGGTATTTGGCCGCATCGGCGATCTCGTTGGTCGCAAATACACCTTTCTCGTCACCATCATGATCATGGGCCTGTCGACCTTCCTGGTCGGCCTGCTGCCTGGTTCGGCAAGCTGGGGCATTGCAGCGCCCATTATCCTTATTGCGCTGCGCATGCTGCAGGGCCTGGCGCTCGGTGGTGAATATGGCGGTGCGGCGACCTATGTGGCCGAGCATGCGCCCGACGACCGCCGCGGCTTCTACACGTCGTGGATCCAGACGACGGCGACGCTCGGCCTGTTCTTGTCGCTGGTCGTCATCCTTATCGTGCAGAATTCGCTGAGCAAGGAGGATTTCGACGCCTGGGGCTGGCGTGTTCCATTCCTGCTCTCAGCTATTCTGCTGGGCATTTCGGTCTGGATTCGCCTGTCGCTTGCCGAATCGCCGACCTTCCAGCGGATGAAGGACGAGGGCAAGGGCTCCAAGGCGCCGCTCACGGAAGCCTTCGGACAGTGGAAGAATGCCAAGATCGCCATTTTGGCGCTTCTCGGCCTTACTGCCGGCCAGGCCGTAGTTTGGTACAACGGCCAATTCTACGCGCTGTTTTTTCTGCAGAACGTGCTCAAGGTTGACGGTCAATCGGTCAACATCATGATCGCTATCGCACTGGCGCTCGGCACGATGTTCTTCGTCGTGTTCGGCTGGCTCTCCGACAAGATCGGCCGCAAGCCGATTATCATGGCGGGCCTGGCGCTGGCGATCGTCACCACCTTCCCGCTGTTCAAGGCGCTGACCTGGGCAGCCAACCCGGCGCTCGCCACCGCGCAGCAAAACACCCGTGCGACGATTACCGCTGCGGCTGGCGACTGCAAGTTCCAGTTCAATCCAACCGGAACGCGCAAGCCTCTGACGTCGTGCGATATTGCGACGGACTTCCTCGCCAAGAGCTCGGTCCCTTATGACATTGTCACCACAGCGGCGCCGGGGACCGCGGCCAGTGTCAAGATCGGCACCGCAACGGTGGCGTCCTATGACGCCGTGGCAGCCGCAGACAAGGCAACGTCAAGCGACGCCGCGTTCAAGAAGGCAATCAACATTGCATTGCGGGACGGCGGCTATCCGCTCAAGCGTGCTGCGGCCAAGGTCGCCGACCAGAAGCTTGACGCGTTTGTCGCGGCCAATCCGGAACTGAAGCTCGACGCCGCCGCGATCCGCGCCGGCGACAAGACGTCGGTTGCGGCCGACCGGGCGATCAAGGACAAGCTGCTGACGGCCGATGAGGCCGCGGCGGGAGCGCCCGAGATCACCGTCTACAGCGTCCCGGGAGCAGGCGCCTTTGCGATGTTTGCCGATCCTGAACAGGTCAGCTGGGCAAAGGTCATCGGCATCCTGTTCATCCTGGTCCTTTACGTGACCATGGTCTACGGACCGATCGCCGCGATCCTGGTCGAGATGTTCCCGACCCGCATCCGCTACACCGGCATGTCGTTGCCCTATCACATCGGCAATGGCTGGTTCGGGGGCCTGCTGCCGGCGACGGTGTTCGCGCTCAGCGCCTACAGCGGCGACATCTATTACGGCCTCTGGTATCCGGTGGTGATCGCGGCGATGTCGCTGGTCATCGGCACGATCTTCGTCAGGGATACGCTGGGAACGGACTTGCACGCCAAGACCTGATCCTCGCCTAGAGCAATTCCAGGAAAAGTGTGAAACGGTTTTCCCGGAATTGCGCATAAACAAAGAGATAGAGCGGTTCGGCGTTTCCGTGAAACGATGAACCGCTCTAACAGCAAAAATGCAAAGCCCGGCGCGAGCGATCGCGCCGGGCTTTGCAATTCGTCAAAAGCGATGCGGAGGAAAGGTTTAGCTCTTCCGGTCCTGTTTTTCTTCCTCGATGGCTGCTTCGTGATACCAACTGCTTCCGAAATCCGTACGGTTGCGCAATGAAGCAAGTTCTGCCGCGAACTTAGCCTTTCCGCTTAAATTTGAGGCAGAAGCACGCACTCTCACCGGGAACACCAGGATTTTGGCCGACTGACGGGTAGGAGTGATTTCCATTGTCGGTTTCCCTTCTTCTGCAGAGCCTTGCCGATTCAATCTTTCCCCAAGATAAGTTCTGCAATCGAGTTAGGCAACATGATTACGAAAAGATCAGTATATGCCTATTATTTGTGCGAAACATGCTTGTGATTGATCCGGACGCATTGCGATGACGGCACCACGAATTTGGTCGGTATGCAGCGTCACTTCTGCCGCATCCTTTGCCGGCGAGAATGGCACACGAATTGCTTTTTAATAACCCGGCAGGTCGGCTGCAGGGTGGCTGGCATGCCGGCGCCGTCCAGGTTCGGTGATCAAAGCAACGAGAGGCTAGAATGACGAAATACAAGCTCGAGTACATTTGGCTCGATGGATACACGCCGGTTCCCAACCTTCGCGGAAAGACGCAGATCAAGGACTATGCCGAGTTCCCGACGCTCGACCAGCTTCCGCTGTGGGGCTTCGACGGTTCTTCGACCATGCAGGCCGAAGGCCACTCGTCCGACTGCGTGCTGAAGCCGGTCGCCGTCTATCCGGATCCCGCGCGCACCAATGGCGTGCTCGTCATGTGCGAAGTCATGATGCCGGACGGGGTGACGCCGCATGCATCCAACAAGCGCGCCACCATCCTCGACGATGAGGGCGCCTGGTTCGGCTTCGAGCAGGAGTATTTCTTCTACAAGGACGGGCGCCCGCTCGGCTTCCCCGAGAGCGGCTACCCTGCGCCGCAAGGCCCGTACTACACCGGCGTCGGGTACAGCAATGTCGGCAGCGTTGCCAGGCAGATCGTCGAGGAGCATCTCGACCTCTGCCTCGCCGCCGGCATCAACCATGAAGGCATCAACGCCGAGGTGGCCAAGGGCCAGTGGGAATTCCAGATTTTTGGCAAGGGCTCCAAGAAGGCCGCCGACCAGATGTGGATGGCCCGCTACCTGATGCAGCGCCTCACCGAGAAATACGGCATCGAAATCGAATACCACTGCAAGCCGCTCGGTGACACCGACTGGAATGGTTCCGGCATGCACGCCAACTTCTCGACCGCCTATATGCGCGACGTCGGCGGCAAGGACTATTTCGAGGCGCTGATGGCCGCCTTCGACAAGAACCTGATGGATCACATCGCCGTCTACGGGCCGGACAACGACAAGCGTTTGACCGGCAAGCATGAGACGGCGCCATGGAACAGGTTCAGCTATGGCATCGCCGACCGCGGCGCCTCGATCCGCGTGCCGCATTCCTTCATCAACAATGGCTACAAGGGCTATCTCGAGGATCGCCGCCCGAACTCGCAGGGCGACCCCTACCAGATCGCCTCGCAGATCCTGAAGACGATCGCCTCCGTCCCAACCAGCGCCGAGGTTTCGGCTGCCGCCTGAGCACGCGTCACGGCGTAGACCTTTCTGTCCGCGCCGTGACCGCTCTCAGTCGCCTCGGCGTTTTTCCAGGGCGACAACACCAACTGCTGGATCGAGTGTTCTCCATCCCAAAACAAAACCCCGCCGGAGCGATCCGGCGGGGTTTTGTTTGTCGCTTAGCCGATCCGGTCAGATCGAATAATACATGTCGTACTCGACCGGATGGGGGGTCATTTCGAAGCGCATCACTTCGGCCATCTTGAGCTCGATATAGCTGTCGATCTGGTCGTCGTCGAACACGCCGCCGGCCTTCAGGAAGCCGCGATCCTTGTCGAGGCTCTGCAAAGCTTCGCGCAGCGAGCCGCAGACGGTCGGGATCTTCTTCAGTTCCTTCGGCGGCAGGTCGTAGAGATCCTTGTCCATCGGCTGTCCCGGATGGATCTTGTTCTTGATGCCGTCGAGCCCGGCCATCAGCATGGCGGCAAAGGCGAGGTAGGGGTTCGCGCCCGGGTCGGGGAAGCGGACCTCGACGCGCTTGGACTTCGGCGACGAGCCGAACGGAATACGGCAGGAGGCAGAGCGGTTGCGGGCCGAATAGGCGAGCAGCACCGGAGCTTCATAGCCAGGGACCAGGCGCTTGTAGGAATTGGTCAGCGGGTTGGTGAACGCGTTGATCGCCTTGGCGTGCTTGATGATGCCGCCGATGTAAAACAGGCAGCTCTCTGAGAGGCCGGCATACTCATTGCCGGCGAAGGTCGGCTTGCCGCCCTTCCAGATCGACTGGTGGACATGCATGCCCGAGCCGTTGTCGCCGAAGACCGGCTTCGGCATGAAGGTGGCCGTCTTGCCATAGGCGTTGGCGACCTGGTGCACGACATATTTGTAGATCAGCATCTTGTCGGCGTTGCGGACCAGCGTATCGAACTTGATGCCGAGCTCGTGCTGGGCAGCGGCCACTTCGTGGTGATGCTTTTCGACACGCACGCCCATTTCGGCGAGCACGGTCAGCATTTCGGAGCGCATGTCCTGCGCCGAGTCGATCGGCGGCACCGGGAAATAGCCGCCCTTGATGCGCGGGCGGTGGCCGAGATTGCCGGTCTCGTAGTCGGTGTCGTCGTTGGACGGCAATTCGGTGGAGTCGAGCTTGAAGCCGGTGTTGTACGGATCGGCCTTGTACTTGACGTCGTCGAACACGAAGAACTCGGCCTCCGGGCCGACGAAGATCTGATCGCCGATGCCTTCCGCCTTCATATAGGCTTCAGCCTTCTTGGCGGTGCCGCGCGGGTCGCGGTTGTAGGATTCTCCGGAGATCGGATCGAGGATATCGCACAGGATAACCATGGTCGACTGCGCGAAGAACGGGTCCATATGCACCGTCTCGGTGTCGGGCATCAGCACCATGTCGGACTCGTTGATCGCCTTCCAGCCGGCGATGGAGGAGCCGTCGAACATGACACCGTCGGCAAACATGTCTTCCTCGACCTCAACGACATCCATCGTCACGTGCTGCAGCTTGCCCTTCGGATCTGTGAAGCGCAGGTCAACGAATTTCACGTCGTTGTCCTTGATCTGCTTCATGATGTCTTTGGCTGTCGTCATGTCATGTTTCCCTGTCTGATGACGTTTCGAGGAGATGATCTGAAATCAGAATCCTCAGACCGCGTCCATCCCTGTTTCGCCGGTGCGGATGCGCACGACTTCCTCGATGTTGGAGACGAAGATCTTGCCGTCGCCGATGCGGCCGGTCTGGGCCGCCTTGCGAATCGCTTCGATGGCGCCTTCGACCGCGTCGTCGCCGAGCACGACCTCGATTTTCACCTTGGGCAGAAAATCCACGACATATTCGGCGCCGCGATAGAGTTCGGTATGGCCCTTCTGCCGGCCAAAACCCTTGGCCTCGGTAACGGTGATGCCTTGCAGCCCGGCCTCCTGAAGCGCTTCCTTCACTTCGTCTAGCTTGAACGGCTTGATGATCGCTTCGATCTTTTTCATGTAAAAAGTGGCCTCCACTGCCAAAAAAGACGGGTTGTGAGCCCCGCTTGCGCCTCTTTCTAGCACGAACTGTGCCAATCTGAGGGGATTCGAAGCGGTATCACGCGATTTCGATGCCATGCCGCGTTGAGAGCTAAATTCGCGTCATTCGCTGCGTTGGATGCGTCATGGATACTTGGAACCTACACATTGTCGGTGCTAGCGTCCGCACAATAATTGGGCAAATAGAGCATTTCGCGGGCAATTGTGCTTCGACGACGCCGTTGTCCCTAACGATGTGCTTACAGATCGTGCCATTTCATCGCCGTTTGCTTCGAACCGAAATCTGGACAATGTTTGATCCACAGGGATCGGGGTTTGACCACAGGGATCGGCTTGAGCCAATGCGGATCGGCATCCATGAGCAATGAAATTCTGTCTCCGGCCGAAATGGCTGAGGCCGACTGGCTCACGATTTCCGCCGGACCACGCGACGGCATTGCCCTGATGCGCAATGCAGGTGGCGCAGTCGCTGCGGTGGTGCTCGCCCATTTTCCGGCTGCCAGGCGCGTCCACGTGCTGTGCGGGCCCGGCAACAATGGCGGCGATGGATATGTCGTCGCCCGCCTTCTAAGGGATAGCGCCGTCGACGTCTTGCTGTGGGCATCCGGTTCGCCCAAAGCTGGCAGCGACGCGGCGCTCGCCGCGTCGGAATGCCCGGTCAGGCCCCGGCCGCTGTCGGAATTTGCTGCCGATCAAGGTTCGATCCTGGTCGATGCGCTTTATGGGGCCGGGCTGTCCAAGCCGCTGTCCGGTGATGCCGCCAGGGCGGTCGAGGTTGCGACAGAACTGAACCTGCCTGTGGTCGCGGTCGATCTGCCGTCAGGCGTGTCCGGCGAGAGCGGCGAGATTCTCGGCCAGGCATTTCGCGCCCGAATCACGGTGACGTTTGCGCGAAAAAAGCCCGGCCATCTGCTGTTGCCGGGGCGCGGGATGTGCGGCGAGCTGGTGCTTGCCGACATCGGCATCGGCGACGAGATCGTTGCGCAGCTTCAACCGCGAACTTTCGAGAACGCCCCGTCGCTTTGGTTAGAAAGTTTTCCGATTCCAGCCGTCGACACGCATAAATACAGGCGCGGCCATGTCGGCGTCTTTTCCGGCGGGCCGTCGGCGACGGGTGCCGCCCGGCTATCGGCGCTTGCCGCGGCCAGAAGCGGGGCAGGGGCGGTGACCGTGCTGTCGCCGGCCAACGCCGTGCAGGTGAATGCGGCGCATCTGACTTCGATCATGCTGAAAAAGGCCGACAGCATCGCGGACGTACAGGAATTCATCGACGGCCGCCGGCCATCGGCGTTCGTCCTCGGACCCGGATTTGGCGTCGGCGAAAAAACCCGCGATTTTGCCCTCGGCGTGCTGGCCAACGGAGAGCGGCAAGACGGCAGGGTCGACGGGCTGGTGCTCGATGCCGATGGCATCAGCTCGTTTCGCGATACCCCGGAAGTTCTGTTCGAAGCCGCCCGTCGCCCGAACGCACCGGCGTTGGTGCTGACGCCGCATGAGGGCGAATTCGCCAGGCTGTTTCCGGACATCGCCGGAGACAAGAACCTGTCAAAGCTGGCCAAGGCGCGGTCTGCCGCCGAGCGCGTCTGCGCCATCGTCGTCTACAAAGGCGCGGACACGGTGATCGCGGCGCCCGATGGCAGGGCGGCGATCAACGGCAACGGCGCGCCATGGCTGGCCACCGCCGGTTCGGGCGACGTGCTGTCGGGCGTCATTGCCGGCTTCCTGGCGCAAGGCATGCCGGCTTTCGAAGCCGCCTGCGCGGCGGTCTGGGTCCATGCCGAGGCCGGCAGCCGTTTCGGGCCTGGGCTGATCGCTGAAGACTTGCCGCTGGCGCTGCTGCCGGTGCTGCGCGAGCTTGCCGAAAATCGCAACGAGGTAACTGCTTGATGAACCGCGGGTTCGCGCTGCTTGCCGCAATCTTCGTCGCCGCTTTCATGGCGAACACCGCGCGTGCCGAAAATCCGCTGATGATCGTCGACGATCCGGCCGTGCTCGCCGCTCTCGACGCCAGGGGTTTTGATTTCGCCGGCATTTTCGATTTCGACGGCAAGGGCGACCTGAAGACGCTCTATGACAAGGCGCCGGCCTATCATCAGATCGTCGAAACGATTGCCGGCGATGTCGCCGCGCTGCGCGCCGAGATGAAGGCTGGCGGGCGGCCGCTCTACGAAGTCACCGACGGCAATGTCGGCCGCATCATCGACATGCGCTGGCTGAAGACCGACGCCGCGCGGTTCCGGCTGGTCGGTGTCGTCAACCGGCTCGATCGGCGTGATTTCGCCGAAATACGAGGCGACGGGGGCTGCGGCGAGGTGCGTTTCATCTACCGCCTTGCCTACAGCTTCAAGAAAAATGGCAAGGTTCTGGCCTCGCGCTTGCCGTTCAGTTTCAATGCCATCTATAGCGCCGCGCCGGACGCCGATGGCGGCTGCGTCGGCGTTGCCGGACGCTGGACGCCGCAGCTCGACGAGACCGTCGACATCGGCTGGCTCATCGGCGGGCCGCTTGAAAAGGCCGGGCTGAGCTTCAAGCAGCTCGAGCTCAACGCCCAGGTGGTGCGCTTTCCCTCCGGCCAGGAGACCGAATTCGGCGGGCAGGCCGCCTATCTCATGCGGATTTTTGGCATCGATGGTGAGACGGTCAGCGAAAAGCCGCTGGAAAACACGCCGGATGTGGCGCTGCTCTCGGAAGACGCCGCTCTGAAAGCAAAACTTGCCGACTATATCAGCGCCAATCTCGCGGCGGTCGATCTCGGCGTCTACGAAATCCCGGATGAATTCCTGGCGAAGAAAGTCATCTCGTGGTCGACTTTCGGCAGCGCAAGGCAGGCCAATCACCCGTTCACGCCGCTGTTCCAGCCCGCGGATTTTTCCGGGCTAGACTATTCCGCGCTGAAGCTGCTGCGCACGCCGGAAGCGCTGGTCGAGCGGCTCGACAATGGTGCCTGCCAGGGTTGTCATCAGGCGGGTTCGACCGCCGGTTTCCATTTCATCGGCCCCGACGACAAGACGACATCGCCGTTGAACCGCATCGAGGTCGGCATCTCGCCGCATCTTCATGCCGAGATGCCGCGGCGCGAAGCCTGGCTGCGTGCGGCCGCTGACGGCAAGCAGCCGAACCGCCTCCGCCCGCTGTCCTTCGCGCCGCCGGCGGCATGGAAAGACGCCGGCGAGGTCGCTTACGCACCGGCCGAGCTGGCGATGCCATGTTTGATGCCGGAGGATGCGGCCCGCTTCGGCACGACCTGGCAATGCGGCGGCGGCACCGTCTGCAGACCACTGGCGAGTGCGTCGGGGGTGCGGACGAAACTGGCGCAATGCCTGCTGCCCAAAGACAGCGAAAAGATGTTTTCCGGCCATCCATGCCTGACCGGCTCGATCGTCAGCAACCCGGCGCAGCCTTTCAATGACCGCTACAGCATTACAGGCCAGTTCGCAGCCTTCGCGACCGACATTTCGCGCACCGCCTACACCTGCCGGCCGCCGAAGATCGGCGTGCCGGCCGGCATTGCATATCGCGGCTGCGACGACAAAGACCGTGCCTTTGCCGGCTTCAAGCCGGGCAAGCCGATGCCGAACGAGATCTGCGGGCTGGTTGGCGGGAAAAAATTCGACATTTGCGTGGCGACCAACAATTTCGACCAATGCCTTGGCGGCGCGGTCAACCGCGGCAACCGGCCGGCTTGCTCGGCCGATCATTTCTGCCGGGAGGATTATATGTGCCAGTCGCTGCCGCCCGATACGCCTGGTATCGGCAAGGTGAAAGGTGTCGGCTTCTGCTCGCCGACCTACTTTATCTTCCAGATGCGCATCGACAATCATGCCACGCCGTGGTCGGGCGCCGTCCGCGCGACGATGGGCGCGGGGTTCGGCGCGGCGGAAGCGGAATGATCGGTAGCTCCTCGCAACAATCCAGAGGGATCGCCTACCGATCGAGATAATCGGCGATTTTCGATGTCCATTCACTGTCGAAATGGCGAACCCGCTCTGCGACGATTTCATTACTCAGCAGGCTCGACAGGGCAGGAACCAAAACCGGCTCTATCGTTGCAACGGAGCTATATCGAAGAGCAGTCAGACGTTCCGACCATGGTGGATGGTCCGCCTTCTCGTCATCGGGGGCGTCCCAGGCCTTCAGTGCATATTCTTGAAGGAGGCTCGTGCTCGACATGCCGTTGCACACGGCCAGAACTCTATCAAGCGGCGGGCGAGGGGGTGCCATCGCGCCAAGCAACTCACTCTTTAGCGGATTGTAGACCTGGTCATTGAAGAACTTGTCGGCCGCTGCAATCAGGAGCAGGGCGCGTGCTGCTTCGTACGAATCGCCTGACATTGCCGCATGACGATCGGCATCGATTTCCGCTCGGCGCGATAGCCGTATTCCTTCACGTTCCAGAGAGTACGACAGCGGAGCCAGTATCCAGTAAAACAGGCTGCCGGAAACGGTCTTTCCGGGAGGAGCATGTTCGAAGATCAAATCGAAGCTTTTGTCGAGCTCGGCGAGATTAAGGCCGCCGTTTGTATCGCTGTTTTGCAGATGAGCGTTTTCGTGAGCAAGGATTGCCGAAAATGCCTTTTCGTCGGTCACGGCAAGCAACGGGATACCGACGGTCAAGATCGCTCGACGGCCGAGCAGACCCAGAAACGGGCGCTCTTCCCCTATGCTGGCGTTCAGGTCACTGCTCAGCACAATCGTCGTCCGGCTGGCGCGATGTTTGCCGGCAACGCTTTCCCACACTGCCCACAGTTTTGTCTCCGATTCCCGAGTAATTCCTTCCACCCTGCTAGGCCGAAAACCGGCAAACAATGCTCCAATTAACAGAACGAAAGCCAGCATTGCAGCCGGTACGGCAATAACAACGCCCGCGATAACCGCGAGCGGATGCCGGTCAAGGAGCAGCAGCCAGAGGAGCACCGGGCAGAAAAGCGGCAGAACAAAAAGCAGGACAGCAAATCTGCCGAAGCGCTCTCCCGTGTAGAGGACCAGGCGCGGCATCAGCGCCTCACAACGGAATGTTGTCGTGCTTCTTCCAGGGGTTCTGCATGTCCTTGTTGCGCAGCATGCGCAGCGCACGAGCGATGCGGCGGCGGGTCGAATGCGGCATGATCACCTCGTCGACATAGCCGCGCTCGGCGGCGACGAAGGGCGACAGGAAGCGATCCTCGTAAGCCTTTGTATGCGCTGCGATCTTCCCCGCATCGCCGATGTCCTTGCGATAGATGATCTCGACCGCGCCCCGGGCGCCCATCACTGCGATCTGCGCGGTCGGCCAGGCATAGTTCATGTCGCCGCGCAGATGCTTTGACGCCATCACGTCATAAGCGCCGCCATAGGCCTTTCGGGTGATGACGGTGATCTTCGGGACCGTCGCTTCGGCATAGGCGAACAAAAGCTTGGCGCCGTGCTTGATCAGCCCGCCATATTCCTGCGCGGTACCGGGCAGGAAGCCTGGAACGTCGACGAAGGTGACGATCGGAATCGAGAAACAGTCGCAGAAGCGTACGAACCGCGCCGCCTTGCGGCTGGCGTCCGAGTCGAGCACGCCGGCCAGCACCATCGGCTGGTTGGCGACGAAGCCGACCGTGCGCCCTTCGACGCGCCCGAAACCGGTGACGATGTTTTTTGCAAAATCCTGCTGGATCTCGAAGAAGTCACCCTCGTCGGCAACTTTAAGGATCAACTCCTTGATGTCGTATGGTTTATTGGCGTTGTCGGGGATCAATCGGTCGAGCGACAGATCGTGATCGGTGACCGACTGATAACATTCGATCTCGGGGATTTCAGCCGTGTTGGAGGCAGGCAGCAGATCGACCAGTCGGCGCATCTGCAGCAGCGCCTCGACGTCATTGTCGTAGGCGCCATCGGCGATCGAGGACTTCGTCGTGTGGACGAAGGCGCCGCCGAGGCTCTCGGCGGTTACCGTCTCGTTGGTGACGGTCTTCACCACGTCCGGGCCGGTGACGAACATGTAAGAGGTGCCGCGCACCATGAAGATGAAGTCGGTCATCGCCGGCGAATAGACGTCGCCGCCGGCGCAAGGACCCATAATCAGTGAAATCTGCGGGATGACGCCGGAGGCGAGCACATTGCGCTGGAAGATCTCGGCATAGCCGCCAAGTGCTGCCACGCCTTCCTGGATGCGGGCGCCGCCGGCGTCATAGAGGCCGATGATCGGCGCGCGGTTGCGCAGCGCCATTTCCTGCACCTTGACCACCTTTTCGGCGTGGGCTTCTGACAGCGAGCCGCCGAACACGGTAAAGTCCTTGGCGAAGACATAGACCGGCCGGCCGTTGACGGTACCCCAGCCGGTGACGACGCCGTCGCCGGCGATCTTGGTTTTCTCCATGCCGAAATCGGTCGAGCGATGCTCGACATACATGTCGAACTCCTCGAACGAGCCTTCGTCGAGAAAGACATCGATGCGTTCGCGCGCGGTGAGTTTGCCCTTCTTGTGCTGAGCGTCGATACGGGCCTTGCCGCCGCCCATGCGCGCCATGGCGCGGCGGCGCTCGAGTTCCTTCAGCACGTCCTTCATCGCTCGATCCCCAAAAGAAGCTGATTTGTGGTAATCATGGCGGCAAGCGAGCGCAAGCGCCGCTTTTCGGCCTGCTTTGTTTTCGCAAGCTGGCCGTGCTTTCGCCGCCGATCTCGATAGGCTGGCGGGCATAGCTGGCCGTCTGTTACGGTGCGCTTACCAACCGCCCCCGCTTCGCTTGCTGGGGCAGCGCCCGCGCTCGATGTCGAGATTGGCGATTTGGAAATGGGCTCCACGGCGCGGAACGAGGAATAGCATGTTCCCCTTGCGGACACGATCTGCCTCTGGGGCGGATCGAATAGCCTTCAACAGCGAAACTTCTTGGCAGGCATTCGCCGGATATGGCAAACTGAACTTATGAAGAACAGCATAGAAATATCCGAGGATTTGAACCGCCGGATCGACATGTTGGCCTCGCGCTCAACCCTGACTCGCGATCAGATCATTGAGGACGCGCTGTCCCATGGCCGTTCTCTGGCGTGGCAGGAAAAGTGGATCGCCGGTGTTCAGGCGGGGATCGAGGCCGCCGACCGTGGAGACTTCGCAAACGAAGAAGAGATCGCGGCGGTTCTCAACAAATACGGTCAGGCATAGCGGTCGGTGCGAATTGTCTGGACCCGACACTATCTGATCGAGCTTGCATCAATCGGCGACTACATCGGCCAGCATAACCCGCGTGCTGCCGCCCGCCTCGTCAATGACATTCATTCAAAGACTGCTCGGCTGTTGTCCGCCAAATCCGTTTATCGGACGTGTCGGCGAGATCAACGGCACTCGTGAACTGGTGATCTCCGGCACACCCTACGTCGTCGCGTATCGGGTGAAAGACACTCAAATAGAAGTTCTGTTCGTCCAGCATGGGGCGAGGGAATGGCCGGGAGAAGTTTGAGCAGACGTTCACGGCTGCTCGTCTTGAGTGTTTTCGCTGCGCTGCAATATAGCGGCCCTTGCATTTCGCGGCGAACTGGGCCATATGCGGCGGCATAGGCGCTTGGGCCGGGACCTATCCGGCCTTCTCGACGAATGAGACTGGTTGCGTCTGTTTTCCCTCTTTCCGACCATATCGGCAAGGCGGCGAAAAAGCCCCGTGGCATGATGCCTGCGGGCACGACAGCGCAGCCGTGCGGACGATAGCGTCCGCCCGCCTTGTCGTTTCATGACAGTTTTTCGACGGCAGGTTGCGCCCTGCCGCCATCGATGTTTGCGGCCAGGAGCCGCGTGAAAGAAGAATATTTTGACCAACGAAAACACTTTGACCGGCAACAACACTCTGACCGGTAAAGACACTGGGGAGCTTTCGGGTTTCGCAGCGCTTGGAATTACGGGCGCGCTGCTCAAGGCCGCCCATGGCGCAGGCTTTACCGATCCGAAGCCGATCCAGGCCCAGGCGATCCCGCCGCAGCTGGAAGGCCGTGACATTTTCGGCATCGCCCAGACCGGTTCGGGCAAGACCGCGGCGTTCGCGCTGCCGATCCTGTCGAAGATCATCGCGCTCGGCACCAAGCGCCGGCCGAAGACCGCTCGTGCGCTGATCCTGGCGCCGACGCGTGAGCTCGCCGTGCAGATCGAAGAGATGATCAAGCTGCTCGCCAAGGGCGCGCATGTCTCGACAGCACTCGTGCTTGGCGGCGTCTCGCGCTTCAGCCAGGTGAAGAAGATCGCTCCCGGCGTCGACATTTTGATCGCCACGCCCGGCCGGCTGACCGACCTGGTGCGTGAGGGCGACCTCATTCTTGCCGACACCAAGTGGCTGGTGCTGGACGAAGGCGACCGCATGCTCGACATGGGCTTCATCAACGACGTCAAGCGCATCGCCAGGGCGACCGCGCCGGACCGTCAGACGGTGCTGTTCTCGGCGACCATGCCGGCCGAAATCGCCGAATTGGCCAAGGGCCTGCTGAAGAACCCGATCCGCGTCGAAGTGGCGCCGCACAGCACTGCGGCGGCCGAGATCGTACAGGGCGTCGTCTTTGCCCGCACCAAGCAGAAGCGCCAGGTGCTGGCGACGATGCTCGCCGACGAGGCAATGAAGTCCGTCATCATCTTTTCGCGCACCAAGCATGGCGCCGACAGGGTGACCAAGGACCTCGAGCGCGATGGCTTCAGGGCCGCCGTGATCCACGGCAACAAGTCGCAGAACGCCCGCCAGAAGGCGCTGAACGATTTCCGCGAGGGTTCGGTGCGCATTCTTGTGGCGACTGATATCGCGGCGCGCGGCATCGACGTGCCCGGCATCAGCCACGTGGTGAATTTCGACCTTCCGGACGAGGCGGAGAGCTATGTCCACCGCATCGGCCGCACCGGTCGTAACGGCATGGACGGCATCGCCATCACGCTTTGCGACCCGTCCGAGAACAGCAAGCTGCATCAGGTCGAGCGGATCATCCGCACCAAGCTGCCGATCGTTGCCGATCATCTCGGCAGTCCCGACCCGCAGCGCAATCCTGCCGAAAAGAATGAGCGCAGCTTCGAGCCGGCCAACGACCGCAATGGTCGTCGCGACGGCAGGCGGCCGGGCGGCCAGAACAACGGCAACAAGCGCTTCGGCGACAAGCCGGCCTTCGCCGGCGAGCGCAAGCCGGAAGGCGCCAAGGCGTTCAAAGGCAACAACAAGCGTCGTTTCGGCGGCAAGCGGCCAGCAGCGCGGGCTGCGTAACCAGATAGTGCACCGGCCCGCGCCTGTCGGGTCGGCTCGGCTGCTCACAATTGAAAAGGCGATCGGAGCGATGCTTCGGTCGCCTTTTTTGCCTGAGATCTACTTCGCCACCGCCTGTACCCACACGACAATGCGCTGCGCGAGGAAAGCTGTGGTTGTTGGCGACAGCGCGTCTCCGGCAATGACATGATTGTCCCGATCGCCGGTATCGTCGACCGTCACCAGTTCGTGCGCCGCGCCCCAGCGCCCGGCGATGTCACGGGTGCGGTCCGGCCGCACGATCCTGTCCGAATCGGAAAAGATGAACAGGGCAGGGATGGTCGCCTTCTCCACTGGCGCGCCATAGGCTAGCTCGGTCAGCGCCACCATTGGCAGGGTCGCCGCGATCGGATAGCGGTAGGTCCAGAATTTCTCGTGCAGCGCATTGCGTGGCACGAAGCTGCGCTGCTTGCCGGCGACCAGCTCGGCGATCTCTCGGCCCCACGGCATGATCAGAAGTTCGGCGCCGGAAGCCTTGACGCCGAAATTCGGCGAGATGAACGCTATTGCCGCCACCCCGTCCGATGCGCCCGGCTGCGTCGCAGCCCAGGCTGCCAGCGAGCCGCCGGTCGAGGTGGCGATGACGATCACCTTGTCGCCGATCGCTCGGCCGATGGCGAGCGCTTCCTCATAGTCGTTGATCCAGGCGTTGACGCTGCCGTCCGCCATTGCGGCACCGCCCTGTCCGTGGCCGGTGAGACGGGTGTAGTAAAGATTGGCGTCGAGCTGGTCGGCCACTCCGTCGGGAAGCGGACGAACCTCGCCCTTCGACGCCGAAAAGCCGTGGATATAGACGATCGACAGCGGCGTTCTGGCGTGAACCATCGGATTGGCCCAGATGATTTCTTTTTCCAGCCCGTCGTGGATATCAGGTAAGGCCGCCTCCTTGCGTGCCAGATAGGCTTGCGGGTCATCGCCGATCACGGAAGGATCGAAGCGGATCGTGGTGTCGGCTGGGACGCGCGGGCCAAAGAGGTAGGCAAGGACGAGAATGATTGCGAGACCCAATACCGCAAGCACGATCCGTCGCCCCATCGCAGACTCCATGCAATAAATCTCAACCTATGGCCACGATGGCAAACAGGCAACGACGTCCCGCTGGCGGCGGGATCACCAACTTTGATGGCCGGTCTATTCGCTCGGCGGCTTTCGGTCGAAATTAAGCGGACGCGCCTTCCAGCGGGTCGCGGTGCTGATGACCCATCGGCAGAACGGTCTCGGCAGGATTCTGAGCAGCTTCAGGCCCCAGCACAAGCGCCACGGGAAGGTGACTTCGAACCCGCCGGACTTGATGCCGCGCGCCATGCGGCGCGAGGCGCGATTGACGGGCATCAGCCCGGGCATCGGCAGCAAATTCTTCTCGGTCAGCGGGGTGTCGACGAAGCCCGGGTTTATCACCTGGATGCGGACATTCATCTTGTCGAAATCGTACTTCAGCGACTCGGCGAGGATATTGATCGCCGCCTTGGTGCCGCCATAGGCGGCCGTGGTCGGCCAGCCGAAATAGGCAGTGACCGAACCGACCAGGACGATATGGCCGCGCGCGCGGACGCGCATGCGCTCGATGACCGGCACCAGGCCGTTGATGATGCCGAAATAATTGACATCGAATGACTGGCGAAATCCACGGACAGTGAGGTCTTCGCCGGCGGTCGCAATATAGCTCCCGGCATTGAACACGGCCAAGACGATCGGGCCTAGATCCTTCTCGATCGCCGCGACCGTCCTTGCCATACGTTTTTCGTCGGTGACGTCGCAAGGATAGGCCGTGACGTGGCCCGGCATCTGCGCCGTCTCGACAACCAGCGTATCGATCGGATCGTCGTCGAGCGCCGTCACCGCGACGACATAGCCTTGCGCCGCAAGGTCCTTGGCCAGTGAACGGCCGATGCCGCTGCTGCCGCCGGTAATCCAGGCGACGCCGTGCTTCGGGTCGGCCCGATAGAGTGTCATGCTATGCCCTGCGACTTTTTGTTGGCCTGTGCTCTAGCGGTGAAGAAATCCGATGAAAAGAGCGCTTTTCAATGGTGAGCTTCAATGATTGGCGGAACGCAACATCTGTTTTAGGAAATTGCAGCCCGGAAATGCCGCTGGACCAGGCAAATTCTTGCCTTGAAACCCAAGCTTCGGGTTTCTAGGGTTCGGCCGCAAGCATAAAGGAATCTCCATGCCCCGTTCTGTGATCGAAGCGATCGGCAATACGCCTCTGATCCGCCTCAACAAAGCCTCGGAAGAAACCGGCTGCGAGATCCTGGGCAAGGCCGAATTCATGAATCCGGGCCAGTCGGTCAAGGACCGTGCCGCGCTGTTCATCATCCGCGACGCCGAGCAGCGCGGGCTCTTGAGGCCGGGCGGGATCATCGTCGAGGGGACGGCCGGCAACACCGGCATCGGATTGACGCTGGTTGCCAAGGCGCTTGGCTACCGCACCGTGATCGTCATCCCGGAGACGCAAAGCCAGGAGAAGAAGGACACGATCAGATTGCTCGGCGCCGAGCTGATCGAGGTGCCTGCCGTTCCCTACAAGAACCCCAACAATTATGTGAAACTGTCGGGCCGTCTGGCTGAGCAGATGGCCCGGTCCGAGCCGAACGGCGCGATCTGGGCCAATCAGTTCGACAACGTCGCCAACCGTGACGGCCATACCCGCACCACGGCGGAAGAAATCTGGGCCCAGACCGGCGGCAAGGTCGACGGCTTTGTCTCGGCGGTCGGCTCCGGCGGAACGCTGGCCGGCGTCGCCTTCGGGCTCAAGGCCAGGAGCAAGGACGTCAAGATCGCGCTCGCCGATCCGCTCGGTGCGGCGCTCTATAGTTTCTACACCACTGGCGAGCTGAAATCCGAAGGCAGCTCGATCACCGAAGGCATTGGGCAGGGGCGGGTCACCGCCAATCTGGAAGGGTTCACACCGGATTTCTCCTTCCAGATTCCGGATGAGGACGCGCTGCCTATCGTCTTCGACCTGATCCAGGAGGAAGGCCTGTGTGTCGGCGGCTCGACCGGCATCAACATTGCCGGCGCGATCCGGCTGGCACGTGAGATGGGTCCCGGCCACACCATCGTGACCGTGCTTTGCGACTATGGCACGCGCTATCAGTCGAAATTGTTCAACCCGGAATTCCTGCGTCAAAAGCAGCTGCCGGTGCCGGGCTGGATGGAACAGCGGAGCACAATCCCGGTGCCGTTCGAAGAGGTTGCGTGATGGCTTACAGGACGGATGCCCTGTTTCGCGACGACGCCTATCTCAGGACGGCTGATGCCGTGGTTGTCGCCGTCAACGACCGTGGCGGCATCATTCTCGACCGGACGATCTTCTATGCCACGTCGGGCGGGCAGCCTGGCGATACGGGCACGCTCGAACGCGCCGATGGCAGCCTGATCGCTGTTGCCGCCACCATCACCGGTGAGACCAAGGATGACATCATCCATGTGCCGCCGCCCGAGCAGGCGGTACCTGAGGTCGGTGAGCCGGTAAAGCTTGCCCTCAATTGGCAGAGGCGGCATCTGCTGATGCGCATGCACACAGCCTGCCATTTGCTTACCGTCGTCTGCCCGTTCCTGATCACCGGCGCCTCGGTTTCCGAGGACGACAGCCGTATCGATTTTGATATTCCGGATGCCGGCTTCACCAGGGAAGATGTGACGGCCCGCCTGATGGAATTGGTGCGGGCCGACCACCCGGTCCTTGTCAGGCTGATCACCGACGAGGAACTGGCGGCCAATCCGGGACTGGTGAAATCGAAAAATGTTCGGCCACCCGTTGGCACGGGCAAGATCCGCCTGGTCTGCATTGGCGAGAACGCCTCGATCGACAGCCAGCCTTGCGGCGGCACCCATGTGAAGAGCACTGGAGAAGTCGGCGAGATCCATATCGGCAAGATCGAGAAGAAGGGTCGCGAGAACCGGCGCTTCCGAATTCGCTTTGGACCAATGCCGCCGGCCTGATAAACAGCCGGCCTCATAAACAGATTGTCAAAGGCGGGCAGGAGAAGAAGAATGGCCGAAGACAGCCCTTTCACCGTCGATGCGGACTGGTTGCAGAAGCGCCTTGGCGAGCCTGGCCTGACCATCGTCGACGCGTCCTGGTATTTGCCGGCTCAGAAGCGCGACGCGCGCGCCGAATATGACGCCGCGCACATACCGGGCGCCCGTTTCCTGGATCAGGATGCGATCTCGGATCCTGATTCGCCACTGCCGCACACACTGCCGTCGCCGCAGCATTTCGCCCAATATGTCGGCGCCATGGGCATTTCGGCCGACGACACCATCGTTGTCTATGACGGCCCGGGCTTCTTCTCGGCGCCGCGCGCCTGGTGGATGTTCCGTGTCATGGGGGTGTTCCAGGTCTACATATTGGACGGTGGCTTCGATCGTTGGAAAGCGGCTGGACGGCCGGTTACGGCGGAGCCGACGAAGATCGCGCCTTGCGTGTTCCATGCCGACTTCGATGCCGCTCGCGTCGCCAGCCTGGCCGACATGCGCCGGATCGTCGAGACCGGAAAAAGCCAGATCGCCGACGCGCGTTCGCCTGGCCGGTTTGCCGGTACCGAGCCGGAGCCTCGCGCCGGCGTCCGCTCAGGCCATATGCCCGGCGCGCACAATGTGCCGTTTTCGGCACTTGCCGAGGACGGCGAGCTGCTGTCGAAAGACCGGTTGCGCAAGGTGATCGAGGACACCGGCATCGACCTGTCAAAGCCGGTTGTCACCTCTTGCGGCTCAGGCGTTACGGCGGCGGCGATCACGCTGGCGCTCGAGACGCTAGGCCACACCGACAACAGGCTCTACGACGGTTCCTGGACCGAATGGGGTGGGCTTGGCGATACGCCCGTCGTCACGGGCAAGGACTGACTGTGATGGAAAACGGCGCGCTTGAAGACATCGAGGTCACGGTGACGTTTCTCGAAATGCATGCGCCGCCGGCCTATTCGCCGCCGCTGCCGTACAACCGCCAGATCGCATTGCTGAAAACCAAGGACATTCCGCTGCATTTCTACCGCTATTTGATGGATCGGGTGGGCCGCAAATGGCACTGGGTCAACGTGCTGAGGCTGAGCGACGACGAGCTTTCTGCAGGCATCCACCGCGAGGACCGCGACATCAGGGTGCTCTATCTCGACGGCTCGCCGGCCGGCTTTTTCGACCTGAAGCCGCATCTGCCGGGAGAAGTGGAACTTGCCTATTTCGGCATGATGGAGCACGCCACCGGGCAAGGCATCGGCCGCTGGTTCCTGGGTGCGGCGATCGACGCCGCGTGGTCGCACGGACCAAGGCGGGTGACGGTGCAGACCTGCACGCTCGACCATCCGGCGGCATTGCCGCTCTATCAGAAGCTCGGCTTTGAACCGGTCGCGCAAAAGAAGGAGATGGTGCATCCAATGACCTTCGCCGAGCGTGCGGCCAGCGTCATGCGGCCATGATTTTCTCCGCAAACTGAATTTCATCAATGCTTCAGCTTGGCGGTAAACTATTGGAGCGTTCGTCACGCGTCCAAGAGAATGCGTGGCGCTCGAATGGCGATGGGAGGATCAAACGATGGCGATTCGTGTGGTGATGGCCGGTGCGACCGGCTGGGTCGGCAAGGCACTGGTACCGGCGATCGGGGCGCAAGGCGACATGGAGCTGGCCGCGGCCGTGTCACGCAGCGGTGCTGGGCAGGATTCCGGCCTGCTGGTCGGCATGCCGGCCAACGGCATCATCGTTTCCGCCTTGCTGGCCGAGGCAATGGAGGTGCCGTCGGACGTGTTGGTCGACTACACCAAACCGCATGTCGTGAAGGACCATGCGCTGCTGGCCATCGAAAAGGGACGGCACGTGGTGATCGGCACGTCGGGGCTGGGTTCGATCGAGTTCGGCGAGATCGACGCTGCAGCCCGCGCCAATCGTGTCGGCGTCATTGCCGCCGGCAATTTTTCGATCACCGCCACGCTGATGAAGCGGTTTGCCCTGATGGCGGCGAAATACGTGCCGGATGTCGAGGTCATCGACTATGCCAGCGCCAGGAAACCTGACGCGCCGTCCGGCACGGCGCGCGAGCTTGCCGAAGCGCTGGCCGATGTCCGCAGAGCTTCGACCGCGCGGCCGGTCTCGGAGGTCTCCGGTGTGCCGGGAACGCGCGGTGCGGCCGTCGGCACGGGCGAGGGGGTGCAGGTGCATGCGCTTCGCCTGCCTTCCTACATCCTGTCCTGCGAAGCGCTGTTCGGCCTGCCCGACGAGCGGCTGACCATCCGCCACGACGCCGGCTCGTCCGCTGCCCCTTACGTGGCCGGGACGCTGCTCGCCATCCGGCGGGTACAGGAGATCACAGGGCTGGTGCGCGGTCTCGACGCGCTGATGGACTGATCCGAATTGGCAGGAATCGGGTGGGAGGCACTGGCGCAGCGGCGTAATTTCCGGTCGACGATACCGGAGATTTCGCCATGGCCATTCAGTTCAAAGCATTGCCCACGGAAAATGTCAAAGCCTTGCAGCGCGGCGGGCCGGACGCCTACGGCCTGATACCAGAGCGGAGAATATCCGACGGCGACGGCGTGCCTTGCCGCCACTGCCTGAAGAACGTCGCCGCTGGAGAAGCCTACCTTGTCCTGGCTTATCGGCCATTCCCGGAATTGCAGCCTTATGCCGAGACCGGGCCGATCTTCCTGCATGCCGAGCACTGCGAGCGCGCTGCCGAAGCCGCGGCGCTTCCCGAAATTCTCGAAAGCACTGACTACATCGTGCGCGGCTACGGTGGGGACGACCGCATCGTCTACGGCAGCGGCGGCATCATCCCGACAGTCGCTATCGCGACGCGGGCCGAGATTTTGTTCGAGCGCGACGACATCGCCTATGTGCATGTCCGCTCGGCACGCAACAATTGCTATCAGTGCCGGATCGAGCGCGCGTGACCGGATCGGTGGCAGCTGTCGCACGCCTGTCGCAATGTCGCGTTATGGAATGATTGTCGATCGATTTGCCGACCGCGGATGAACCGGCGGGAGATCTCGATATCAGAGGAAGCGGGGCTTTGGCTCCGCTTTTTTTCTGCCCGCGTTTTTCGTCACCCGAAGTATTTCTTCACCCGAAGAAAAGCCCGCCGGGATGACCGACGGGCTTTGACTGCTGTCTGGACGGCTCGAAAATTAGTTGAACTTGTATTTCGCACCGATGCGAACGGTGTGGAACGAAGGCGTGGAGGTGAGCGTGTCGTCCGGCAGCCCGAGATCCGATGAAAAATCCTTCTCCGAGAACTGCGAATAGCGGTACTCGAGGCCGACGGTCACGTTGCTGGACATGGCCGTTTCCAGACCGCCGCCGACCGAGAATCCGCTGGAGTCCCAATCGAGGATGTCGCCGATGGGCGAGGACGCATTCAGATCGAAATGCTGCCAGCTGTAACCGCCGAGCACATAGGCAAGTGTCGATTCGTTGACTTTCATACCGACGCGGGCAAGCACATCGAAGCCGTAATCGGTATCCAGATTGATCGATCCGCCTGGAACTTCCAGCTCGGAAGTCATGCCGGAGTAGCGGGCATCCACCATGACACCTGCGACCCAGCTGCCGAAATCATGGTCATAGCCGACGTTCAATTCGCCGAACACACCTTCACCGCCGAGCCCGTTGAACTCGAGGCCGCCAAGCGGCGGGACCTCGATCTGATGCACCGATGCACCCGCGCCGGCGGCGCCGCCGACGTAGAAGCCGGTCCAGTTGTAGGCAGGCGCTTCAAAAGAGGCGACGCCGCCATTCTGGGCGCCAAAGCGATAGTTGGCCCCGACCTGGAACGTATGCCGCGACGTGTCGAGATTGAGGGCGCCATCCGGCGCACCGAAATCGGAAAGCAGATCATCATTAGTACCGAAGCGGGTATAGCGATATTCTGTCTTGATGGTCCAGTTACTGTTGATGGCCGTTTCAACGCCGGCTCCGACGAAGTAGCCGCTCTGGTCCCAATCCAGGTCAAAACCAGCGTTGGTGTCGAGTTTGTATTTCTGCCAGGAATAGCCGCCGAGCACATAGCCCAAAGTGTTCGGCGTGAACAGGTAACCGGCCCGCAGACCAGCGTCGAAACCGTAGGTCTCGCGGACCGAAGCCTCGAATCCAGCTACATCGAGCGTGGTTTCAATGTTGCCGATATGGGCGTCCAGGAGTCCGCCGATCAGGAAGCGCGGCGACACCATATAGTCGTACCCGACGGTCAGTTCACCGTATACGCCTTCACCACCAATGCCGTTCAATGAGAAGCCGGGAAGGAAATCGCTGCTGAGCTCGTGGACATTGGCGCCGGCGCCAACGCCAAAGCCGACATAAATGCCACTCCAGTTGAAGGCCGACGTCTCGACGACCGGCACAACCGCGTCGGCGGCATGAGAAACCGATCCGAGCGCCAGTACGGAAACCGCGCCAAGAAGGAGAGATTTTGCGAATCGTTTGTTGATCATTGCCCGTGCCTTTTGAAAAACCCGTCAGCCGTCTAGCACCTGCCCATGCTGGCGGATGTAACAAAAAAGCCACAGGAAAGACACATTGCAAGCATGACGGGTAAAACCGGTCAGCCTAGCGCAATTCGTGAAATTTGCTTGTGGAAAAAAGCCGCCGGGGGCGTCGGCGGCTCTGTCGGGAGAGGATTGAGCGGCGGGTTCAGGCGGCGAGAACGGCCTTCGGCTCGACCAACTCATAGCCGAGTGATTCGGCCACCGCGCGGTTGGTGATCTTGCCCTTGTGGACATTGAGGCCGTTGCGCAAATGATGATCGTCGACCAGCGCCTTCAGGCCCTTGTCGGCAAGCTGCAGGCCGTAACGCAGCGTCGCGTTGTTCAACGCCTGGGCCGAGGTGACCGGCACCGCGCCCGGCATGTTGGCGACGCAATAGTGAATGACGCCGTCGACCTCATAGGTCGGGTCGGCATGAGTTGTGGCGTGCGAAGTCTCGAAGCAGCCGCCCTGGTCGATGGCGACATCGACCAGCACCGAGCCTTTCTTCATTCCCGACAGCATTTCGCGCGAAACGAGTTTTGGCGCGGCGGCACCCGGGATCAGAACGGCGCCGACGACGATGTCGGCCGAAAAACATTCCTCTTCCAGCGCCTCGACCGTCGAGTAGCGGGTGTGGACACGGCCGCCGAAGATATCGTCGAGCTGGCGCAGGCGCGGGATCGAGCGGTCGATGATGGTGACGTCGGCGCCAAGGCCGGCCGCCATCCGTGCGGCATGCAGGCCGACGACGCCGCCGCCGAGCACAGTGACCTTGCCGGGCAGCACGCCGGGCACGCCGCCGAGCAGGACGCCGCGGCCGCCATTGGCCTTCTGCAGCGCGGTAGCGCCGGCCTGGATCGACAGGCGGCCCGCGACTTCAGACATCGGCGCCAGCAGCGGCAGGCCGCCGCGGTCGTCGGTGACCGTCTCGTAGGCGATGGCGGTCACGCCCGAGGCCAGCAGGCCCTTGGTCTGCTCCGGATCCGGAGCGAGATGGAGATAGGTGTAGAGGATCTGGCCGTCACGGAGTTGGACCCATTCGTTGGGCTGCGGCTCCTTGACCTTGACGATCATGTCGGACTTGGCAAACACGTCGGCGGCCGTCTTGGCGATGGTGGCGCCGGCGGCGCGATAGGCGTTGTCGTCGGCGCCGATGCCGGCGCCGGCGCCGGTCTCGACCAGCACTTCGTGGCCATGCGCGACATATTCGCGGACCGATCCCGGCGTCAGGCCGACGCGGTATTCGTGGTTCTTGATTTCCCGGGGGCAGCCGACGCGCATCTTCTTCTCCTCCTGATCCAGCCTTTTGGGGCATGTTCGCCGTTGAGAGACAGTGAACCACGAATCGTCGCGTAGGTGTTTGCGAATGCGCTTGCGCAATGGCGTAGGGTTCGATAATCGTTGCGCAAAACAGCTGGATTGTCGCAGGAATCCCGAAAAATGCCGCTCGACAGGATTGATATCGCCATCCTCGAAACGTTGCAGAAGGATGGGCGGATACCCAACGCGGCGCTTGCCGAGAAGGTCGGCCTGTCGCAGTCGGCCTGCTCGCGGCGGCTGGACAATCTGGAGAAATCCGGAACCATCCGCGGCTACCACGCCCGGCTTTCCAATGCTGCTCTTGGCCACCAGATGACGGCGATCGTGCATATATCGCTGTCGGGACAATTCGAGAAGACGTTGTCGGATTTCGAGGCGGCGATAAAGCGCTGCCCGAACGTGTTGTCCTGCCACCTGATGTCGGGCGAATACGATTATATCCTGCGCATCGCGGCAAAGGACCTCGTCGACTATGAGCGCATCCACAAGGAATGGCTGTCGGCGATGCCGCATGTGACGAAGATCAACTCGTCGTTCGCCTTGCGCGAGATCGTCGACCGGACGGCGGTCGGGATGAAGCCGGAACTTGCTTAGGCTTTGAAGGCCTCCGTTACCACCCGGTCCATCGGGATATCATGCGCCTGCGGGTAGATGGTGGCGATGCGCTGCAGTTCGTAGCCGACACCGATGACCAGCGGCTTGAACGGCATCGCCGCCAGCGTGCGGTCGAAGAAGCCGCCGCCATAGCCCAGCCGATACTGTTTCGGATCGATGCCGACGACAGGCGAAATGACGATGTCGGGCAGCACCGGATCGCCTCCAGCCGGGATCGGGATGTTCCAGACGCCCTTCTCAAGCCGGTCGCCCGATGCGTAGGCGCGAAAGATAAGCGGGCGGCCTTTTTCCACGACAACGGGCAGTGCGGTACTCCCGCCGCGCTCATTGACGGAAGCCATCCAGGGCCGCAAATCCGGCTCGCCGCGGAACGGCCAGTAGAGGCTGACCATGCGGCCGGCAATGTCGCCGATCACCGCGTCGAGACTTTCGCCGATGCGCTGCGACATTGCCGTCCGCACGTCAGCCGAGACAGCGAGGCGGGCCGCAATCAGCCGCTCGCGCTCGGCCTTGCGCCATCGTTTCACGTCGTTCCAATCGGATAGGGGCGCCCGGAATTCCGGGTCGAGCTCGTGCATGAAGCAAGGTGGCGAGGAATATTGCCCCGGACCGTCGTCGTGATCGCTATCCAAGTTCCTCTCCTGTCGTCTGCTTCGATGAGATCATACTCGGGCGGCAGGATGGGGGCATGTGCAACAGCGACATCTCAGGGCGGGCAGTCGGCAAAGTCGGATATTGTTGCGGTGCACAAAAGTAGCTACATCAGCCGTGGCGAAATTGCTCTCCAGCCTGCTCTCGCGGCCAACCGCCCTCACGGCACCTGCTCTCCCGGCCAACCTGCTCCCGGAGTGAATGAGATGAACGAAACCAGGCATCATGTCGTCGTCGTCGGGGCCGGCTTTGGCGGGCTCGAATTCACCCGCGCGCTTGACGGTGCGCCGGTGCGCATCACCATGATCGACAAGCGCAACCATCATCTTTTCCAGCCGCTGCTCTATCAGGTGGCGACTACGGCGTTGGCGACCTCGGAAGTCGCCTGGCCGATCCGCCATCTCCTGCGCAAGCGCAAGGATGTGACGACACTGCTCGCCACCGTCAGCGGTGTCGACCGCGCCGGCAAACGAGTGCTGCTCGATGATGGCGACGCGGTCGCCTACGACACGCTGCTGCTTGCCACCGGCGCCCGCCACGCCTATTTCGGCCATGACGAATGGGAGAATTTCGCACCGGGGCTGAAGACGCTGGAGGACGCCACCACCATTCGACGGCGCATTCTGCTCGCCTTCGAATGGGCCGAGCGGGAGACTGATCCCGCCAAGCGCCAGGCGCTGCTGACACTGGCGATCGTGGGTGGCGGACCGACAGGCGTGGAACTGGCCGGCACCATTGTCGAACTGGCGCACGAGATGCTGCGCGGCGAGTTCCGCAACATCGATACGCGGCAGACGCGCGTGGTGCTGATCGAGGCCGGTGATCGTATCCTTCCCAATTTCGCGCCTGAACTCTCCGACTATGCCAGCAAGGCGCTCGAGCGGCTTGGCGTGACGGTCGAACTCGGTCGGCCCGTGACACGTTGCGACGCGGAGGGTGTCGTCTTCGGTGAAACGCATCTGCCGGCCAGGACTATCCTGTGGGCAGCAGGCGTCGCCGCTTCGCCGGCCGCCGAATGGCTGGGGGCGGCAGCGGACCGCGCGGGCAGGGTGCTGGTCGAGCCCGATCTGACCGTGCCGGGCAACCCGGAGATTTTCGTCGTCGGTGACGCTGCACACGTCCTGCGGCCGGATGGCCGCATGGTGCCCGGCGTAGCACCGGCCGCCAAGCAGCAGGGCCGGCATGTCGCCGCGACGATCGAGGCCCGGCTTGCCGGCGACGCAACCCCGCAGCCTTTCCGCTACAAGCATGACGGCGATCTGGCGACGATCGGCAAGCGCGCCGCCGCGATCGACTTTGGCTGGATCAAGCTCACCGGCCGGCCGGCCTGGTGGCTTTGGGGCCTGGCGCACATCTATTTCCTGATCGGCTTCCGTAACCGGCTTGCGGTTTCGCTGAGCTGGCTATGGATCTACGTGACAGGGCAGCGCAGCGCGCGGCTGATCACCCAAGGCGACGACGACAGGAACTGACGTCTCCGCCCGCGCACATTCATCCGCACGTCATCTGTTCCTGATGGACTCGACCGGATTCAGGCGCGAAGCTCTGCTTCGGGCAGGACTTGGCACGCTGTTGAAGGCTGGCACGTCGCTGAACAGGAGCCGGCTCGAACCGCATCATCGACTTGATGTTCGACGGAGAACCAATTGATCCCATGCCGAAATTGGTCGTCGCCACCAATAACTACCGCGCCGGCGGCGGCAATTCTCGCAGATCAACGCCTCGAAGATCATCGACGAGGCACCGGACACCACCGCGACGTGATTGCGCGCTACCTCATCGGCCAGGGCACGATCAACCCGTCGGCGGACGCCCTAAGCCCTGTAAACCACCTGGCGGACATCGATGTAGCTGGCGCGGAAGCCGGCTTCGCAATAGTGCAGGTAAAATTCCCAGAGCTTCTTGAAGCGGTCGTCGAAACCGAGTGGGACGATCTTTTCCCATGACCCCCAAAAACGGTGGCGCCATTCGGCGAGCGTGCGGGCATAGTCGTCCGGGAAAATGCGCTCGCACAGATGAGCAAGGCCATGGTCTTTACCGAGCGTTTTCAGGATCGACGGCGTCGGCAGCATGCCGCCCGGGAAGACGTAACGCTGGATGAAATCCGGCCGGGCGCGATAGGTATCGTAGGCTTTCTCGTTGATGGTGATGATCTGCAGGCCGGCGGTGCCGCCAGGCCGCAGGCAATCCTTCATCTTGCCGAAAAACACAGGCCAGTATTTTTCGCCGACCGCCTCGAACATCTCGATCGAAGCGATGCGGTCGTAGGAACCGGTTTCGTCGCGGTAGTCCTGAAGCTTGACGTCGACCTTGTCGGCAAATCCAGCCTTCTGGACGCGTGCTCGGGCGAAATCATGCTGCTCGCGGCTGATCGTCAGCCCGGTGACGCGGCAGCCGATCTCGCGCGCCGCGAATTCGGCAAAGCCGCCCCAGCCGCAACCGATTTCAAGCACGTGGTCGTTCGCGCCGATGCCCGTGTCCTTGGCCAGCGCGCGATATTTGGCGGCTTGCGCGCTTTCCAGATCGTTGGCGCCAGCCGCATAGAGCGCCGACGAATAGGTCATGCTCGGATCCAGCCATTCCTTGTAAAACGCGTTGCCGAGATCGTAATGCGCCGAAATGTTGCGCTTCGAGCCGGTGCGGGTGTTTTGGTTGAACCAGTGGCGGACACGCTGGACGGCGTTGATCAGCCAACTGGCGCCGCCGGCGATACGCTCTCCGATTTCTGAATTGACTACGAACAGTTCCAGGAAACTGGTCACATCGGGACTGTCCCAGTCGCCGTCGATGTAGGATTCGGCGATGCCGATGGTGCCGCCGGTGAAGGCGCGGCCGGGCAAGCGCCAGTTCTTGAGCACCAGTTCGGCGTCCGGACCCGGGCCCTTGCCGCCGACGAGGACGGCGCGCCCGTCCGGCATCCTCACCTTGAGCGAGCCACGCGGCAGGTTCATCGCCGCTGACAGCACCATGCGCGCCTTGGCCGGCAGGCCTTTGACGATCTCGGCGAAATTGAATTCGTCCAATTTGACCACGTCGCCCGACGCAACGCTGGTGTCTTCCTTGTGAGCCATGTCACGCCCCCGGGACTTCTGCGGCGCCGGCACAAAATCGCCGGTTTCCACACTCTCTCGCAGTTCATTCGCCAGGGCGCGAATGCCGCTTCCCGATGAATCCCTGCAGCAATCTTTCATGCCATCAAAGGGAACTTCAAGAGCCAAGGCAAGCGAACATGGATCAATGGATAGATTTTGGGGGAGGGCGCTGATCAACGCCGGAATCACTATGGTTGCAGCCACCCAGATGCAGTAGTTTTAGCCATGCGTTATGTCATCGTCATCTGCGCCGTCACGTTCTTCCTGATCTGGGACGGACTCTACAATCAGGGCCGCTATCTCGACACCACGGTCAGGGAGATAACGCGCATCGTGCGCTACATCACCGGGATGGTGTAGGGTTCTTTTCCACCCCCAATGCGTTGTCGCCGCGACATCGTTGCCGGTTGACGCGATCGTGTCGCCCACACAAAACACGCTTGCACATCGATCGAGGAGGCTGGGGTTGATCCGGCATATCGTTTTCTTCAGCGCACGGCACAAAGAGGATGTCGAGGCCGTACGCACGGGCTTGCTGACGCTGGGCAGCATCCCCCATTCCCGTCTGTTCGAGGTGACGCTCAACACCAAGGTCGACCCGCTTTCGGACGAGATCGACGTGGTCGTCTATGCCGAGTTCGAGGATGACGCCGCTCTGGCCGCCTACAAGGCGCACCCGCTCTATGCCGAGGCGACCAGCCAGGTCAAACCGCTGCGCGAACTGCGCTATTCGGCGGACATTGTGGCTGCGACTTGAAGAGAAACTGACCGAAGCAGGAGCGACCCCGTCTGCGGGGGTTGGTTCGGTCGGATCAGCGCCCGGCCGCTTTGGCCCGAGCCGCATGGGCAAGAACAGCCTTCGCGACGACCGCTGCCGCTATGAAATCCCTGCGTGTCAGGCGAGGGCTCTTGAACCAACTTCCGGAATGATGCACACCGCGCCGGCATGACCGAGACGATACCAGCACGCCCTCATTTGCCCGGCGCTTGTCCGCCCGGCGCTTATCCGCTTGACCATCTTGTGCTGCCGACCGCGAGCCTCGATGTGGCGCGGGCGCGGCTGGTTTCGCTTGGCTTTGTCGTGGCGCCGACCGGCATCCATCCTTTCGGCACGGAAAACTGCTGCGTCTTCCTAGATGACGGCACCTATCTCGAGCCGCTGGCAGTGGGCAATGCGCAAGGGGCGGTGAAAGCGATCGCCGACGGCAACGTCTTCGTCGCGCGCGATCGTGCCTATCGCGACAGCTGCGGCAACGAGGGATTTTCAGCTCTTGTCTTGGGCACCCAAAATGCCGATGCCGACCACGCACGCTATGTCGGAGCCGGCCTGTCGGCTGGAGAGATGCTGAGCTTTTCGCGCGCCTTCACCGACCCGGCGGGAAACAGCGACACGGCATCGTTCAAACTGGCCTTCGCCTCCGGCACCGGGGCGACGGACGCATTCCTGTTCGCCTGCGAGCGGATCAATGCGCCGAAAGTAGACCGCACCGCGTTGCAGATCCACTCCAATGGCGCAACCGGCATCATCGAAGTGGTGGCGGTCAGCACCGAGCCATCCGAACAGCACCGATTGATTTCGATCGCGACGCGCAGTCGGGCTGCCGGACAGGGGATCGGCACGGCGTTTGGCCTGCCGAACGCAACCTTGACCCTGCTTGACCCCGTTGCTTTCGAAACGCGCTTCGGCATACCTGCCGGCGGGCCATCGGAACTCCGCTTCGCGGCGATCGTCTGTTCAGTTCGTTTCGCCGACACGGTCGCCAAGCTGCTTGCAGCCAGTTCCGTCGAACATGACATACGCGGCGATGATATTGTCGTGCGGCCGGCATCCGGGCAGGGTGCGGCCTTCGTTTTCCAGGAGAAAGCATGAGCAAGCCCAATTCGTCCGTAACCGTCGGCAATGTCGTCTTCGGCAACACCGCGCCGCTGTCGCTGATTGCCGGCCCGTGCCAGCTTGAATCGCGCCAGCACGCCTTCGACATGGCAGGCGCGCTGAAGGAACTGACCGAGAAGCTGGGGCTGGGCCTCGTCTACAAGACCAGTTACGACAAGGCCAACCGCACCTCGCTTGGCGGCACGCGCGGCGCCGGGCTCGATGCGGCGCTGCCCGTCTTCGACGATTTGCGCAAGGCGTTTTCGCTGCCGATCCTGACCGATATCCACACCGAGGAACAGTGCGCGCATGTGGCGCCGCATGTCGATATCCTGCAGATCCCGGCTTTCCTCAGCCGCCAGACGGATCTGCTGATCGCGGCGGCAAGAACCGGCAAGGTCGTCAACGTGAAGAAGGGCCAGTTCCTCGCACCGTGGGACATGAAGAACGTTGTCGCCAAAATCACCGGTTCCGGCAACGCCAACGTGCTGGTCACCGAGCGCGGCGCGTCCTTCGGTTACAACACACTGGTCTCCGATATGCGCGCCCTGCCGATCATGGCCGAGATCGGCGCGCCGGTGATTTTCGACGCCACGCATTCGGTGCAGCAGCCGGGCGGGCAGGGCGGCTCGTCAGGTGGTGATCGGCGCTTCGTCGAGACGCTGGCGCGCGCAGCGGTTGCGGTCGGTATCGCCGGCGTCTTCATCGAGACGCATCAGGATCCCGACAACGCCCCCTCCGATGGTCCCAACATGGTGCCGCTGAAGGACCTTCGGGCGCTGCTCGAAAGGCTGATGGCATTCGATCGCGTCGCCAAGGGCTGAGCAAGCTGACGGGCCGGGCCTAAGTCCCGGCCCCTAGACTTGTGATCAACTGGTGCCGGTTGTACGCTGCCGAGGCAACAGAGTGCCTTGGAGGAGGAAGCCATGTCCGTCGCCCGCGTCACCGAAATCACGTCATCGTCGGAGAAGAGCTTTCAGGATGCCATCGAACTGGGGATTGCGCGCGCCGCAAAGACCTTGAAGAACGTCGAAGGCGCCTGGATTCAGGACCAGAAGGTGGTTGTAGAGGACGGCAAGATCTCCGCGTATCGCGTCAATATGAAGGTCACCTTCATCCTCGCTGAGTGATCGGCTAGAGCACTTTGCAGCCAAGTGGAACCACTTGACGTTGCAGAAATGCGGCTAAAACAGAATAGGTAGAGCGGGATGCTCAGTCCAATTTGAACGCATCCCGCTCTGGCGTCGAAAAGTCTGGAACCTTCACCCGCCCC
The DNA here is from genome assembly GCF_935825525.1 of Mesorhizobium escarrei. Lineage (GTDB taxonomy): Bacteria > Pseudomonadota > Alphaproteobacteria > Rhizobiales > Rhizobiaceae > Mesorhizobium > Mesorhizobium escarrei. The sequence continues at coordinate 53,894 of NZ_CAKXZT010000152.1, forward strand.
CCTCATTGTCAGGCATAGCATCAACGACAACGAGGAGTACACAATGACAACCCAGACAGGACACACTGAAGCCATCGCTGCCTCGCGGGTCATCGGCACTTCCGTCTACAACACGGAGGGCACGCACATCGGCGACATCGAGGATGTCATGCTCGACAAATTGTCGAACGGAATCATGTTTGCCGTGATCGGCTTTGGCGGATTTCTCGGCATCGGCGAGAAGTACCACGCCATTCCGTGGGCGAGCCTCGACTATGACGAGGACAAGGGCGGCTACGTCGTGCCGTTCACGAAGGAGCAACTGAAGGCAGCTCCCGCCTATTCGATCAACGAATTGACAGGCGCCGACGGCCAGGCCGCGCGTGATGCTTCGTACAGTTACTACAAGGTCGAGCCTTACTGGCATTGACCTTGCTCTGCCGGAATCAAAAGGCCCCCGGTTGAACCGGGGGCCTTTTCTGCAGGATATCTACTTCGCTGCAAGGGTCGACAACTCTACCGCGCCCTGTTGAGGCTGCTGAGTGTCACACGACGTCAAAAACGCCGCCGCGATCAGGAACAAACTCACAATACCGCTCAACTGAGACATGGCGAAACTCCTCCTGTTTCGCCCCGCGCGACTGTGAGCATAAACCAGAAAGCCGCGCGCCGCCAAGACCTATGACAGAGATGACTTTTGATGACAGAAGTTTGTCCGTCGTGAACCGGCATGACGGGCGTGGCGGCACTATTTGCGGACGCCACGATTGCGTTTTGCAGCACTTTGGCTAAGACGTGCGCGACGCTTCGTCAGATCAATCGGGGACATCGCAATGACTGCCATCATCGACATTGTCGGGCGTGAAATCTTGGACAGCCGCGGAAACCCAACCGTCGAGGTCGACGTCGTGCTCGAAGACGGCTCGATGGGCCGCGCCGCGGTGCCTTCCGGCGCCTCGACCGGCGCGCATGAGGCGGTAGAACTGCGCGACGGCGGCGCCCGCTACCTCGGCAAGGGCGTCCTGCAGGCGGTCGAGGCCGTCAATGGCGAGCTGTTCGAAGCGATCGGTGGCATGGAAGCCGAGAACCAGATCCACATCGACCAGACGATGATCGAGCTCGACGGCACGCCCAACAAGAGCCGCCTCGGCGCCAATGCGATCCTTGGCGTGTCGCTGGCGGTGGCCAAGGCTGCGGCGGAAGCGGCTGGCCTGCCGCTCTACCGCTATGTCGGCGGCACCAAGGCGCATGTGCTTCCGGTGCCGATGATGAACATCATCAACGGTGGCGCCCATGCCGACAACCCGATCGATTTCCAGGAGTTCATGATCCTGCCGATCGGTGCGCCGACACTGCGTGACGGGGTGCGCTGGGGCTCGGAAATCTTCCATACACTGAGGAAGCGGCTGAAGGACGCCGGCCACAACACCAATGTCGGTGACGAGGGTGGCTTCGCGCCTAACTTGAAAAGCGCGCCCGCCGCGCTCGATTTCATCATGGAATCGATCGAGAAGGCCGGCTTCAAGCCGGGCGACGAGGTTGCGCTCGGCCTCGACTGCGCCGCGACCGAATTCTTCAAGGACGGCAACTACGTCTATGAAGGCGAGAAAAAGACCCGCGATCCGAAGACCCAGGCCAAGTATCTGGCCAAGCTCGCCGCGGACTATCCGATCATCACCATCGAGGACGGGCTGGCCGAAGACGACTGGGACGGCTGGAAAACGCTGACCGACCTCATCGGCAACAAGACCCAACTGGTTGGCGACGATCTGTTCGTCACCAATACGGCGCGGCTGCGCGACGGCATCCGCATGGGCGTCGCCAATTCTATCCTGGTCAAGGTCAACCAGATCGGCTCACTGACCGAAACGCTCGACGCCGTCGAGACGGCGCACAAGGCCGGCTACACCGCGGTCATGTCGCACCGCTCGGGCGAAACCGAAGATTCGACCATCGCCGATCTCGCGGTCGCCACCAATTGCGGGCAGATCAAGACGGGGTCGTTGTCGCGCTCGGATCGCATGGCCAAGTACAACCAGCTCATCCGCATCGAGGAAGAACTCGGCAAGCAGGCGCTCTACGCCGGCAAGTCGATCGTGAAGGGCTGAGCCGCAGAAAATCCGAAACCCAGAAAATCCGAAAACGAAGGGGCGGGGCATTCTCGCCTTTTTTGTTCAACACCGCCAGATCCGGTCGTCCGTAACCGTCCATTAAGCACAATCGGGCGAGAAAGGGCCAGGTCGCAGTGTGTTAGGGCATCCTTTGCGCGCCCAAGACGACGCGCGGCGCTCTAAGGGGTTTGGATCATGTGGACACGTCAGCACAAGCAGAGAAATACCGGTCGGCTGATCATCCCCTCGCTCTGCGTGGCGTTCCTCGCCTATTTCGGCTTTCACGCTTACCACGGCGAATTCGGCATCTATTCCAAGTATCGGTTGCAAGCCGAAGCCGTCGACCTGCAAGGTAAGCTCAATACCGTCAAGGCGCGCCGGCTCGATCTGCAGCGGCGTGTTCAGCTGATGCATCAGGGCACGCTGGAGAAGGACATGCTCGATGAGCAGGCGCGCAAGGCGCTCAATGTGTCCCACGCCGATGAAATCACCATCATGCTACCGGCCACGGTAAGATAACCAAATTCAAGTTAATCGCCGATATTTTCAACGATTTTAATCGCTTAGACGCATGTCAGCCATGCATTTTTCAGCATGGCGAAACGCTTTCTCGCGTGTTAGCCTTTGCCAAATCGGTGGGGAGAACTGATCTCCCTCAGTGTCCGCAAGAGACGCCAACAGGGAGTGATGCATGGCCACCGCCGCCAGAAAAGCGCCTGCCAAAACCAAACCCAGATCCGACGGCAAATCGGCAGGGCTTTCAGCCCCCAAACCTGTCGACTTCACCAAGGATGAGGAGCTTGACGCCTACCGGCGCATGCTGCTCATCCGCCGCTTCGAGGAAAAGGCCGGCCAGCTCTACGGCATGGGCTTCATCGGCGGATTCTGCCACCTCTATATCGGCCAGGAAGCAGTTGTCACCGGCATGAAGATGGCGCTGGTCGATGGCGACCAGATGATCACCGCCTACCGCGACCATGGTCACATGCTGGCGATGGAACTTTCGCCGCGCGGCGTCATGGCCGAGTTGACCGGGCGCCGCGGCGGCTTGTCCAGGGGCAAGGGCGGCTCCATGCACATGTTCTCCAAGGAGAAGCATTTTTACGGCGGCCACGGCATTGTCGGCGCGCAGGTTTCGCTCGGCACCGGCCTCGCCTTCGCCAATCGTTATCGCCGCAACAACAATGTGACACTGACCTATTTCGGCGACGGCGCCGCCAACCAGGGCCAGGTTTATGAGAGCTTCAACATGGCCTCGCTGTGGAAGCTGCCGGTAATCTACATCATCGAGAACAACCGCTATGCCATGGGCACCTCGGTATCGCGTTCGTCGGCCGAGACGGATTTTTCGCAGCGCGGCGCCTCCTTCAAGATCCCCGGTATCCAGGTCGATGGCATGGACGTCCGTGCAGTCAAGGCAGCCGGCGATCTCGCCACCGAATGGTGCCGCGCCGGCAAGGGGCCGCTGATTCTCGAAATGCAGACCTACCGCTATCGCGGCCACTCGATGTCCGATCCGGCAAAGTACCGCTCCAAGGAAGAAGTGCAGAAGATGCGCTCCGAGCGTGACCCGATCGAGCAGGTCAAGGCGCGCCTGCTCGACAAGAAGTGGGCCGATGAGGACGAGCTCAAGGCCGTCGACAAGGAGGTTCGCGACATTGTCGCCGACGCCGCCGAATTTGCCCAGAACGACGCAGAGCCGGATCCGTCCGAGCTCTGGACCGACATCGTACTGTAACGAGAGGGCAAGGACATGCCGATCGAAATTCTCATGCCCGCTCTCTCGCCGACTATGGAAGAGGGCAATGTTTCCAAATGGTTGAAGAAAGAGGGCGATAAGGTTGTCGCCGGTGACGTCATCGCCGAGATCGAGACCGACAAGGCGACGATGGAAGTCGAAGCGGTCGACGAAGGCACGCTCGGCAAGATCCTGGTTGCCGAGGGCACCGAAGGCGTGAAGGTCAACACGCCGATCGCGGTGCTGCTGGAGGACGGCGAGAGCGCCGCCGATATCGGCAAGGAGGCCAAGGCTGCACCGGCTTCCACCCAGGATGCGATTTCAGACGGCGGGCAGCGCACCGACGCAGCCGAGGAAGGCTCGAAGTCCGCGCCGCAGGATGCCGGCGAGGCGCCGAAGGCGTCCGTTCCCGCTGCACCCGCCACGAAGGCAGCCGCCGATCCTGACATCCCGGCCGGCACGGCAATGGTCTCGACCACTGTGCGCGAGGCGCTGCGTGACGCGATGGCCGAGGAGATGCGCCGTGACGGCGACGTCTTCGTGATGGGCGAGGAGGTCGCCGAGTACCAGGGCGCTTACAAGATCACGCAAGGGCTGCTGCAGGAATTCGGGCCGAGGCGCGTCGTCGATACGCCGATCACCGAACACGGTTTTGCCGGCGTCGGCGTTGGCGCGGCGATGGCCGGCCTGAGACCGATCGTCGAGTTCATGACCTTCAACTTCGCCATGCAGGCGATCGACCAGATCATCAACTCCGCCGCCAAGACGCTCTATATGTCCGGCGGCCAGATGGGCGCGCCTATCGTGTTTCGCGGGCCGAACGGCGCGGCCGCCCGTGTCGCCGCCCAGCATTCGCAGTGCTATGCCGCCTGGTACAGCCACATTCCCGGCCTGAAAGTGGTGATGCCCTACACCGCCGCCGACGCCAAGGGGTTGCTGAAGGCCGCGATCCGCGACGCGAACCCGGTCATCTTTCTCGAGAACGAGATCCTTTACGGCCAGTCTTTCGACGTGCCGAAGATGGACGATTTCGTGCTGCCGATCGGCAAGGCGCGGATCCACAAGTCGGGCAAGGATGTCACCATCGTCTCTTTCGGCATCGGCATGACCTACACGGTGAAGGCCGAAGCCGAATTGCGCGGCATGGGCATTGATGCCGAGGTCATCGACCTCAGGACCATCCGCCCTCTCGATTTCGACACCATCATCGCCTCGGTCAGGAAGACCAATCGGCTGGTGGTGGTGGAAGAAGGGTTCCCACAGAGCTCGGTCGGCGATCATATCGCCAGCCAGGTGTCGCAGCGCGCCTTCGATTTCCTCGACGCGCCGGTCATCACCATTGCCGGCAAGGACGTGCCGATGCCCTACGCGGCAAACCTCGAAAAGCTGGCGCTGCCCAATGTCGGCGAGGTCGTCGGGGCGGTGAAAGCCGTTACATATCGCTGAGCAGGGCGGGAGGAAAACATGCCGATCAACATCACCATGCCGGCCCTGTCGCCCACGATGGAAGAAGGCAATCTTGCCAAGTGGCTGGTCAAGGAGGGCGACAAGGTTTCGCCGGGCGATGTGATCGCCGAGATCGAGACCGACAAGGCGACGATGGAAGTCGAAGCCGTCGATGAGGGCACGGTGGCCAAGCTGGTCGTTCCGGCCGGCACCGAAGGCGTCAAGGTCAACGCGCTGATCGCCGTGCTCGCAGCCGAAGGCGAAGATGCGGCGGCTGCCGCGAAAAGCGGCGACGGCGCTGCGCCGGCAAAGGCCGAGGCGACGCAGGACAGGGCGCCAATCTCCCCACCCGTGGGGGAGATGTCGACGAAGTCGACAGAGGGGGGCGCTGTCCCGCCAGCCGCAAGGAGCGAGGCGCCCCCCTCTGGCCTTCCGGCCATCTCCCCCACAAGGGGGGAGATCAGCGAGTCGGACGGCCGCACCTTCGCCTCGCCGCTTGCCCGTCGCATCGCCCGGGAAGCCGGTGTCGATGTCTCCGCGGTGACCGGCTCCGGCCCGCATGGCCGCGTGGTCAAGGCCGATGTCGACGCAGCGATTTCCGGTGGCGGCGCCAAGGCGGCACCAGCCGCGAAAGCCGCACCTGCCGGCGCTCCGGCTCCGGCTGTCGCGCCAAAGCCAATGTCGGACGACCAGGTGCTAAAACTGTTTGCCGACGGCTCCTACGAGCTTGTCCCGCATGACAACATGCGCAAGACCATTGCGCGTCGGCTGGTCGAGGCCACGACCACCATCCCGCATTTCTACCTGACGCTCGATTGCGAACTCGATGCACTTCTGGCCCTGCGCACGCAGATCAATGCCGCCGCCCCGGTGAAGAAGACCGACAAGGGTGAAACGCCGGCCTACAAGCTGTCGGTCAACGACATGGTCATCAAAGCGATGGCAAAGGCGCTGATGGCTGTGCCGGATGCCAATGCGTCATGGACCGAGAGCGCCATGGTCAAGCACAAGCATGCCGACGTCGGTGTCGCCGTGTCGATCCCCGGCGGGCTAATCACGCCGATCATCCGGCGCGCCGACGAAAAGACGCTGTCCGTCATCTCGAATGAGATGAAGGATCTTGCCAGCCGTGCCCGCAGCCGCAAGCTGAAGCCGGAAGAATACCAGGGCGGCACCACGGCAGTGTCCAATCTCGGCATGTTCGGCATCAAGGACTTTGCCGCCGTCATCAACCCGCCACATGCGACGATCCTGGCGGTCGGCGCCGGCGAGGAGCGTGCGGTGGTCAAGAACGGCGAGATCAAAATCGCGACCATCATGTCGGTGACATTGTCGACCGATCATCGCGCTGTCGACGGCGCGCTCGGCGCCGAACTGCTCGTCGCCTTCAAGCGCATGATCGAAAACCCGATGGGCATGCTGATCTAGAAGGAAACAAGGCGGTGCGGAAACTCTTCACCAGCCTTTTTGCCTTCAGCCTTTCCGGCATCGTGACAATCATCGTGCAATGGCTGTTCGTGGGCTGGCGGGTAAAGCGCGCACAAGCAGGCTTTGGCAGGAGTGGGGCAAACGCATGAAGACAGTCCTTTGCTACGGCGATTCGCTGACCTGGGGCTATGATGCGGCAAGTCTGGATCGCCACCCGCTCAAGGACCGCTGGCCGAGTGTGCTGCAGGCGACGTTGGGAGGCGGTATCGAGGTCATCGCCGAAGGCTTGAACGGCCGCACAACAGCTTTCGACGACCATCTGGCCGGCGCCGACCGTAACGGCGCAAGAGTGCTGCCGACGATCCTGATGACGCATGCGCCGATCGACCTGGTCATCATCATGCTCGGCGCCAACGACATGAAGCCATGGATTCACGGCAATCCGGTCGCCGCCAAGCAAGGCATGCAGCGCCTGATCGATATCGTGCGCAGTCACGACTACCCGTTCGATTGGCCGTCGCCGCAGATCCTGATCGTCGCGCCGCCCGCCGTCAGCCGCACGGAAAACGCCGAATTCAAAGAAATGTTCGCCGGCGGCGATGAAGCGTCGAAGCGCCTGGCGCCGCAATATTCTGTCCTTGCCGACGAGGTCGGCTGCGGCTTCTTCGATGCGGGCTCGGTGGCCGAGACCACGCCACTCGACGGCGTCCATCTCGACGCAGAGAACACGCGGAAAATCGGGCAGGCATTGGCGCCAATCGTGCGCGTTATGCTGGAACTCTAGAGAATCAGGGGAGAAATCCGTGGCTGAGAACTACGACGTCATCATCATCGGCTCCGGCCCCGGCGGCTACGTCACGGCGGTGCGTTCCGCCCAACTCGGCTTCAAGACAGCGATCGTCGAGCGCGAGCATCTCGGCGGCATCTGCCTCAACTGGGGTTGCATTCCGACCAAGGCGCTGCTGCGTTCGGCCGAGATCATGCACTATTCGGATCATTTGAAGGATTACGGCTTGAAGATCGACGGCAAGGTCAGCGTCGATACCGCTGCCGTGGTCGACCGCTCGCGAAAGGTCTCGCTGCGGCTGAACGGCGGCGTCGCCTTCCTGATGAAGAAGAACAAGGTCGATGTCATCTGGGGCGAAGCCAAGCTGTCCAAGGCGGCGTCCGGCGATAGACCGGGCGAGATCGTGGTGTCGAAATCGTCGAAGAAGCCGATGGAGCCACAGCCGCCGGCGCCCAAGGGCGTCAAGGGCGAGGGGACATACACTGCCAAGCACATCATCCTGGCGACCGGCGCCAGGCCGCGGGCGCTGCCCGGCATCGAGCCCGACGGCAAGCTGATCTGGACCTATTTCGAAGCGATGGTGCCGAAGGAGATGCCGAAATCGCTGCTGGTGATGGGTTCGGGCGCAATCGGCATCGAATTCGCCTCATTCTACCGCACCATGGGCGCGGAGGTAACGGTGGTCGAGTTGCTGCCGGCGGTGGTGCCGGTCGAGGACGCAGAGGTCTCGAAATTCGCGCAAAAGCAGTTCGAGAAGCAAGGCATGAAGATCATCCTCGAGGCCAAGGTCACCAAGGTCGAAAAAGCTGCGAACTCGGTAACCGCGCATGTCGAGATGAAGGACGGCAAGGTCGAGAAGATCACCGCCGACCGGATGATCTCGGCTGTCGGCGTGCAGGGCAACATCGAGAATCTCGGCCTCGAAGCGCTCGGCGTGAAGACCGAGCGCGGCTGCGTCGTCGTCGACGGCTACGGCAACACCAATGTGCCCGGCATCTATGCCATCGGCGACGTTGCCGGCCCGCCCATGCTCGCCCACAAGGCCGAGCATGAAGGCGTGGTCTGCGTGGAAAAGATCGCCAATCTTCCCGGCGTGCACGCCACTGACAAACTGAAAATTCCGGGCTGCACCTATTGCAACCCGCAGGTTGCCTCCGTCGGGTTGACCGAAGCGAAAGCCAAGGCTGAAGGCAAGGACATCCGCGTCGGCCGCTTTCAGTTCGCCGCCAACGGCAAGGCCATCGCGCTCGGCGAGGACCAGGGTTTCGTCAAGACCATCTTCGACAGGAAGACCGGGCAGTTGCTCGGCGCGCATATGGTCGGTGCCGAAGTGACCGAGCTGATCCAGGGCTTTGTCGTGGCGATGAACCTGGAGACCACCGAGGAAGAACTGATGCACACCATCTTCCCGCATCCGACGCTGTCGGAGATGATGAAGGAAAGCGTGCTCGACGCCTATGGCCGTGCGCTCAACGCATGATAGATTGACCCGCGTGAGACTCGGCACGTGAGAGCCAAGGAACTCAACGGCAAGGTAATTCGTTTCCGGATGCATTCATCACCAGAGGAGAGGGCATATGGACGTGAATGGCGTGGGCTGGATCGCAGCCATCATCATCGGCGGACTGGCAGGCTGGCTTGCCGAGATGTTCATGAAAAGCAACATGGGCATCTTGATGAACATCGTTCTGGGCATCGTCGGCGCGATCGTGCTGAATGCCATCCTGCAGGCGCTCAACATCGGCGCCTTCGGCGCCGGCTGGATCGCCTATCTGATCACCGGTTTCATTGGCGCCTGCCTGCTGATCTGGGTAGGGCGCCTGGTGCGCCGTTAGTTGCTGAACTCTTGCCATGCGAAAACGGCTGTGGCGGCATGCGCCGCCGCGGCCTTTTTCTTTGCAGCGAAAAGTCCTAGATGGAAAGCGAACGCCGGAAGGCGATCGCGAATGAACTGGATTTCTGATGGTCACCGTCCTCGACACGATCGCCAACGCGCCGCGCCTGCGGCATCCTGAAAAGGCGCACAAGCCTGACCAGGATGTGCTGCGCAAGCCCGACTGGATCCGCGTCAAGGCGCCGATGTCGAAAGGCTATGCCGAGACGCGCGACATCGTGAAGTCGCACAGACTGGTGACGGTGTGCGAAGAGGCCGGGTGCCCCAATATCGGTGAGTGCTGGGAGAAGAAGCACGCCACCTTCATGATCATGGGCGAGATCTGCACGCGCGCCTGCGCCTTCTGCAACGTCGCCACCGGCATTCCGACCGCGCTGGATCCCGATGAACCGGCGCGCATCGCCCACGCCGTCAAGCAAATGGGACTGACCCACGTCGTCATCACGTCCGTCGACCGCGACGATCTCGCCGATGGCGGAGCTCAGCACTTTGCCGAGGTCATCGGCGCCATCAGGGCGGCAACGCCTTCGACGACGATCGAAATCCTGACGCCCGACTTCCTGCGCAAGGAAGGCGCGCTGGAGATCGTGGTGGCAGCTAAGCCTGATGTGTTCAACCACAATCTGGAGACCGTTCCGTCGAACTATCTGACAGTCCGGCCGGGCGCCCGCTATTTCCATTCGATCAGGCTGCTGCAGCGGGTCAAGGAACTCGATCCCTCGATCTTCACAAAATCCGGCATCATGGTTGGCCTTGGCGAGGAGCGGAACGAGATCCTGCAATTGATGGACGATCTGCGTTCGGCCAATGTCGACTTCATGACCATCGGTCAGTATCTGCAGCCATCGAAAAAGCACCACCCGGTGATCCGTTTCGTCACGCCGGAGGAATTCAAGTCCTTCGAGACGATCGGTAAGACGAAGGGCTTCCTGCTGGTGGCATCGAGCCCGCTGACGCGTTCGTCGCATCACGCCGGCGACGATTTCGCCAAGCTGCGCGCGGCGCGGGAAGCGTTTCTCAGGAAGTCCGCCTAACACGCTGGTTTCATGCCACAATTCGAAGCCCATCGCCGCGTTGCGCATACGCCGGAACAGATGTTCGCCCTGGTCGCCGATGTCGAATCCTATCCGCAATTCCTGCCGCTTTGCGAGGCGCTGACGGTTCGCTCGCGCAAGGAACGCGACGGACGCACCCTCCTCGTCGCCGACATGAGCATTGGCTACAAGGCGATCCGCGAGACTTTCACCACGCAGGTGCTGCTAAAGCCTGACGAGAAGGCCATCGACGTCAAATACATCGACGGTCCGTTCAAATATCTGAGCAATGCCTGGCGTTTCGAGCCGGCCGACGGCGGTTGCAATGTCTGCTTCTTCATCGACTACGAATTCAAGAGCCGTATTCTGGGTGCGGTGATGGGAGCGATGTTCGATCGCGCCTTCCGCATGTTCTCCGAGGCGTTCGAGAAGCGCGCCGACGTCATCTATGGCGCAACGCCGGCAGCCTGATCCGCAGCGAGCGCGCGCAAGCCCAGTTCAAGCGCATGCTTGACCGTCTCCCGGCGGATGAAATTGCGGCCTTTGTCGGCAAACAACTGGCATTCGCTGACGACCGGCCGGCCAGTCAAGGCGATACCGAACCAGACCAGGCCGACGGGCTTTTCCGTCGAGCCGCCGCCCGGACCGGCAATGCCGGTAACGGCAAGGGTTAGCCCGGCGCGCGAATGGGCCAAGGCGCCGGCCGCCATCTCGACCGCCGTTTCCCGTGAGACCGCGCCGTGCGCCTCGATCGTAGTGGCGGAAACGCCGAGCATCTCCGTCTTGGCCTCGTTGGAATAGGTGATGAAACCCCGGTCGACCACTGTCGAAGAGCCGGCGATGTCGGTCAAGGCGGCGATGATCATGCCGCCGGTGCAGCTCTCGGCCGTCGCAAGCATGATGCCGCGCTGTTGGCAGGCCTGAAGCAGGGCATCTGCGAGATCGCTGTTGCTCATTCGGGGACATCCCCTGGAAACACGACGCTGGCGGTCGCGATAGCGGCTATGCCTTCCTCGCGTCCGACAAAGCCGAGCTTTTCGTTGGTTGTCGCCTTGATCGAGATGCGGTCCCGGGAAACTGCCAGCATTGCCGAAAGGATTTCGGTCATCGCTTCGCGATGCGGGCCGACGCGCGGCGCCTCGCAGATCAACGTGATGTCGGCATTGGCGATGCGCCCGCCGCGCGCGCGCACCAGTCTTGCCGCATGCTCGACGAAGATCCGCGAGGCCACGCCTTTCCACTGGGGGTCCGATGGCGGGAAATGCGTGCCGATGTCGCCCGCGCCGCAAGTGGCGAGCAGCGCGTCGGTCAAGGCGTGCAGGCCGACATCGGCATCCGAATGGCCGGACAGTTTCTTGTCATGCGGGATGGAGACGCCGCACAGGACGACATGATCGCCGGGCTCGAATGCATGGACGTCGTAGCCATTGCCGGTGCGGCTGTCCGGAAAATGCAGCCGTTCGCCGGAAAGCCGCTGATCCGCCATCGAGATATCCCTTGCCCAGGTTAGTTTGACATTGTCCGGCGATCCAGGGACGATTTTCACCGGAATATGTGCCCATTCGGCAATCGCGGCATCGTCGGTGAAGTCCGCCTTGCCCAGATGATGGGCCTTTTCGTGGGCGGCCAGGATCGGCCAGAACGGGAAGCCCTGCGGCGTCTGGGCGGCATGAAGCCCGTTCCTGGAAACCGTCTCGCCGATCATGCCGGCGGCCGACTCACGTTTCAGCGTATCGGCGACAGGCAGGGCAGGCAGCGCTCCCTGGCGCTCGCCGATGGCGGCGATCGTGCGGTCTATCAGTTCCGCGTCGACGAACGGGCGGACGGCATCATGGACCAGAATCCGGCTCGGTGCAGGGCCTCTCAGCGCAAGCAATCCGAGCCGGACGGAGTCCTGCCTGGACGCTCCACCGGTCACCGTGACCACCCGATCGGCGTCGGCGCCGGCGGCGCTGCGAAAAAGCGCGCTGTCGTCGGCATGAATGGCGACAACGATAGGACCGATTCGCGGATGCGCCAAAAACACGTCCAATGTGCGCGCGATGACGGCACGGCCGCCGATCCTTTGGTATTGCTTCGGTCCGTCGGCCTGACCGGCGCGCGCGCCACGGCCGGCGGCGACGATAACGACCGCAACCTTGTCGTCCGCAGCCAAAGCCTGCGTTTCGCTTGCGTCTGTCATGCCGAGACGCTTAGCGCATCATCCCGAAAAGTGGAATCGCTTTTCGGAGAGATCATGGGCAGATGCAAGTGCTAAAGCGTCCCCCAAGTACGCACGCCGCTTTGGCTAGTGCCAGCATTTTTCCCAAATGCGCCTTAATGTGACGTCATTGCGCGTTGCACATTGCCGCCATTCTGGCTAGAGAATGTGCAGCTATTATAAATGCTTGGTTTTTGTGCATGGTTGACCTGACCAAATTGGCTTCTCCGCTGGACGTGGGTCGTGTGAGAATCCGCAATCGCGCTTTTCTCGCGCCCATGTCGGGCATAACAGATGAGCCGTTCCGGCAGCGTGCCTATGCGCATGGCGCCGGGTTGGTGGTGTCCGAGATGGTGGCGAGCGGCGAACTTGCTAGGGGCAGAGCCGGTTGCGGCCTGCGCATCCGCCATTCCGGGCTGCCCGTGCACATGGTCCAGCTTGCCGGCCGTGAGGCGGCGCATATGGCAGAGGGCGCCCGCATAGCCGCGGGCGAGGGCGCCGACATCATCGACATCAACATGGGCTGCCCGGCCAAGAAGGTGACGGGCGGTTATGCCGGTTCGGCGCTGATGCGCGATCTCGATCACGCTTTGTCGCTGATCGAGGCGGTGGTCGGCGCCGTCGGTGTGCCGGTCACGGTCAAGATGCGGCTCGGCTGGGACGAAAGCGCGCTCAATGCGCCTATTCTGGCGCGCCGCGCCGAGCAGGCGGGGGTTCAGATGGTGACGGTGCATGGCCGCACGCGCTGCCAGTTCTACCAGGGCAAGGCCGACTGGCGCGCCATCGCACGCATAAAGCAGGCTGTATCGATCCCGGTCGTTGCCAACGGCGATGTCGGCTCGCCGACGGAGGCAGCAATGATCCTCGACCAGTCGGGCGCCGACGCGGTGATGATCGGCCGGGCGCACTACGGCGCACCCTGGACGGCAGGCAGCATCGCGGCGGCCGCGGCAAAAGAGGCGATGCCCGGCGTGCCGGAAAGCCCGCAAGCGCTGGCCGACTACGTCGTTGCTCACTACCAGGACATGCTAACGCTCTACGGCATCGAAAGCGGCGTGCGCCAGGCGCGCAAGCATCTTGGCTGGTATCTCGACCGCCACGCCGCTGGCGTCGTCGGTGAGCAGCGAAAGGCCATCCTCACCTGCTTCGAGCCGGTCCGCGTCATTGCCGCGTTGCGTGAGGTGTTTTCAAGCGCTGCCGAGGCGATGAACCTGCGGAGCGCAGCATGAATGCCACCGTTGCACAGAACATGGACATGGCGGACGCCGCCCACATCGTGCTCAACACCATCCGCCGCCCGGTGATCATGCTCGATGCGGAAGGGTTCATCACCTTCGCCAATGCCGATGCCGAGGATTTCTTCCGCTCGAGCGCGACCATGCTCGCCCGCAATACCCTGCCCAAGCTCATTCCCTTCGGCAGCCCGTTGCTGACGCTTGTCGACCAGGTGCGCGAGCGCCGGGCACCCGTCAACGAATATCGGGTCGACGTATCGTCGCCGCGCCTCGGCATCGAGAAGGTCGTCGATCTCTACGTCGCGCCGGTGCCGGAATTCCCGGGCTCCGTCGTGGTGATGTTCCAGGAACGGTCGATGGCCGACAAGATCGATCGGCAGATGACACACCGCGGTGCGGCACGCTCGGTGACCGGCCTTGCCGCGATGCTTGCCCACGAGATCAAAAACCCGCTATCCGGCATCCGCGGTGCTGCCCAGCTGCTCGAACTGTCGGCTTCCGACGAAGATCGCGCGCTGACCCGGCTGATCACCGACGAGACCGACCGCATCGTCTCGCTGGTCGATCGCATGGAGGTGTTTTCCGACGAGCGGCCCGTCGATCGTTATCCGGTCAACATCCATGTCGTTCTCGACCATGTGAAAGCGATTGCCAAGAACGGTTTTGCGAAGCGGATCAAGATATTGGAGGATTATGATCCATCATTGCCTCCGGTTTTCGCCAACCGCGACCAACTGATCCAGGTGTTCCTCAACCTGGTCAAGAATGCGGCCGAGGCCATTGGCGGCGATCCGCAAGGCGAGATCACCCTGTCGACCGCGTTCCGGCCGGGCATCCGTGTTTCCGTTCCTGGATCGCAGGGCCGCGTGTCGCTGCCGCTGGAATTCTGCGTGCGCGACAACGGTTCTGGCGTCTCCGAAGATATCCTGCCGATCCTGTTTGATCCCTTCATCACCACCAAGCCGAACGGGTCGGGGCTTGGTCTGGCGCTGGTCGCGAAAATCGTCGGCGAGCATGGCGGCATCATCGAATGCGATTCGACGCCGCGCGCAACCACCTTCCGCATCCTGATGCCAGCCTGGAAAGAAACGCCGTTCGGCACAGACGATGATGGCGAAGGAGACCGCAAATGACGGTTCGCGGCAATATTCTCGTCGCCGACGACGATGCGGCCATCCGCACCGTCCTAAACCAGGCGCTATCGCGAGTCGGTCATGAGGTGCGCGTTACGTCCAACGCCTCGACGCTGTGGCGCTGGGTGGCGGCGGGCGAGGGCGATCTCGTCATCACCGACGTGGTCATGCCGGACGAAAACGCTTTCGACATGCTGCCGCGCATCAAGAAGGCGCGACCGGAACTGCCCGTCATCGTCATGAGCGCCCAGAACACGTTCATGACCGCGATTCGCGCCTCCGAAACCGGCGCCTACGAATATTTGCCGAAACCGTTCGACCTGACCGAGCTTCTCAACATCGTCAACCGGGCGCTTTCCGAGCCCCGACGGCCGAAGATCGATGCGCGGGCGGACGAGCCGCCGGAAACGATGCCGCTGGTCGGCCGCTCGGCCGCCATGCAGGATATCTACCGCATGCTGGCGCGCATGATGCAGACCGACCTGACGGTGATGATTTCGGGCGAATCGGGCACCGGCAAGGAACTGGTGGCGCGCGCGCTGCACGAGTATGGCCGCCGCCGCGGCGGCCCCTTCGTCGCGATCAACATGGCTGCGATCCCGCGCGACCTGATCGAATCGGAACTTTTCGGGCACGAGAAAGGCGCCTTCACCGGCGCGCAGAACCGCTCTACCGGCCGTTTCGAGCAGGCAGAAGGCGGCACGCTCTTCCTTGACGAGATCGGCGACATGCCGATGGAGGCGCAGACCCGCCTGCTGCGTGTCCTGCAGCAAGGCGAATACACCACCGTCGGCGGCCGCACGCCGATCAAGACCGACGTGCGTATAGTCGCCGCCACCAACAAGGATCTGCGCACGCTGATCAATCAGGGGCTTTTCCGCGAGGATCTGTTCTATCGACTGAATGTCGTGCCGCTAAGGCTGCCGGCGCTGCGCGAGCGGTCCGAGGACGTTCCGGATCTCGTCCGGCACTTCTTCAAGCTTGGCGCCAGCGAAGGCCTGCAGACCAAGCGCATTTCCACGGGCGGCATCGAGCTGATGAAGCGATATCCGTGGCCAGGCAACGTGCGCGAGCTGGAAAATCTTGTCCGCAGACTTGCCGCGCTCTATTCGCAGGACGAGATTTCCGCCGAAGTCATCGAGGCGGAACTGAAGACCGGCGAGAGGCCGGTCGTCCCCGGCGGCGGCAATCTCATTCCCGACGATCTGTCCATTGGCCAGGCGGTGGAACATTTTCTGCAGCGCTATTTTGCGTCGTTCGCCGGCGACTTGCCGCCCGCCGGCCTCTATCAGCGCATCCTTTCCGAGGTCGAATATCCGCTGGTCCTCGCGTCGATGACGGCAACCCGCGGCAACCAGATCAAGGCTGCGGAACTCCTGGGGCTCAACCGCAACACCCTGCGCAAGAAGATTCGCGAACTCGGCGTCAACGTCTACAAATCGACCAGACAAGCTTAAGAGCGCCGTTTGCTTTCAACAAATCGATCCCGATTTTCGGGCCGGTGTGACCGAGCGAAGCCTTTTCAGGGGATCGACCGCCGAAACAGTTCCGTCCAGGTCACACTTGTTGCATAATCGCCACAATGCGTTGCATACATCCGACGCAATCACTGGCTCTAGACGGCGACATGGCTCCACGGGCACCGACACTGAGCGAAACGCTTTTCAGCGAACCCGGCACAAGGGACGGGCGCCGGCTGCTTGCGCTACCCGGCGTGGTGGCAATTGCCGGTGCGCTGGTTACGGCGGCGATCTCCTTCGCCATCCTCGTCGGCGCCACGCCGATCACGCCGGACGAAAGGACGACGCTGGCGCTTATCGCCGTCAATGCGGCGTTCATCCTGTTCCTGATCGCGCTGGTTGGCCGCGAAGTACATCGTATCGTGATGGCGCGCCGGCGCGGCAAGGCGGCGTCGCGGCTGCATGTGCGGATCGTCGCGATGTTCGCGCTGGTCGCCGCGATTCCCGCCATCATGGTGGCGATCATCGCCTCGATCACGCTCGATATCGGTCTTGATCGCTGGTTCGAAATCCGCACCAAGACGATCGTCAATTCGTCGCTGTCGATAGCCGATGCCTATGTGCAGGAGAACGCGCGCAACCTCCAGGGAACGACCCTGTCGATGGCCTACGATCTCGACGCCTCCCGCACGCTCTACGGCCTCGATCGAACCGGCTTCCTCGATCTCATGAACAAGGAAGCCGTCGGACGCTCGCTGGCCCATGCCGCACTGATCAGGCTCGACGGTTCGTTCGTCATGAGTGCCAAGACCGACGCCGATTTTGCCATGCCGGAGCCGCCGGAAGGCGCCATGAGCAGTGCCGTCGACGGCAGGCCGGTGCTGATCGAACCGAAGACGCGCAACATCATGGGCGCCATCGTCAAACTGCGCGAGATCGAAGGGCTCTATCTCTACACCATCCGGCTCGTCGATCCGGAGGTGATCAAGGCGCGGCAGATTGTCAGATCCAACAGCGACGAATATCGCGGTCTGGAAGACAATCGCCGCACCTCGCAGGTGGCCTTTGCACTTCCCTATCTGTCGCTGACGCTGATCATCATTCTGTCCGCCATCTGGACCGGCATCGCCGTGGCTGACCGCCTGGTGCGGCCGATCCGCCAGCTCATCGGCGCGGCCGACGAGGTCGCGACCGGCAATCTCGACGTTGCCGTGCCCGTTCGGCCCTCCGACGGCGACGTCGCCTCGCTCGGCGACACCTTCAACAAGATGCTGCTGGAACTGAAATCGCAGCGTAACGAGATTCTGTCCGCCAAGGATTTGATCGACGAGCGGCGGCGTTTTTCGGAAGCCGTGCTTGCCGGTGTCACCGCCGGCGTGATCGGCGTCGATCCGTATGGCATCGTCACCATCGTCAACCGGTCGGCCGAAACGATGCTGGCCATATCCGCCACCGCCGCACTGGGGCAAAACCTCTCCGCCGTGCTGCCGCATGTCGGCCGCGTCTTCGAGATCGGCCGCAAGTCGGGCAAGCCAGTCCATCGCGAGCAGGTGACCTTCTATCGCGCCGGTACGGAGCGCACCTTCAACGTGCAGATCACGGTCGAGGCCGGCGACGACGGTTCGGAGGAGAAATCCTATGTCGTGACGGTGGATGACATCACCGATCTGGTCCAGGCGCAGCGTTCCTCGGCTTGGGCAGATGTGGCGCGGCGCATAGCCCACGAGATCAAGAACCCGCTGACACCGATCCAGCTTTCGGCCGAGCGCATCAAGCGCCGCTACGGCAAAGTCATCACCGAAGACCGCGAGGTTTTCGATCAGTGCACCGATACGATCATCAGGCAAGTGGAGGACATCGGCCGCATGGTCGACGAGTTCTCCGCTTTCGCACGCATGCCCAAGCCCGAAATGAAGGCCCTCGATTTGCGCGAATCGTTGCGCGAAGCCTCGTTCCTCGTCGAGGTTAGCCGCTCCGATATCACCTTCGAGCGCGTATTCGGCAACGAACCGCTCAAAGGCACTTTCGACAGCCGCCTGATGGCGCAGGCTTTTGGCAATGTCATCAAGAACGCAGCCGAGGCGATTGACGGACTTGATCAAAAGGACCGCTCGCACGGCATAATCCGGATTCAAGCCGGGCGCCAGAATGGTGCGGTTCGCATCGATGTCATCGACAACGGCAAGGGCCTGCCGCGCGAGAACCGCCAGCGATTGCTCGAGCCTTACATGACGACACGCGAGAAGGGCACCGGGCTTGGCCTCGCTATCGTCAAGAAGATAGTGGAGGACCATGGCGGCCGGCTCGAATTGCATGACGCGCCGGCGGATTTCAACGACGGGCGAGGCGCGATGATCAGCATCATCCTGCCGCTCGCCGCCACTGTACCGTCGCGCGGCGAAGGCAGGACGGAACCCGAAAGAGAAACTGAAAAGGTCGGTAATGGCGTCTGACATTCTCATCGTCGATGACGAGGAAGACATCCGCGAGCTTGTCGCTGGTATCCTGAGCGACGAAGGTCACGAAACCCGCACGGCATTCGATGCCGACAGCGCCCTGGCGGCGATCGCCGACCGGGCGCCGAGGCTGATTTTCCTCGACATCTGGCTGCAAGGCTCACGCCTGGACGGACTGGCGCTGCTGGACGAGATCAAGACGATGCACCCGAGCCTGCCGGTGGTGATGATCTCGGGCCACGGCAACATCGAAACGGCGGTCTCGGCCATCCGCCGCGGCGCCTATGACTTCATCGAAAAACCGTTCAAGGCCGATAGGCTAATCCTCATCGCCGAACGTGCCATTGAAACCTCGAAGCTGAGACGCGAGGTTTCCGATCTCAAGCTGCGCAGCGGCGAAACCTTCGACCTGATCGGCATGTCGTCGGCGATGAGCCAGTTGCGCCAGACCATCGAGCGCGTCGCGCCGACCAACAGCCGCGTCATGATCATCGGGCCGTCCGGCTCGGGCAAGGAACTCGCGGCACGCGCCATCCACACGCTGTCGGCGCGCAAGAACGCCCCGTTTGTCACGCTGAGCGCCGCCAACATCACGCCCGAACGCATGGAGGTCGAGCTGTTCGGCACCGAATCAAACGGTGTCGAACGCAAGGTCGGCGCGCTCGAGGAAGCCCATCGCGGCATTCTCTACATCGACGAAGTGGCCGACATGCCGCGCGAAACGCAAAACAAGATCTTGCGCGTGCTGGTCGAACAGCAGTTCGAGCGGGTAGGGGGCACCAAACGCGTCAAGGTCGATGTCCGCATCATTTCGTCGACGTCGCAGAACCTGGAGGCGATGATCGCCGACGGTCGTTTCCGCGAGGATCTCTATCACCGCCTGGCTGTGGTTCCGGTCATGGTGCCGGGATTGGCCGAGCGGCGTGAGGACATCCCCTATCTTGTCGACAATTTCATGAAGCAGATCGCCCGCCAGGCCGGCATCCGGCCGCGGCGCATCGGCGACGACGCGCTGGCGGTGCTGCAGGCGCACAACTGGCCAGGCAACGTTCGCCAGTTGCGCAACAATGTCGAGCGGCTGATGATACTGGCGCGCGGCGACGATATCGATGCACCGATCACCGCCGATCTCTTGCCTGCCGAGATCGGCGATGTCATGCCGCGCACGCCAAACCAGTCCGATCAGCACATCATGGCGCTGCCATTGCGTGAAGCGCGCGAACAGTTCGAGAAGGACTATCTGATCGCCCAGATCAACCGTTTCGGCGGCAACATCTCGAAGACGGCCGAGTTCATCGGCATGGAGCGCTCGGCGCTTCACCGAAAGCTGAAGTCGTTGGGCGTCTGACAGCTAATCCAGTCGTGGCCCACGCAATTATCGGTTACGGCGGCGGCGGAATCGCATAAGAAGCGCTACAGCACCGCGCGTCTTCGGGACGCGCAACGGACGCTGTTGCATTTTGTTTTTTGCGCATAATCCTTCCCCGAAAAATAGATTCCGATTTTCGGGGTCATGCGCTGACGTCTTCAGGGGTGACCCATGCCGCGCATTGCCTATGTGAACGGGCGCTATGTCGCTCACGCCGACGCCTTCGTGCATATCGAGGACCGTGGCTATCAGTTCGCCGACGGTGTCTACGAGGTCTGCGAGGTGGCGCGCGGCTTCATCGTCGATATGCCTCGCCATCTCGGACGGCTGAACCGCTCGCTGACCGAATTGTCGATCGACTGGCCGGTCACGCCGGGCGTGTTGCCGATTATCCTGCGCGAGGTGGTCCGCCGCAACCATGTCACCGATGGCCTGGTCTATCTTCAGGTGACGCGTGGCGTCGCCAGCCGTGATTTTGTTTTCCCGGGGGGGGCGAAGCCGTCGCTGGTGGTTACCGCCAGGAAAGCCGATCTCGCTGCTGCCGCCAAGCGGGCCGAGAGCGGAATCAAGGTCATCACCGTGCCGGAGAACCGTTGGGACCGGGTCGATATCAAGTCGGTCGGCCTCCTGCCAAATGTGCTCGCCAAGCAGAAGGCCAAGGAAGCCGGCGCCCAGGAAGCCTGGTTCGTCGATGCCGACGGCATCGTCAAGGAAGGTGGATCGTCGAACGCCTGGATCATCACCAGGGACGGCGTGCTGGTGACGCGTCCGGCCGAGCACGGCATCCTGCGCGGCATCACCCGCACCACGCTGTTCGAAGTGGCCGCCAAGCTCGGCCTGAAGATCGAGGAGCGGGGCTTTTCGGTCGCCGAAGCCAAGGCCGCGCACGAGGTTTTCATCAGTTCTGCGACCACAATCGCCATGCCGATCGTGGCGATCGACGGTGCTCCCGTCGCCGACGGCCATCCGGGCTCGATAACACTTTCCTTGCGGCACGCCTTTTTTGACGTTGCGGAAAAAAGTCCAGCCTGATAACCGCAGAGGTGGAATGAACA
Organism: Mesorhizobium escarrei; assembly: GCF_935825525.1. Classification (GTDB taxonomy): domain Bacteria; phylum Pseudomonadota; class Alphaproteobacteria; order Rhizobiales; family Rhizobiaceae; genus Mesorhizobium; species Mesorhizobium escarrei. Next base: position 75,219 of record NZ_CAKXZT010000152.1, read on the forward strand.
TCAATATATCTCGTTCTGCTTGTCGTTATTGACGGCAAGATGGTGTTTGCGCGCTTGACATGTGCCAGGTAATTTGGCGCATTGGCCTGCAAACCGAAGGGGATCGGCGAAAGACAAGAACAATGGCGGAACGATCGCAAAATCTTCAGGACCTGTTCCTGAATTCAGTTCGCAAAAGCAAAAACCCACTCACCATCTTTCTCATCAACGGCGTGAAGCTGACCGGTGTGGTCACTTCCTTCGACAATTTCTGTGTTCTGCTGCGTCGAGACGGCCATTCCCAGCTCGTCTACAAGCACGCCATTTCCACGATCATGCCGAGCCAGCCGGTTCAGATGTTCGATGGCGAGGAAAGCCAGGGCGCCTGATTGGCACGTAAGAAAGACGCGGACCGCAGCGTTCGCGAAAAACCAGCATATCAGCCGGGGACGGAAGCCGAAGGCCCGACCCGGGCCGTGGTCATCGTACCGGTGCTTACCCGCCAGCCGCGCGGCGACGAAGACACGAATCGTCCGCGCCTGACGCGTTCTGCCGAGGCTCGCCACGACGAAGCGGTCGGCCTTGCCCAAGCCATAAACCTCGACCCGATCCATACCGCGGTGGTGACCGTCAACGATCCCCGGCCTGCAACCCTGCTCGGCAGCGGCAAGGTCGCGGAGTTCGCCGAGATCGTCAAAGAGGGCCGTGCCGAACTGGTCATTGTCGACCATCCGCTGACGCCGGTGCAGCAGCGCAACCTGGAAAAGGAATTGAACGCCAAGGTGCTGGATCGCACCGGCTTGATCCTGGAAATTTTCGGCGAGCGCGCGCGGACCAAGGAAGGCACGCTGCAGGTCGATCTGGCACACCTCAACTATCAGAAGGGCCGTCTGGTGCGAAGCTGGACTCACCTCGAGCGCCAGCGCGGCGGCGCCGGTTTCCTCGGCGGCCCTGGCGAAACGCAGATCGAATCGGACCGCCGTGTCCTGCAGGACAAGATCAACAAGCTCAAGCACGAGCTCGAAACAGTGCGACGCACCCGTGACCTGCACCGCGCCAAGCGCAAGAAGGTGCCGTTCCCGGTGGTGGCCATCGTCGGCTATACCAACGCCGGCAAGTCGACGCTGTTCAATAGGCTGACCGGAGCAGGGGTGCTGGCCGAGGACATGCTGTTCGCCACGCTCGACCCGACACTGCGTCGGGTGCGGCTGCCGCACGGCACGCCGGTCATCCTTTCGGATACGGTCGGTTTCATTTCGGACCTGCCGACGCATCTGATCGCGGCCTTCCGGGCAACGCTCGAAGAGGTGGTCGAGGCCGATCTCGTCATCCATCTGCGCGATATTTCGGACCCCGACACGGCCGCCCAGGCCGAGGATGTCGAGCGCATCCTCGCCGATCTCGGCGTCGATGCCGGCGACAGCAGGCGTGTCATCGAAGTGTGGAACAAGATCGACCGGCTCGATGAGGGCAACCGGGAGCGGTTGCTCGCCGACGGCATCGACGGCAGGAAGGCACCGCCGATTGCCATATCGGCCGCCACCGGCGAGGGCATCGACGTGCTGAAGGGGATCATCGAGACACGAGTTTCAGGCGAACTGGAAACACTGACCGTCACGCTCAAGCCCGACCAGCTTGGGTTCGTCGACTGGCTCTACCGCAATGGCGACGTCGTCTCGCGCACTGACAATGAAGATGGCGGTATAACCGTGTCGCTCAAAGCGACGCAAACCGCGCACGAAGAGATAGAAGCCAGATTGCACCGTAAAAACAACGGATAATTTCTGCTACTTCGCGCTTTTAGCTTGCTGCCAAAGCGCCTCCATCTCGTCGAGCGTCGCCCTTTCCAGCGTGTTTCCTGACGCTTCCAGCGCTTGCTCGACATAGTGGAACCGCCACCGGAATTTCTCGTTGGTGCCGCTGAGCGCCGCTTCGGAATCAACCTTGAGATGACGCCCGAGATTGACGACGGCAAACAGCATGTCGCCGAACTCGTCCCTGATCGAAGCTGTATCGCCCTTGGCAAGGGCCTGACGCAACTCGCCGATCTCTTCCTCGATCTTGTCGAGTATCGGCGTGGCCTCGCTCCAGTCGAAGCCGACGCGGGCCGCTTTTTCCTGCAGCTTGAGCGCCCGGGTCAAAGCGGGCAGGGCAACCGGTACGCTGTCCAGAAAACCCTTGCCATGATCCTCCGGATCGTGCCCGCGGGCGAGGCGGGCATTTCGCTTTTCCGCTTTTTCCTCGGCCTTGATCTTCTCCCACATGCCCTTGGCCATGCCGGCGCTGCGCGCCTCATCGTCGCCGAAGACATGCGGATGGCGGCGGATCATTTTTGTGGTGATGGCCTGGACCACGTCGCCAAAGGCGAATTCACCGGCTTCCTCAGCCATCTGCGCATGGTAGACGACCTGCAGCAGCAGGTCGCCGAGCTCGTCGCGCAGATCGTCCAGGTCGCCACGCGCGATGGCGTCCGCCACCTCGTAGGCTTCTTCGATCGTGTAGGGCGCGATGGTCGAGAAATCCTGCTCGATATCCCACGGGCAGCCGGTTTTCGGCGCCCGCAGCGCCGCCATGATCTCGATCAGCCGGGAAATATCTTTCGAGGGTTTCATCGGTCGAATGCTAGCCTGCGTCCGACCGTGTAGCCAACGCCGTCGGCAGGCGAGGGGCGATTGTCCACAGCGCTGCTCAAAACCTCAGACGAGCACAGAGACGATCGCCTTGGCGAGCGCGTCCATGCCGTCTTCCGGCAGGCCGGCGACGTTGATGCGGCTGTCGCCGACCATATAGACGCCGTGCTCGTCACGCAGCCGCTCGACCTGCGCTTCGGACAGGCCAAGCCGGGAAAACATGCCGCGATGGCTGGCGACGAAATCGAAGCGATCGGAATTGGACTGCCGCCGCAGCGCTTCGGCGAACTGCACCCGAAGCCGCAGCATGCGCAGGCGCATCTCCTCGAGCTCCGCTTCCCAGTCGGCGCGCAGCGTGGCGTCTTCAAGCACGATGCGCACCGCGGCCGCGCCGTGGTCCGGCGGCATCGAGTACATGGCGCGTGCGGCCGACAGCATCTGGCTCATTGCGACATCCGCCTGCGCGCTGTCTTTCGCCAGGATCATTGCCGCGCCGACGCGGTCGCGATACACGGCAAAGTTCTTCGAGCAGCTCGAGGCAACGACCATTTCCGGGACTTTCGCTGCCAGCAGGCGCAAGCCGGCGGCGTCAGCGTCCAGGCCCTCGCCAAACCCCTGATAGGCAATGTCGACAAAGGGCAGCAGGCCGCGTTCGACGACGAGGTCGGCTATTTCAGCCCACTGCGCGGTGTCCAGATTGGCGCCTGTTGGATTGTGGCAACAACCATGCAACAGCACCACGTCGCCGCTCCTGGCGGTCGCCAGTGAGCTCATCATGTCCGCGAAGCGAACAGCACCTGAGGCTGCGTCGAAGTAGGGATATTCGCGTATCTGCAGGCCGGCGGCGCGCATCACCGGCATGTGGTTCGGCCAAGTCGGGTCCGACAGCCAGATCGTCGCGTCCGATCGCGTCCTCTTGAGCAGCTCGGCCACCAGCCGCAGCGCGCCCGAGCCGCCGGGCGCCTGCGCCGCACGGATGCGCGAAAACTCGGCCGCAGGGCCAAAAACCAGCCTCGCCATCGCCGTGTTGAAGCCGGTATCGCCGGCAAGGCCAAGATAGGTCTTGGTGTCCTGGCTCTGCAGCAATCGCTTTTCGGCTTCGCGCACGGCGCGCATCACCGGCGTCTTGCCATCGCGATCCTTGTAGACGCCAACGCCGAGGTCGACCTTACCGGGGCGGGGATCGGCGCGGTAAAGGCCGATCAAGGCGAGGATCTTGTCGGCTGGGGCAGGCTGGAGGTCTTCGAACATCGGCGCGGTTCCGTTGGCGGCGGAGTGATACGCAAATCGGCTGTGCTGCGCCAGCGGTTTTCATTTGCGCCAGGCTGAAAACCGCCAACCGGGCGACTGGACACAGAAATCCTTGGCCTGGCCTGGAGGAAGCTCGCACCCGGGGAGGGCCTTGATCGCAGGGCGCGTCGCGCCGTTCTATCATGCCGGTTTGAGAGCAGCAGACGGCAAGGCGGCTCCAGATTGCTGCTTCTTGCCGCCCCAACCGATCCGCGGCAACCATTCAAGGTAATAGGCGAAACCGAACTGCAGCGCGATGCCTGCCGAGATCAGGATCGAGTCGTAGAGGAGGCCGCCCGGGCTGACGACTTTCATCACCTGCGCGATCATGGCGAGGATCGTTCCCGCGACGAAGACCGGCAGCGAATGCTTGCCGAGAACCGCGAGCGGGTGTCCGGGCCTCGTCTTCGCCAGGTTGGAAAGCGCCGGGATTGCCACGGTCAGATAGGCGATCGCCAGAATGTGCATGAGGCGCGACAGCGACAGGAATGTCTTGTCGAAGCCGGTCAGCACGGTAGGCAGGCCGGAGGCCGTCTCGATGCCCCACAGCGGCAGCCGCACCCAAATCAGCGCGCCGACCAGATACAGGACGGCCGCGCTCGCCATCATCCAGTTGAAGCGGATTTCGCCGCCGCGCTTGATATGCAGCATGCCGGCGATGCCGATGACGAAAAGGAACTGCCAGGAGAGCGGGTTCAGGAACCAGAAGCCATCGCCGGGAAAATTCGAAGGCGCGATCTGGAAAATACCCGCGACGAGCCAGAGAAGAGCGGACGCAGCGAGCATCAGGCGCAGGCTGAAAGTGCCAATCCAGAGGAAAAGCGGCATCATCAGAAGTACGACGGCATACATGGAAAGAATGTTGTTATAGCCGATCTGATGCCCGAGCGCCGCGATGCCGAGCAGCGCTTCCGGCGTGTCCTCGATGATCATCTGGATGTTGATCAGCTTCAAAAGATCGGGCCGCGAGAAATGCAATGCAGCCGCCGAGAAGATCGCCAGCGTCGCGACAGTGGTCATGACGTGGGTGACATAGAGGACACCGGCACGCCGCCAGGCCTTCAGGGTGATGAGCAACCGGTTCCCCGGCTGGAACTTCAGTCCGTAGGCGAGCCCAACGGCAATCCCCGAAATCAGCACGAAGGCTTCGGCCGAATCGGAAAAGCCGAAATTCTTGTGCGTGACATACTCGAAGATCGTCCCCGGCACGTGGTTGACGAAGATCGTCAGCAGCGCTAGCGCGCGGAAGACATCGATGCGGGTATCCCGCTGGGCTGGCACATTGCCTGTCATGTCGGGGCTTGTCATGTCGGGTCGATAATTCGTTGAACAAAGCGGGCCCAAAGGGCCGTCGGCGATGGGAAGATTCGGCGGTGAATGTTTCCCGCCTATAACTCGCAAGTGCCCCGAAAATGATGACACCTTCGCAATTTTCCGCGTCACAAATTAATTCACGTGTAAACATCGAATTCCCGGTGGCGCTAAAACAGCGCGGCGAATTGTGTCGGCTGGGGGGAGAGCTGCTCGATCGCGGTGGCGTTGTACGGCGATGCCTGACCTTCCCGGATCGCAAAAAACTCAAAGAGCGGGATTAAAACCCTGCCATGCTCCGTAAACAGGACATGAGAGGGTCGATGCCACGCTTCGATATCATAGGACAGCTTGGTTCTCTGCGGCGCTACGCGCGTTCGCTGACGCGCGACAGCGCAGAAGCAGAGGATCTGGTGCATGACGCGCTGGTGCGTGCCTATGAGCGGCGCGGCACCTTTCGACCCGGCGGAAATCTGCGCGCATGGCTGCTGTCGATCGTCCACAACGCTTTCATTGACGGCTTGCGGTCCCGCAAATCCGAAGCGGTGCGCGTCGAGCAGGCCGGATATCTTGCCGACGCCAGCATGCAGGCACCCCAGGAGCATTCCGTCCGCCTGGCACAGGTGCGCGAAGCTTTTTTCAAATTGCCGGATGAGCAGCGTTCGGCGCTGCATCTCGTCGCCATCGAGGGACTTAGCTACAGCCAGGCGGCCGAGGCCAGCGGCGTACCGCTGGGTACGCTGATGTCGCGCATCGGCAGGGCGCGCGCAGCGCTCCGCGAGATGGAGGACAAATTGCCGGCACGTGCGAAAAGCCACCTCAAGATCGTGGGAGGCCCGTGATGTCCATGATGAGCGAACTGCGCGACCCGGTGACCGATGCCGACCTCGACGCCTATGTCGACGACCAGCTGGACGTTGCCCGCCGCATCGAGGTCGAGGCGTTTCTTTCCGCCCGTCCCGAGGCTGCCGCCCGCGTGATGTCCGACCTCAGGACGCGCGACGAACTGCGCGTGGCGCTTGCCGGATGCAAGGGCATGGCGCGGCCGGCGACGGCTGATGCGGCACGGCGGCTGGAAAGGGGACTGGCTCGAGGGCGCGCGTTGCGCATGTTGCAGCGGGCTGCGGCGGTTGCAGTCTTGGTGGCTGCGGGCTGGTTGGCTAACGGGATCGTCGGGCCGATATCCGTGACGAAAGTCGTCGCCTCGACCCAGCCGCCGGTCTATCTGGAGGAGGCGATCCGGGCACACAGGACGACGATCATACGCGAGGCCATGTCATCCCAGCCGGAAGCGCCGGATTACGATGCGGACGAAATCCGCGCTGCCACGGCAATCGTCATGCCGTCGCTGCCGAAGGACTGGAAGGTCCGTGACGTCCAGATCTATCCGTCGCAGTTCGGCCCGAGCGTCGAGATGGCGGTCGAAACAAGAGACCTGGGACTGGTCTCGCTGTTCGCGATCAGGCCCGGAACGTTCGACGTGGTCCAGCCGACCGTCGCCCCGTCGGGCGAAATTTCCTCGGCCTATTTCCAGATCGGCGAAGTTGCCTACGCAGTCGTCGCCCGAAGCGGTGTCCGCGATCTCGATCGCACCGCAGAAACGCTCGCCAACACGCTTTACTGACCTTCACAAAGGAGAACCCGCATGAACACCCCCAATCTAGGATACCGCACCGGCGTCGGAGCCCAAACCGGCGCCGTCTATGACGAAGGCCTGCGCCAGCACATGCTGCGTGTCTACAACTACATGGGAGTTGGCCTCGTCGTTACCGGCGTGATCGCCTTCGTGGTGGCTTCCACGCCAGCCCTCTACGTGCCGATCTTTTCCAGCCCGTTGAAGTGGGTGGTGATGCTGGCGCCGCTCGCCTTCGTGCTTTTGTTCTCGTTCCGGATACAGACGATGTCCGCCGCCGGCGCTCAGGCGATGTTCTGGGCATTCTGTGCGGTCATGGGCCTGTCGCTGGCTTCCGTGTTCCTGGTGTTCACCGGGACCAGCATCGCGCGCACCTTTTTCATCGCCGCCACCATGTTCGGCGCGACCAGCCTTTACGGCTACACGACCAAACGCGACCTGACCCAGTTCTCGTCCTTCCTTATCATGGGTCTGATCGGCGTGGTGATCGCCAGCATCGTCAACATCTTCCTCGGCTCGACCGCGCTCCAGTTCGCCATCTCGGTGATCGGCATCGCCGTGTTCATCGGTCTCACCGCCTGGGATACCCAGACGATCAAGGAGCAGTTTGCGGAAAATTTCGGTGCGGAATCGCAGCAGAAGCTCGCCGTCTTCGGTGCATTCTCGCTCTATCTGAACTTCATCAACATCTTCCAGCTGCTGTTGAACTTCACCGGCGAGCGCGAATAGCCGCGCCAAATCCATGCATGTCGCGGCAACGGTTTGGCGCGGCGACATGCATAAGCAGAGACTTTGAAGCGCGTCGCGAAAATCGCTCGAAACACGGCGCGCCTGGATATCGGAGTTGCTTCCCATGGACAGGAACGACCAGCAGGCGATCGGCAATCTTTTCGAGAAACTTGCGAATGTCGAGCGGCAGACGCCGCCGCGCGACGCCGAAGCGGAACGGTTCATCAGCGATCAGATTGCCCGGCAGCCCGGTGCGCCATACTACATGGCGCAGACGATCGTTGTGCAGGAACAGGCGCTGAACGCGGCACAGTCCCGCATCGAAGAACTGGAACAACAGGCACAGCAGTCTGCCGGCGGCGGATTGCTTGGCGGCCTCTTTGGCAGCAGCGGCGCCAGGCGCTCGGGTTCGGTCCCGCGGGTCGGGCGCACCGCTGCCGCTGCGCCGCAGGAGCCGCTTTCGGGCGATGATCGGCAGAGGGCAGGCGGCGGTTTTCTCGCAGGAGCCGCGCAAACTGCGATGGGCGTGGCCGGCGGCGTGCTTCTCGGCAACGCGATCGCAGGCATGTTTGGCGGAAGCGAAGCGCAGGCAACCGAGCCGGCGGCGTCACAGCCAGACGAAGCCGCTGCCGACCAGGCAAGCGATGCCGGCTCCGATGGCGGCGGCGATTTCGGCGATGTTGACTTCTGACAAGGAGCGGCAAGCGCGGAGGCCGGTTTGACAGAAAATCGGCTTCCCGAGAGTCTACGGTGTCATAGCAAACGCTGCTCGGCATTTCCGGGCGTTGGCTTTGATAGCCCCGGCAACAACCATAGCGAAGGGCAGGGTGCGGCGCCTTTCAGACGGTCATTAGGTCACACTCAGAGCCGGGATAGGTGCTGCCGTGACCGGCTCCGAAGATCACCCCACGGGGCATGCGGCCATTGGCGTGGCGATCGGGAAAGCCGAGAAATGGAGGCGAGGCAGTCATTATCCTACGCTAAGCCAGTCGACGCAAAAATCAGAGAGTCTTTGGTCGGCTCGCGCTGAGATTTCACCCATCTGATGATGTTGCATAAGATAGATTATGGAACCGAGATGCGGTTTTGATTGCGTGCTTTTCGGCCCAACCACAGTTCCTTATTTCCTTGGACCAGCAGAACTGCGGTTGGTAGCGTGGCGTCTCCTGGGACAGGTTCCTACGCCGCCTGCGGCACGCAGGCCTCGCAGATCGCCGCGATGTGCCGGTGGTCGGTGCCGCAGCAGCCGCCCAGGATGCGCATCGTCGGAAACGAGGCTGTCAGCCTGCTGTAGCGCCGCCCGAGATCGTCCGGGTCGCCCGCGTCGAGCGTTTCCGATTCATCCAGTTCGGCATGGCTTTTGGCTGAAGCGTTCGCCTTCACGCCATAGACGCGATCGAGCCAGCGCTCGCCCTTGTTCAGCGCCTGCATGAAATGCGTCGGATGGGCGCAGTTGATCATATAGTAGGCTGGCGCACCGTCTGTCGCGTCGTCGACCCTGTCGATCGCCTCGCCGAGCGCCATGCCGGTGACCAGCTTCCCGTCCGTCTCCACGGTGAACGAGATCATGCAGGGGATCTCATGCGCCTTGGCCGCCCGCGCCACACCGATTGCCTCGTGGAAATTGGTGAGCGTATAGGCCGCAACCATGTCGGCCTCGGTCCGCGCGAAACTCTCGATCTGCGCCGCGTGATAGGCTTCCGCCTCGTTGGCGTCCATCTTGCCGGCTTTGTAGCCGTCGCCGCGCGGCCCGATCGCGCCGCTGATGACGCAGGGCGTTTCGGCGGTCTCGAACTCCTTGCGCAGGTCCAGAAGAAGCTCGATCGAGCTCTCGTTGACGACCCGCAACGCTTCCGGCCCGTAGCCGAGCAAGGTTCCCCAATCCGGGTTGGCCCGCCACGTCGGCGTGTCGAGGATGAAGCCGGTCCCATTTTTGCACGCAATGGTCAGATAACGGACGTAATATTCCCTCAGCTTCTGCCGGCCTTCAGGCGTTGCCATCAGCGTGAATGAAGCAAAATGCGGAAGCTCGAGGCCTTCGTGAAAGATGAAAGTCGTTTCCATGCCGCCATCGCTCAGGAATGTTCTGTTGGCGAGTTGCGGCAGATTCTGGCGGTACTTGGCCATGTTTGTCTCCAGTGGTAAGATGACACCGTGCCGCCCTGGTGGCGACCGGTTCGCAATAGCCAGGTTTTAGCAGCACGTGCCGCCGGTGCGGTAGAAGGCTTGTGGTCCGGTACTCCAACGAAGCGGAAACCGCAGCAATTGCAGACGGATAGCCGCGCTGGGCTGGTCGTATTGCTATCGGTGCCGATGTTGGCGGGTGTGAAAACCATACCGCCGGTACAGTAGATTTGAGGGCATTCGGTCATGCGCAAGGGTGCGGAAACGCGCGAACGCATTCTGGAGATCGCCGAGACCTCGGTGCTCGCCAAGGGGTTCGGCGCGACTTCCATCGAGGAGGTGATCGCCGAAGCCGGCATCACCAAGAGCGGCTTCTTCTATCATTTCAAGGATAAGAACGAACTCGCCCGCGCTTTGATGCTGCGCTACGTCGAGGAGAACGACCGCATCTTCGATGATGTGTTTCACCGCGGCCGGCAATTGTCCGATGATCCGTTGCAGTCGTTCCTGATCACGCTCAAGCTGCTTGCCGAGCTGATGGGCGACCTGCCGAACGGCCACCCCGGCTGCCTGATCGCGACGTTCACCTATCAGGAGCGCCTCTTCGACCGCAGCGTTCGCGACATCGCCACCACCGCCGTCCGCTCCTGGAACGGGCGGTTTAGCGATGCGCTGAACGAGATCGCGGCCGTCTATCCTGCCCGCAAAGGCATGGACCTCGAAGACGTGGCCATCATGTTCTCTTGTGTGATCGATGGCGGCATCATCATGTCGCGGGGGCTCGGCGACCCCCGCGTGTTAGAGCGCCAGATCCTCGCCTTCCGCAGCTTTGTAAAGATGTTGTTCGCGCCGGCGGCGCCCGAAATCATGCTGCCGCCCACCGCCATCGCCGCCGAATAGGAGTGCGCCGGGCGGCGCTCGCTGCAGCCCCGAGGCTTGCGATCAGCGTGCTCGACTCAGACTGCCAGCGTCACCACGACAGCCTGCGCTGCCCTGACCATTGCGTGTGGCTCGGCGGCGAACACCGCGTCGTGCGCGCCGGCCGCAGCCCAAACGCGATCGAAACCGAGCAGCGTTTCGTCGGCGAACGCCGGGATCGCAATCAGATGGCCGATCGGCGCCACGCCGCCGATGGCAAAGCCGGTTTCGTCGCGGATCTGCCGCGGGTCGGCGCGCTTCAGCGGCTCGCCGGTCAGTGCGGCAGCCCTGGCCAGATCCAGCTGATTGGAGCCGGAAACCAGGAAGAGAAACAGCTTTCCGCTGGTTTCTCCCTGGAACACCAAGGATTTGACGATCTGAGCGACCGTGCAGCCGCATTGCGCGGCGGCTTCCTCGGCGGTGCGTGTCGAGGCACCCATGCGCGTGATTTCGATGTCGAGGCCGGCATCGGCCGCTGCCCTGGTCACACGATCAATGCTTCCAGCCATGAAGAACCGAACCTATCATGCAGATTCATAAGGGATTTCGATCGTCATGCCGTCATAGGCCGGCTCGACGTCCGCCGGCGTCTCGGCCATCACCGCAGCGTAGTCGAGCGGCACATGCATGTGCGTCAGAACGGCCTTTTTCGGCGCAAGTTTTTCGATCCAGCCGAGTGCCTGGCCGAGCGACAGATGGTTCGGATGTGTCCTGTATTGCAGCGCGTCGATGACCAGCACGTCCAGGTCGCGCAGCCGTTCGGCCGTGGCCTCGGGGAAATCACTGACATCGGGGCAATAGGCGAGGCCGCCGATGCGAAAACCAAGCGATATGATGTCGCCATGGATCTGCGGCAGCGGCTCGAGGGCGAGGGTACCCCCCTCGCCTTCGATCACGACCGGCCTGGCATGGTCGATGATATGGGGCTCGACGATGGGCGGATAGGAACTGCCTGACGGTGTCTCGAAACAGTAGGCGAACGCCTGCCGCAACCGCAGCATGGTGGGCTGGTCGGCATGGATGTCGATCCGGTGATGCTGCTCGAGCACGAAGCCGCGCAAATCGTCGATGCCGTGGATATGGTCGGCATGCGGATGCGTATAGACGACCGCATCGATGCGCCTGACCGCTGCCAGCAGCATCTGCGCGCGGAAATCCGGTCCGGTGTCGATGACGACTGTGGTCCTGTCGCCGTTTGCCGCGATCCGCTCGATGAGCGCTGCGTTGCGCATGCGCCGGTTCCTCGGATTGGCCGGATCGCAATTGCCCCAGTCGCCGGTGATGCGCGGCGTGCCCGGCGAAGAGCCGCAGCCGAGAATGGTGAGGCGCAGCCGGTCGCTCATGCGTCAGGCGCTCGGCGCGGCCGGGCGCGGCATCTTGCTGAACAGCCGGAAGAAATTGTCGGTGGTGACGGCGGCGATTTCGCCTTCGCTGACGCCAATCGTTTCGGCCAGCACCTTGGCCGTATGCGCGACATAGGCAGGCTCGTTGCGCTTGCCGCGAAACGGTATCGGCGCGAGGTATGGCGCGTCGGTTTCGACCAGCAGGCGGTCATGTGGCACATCGGCGGCGATGGCGCGCAGTTCGGCCGAATTCTTGAAAGTTACGATGCCGGAAAAGGAAACATAGCCGCCGAGCCCCACGCCGATCTCGGCCAGCCTGCGCCCTGACGAAAAACAGTGCAGGACGAAGGGGAAGGCGCCCTTCCCTGTTTCGTCCTCGAGTATATCGGCCATGTCGCTGTCGGCATCGCGCGCATGGATGACCAGTGGCAGGCCCGTCTCGCGCGCTGCGGCGATGTGCGTGCGAAAACCCTGCGCCTGCGCATCGCGCGGCGCATGATCGTAGAAATAGTCGAGCCCGGCCTCGCCGATCGCCACCACTTTGGGATGAGCGGACAGCCGGACAAGCGCCTCGACAGTCACGTCCAGCTCCTCGGCGGCATTGTGCGGATGGGTGCCAACCGAGCAGTAGACTTCGTCAAAAGACCTAGCAATCTCAAGCACTTGCTGGAACCTTTTCACACGCGTCGAGATCGTCACCATGCGGCCGATTCCAGCGGCCAAAGCGCGGAAGACGATGGCCGCCCGCTCCTCTGCGAAGTCCGGAAAGTCAAGATGGCAGTGACTGTCGACCAACATCAGATGTCAGCGTCCGGCTGCTCGACGTAACGCGGGAACACGCCCTCCGGCGCGGGCAAAGCAACCCCTGATACCAGCGCATAGTCCGCGTGGACATGCACGAAATCGCGGCTGTCCTCTGGCACAGCCAGCAGGTCGAGCAGCTTGGCGGCCGATCCCGGAATGAAGGGCTGGCACAGCAGCGCCACGCGTCGGACGACTTCCGCGGTCGTCCACAGCACCGTTTCCATGCGCGCCGGATCGGTCTTTCTGAGCGCCCAGGGTTCCTGCGAGGCGAAGTAGCGATCGGCCTCCGCCACAACGCCGAAGATCGCCGCCAGCGCCAGGTGGATGCCCTGCTCCGCCATCACCTTGCGTGCAGTAGCAAGCGCCTCCACCGCCTGGTCGAGGATCGCCCTGTCGGACTCCGCCAGATCGCTGCGTTTCGGCACCACGCCGCCGCAGTTCTTGGCGATCATCGACAGCGAGCGCTGCGCCAGATTGCCAAGACCGTTGGCGAGGTCGGCATTGGTGCGGTTGACGATGGCCTCGTGGCTGTAGCTGCCGTCCTGGCCGAACGGCACCTCGCGCATGAAGAAATAGCGTACCTGATCGAGACCGTAATGCTCGATCATCGCAAACGGATCGACGACATTGCCGACCGACTTCGACATTTTCTCGCCGCGGTTGAACAGAAAGCCATGCGCGAATACGCGCTTCGGCAGGTCGATCCCTGCCGACAGCAGGAAGGCCGGCCAGTAGACGGCATGGAAGCGGACGATGTCCTTGCCGATGACGTGGACGTTCGCCGGCCAGAAGGACCATCTGTCATCGGCCGCATCCGGATAACCGGCAGCCGTGATGTAGTTGGTCAGTGCATCGACCCAGACATACATCACATGCTTGTCGTCGCCCGGCACCGGCACGCCCCATTTGAAGGTGGTGCGCGAGATCGACAGGTCCTTCAGCCCGGATTTGACGAAGCTGACGATTTCGTTGCGCCGTTCCGCCGGTCCAACAAATTCGGGGCTGCTCTCATAGAGCGCGAGCAACCTGTCCTGATAGGCGGAAAGGCGGAAGAAATAGCTCTCTTCCTCGGTCCACTCGACGGGCGAGCCGAGCGGTTCGCGACGCACGCCGTCGTCGCCGACCTTGGTTTCGGCCTCGTCGAAATAGGCTTCCTGCCGCACCGAGTACCAGCCGCTATAGCGGTCGAGGTAAATGTCGCCATTTTCCGCCATGCGTGTCCAGATCGCCTGGCAGGCCTTGTAGTGGCGCTCCTCGGTGGTGCGGATGAAAACATCATTCGAACAGCCGGTCGCTTCAAGCATCGAGCGGAAGATCGCCGAATTGCGATCGGCAAGCGCTTTCGGCGTCAGGCCTTCGGCGTCCGCCGTCTGCTGCATCTTCAAACCGTGCTCGTCGGTTCCCGAGACGAAGAAGACGTCCTTGCCGTCGAGCCGCTGAAAGCGGGCCAGCGTGTCGCTGGCGATGACATTGTAGGCATGACCGATATGCGGCTTGCCGTTCGGATAGAAAATCGGCGTCGTGAGGTAGTATTTTTCGCGTGCCATGGATGAGCCGTCATGAATGTCTGAATGAAAGATGCCGGTGAGATATCGCATCGAAACGGCGATTGCCATCCCGATGGGCCGTCACATTCGCATTGCAGAATTCAGGCGGTCGATCATGGTCAAGGCATGCTGCTTCTTGTCGAGATTGTAGGTGTCGGTTTCAGATATAGCGTTCAAAGCCTCGTGCCAAGTATCCGACAGCGTTTTGGCCCGCGCCAGATCGCCCGCCAGCGCGGCCTGGCTTGCGCCGGTCGAGAGCAGGTCGAGCGCACGGCGGTTGAAGATATCGAACTGGATCGCCCGGTCGCGCCCGGCCACCGCCTCCGCCAGGCGATAGGCGCCGACAACATCGCTCTTTCCCGCTGTCGCCAGCGCGTCGAGCGTCTCGGCGATTTCCAGCCCGCCATACTGCGTCAACAGGATTGCGGTGCGCGCGCTGCCCCCTGCCCGCTTGGCCAGTGCCGCGCGCGCCGCGGGATCGTCCGGTGGCGGGGGTTCGACGCTCTCCAGGACCGTCATCAGGCTCTCGGCATCGAGCGGCGTGAGCCGCACCATCTGGCAGCGAGAGCGGATCGTCGGCAACAGGCTGCCCGGCGCATGGACGATGAGGATGAACAAGGTGCGTGCAGGTGGTTCTTCAAGACTCTTCAACAAGGCGTTAGCCGCATTGGTATTCATGTCGTCGGCCGGGTCGACGATCACCACCCGGTAGCTGCCGTCATGCGAGGTCAGCGACAGGAAACGGCTGACTCTGCGGATCTCGTCGACGGTGACGACCGTCTTAAAGCTCTTGGTCTTGTCGTTCGGCGGGCGGGTCAGATGCAGCACCGAAGGATGCGCGCCGGTGGCGATCTGGCGAAACAGCGATGACGCCGGATCGGGAACGGCAAGGACCTCCGGCGCCTGTTCGGACGCCGGATGCTTCAACAGATGATGCGCCAGATGAAAGGCGAGCGTCGCCTTGCCGATGCCGACCGGCCCGACAAAGATCAGCGCATGCGGCAGCTTCCCGGAGCGATAGGCTGACGCCAGCATGTTCGCGGCCTGGTCATGTCCGACCAGGCGCGGCGTCTCGGATGGCTCCGGTACGCCGTCAAGTGTGTCGTGCTGTTCTGGTGCGATCCGTTCGAAAATCATCCCGGCGCCTGCTTCCTGTGCCTCGGCGTCATCGTCTCCAGCGCTGCGAACACGGCGCCGGAGACGACATTCTCCACCGTGTCGGGGTCGGCGGACGCGTCGATGACGATGCAGCGCTCGGGTTCTGCCGCGGCGATTGCCAGAAAGGCTTGGCGGCGGCGCTGGTGGATATCGAGCGTTTCCTTTTCGAAGCGGTCGGCGCCGGCATCGGTGCCCCGGCGTGCGGTGGCGCGCCGCAGTCCTTCGGCCGGGTCGATATCGAAGATCAGCGTCATGTCGGGCACCATGCCGTTGATGGCGACCTTCTCCAGCGCGCCCATGAAGGCTGGATCGAGGCCGCCGGTGACGCCCTGGTAGACGCGCGAGGAGTCCATGAAGCGATCACAAAGCACGATCGAGCCGCGCTCGACCGCCGGCCGGATGACCTGCTCGACATGGTCGGAACGGGCAGCGGCGAACAGCAGCGCCTCCATCCTGGGACCGAATGGCTCGGCAGCGCCGGAAAGAAGGACATGCCGGACCGCCTCGGCGCCTGGCGAGCCGCCCGGCTCGCGCGTGACAAGGACATCGTATTTCTTGGCGCGCATCTTGCTGGCCAGCCGCTCGATCTGCGTCGACTTGCCTGCCCCTTCTCCGCCTTCGAAGGTGATGAAGAATCCGCTCACCAAAGCCTTTATCCATGCTGCGGGACCGTAATAGTCCTGACTTGAGAAAAGGTCCACGCCGCGGCTGCTAACGCAGCCAGCCGACCGCCAGTTCCTTGGCGGCATCGAGCGCGCGTCGCGGCAGCGAGCCGACGCCAACCGGCTCGGCGGCGAAAAGCGGCGTCTCCTGGCTCAGCGTATCACCGATCCAGACCCGCAGCGCACCCACCGGTTGTCCCTCCTCCACGGGGGCTGCAACCGGTCCCTCATAGACGATCCTGGCGGTCAGTCTGTCGCGGTTGGCGATCGGCAGGAAGATGACCACGGGCGCTTTTGCCTTCAGCGCCACGCCGGATTTCGCACCGCCGAAAACCTGGGCCTCGCCGACCACTTCGTCCTTGGCGAAAATCTCGGTTTTCTCGAAGGAACGAAGGCCCCAATCGAGCAGTTTTCGCGCTTCCTCGGCGCGCTCGCGATCGCTTGCCAGACCGCTCATCGCCGCAATGACCCGCCTGCCACCATGGCTGACCGAGCCGACGATGCCGAAGCCGGATGCATCGCTCCTGCCGATCGCCAGGCCGTCGGCGCCGATATCCATCGCCAGCAGCGGGTTGCGGTTCCTCTGGGTGATCTTGTTCCAGGTGAAGTCCTTCTGGCCGTAGTAGCGATAAAGGTCCGGGTACGCGCGCCAGATATGCAGGGCAAGGAGCGCTAGCTCTCGAACCGTCGCTTGTTGACCGTCGGCCGGCAGACCGGTTGCATTGACGAATGTCGATTTCTTGAGGCCAATCTGCCTTGCCCGCTCAGTCATCTCAGTCGCGAAATTCGCCTCCGATCCGGCAAAACCTTCGGCGATGATGATGCAGCCGTCATTGGCTGCCTGGACCGTCACGCCCTGGATCAGGTCCGCAAGCCGGATCGTCGACTTGAGCTGGGCAAACATTGTCGACGTGCCGGATGGCGCGCCGCCGGTGCGCCATGCGTTCTCACTCACCACGAATGTATCGTCGAGCGTCACGCGCGCCGATTTGATGGTGTGGAACACCACCTCCATCGTCATCAGCTTGGCCAGCGACGCCGGCTGAATCGGCCTGTCGGCATCCTTGGAAAACAGCACTGTTCCGGTTTCGGCATCGATCATGAAGGCCTGCGCAGCCTTGGTCTCGAAAAGCTGCGCTCCGGCCGGCACCAGCGAAAGCAGCAGGAGAACAAAACCCAGAAGCCCGGCGAGAGGCGCGGCGAAGCGAAATTTCATGAGAAGTTCGACCTGTCAGCCGGTAGTTCTGCGCAAGCTCTATCAGGCTTTGTCCCGGCCGATCAACCGCGCGATCGACAACTGGGCAAACTCCAGGTTTTGCCGGTCAATTCCGAACCACGAGCGCGTCCGGTGCGCCATGCGACCATGCCGCCTGCAGCATGTCGTCCAGGCTGCCATGGCCGTCCGGATAGAGATTGACCGAATACCAGTCCTTGCCCTCGAATTCCGAGCGCTGGATTTCGGTCTTGCCGAAGCCGGAAAGCTGGGTTGCCACCTGCTGCGCCTCGGCGGCATCCTCGAACGAGCCCGCCGCGATATAGTCGGTGGGTGAAGCGGCCGAAGGACCTTGCCGCTTCCACGATTGAAGGATTTCGGCAGGCGACATGCCGGCGCCATCGAGCGCGGCAAAGACAACGGAGGCGCGCTGCACGGGTTCGTTGGCGTAGGACAGCGTCGCTACGGCGAACGGCGATTGCGGCGGCAGATTGATCTGCGGCCGTTCCGGCACGATCGGCCCGAAATCGGGCAGCGTCACGCTGCCAGCGGCCGGCGTCTGCGCCGCCACGACAGGCTGTGCTGATGGCGAATTCGTCAACTGACCGGGAAAGGGAGCGGCGGCCAACCCCGTGCTCGGCGATGGCCCATTCATGGCGATCATGACACCGGTGGGCAGTCCGTCCGACGGATCCGGCGCCCTGTTGCCGGGATGGTAAGAGGCCATCAGATATTGCTCGTCATTGCCGTGAAGCGGCGCCCGTCCGACATATTCGACCTTCACCTTGGCCGTGCCGATATTGGCATAGTCGAGCATTTCGGCGGCGCGCTTCGACACATCGATGATGCGCCCGTCATGGTAAGGACCGCGATCGTTGACGCGCACGATGACCGAACTGCCGGTCTTCAGATTGGTGACGCGCGCATAGCTCGGCAACGGCATTGTCGGATGCGCGCCGGTCAGATGCGTCATGTCGTAGACTTCGCCGTTTGCGGTCAGCCTGCCGTGGAAGGCCTCGCCATACCAGGATGCGAGACCCTTCTTGGCATAGCGCTTGTCTTCCTTCGGATAATACCACTTGCCGCGCACTTGATAGGGCTTGCCGAGCTGATCGCGTCCGCCGCCACGCTGCAGGCCCGACAGTTTGAATGTAACGCGCGGGCTGGCTTTTACGCCATACACGGATTCAGCAAAATATTCCTTGGAGCGAGGCTTCTTGTTGACCATTGCCTTGGGCTGTGGCGGCGCAGCGCAAGCCGCCAGCAAGGCAGCCGACAGGGCACACAACGCGAAAGCGGAAGCGCGACGAAGACGCGGGCGCGTCGTGCTCTGCATTTTTCGATTGTCCCCTCTCAACAAAGGCACCGCAACTTGACCGTCGGCAGGGCTAAAACCTACCCGACAACGCCAGCGCCACCTTGATTCGCAATCCCTTGTGCACAGGAATTGTTTATCACCGTATTAACCGATTATGGTCCGAACCGGGCGAGATTGTGGCACGAGCCGCCCCGGCGATCACTGTGAAAAATCACGGCGTTTCGACCTTCGCCGCAGCGCTGCTCGTCCTGCTCGAGCCCCGCCGTCAAGCGCCCGTGCCCTGCCCTTGGCAGGAACCGGCAACAGCCGGTTGACAGGACTTCGTTGGGCGCACTAGAGCAATGAAGCGCGAACGATCTCCGAGGCGTGCCCCACAGGGTACGCGTTGAGATCAGGACGAGCATCCAAGTGGTTGAAAAATCACGATGGAGGGATGGCCGAGCGGTTTAAGGCACCGGTCTTGAAAACCGGCGTGGGTGCAAGCCCACCGTGGGTTCGAATCCCACTCCCTCCGCCAGTTGCCGTTGATTTGGCTACAGAAATTGTCATTTCAGCAGAAAAACGCACAAATTGACGTACGCTGCTTTCCGGGGGCTTCCTGCCACTATCGGCGGGTCGCCCCTTGAGCGCAGCACGGGTGAGCTATTGGAATTTGACGAGATCATTTCTGGCAAGGAACCATTCCTTCATGAGGCTACCCTTCTTGAGATCGAAGAGGGGCTTAGGCTTGACTTCAAGGTTTCCGGCCGTGGCAAACCCGGCGCAGCCTTCAATGCCCAGGCCCAACTAACCAGAGAGGGCCGAACTAGTATTGCCAAGGCACTTTCGGCCTTCAGCAACTCCGCCGGAGGGGTGGTGGTGATCGGGGTTGACTGTCGCAGAAACACCACTGATGGTCTCGATTGTGCGAACTCCCTTGAACCGCTCCCCAACTGGAAGGCGGCTCTCAGTGCTTTGAACTCGGCCGTTGGCGATTTGTTGCAGCCCAAAAACGACGGCGTTCGAGTTGCCGGGTTTCCATCTCATGCTGACGAATCTTTGGGATACTTGGTGATTGACGTCCCTAGGTCTGAGCGTCGGCCGCATATGTGCCAAATGACCGGGCGATACTTTAAGCGATCGGGCAGCGCCAGCTACCCAATGGAACACTACGACATAGAGGACGCGTTTCGTAGAAGAGCAGTTCCCAAGCTTAAGCTCAGAACAGACGTGTACCAGTTCATGGGAGTAGGCTTGAGCCTCCACTTCCGCATCCGTCTTTGGCTCGATAACGTGTCCTCGATGACTGCTTTTTTCCCCTCCCTCACGATTAGCGATTTGGAGGGAATTCAATTCGGCTGGAGCGACGACCGCTTGCCATCGGTGATTAGGATGAACGAAGGGAACAAAGTCACAGCTTACGGAAATGCCGAATACGTCATTCATCCTGGCTCGACGCGTCAGATCGACGCTTTGCAGTTCGAAGCTGCTTTTGATGAAGGAAGAAAACTATTATCGATAGGGAACCGCGAGCCGAATATGGCCTATCTTGCGTTCAAATACCGAATTGGTGCGCAAGATATGATGTCGCAGAAAGAAGAGACTGAAATTCGTCTTTATCCGCTCATACCGCAATAGCCCACCACCGTGAGGCAGCGGTCGCAACAATCGACATCGTAAGCACTGCACTGGGCCATGCTGTTGAGTATAAAGCGCCAGACACACGGTAGCCCGCCACCCTGAGGCAAGCGGGGCGCACTCCAGGGGCAGTCTTCTTGGCATTTCATGAGACCCGCCTGGGAGCAAAGGCCCGTTTGGCGGTCATCCAACATCGGGAAATGATTGAGCGCGTCGCAGCGGCTCTGGTAGAGCGTCTGAGCCTACCTAGCGATCAAGTCGATGCTCTCATTCGCTGAAATCGTCAACGCCGCTCGGCTTTGAAGACCGGGCGGCTTGCGACTGATGCTGACTTAGGGCACCAGTTCCTCTTAAACAGCGGGGTGTATCTGGATGCAGTTCCACGATGAGCTATGGAAAGTCGAACTCGCACGATTTGCCGATGAGATTCGTGCAATCCGCATCCGGCCTGACGCGGAGTATGAAGAAATCTTCTGTGCCGAACGACCGATTTTCTACTCGGCCTTCATCGTCCGGAAGCTGATAGAAGATGTTGCGGTAACCGATAAGCTCAAATCGCGCTTCACGACGGTTATCTCCCATGAATCAACACGAGGAGGTGAAGAGATTTTCCTAGAGCCAATGCTTGGCCTTTTGGACGTAAAAGATCACTTCGACATCTCCGACCCCAAGGAAATCCGAATTTCTTTCAATGACCTTTCGAGCGAGATCATTCACAGCGACGGGTTTATCTGGCTTTTTGGCGATGAGGAAAAGGCGTCAACATCTCCTGGATTTGCCGTCTTCTCCCATCGAAACACGCTGAAGCGAATGCTCGTGATCGGCCTGGACACCTATGTGGGCGTGCTAGAGGAAATACAGGCTGACAAGCCAACAAGGTGGTACTCGGCCAAAGGCCTAAAGACCGGCCGCGTGACCCGGCACGCAGAATGACGCTCTACATCGCCGCCAACCGCCTCTGGCGCATAGGCAGCGCGACGTGGTCGGCATGGCCGCCTGCCTACTGATGGCCGGCGCGCGGCGGTCGCGGCCCTTGCCTGACCGCGCTGTTAGCGGGGCCGGTGCCGGCCACTTGCTCAATCGTCAAGCCGCCCTTGCTGGGGCGATGCCTTTCGAGCGATATTCTTACGATGTCAGAATCAAAGCTGGATACGATTTACAAAGTGCTGTCGGACTGGACCGACTTCGAAACCGCTGACGCGCTGGTCCATGGATATTTTGCTGGCGATCGCACTGCGCAGGAAGTTCAGCGATTCCGTGCCAGGCAAATTCCGTTCAAGAAACTCTCCGATGAAGTTGTGCCTGCGATGAAGTACCTTCGTGAGATCGGCTTCAAAGGATCTCTTCGCTTTCCGTTCGACAACAGCACGCCCGATTGCTGGATTCGGACTAATGACGGCGAGGTGCGCGGGATCGAAGTGACGCTTGCCAAGGCCCGAGAGCGCGTTGCTTTGGCCAAGGAACTGAACGAGACTGGGAGTGGTCGCGGCTATTTGGGCTTGTCAGACGAAGCGCCCCAGAAAGAGTTTGAGGCGAAGCTTGCCGGAAAACGCGCTATGTACACGACTGAGGCTGCACTCAGCAGCATTGGCGCGGCTATCAAGTCCTGCCTGAGCAAGAAAACTCATAGCCGTTACGCTGGTTTTGACTTGGTGATCGATGCTCCTCTTAGGACGCTTCCGGCTGATCGCTGGAAGCTGATCGAGCCCGATCTGAGTGCGGCTGCCGAACCGACAACGTTTCACCGCGTCTACGTTGTCGGCAACTCGGAGTTGCGCTCTGGTTTCTATATTAAAGTGCTTCCGTAGAGCGACCTTTTCTTGTGGATCGATCGACGAAACCGGCGGGAGCGCGGGATTTCCGTGATCGCGTACCTCCGACCACGCCCAACCTCTGTTAGCTTGTTCGTGCGGCGGACCCCAATCCCCGGCCGGGCCCAAAAAGGCAATTTACCCCAACACCCCCTAAGCAGGCGCCGGCCTTCCCTTACCCGAGAAGGTCTGAAAAGTACAAGGACAGGTCCATGTGTCATTCCTTATTTTGGGGAGTCCAGCTGCCGATGGCCGAAGTTGTTCGCCGGACCGGATTCAGGTATCTGCTACGACCGATGAGGAACTCTGATCAAAAGATGAAAACCCGGGTTGTCGGCCTGGGCTTGCTGGTCGCCTTTATCCTGGCGGTCGTGTTTGTGCCGTGGTTGACGTCGAACCTCACGGGCGCGCGATAGTTGGCTAACCTGGGCGTAGCAGCCGAAGAAAATAACATCTATATTTGAACCGCGGTTAATACCGCCACCAGGGCTGAGGTTCGGGAAGGGCGGCGTTAAGGGTCGCGGCAGAAGAGGCGGCCTGGAGAGGGGCACAATGGCGAACGACGAGACAGAGAACGCATCGCCGCGGCAGCCGGCGAATGTCTACCCCTTCCCAGTGTATTTATCGGAGAAGGAACTTTCAGACAGCGACGAATATGCCGGCGGCGACCCCTATTCAGTGGAAACTACCCACACCAGAAGTTCTTTCCACCAGCGGCGATTCGATCTCACTTTGGATCTATTGCGTGGATTGGGGCACCTTGATCGCATCCTCGATGTGGGCTGCGGCGAGGGGCACATAACCGCCGAAATCAAGCGGCAGTTTCCAAAGGCCGAAGTCCATGGACTGGACTATTCGCTTTCCGCCATTCGCAAGGCGCACCTTGCGTATCCGGACATATCCTTCTCGGTAGCCGATGCGGTGAAGTCCCCCTATCCAAAGGGTAAGTTCGATGTCGTTGTGTGCAACAACCTCTGGGAGCATGTGACAGACCCAATCGGCCTGCTTCTACGCATGAAGGATGTTCTCAAGCCAGGCGGCTCGGTGATCATTTCCACGCCTAGCCGATATCGAACGGCGAATCTGGTGCGCGCAATACTCGGTCGAAAGATCGTCTTCATGTCCAAGTATCATGTTACCGAGTACACCGTCGGCCAGGTCAAAGAGCAGCTCGCGTATGGGGGATTCGACGTGATTAGGGTGCTCAGTCGGCCCATCAGTGCCGGCTCTATAAAGCTCAGGTTAGTACAAAAAGCGCTAAGTGCGTGGCGCGCCGCAACGGGTTCCCACCATGAGCTTGAGGAGACAATTTTCTACTTAGCGAAGTGGACCAGGAACAACGCACACCAATCAGACATCTAGCCCAATGCGGCGACCCTTAGATCACGCTGTTGCGACCGCTCGACCTCGTCTCGAAGTAGTTCGATCATCCATCCATAGGGCTGAATTTCACCGTCGGTCCACGACATGTCACTGCGCCAGTAGCCCGGGCAAAAGCACGCCGGCATCGACTTCAAGATCAGGCGTCCGAAGGGCTGGCGAGGCCGCAAACGTACGGACTGGCTGCAACCCGATCAGGCCTTCCGCCTGTTCGCCGCCGCGGCCGATATCGACGCTGAGCTCGGCATCTTCCTGGTCTTCCTCTGTTACACCGGCTGCCGGCTCAACGAAGGCCTGCGGCTGACTTGCGACCGGCTGATCCTGGGCGAGGCATTCGCCTATATCGAGCAGACCAAGAACGACGATCCGCGCGGCGTGCATCTGCCGCCCTACCTGGTCGCGCAGCTCGCCAACCATCCGCGCGGGCTCGATCGGGGAAAGCAGAAGGTGTTCCGGTTCCGCAAATGCGGCCGGCTCTATACGCTCATGGCGAAGGCAAAGGAAGCCGCCGGACCAGACCTGGCTTTCGTCTCCTTCCACATTCTCTGCCACACATGGGCGACGTGATGCGGGGCTATGCCGGGCTTGATACGCGCGGCCTGGTTGGAACCGGGCGCTGGAAGGACGAAAAGTCGGCCGCCCGCTACGAGCATGTGGTGGTGTCGGAAGAGGCTCGGAAGGCTGATTTGCTGCCCGTGCCGTCGCCGCTCAAAAAAGCAGCATCCGGGGAAAACCCGGGGAGTGCGCCGCTCAAAGTGGCGAAGTGATTGATTTCCTTAGATAGGGGGCGACGACGGCTTGTGGCGCGACCAAGCCATACAGCGCTGACAGCACATACCATCGCACTCGATTGCCTTCCGCCAAACCGCGAGCGCCAGTAAATAGAGGGGATGTGTACAGATCACGAGCCGCTGCTTCGTGCGAAAGTTTCGATTTCACGCAGAGATCAGAACTACTGCGCCAGTGAAATCGACATCCGGTTTGCATGTGGGCTGGTTGGCGGAGCTGCTGTCGGGCTTGACGGGGCATGGTGCAGGCTCCGGGAATATTTTCCTATTGTGCGCACATATGTACGTAGGACGCAAGAGGCGTTTGTTTTGCGGGGGAAATCAAGGCTTAGTGGCGGAAAGATGCTCCGCCTCGGGCCGATTTGAGGCCCAAAATAAAAAAACGCTACCAGTCCGACCGGGGGTCATCGAGGCGCATTGCCTCGCCACCGCCGTCCTGCCGCCCTTGCGGCTCTTCGGGCTCGGGCGGGCGGCTACGGGCGGCGCGGATTCGGCATTGCGCCTCGAGGCCTCGCCAGCCGCGTTGGCGCGGTCAGCGGGCTCTGGGGCGCCGGGAACCGCTCGGACGGGTCTGGCGGGTTCGGCAGGAGGCTTGGCGGTGGCAACCGCGCCTTCTAGCATTTGCTCCAGTTGCCTGAGCTCCTCACGGGCAGCTGCCTCGCCGGCTGCCTTGGCAGCGGCAAGGCGGTCGCGCTCTCGCTGCGCGATGGCAGCACGCGCCAACTGCGCGTCGGTCTGTCCGATCGCTTTTCTTGTGGCGGCCAAGGTCGAGGGCTTCCCGGAATTCCGCATAATTCAGGCGCCACCGGGACACGGTTCGCACCGTGCATTTCAGCTCGGCGGCGATCTCGGCCAGCGTGGCACCTTGTTCGGCAAGGGCGGCGGCCGCTTCGGAGCGGTATGTCGGTGGTCGGCCGCCTTTTTTAGGGGCCGTCAAAAATCTATAGACATAACGGTCCGTTTTCGGCGCTTGTGTTGGCGTGTCCGCTGGCGCTGGCTGCGTGGTCGTCATGTATTTGATATAACGATCTCCTTTAGGCGTCATCATCATCCTTGCCTTCATGCAGCAACCGCTCGAGCTTTTCGACCCACAATCGTAGCCTCCTCGTGGTTCGGGCGTCGTGGCTTCGCCACCGGCGCCTTTGTCTCCGCCGCCTTGGCTTCCATTACTTCCACGAGACGTTCGAGCTCGGTCGGCATAGTCAGGCGGCGGTGGGGAGGCGTTGGGGGTATCCCGAACAGGGGTCAGGGGTTAATCCAACTCGCTCGCTTACTAGAAAAGATAATATATCTAAAACATCCATAATATATTCTCTCCTCTACGGGGTAGTAAGTTATAAGACCCCTGACCACCACTGACCGGTCCTTGCGGCATAAGGGTTTGAGCCGAATTTGGACCCCAGGCATAACGCTGACCACCCCCGACCTGGTCACGCGTCATCACGGTTCAGACGTAAGTGGCGGAACATCGCCACAGACGGTTTCTCGCTCGGGTCGGGGTTTTCTCACACCCCCGACCAGGGGTCGCGGCGTTTCCTGATCAGGGTTTGACGGCGTTTCGACCACATCCAAACCACGCGCGAACGCGCCTTCTCTTCCTTCGTGGCGTAGGCAGTGTCGAGCAGCTTGATGCCCGAGAAACACTGCTCGCGGTCATCGCCTCTGCGCGTGCGTGCCCTGCCAATTTGACCGGGGAACGCCGCGAACAGGTTGCGTGCGAACACAGAAAGGTCGACGACCTTGTAACCCCTCTCCTGCCGCCACTGCTGGTAGCGCTTGTAGAGACGCAGCTTCTCGACGCGGTAACCCGCGCGCATCTCACACAACTCCTCGACGAACGTGTGTTCCGCCGACGACATGTCGACGATCTTTTCGACCCCTTCACGTGCCGCCGTCGACTGCGTGAAGCGCCCTTCCTTTTCGAGATCGGCCAAGCCGTCGAGGGCGGCGTTCAAGATGCCTGGCAGCTCCGCACTCAACTTATCCTTGAGCCCACGATCCTCGCGACCAGCGAACGTTTCCGTGAACATCAGCAGAATGAAGCGCGAAGCGACCGCCATCGAGGCGTCGCCCATAAATGGGACTTCGTTCGACAGCCACATGATGCGCGCGGTCATGCGCCCGCGCCAGGCCATCTTGTTCTTGCGGTGCACGGGCACTGCATCTTCGCCGCTGATCGACAGCAGCCGCTCGACCACTATCTGCGTGTTCTTGCCCGCCGTGCGCGTGTCCGCGATGATCGCCACCGACTTGCCTATCAGATGCTCCATCCCAAACTTGTCGCCGAGATCGGCCTGCGTCAACGGCTCGGCGCTCGCGCCGAGAAGCTGGGCAGCCAACCACGCGATAGTGCCCTTACCGCCGCGCTTGGCGCCGATCAGGCCGAAGACGCTCTGCAGGTCGGTGCGCCCGGAAACCAGGTAGCCGAGCATCTGCCGCAAGGTCCGCGGCGTTTCGTCGTCGAGCGGCCATAGCGACCGCTCGAAGTCCCCGAACTGCGGGCACATGGCCGACGGGTCATAAACGATAGGCGTGTGCACCACGTTGAAGTAGAGCGGCGAGTGCGGCATCAGCTCGCGTGCCCGGATGTCGAGTAGGCCGTTGGCGCAGGCAACCAGCGTGCCGGTCTTGCGCCCGTCCGTCCAATAAGGCATTTCCACCTCATCCTTGACGAGCAAGACCGCCTGCAGCGCGTGCTTGAGGCTGGCGATCTTGTGGCGGTCGGGCATCCACGGCGCCGGCGGCTTCAAAGGGACAGCGTGCACCGCGTTGTTCGTGAACGCGTACAGGTCCTTTTCGAGGGCCGCTTCGCTGAGCTCGGCCCAGTTCGACGCCTTCCATGCCCACCACGAGCCGCGCCACTGAAGCAGGGTCAGCTGCGCGGCGTCGCCTTTGTAGGTGCAGTGCGCATCCACATATTGCTGCGCGACCTTGAACGGCTCGTAGGGCGGGTATAGCACAACTTGGGCAGCTTCCTCCCCGTCCCCCTCATGCTCGTGGTCCGCCGTCCACGCCCGGAACCGTGCCACGCCCGCCCTTAGCGATTTCTTCTCGTTGCCGAGACCCAGGGCCTTCACCGCCTGCTTCTCGCGCTGCGAATGCTCAACCGGTTCGAGGTCTGACAGGGCCAGGATGCGATTGAATACCTCGGCGCGGTCTCCCGCCGCGTTCATCGCCGCCTTAGCGGTCTCATTGTCGTGCCGCAGGTGGTAGACCTTCTCGCCGTGCGCAAAGCTAACGACCACGGGCCTGACACCGTCGTTCAGGAACATCATGCCGACTGGACGCCCGCCGTCATAGCCTGGTTCGACGGGGTCGAAGCAGACCCGCCCGTCGTATTTCATGTCTTCGTCGTCCAACAGCGAGGCAACGGAGACCACCTCGCCGTCGTCGAGCGCGATGGCATCCGAACCGAGCAGCACGCCCGCCTCAAAGCGCTTCGCCGCGCTCCGCTCGGCCGCGTCCTTCGGCACGCCCTTAGCCACCAGATCAGCCGTGTGCTCGCGTACACGCCTCGAGACAAGCTTCTTCCTATCAGGGGCGAGCAGCTGCCGAGCCTTCTCTATGTTCGCGGCGGCGATCTCGCGTTCCTCGTCGCTGATCGTCACCGACGCGGCGGTCATATAAGGCCCGTCAACGTCGAATTCGGCGTCTGCGTCGCTCGCCCTCTTCAGCACTTGCCCCAGATCGGCGCGAGGATAATCCGGCTGCGTCGGACGTCCCATCGCTTGATCGGCGAGGCTCCGGTCCAGGATCGCCCCGCCGTCCGATAGGAAGGCATATCGGAACAGTCCGCGAGCCCAGCACCGAAGATGCATAACGTTGAGGATGCGCGGAACTTCACGGGCGTTGTCGACCGGGATGCAAACGCGCCAGCCGCCAGGGCCTTTCACCAGCTCGCCGGTCACCGCGTCGACGATCATGCTGGACGCGCTCGCGCAGATCATGAGCGGGCAGCCGTTCGCTTCAGGGAGAACCTCGCCGATCGCCTGCTCGACCTCTTCAAACGTCATGAAACGGAACGGCTCCGCGTCGGGGTAGACGGCGGCGAGTTCTTTGCGGTCCTTGCGGTCGATGTCGATCGTCAGGAGGCCCGGCCCTTCACGGAAGGCTAGATACTCCTTCGTGGCGGCCACAACCGACCCACCGTCGGGACCGAAACGCTCGCGCGCCTCCGTCACCAAGCCCTTCGGGACCATAACGACGTCAGTCAGGCCGGGCGCGAACGTCCCGGTGAAGAACATCGTGCGGGCGTCGGCAGACCGGCGGTGAGCGAACGCCTCAGTGGCCGAAGCGTGCTCCTCGTTGAACACCTCGGCCTTCTTGCTGCGCTCGTCTAACAGCGCCGTTTTCGCGATTGAGCCATCAGGCGCGCGCTCGATCCGCTTGCCGACCGGGTTATCATATCTGCAGCCGCTGACGCGGATGAGCTTATTCGTCATGATATACTCTCTCTGTGATCTGTAGGCCGGGCCACTTCAGGCTCTGCGCCCAGGCCTCGCCGATTTCGCTATCGCTGAAGCGCCCCGATGCATGTTTGCAGATGCCACTACAGACGCTGACCGGACCGATCTTGATCGGCACCAGATCGTAGCCCAGCTCGGCAAGGCGCGGACCGTGCGTTTGGAAGAACCCGCTGCTCATGACACACCCCGGAGCTGGCCATACGCCGGGTCGGGCACGCCCTTGGAGCCGAAGCCGGGGGCCGGGAACGGCCAACCGGCGCGTCCTCGAAGATACAGGGGCTTTCGCCCCTGCAGGTGGTCGCGCCATTTCTGAATCGACCCTTTGCCGTGTAGCGCCCTCAGGCGCTCAGCTTCGGCGCCAAGCTCGGCGATGCGCTCCTCGTCGGGCGTGATGACGAGCGTTCTTGTCCAGCCTGGGTTCCGCCACGACGGGTAGTCGTCGACCACGACGTTGAGCAGATACCTCTGCCTAAGCTCGGCGACGGCCCGCTCGTCGACATGGTAGGGGTGCGATACGATAGCAGCCGGGCGCCTGCCGACACGATAATAGAACACGTGGTCGAGCAAAGGGTGTTGGTCGGCCCACGCGTACTCGCCTCTCCGGGTGTGGTTCGACCGCCGCTCCAGCTGGCCGAGACAGAAACTGCCGTGCGAGCGGTACCAACCGCGTGGATAGCCGTAATCGTCGGCAAGCAGCTGCACAGCCCGCTGCCGGCGCTTTATATCGGCGAATGCTGCGATTGCGGCGTCGCGCTCGCTCGCGGATAGCGGCGGCGTCAGCCTGGCTTCGCAGCATTCAGACCATTGATGACCTTTGCAGCTTCATGAAGGTGTTCGGCCCGATCGACCAATCGGCAGGTATGTTGCCGACCGACGACCGACGGCAAACGCTCGCCCAAGTCATTGCTGACGGCTACATCAGCGACATTGCTGCGCTCGTGGACTACCAGCTCGAGCGACGACAGCGAGGGCGTTCTGCGGGCGCTGGGCGGCAAGCTGACAACTCGCGCCGTGCTGCGACCGAAGCCGGGTGCGCTTTGGGTCACCGAATTGCCGTCCATGCTCGCCCTGCTGAAGTATGACATGTGGAGCAAGTTCGGGGAAAGCCGCGCGGCACCCCCTACACGGCGCAAATGCGCGAATTGTGGGGCAACCATGCACGTCGGCGGTGGGTTAAAGCGTGGAAAGATGATCACCGCCCGCTTCTGCAGCGACAGCTGCCGCGTCGCCTCCCATCTACGCCGGAAACGCTACGAGGCCCGCGCCGTCGCCTCCTGATGACGGCCGTGCTTCGCCTGGCGCGCCCCATTTTACCGTGCGTTTGGGTTTAGAAGAGACCGAAACCGCTGTGGAGCAGCCAAGGAGAGGACCGCGATCACGAAAACTGTCCAGTTGTCGTCGCGCATTACAGCACGCTAGCCCTGATCGACGTGACGTTGTCCGCCGCAGCCGGTTTCGCCGAGCTGCAGAATTCGGCCCAGTCCTTCATCAGCCGGCGCCGCTTTTCCATTAGATCGCCGCGCCTGTACGCGGCTTCGGTCTGGTCGCTGACGATATGTGCCAACGCCATCTCGAGCATTTCGTTCGGGTACGCGGTCTGCTCTGCAGCCCAGTCTCGGAACGAGCTGCGGAAGCCGTGAACCACGGGCTGGCGCCCCGGCGTGTCAGATGGCAGGTCGAAGCCTTTTAGCAGTTCCGCCATTGCGGCGGTGCTCAGTCCCTTGCCGGGATTGCCGCCAGTGAACAGGTGCGGGTTGTTCTTCTCGCGTGGCGTCGTTTGCAATATCTCAATCGCCCGGTCGCAGAGCGGAACGCGATGCTCGCGATTGTCGTCATTGAGCTTCGTTCCTTGGCGTGAGCCGGGAACGGTCCAGAGCTTTGCCTCAAAGTCGATCTCCTCCAGCGTCGCGCCAGTGATGGCCTGAGTGCGAGCGGCGGTCAGGATCGTGAACTCCAAAGCCCTGGCCGATATGCTGCTCATGCCGCGAAGCTTCTCCATGAAGCCGGGAAGCGCGGTGTAGGGCAACGCGGGCCGGCGCCTGACCTTCTTCACCTTTGACGGCTTCGGCAGCAGCTTGTCTAGGTGGCCCTTCCACCGCGCGGGATTGTCGCTGTGCTTCGGGCGGAAGCCCTTCACGCGCGCCCAATCGAGAATGCTTTCGATCCTACCCCGGAGACGGCTGGCGGTCTCGTTTTTCGTGGCCCAGATAGGGTCAAGTATCTGGCTTATGTGGCCGTCCTCAACTTTCGCAACATGCAGAGCGCCGACGACAGGCCACGCGTAGGTTTCGAGTGTGCTCTTCCACTGGTCGCCGTGCTTGGCATTCTTCCAGCCGGCGGCATGGGCCTTGATGTAGCGCTCCGACGCTTCCTTGAAGGTCAGGACGGTTGCGGACGCTGCCAGCTTCTCCAGCCGTTCGGCCTTGCGTTTTTCAATTGGGTCGTCTGCATCGAGGAGCTTGAGGCGCTGCTCTGCGGCGCGCTCGCGCGCCAGCTTGAGTGACACCGTGTGGACCGAACCCAGGCCCATCTTGCGCGGCTTGCCGGCAAGCATATAGCGGAAAATCCACGACTTCGAGCCGCCCTTGGCAATCTGGAGGTAAAGTCCGCCACCGTCGGCGTGTAGGCCGGGCTTGGTCTTGGCGTTGACGGCAGCGACGGACAGGCGGTTGATTTGCATTCGAGTTTTCCCTGCGAACAAATTTACGTACAACTTGTTGCGGGACTTTGCAAAAACCCCTTGAACGTTATCGGAACTCAAATCCTTGCAATGCAAGGGTTCAAGCGGGCGAGCGGGACGTTATCGGAACTCCTTGGATTAGGCGGAGGCGGACACTCCCTCCGCCAATGGCAGGTGTCGAACGCGCGCAACGTTCTCGCGCGGCAATCCCCTACTCTTTTATAAGCGGGAAATAGCCACCGGCGCGGCCGGAACAATCGGGATCGACGCCGGTTAACTACTATTGAAGGGACCGCAACCGCATAGGACGCGGGAAAATGCTTGAAATTAATCGCCTCGAAGCGGCCAAGGCCAGACAGGGAGTAAAACGAGCCGAGAACTCCCTGAAGCGCGCGAATGAGTTGCTGGACGAGGACGGCGGCGTCGCCGTTAATCTCGCGTTGTGCGGCCGAATAAGGGCCGAGCAAAGGCGCGTGATCGATGCCAGAGAGCGACTGACGAAGATCGATCCGAACGGCACCGACAACGTGGCTGAGCCGGCCGCTGGGCCGCCCCCGCTCTGCTGGTCTTAGTCTAGACTAGAGCTTCCCTTTGAACCGATCTCCTTCCATGGGGCTGGGCAGCTACATCACAGGCGAACGAATCCTATAAGCGGCAGATGATCGGAGGCGACCCGCGAAAGCGGCGTGTCATGGGCTTCGACGGTTGAGATCATTCCGTGTCGATTTGCCATGATCCGGTCGAGCGACAGCAGCGGAAGACGCGATGGAAAGGTGGGGACCGCCGGCGGCGCGGGACCGAAAGTCGTGTGCAGCGCATTCAGCGCGGAACGGTTTCCAAGTCGCCATTCGTTCAAATCGCCGAGCAGCAGTGTTGGTTTTTCGTCCGGTCTGTTCATGATTTCGAGCACGACACGGGCCTGTTCGGAGCGCGATCGGCGCAGCAAGCCGAGATGGGCTGCGATAATGCGCAGAGTTCGTTTCTCGTCCAGATCGATTTCGGCAACCAGGGCTCCGCGCGGCTCCAGCCCCGGGAGCTTTATCTGATGGACATTGCGAACGATGCCCCGTTTGAAAAGCAGAACGTTGCCGTGCCAGCCGTGCCCTTTGCCGTTTCCGGACACCGGCACCGGCACCAGGCCCGTTTCCAATTCGAGACGCAGCAGATCCAGAAGGCCGGCACGATCTCCAAAGCGATTGTCCGCTTCCTGCAACGCAATGACATCCGGGCCGATTTCCCGGATGACGCGACCGATTCGTTCGGGATCGAACTTTCTGTCGACGCCCACGCATTTGTGAACGTTGTAAGATGCGACCAGGGTCCCCGCGGGGCGTGTCCCTTCGGACGGCGCAGCCTTCGCCTTCTGCTTTTTTCTGTCGCGAATGGATTTGAGCACACTTGCAGGAAAGCTATGTCCAGTTCTTTGCATGAATCTGCTGCTCGTCTTCACTACCTTCAAGACTTAGCTTTGTCTCACTCAAATAGGATCTGCAATCGCTGCTTCCCTGCCCTGACGAGATGCGGCGCTCAAAAGGAGCGATGGCTGCGTCACCCGAATTCCGCCCGGCAGAACGAGAAAGCCTCTAAAGGTAGGGCGATCCCAGCCACAACACTCGGTCGAACAGGCGGACGATGAATGGCCGGGCTCTCAAGGTTTCGATCGTTACAGACGCGGCGGAGGCAATTGCCGATCCGATCCGCGCTTCAATCTCCGCGGCAAAGCCTGCATCAAGAACCTCTATATCAATCTCAAAATTCAGCCGCAGGGACCGGGCATCAAGATTGGAGGATCCTATATAAGCCCAAACTCCATCGACCGTCAGCAGCTTCGAATGATCGAACGAGCCCTCCGTGCGCCATACGCGGCAATAGTGTTTCAGGACCTGATCGAATTGCGCCGTCATCGCCCGGTCGACAAGGAAGAGATTGTTCACCGCCGGTACCACGATGTCGATCTCGACGCCTCGCCGGGCCGCGGTCGTCAGCGCGCTGATCAGTTCCCGATCCGGCAGGAAATAGGGCGACATAATGCGGATCGATTTGCGGGCGATGGAAAATGCCCCGATCAGCAAGTTGTGGTTCGTTTCGATGCTGGCATCCGGGCCGGATGCAACCGCCCGCGCCAGCATCGGTTGACCGGGAGCCGCGGGAAGCGTCGCCACTCGCCAGGTGTCGCCTTTCAGAACCTCGCCGCTCACGAAGCGCCAATCTTCGGCGGCAACCGAAAAAAGGTCGGCTACGACCGGCCCGGTGACCTGAAAATGCGTGTCCCTCGCGCTGGAGGAGCCGGCGAACTCGGCTGAGAATCCCTTTCGGATGTTCATCCCGCCGGTGAACGCAATCGTGCCATCGGCGACCAGGATCTTGCGGTGCGTTCTGAGGTTGGCGTAGGGAAGACGCAGGCCCATGACAATGTTGCCGTTGAAGAGGGCTGCTGTGATTCCTGCTTGTCGCAGACGCCCAAGAATGCTGGGGATGGAGTAACGCGCCCCGACGGCATCAATCAGCACGCGAACGCTGACACCCCGCTGGACGGCTCCGGCGAGAGAGTCCACGAAAAGCCGCCCGACATCATCATTGTCGAAGATGTAGGTCTCGAGAAGGATAGTGCGTTGAGCGCCGTCAATCGCTCGGCACATTGCGGCATAGGCCTCGTCACCTGTCTCCAATATCGCAATCGCGTTTCCCGAGGTCAGGGCACGTCGGGCCACTCTGTCGCCCAATGTCTTCAGGCCGGTGAAGCGTTGGCCGTACCGCTCGGCAATCAATTCCTCGGCGGCAATGTTGCGCTCATGTTTTGCGGAAGCCGCCCCGCTGGAAACGGGCCGCATGGCGCTGATCGTTGCACGACGGATGCGGTTTATGCCGGCAACGGCGTAGATGATCGCGCCAAGGAATGGCGACAGCAACATCACGCCGACCCAACCTGTGGCGGCGCGGACGTCTTCCTTGGTCATTATGGCGTGGACGATGCCGATGGCCGCCATCACCAGCGGAATGATCGCGAGGATCTGGGGCCAATGAGTCATTAAGGTCTGCAACATCGCCAGGACTATCCAGCGAGCGGTTGCAGAACGCAATGCAGCTCATTCCCGGCGTTGATTCGCGCTTCTTGACCAAGTTTTGGCCGCAGTCACCCAATTCGTCGTACAGAGCACCGCAAGCCTCCAGACCACGGTAACAAACTGGACAGAGCCGCTGCCTGGTTCGATGGAACGGCCCCCGTCGCTGGAGACCAGGAGCCACAAGCGGGCACTACAGGCCTAACTTCTCCACGGAGTGCATCAATGCGTTTAGAGGCTTCCGCCTTGCTGAGGCCGTCAGCATAGGCGTCAGGGTCGTCGGCCTGTTCGGCCAAAGTTTTCAAATAGGAGGCTTGTGCGGGTGTCATGGGATCATCTCCGCTGATCCAATCTTCCGGGTCCTTTTCGACATTTGCCGGTGCCTCGATTTTTGGGTTGTGCCGGTCACCCATGATCAATCTCCCTTGATGATCACCACAATGAGAATGATCATGATTTGTTCCGCCAGATTGGTATGCGTGTCGCGTCTGGACGCCCCGTGGGCAGCGATCAGGGCCAGTGGAGCCGTACCTGGCTCATAAAAGACCCCCAACTCGGGAGTCGGCTTCTTCGAATTATTTGGCCTTCAGCCATGTGTTCGACAGTCCGCTCCTGTAGCGGCTGTCGGCGCGCTTCGAGATAATTCCATTGAGCCCAATCTTCTCGACGGTGCGGAAGAGTGCCAGCGCACTGCCCTCGAAGTGCTCACCGTATTGGATCTTGCCGTTGCCAGGCTCGAGCAGTTGCCATAGCGCCTGCTTGCGCTGCAGCAGCGGCAAGGAGCCTAGATCGCGGCCGTCGAGATGGAGGATATCGAAAGTGACGAACACCAGCCGGCTCGGCTCGTTCCAGATCGCGGCTTCCAGCGCAGGGCAATCGGAAGCGCCCTGCTCGCCGGGAACAATGACCTCGCCGTCGAGAATGGCCGTCCGGCATGGCAGATCGACGGCTAGTGCAATGGGCCAGTATTTCGTAGTCCAGTCACGGCCGTTCTTGCTGTAAAGACGCACGCCGCCATTATCGATGATGATCTGGGTTCGATAGCCGTCGAGATTGGCCTCGTGGACCCAGCCCTCATCTTCAGGCGGCCGCTCGACCCGAGCCGGGATCTGCGGCGGAAGAAACTCCAGTCGGCCGCCATTGACCTTGGCACGCTTACTCAATGACGCAACCTTTGACCGCGCAGCGGCGGCTAATCGGCACAGGCAGCGCGACATCCCCCAACGTGATGCCTGCCACCTGTGCCGAGCCCCCGCCAAGCCCCCGCCCAGCCATTGCAAGCATCTGCGCACGAGGCCGATCTGTCGTTAGCTTTGCATCCTAATACTTATCCTGGCGTACATATCTTGCTCGGCGCGGCGCTCTTGCACCGTTCCCGACCGGCTTATTGCTGTCCGCCGCCAGCCTACGCAGCCCTTGGTTAGTGAGATATCCGGGCGAGAGCGGTTCGTCATTTCACGGAACCGCAGAACCGCTCTATCTCTTTATTTTTTGACTGCAATCCGGACGGAAAACCGTTCGCACTTTTCCTGGAATTGCTCTGATTGCTGACTACCTTGGTCAGTCCATCAAAAGCACCACAGCGGGATGCAGCTTCTTCAGATTAGGCAATGATTTCGACTGCCAGGGTATGTCGGGCGTTCCACGCACGACGAGTCGAACATCGGGATGCTTGCGTACCTCGATGGTAAATTTCGCCAGCAGGTTGATGCCGGAAGAGTTGAGGAAGTGAAGGTCCTTCAGATTGAGCGTAATTGAAGCGGGATTCGAGGCAAGAACACTGGCCGCCAACGCCGTGATAGGCGCACCGGCGTCGGAACTGGCAAGCCGCATTGCACCGTCGAAGAAAATTTCGCTTCCTTCAGTCCACACGCGGTAGTCGTCTGTCTTGATTTCCATAGCCTGGCTTCGTTTCATTTAGTTGTGAATTTGCGAGATCGGAATAGAGGCATATGTCTCCACGCAAATCCGATCGCATTCGTCGGCGGCGCTGAATATCCAAGCCAGGCGTGCGCCGTAGTCGCTCATCAACGTCAGCAATCCGAGTCCGGAGCCTGTCACCTCGGGGTTCGCGGCATTCAGCTCAATTCGCTGTATCAGCAGGTCCACTGGGTCGCCAGCCGTGATGTCCGCCAGGAGGTTTTGGAACCCAGGCGCAATTTTACCATCGACGTCATTCGACACCTTGAGCTTGAAGCACTCCGAATCCATCGACGCCTCGATCAGGATCTCGCCCGGTGCACGAAACTTGACGGCATTTTCGATGAGCTCATTGACCAGATATCCGATGCTGTGCCGCACTTCCATGTAATCATTGCGGGACGACCGGAAGCGCAACGCGAAAACATCGGCGATGAAGTCCGAGGTCGTGGCACAATGACGCCAACTCAAATCGAGAGGTCCGTCGAACAGCCGCACGCGACTGACGCTCTCCTTCATCCCGATCGCAATATCAGGGGTACCGAACAGCGTTGTCATTGCTATGTGTGCCTTATGATCACGAGGGTGATGTCATCGTGGATCTTCTGGATCCCGATATGGGCCATCAGATCGTCGATGATCCCAGTCTTGATGTCCTCGGCGCTGCTGCCGTGACGTCTTTGTACGCTCTGGCTGAGGCGCTCGAACCCGAACAACTTTCTTTCGTGGTTTTCCGCCTCGGTCACACCGTCGGTGTGCAGCACGATCACGTCGCCGCTTCCGAACAGGATGTCACGCGTGGCAATGAACTTCGAGATGTCATTCTCCAGGCCAACCGGCAGACCCAGATCAATCGTATCGATACGTTCGACTTCCCCATCCGCACGCACGACAAGAACGTCCTCATGCTGGCCGGATAGCGTTACCCGCTCATCTTCGAAGTCAAGAAAGGCCAGCGAGAGATGCTTGTCGGTGTTCGTCCGCTCGATGTTCTTGTAGATCGCTCTGTTCAGCCGATCCAGAAACTGGTGCGGATTCGCTTCGTCGGTCTCCTGCAGCGCGCGTGCAACGGATTGGACCATCAGCATCAGCACGCCGCTCTCAAGACCATGACCGGTCACGTCGCCGATGCCGATCTTAACCCGTGACCCGTTCTGCAGGACGTCGTAATAGTCGCCGCCGACCTCATCGGCCGGCCGCATGTAGGCTGCGATCTCCAGCCCCGGAATCGCTTCGAGTTCGAATTGTTTCGGCAGGACCATCATCTGGATCTGCCTGGCAACCGCGAGTTCGGCACCAAGGCGGACGTTCTCGTCTCGCAGCTTTTCGTTGAGTGCCGAAATCTCCTGGTTGGCGTCCCCGAGCTCCCTGGTTCGTTCGTCGACGAGCTGCTCGAGGTTTTCCGTGTGAAAGCTGATCTGCTCAGCCATCCGGTTGAAAGCGACCCCCACCGCTCCAACCTCGTCGCGCGTCGGAATGCTTACCCGGACTGAATAGTCTTTCGCCTGCAACCGTTTGGCGGCCCCGGCAAGCGCACTGAGGCCGGCAGTGATCCGCTTTGAAATTCCGAAGACAGCCGCAAAGACGATCAGAAGCGAAACGATAACTGCGATGATCTGGGTGATCAGGATCCGGTTGGTTGCGCTGGAAATGCTCTGCTGCGCTGCAAGGAGGGAAGCATAAATTTCCCGTTCGGGGACGACGAAGCCAAGCATCAGAGTTTCGGCCGTGATGGACCCCGTACTATTCCAGAGATTGACTGGGTTTAGTCGGCGAAGTGCGACGATGTACGGTTGGGCTTTGCCGTTTTCCTCAATCGAAATATGCTTAATGACTGTCTTGTCGTCGGCGGGAAGTTCGAGCGCTGCGACGGTCGCGTGCGTACTCTTTTTGAGCGAGCGATCGAGGCCGGTAACGCCTTGACCTGCCGCACCACTTGCGATCTTGAGCCCGAGCATTTTCTCGCCTTCAGGCTTGATCGCGAGCACATTGCCGTTCGACATGGTGAGAAAACCGAAGCCCGTATCGGCGACCTTCACGCTTTCGACGATGTCAGCGAGTTGATCGAGCGTAACGTCGGCAGCGACCATGCCGGCGACATTACTGCGGTCTTTCGTCCAAAGTGGGTGGAAGAAGCTCACTATGAGCTTGCCGGTAATCGCGTCGATATAAGGAGCAGTCGCAGTGATGTCGTTGCCCTTTACGGGGCGCGAATCGGGCTCCCTGATCCAGCCTTCCCAGCCTTCATAGACGCCAGGAAAGAAGAAATCCCAAAAATTCGCTTTGTCGTGGCCTGGATAAAGCTTGTCGAAGGTCTGCGCCTGATCGGAATAAGGAATCGTGCGCATGATCGGCCCTGCCTTCGGCCCTACGTAGTAGACCTGCAGCTTCTTGGCGCCAGTTGACATCTGGCTTGTGCCAAAAATATCGAAGATCGCACTCTCCTGAATGTCGCGGAGAATTTCGGGCTTTGGTTGGTGATCAGCGGAGAGGAGATATCCCCAGACACTCATGACCGAAGGTGACCCTTGCCGGGTCTGTACCCAGTTTCCCGTGGCGTCATATGCAAGCGGCGCATTAAAATATGGGTTCTTCGCCAACGCCTTGCCGATCGCATCTTTTGCTTCCGGATGATCTATTAGTCTCTGCATGGAGGCTGCAAGTGCGGTCACCTCGGAGTGCATGCGGCCGAACAGGAGATCGGCGCGCAGCGCCGTCGTCGCGATATAGTTCTGGAGATATTCCTGGCTTGCCTTGGTGAGGCCGCTCTCGATCTGGTGCGTCGCGTCCCGGGAAAGCCGGTTCACATTCCACAGTGCGACGCCGCCGCCGACGAGGAGGTCGAACAGCACCGCCCCACCCACAACGATCAAGAATTTAGCGCGGAAGCTGTTAAGCCGGAGGACAGGCCAGGGTCTGGGCGGTGTTGCATCCAAATCGGTCATAGCGGCTTGCGTCCCGATGCAACCCAGATCGGCCAGCCGGCATAGCCCTTGGAGTGGAGCGCAGCGAAGATGTGGTCCTGGAAGCCCTGTCGGAACCGCCTGATAAACGCCGGTGTGTCACCTCGCTTGGTAGCCATCTCGCCTGCATAAACATTCTCCCATGCCGCTATGACGTCCGCGAAGTCCTGTGGATCGCCGTCGTGGTTGGTGACCATGAAGGACTCGACCCGAATGTCTTCGAGCCCCGCTTCGGTCAGGTAGCGTTTGCTCTTCGGGCCGAGCTCAATATCCATCTGGAAGTGCGCCCACAGCTTGGCGACCTCGTTATAGGTCCACTGGATGCTGTCGGCGCGTGGTTCGCCCAGGCAGTGCGAATTTTTTTCATTGGTGATGTAGACACGTCCGCCCGGCTTGCAGATGCGAAACAGTTCCCTGAGGATCAGTTCGGGCTTGTTGAACACCTGCAGCGAATGGCGGCACGTGACGAGGTCGAACTGATTTTCCTCGAGCAGCATTTCTGATGCATCACCATAAGTGTACTCGATGCCCTTGATGTCGAACTCCGCAGCCACGTTTCGCGCATAGGCGAGGCTCGACCTGGAGTGGTCGAGGGCGACGATCCGCGATGGCTGGAACTCCTTCTGCACGAGCACGGCGAAATCACCTATACCGCAGCATATGTCGGCCATCACGATCCCGGGCCTCATGCCGTGTCGGGGCAAGATTGCGCGCTCGTGGCGCCAGGTCATCTTTGTTTGTGTGCGCAGGATCGGCACGAACCCGCCTTCCTCGAGGAAGCCCTGCCCCGGATAAAATTCGGTGTCATACTCCTCGACGATGATGTTCGGTTCGATTCCGCTCAGGCGACCGAATTTTCGCGAGGTCCATCCGACAACGCTTGACGTGATGACGACGAATTTGAGATCGGGTCGAGCCCGACAAGCGTCAATGATAATCCTCGAAAAGCTGTGAAACGCAGCATTGTTCATCTGCGTCAGGCGCCTGACATTGACGTAGAGAACGCCGCGCACACGGCCGATCGCATCGCGAAGCAATGCTATGCTGGGTCCAAGTTCATCGATTGCCTGAGGTCGGACCACCCCCGATATGGAGAACTCCTGATTGTTGGCGTCGTATTGCGCCTTGAAACGAGGGAGAAGGTCGTAAGGGTTCAATTTTGCAAGCCCTCGAGCGGGAGATCCACGACAAGCTTGATCGCATCACCGTCGGCTTCCTCGACCCTGAGAGTCGCGTTGTAGTCGATGGCCAGTTCCAAAAGAACCACCTCCCGGCTCGGGGCGAGATCCCCGGATACCGAATTGAGATATCGCTCCCGGACCTCGGATCCTGCGACCAGCGACACGGCTTGTTCGTAGAATTGACGCTCCTCTGGCACGCACGGGAATGTCAACTCGATCCTGTCCGTCGCGCCATGGCGAGACACCCTGCATGCCAATTCGCCGTCGGCATGGCGCGTACGAAAGGCGACTTCCAGCAATTCGTTAAAGGCGGAAGAAAAGAGATTTGAATGCCGGACCGAGTCTGACCTGTTTTGGCTGATCATCCGGGCCATGTACGTCGAGACATAGTCGCAATGTTTCCACGCGGAGACAAAAGCTTTGATTTCCATGTCGATCTGAATCATCGGCTCAAAAGTCGGCTCAGCCAGGTCATGATGAACAGTTCCCATCGGCATCCTCACTTCTTCCATCAGTGTTGAGCCCTCGCGGGGTGATGGCCTCCGCGACGAAAAGTTTTTTACGCGCCCGTGATGAGTCAGTCTCGTACCAACTCGAAGAATTGCGCGGTATCTGCTTCGATCGTTCTACAAATCTCCACTTCATCGTTAACAAAGGGTGCAAGGCGCTAGAGCGCCCGATTTGATTCCTCCATCGCCCGTACCACCCTCAGCGGGGACCGCCTGATGAAATCGTTGATCGCCTCGGCTCCAAGCGGCTTTCCCAGGAAGTTGCCTTGCAGGCAATCGCAATTCTCCTTGATCAGCCACCGTGCCTGTGCCGACGTCTCGACCCCCTCGGCAGTGACATTTATCCCCAGGCCGTGCGCCAGAGTCATGATCGATCGCACGATCGTTTGGCTTTTGAGATCGGTTTCCAGGTCCGCAATAAAGTACCGATCTATCTTCAAAGTATCGAAGGGAAAGTTTTTAAGGTAGCTTAACGATGAGTAGTATGTTCCAAAATCGTCGAGCGAAATTCGTATTCCCAAAACGTTCAGAGTGTTCAACGTGTCGATATTGTCGATCGTCTTTTCAAGCAGGACCGTCTCGGTTATCTCAAGTTCAAGTCTGTCGGCTTCGATTCCAACTGCGTCGATGATCTGAGCGACTGTATCCGTCAGTGAACCGCTAAGGAACTGAGCCGGCGACAGGTTCACTGCGACTGTCAGCGAGGAAGGCCACGTCAATGCCTGGCGACAGGCTTCCTCGAGCACCCATCGTCCAATCTCGTCCATCAGACCGTCGGCTTCGGCGATCGGTATGAACACGTTGGGTGGAATGGTTCCGACCTCGGGGTGCCGCCACCGCAGCAGCGCTTCGAAACCCATCACCGACGAGGGAGGCCGGATGAGCGGCTGATATTCCAGATAAAGCTCGCCCCGCTCCAGCGCGGTTCGAAGGCTGCGCCTCAGATTCTCGCGTTGCTCGAGCAAGAGCAGCATCGAGCGGTTGAATGTTCGAGCGCAGCCACGTCCATCTGTCTTGGCCGCATAAAGGGCAATGTCAGCGGCTTTCATCAACTGTTCGCCATCGGTCCCGTGCTCCGGCCCGAAAGCAATTCCGATACTCGAGCCGACGAAGACGGGAATCCCGTTAATGACGAACGGTTTCTTGAACGCGTCGACCAGCGATCCGGCGAGGCGCTCAGCCTCTGCCGGCTGCTCCTTTCCCAATTGGATGACAGCGAACTCATCGCCGGCATACCGGTATGCGGATTCGCCGTCCTGCAGCGCGTCGCGAATACGACCCGCCGCGAGTTGAAGAAGAGTGTCGCCTGCTCCATGGCCGAGCGTGTCGTTGACCGCTTTGAAATCGTCGAGGTCGATTTGCAGAAGGGCGGCTTTCGGCTTTGATACGCCGAGGGCCGCCATTGCCTGCTGCAGTCGCTCGCCGAATCGCCGCCGATTCTGCAGTCCGGTCAGCACGTCGTGCGTCGCCTGATGGAGCAGAATTACATGCTCTTGCTCCTCCACTACGCTCCGGCCATCGCGCCCGCGTGATTCAATGATTCCCACACCATTTGCGGTCGCGAAAACGAAAGCGGACCGCGGCGCTTCGCCCGATGATCGCGGCAAATCGATGCTTGCCGGTGAGCCGCCGCGGAACACACGAAGAAATTCGTCGCGATACCTGGCATCGAGGAAGCTCGGGTAGATCTCCCAAACGGCGGCACCCGGCACCACCGCGCCTCCGTATACGCCTTTGAGCTTGGTTGCGTAGTGCGTCAGACAGAAGTCGCGATCATAGAACGACAACAGTTCGGTCGTGTTCGCCAAAAGGTCAGCGAGCAGCGCTTCGCCGGGACGTGGTGCATCGCTTGAGGAAGGCCCCTCACTTTCAGTGCCGACGCCTGATGCCTCCGGCTGCAATAGCCACCTCCATAGGCGATGAGAATCCACGTCCCCCACCCCGAATTAGCATAACTGTCAAGCTTGGCAAACATACAACTCGCAGTCTCAACAAGCGTCTCATGCTGCCTAGCTGCAGTGTATGCTCCGCTGTGATTGGCAGCGATATCGATGAACAGTTGCTTAATAAATCGGGAATTGGCTATGGTCCATGAGGCGGCTGATCTTCCCCGCCCCTGTTTTGA
Organism: Mesorhizobium escarrei; assembly: GCF_935825525.1. Classification (GTDB taxonomy): domain Bacteria; phylum Pseudomonadota; class Alphaproteobacteria; order Rhizobiales; family Rhizobiaceae; genus Mesorhizobium; species Mesorhizobium escarrei. The sequence continues at coordinate 118,380 of NZ_CAKXZT010000152.1, forward strand.
GCCCGCCCCACTTCAACCATGCGCGATCCTGTACTCAGCTTCCGAGCGCTTTGAGCCAATGTTCAAAGGAAGAGGCCTCCTCGTGTCCGGCATGCGAAACAGAGTGGGCGGGGCGCGGCAACACCACGGAGCTTCGGACTTCGCGGGGGCTGTAACCGAATTCCTTGCTGAAGGCTCGGCTGAAATTAGCCGCTGAACTAAACCCGACGGCTTCGGCAATATTGACAATGCGCCGGCTGTCCGACGGATCGCTAAGCGCAACATGGGCTGCCAGAAGCCGGCGACTTTGTATGTAGTGGAGAACACCACCGCTCGGTTCGAACAACTGATAAAGACGAGAGCGCGAGACGCCGAGCGCCCGGCACATTGAATCCGGCGTCAGATGAGCCGCATCCAGATTGTTGTGGACGTATCGACGGGCTCGCTCCATCAGCGCGACACTCATCAATTGTTCGGTGGCCGCGGCATGTTCCGCCGGGGGCGAGAGGCAGGCAATGATCATGCTGCGTGTTGCGTGCACGATGCGGGGCAGATCATCAGCCGTGAGACTGCGCAGTCTTGCTTCGATGCTGTAGAGGTAGTCGAGCAAAAGGTCGGCAAAGTTGCCGGACAGAATTGAATTATTCTTTGCGTCCAGGGTTGCCGCCGCATCGGCGAACAAATCGCGCGGCAAATAGAGAAAGAGACTTTGGGATTCCGTTGCCCTCCCGCGAAACGGGTAGCCAAGCGATCGAATCTCCAATTTGCCCGGCTGGTTTTCCGCTACGCGGCGATCGACCTCCGTCCACGACCGGCCAGTATGCGGTAAAGCGATATACCAGTGATCGATCGAGCTGGACCGAAGCTTCGCAGCAGAACGCATATAACCATGAGCTGGTGCGCGCTGTTGAACGATCAGCATGCCGCCGAAGTTCCAAGCCGTGTGGTCGGCGGCAAAGCCATCGTCGAGCGATTTGTCATCCGGCAACTTGATCTCGACAAGCGGAGCCATATGCGCCTGCCAGGCGACGAATTGATCCTCTGGCGCCAGTTCGAGCGTCGAAAAGCGCAAAGGTTCGAGCGCCGGTGCAAGTGACGGGGCAGCCTCATTGTCAGGTTGAGCTTCGCGCGGCCAACGACGTCGATCGCGCTCAAGCGCCTGCCTCGCAAGCGCCTTGTCCTGCCTCTTAGCGTCCATCGCGTAGTGCCGTATCCGATTCTGGTATGCCCATCTCCACCGCAATCATGTGGTGTATCACAGGCATCTGGCAAGACTAGCGGAACACGAGTCCACAGAGCCATCACGCTTGGTTACAGCAAGAAATGCATTCCGAGATAAGTTTCTGGATGCGACGATAACGACACTCTTCAACCTGGCGCGTATAGAGTCTGGCACGGTGAAAGCGTAGTTGAGAAGACAACGAAATGAACGCAAAGCTAAAAGCTGAAGCTCGTCGCAAGATAATTCTTGATGGATATTTTAATAACGAACCTTTGAAAGATATTGCAGCCAAGGTCGGATGCTCACTGGCGAGTTTGAAAGTCACCGCCAGTAAACTCGGTTGCACTCGAACTCCGAAAGAGGCGGCGGAATTTCGGCGCGGATTTCATGTCCCCGAACAAAAACTGCGAGATTACCGACAACTTATGATTGCTGGACAGTATAGAGCTCGCGAGTGCGCGCTGATTTGGGACTATTGAAAGACCAATCACCGGTCAGCGAGTAGACTTATTCAAATACACGCCTCAGCGGTTCATCGGCAAAAAAAGCCCGCCGCAAACACGGGTAACGGGCCCTGAAAGGTTCGCACAGATGCTGCGTCGGCGTTCCAATCGCACCTGCCTCAGCCCTCATGATCTGGCTCTTTGCGAACGCGTGTTCGATCAGGTTTGCGCAGATGAACACATTGACTCTTCAAGCCGGGATGCCGAGGCCTTAGCGGTGGCGATTGTCGCAATCTTCCGAAACATTACTACCAAGGAGCGCGAACTGCTGGATGAAGTTAGGTCTCTTCGTCTTTCAAAGGGCGCAGAGGAGGCGCACTAGCCTGGCGGCGTTCCGAGGCGAATTGTTCTAGTGCCGCGTTGGCGCAGCCGGATTGGCATCTGCATTGCCCCCTTGAGCCCCGACAGAGTGTAGCCACAGCGCTTGCGAAGGAGATGGAAATGGGTTTAGCCCAAGACTTGTCTGATGTTGCGCTCACATTCGATTGTCCGGATTGCTCGCATCCGGCGGTAAGGAAGGGCTCTGCGCTGAAAACGATCGCGCACTTCAGATGCGACGGGTGCAACGCCAGGGTACGGATCACCTATCCGCAGAAGCTGGCGATCTTCGAAAAGTACAGGCTATTAGCCCAAGGGGCTTTGCGATAAGACGATCCGGAAACGCGTTGCCAATAGCGGTGACGCGCGATCCCCCACGCTCTGCTCTCATGCGGACTGCGTCCGGCTGGTGGATTAGCAACAACATCGGTCAGGAAGACCTCAAGCGAGCGCTCCAAGCATTGGCGCAAGCCGCTGGCCTGAGATTCGGCGAGGACATAACGTTCCCATCACTTGGGCCGTGGCGAACATCCGAACGATTTTCCCTCAGTCGGCCACGACCTGCCAGGTTTCGTCCGGGTTGAAGCGGTCGATGTATTTGACGATCTGCTCGGTGGTTGGCCCGAGATCAGCCTCGTAGACGACGCCGTGCTGGTTGACGGCGAAGGTTTTTACGCCTGTCTCGCCATATTTGGCGGGCCAGGCGATGAGGCCGAAGCCGGCGATCATGCTGCCGTTGATGACGTAGTCGTAGGCGCCTCCGGCGATATGGTCGCCCTGGCCGGTCAGGATCTTGTACTTGTAGCCGAAATAGCCTTCGCCCTTGGCCGCTTCCTGAAGTTCGGCTTGATCGATATTGGCGCCAGCCGGGCTCTCACCGTTGATGTCGTCGGTTGGCCAGTAGAGCCCGTCGGTAGCACCTTCCGAGCTTATCAGTTTCTGCGCGAACTCCTCCACACCATCCTCGTCGCGATCCTGCGACGCATAGTCCTCCTGCGCATCGACATAGGCGCGCATCGTTTCGATCGCGGTGAGCTCGTTCTCGCCAACATACCGGTTCACGATCTCTTCGAGCCCGGCATAGGTGTCGAAAGCCCACTTGCCATCCTCGCCCTTGACGATCGGAAAAGGCAGCGGCCACAACTTGTCGCCGATCTGCAGTATGCGGCGGTCGCCCTCGCCATCGAGGACAAGCTGCTTGGCCACACCCTCCTTGATCGCCGCCAGCGTCTCATCCGCGTTCTCGTCGGCCTTCAGCTTCTCCGCATCAAGGCCGAGAAGGGCCGCAACCGCACCGTTGCCGGCATCGTTCAGCGCCTTCTTGAACGCCTCGACAGCCGCTTCCTGCGTGTCGAAGACGGGCGGCTCGGCAGCGGCCACGAAGGCGGTGATCTCCGGCGCTTGCGGCGCGTCCTGCGCGGATGCCGGCTGCGAGACGGCGATGCTGGCTGCAAGCACCAGGGCGCAGACAGAGCGGAGAAGGATCGTATGCAAAACTCCCGTGTGACGGGTGGTGCTGAACATCTGTGTCATGATCCTGTCCTCCCGTTCCGTTAACGCCGGCGTCCGCCGCCGCCGCGCTTGATCTGCTTGTGGCCGCCACCTCGGCTGCCGCCGCCCATCGATTGGTGGCCGCGGTTGGAACTCACCCTCGTCACCTTTCCGCGATCGACGTTGCCGAGGCCCGACGGTTTCTTCGGCCGGTTGTCGACCCTGGCTGCGGGTTTCGGCTTGCCAGCCGGGCGGTTCACCTTGGCCGGCTTCGCCGCCGGGCGATTGGCGGTAGGCTTGGCCGTAGGTTTCTTGGCCGCAGGTTTCTGGATGTTGGCGGGCTTGGCGGGACGGGTCACGTTGGCGGGCTTGGCCTTCAGCCCGTCCAGCGTGCTCTTGCGGACGTCTCTCGTTGCAGCCGTCTTGCCCGGAACCCTGTTGGCGAGCTTGTCGTTCTTCTTGATGTCGCGGGCGCGGTCGCGGATGGCGTTGTCGCCGTCCTTTTCGATCCGGTTCTTGATGTTGTTCTGGTCGAACTTGTTGAATTGGTTGCGATCGATGTTGATCTTGCTGCGATCGACATTCTTCCAGTCGACGTCGTTGATGTTGATCTTGCCGTTGAAGTCGCGGTTGTTGAAGCAGTTGTTGCAATCGATGTTGATGTCGTTGCCGTTCCAGCGGCCTCCCCACACGCCCCAGTCGTTCCAGTCGACGGCGGCGGCCCAGATGGCGCCGGTCACCGCCCCGGCGAAGAAGGTCGCTCCGGGATACCAGTAATAGGGATAGGGGTCGGGATAATAGCGGATCGGCTCCCACACATAGTTGGGCTCATAAAACATCTGCGGCGGATATTGCGGGACGTAGATCACTTCGGGGCTCGCCGACTTGATGACAAAATTGTCGTTCTCCTTGACCACCTGGATCTTGTCGTCGGTCTTGATCACGCCCTTGGCAACCGCCTCGTCGCGCAACTGCTGGATGGCAACCAGCACGTCCTTCTGCTGGTAGGCGATGGCATCGCCGAGCGTCTGCGTCCATTCGAGGTCGTCGCTCATCATCTTGACGATGTCCGGATAGTTGAGCAGCGACACCACCGACCCGTCCCAGCTCTCCTTCGGCTTCAAACTCTTGTCCTTCTCGTACCGCTCGAGGAAGCGCCCCGCCTCGACGATCTGCAGCGGATAAAGCGCAGCCGCCGTGATCACCGCGATCAGCTCGTCCGGATAGAGCGCAATCCGCGCAACCAGGACCTCCATCTCGTCGGCGCTCAACGGCTCCGGCGAGGCCGCCGCATCGCCGGATGCGTCAGCCGCCGCGACCTGTTCTTGCCCAAGGACAGGGTGCGCCGAACCAAACCCGGCAAGCAGCAGCGCCAGCGCCGCCGCGCCGATCTTCAACATATCATTGCTCGTCATGCTTTGATCCTCCCTGTCTGTCTCTGTCTCGGCAGGCCTTTGTGCCGGGCCGCTATTTTGGAAATAAGAACGTCATCACGCCGCCGAATCCAAACCCATCGGGGCCGCTGTCGGGACTTTCGGCCCAGTAGCGGACGCCTGCGATAAAACTGACCGGCTGCTCGCCAATCTTGGTGAGCACCAAATTGCTGTTTGCACCCGCCGACGGCTGTGGGCCGAAATAGAGCTCGACCGATCCATCCACGCTCATACCCCAAACCCGCTGACCCGCTCGACGAGCCAGAACGAAGCGACGCCGCCGATGCAGTACGCGCCCACCAGCCGCGGCCAAGCGCCGGACCAGGTCGCCTTGGGGTTGACGAATGCCAGCCACAGCCGGCTAAAGGCCGCGAACGAACCCATGGCGACCGTGATGAAAAGGAGCTGCCCGAGTTCCACCCCGAGATTGAAGAACAGCAGCGCGACGGGGATGGAGTGACCGGGCAGGCCGACCTCGCTCAGCGCGCCGGCAAAACCGAACCCGTGCAGCAGGCCGAAGGCAAAGGCGACGAGCCATGGAAGCCGGGCAGTCAGGCTTTGTCGACCCCGTGTCGAATTGACGATCTCCACCGCGACGAGCGCGATGCTGAGCGCGATCGCCGCCTCGACCGGCGGGCCCGGTACGTGGACGAAGCCGAGTGCGGCCGCCGCCAGCGTGATGCTGTGCGCGACTGTGAAAGCGGTGACAGTAAGGGCGATACGCTTCCAGCCGCGCACGAGAATGAGCAGCGCCAGGACGAACAGCAAATGGTCGATACCGCTCAGGATGTGCTCGACGCCCAGCCAGAGATAAGCAGCCGCCACCAGAGCCGGTCCGGCCGACGCCGGAACCTCGAAGGCGGGGCTGGCCGGCGTAAGACGAGTGGTGCTGGTTTCGCCGCTTAGCCTCTCGATGCGCACGAGCACGTCGGTTCGGCTCTCACGGAGACCGTTGATTGCGATCGTCTGGCCAGCGAGTCCCGCAGGCGCATGGATCGTCCATCGCTCGACGTAAGCGTCGTTCAGGAAAACGCCTTCACGTGGCGTCGTCTCGGCCACATCCTCCGGCAGTCTGGGGTCGAGGGCCAGCCGCAGCCCGCCCATCGCCGGCGCTTTCCAGAGGACGGAGTAGCTATCCGGTGCACTCTCGGTGATCGCGAGATAGGCAGGGCGGAGGTCATGCGCCCATGCCTGCCCGGCGACGATGGTCAGCAGCAGCCAGGCGGCAGCCAGCAGGCGGGTCATGGCGCGGCCTCAGCAAGCTCCTGCCCGTCGGCCTGCTCCGTCCCGTCCGCGACCGTGATGACGTATCGCGACTTCAACTTCTCGTAGAGCAAGTCATTGGCTGCCACCTTGCGGGTGTGAAGCCATTCCCGCCGCGCTGCCTCGCGAACCTCCTCGAATGGGCGCTGACGCGCTTCGATACGTTCGCTGACGCGAACCAGGTGCACGCCGTAGGCCGAGGTCAGCGGGCCTTCCCAGGCCCCGGTGGCCGAGCGGTCGATCGATGCCGCGAAGCTCTCGCCAAATGTTCGCTCCACGTCCGATTTTGCGAGGTCCCGGAAATCGAAGCCTGCCATGAATGGGTCGCCGACTTCCGATGCATCGGCGGTCCCGGTATTCAGGGCCTCGCGCAGGCGCTCCACGTCCGGGGCGCTCGTGCCTGTCCGGAAGTAGATGTGGCTGAATGAAATATGCGGCTCGGCACGGAACCAGTCCGGATGCTCGGCAACGAAGGCCTTCAGCTCGGCGTCGGTCGGCGCGACGTCAAGTGTCAGGTCGGCGACGAATTCCATCTTCTGGCGCATGCGGCGACGGATGATGGCATCGTCCTGGTCGAGGCCCATCGCGATCGCCTCACGGTAGAAGACCTCATCGCGGATGTAGTCCTTGACCAGGGCATCCGTTTCCGCTGCGGTCGGCTCTCGTTGCCAGGTGCGGCTGAAAATCGCTTGCATGCTGGCGATCTGGCCGGCGCTGACGACGATTTCGCCAGGAGCCGTCTCGTCACCGGCAGCCCATTGGTACACCCCAAATAGGGCCGCGCCAATGACGAGGAAATGCAGCAGCGGCTCGCGTAGCAGCATCATGGCACTCCTCATTTTTGCTTGACCGAAGGCAACGAGTACAGCCGGGCGGGTTCCCCCGCCTGCAGAATCGACACGTCGTGGTCGCCCGGTCCACAGTAGAGCGGCTCGGATTCCTCTGCCCGCGGCGCCGGCATGCCGTGATCACCGGGCCGGCTTAACGCATTTGCCAGGGCGGCAAGTGCCGCTCGGACCTGGTCCTGACGGTCAGTCGGACCGTAGAATCGAACCAATCCGTGGCTCTCGGCAGCGGCGGCGTCGAAGGATCCATCGACAAGCCCGCGGACGACCTTTTCGTCGGTCACGATGACAATGTCGCCCTTTGCCGGGCCATCGGCGTGGACTTGGACGGAATAACCACCCTTCGTAGGGGTATACGTTGTCCACATCACGGCGGGTATCAGCAGGACTGAGAAGCTCGGCCCCCTGCCGGTCGCGTAAGCGGCGTTGATTCGCGCGCCGAGCCCGTTCATGCTCTCGGCGGCCAGGCGGAATCCGCTCCCGAACAGATCCGTTTTTCTGGATTCGCGGGGGCGCGGCGGCAGTATGCCGGCCTGCTCAGCCTGCCAGACGGCGGTTCGCACATAGAGCGATTTCGGAAAAACCCAGTTCAACAGGCCGAGGGCAAGATCGTTGGGGTTCTCGTAGCCGCAGGCTAGAGCCGAAGGCGGCGCCACGGCCGCGGCCAGAAGAGCCGCCGCCGCGAGCGCCCGGCACCGCCATCTGTGGCGGGGGAACGTGCTTGCTGGAGCATTTTTCCGCATGGCGTGGCCTCCACGATCATCCTTCCGGCGTGTACCAGATCGGCGAGGTGAAGCCGCGTTCCTGGGTCGTCATAGGGACATCCGCAGGAACATCCTTTAACTCGAAATACTTCGCGTCGTACGCGGTCCAGCGCGGCGTCGGGATCTCGATGACGCGGGCGTAGTAGAAGGCGCGCTCGGCGGCATCGAAGTTCGGGTCCTGCCAGACCGTGATCAACTCGGACGAGCCGATCGTGTTTGTCCAGCCGGCGTTCGGCACGTCGACGGTGTTGCCGACTGGCGGCAGCTTGCCGTCTTGCCCGAGTGCGCGGTTGTCCGACCAGGCGACGTCGTAGACCTGCTCCTGCAGGTTCCCGTCCTTGTCGAGCCACCCCTTGACGATCTGGATGCGATCAAGGTTGGCGCCGATCGAGTCGCGCAGGGCTGCGACGAGGAAGCGCGGCGAGACGCCCTTGGGCGCCGTGCTGAGAGTGCCGCCCATCGGCACGCCGCGCGTATAGCCGGCCTCGGCCGGCGTGCGAGACGTCGCGTCGGCCGCCCCAAAGTCCCAGCCGCCGAAAAACCGCACGACCATGCGCGTGCCCGTCGTGGCATACGTCTCTCGCCGCTCCATCGCATCGAAGATAGCCTCGCGCGTGTTCTCGGTCGCCCAGACGGCGGCATATCCTGAGGATGAGAGCTCCCAGCCCGTAAACGAGCCCGCCGCCCCTTTCTGGAAGACGTTGGTCAGGCGATGGGGGCTGGGTTCCTCCGGCGTGATCTTGCCGAAGTAGTTGTTCTCCTCGACGGCCGCGAGACCCGTATGCGCGTCGGTCGATCCGACCATGCCGATTTTGTAGGGGCTAATGCCGAGTGTCGCTTCGAGTTTGAGCCCATTTTTCAACGCCGCGCGCGCGTATTCGTATTCGAGCATGTCGTTTGTCTTGGCGACGGTCAGATCGAGATTGCCCTTGTCCCAGAGCTCATAGTCGGCGAACTCGTCGGTCGGCGAAAGGAACGGGTGCGCCTCGCTGGTGCCCTTGATTTGCGTCACCTCGAAGAGCGGTTCCCATCGCGCCCGCGTCTCGGCATACGCGCGGTCGATCGGCTTGCCATCGACGGGTTCTATGATCGGGAACATCAACCCGTTCGAGAGATTGCCGTTGTGCGCGATCGCCAGCACATCCCCTCCGGTTTTGCTCTCGTAGGTCTGCATCCAGTCCCAGAGGCCACGCGGATCGGACGTGCCCATCGGTGGAATCGTCGTCAGCGGCTCGACCTGGCGCGCCAAGGCGCCGTCGTTGCGGAAGATCACGTTGCGGTGGAGATTGCCGCCGGGATTCGACGACCATTCGTAACCGATGAAGGCGGTGAAGCGGCCCGGTTCGTTCGCATCGTCGGCCGCCTTGATCGTCTGCTCCCACGCCGTGCGGTAGGGTCGAGTGCCCGGTGCGTAGTTGAGCGCCGCAGGGAGTCTCGATTGGGCGGTGGCCATGTACGCTTCCGTCGCGGCTTCCATGCCTTTGCCCTCCATGATCATATCGTACCAGCGCTGCCCTTCCGGCACGGCGAGCACGTTGGGAGCGCCCGAGACTATGTCCGAGGCCAGGCCGAAATTGTCGGAGTGATCGGTGACGACGAGGAAGTCGAGAGGCCGGCTCAGCCGGACCGGTTGCCCGCTGGAGGCGATCAACTGCTCGCCCTTGGCAAAGCGGTACGCATCGGCCGGCATCAGCGTCGTGCCGAGCATGCCGGCGTCGAACGAGATCGCGGTGTGCAGGTGCGTGTCGCCAAAAAGAGGGCGGTCGGGGAAGTTGCGGTTCGCATAGGGCGAATAAGGGCGCATTTGCAGCACCCCTTCCAGACGCTCGGGCGTAATAGTTCCGATGTCGCTGTTCTGGGCGAGCGCCGGCGCGGCGCAGAGCAGCGCTGTAAGGAAGATGGAATAGTGGGTTCTGTGCATATTCATATCCCTGTACCCCTGTACTCGATCCAACCTACTTGACGCGGCTGTGAACTATCCTCGTGCCGTCTCCAGTGCTTCAGTTTCCGCGCCGATGACGAGGAAATGCAGCAAGCGGTTCGCGAAGCAGCTTCATGGGCAGCCGCTCAACCCGGCGTGTACCAGATCGGCGAAGTGTAAGCGCGCTCCTGCCCGAACATCGGCACGTCGGCGGACATCTTTACGCCGAAGCGTACAGCGTCATAAGCAGTCCAGCGCGGCGTCGGGATTTCGAGAACCCGTGCGTAGTAGACCGCGCGCAGCGCGGGATCGAATTCCGGGTCGGTCCATGTCTTGATCAGTTCGGAAGCGCCGATCGTGTTGGTCCAGGTGGCCGTCGCCACGTCGACCGTATTGCCGACCGCCGGCAGCTTGCCGTCGGCTCCCGGCGCCCGGTTGTCGGACCAGACAATGTCGTAAACCTTCTCCTGGCGCGCGCCGGCGACGTCGATCCAGCCCTTGACGATCTGGATGCGGTCGAGATTGCCGCCAAGCGGATCCTTGAGCGCCGCGACCAGGAAGGTGGGGGACTTGCCGGTCGGCGCCGCACTGAGATCGCCGCCCATGGGCACGCCCTTGGCGTAGCCTGCGAAGGCTGGGCTGCGCGATTGCGCATCCGCATCGGTAAAGTCCCAGCCGCCGAAGAAGCGGACAAGCATTCGCGGGCCGGTAGTCGCGTAAACTTCCTTGCGGCGCATGGCGTCCCAGATCGCCTCGCGCGTATTCTCGGTCGCCCATACACCAGCATAGCCGGAGGCAACCTGCTGCCAACCCATCAGGAACACATCGCCATTGCGCATGAACTCGTGATGCGCGCGATCGGGGCTGGGTTCCGAGCCGGTGTGCTTGCCGAAGAAGTTGTCGTCCTCGCCGGTGGCGAGCGAAGTGTGGCTGTCGGTCGATCCGATCATGCCGAACTTGTAGGGGTTCGTCCCGAGCTTCGCCTCGAGCTGAAGGCCGGTCTGCAGCGCGCTGCGGGCGTACTCGCTCACCAGCATCTCGGGCTTCTTCACCTCGCTCAGGTTGAGGTTGCCCTTGTCCCAGAGCTCGTAGCCGGCGAGTTCGTCGGTCGGCGAGAGATAGGGATGCGCCTCGCCGTCGCCCTTGATCTGCGTCGCCTCGTAAAGCGGCTCCCAGTGCGCGCGTTTCTCCGCATAGTCCGCCGACAGCGGTTGGCCGGTGGCCGGATTGGTCTCCGTCGGGAACATCCAGCCGTTCGATAGATTGCCGTTGTGCGCTATCGCCAGAATCCGCCCACCGGTCTTGTCCTCGTACGCCTGGAGATGCTTCCACAGATCTTCCGGGGTCGTGCTGCCGAGCGGGGGATAGGTCGTAAACGGAAGGGTCTGCGCCGCCTTGTCGCCGCCGTCGCGATAGATCACGACACGATGAAGATTGTTGCCAGGCGGAACTTGCGAGGTCCATTCATAGCCGATGAAGGCGCTGAAACGTCCGGGCTCGTTGTATTTTTCCGCCGCAGCGATGATCTGATCCCAGGTAGATTGAAAACCTTCGGAGCCCGGCAGGAATTCGAGCGCCTTTGGAAATTTGCCGCGTGAGAAGCTGTCAATGATCTCGAGGGCAGCGGTAACGCCGTCTTGGCCGCCTTTTTGCACAAGATCGTACCAGCGCCGGCCGGTTGGGTCTGCGAGCATTTCGGGCTTGCCGGCAAAGAGCGCCGGAAAGAAACCCATATTGTCGGAATGGTCCGAGATGACGAGGAAATCGAGCGGACGCGACAGCTTCACCTGTTCGCCGCCGGAAGCGGTCAGTTCCTCGCCGCGGGCGAAGCGGTAGGCGTCCTCGAAGCCGAGCCGGGTGCCGAAGGCGCCGGCGTCCAGCGACGCGCTGGTGTGTAGGTGCGTGTCGCCCCAGAACACGCGGCTGGGGAAGTTGCGGCCTGCATAGGGCGAATACCCCGGCGCCTTGCCAGGAGCGACGGTCGAGGAGTCGAGGGTGCCAGCATCGGTATTCGTCTGCTGCGCTGCCGCCGGCGAGACGGCAAGTGCGGTTGTCATTGCCACACTGCAGAATAGGTTTCGCCGGAATCTCCGCGTCCAAATCGTCGAAGCAGCCAGTCGGCTCGGCAACAGATAGCCCATGTGTTCCTCCCGATTCAGCATGCTGTGCATCCCGATCCCCACAGCGTGGACGTTAGGGAAAGTTGCACACAAGCCTCTGGGTTGGGAGGTAATTAACTGTATGCTACGGAGCTATTCCGAGGTGGATCGTCAGCTTCCGAGGCTGAGCCCGGCTTTGCTCAGGGAGTTCAGAAAGAACTCGGCATATTTCGCGCTGCCAAGGCGCCGTCACGCCCACGGCGTCTCGCGCAAAGCGCGAAGCCGAAGATGGGACATCGCTTTGACGACACCCCCATTCGTAGGTCACGTTCTGCGTGCAATGCAGCGGAACCCCAGATGGCACGTCGACGTGTCGATCGGCTGCGCCATCCGCGCGGCCGGGCGGTAGCGCCGGCAATAGTTGGGCGCGCAAAGATGCGATCCGCCTTTCATCACCTTGCGCGGGATTCTGATCTGCGGCTGCCGTGGATCGAGGCTGTCGTCCCGTTTGGCACCGCGGGGGTTGTCAACCGTGCAGCACGGGCTGTCGATCTTGCCGTGTTCCTGGTACCAGTCCGTGGTCCACTGCCAGACATTGCCAGCCATGTCGTAGAGGCCGTAGCCGTTGGCGGCAAAGGAGGCGACGGGTGACGTCCCCTCGTAGCCGTCCTCGCAGAGATTCTGCCATGGGAACTCGCCTTGCCAAATATTGGCCATGTGTCGGCCATCGGGCGCCATTTCATCGCCCCAGACAAATTCGGCCGCGTCGAGCCCGCCACGCGCCGCGAATTCCCACTCGGCCTCGGTGGGCAATTCCTTGCCCGCCCACGATGCGTAGGCTTCGGCATCGTCAAAGTTCACATGCACGACCGGATGGTCGGCCAGCCGCTTGATCGACCTCGCCGGCCCGCGCGGATGGCGCCAATTGGCGCCACGGACGTAGACCCACCAATTGTAATGATCGCGAAGATCGACACGCTGTTTGGCCTTGCTGAACACCACCGACGATGGCGCCAGCATGTCCGGCTTCGCTCCAGGATAATCGTCGGGATTTACGGGACGTTCGGCCGAGGTGACGTAACCAGTAGCGTCGACGAAGCGAGCGAACTCGCGGTTGGTGACGGTGCAGGCGTCCATCCAGAAGCCGCCTACTGTCACGCTATGCGCCGGGGCTTCTTCGGGATAGTGCTTGTCCGATCCCATGAGGAATGTACCGCCGGGAATCGACACCATCTGGTCGTGGTGTGCGAGCCCAGGGCCCGCAGACGTTGGTTCGGCGTCGGCAAGTCTTGTCATGGCTTCGTGTCGCTTCCTCTCAAATGCACCGCTTCAGGCCGCGATAGGGATCAGGGCTCGGACGCGAACACCCGGTTCCAATCCTTCTTCATGTCGACAACCGTCCAACCAGAATCGGCTGCGGCGTCGAGACCCTTGTCCAGACGGCCGATGCTTGACTGCCGGTCGTAGGCCCATTCGCGCTCTGCGTCTGTATGATGGACGTAGAGGCAGAAGCGCGGGCCTGGTCCGGCGCAGGTCCATTGCAGCATCTGCAGATCGCCGTCGGAATTGCCGAACGCCGCGATGGGCCGCCGCCCAATATGCTTTTGGATGGCCACCGGCTTGCCCGCCTTGTCGTCAATGAAATCAACTTCCGGCAGCTTGTTGAGAACCATCTGGTCCCCTTTCAACTCGAATTTCATTTTGCCGCTGCTGCCGATCACCTGCTCGGGGGGAATGCCGTAAACCTTCTCGCTGAATACTCGCACGAACTCGATGCCGCCGCCCGAGGCTATGAATGTCTTGAAACCGTTGGCGCGCAAATAGTCCAGCAGCTCCAGCATCGGCTGGTAGATCATCTCCGTGTAGGGTTTGCCTGTCTTCGGATGCTTGGCACTCGCAAACCAGTCGCGGACGATCTGTTCGAACTCGTCGGTGGTCATGCCCGAATGCGCGGCCATCACGATCTCCAGGATCGCGTGTTCTCCGCCGGATAGCGCCGCTTTCACATCGCCCTTCACCAGCGAGGCAAAGGGCTCCTGCGTGTTCCATTCGGGATGTTGGGGAGCGAGCGCCTTGACCCGGTCGAGCGCAAACAGAAGCTGAAAATACATAGGCTGTTCGCCCCACAGCGTCCCGTCATTATCGAACACCGCGATGCGTTCGGGGACAGGCACGAAATCCGCCGACCCTTCCTTGCTCACGGTTTCGACGAACCGCACGATGGATTGCTTCGCCTCGCCTTCGTTCCACGACGCGAGTACTTCCGCGCCTTGCGCGGAAGGCGCAATCGCCATCAACAGAAAAAGGGGCAGCAAATAGCGTCTGGCGGTGCGGGCGAGAACGGTCATGGCTTGACACCTTTGCTTTCTGTAATTTGAGCGGGACGGCCTTCGAACAGCAGCGTCCAAAGCCTGCCTTTCCCGAGTGCGACGTTCAGTTCCCTGGATGCCAGGTAGGGGATCAGTATCAGCAGCATGATCAGGCTTGTCGCGAGTGTTTGCGGCAGCTTGTCGCCGCCGAATTCAGCGAGCGAAGCGGCGATCGTTCGCCCGTGAACCAGCCCGACGACGACTTCCTCGACGACCGAGAGGACGAGAAGCAGGATCAGGTATAACAGGGCCTTGTAGGCTATGACGTAGACCAACCTGCTTCGACGCCGGTCGCCCAATCGGATCATCTGCCCGAGCATTATGAACTTCGCCAGGATCAGTGCCTTGACGGCCGCCAGCCCCGATGGCAGATAGCTGATGCCCTCCTCGCCAAGGATCGCTGCCTTGTAGAGAATGAGCGCACCAAAGCAGACGAATAGATACAAGGACAGGAGCGCGTACTCGCGCAGCTCGTGCTTTGCCCGCTGAGCAATGGTCTCGGTCGAAGGATTGTTGTTCGCGACTGCCATTGATCTGCTTCCGAGTTGGCTTGGAGGCCTGCCGATAGTAGCGAGCGCGGCCTATTCAGAGCGAAGGATCAGTTTCTGCCACCCTCCTGCAGTTTTGCCAGGACCTGGTCGAGCGCGAAGCTGCCGGGCCTCTGCCGCGGCGGGAACTCGACATAGGTCTGGAGGTGTTTGGCGACATAAGCCTGCGCCGGCACGAGCGCGAAGGCGTGCTCGACACGCCATCTGGCGTATTCCCCGGCGTCCGTCTGCGCCCGTTCGAACGGGTCACCCTTGATGTCGAAGAGCTTGGGGAACCGCAGCGGAATCAGCGGGTTCTCCCATACGGCAAGCCCCTCCTCGCGCTGCTCGAGGAAGACCATCTTCCAGCGTTCGTAACGCAAGCCGGCGAGGTTGCCGTCATCGGTCCAGTAGAAGTATTCGTGGCGCTTGCCTTCGCCTTCGCCGGCCAACACGTCGCGTTGGTCGTAGCCATCCAGATGCACTTTGAAGCTCTTGCCGGCAGCATCGTATCCCTTCAACAGCTTAGCCGTCACGTCTGGTTCGCCTGCGGCGGCGACGAGGGTCGGCACGAAATCTTCGTGCGACGTTATATGGTTGATCTCCGTTCCCGGCTTGATGACGCCCGGCCAGCGCATCATGCACGGCACCCGGTAGCCACCTTCCCAGTTTGTGTTCTTCTCGCCTTTGAAGGGCGTGGTGCCGCCGTCCGGCCACGAGAAAACCTCCGCGCCGTTGTCGGTCGTCCAAAGGACGATGGTGTTGTCGGCGATGCCGAGGTCATCGAGCTTGCCCAGAAGCTGGCCGACCATGCCGTCCATCTCCACCATGGCGTCCGCATAGATGCCCAAGCCGGTCTTGCCCTTCGAGGCCGCCTTGAGAAAGGTATAGATGTGTGTGCGGGTGGTGTTGAACCAGCAGAAGAACGGCTTCCCGTCAGCGTTCGAGCGGTCGATGAAATTGAGCGCGCTGCCGAGGAACTCTTCGTCTACGGTTTCCATGCGCTTCTTTGTCAGCGGGCCGGTGTCCTCGATCTCTTGTTTGCCCACCCGCCCGAAGCGCGGATCCTCCGTCGGATCGTCTGTTTCGCTGGCCTTGCACTTCATCACGCCGCGTGGACCAAACCTGGCCTTGAACTCGGGGTTCTTCGGGTAGTCGGGATGCTCTGGCTCGTCCTCTGCATTGAGGTGATAGAGATTGCCGAAGAATTCATCGAAGCCGTGAACGGTAGGCAAGAACTCGTTGCGGTCGCCGAGGTGATTCTTGCCGAATTGCCCGGTAACATAGCCCTGCGGCTTGAGCAGTTCGGCGAGCGTCGGGTCCTTCTCCGACAGCCCTTCCTTGGCACCGGGCAGGCCAACCTTGAGCAGGCCGGTGCGGAAGCAGGATTGGCCGGTGATGAATGCGGCGCGCCCGGCTGTGCAGGACTGCTGGGCGTAGTGGTCGGTCAAGATCGCCCCCTCTTTGGCGATCCGATCGATGTTCGGCGTGCGATAGCCCATCATGCCCCGGTTGTAGGCGCTGAGGTTCCAATAGCCGACGTCATCGCCGAAAATGACGAGGATGTTGGGTTTTGCGCCGGCTGCTTGAGCTTTCGCGCTCGTGGCTATTCCGGATGCGACAGCCGAAATGGCGAGCACAGATCCTCCGGTCAGCAAAATGTCACGCCGGTTCGGTTGTCGGTCTGGATTCGCTTGCTTGCCACTCATCTGACGTCCTCCTTTGATTGCACCGCTTTTCCAGGATGAGCCGAGGATGACCCGAGTTTTCGGTTCCCTGGCATGCTCCGCGTTCTATCGACGAGACGAAAACTGGTCGCAGGACGCTTCAGCCATGCCTTCGGCAAAAATCGTCCTTTATAGCTTTGCCCATTGCCGCTCGGGGCGGAAGGTAATTAACGGTAACCTACGGGCAGAAATCCGCTCGGCCAGCGCAAGAGTCGTCCTTGAGGTGAGTCCGGCTTTTCCTCGATGGGCCAGGGAAGAACTCTTCGTTCTGCCCACGGGCAACCGCAACGAGACCACTCGCTGCGTGTTCTTCACCGAATTCGGCACGTTTTTTTCGAGCCAGGCGATTTCACATGAGCGGTCCGTGTCATGTCCGCCGTTGCCACGGCGGAGATCGTGTCTCGATGGATAGCGTGTTCATCCGGGCGACCCGACAGGAGTGTCCTGCCAACACCCCCGTTACATCAGTGGCCACAGCTTTCTTCGGGGGCCATCCTGTCTAGCGGTGTTCCGTCCGCCCGAGATCTCGATGTCCTCACCACCGTCAGCATGGCGCGACCACCATTGGCCATGAGACCTGGCTAGCCCTTGCATGCGTCCCTCCGCGTCAGTGGCCCGTCAAGACCAGGGTCTGCACCGGAAGCAGCAGCGCCTGAGCCCGCAGGATCGCGGCGTGCACGATTCCGAGCGTGTCTACCATGTGCAGAAACAGCCATCGCGGGGTACCCAGGTCGTCCGACTCGAGTTCGTCATGGTTGTTCGTGTATGCGTTGGCAATGCAACTGCCGCCCGGCGGGACGCCTTCGAGCCCGCCGGCGTAGAGGGGCTCCAGGAATGCGGTGATGGTTCCGGGCCGGGCCGTCTGTGTCACGTCGATCAGTTGGTCGGTGGGCCGGAACTGACCGGACGCGATCGCGTCCTGGACCTGGGTCACCACCATCGGGATAATGGTGAAGGGTTTGCCGATGCATATGACCTCGGCAATCATGCCGGTCTTGATCACCTGAGCCTCGATCTGCCCGAAACCGGCGACGAGCGCCAGTCGGCCCGCCTCGGCGGGGACCAGGATGCCGGCGGGCCGCAGCATCGGATTGACCACGTCGCCGGGCCTGAGCGTGAACTGCTGAACCGTTCCGGTAACGCCGGCCCGAACGAGTGTCTTGTCGATTTCGACTTGTGCCTGGGCGAGTGCCGCCTCGGCGCTTGCCTTCTGCGCCGGCAACAGCGAAGCGATCTTGGCCTGCAGCGCCTGCTTGTTCGCCAGCGCGGCTTCAGCCGCACCCTGCTGACCTTCCGCAACGTCCCGCAGCCGCTCGAGTTCCCGCAAGGGGACGGTATTCGGGTTGCGGCGCCGGAGTTCGGTTTTGGTCTCGAGCTCCGCCAGCGCGTTACGATGGGCGCTCTCGGCCTGCCGGATCTGCCCGTCCGCCACCGCCAGTTCGCTCCGTGCCACTTCGGTCGCAGCATCGACTTCGGCGATGGTTCGGCGAGCCGACTCGTGGACCGCTTCCTGCTGCGAGCTGTCGAGGCGGAACAGCGGCTGGCCGGCCTCGACCTTGTCGTTCAAGCCCACAAAGACCTCGGCGACGCGGCCACCGGTCTCTGGGAGAATGGTGACGGTCCGGAATACGGCCGTGACAGCCGTCGTGGCGGGATGGAAGTAGAAGATGAGCGTGATGAGGGAGACGGTGAGGATCAGGCAAGCGGTGATCCCCCACCGGAGCTCGAACCACACCGAGTAGAAGGTGATCTCCCGGCCGATCCGTTTATCCTGGACGTAGCGGCGAAAAAGATAGTCCGGGAAGATGGTGAGCATGGAGCATAGCAGCAATTCCAACATCGCTCAGCTCCGCGCTTCCAGCTTGTCGGTCAAGGGAGGTGTCCCCGGAACCACCTTTATTGTCTCCTCGCTGCGGCGGGCGTCGTGGATGGGCATTTCGAGGGACTGGGCCATTGCCGCCTCCGGGACCACCGTCAGTTCTTCCCTGCGGCGGTCGCCGCCATGGGCGAGCTTCTCGAGGGATTTGGCCATTGAAGAGATCGGCGTCGAGAAGTCCGGTAACTGAACGAAGGCGAGAAGCAGGGCCGCGATCCAGTACAGGTGGTTGTGGGTAAAGAGCGAAATCACCGCCAGGATCGCCACAATGTCCATCTGCACCTTGTGGGTTCGATGCGCCACTTGCTCGGGAAGCGCATGGAGGCGCAGGTAGAGGTTGCCGATGATAAGGACGATGCCGATCAGGAAGACCATCATCACGACGAACAGAATGTCAGTCTGACCGGGAGGCGTAATGAACGGCGGCAGATGCTTCACCGCAACGGGATGTATCTCTTCCATCGCCCAACCCCTCCGCGCCGGATTGCGGCGCTCTCGACAGCCCAGGAAGTATAATCCAATCTAACCCCTCGGTCGACGCTGTCAGCTGACAATATCGCCCTGCGCTACGGCGTGCCCCCCACCACCTCCAAAGGGGCGTTGCTCTTTTTCAAGGCCTCGTGGGCCTGGTGTGCAGCGGCCGCGGTCTCCCCGCCACTCTCGACGTGAACGGTGGGGACCGCGATCTTGATACCGTTTTCCGCGAATGCCGCCTTGATCATCATGAATGCGCGCCGCTTGATGCCGAATTGGGTCCCGGGCTTCGTCGTCAATTTCATCCTCAGAACGATCGCGTATTCCCCAAAATTGTCGATGCCCTGCATCTTGAGCGGCTCGATCGTGTCGGCCGCAAATTCCGGGTCTGCCGCCAGCTCCTGGCCGATCTTCTTGATGAGCTTGCGCGCAAGATTCACGTCGGAATCGTAGGTAACGCTGACCATTATCTTGTCGATCACCCAATCCCTGCTCATGTTCTGGACCGCCCCGAGCTCACCGAACGGGACGGTATAGATGGGGCCGCGATGATGACGCAGAC
This sequence comes from Mesorhizobium escarrei, assembly GCF_935825525.1. Taxonomy (GTDB): domain Bacteria; phylum Pseudomonadota; class Alphaproteobacteria; order Rhizobiales; family Rhizobiaceae; genus Mesorhizobium; species Mesorhizobium escarrei. The sequence continues at coordinate 137,753 of NZ_CAKXZT010000152.1, forward strand.
GCACCGAACGCAGGCTGAAGGATTCGACCGTGCCTTTGTAGCTGCCGCTCTGGATGTATTCACCGACCCGGAAGGCGTCGTCCATCATGTAGAACACGCCGCTCAGCACGTCCTTGACCAGGGTCTGCGAGCCGAAGCCGATGGCGATGCCGAAGATGCCGGCGCCTGCAATCAGCGGGAGTATCTGCACGCCGAGCCCCGCGAGGATCGTTAGCACGGTGACCGCGGCTATGAACACGGCAAGGGCGTTGCGGAATATCGGCAACAGCGTGCGCAGCCGGCCGCTGCGGGCCAGCTGGTCGGCGCTGTTCCCATCCGCCGGCGCGAGGTTCATCCGATATTCGATCAAAGCCTTCGACAGTTGCCAAAGCAGGTCGGCGATCAGCAAAATGATGATGCCGTTGAGCAGTCCGGTTATCAGGAAGCCGCCGGTTTCGCTGCCGGCGAGGCTCGCGGCCCTGATCCGCCAGATATGGGCGAGCCATGCGACCGCCGCGGCAATGACCGCCGCCCTGGCGCCCCTGACAATGAGCACGTTGAGTACGACGCCCATCGCGCCGCTGCGCTTCGACCTGCCGGCGAAGCCCTGTGCCGCGGCGCCGACGCCGCGCAAGGCTGTCGGCAGCACCAGGGCGAAAATCCCAAGCCACAGGACGCCGAGCAGGCCGGCGACCCAAGCCACCCAGAGCACGATCAGGAACAAGGTGAGAAACGATTGCTTGACCAGAGAGCCTCGCCCGTCGGGCCGTTGCCAGACGACGTCGATTGCGGTTGCCAGAATGCCAAGCCCGAACAGGAAGGCGGCGAGCCCTGCAGCCTCTCGAGAGAAGCCCAGGCCAGGCATGAGGCTGGCGATCGCCCAGCCGAAAAACAGGAACCCGGCTACAAGGCTGACTCGCCAACGCCAGAAACGGGTCGAAGCCTCGCTTTCGAAAAGCGGAGTCGGCCTGTCCGAGGGGTCGCTCGTCGCACCGCCGAACGCAAACAGCAATCGGGCTGCCGCGCGAACGACACGGAACGCGATGAACGCAAGAAGCAGGGTCAGAATGATCCTGCGCAGCAAGGGTGGCCATCCGAATGCCAGGAATGAACCGGCGCTGGCGAGCGCAAAAGTCAGCAGGGCGACAGTCTCGAAGAGGATCGCTTGTCCGGCGTCTTCCTGAGCAACCGCGCTCCTCGTCCTGGCGAGCGCTCGTCGGACTGCCCACTCGGCTCCGAATCCGACCGCGATCAAGACCGCGAGGATGCCCATAACCAGCCCTGGCCTGCCGGAATTCACGTCACGCGAGACAATTTCGGCGGCGCGCGACAGTTCTTCCGGCAGGCGCGGGATCGCGGCGCCGAGCGCACCGATACGGGCACGAATACCCGCCTCCAGGCTCAAGATGTCCTCGGAAATGGACAGGCCGGGCTCGTCCGTGGCCGCTGGAACCTTTCCCTCGAGCCATGCCTTTAGGTCCGGATCGGACAAAAGCTCGAGGAACTGCTTCGCCTTTTCGGGCGGAACGTCGGGGGACGGCTGTTGAGCGAGCGAAGTTCCCGGCAAGAGCGCCAGCAAGAGCACGACGACAGCCGGCAAGAACCCAAGGCGCAGCATGTTCTTCATAAGTCACCCGAGTTTTGAATGCCGCAGCTGCTTCCGCACATAGCGGCTCCTCCCCTTTTAAGGGCAACTGTGCTGGCTGCATGCTACGTCTCCGGGGAGACGTCAGCAAGGATGTTCTCGTCAAACGATAAGGTGCATAAATACAGCAACTTGCTAAACTTGAAGATCCACTTCGCCAACTCCGCGCAGGCCAACCAAGGACTACTTCTTGCAATCTTTTGTGGACGCAGCGGAGCCAACGCATTCCTTGCCGGCACTCGATTTCTGGCTGGTCTGGGAACCCGTCAAGGCGCCGATGTGATTGCCCAAATTTTCTCTGCTGTTTTGATCGACGGCTGCAACAGGCGCCGCAATCACCAGCCCTGCCGCGCTGCCCGCCGCTGCCGCCGCACCGGTCGTTGCGTGAATGATCGTGTCGCCGAGGCCTATCCTGTTGTCGGTCAAGGTCTGGCCGCCGGCCATACGCGCCCCGATCAGTTGCACGATCTGCGGTGACGACGCGAACTTGCCGTGATGCAAACGATCTCCGGATTTGATTTTCGTCAGATCGATGACGGTTATATTGTTGCTGGCGAGTTCTTCCTTGTATGGAGCTTGTTCCGGATCAATCGATCCGAGCCGGGGGATATCGCCCCAGACCCGTCGCGAAACTTTGAGCGCGCGATCGTCCTGCGAGACAAAGAGGGTGAACTGCGGGTGCTGTTTGCCCATGTCGGCAATCTGCGTACGAAACACGTCGACATCGACGTCAGGCGCGGCCAGCATCACGTTTTTGAACTTCGCCGGAAGGCCGCCATTGCGGATGGCCATCTGTCGCAAGCCTTCCAACGCAAGCCAGTTGCCCATCGAATGAGCGAGGATCGAAACTTCCTTTATCTGGGGATCGCGTGCAAGATATTGGAACAGCAGTTCAAGCGCATTTCGCGTGTAGTTGGTGCTTTCACGATCGTAGCCATACGCCAGCGCACTGCCTCGGGAGGGCCATGTGACCAGGATCGGGACGCTCTGCGTGTCCGTGTCCTTTGCGATCTGCGCAAAGCGATAGACCGCGTCTTCAAAGCGATTGTTGAATCCGTGAATAAAGACGAGGACGCTGTGATCCGGGCTCTTCCTGACAGAGGCGCTAAGCCACCCCTTCGCTGTCTGGAGCGTCAATTCCTGGGCCTGCACGACTGCGAAATCAGTCGCCGGGTTTGATGGCAGCTTCTTGGGCCATGCGACCTCTCCAACCTTGCGGACCGATGGCGGAGGGATCGACACCGTAATTTCCGCGAACGAGGGGGCCAGTCCGCGCTCGCCCGTATACATTTGTGCCGGATTGGAGGAACGACTGCGTGTCGTTGCGACCAGCATCTCAACCTTGCTGGAGGAAGGCGAGGTATCGGCCACGGGCAGCAGCACATTCGTCGGACGGGACGCGCACCCCGCCAGTAGGCCAACCAACGCCGACGCCAACAAGATGTTGCTGATACGCCTGACTTTGGACGGGCTCACGAAACAGTTTCCCAAACTCTTCTCCCGTTCGAAGTCATCCCAGGCTCAGATCCAATCAGAACCGAAATCTGGCGCCGATGATTGGTCCCTGCATGGCTATGTCAAACACAAATCGATCGTCGTCGTAGTCTACGGCAAGGTAGCGATAGCCCGCTTCCAGCGTGACCGAATCACTGTACCGGTATTGAAGCGTGCCCTGCACTTGCCAATCGATGTCGGCGCCAAGGCCGAAGCCACCGATGTCCGCCTCGCCATGGAGTCCGAATCCGTTACCGAGAGCAACATCGCCGGCCACGCCAATAATGGGGTCGACCCAGGTCTTGCTGCCGCTGGCCTTTCTTACGGCGAGAGGGCCAGTAACGGTCAGATCCGCATCGACGTACCAAAGCCGTCCGCCGGCCAGAACGTCCAAGGTCGCGGTGCCATTGTCGACGACCCGATAGGAGCCGCCGAAGGTCCACACCACCGTGTTCATGTTCGCTTCGGCCGAAAAAAGCGCCAACGGGCCGCGCGACGTGCCATCGGCCTCGAGTCCCAGGTATATGAAGTCAGTGAAAAGAGCGTAGCGGCCATTGCGCGCCTCACCGGCAAGCATGACCGGCGGGGGAGACCAATCGATGTGGTCGAAGATCTGGCTGAAATCGACGTCGATATCTACCGGTGACAGGCCCCTGACGCCGACCCTGCCCTTCATTCCTGCCATCCAGAAATAGGGCTCTGCGGTGAAGGTCCAGGCCGGTGCGGCTTCAGCAGGCACGGGGGCGGCTTCAGGAAGTTGCGTCGCAGCGTCCGCAGCGATCGCCGGCACCGCAAACAGCGCTGCCGATGTTCCCGCCGAAGCCAACACGAGAGTTCTGATGATTCCCATATCGAAGTCCCCTGTATTCCGTCTTTTACTTCATGTCCGATGCGATCGTCTTTCGTCCGCAGTGACAACATATCTGTATTCGCGCTGCTCAGCTAATGGATATCGGATTCCGATCGTTTTCATGTCGACAGCAGTTCATTTGTTCGTGCCTGTCACGGACCGACAGTGCCCGGGGCCTACTTCGGGAACGGCAGGGTATTCCCGTGCGGAAGCTGAAGCCGTCGGGCCACCGCCCTAAACCGCACACAGGCCGATTGCCAGACAGAAATTCCAAGCCAGCCTCCGCTCAGTTCTGGCGTGGCGGCCAAGGAATGACATGCGGTTTCCGGGCGGCGTCGTGCAGCACGGCTCCGACTTCCCCAACCAACCGATCCACCAGTTCCTGCCATTCGGCTCGTCTAGACTCGCGCAATGCCGGCGGCACCTTGTCGATCCTTGAGAGTGCGAGCTCCGCTTCTGCAAGTTCCTCGCACATATCCTGAAAGCCCTCACTTCGGTCCATCAGCCGATGGATCGCCAATTCAAATTGCGGGAACCGACGCACCGCCGCCGAGACCGCTCTTCGTCTATCAGCCGGTTCGTCGTCCATCCTCATGGCGCAATTCGTGTTTCCCGAAACCACCCTAGCCTATCGCATGGAGGCGGCTGCGGAATGTAAGTTACGTGGGCGACAGGGTAATTTCTGAACATCCATAGCGAGCTCGGTGGGCAAAATCGCAAATCAAATTGCGCTTGCCGGTGAAGCCGCCTAACTGTTGATCCCTTGTGATCCGCCGGCGCATTGCGCGAACCGTCGCCGTCATCCCAGCGTTATCCGTTCAGACTACTAGGAGTATTGCAAGAACAGGCTCGGGGATATAAATTGCGCAGCGAGGGTAACCGGCGAAAAATGAAATATAACTGGGAGTAGTCACCCCCAGAACGTCAGGTGAGGGAACCAAGGTGATCCGGCCTGAACCAGCCGCAGGGAGGGAGCATGGGCTCGCCCCAGAGGATTGTCGCGCCCAACTTGCCCTGATCCTCAACAGCGCGGACTTCGATGCAACCGGTCGCGAGCGTCGCTTCCTCAGCCATGTGGTGGAGGAGACGTTGGAGGGTCGCGGTGATCGTATCAAGGCCTATTCGATCGCAGTCGAAGTGTTCGGCCGTGATATGTCCTTCGACCCGCAGACGGATCCAATTGTCCGCATCGAGGCTGGCCACCTCCGGCGCGGGCTCGAGCGTTACTACCTGACTGCCGGACACGACGATCCAATTCTCATCACGATCCCGAAAGGCGGTTACGTTCCAACGTTCTCGGGGCGATCGCCCCCTGAGACCATTGAGTCGGCCTTGCCGGTTAACCGGGCAGAGAAAGTCCCGACCCCTCCTCGAAGAATGAGGGCATCATGGCTGACGGTGGTTCTTGCGGCTACCGTCGCGGCCTTGGCTGTTCTGGCATTGGGATTGGCGAGGAGCGGCGTCCGCCCAACTTCGCCTGAGATTCCGCGACTGCTGGTAGAGACGTTTGACGACCTTTCAGGAACGGAAGCCTCCAGGGCGATTGCGGGCGGATTGACACAGGAAATTGTCGGGCAACTCTCTAAGTTCAAGGACGTCATCGTCGTCCAGTCGTCCGAAAATTCGGTCGCGCCGTCGCGCTTTGTTCTTGCGGGAAGCGTCCATCTGTCGGCCGATGCCTTCCGGCTTCGGGTCAGGTTTATCAACCGCGCCGACGGCTCCGTGCTGTGGGCGGACAGTTATGATGGAGAGATGAAAGTCGCCGCGCTTCTCGAGACCGAGGCCAATATCGCACAGAAAGTGGCGACGAGCCTGGCCCAGACATACGGCGTGATCTTTCAGGCGGACTCATCGCTCAATATCTCGAATCCTCCCGACGATTGGGCTGCCTATTCCTGCACGCTTTCCTTCTACGCATACCGGGCAAAGCTCGATCAAAGCGCACTTCCAGCGGTGCGTGTGTGCCTGGAGCAGGCCGTTAAGCGCTTCCCGGGCTACGCCACGGCCTGGGGTCTGCTGTCTCAGGCCTATATCGACGAGATTCGATTTCTCTATCCTTCCGACCAAACCGCGACGTCGGCCTCGATCGCTCGCGCTCTTGCCGCGGCCAAGCGGGCCGTGGAACTGGACCCGCTCAACATCCGCGGCCTGCAGGCGGAAATGTTCGCGCTCTATTTCAGCAATGAGATCGAGGCGGCGTTGATCGTGGGCAAACGTGCCTTGAAGATCAACCCCAACGATACAGAACTGATGGGCGAGTACGGATATCGGTTGGCGCTTTCAGGAGGATGGGACGACGGCTGCCCGCTGGTCGAGGAAGCGCGCACACGCAATCCAGGTCCCCTAGCCTATTACGAGACCGCGCTTGCCCTTTGCGCCTATTTTCGCGGCGATTATCCGCAGGCGGCCATGTGGATCAGGAAAGCCACGGTTCCCGGCAATGCCAACTATCACACCATCGCGGCCGCGATTTTCGGTGAGGGCGGATATGAAGCAGACGCCCAGCGCGAGCGTGTCTGGCTTGAGGAAAACGCGCCAGGCTTGATCAAGAACCTGCGGCAGGAGGTTGCGATGCGGATCATTCGACCAGAGGACGTCGATTTCTTCCTCGGTTCGCTCAAAAAGGCCGGGCTCGCATTCAAGGACTTAGGCGGGCAGTCGTAAATCCTGCCGGTAAGACCGGCATTTTAGGTGGCGCGTACATGCCAGGCGCCGTGGCGATCGTCCCGCTTTCGAAGCAGCCGGCGCAAGTTCGGCGGTCCCCGGGGCGACTCAGAAGTCAGCGGCGCCCGCCCCTCACCTGCCCGGCGGCGAAGCCGGCATCAAAACAACGAGATGTAGATGGACGAAAGTGTTCGTTCGAATGATGCTATTCCGTTTTCTTGAGCGCAGGTTCTGCTAGCCAGCACAGCGCCTCCTCTTAAGCCCGCTGGCGGTCAAGGCCCGGCGGCCTGCTAATAGTCATCCCCCAATAGGGCTGCCGGGCCGCTTGAACTTGCTCAATGGAAGGCGCGGACTTCCAGGATCCGGATTCGAACCAACAAGCACACCAGCGGCATCATCTTTGGCGAGGGGCTTCATCATGCAGCACCTGCTGCTGACGGGTGTTGGCTGAAAACGCAAAAAAGCCCCGCCGCTCCATTTGCGAAGCGGCGGGGCCCCCCATTCGCCCCCCATTGCTGCCCATGCAATTGCGGTGCCAGACGTGTTGACCCATTGCGGCGCACCTTGATGCCAGGACGGCCTGTTCACAGTTGAAGAGGGGCTGTATCGAGCGGGTCGATGGAGTATCGACTTTTTTGCCGCAAAAGCTTTCCCGCCGGAACGCTTGCTCGTCTGGATGGTTGGTTAGGATGCAGGAGATGTAGGCGTGGCCAAGAAGCTGTCGATCGCCGAAACGTTGCGACGAACCTCTGACCAACTGAAGAGGATCCGGAAACACGTCGCCAATGGCGGTCACGTGGACCAGATGCAAGAGGTCGACGCCTTGGTGGGCCTCGCCAAAGAAGTGGCCGACCGGCAGCTGGCCGGGGTTGAAAGCCTGGCAGATGAAAACGATGGCTCTGTGCAAGACGATGACGATGCAAAGGACTGAGCGTTGTCGACCAGCTCCTGACATTCCGCGATAACGGAATTACTTGATTTGCCAAGATCGGTACTATCCAACGCGGCGGACCCCAATCCGCCTGGCCGGCGCCGTCAAGCGTCCTTACCCCAACGCCCCCAAGCGGCGCCGGCCGTCTTCGACCGCGCGCTCGGCATCAAAGCGCGTCGCATTTGAGCGGATTCATGCGAAGCGCTTTAAGTTCTTGTTTTTATGCATGTCGTTATCGCAAAACCGCTGCGCACCCCCGGTTCAAGCCCGAGGGCGTGCTTTTGCGCAACATGCATTGGGCCAAGAGACGCGCGGGTTTGACAGGTTCTTTCTGCAACTTGCGGCGCCACGCAATCGGGAGATTCCCATCGCTCTCGGCGGCCTTTGATATCCTATCTGCGATATCGCAGCGGATAATGGGATCGTCTGTTAGATGATCCATTGGATTCTGTTTGAAAAACATCTCCGCCCCCGCGCTTGGCGCTGAGAATGCTCAACGGGTACCGCTTTGAACAGTCGTCAAATGACGACCACAGACGAATTTATACGCCATCCCACGAAGGCACGATGACGTAATCGCATGGAGCCGAGACGCGGATCCTGCCGTTGGTCGGCGCAACAAAAGCTTGCAACCGGGAACAACCACTCAACGGCTCGCGTTTGTTGCGAAGGCCCGCTTCTTTTGCACGGGCAGCGAGCCTCGAAGGTTCGCAAATGCCGCGCCGGCGTTTCAATCGCACCCACCTCAGCCCTTACGATTTGGCTGTTTGTGAACGCGTGTACGATCAGGTTTGCAAAGATGAACACATCGATCCTTTAAGCCGGGATGCCGAAGCCTTAGCGGTGATGATTGTCGCAATCTTCCGAAACATTACCACCAATGAGCGCGAACTGCTGGAGGAGGTCAGGTCGCTTCGTCGTTCAAAGGGCGCAGAACAGGCGCACTAGCCTGGCGGCGTTCCGAGACGAATCGTTCTAGTCCCGCTTTGGCACAGCCGGATTGGCATCTTAATTGCTCATTTGCTCTCGTTAATTGCTCATCGGGTCTCGCCAGAGTGTAGCCCCAGCACTTGCGAAGGAGATGGAAATGGGTTTAGCCGAAGACCTGTCTGATGTTGCCCTCACATTCGATTGTCCGGATTGCTCCTATCCGGCTGTGAGGAAGGGCTCTGCGCTGAAAACGATCGCCCACTTCAGATGCGACGGGTGCAACGCTAAGGTGCGGATCACTTATCCGCAAAAACTAGCGATCTTCGAAAAGCACAAGCTATTGACTGCGCAAGGGGCATAGCAATAACTCAACGCTGCTTATGCGGTTAAGAGCCAGGTTCGATTTCCGCGTGATTCCAAAGGGTTTTGGCGAATTGATGAATTGATTTGGATGATGACGGGGAACCCCGATCGCCCGACAACTTGGCCGAGCATGGCTGCGCCATGAAACAGATTTGACGGACGCCGAATGCCATGATTGAACCGCATCCCCCTTCTTCTGCAAGGCGGATGAGGTAAACTTGCGTTACCCCCGATCGTGTTCAACCCCAGGTTGTTTGAATTTGATCGCAACGGTCTGAACGGTTGGGGGCAGACCGTTTGATGAAATAAAACTCCTAGACTTCAGGATCGGAGCACGAAGCCGACGCGATGACCACGGCAATTGAGGACATATATCGGCCGCTTGCATTAACCGCGAGGTTGCTTGTCCAGTGCTGGCCGCAGCTATTGCTTGTCGGCTGCCTGGGTATGATCGCTTATGGTCTGCTGCTTCAGGGCGCCGTGACGATCGGCCTCCAATTCCCGCTGGGCGGAATGGTCATGCTGTCGCTGGTGGTTCTCGCTAAGCTGACGGTGCTGGTCATGATGTTCATGGTGCTCCGGCCGCATATGCCGGCGGTGGCGGCACTGAGGCAAAAAGCCAAAAAGGGAGTGGACGAAACAAAGCGCGAGCCAGTCCTGGCGATTACCGCCGCTGCGATCCTGCCGTTCTTCGCCTATTATGCCGCCTGGGGTTTTCTTGGCGATACGGTGCGCGAATATTCGCGCATGGCGCTCGCCCAAGCCGATCTCGGCAAGAGCGTCGACATCTTCGCCATTCTTCAGTCAAGCGGCGTGGCACTGTCGATCGTCATATGCTGGCTGGTGCGTTTGGCCGCCAAGCGACTGAATGCGCGCGCCTCTCACCCGTACTGGCGGCTGCTGATCGTAGCGACGGACGCAACCTGGGTCTTCATCGGCCTCTACGCGCTCGGCGTATGGAAGGACCAGTTCATCCGCTGGCTTGGCGCAGGCGCCGCTCTGCAACAAGTCAGCCTCAATTTGCTTGCGCCGGTAAGTCAGGCGGCCGCGGCCGGCCAATTCGTTCCCGTGGAATTCCGGCCGCTTCCCTTCGGCGAGCAGCTTCAGAATCTTTTCTTTTTCGCGTTGCTGCCGATTGTCTGGCTGGTGATGGCGGCGATCATCAACGGCTATGAGCTTTCCGCGCCGGCCGCTTCCGGTCCAGCGCCATCCCGTGCGACCTCCTGGCAGAAGTGGCTGAAGGATTTCACGTCTCACTTCGTTGGCGGCTACCGCAGCCGCTACTCGCCGGTCTGGACTTGCCTCAAGCTGACACTCAGTGCCGGGCTTGCCACGCTTGTCACCTTCGTCATCGCCTATCAGGCCATCTCGTGGGCCGGCGCCTGGGCATGGTACGGCCTGACAAGGCTGATCGGAGCGCATGATCTCGGGACCTGGCAGATCTTCGCCGATGCCATCAGCCTGTTCATCGGCAGCCCAAGCGAACTCGACGGAGGAATCCTGCTCGACGCGGTCCGGGTCGCCCTGCTTGCAGCCGTGCTCGAGACCGCGGTCGCCATGGCTGGCGAAGCGAATGGCGTCAGGTCCGCGGCTCGCTGACGCTGAGATAACTCGGCAGCCCCGAGTAGAGGGCGATCGATAGCGTGAGGCCGCTCGCCGCAGGTGGGATCGAAAAGCTGGCAGCCATCCGTGCCGGTTTGCCGGGCTCCGTCGCCGCGAATGCCATGCCGCCACACAGCGACCGTTGCTCGGCCTCCGGATATTGCTTCCTGACCACCGGATCGGCAAATTGGGTTGGCCGCCATTCGCGACCGCTCCCATCGGAAAGCCGCACCTCGCATGGAACGGAGCCGAGCGCTTCCGGGTCAGCAGCGAGAGCTTCGAATTCGGCAAGGACGACGGCGCTTCCCGCGCTGCCCGCCAGTCTGGTGAAGCGTGTCACGGTCCAACTGGCGCCGGCATAATCGATCGGCTGGCCCAAGCTCACAGATATCGGCTGGCGCACATGTTGGGAGTGCCAGTCCTTGATGCTTCCCCACGTCTGCGCGGCCAGCGCGGCAGGCAGTGCGACCACCAGCGCCATCATGCTCAGCCAGTAGCCTCGCCGCGTTGACGTCACCTTTGCGGGAGAACTGTCCATGGCGGCCTTTCTTCGTTGCGGCGTATGGTGATCGCCGGCTCGATGTCTTTGCCGGAAACATTCGTGGCGATGCGGATCTCGTCGTCGAGCGGCAGCAATTTTGTGCGTGCGACCACGACGGTCCCGCCGGCGACAGCATCCTCGGGCACTTCGAACATCAGAAGGACCCGACGTGGCAGCCCGGGCTGGTAGACATCGCCCGGCATCATTTCGATCGTCGCCGGCACGCGGTCGGTCAGGACATAACGGACGCCGGTGCGACTCAGCCACTCGCCCGATGTGAGACCCAGGGTCTCGAATTTCGCCTCGGCCTCGCCTTCGACCACACCCCAGACGCCGGAACTCGTGTAGGTCTTTGACTTGCCGAAGGTCTCGACGTTGAGAACACGCGCCACCCTGGCGCTGTCCAGCGAAAGCGCGAAGGCGCGGGCCTCCACACGCTTGTTCATGCCGCCCGAAGAGACTATCGGCGACGTAATGTCGCTGTACAGCGGACGCGTATGCTGCATTCCGTAGAGCACGGCGGCAGCGAACAGCAGCGCCAGCGCCGACTGCAGCATGTGCATCATGGCGCCTTCTCCACCGGCAGATCGACCGTCGCAACGGGATCACGGTCGTACCACCCGCTTGCGCCGTAGAGATTGTCGCGCAACTTGTAGGTCTGGCCGGTGACGGTGATCGTCACCTTGTCGGGCACGGGCACACCGGCCGGCCACTCCCAAGCCATGGTCAGGCGTTCCGGCATGTTGGGATTGAAATATCCCGCCAGATACTTGTCACGATCGAGATAAACCGTTGGCATCGGCAGCTTTTGCGTTGGCGCACTGAGCGTGACAACGCGATGGAGCACGTTGTTGGGGGTGGCGGAACGGTTCACCACATCCATATCCACCATCAGAAGCTGGACGGGCCGCGATGGGGGAACGCCTGTCGGCGGCACGGTTCCGACACGTGCCGTTCGCAAGGTCACAAACCAGCGACCGGTATCGATTTGCTGGCCCGCCTGCACAACAGGCGCCTTTGGCGGGTGGGCAGCTTCGTATAGCGTCATTGAAAACGAGATTGCCGATGCGGCCAGCCCGCCCAGGCCAGCGATCAAAAAAGCATACAGTCTTTGCCGTACTGTCGTTCGTGTCAGTTCCGTCATGCGCTGCGCGGTATGCGATGGTCCTCAGGCCAGCCTTATACGATGCGAGAATAATTTGTTACAACAGCAGCGGCGGGCATCTTTAAAAGGGTTCAGCGCCGGAACACCAGCCGCAATCGGTGGCTCGCCCGGTCAGTGTTCAATCTCCGCTCCTGGCGCCAAGAGCGGCATTAACTCCCGATGGCCCGCCTAAACCATTCGGCCCCAAACCATTCGAAACAGGCGCCGGGCTCGGCTCGGCGCCCCCTCACCTTCTTCACTTGTCCGACCACACGGCCAGCTCGTAGCCGTCCGGATCGGAGAAGTGGAAGCGGCGGCCGCCCGGGAAGGAATAGGCGGGCTTGACGATCTTTCCGCCGGCCTCCTCGACATGGCGCTGGGTCTCGTCGAGCTTGTCGGCGTAAAGGATCACCAGCGGCCCGCCTGCCGCCTTGCTCTGGCCACCGAGAGCGAAGCCGCCGGTCAGGCGGCCGTCGTTGAACTCGCAGTAGCTCGGCCCGTAGTCCTTGAAGGACCAGCCGAAGGCCTTTCCATAGAAGTCGCGCGAACGCGCGATGTCGCCCACGGAAAACTCGACGTAATCGATGCGCTTGTCGTTGCTGGATTTGGCCATGATCTTCTCCTTTCGCGGTTTTTGGAAACTCAGCGTTCGAGCATTGCTTTCAGGGTGTTGAGGTCGCGCTGCACGGCCTCGGCGTCGGCAGCGAATATCGCCTCCGTCATGTCCGGCGTTCTCAACAGCACGAACATGACCTCCGCGCCGGTCCCGTTGGCAACCACGCGCACCGCATTGCGGGTTTCCTTGTCCTCGGCAAAGACGATGTGATCGAGGACGCCGTATTCGTTCGGCCGGGAGAAGCGGATGCGGATGAGCCGGCCGTCGGGGTCCTCCGCAGTCCATTCCTCGCCCGATCTTTCGAAGCGCCTGCCGAGGCCTGCCGCCCAGCGCTGGAAATTCTCAGGGATGGAGGCGAAGTCATAGACTTCGCGCCAGTCCCGGTCGATGGACACGGTGATGATGCGGGATTTGTAGATGGTCATATCTGCCTCCTTTCAACGAAGGCAGACTAGGCCGGGTTGGCGGTGGCGTATTGAACGAAACGGCCAGCTCAGGCGCTGAACTGTCGCAGAACCGTCGCCGGCGAGAAGCCCGACAGGCGCCGCACCTCGCGCGTCAGATGCGCCTGGTCGCAATAGCCTGCTTCGAACGCAAGATCGGCCAGGCGCGGCTCGGCAGACTGCCGCGCCAGGTTCAGGAACCGCTGGAAGCGGAGAATGCGGTCGAGTGTCTTCGGACCATAGCCGAAGGCCTCTTGGCAGCGGCGGCGAAGCGTTCGCGGGCTGACGTCGAGCCGGTCGAGGATCACCGCCATGCCCGGACCGGCGGATTCGGTTTTCAGCGCGTTGAAGGCGAATCCCATGTCCGCAGGCGGCGGCTCGACATCTGGCGCAAGCCTGCACAGTGCCGCTTGCATCGCCCGCATCCGCTCCACCGGGGAGGACGCATCGCTAATTTTTTGGGCGATTTCGCGCGCCAGCGCTCCCCAGAAGTGGCTGAGCGCCACCCGGCCGCCGACGATTTCCGACATCGGCAGACCGAGCCATCGGCTTGCCGCACCCGGTCGGAAGCGGGTGCCGATCACCGTAGAGCCGGGTGTCAGCGTAGAGAGGGCAACCGCCACGTCGGGGCCCGCCACGACCAGATCGCCGTCGATCCAGGTGATGTCGACGCAGCCGTCGGGGACCACGGCCGATAGGCTCCCCGCGTTCGGTCGCAATGCCGCGTCCGGTCGCAATGTATTGGACCAGGCACACTGAAAATGCCCTTCGAGTGCGGCCGGAGGATCGAACTCGCGGTACTCGCCGATTGCCCCGGAAAGGACGGGTGTGTTGTCGTCAGACGTCACGAGCCTCTCCTGTGAGGAACACTTCCGAGGCACCGTACTTCTCGGTACCCGAATAAGGCAACGTACTCTCCGGTACCCGAAATCTATTGCGGTGGCGGCGCGCTTCAACCCTATCCTCTGCGCTTCAACCCGAGGTTGAGGCCTGCGCTGTGAGCGGGCGTCTGCGGTGCCTTGCGTCCTGACGACCGGGGCGTTGTTCGATTGGCAGCTTTCACCGGCTGCTGGCGATTTCGACCGCGACTGGCAATTTGCCGTCCATGGAGCCTTGACGCGTGGGAACCATACACGTTAGGCGTTCGGCGCGAACGATTGGCGACCAAGCAAGGAAATTCCAGCTGATGGAAATTTTTACCGCCGCTGGCCTCGCGGCCCTGCTCCAGGTCATTGCCATCGACCTCGTGCTTGCTGGCGACAATGCCATCGTCATCGGCCTTGCCGCGGCAGGCCTGCCGTCGGATCAGCGCAAGAAGGCGATTCTCGTCGGCATTGCGGCGGCCACCGTGCTTCGCATCTTCTTCGCTCTGATCACCCAGTGGCTCCTCACCATCGGCCCCATTCTCCTCATAGCCGGCGGCCTGCTGCTGCTTTGGGTGTGCTGGAAGATGTGGCGCGAGTTGCGTGTCAGCTACGAGCAAGAACATGACGCGACGGAAGCGTTGTCGAATGTCGATTACGACAAAAGCGGGACGATTGCCGGCAAGGGACCGCGCAAGACCTTCGCTCAGGCAGCCTGGCAGATCGTCATTGCCGACGTTTCGATGTCTCTCGACAACGTCCTTGCAGTCGCCGGCGCGGCGATGGACCACCCAACGGTCCTGATCATCGGCTTGGCGCTGTCGATTGCGCTGATGGGCTTCGCCGCTTCGTTTGTCGCTCGCCTCCTGCATAAGTACCGCTGGATCGCCTATATCGGCCTGGTGATCATTTTCTACGTCGCCGTGAAGATGCTTCTGGATGGTGCCGTGCAGCAGTTCCCCGAACAGTTTGCGTTCCTGGCGCCCTGGTTCGGGCCGGGCGGTCATTGAACCTTAGCAGTGCCGGGAAACCTGGGCAGTGCAGGTCCGGCCGAGCGGCGCCAAGCCATTCCTCGGTTTGCTTGATTGGGGAACTATGCTATTGCGCCGTGCAAATTGAGCTTCTGCGAAAGCTCAAAAGATCAACATGCATCGAGACTTCCGGGCCGGGCCTCAGGGTTCCGGCCCGCGTCCATTGGAAACCGCACATGTCTGCCCCTCGCGTCAGTTTCGTCAGCCTTGGATGCCCCAAAGCCCTGGTGGATTCGGAGCGCATCATCACCCGCCTGCGCGCCGAGGGTTATGAGATCGCGCGCAAGCATGACGGCGCCAATCTGGTCGTCGTCAACACCTGCGGCTTCCTCGATTCGGCTCGCGATGAATCACTCAATGCCATCGGCTCCGCCCTTTCGGAGAACGGCAGGGTCATCGTCACCGGCTGTCTCGGCGCCGAACCTGACGTCATCCGCGAAAAACATCCCAACGTTCTCGCCATCACCGGTCCGCAGGCCTACGAGAGCGTGATGGCTGCGGTGCATCAGGCCGCGCCCCCGAGCCACGATCCCTATGTCGACCTGTTGCCGCCGCAAGGCGTCAAGCTCACGCCGCGCCACTATGCCTATCTCAAAATTTCGGAGGGCTGCAACAACCGCTGCACCTTCTGCATCATCCCGGCGCTGCGCGGCGATCTGGTTTCGCGGCCGGCGGCCGACGTGCTGCGTGAGGCCGAGAAACTGGCCAAGGCCGGCGTCAAGGAAATCCTGGTCATCTCGCAGGACACCAGCGCCTATGGCATCGATATCAAATACCAGGCCAGCATGTTCGGCGATCGCGAAGTGCGGGCCAAATTCCTCGATCTGTCGGAGGAACTCGGCAAGCTCGGCGTCTGGGTACGCATGCACTATGTCTACCCCTACCCGCATGTCGCCGATGTCATCCCGCTGATGGCCGAAGAAAAGATCCTTCCCTATCTGGACATCCCGTTCCAGCACGCCTCGCCGCGCGTGCTGAAAAACATGCGCCGGCCCGCCCATGGCGAAAAGACGCTCGACCGCATTCGCAGCTGGCGCGAAATCTGTCCGGATCTGGCGATCCGCTCCACCTTCATCGTCGGCTTCCCCGGCGAGACTGACGACGAGTTCGAGATGCTGCTCGACTGGCTCGACGAAGCCAGGATCGACCGCGCCGGCTGCTTCAAATACGAGCCGGTCAGGGGCGCCCGCTCCAACGACCTCGGCCTCGAACAGGTACCGCAGGAAATCAAGGAGGCGCGCTGGCACCGTTTCATGCAGCGTCAGCAGAAGATCTCGGCGACGCAGCTCGCCAGGAAGGTCGGCAAGCGTCTGCCAGTGCTGATCGACGAGGCGCATGGCACCTCGGCGAAGGGCCGCACCAAATACGACGCACCCGAAATCGACGGCTCGGTGCATATCCAGTCGCGGCGCCCATTGCGTGCCGGCGATGTCGTCACCGTCAAGATCGACCGTGCCGACACCTACGATCTCTACGGCTCGGCGGTCTGACCGCCGGCGGGACAGCGCCCTGGATGAAGACCTTCTGCTAGAGATTTTGCAGCCAAACGTCTTCGTTTGGCGTCCGACAAAATGCGTTAAATAGAGAGTTAGAGCGCGGTTTTGGTTCGACCAAAAATTTAGGACGTGACTGTTTCGCTTGCACGGATAAGCATCCGCCTGAGCCAGGCGTGACCGGGGTCGCTGTCGTTTCTCCGATGCCATAGCAGAGTTTCCTGATAACCGAAGTAATCGAAGGGCAGCGGAAATGAGCGCACGCGCGGCCAATTCGTCAGCCGGATCACGTTTGCCGACAAGGTGCAGATCATGTCCGTCTGGGCGATGATCGCCGGCACGGCGAGCGTATAAGGCAGGCTCATAGCAACGGTCCGCTTCAGGCCGCGGTCGTCCAGAAGGCGATCAATGTGGCCCTTCAGATCGCCGACATGAGTGACCAGCAAGTGCGGATACTTAAGAAAGAGTTCGAGCGTCATCGCGTCGCGGATCTCAGGATGCTCGGCCGAGACGATCGATAGCCAGTTCACGTGGAAGAGTGATGCACGTTTGATCGTCGTCGGCGCATCGGGCAGGATAGTGATCGCAAGGTCTATCGAGCCCTTCTCGAGACAATCGACGATTTCCTGTCGGTGTAGGCTGCGCAGGACGATCGAAATTCTCGGCGCCGCTGAACGGAGCACCGGCATCAGCCTGGGCATTAAAGTCGCCGCGATGTGATCGGTGGTCGCGATCCTGAAGATGCGACCCGATCGCTCCGGCGAGAACTGGCCGAACCCTCCCAGCGCATCCTGGATCTGGCGTATCGCGGCCCGGATCGGATCGGCGAGGTCGAGCGCCTTTTCGGTCGGCCGCACGCCATCGGCATGACGGACGAAGAGATCATCGGCGAAGAGCCGACGCAGATGGGCGAGGCGCTTGCTCATCGCTGGCTGGCTCAGCCCGATACGGGCTGCCGCCCCGCTCACGCTGCCTTCACTGAGCAGAGCGTCGAAGGCGACAAGCAGGTTCAGATCGATCGAAGCCAGATTCATGCTGGGACCTCCGACCTATTATAACTTAGAGGAATATTGAGATGTCGAAGATTTGACGACTGTAAGCGAACCCCGAAGATAGGCGCCTTCAATCGATATGGAGACATCGATGCGACGCTGTTCTCTTGCTGTTGTTCTATTCCTGATGCCGAACCTCTCAAGCGCTCAGCCGGCCGAAAGTCACGGAGGGACCGTCTTCGCGCTGTCGGATGTCGATATGGTGCCGACCGTCTACGAGACGGGCGAACTCGGGCCTCCAGATCCTCACTATCGGGATACGCTGTCCATCATCACCTCGCCGACAGAGCGGTCTCGCTCTGTTGCGATGGCGGAGGTTTCGAATTCGACCTATGGGCCGCCCGGAGCACTAGACGTCTCCCTGGATGGCCAGTTCGTTTTCGTCGCCGAAACCTTCCGTCAACGCTCCGAGCGGGCGACCCGCCTCGACGAGTTGCAGCAAGGCGACACGATCCGATCGCTCCAGTTCGATGGCGGCCACTCGGCGGTCGTCGACAGCGTGCGGATCGGAATCCAGCCGCAGGCGATCCATCTCAATCCTGCTGGCGATCTCATCGCCGCAATTACTGCCGACGCCGAACACGAACTCACTTTCGTTCCGGTCAGGGAGGGTCGGTTCGGCCAAGTGTCCAGCTTCGGTCTCGGTCTTGAGCCGTCAACGGGTTTCATTCCATTGAAGGCGACCTGGGTGCAGTGGCATCCAAGCGGCCGGTATGTCGGGATCAATCTCGTCGACCGTGGTCAGGTTGCCTTCTACGAGGTGCTGCGCGGAGAGGACGGAACGGTTTCTGCTATTCGTCCCTGGGGCAATCGCATCCAGACGAACAAGTTCCCCTTTGTCGGCCGCTTTTCGCCGGACGGCCGCTACTACATCACCTCCGACGTTCAATGGGGCATCGATACGGCTGGTTTCTATGGCGTTCAGGAGGGCATTCTCACCACGGTCCGGCTTGCCGATGTCGGGACGACGGGCGACGCAGCAAGGCACACCGTGCCTCACATCGCGCTTGGGGGCTGGGGCGCCGAGACGATCGCCTTCAGCCCCGACGGCCGCTTTCTTGTCACGTCCAATCTTCGCGGCACCGGTAAGCCAGATGGCTTGCGCGACTGGACGGAGCACGCGTCGCTCAGCCTCTATCAGCTGGACACTGAAACAGGACGGCTATCGCCGCACGGCGAATGGCCGCTCGCAGGCGTGCTGCCGCAAGGACTCGCTTTTGATCGCACGGGACAAAAGCTCTTCGTTGGCGTGAACCGTTACCGCAATGAGGAAGCGCCGCTTGGTGGCGCCGTCGAGATATGGCAGATCACGACGGAGGGGCGCCCGGCGCTCGCTCCCACATCGGATCGTATCAGGCTGCCTGCGGGCGTTCACACGATAGTCGCCCGCTGAACTTTCGTGAGTGGGATTCGCAGCCGGGCAGTTAACCTTCGAAGCTCTGCAGATGAAAAGAGGGCGCCAAAGGCGCCCTCTCCTGTGCCGGCGAAAGCCGGCCGAGCCAAGGCTTGCGCTTACTGCGGCAGCTTGTCGTCAACGCCCTTGACGTAGAAGTTCATGCCGAGCAGCGTAGGGTCGTCGGCGACTTCGCCTTCCTTCAGCCACGGCGTGCCGTCCTGCTTGGCAATCGGCCCGGTGAACGGGTTCCATCCTTCGACAATCTTCTTCTCGGTGGCTTCCGCCATCGCCTTCACGTCGTCGGGCATGTTGGTGTAAGGCGCCATCTTAACGGCGCCGTCCTTGATGCCCAGCCAGACATTGCCGGGCTTCCAGGTGCCGTCGAGCGCGGCCTGCACCCGGCCGATATAATACGGGCCCCAATCGTCGACGATCGAGGTCAGCTGCGCCTTGGGAGCGAACTTGATCATGTCCGAAGACTGGCCGAAGCCCTGCAGTCCGCGCTCTTCGGCGACTTGCAGGGGAGCGGTCGAGTCGGTGTGCTGGACTATGATGTCGGCACCCTGGTCGAACAGAGCCTTGGCGGCATCGGCTTCCTTGCCCGGATCAAACCATGAATTGATCCAGACGATCTTCGCCTTGAAATCTGGCTTGATCGACTGGGCGCCGAGCATGAAGGAATTGATACCCATCACCACTTCGGGAATCGGGAACGAAACGATGTAGCCGGCGACGCCCGACTTCGATTGCTTGGCGGCGATCTGGCCGAGGATGTAGCGGCCTTCGTAGAAGCGTGCGTTGTAGATGCCGAGGTTTTCGGCCGTCTTGTAGCCGGTCGCGTGTTCGAACATCACGTCGGGAAATTTCTTGGCGACCTTCACTTCGGGGTCCATGAAGCCGAAGGACGTGCCGAAAATGATCTTGCATCCTTCGCGCGCCAGGCGCTCGAAGGCCCGATCGGCATCGGGACCCTCGGAGACGTTCTCCAGATAAGCGGTCTCGACCTTGTCGCCGAGTGCCTTCTCGACGTCCAGGCGGCCCCGGTCATGCTGGTACGAATAACCGAAATCGCCGATCGGGCCGGTGTAGACCCAGCAGGCTTTCAGCTTTTCCTGAGCTTCGGCGGTCGCCGCCAGCGACAATGTCGCCGCCGTGGCTACCAGCGCAATAAGCAGTTTTTTCATCGTGTTACCTCTCTGAGTTAAACCTTGGAGCTTCCCGTCTGTTTTTATTGTCAACGATCCGGAACGAATGGCTGCCCCAAGGAAGCCGGTGTGTTCATCATCGTCAAACGCTTGTTGCGCGAGATTAGAACGAGAACCACGATGGTTGCCAGATAGGGCAACGAAGAAAGCAGTTGCGAGGGAACCGGAATGCCAAAAGCCTGTGCATGAAGCTGGCCGATCCAGACCGCGCCGAAGATATAGGCGCCCGCCAGCACCCGCCATGGCCGCCATGATGCGAACACGACCAGCGCCAGCGCGATCCAGCCGCGTCCGGCGGTCATGTTCTCCACCCATTGCGGCGTATAGACAAGCGACAGATGGCCTCCGGCAAGGCCTGCACAGGCGCCGCCGAAGATCACCGCCAGGTAGCGGTAGCGGATGACCTTGATGCCAAGCGCATGCGCCGATGTGTGGCTGTCGCCGATCGAGCGCAGCGTCAGTCCGGTGCGGGTCTTGAACAGGAACCACATGACGGCAGCGGTCAATGCAATCGAGATGTAGAAGATCGGGTCCTGGCCGAACAGCAACCTGCCAATGACAGGGATCGCTGTCAGGCCGGGAATGTCGAGGTTTGGCAGCCTCGCGCCGGGCTGGCCGACAAAGCTGGTGCCCATCATGCCGGAAAGGCCGAGGCCGAGCAATGTCAGCGACAGGCCGGTCGCCACCTGGTTGGTGGCCAGCGACAACGTCATGACGGCGAACAGCAGTGAAAACACCGCGCCCAGGGCGATCGCCGCCAACAACCCGATCCATGGCGATCCGGTGAGATAGCCGGCGCCGAAACCGCCGACCGCGCCCATGATCATCATGCCTTCGACGCCGAGATTGAGCACGCCGGAACGTTCGACCACCAGCTCGCCGATCGCTGCGATCAGCAAAGGCGTCGCCGCGGTTGCGATGGTCAAAAGAATGTTGACGGTGATGTCCATCAGTGGGCCTCCTCCAGCTTCGGCGCGGATTCAAGCGTCGGCGCAGCCAAGCCGATCAGACGAATGCGGTAGTGAATGAGCGTGTCGCAGCCGAGCACGAAGAACAGGAGCATGCCCTGGAAGACGCGCGCCACCTTGTCGGAGATGCCGAGCGCGCTTTGCACCGCCTCGCCGCCGAGATAGGTCAGCGCCAGCACCAGGCCCGCCGCGACAATGCCCAATGGATTGAGCCGGCCGAGGAACGCCACGATGATGGCGGCAAAGCCGTAGCCGGGCGAAATCACCGGCTGCAGCTGGCCAATGGCGCCGGAGACTTCCGAGATGCCGGCAAGTCCGGCCAGGGCCCCCGACAGCATGAAGGCGAAGAACACCATCCGGTTGATACCGAAGCCGGCGAAGCGCCCTGCCCTTGGGCTTGAGCCGAGCACGCGAACCTCAAAGCCTTTCAGCATGCGGCTCATCAGGATCCAGACCAGCACCGCCGCGACCAGCGCGAACACGAAACCCCAATTGGCACGGCCGGAGGCCGGCATCAGTTCCGGCAATATGGCCGAGTCGTTGAACTGTATCGTCTGCGGGAAATTGAAACCCTTTGGATCGCGCCACGGCCCGCGCACCAGCCAGTCGAGGAACAGCTGCGCGACATAGACCAGCATCAGGCTGGTCAGGATCTCGTTGGTGTTGAAGCGCGCCTTGAGCAGGGCGGGAATGGCGGCGTAGGCGGCACCGCCGACCATGCCGAACAGCAGCATCAGCGGCAGCACCAGCGGCCCTTCAAACTGCGGAAACAGCACCGGAATGCTCGAGCCGACGATGCCGCCCAGGATGAATTGGCCTTCCGCGCCGATGTTCCAGATGTTGGCTCTGTAGCAAACCGACAGGCCGACCCCGATCAGGATGAGCGGTGCCGCCTTGATCGCCAGCTCATGCAGCTGCCAGACCTGACTGACAGGCTCGAGGAAGTAGATTTGGAACGCCATCAAGGGATTGACGCCAAGCAGCGCGAACAGGATGGCGCCGGCAATGATCGTCAGCGCGAATGCAATGAAGGGCGACAGCGCCGAGAACAGCATCGAGCGCTGCGGCCGTTTGACAAGTTCGAGGCGCATCATGACGTCTCCAGAGCGTGTTCGGCGTGGCCCGGCTCGGCCCCGCCCATCAGTAGTCCGATCCTTTCGAACGTGGCCTCGGCGATCGGCAAAGGCTTCGACAATTCGCCATTGTGCATCACCGCGATCGCGTCGGATATCTCGAACAATTCGTCGAGATCCTGGCTGATGACCAGCACTGCCGAGCCGCTGCGCGCCAATTCGATCAGCGTCTGCCGAATGTGAGCGGCCGCACCGGCGTCGACGCCCCACGTCGGCTGATTGACGACCATGACGCTTGGCCTACGGTCGAGTTCGCGGCCGACGATGAATTTCTGCAGATTGCCGCCTGAAAGCGCTGCCGCCTCCGGGTCCGGAGCGCTCTTGCGCACATCCATCGCCTTGATGATGCGTTGGGCAGCGGCGTAGATCGCATCGCTTTTGACCATTCCGCCGGCGCCGACAAACACCTTGCCGTCGGTGGCATGGCGCGACAGCAGCAGGTTTTCCGAAAGCTTCATGCGGGGTGCTGCACCGTGGCCGAGCCGCTCTTCCGGCACGAAGGCAGCGCCCATCAGCCGCCTGCCGGTTATGCTGAGGCCGCCGGCGTCCTTGCCGCGGATGCGTACCGAGGCGGCATCCTGCTGCGGCACCTCGCCGGAAACGGATTCGAAGAACTCGCCCTGGCCGTTGCCGGCGACGCCTGCAATGCCGATCACTTCGCCGGCGCGTACGGTCAAGTTGATGTTTCTGAGCGGGATCGAGAACGGTGTTGCCGGCTTGCGGCTGAGCGCGCGGATTTCAAGCAGCGGCTGCGCGGTCTCGATACCCTGGGCCGGCGCGCGCACCACGGCCTGCACGTCGTTGCCGACCATCATGCGGGCCAGCGATGCCGCGGTTTCCTTGCGCGGATTGCAATGGCCAACCACCTTGCCGTGGCGCAGCACGGTGGCGCGGTCGCAGATACGCTTGACCTCTTCCAGCCGGTGCGAAATGTAGAGGATGGACTTTCCTTCCGAGCGCAGCCGTTCGAGCGTCTCGAACAGCTTGTCGGCTTCCTGTGGCGTCAGCACCGAGGTCGGCTCGTCGAGAATGATGAGTTGCGGCGTCTGCAGCAGACAGCGGATGATCTCGATACGCTGGCGCTCACCGACCGAGAGGTCGCCGACCAGCGATTGCGGATCGAGCGGCAGGCCGTAGCTATAGGAAAGCGCCCTCGCCTTCGCGGCAATCGTGCTGATCGGCGAACCGTCGTCCAGCGACAGCGCGATGTTCTCGGCCGCCGTCAGTGCCTCGAACAGCGAAAAATGCTGGAACACCATGCCGATGCCAAGCTTCTTCGCAAAGCCGGGATTGGTGATCGTGACCGCTTGGCCGTTCCAGAAAATCTCGCCCGAATTGGGCTCCAGCGTTCCGAACAGCATTTTGACGAGCGTCGACTTGCCGGCGCCGTTCTCGCCGAGCAACGCGTGGATTTCGCCTTTTGCGACGGTGAGATCGATATGGTCGCACGCTGTCAGTGTGCCGAACGTCTTGGTAAGGCCACGAACCTCAAGCAGGTTTGCGTCGTCCTGATTTGCACTCACAGTGCCTCCCATCTGGTTTGCCAGATATGTTCTGTGTTCCCGCAGGCATGGTATGCGCGGCCTGCTGTCATCGCAAAGCGGCACCCGTCTTGAAAGAGCTTCAAGAATTTCAGCGGAAACCTAACGCATCGGCCCGAAAATCGAAATCGATTTTCGGAAAGCATGATGCGTAGATTCAAAATGTTGGAGCGTGCTTTTTGTGCGTCCAAGTGGACGCAAGTCGCTCTAAGCGATAGCAAGGCTCAGGGGATGAGAATGGTTGTCCCGGTCGTCCTGCGGCCTTCAAGGTCGGAATGCGCCTTGCCGGCGTCCTCGAGCGAGTAGCGCTGATTGATCTTGATCTTGACCGCGCCGCTGAGCACGATTTCGAACAGCGCGGCGGCGGACGCCTCCAGGTCTTCGCGCTTGGCGTTGTAGACGAACAGCGTCGGACGGGTTGCGAACAGCGAACCTTTCTGCGCCAGCAACGACATGCTGAACGGCGGGACCGGTCCCGACGATTGACCGAAGCTGGCGAACATGCCGAGCGGCTTCAGGCAGTCGAGTGAGGCCGGAAAGGTGTCGTTGCCGACCGAATCATAGACGACGTCGCATTTTTTGCCGCCGGTGATGGCCAGGACGCCGGCGACGAAGTCCTGCTCGCGGTAGTTGATGACGTGGTCGAAACCATGCGCCTTGGCGAGCTCGATCTTGTCGGCGGAGCTGGCGGTGCCGATCACGGTTGCGCCAAGATGCTTGGCCCATTGGCCGAGGATCAGCCCGACGCCGCCGGCCGCCGCGTGAAACAGGATCGTGTCGCCCGCCTTCACCTTGAAGGTCCGGCGCAGCAGATACTGCGCCGTCATCCCTTTCAGCATCATGGCCGCCGCCTGTGCTTCGCTGATGCCGTCCGGCACCTTGACGACGCGATCGGCGGCGATCACGCGCTGCTCGGCATAGGCGCCAGTCGTCACGGCGTAGGCAATGCGATCGCCCGGCTTCAGCCAGTCGATATCAGCGCCCACTTCCACGACCACCCCGGCCGCCTCGCTGCCGGGTATCAGCGGGAAACCGCCTGGCGGCTGGTAAAGGCCGGAGCGATGATAGACGTCGATGAAATTGAGGCCGATCGCCGTGTGCCTGACCAGGATTTGCCCCGAGCCGGGTTGGCCTGGATCGGCGTCCTCATAGGTCAGGACCTCCGGACCGCCATGGGCGTGGATGCGTATTGCTTTGGACATTGATGAGGCTCTCTTGGGACCAGACTCCCTTAGGACCAGACTTTCTTGGGATCAGGTTTTCTTGGCGCCGAGCGTTGGAAAGAGCTGCATGATACCGCCGATGCATGCGAGGTAAAGGCCGGTGACCGTGATGCCGATCTTGGTGAAGACACTCACCTGCTCGCCCAAGACGCCGATCTGGTCGTAGAAGGCGGCAAGAGCTGCCTGCGCCAGCGCCAGCGCTCCGAAAGCGCACCATAGCAGCGTCATGCCAAGGTTGATCGGCCGCAGCCGCGCCACCCGCACCGGGTGGATGAAATTGATCGGCACGAAGGTCAGGATGCCGGCCACCACGACGACGGCGAAAGAAACCCATTGTCCCGGATCGATGACGAACAGCGTGAACACCACCATGTTCCAGACCACAGGAAACCCCTTGAAGAAATTTTCCTTGGTCTTCATCCCGGTGTCGGCATAGTAGATCGCGCTCGACACGACGATGATCGCCGCCGACAGGAACGACAGGCCCTCACCCATGAAGCCGCGCTGGTAAAGCGCGAAGGCCGGTATCAGCACATAGGTGACGTAATCGATGATGTTGTCGAGGAGTTCGCCCGACCACGTCGGCAGGATTTCTTTGACCTCGAGTTTCCTGGCGATCGGCCCGTCGATGCCGTCGACGAACAGCGCCAGCCCCAGCCACCAGAACATCGCCGTCCAGCGCTGCTCGCTCGCCGCCACCAGCGACAGGAACGCCAGGAACGAGCCTGACGCGGTCAGCAGATGGACCGAAAACGCGCGCGCCTGCGGCCATGTGACTTTCTTCTTCGGCCTCGGAATCCTATCAGCGATTTTCCTGGCCGTGATTTTTCCGGCCGTGATTTTTCTGGCCGTTGTTTTTTTGCTCACGGGCCCCGCCAGTCCAGCTTGCAGATTTCGGCCGAGCGGCCGGCAAAATTCCAGTTGCGGCCGAAGGCCCGCATCTTGCTCTTGTCGGACTTGGCGACGATGATTTCCGGTGCGATCCAATACTCCGAATTGCTGATCACCGTATCCTTGTCGCGGTCCTTGCCGGAAATCGGCGTCACCGCCCCATCGATGATCTTCGGGATCTGGAAGATCCGCGTCCTGTCGCGCGTCTCATAGGTGATCGGCGCTTGTTCGACGCCGAGGAACTTTCCGACCAGGATGGCCAGCAGCGAGGTGGTTCCGCCAGCCTTGCCAGTGAAAATCCTGGTCAGCGCCCTTACCGCGTAGACTGAGGCGCGCTTGTCGATGAACAGTCCGGCGGTCCAGTTGCCGCGGCTCATATAGCCGGGGATTTCCATGACCAGCCCAAGATTGAGGCCGGACAGGTCGACCTCGCCGAAATGGCCGGCATCGATGCGGAACCCCGCCCAGGTCTGACAATAGCCCTCGGTCGGCGGGTGATTGCCGAGGGACAGCACGCAAGGGCAAAAAACCGTGCAATTGCAGGAGAGCACCAGCTCTCCTTTCATTGCCCAGCCTTGATCCGCCATCGAATTCTCTCCCTATGCCAAGACTACTAGCAGGGCGGTTGCCCAGACAAGCAGTATCGCACCGGCGACCCGGGTTGGCAGCCTGCCCTCCGTCTGTTTTTCGACCAAGGTGAACAGGCCGATCAACGCCAACCAGAACACGTTCATCACACCGACGGCGAACATCACCAGCATCAGCGCCCAGCAGCAGCCGAGGCACCAGACACCCTGCGCCATGCCGAGCCGGAAAATGCGGCCGGGCCTCGCGCTCCAGTTCGAAAACAGGATCGAGAACGGGCTTTTGCATTTTGTCAGGCAGGCTTCCTTCATGCCGCTGAACTGATAGAGGCCAGCAACCAGAAGCGCAGCCGCTCCTGTCGCTCCGACCACCGGATCCAGCATCTGCACAGATGAGGCGAAGGCGTGGACGATGAGCGTAAGCGCCGCAAACACTGCCGACGCAGCCAACCACACGCTGAGGTAACCGGCGACCAGGATCAGCGGATGGACGACCGCTTCGCCCTTGATCCGCGCGGTATCGGCGATCTCGCAATAGGTGCGGATCATCGGCGCCGCCGAAGGCAGCATGGTGGCGACCGCCATCAGGAACCACATGACGATGAGCGCTCCGGCCTGCGCGCCGACGCCCCCGTCGAGCGACGCAGGTGCAAGACAAAGGGTGAAGAAGCGCTCGAGAAGATCCGGCAGCGGCAGCCCCGGCAGGTACCTGAGCATCATGTCGCCGGGTGCATCGATGCCCGGAACCCGACTTTCGGCGCCACGTATGGCCATGGCGCCAAGAAGCAGCCATGCTAGGACGACGCCTGCGCCCAAAACGATGTTCACCGCCAGTCGAGGATTGCGCGAGACGTTCGCCGCGGCGCGGCCGAAACGGTCGAGATGACTGAAATCATGGTCTTCGGCGGTCATGGCAATCGAATGGGCCGAATCGCCGCGTTGATCAAGCCG
Organism: Mesorhizobium escarrei; assembly: GCF_935825525.1. Taxonomy (GTDB): domain Bacteria; phylum Pseudomonadota; class Alphaproteobacteria; order Rhizobiales; family Rhizobiaceae; genus Mesorhizobium; species Mesorhizobium escarrei. The sequence goes on from NZ_CAKXZT010000152.1 coordinate 165,286, forward strand.
CATGATCTGATCTATATGCTCAATCAGGTCGGACCGACCGCCTCGCATCGCAACCGGGAAGCCGAATTGGACCGTCGGGAAACAGCACGGATACTGGTTGCCGGCAGTGGCCCGGCGGGGCTGATTGCAGCGCTTCGTTTCGCAGACGCCGGCTTTCCCGTGACGCTCGTCGGACCCGAGGCAAATGGCCAGGACGGCCGCACGACGGCTCTGATGAATCCGGCCCTGAAGATTCTTGAGCGGTTGGGCGTCCTCGATGCGGTGAGGTCCCAGGCCGCACCGCTGAAGGTGATGCGCATCGTCGATGCAACCAGCCGGCTGATCCGCAGCCCGGTGGTCATTTTCCGCGCCAGCGAAATCGGCGAGGAGCAGTTCGGGCTGAATTTACCCAACAGTGCGCTCAACCCCGCACTTGCCAGTGTTGTTGCCGCGCATTCCGGCATCGAATGGCGAAAAGCGATGGTGGAGACCTGGCGCCTCGATGGCGACCATGCGCATGCGATCCTGTCTGACGGCAGCGAGATCACAGCATCGCTGGCCGTCGCTGCCGATGGCCGTTTGTCGCCGGCCCGCGAGGCTGCCGGCATTTCGACATCCGCGCGGTCCTACCCGCAGGCGGCATTGGTTCTCAATTTCGGCCACCGCAGCGACCACGCTTTCACCTCAACCGAGTTCCACACCGAGACCGGCCCGTTCACCCAGGTTCCCCTGCCCGGCAACCGGTCCAGCCTTGTCTGGGTGGTAGAGCCGGAAACGGCGAAGGAACTCGCCGCACTGGACGACGCGGTGCTTTCGATGCGGGTCGAACAGCGGATGCAATCGATGCTGGGCCGGGTGTCCGTCGAACCCGGCCGGCAGATCTACCAGCTTTCAGGCGTGACGCCGCGGTGCTTCGCGCGCAACCGGGTGGCACTTGTCGGCGAAGCCGCCCATGTGTTCCCGCCGATCGGCGCGCAAGGTCTCAACCTTGGTATCAGGGATATCGATGATCTAACTGGAATTGCCTGCAAAAACAGGGCCGACCCGGGCGCCGTCAAGGCACTCGCAGCCTATGACTTTAAGCGCCGGCCCGACATCCTGGCGCGCAGCAATGCGGTCAACCTGCTCAACAGGTCGCTGCTCTCACAGATGCTGCCGGCACAGATGGCGCGCAGTGCTGGCCTTGGCGTGCTCGGCGGCTTCGCGCCGCTCCGCGCCTTCTTCATGCGCGAGGGGCTGCGGCCCGGCAGTGGTTTTGCGGCGCTCGCCGGCGGCCTAAGGAAACAGATCCGGCGGTAGCACGTCCTCGGGACGAGCTGGCCCGTAGCTTGGCAGGCGTCAAGCGGTTGGCATTGAATTAATGCGGCGTCTGCGCCAAATAGGTCAGGCATCCGCCATAAGTCGGGCTCGATTTTTTGAAGCGTAATGCGTAAATTCAAGGTCTTAGAGAGTCTTTGCGCGTTCCAAGGGCGCGGCACTCCTAGGACTTAGTGGTGAGTACGATGATGAAAACAGCCAAATTCTCGATCGGACAGGTGGTTCGCCACCGGCTGTTTCCGTTCCGCGGCATCATTTTTGATGTCGACCCGCAATTCGCGAACACCGACGAATGGTACGAGGCGATCCCCGCGGATGTGCGGCCGCGCAAGGATCAGCCCTTCTACCACTTGCTCGCCGAGAATTCGGAAACGGAATACATCGCCTATGTGTCTGAGCAGAACCTGCTCGAGGATCAGTCTGGCGAACCGGTGCGGCATCCGGAGATCGGCGAGATGTTCGACAAGAGGCCGGACGGCCGCTACGAGCCGAGACGCCAGTCAAGACATTGACCTGACGGATTGCGGGCCTGATGGGATCAGAAATGGCCGGCCGGAACAAAAAAGCGGGGCATGGCCCCGCTTTTTTGTTGGCTGGAGAAAATTGTCTTATTCGCCCTGAGGGGCGATCAGTTGGCGGTCTTCGCTTTGTCCTGCTCTTCCTTGAGCTTCTTGGCGAAGTCCTGATTGTTCTTGGCAACGAAATCCTGAAGCTTCTTCTGCCGATCCTCGATGTCCGACTGCTGCAGCGGCGGCCCGTCGAAGGCGCCGCTGAAGCCGGTCAGCGCGATCTTGATCGGGTTCGGCTGGTTCTGGAAATTGACCGAGGTCAGCGTCAGGTTCGAACCCTTCTTGAAAGAGGCGACGAGCTGGTCGGTCAGCGGCACTTCCGCCACGCAGCGGTCGGGGAAGCAGATCACATAATCGAGCTTCTGCGCCTTCCCGGTATCGATTTGAAGGCCGATGCCTGGAGGAACCAGGCGACCGGTCGGAACCGTCACCTGGAACACCTTGCGGTTTATCTTGCCCTTCAATTCGATCAGGCTGACGCCGGTGACGAGCTGGCCGTTACCGGCTGTGGTGATGTTCTGGACATTGCAGATGTCGACGTCTTCCTGCTTGGTGCAGGCTTTGAACCAACCCTGCGGAATCTGCTGTTGCTGTTGCGCAAGAGCTGCTGGAAGTTGTGCGCCCAGAAAGCCGACCACGCCAGCGGCCAGGACCGACAGGCGGTACGCGTTGCTGTTCAGGCTCGTCATTTCGTGCACTTCCTCTCAAATGATCCCGGGACCGGCTTCTTCGCGCCGTGTGGTCCAGCTACCTGTTGCCGAAATGAGGCAACAGAATGACTTCGGACGGCGTGTTACACTGCAAGCGGTGCCGAATCCAGCCCGATACTCGCAATTCTTGAGCTCGCGATTAGCCGGGAGGCGGCCGGCTCATGTTAGGGTGCGCTCCGAATCATCAAGCCGACCCAGTAAGGAGACGGTCATGGGCCGCGTTCTTGTTTGGCTGATCGCCGCGATTATCACCCTTTCGCTTCAGCCAGCTTTGTCGGAGCCGAAACACGCGATCGCCATGCAGGGCGAGCCGGCGCTGCCGGCCGACTATGCGCATTTCAACTACGTCAATCCCGATGCTCCGAAGGGCGGCAGCATCACCTATTGCGTCGTTGGCAGCTTCGACAATCTCAACCCGTTCATCCTGAAAAGCCTGCGCACGACGGCACGCGGCATCATCGACAGGATCTTCGGCAATCTCGTCTTCGAGCCGTTGATGCAGCGCAATGACGATGAGGCCTTTAGTCTCTACGGCCTGCTTGCCGACACTGCCGACATGGATCCAGAGCGCAGGAGCATCGAATTCCATCTCGATCCGAGGGCCAAGTGGTCTGATGGCCAACCGGTGACTGCGGAAGACGTGCTGTTCACTTACGACGTCTTTACCGAGAAAGGCCGGCCACCCTACAGCGCCCGTATGAGCATGGTCGCCAAACTGGAAAAGACCAGCGACCGCAGCGTGCGCTTTACATTCAACGACAAGGCTAATCGCGAGACTCCGTTGGTCATCGCGATGACGCCGATCGTGCCGAAGCACGCTTTCGACAAGGAGACCTTCGACAGGACCACGCTGAAACCTGTGATCGGCAGCGGCCCCTACACCGTGGCGCACGTGGCGCCTGGCCAGCGCATCGTGTTCAAGCGCAACGCAGATTATTGGGGCAAGGACATCCCCGCCAAGCGCGGTTTCGACAATTACGACCAGATCACCATCGAATATTTCCTCAACGCCAACGCCAAGCTGGAAGCTTTCAAGAAAGGCATCTGCGCTATCGCTGACGACAGCGATCCGGTCAAGCGCGAGCGCGATCTCGACTTCCCGGCCTTCCACAAGGGCGACGTGATCGCCGAAACGTTCGACACCGGCATCCCGCCAGTGGTGACCGGGTTCCTGTTCAACACACGGCTGCAGAAGTTCTCCAATCCGGTGGTTCGACGCGCGCTCGGCATGCTCTACGACTTCGAATGGGCCAACAAGAACTTGTTTGGCGGCAAGTACATGCGCACCATGAGCTATTGGCAGAATTCCGAGTTGTCGGCACTCGGCCATCCGGCCGACGACAGGGAAAAGGCGCTCCTGGCACCCTACCCGGGTCGTGTGCCAGCCGATGTCATGGACGGCACCTGGCGGCCACCTGTCACCGACGGCTCGGGCCAGGACCGCAAGGTGCTGAAAGCTGCCTTCGACATATTCAAGGGCGCGGGCTATGCCTTGCAGGATGGAGTGATGCTCGATCCCGAGGGGAAACCCTTCGGCTTCGAGATCCTGACCGCCTCCCAGAACGAGGAGCGCCTTGCAGCCATCTACCAGCGCACGCTTGCGAAGATCGGCATCGATGTCACCATCCGCAGCCTTGACGGCGACCAGATCCAGTCGCGTAAGCAACGTTTCAATTTCGAGGTGCTGATCGGCGCCAGCGGCTTCGAGAACTCGCTGTCGCCGGGCATCGAGCAGTTCGGGCGCTGGGGATCAGCTGCCGCCAATGCCGAAGGGTCGTTCAACCTTGCCGGCGTCGCCGATCCGGCGATAGATGCAGCACTCGAGGCGATGGTCGACGCCCGCAGCCGCGAAGATTATGTTGCCGCCGTCCGGGTCCTCGACAGGTTGTTGATCTCCGGCCACTACATGGTTCCGATGCAGCACAACACGCAGCAATGGCTCGCCTACTGGAGCTATCTGGAACATCCGCGAAAGACGCCCATTTCAGGTTATCGACTGCCGACATGGTGGCGCAAGCCGAAGTGACCTCTTCGGAACAGGAGATCAAGATGAGCGACGAGAAGTCGATTACCGTCGATGTGGTCTCCGACGTCGTCTGCCCTTGGTGCTTCATCGGCCAGAAGCGGCTCGACAAGGCGATCGCCGCGGCAAACGATGTCGACGTGCATATTCGCTGGCGACCGTTCCAGCTCGACCCAACCATCCCGCCCGAAGGCAAGGATCGCCGCGACTACTTGACGGCCAAATTCGGCAGCGACGAACGCATCCGCGAGATCCACGCTCGCATCGAGCCATTGGGCGAAGCCGAGGGAATCAACTTCGCGTTCGCTGCCATCAAGGTTGCGCCCAACACACTGGACGCGCACCGCGTCATCCGCTGGGCTGGTGCCGCCGGCGAGGTCATGCAGAACCGGCTGGTGCGACGTCTGTTCCAGTTGAATTTCGAGGAAGGCGCCAATCTCGGCGACCATGTCGTACTGATCAACGCCGCCCGCGAGGCCGGCATGGATGCGTCCGTCGTCGAGACGCTTTTGCCGACGGACGCCGATGTCGAGGCGGTGCGCACCGAAATCGCCACCGCTTCGCGCATGGGCATCACGGGCGTGCCGTGCTTCCTGCTTGAGCGCAAATATGCGGTGATGGGCGCGCAAGACGTTGACACGCTCACCGACGCCATTCGCCAGGTTGCGGCGGCCAAGGCGCGGGGCGAACTGGAGAAAGCGAACTGATAGACGCCATTCCATAGGCGCGTTTGTTGACATCGCCACAGCAGCCCTCCGGTCACTTTCCGGGTGCCGCCAGGTCGATATGGCAACAAAGATGACGACGCGTCTTTGCGTCCGTTCGTCTTCCGCAGGACAAAAATCGGCTGATCGACCACGCTCTTGCCATAACAAAACTGTGCAAAAACCCTTCCCTTGGGGAAGATACTGGCGCCCGCGTACATGAACCAGCAACTAATTGATATTATACAGATAATATGCTTCGACAGCGACAGCGCATGGCGTTGCCGCTGTTGCTTAATAGCAACGGCTAGCGGTTCAATCCCTCGCAGGCCGAGAAAAAATAATTGAAAATGATCAATTGGTGTTACTGTCTGTAACAAAACTAAAAGAGGTTTGGGCGGGATTGTGATTCGGGTCGGTAGACCAGATCGACATTCAATATCGGAAAAATGGCTCCGCGGTGCCGCAAGGCCGCCGCTCCTGACACCGGTTTCCTCGATGCGCAGCTTCTGGGGACTGATGCGGGCCTACTGGTTCTCGGACCGCTGGGTGGAGGCCTGGACGCTGACGCTGGTCATCGCGCTGTTTACCGCGCTCTCCAGCAAGGCTGGCGTCTGGTTCGCCGAAGCATCCGGGGAACTGGTCAACTCTATTGCCTTTTACCATGATGCCGCGAACACCACGCCGCTCGCATCGCTGCTCACCAACGCCGGCGTGCTCATCCTTCTGGTCGTGCTCAAGGACGCGGGCTTTACCGGCATCCGCACTTTTGTTTCGGCGACGCTGCATCGCAAATGGCGCGGTTGGCTGGACAGCCGTTTCAACGCAGCGCTTCTCGACACCAATCACACGCATTTCCATGCTCAGCACGGTTCCTCCGGTGCTGCTGCTCCCGACAACATCGACCAGCGCGTCCAGGAGTCGATCAAGGACATGACCGGCGGAGCCATCGGCCTCGCCATGGGGGTCATGGCTGTCGGCACATCGCTTTATTTCGTCGGCCGGAAACTGCTTGAAACCTCGGCAGAGGTGAAAGGGCTGGAGTTCCTCGGCAGCTATGGCAGCGCGGTCCTGGCATTTCTGGCGGTCGCCATATACGTGCCGCTGAACACCTGGATCGCGGTGAAGCTCGGCAGGTTGCTGGAACGGCTCAACATCCGGATGCAGCAGTCCGAAGGCAGTTATCGCGGCGAACTGACCACGTTCCTGCGCCGCAGTTTCCACGTCGCCGCCTCACAGGGCGAGAATGTGCAAAAGACGATGCACGACCGGCTTTATGTCGACATCGACCGTACCTGGGCAAGGCTGAACATCGTCAACACCAGCTACCGTTCTTTCGAGCTGGTCTACACTTTCATCGGCGCCCGCATTGTCGCCTATGCGCCGGGCCTGGTGCCCTACATCCACAACCGTTTCGACCTCAAGGGCTACATAACCGGCTCCGAGATGGTCAACTCGCTCATCGGTCAATGTTCGTGGTTCATCCATGTCATGCCTTCCATTGCGGCGCTGCGCGCCAACAGCCAACGCGTGACCGAACTCGCCAACGCGATCGAAAACGTCCAACACCCGCAGGACTTCTACAGTCTCACCGGTTGTTCCGATTTCCGCTACGACCGTCAGAACCCGGTTTTCGGCTTGACCATCCAGAAACTGGAGCTGACCCATCAGGGCGAGGACGCCACGCCCTTCCTGAGCGCTGCGAATTTGCGCTTCCGGCGTGGCGAGTGGACGTTCCTGAAGGGCGAATCCGGCTGCGGCAAGACATCGCTGATCAAGGCGATCAACGGTCTGTGGCCCTATGGCCGCGGTACCATCGTCTTCCCGGAAGGGGTCGAGAGTTTCTATGCCGCCCAAGAGGTCAAGCTGCAGCAGGTCTCGCTGAAGCAACTGGTCTGCCTGCCCGGTTCAGAGCGCGATCACACTGACACGCAGGTTGCATCGGCGCTGCACAAGGCCGGCCTTGGCGATTTCATCGAACACATGGCCGATGAAAGCCGCGACGGAATGAGCTGGGACCAGGTGCTTTCGGGCGGCCAGAAACAGAAGCTGGTTGTCGCTCGTATCGTGCTGCAGCAGCCGGGGCTGCTGTTCCTCGACGAGGCGACCGGGGCGCTCGATCCGGAAGGCAAGATTGCTTTCCACCAGGCAATCAAGGACAATTGTCCAGATGTCACGGTGATCTCGATCATGCACGAGGCCGTGCCGCCAAGGTCGCTTTCAGGCGCCGAATTCTACCACAGCATCGTTGCCATCGCGGATGGCGTAGCGACCAAGAAGCCGCTGGCGCCGAGCCTGCCGGTCGAGCTCACCACCATCCTCGCGCACCCCAGACCAGTCGAGGAAACAAGGCCGGTCGAGGAAAGATGGCTGCGCTTCCCTCGCCGCATAAGGCAGAAATAGCGGCGACGAGATATCGTTGGCTCACTCCCGGATTGGTGATCTGAAATTGCGGTCGAGTGGCGCTGCACCATTGCAAAGGGGCTCGTGCAGAGCATGTCTCGCGTGCGAAGCCCGCGCGACCGGTGAAGCCATGACAAGAAACGAAATTCTTGCTCTCGTTCCGGCATTTGGTGTCAGCGCATGGGAGCTTCACAATTATGTCAGCCTCACAGGCTGGTGGCTGATTGGCGCGGCGATAGTTCCGGCAGTTGTCATTGTGCGGGCGTGGAAAGCGGTCGCAGCCATTTCGGTGGCCGCAGCAGCCCTGTGGTTCTACGCCAAATAGGCATACAGGGCGGTTCTCGATGCCGCCTGATGCTGAGATCACGGAAATCAGCGACACTTTCGCGGCAGCGTAAGGGTAGCGATGCCCATTTCCTGGAGGAGGTCTGGGTCGATCGATTTACTCCGAATGGTAGCGTTGCCATCGGCATGCTAGACCCATTGAGCAGCTGTGCCCCGAACCGGAGGCATGAGAGAATAGCTGAATAGCTTGGGAATGACCGAGGCGTGCCGCGATGGCCACCAGTAACGGTTGCTACCGAATTTGGAGTAGACGGCACCCCGCAAGCGGGCATTTGCCCCAAGCCTTGGTTATTTCCATGTTCCGGCTTCAGCACGGGGGATGGTGATGCGCAGATGGAACTCTGGTCTGGCGCTGGCAAAATCGCACTCGACCGCCTTAGCTAATGACGCCCAAAAGGGGCGATGGGAAGGGCGCTTAGCGACAGCCCTGCTCCGGACTTTCGGGATGGTCGTCGTCGCCCTATTCGTAGGCACACCTGGTCTAGCTCTGGCGGACGAGGTGCCGGGAGAGTTCCTGGGCAGGTGGAGCACACGATGCAGCGACACAAATGCGCCGAAGATCGAGATGGCCGCGAACAGCATCGCAATCACCGTCGGCGGCAAGACCTACCGATATACCGGGATTAACGCGAGCCGCACTTTGTATGGCGGCGTAAAGGCCGACGGCAACCGCGTCTGGCTCCCGACCAGCAAGCGGCCCGGACGGAAATTCGCCTTCGTAGCTGCCCCGCCCCCCTTTGGAGCTGAGGGCCCTATGGTGCTCGAGGAGGGAGTGCCGGAGGAGTCCGACGAGATCAGGTCCATATTTGGAGCACAATTCCGTCGCTGCAAGCTCGGCCTTCGGGCCTCGGCGCAGCAGCAGCTTATGCAACCAGATGGGCCAGCGACCGTCGCGGCCGGCGACGGTCAGATGGCAAGCTGCAGCAGCGGCATCGTAAGGGGCTTGAAACCCGGAGGGGACGGGTTCCTGGCCGTAAGGGCCGGGCCGGGAACAAGCCACCACATGCTGGACCGCCTTCACAACGGAGAACCGGTGTGGCTCTGCGACCAGCGCGGCGACTGGGTGGGGATCGCCTACGGCCGCGAGGATTGCGGCACCGAAGGCTCGGGACCGGAGCACCCTTACACTGGATCTTGTCGCGCCGGGTGGGCTCACGGGCGATGGATCGAAATGGTGGCGGGGCCCACGTCCGTCGAGGCCGGGCGGGGACCGAGTTTTGACTGCGCTCGCGCGAGAACACCCCCTGAACAGGCGATTTGCGAATCGGCTGAATTGAGCCAGCTCGATGTGAAAATGTCGGCGGCTTTTGAAGCCGCGCTTTTCGCAACCGTCAACCAGTCGGAAACTGAAGCGGCCCGTAGTGCGCAAAGAGATTTTATGGCGCAACGTGATCGCTGTGGTTCCGACAGCGCGTGTCTGACGCAAGCATACAGTGAGCGGCTCTCTGCGCTGGCGGCCGCGGCAAGCCCGGTCCTCGGGCAGGAAGCTAACGCGAGCGGCTCGCCGTCTTCCCAAACTGCCGGTCTTGCCGCTCTGCGCGGCCTTCCGGCGGGCATCAAGAGCATAAGCTTCGATGACTTCAATGGTATCCCGTTGTTTGGCCCTGCCGATCGGGCTTCCTTCCCCGTTTTCTTGACCCTGGTCAAGCTCGGAACAATGCCTCAGTTTCTTGAGCAGAATGAGTGCACGGTCGTTCGTGCGCTTTTCACCCCTGAGTTCATTGCGCAGTTCGCCCGTCCCTATGAGTGCGCCGGCGACAGGCTCATCTGGCTCGGCGCGGACGAATTCGCCACCGCCGAGGCCAGGCGAAGCTTCCACGACAAGTATGGAAAGATGGTGCTAGCGCTTGCGCCGAAGCTGCCGCTGACCATTGCCTTCGTCGATGACATTGCGCTTGGCCTCTACGACGAGGCGAAGACGGGATTCCCTGTCGGTGGGTACAGCAACCAGTTCGGGTCGATGGGGGAACCCTCGAGCATCGCCGTCGATCTGAGCAGGGACGTCCCCACCTGGTTGAACGTTTCTTTCTTTCCCAATTTCGAGTGGCCGGAGCCATTTCTGCCTATGAAAAGCGCGGACGCGGCGCGCGATTTCATTGCTGAAGTGAACTCCTGGCCATATGCGGAACACAACTCTCCTATGCCCGCGGCGACCGGCCAACGTACGGTGCGCCGAGTTACGGTGCTTGAATTTGCTTCCTTCGACCCGAAAACCGCGCGCTTGGAGTTCAGTCTCAACGCCCTCAGCCTCCACAATCTCGATCTGACGCGAAAGCTTTATGATTTCCCGGTGACCAAGCCGATCAACTCTTTCTCATCGGGAGATATCCCCGAACGGCTCGTGGTCGCGTCGCCTGTACCGCTGGACGAGTTCTATCTTAACCTCAGGATTGTTGGCGAGGCCGGCGAGAACGCGCCCGAAAAGGTATGGGCACGTTTGGTGGAACTTGTCGCGCATCGCGACAGGGAGTTCTGGAGTCGGCCCGGGAAATCGAAAGAGGTTCTTTCCCACGACAACGCGCGGCGTCCTTTTTTTGACAATGGTGAGGATGGCGCGGTTTCCACCGCCTTCAAGCGCTGGGCGATAGCCTACGCGGCTGGTTTACCCGACGAAATCGAGCTTGTTGGCGACTATACGAACGTAAGCATCGATCGCGACGGGCATTATACTTTTCAAGCGCTGAAAGCCAACGGGGGTCCCGGAATCTACTCCGGTGCTATCGCGGCGATCGGGCTGCAATCCGACCAGGTTGTGAGTGTCAGCGGCTTCGACAATCTGCTTCTCACACTGCCCAATCGACCTGATTTCTATGTCCTCGACGTGGACGGCGAGACCATGCTTCCGTTCGCTGGCCGCAGGCTGCTGTGGAAAGCCGTTTTCAAGACCGGTCCGCGGCAATCGGTCAGCGCCGAAGCAAGCAAGGCGCTTCTTCTTCATCTCGAGCCGATATCCCTGATTCTGGAGGAGCAAGGCGTCGAGATCGCGCGCCAGACCTTTGAGGCCGTTCCCCGGCTGGATGGCGGCTTTTCGGTTGATGCGCCCGCCTCGCCCGCCGGCGCGGCGCTGTTCGATGCTCCCGTCGCCCTTTCTGGCGGCTTGACCAATACCCTTGTTGCGGCTGCGCTTGATCCGACCCAGACGGATGACGCCTTCGAGAGGCTGGTCATTCAGCGCTGGCACCTGGAACAGAAAGGTGAGCCGTTTGGCGGTCGGTTCTTCGTCGAAGGCAAGCGCCTTCCTGGCACAGAGGAAGCACGCGCCTTGTTTCCGGATTTCGCTGCTTGGGCCCGCGCCCGCATTCCCGCGTTCCCGATCCGGCTTACAATCAAGGCTGACGTGGAGCGTAGCCCCGGCGTCGACTTCGCCGGCTGGCAGAGTTTGGCCTGCATATCCGATGCATTAACACAGGAAGACAGATTCCGCATTGCGAGCAACGTGCGGGGATTAGGGGCCGCGATCGCTCAGAAGGGGCTCGCGATGAACGGAGCAGGGTCCTGGGGCGTGGAAGACGAGTTGCGCGTGGCGGCTCTTGGCCTTGAGCCGATGGCATCATCCTTCGTTCATCAGGTCGGCTGTGAAGTTGGTTCCGGGCCTGATGCCGATCCAATGAAGATATTCACCGTCACGGAAGCTTCCCTGCCGGTACCCCCGCCATTGGGGAAAGCGGAGAAACTGAGCGCTGAGGTCACGCTCCAGATCAACGCCATCGCGCCTGTCGACTCCAAGCCACACTATCTCGACCTCCTGCCCCCCGATGTGGCCGCGCACCTGTTTTCGGGAGGAGCATCGAAGAAGACACCAGCACAGACGTTCATCCGCATGGACGCCGATCTTGTCGAGGTCGCCTATCGCGATGCGAGCGGCCGGGAAATCGCCCGGCTGTCAGCCGATCCGGCGGCGACGCTTTCCGGCCTTCTTCGAAAGTTTGAGATGAAATCCGCCGAAATGCTGCGCAAGCCTGAGGCGGGGGAGGCCTATGGACCCGATATGATTGGCATCCAACTTGGCATGTCCTTTGACGAGGCTGAAGCGATCATTCAGCGGCACATGCGGGTTGGGCGGGTACTCACGGGAATGCGCGCCAGTCCGGGTGCCCAGCCGACCGGATCAATCACGCCCGCGACGTCGGGCAAGCTTTTCATTTCGGCCGACGAGCGCGAATTCGTCGCTATCTTCGACGATGCGCCAGCCGTCGAAGGACGAGTACTCGCCGCTTGGCGTCGAATCTATTTGGATCCGGAACAAATGCCGGAGACTGAAGTGATCGAAGGGTTGCGGAGCAAATATGGCACGCCTATCACGAGAACGATTGAGGCCGGCACGCGCAATTTCTGGTCCACACCTGCTGGCAATGACTGCCGGCCATCCTTCAGCCATGGCGGCGCGCGTCCCGCTCTTAGTGCCTCCTGGCGCGAGAATGGCGTCCCCGCAAATCTCGCGTTGCCGGATGGTCGCCCGGTACCCGACGCCATGCTGCCGATGGCGATGGTGAGCCCGCTCGATCCTTCGAATCAGCAACTCGCCAGATGCGGACCGGTCTTCACCGCCGAGTTCTCCTTCGATGCTTCCCGCAGCGTAAAGGCGGGCTATCCGACTACTGACCGGGATTGGATCGAACAAATTATCAGCGATGTCGGCCCCTATATGCAGGCATTCAGCGCGAGTAGGCTGGCTCTTCAGGGCGACGAGGCAAACGTGCCTGGAAAGGCCCAGACGGGTGGTGCCGTGAAATTCTGAGCGCAGTCGAACCTGAATAACTTTCGGGACTGTCAAGTATGGCCATTTGCAGGGGCTGTTTGACAGTTCAAAATTGTGGTCGGGTGGTGCGGCGCCATTGCTTGCGAGCATCGAGTGCTCCGTTGGCGACGGTGTGGGCAAAACGTCAGGCGCGCTCGCCGTCCCTTACCCGGTAGGTCGGCTTGTACATGGTGACGAGTTCTTCCGCCGCGGTCGGGTGCACGGCCATCGTGCGATCGAAGTCGTCCTTGGTCAGCCCGGCCTTCAGCGGAATGCCGAGAAGCTGCGCCATCTCGCCGGCATCAGGCCCGAGGATATGGGCGCCGAGCACCTTTTTCGAGGCGCCGTCGACCACCAGCTTCATCAGCATCTTTTCGTCGCGGCCCGACAGCGTGTTCCGCATCGGCCGGAAGGTGGCGCGGTAGACCTCAACGTCGGAAAAACGCTTTATGGCCTCGTCTTCCGACAGGCCGACCGTGCCGATCTCGGGCTGCGAGAAGACCGCGGTGGCAATCGTCTCATGGTCGGGCGCGGTTGGGTTGCCCTTGAAGGCGGTCTCGACGAAACACATCGCCTCATGGATCGCCACCGGCGTCAATTGCACACGGTTGGTGACGTCACCGATCGCCCAGATGTTGTCGATGCTGGTGCGCGAATATTGGTCCACATGGATAGCGCCGGTCCTGGTCATCTCGATGCCGAGGCCCTCAAGGCCCATGTTTTCGGTGTTGGGGAGACGTCCGATGGCGAGCATGACCTGATCGACCGTCAGCACCCTGCCACCGGTGACGACAGCGTCGAGGCGCCCGTCCGGACGCTTCCTGACCCATTCGGATACGGCATGGCAGAGGATTTTTATCCCCTTCTTTTCCATCGTCTCGTGCAGCATGCGCCTGAGATCCATGTCGAAGCGGGAGAGGATCTCCTTGCCGCGGTAGACCAGCGTCGTTTCGACGCCGAGGCCGTGAAAGATGTTGGCGAATTCGACGGCAATATAGCCGCCGCCCTCGATCATGATCGCCTTCGGCAGTTCCTTGAGATCGAAGGCCTCGTTGGAAGAGATACAATGATTATGGCCGGGCAGAGCCGGGTGCGGTGCCGGGCGGCCGCCGGTGGCGATGAGAATCTGGTCGGCGGTGACGGTGCGATCCTCGCCGAGAAGTTGCACCCCATGCGGATCGACCAGCATGGCGCGCGACTGAAACGTCTCGCCGCCGGCGCCCTGGACATTTTTCCTGTAGATGGCTTCCAACCGGCTGATCTCGCGATCCTTGTTGGCAACCAATGTCTGCCAGTCGAAGCTCGCCTGCGGCACGGTCCAGCCGTAACCGGCGGCGTCGGCAAAGTGCTCGGGAAATTGCGAGGCATAGACATAGAGCTTCTTCGGCACGCAGCCGCGGATGACGCAGGTGCCGCCATAGCGGTATTCCTCGGCAATGCCGACGCGCTTGCCGAGTGCCGCCGCCACGCGCGCCGCCCTCACCCCACCGGAGCCGCCGCCGATCACAAAAAGATCGTAGTCATAGACCGCCATGGTGCGGCTCCTTGCCCTTCAAAATGTCTGAGACAGGTAGGCTGCAAACCACCAAAAGAAAAGCCCGGACGCAGCGCATCCTGTCGGACGCGCAACGGAGGCGGGCTTTCCGGTCCAGCAGCGATAACGCCGCCGGAAAATAGGCTCAGTTCTTCGGTGCTTCCGGCTGCGTGCCATCAGCAGGAGCCGCGGCATTTGCCGGTGCTGTGGCCTTTGCTGCCGCGGCCAGCGTTTCGCCGACCTGCTGGGCGAGATCGCGAGCGACGCCGTTCTGCCAGATGTCGGCGGCCTTGAGCAGGTCACGCGTTACGGCTGGGCCGCTGTCGAGCAGCTTCTTGCCGGAATCGGAATTGTAGAAAGCGGCGATTTCGGTAAGCTCTTTTTCGGAAAATACCTTGGCATAGGCCATGGCCGCCTCCTTCTCGAGATCGGCGCGGCGAGAGGCCAGCGCCAGAGCCTTTTCGCTAACCGTTCTGCCGATCAACTCCTGCATGTCCGGGTTCTTTTGGATGAGTTGCTGCTGAAGCGCGGCGGCGGCCTGCGGCAGGATGCTGTCGAACGGGTCCGTCGCGTCGATCGCCGCGACTGCGGCGCGGGCCGCCTTCAGATGCCCGTCGGTGATGTCCTGCGAGAACGCCGGCGATGAAAACGCAAAGACGGCTGAAGCTGCCAGAATGGCAGAAAAACGGCGTACCCGGTTATGCAACGTCATAGTCGGTAGAACTCCCTGGTTTTCGGGCGGCATGGACGGTTTGAACGCCGTCGCCGGCTATGATGGCCGCTGATGCCAGCCCGATGAAAAGACCATGCTCGACCACGCCCGGAATGGCATGGAGAGCATTCGAAAGCGCTCTTGTATCCGGAATGCGGCCAAAAGATGCATCGAGGATAAAATGGCCGCCGTCTGTAATAAAAGGCTGGCTTCCCGTCATCCTCAATGTGACGGGGCCGGAAAGGCCCAGGCTTCCGGCTGCCGCGGCGACGGCGATTTCCGTGGCACGCAGGCCGAACGGGTTGACCTCGATGGGCAGTGGAAAACGGCCGAGCGTCTCGACCATCTTCGAACGGTCGGCAATGACGATCATGCGGGCGGAAGCCGCCGCCACGATCTTTTCGCGCAGCAGCGCGCCGCCGCCGCCCTTGATCAATGTCAGCGCCGGATCGATCTCGTCGGCGCCGTCAATGGTAAGGTCGAGCTCGGGCGTTTCTTCCAGCGTCGACAGCTGCACGCCAAGCTCGCCGCAGAGGATGGCTGTGCGCTCCGAGGTCGGCACGCCGATAATGGTGAGGCCGTTGGCGACCTTTTCGGCGAGCAGCCGCACGAACTCGTCGGCCGTCGAGCCGGTGCCGATGCCAAGCCGCATGCCATCGCTGACATGGGCAAGTGCCGCCCGCGCGGCCTCGACCTTCAGTTGCCTCGCATCCATGCTTGCCCCGAATTTCGCTTGTTTCGGCGCTCCTAGCATCTTTGCCCGTCCGGTCAAAGACTTTGCCCTGTGGATTGACGCCCTGTGGAGTTGGCACGGCTTGCCTGGATGGGCTGCAGCGGCTATCGCCTGCCGGCACGCAATCGTCACAGGACAAGCCATGACCCGACCGATCATCGTGTTCGACCTTGACGGGACGCTGATCGACACAGCGCCGGACCTGCTCGACAGCCTCAACCACAGCCTTGCCGCCAGCGAACTCGCAGCCGTCGATGAGGCCGGCTTCAAGCGCTTCGTCGGCCATGGCGGGCGGGTGATGATCGAGCGCGCGCACGCCGCGCAGCAGAGATCGCTGGTGGTGGAGGAACACGACCGATTGCTAAAGCTGTTCCTCGATCACTACACCGACAACATCCCGGGCAAATCGCGCCCCTACCCCGGCGTCGTCGAGACGATCGCGCGATTCGAGGCAGCCGGCTATCTCCTGGCCGTCTGTACGAACAAATACGAAGCCAACTCGGTGGCGCTGATCGAGGCGCTCGGCCTGGCGAAGCATTTCGCGGCGATTTGCGGCCAGGACACGTTTGCGTTCCGCAAGCCCGACCCGCGCCATCTGACCGAAACCATCGTGCGGGCCGGCGGCGATCCGCACCGCGCGCTGATGGTCGGTGATTCGCAGACCGACATCGATACGGCGAAGGCGGCCGGCATTCCCGTGGTGGCGGTGGATTTCGGCTACACCGACCGCCATGTGCGCGAATTCGAACCGTCGGCGGTGATCTCGCATTTCGATGCGCTGACGCTTGGTCTGGCCGAACGCCTGATTGCTGCTGCCGGGCACTGAGCGCGACGGCGACCGGGCCGTTGCCGGCCGGGTTGCATTCCGACTTCGGCGGAACGCCAGCACATCGCCTTGACTTCCCCGGTCGGCCTCCCTTATATCGCGGCGCGCTTGGCCTTCGGGCAACGAGCGGGCGATTAGCTCAGCGGGAGAGCACACCCTTCACACGGGTGGGGTCGCAGGTTCAATCCCTGCATCGCCCACCATAAACTATCAAGAAAATCAAGCAGTTACCGGCGATCTGATAGGGCCGCAAATGTGCCGGTTGCCGAACGGGTCGTCACCGGGTCGTCACCGCCAAGGAGCGCGGCTTTCAATTTCGCGACAGCCCACCGCAGGGGCAGAACGCGGCCATAGGCCAGTAACTACCGAGTTAGCCCCGCTTCAGCGCACCTTGCCCAGACAGCACGGCTTCTGCTTCTTCGCTGTGCCTCCGCCTGCCGATGAACCAGAAGGGGCTGCAGGGGACGGACGCTGGCAGCGGCGGTTACGAGTGTGGCCTTAAGTCGCAACAACTGGCTTCCGAAAGCAAAGCCGCGGGCTTTGTTGAAGCTGCGTCCGACACCACATAGCGGTTCACGACCAGCCGTGTGCGAGAAACTCGCCCACCCTGAGGCGGTCGCGCTGCCCTTCAAAGATGGAAGTCAGTGCGCCACGGCAATGGTCCATCACTTATGAACTTGAAAGACCATCATGCTTGACAATTCCAGACTTCCCGCGGGCGACGTCCCTCTCATTAGGCTGGGCCGCGATCAGTGCCGCTTTCCGGTTCGCGAAGACCCTTCGGTGCCCGGCGGTTACCGTTTTTGTGCTGGGCCAACTTCGCCGGACCGCGTCTACTGCGATCACCACCACAGCATCGTGACCGCCGTCGAGCCTCGCCGAGCTCGTTCCGGTTTCCACCTCGGTCAACGACGCGCTGCGTAATTGGGCGGCGGACCCCACGAACCGGCCCCAGCGGGCTCCACGTCAGATCGCACACTACATCGTCGGGGCCGATCAGTGCAGTGGGAGACCGCAGACCATGCTCTTCCGTTGGAAGCGAGCGGTGGGTATTTGTGATCATTACCTCCCCAGCTGTCGACTGGGCCTGCCGCTGAAACCAGCCGCCTGCATATCGGGTGGCCCCACATTCGACCCCACCCCCGCCTTCGGCAATCCGCCCCCGGGACGGCATCCACAACCACGTGGAACGCATCGCGAGGGTCGTCGACCGCCTAGAACACCCCACGGCCTCATAATGAGCCGCACGCCGAGCGCCGCCGGTTTCCGCCATAGTCAACGTACACGGCGTCAGCCCCGCATCATCGAGTGCAGGATGGCCTGCATGTGCACTTCCAGATCGAGTTCGCCCCGTGCCTCAGTGGCTAACAGATACTCGGCCTTGGCTCGGCGGTCGCCGCGGCTGATCGCAGGATAAGAGCAGATGGCCAGTAATCCTTCCTCTTCAATCCGGTCTGCCCTCTTGCGGTCGTGACTGTTGCTGCCCGCTCGATGAACAACCCTGTGGAGCGCGACATAGGCGGCCTCATGGGCTCCAATCAGCGCCTGCAATTCGGGTGAGGCACCTTCCCCTTCAGCAAACGTTGGCTCAACGAGCGAGGCGACGGCGGTGAACGCAAGAAGTGTACGGCGGGTGATTTCGGGCATGCCTCATATCCCTGCTGTCTGATCATGCCCGCACACCATAGCACTGGCGCAGCGGTTCGGAGAGGTGCTCTGGGACGCGACCACATTGTCTGCTGACAAAAAGTATCCGCTCCCGCAGCGGCGTCACTTGAACCGCTGTCCATGTCCCGTCCCGCGTGCTGGCATGCCACGGCGATTGAGTGCCGCCGCGATTTGCCGCAACGATTTAACTCCGCTCCCCTGAACGCGGCCGGGAGAAAGTTGACGGGCGATAAAATCGTCCTAGGTGAGCTGCTATCTCAGTGGCCCGCGAACTGACGAGGGGAAATCGCCGTCGACCCCTGCTCCGACCAGGTGAAACTGCGCAATTGCAAATGCGTCCGGCTTCCGCGAACATTGCTGGACCCCATCAAGGGCCCGTAGCGGCCGACCCGAAACAAGGGCGCCGGCTTCCCGGCCCGCTGTCCTGGCGGCCTCGGGGATGACCATGGATCCAGCCAGTGTCCTTAAGTCGAAACGGAGGAATAACCGATGAAACTGACAAAACACCTCGCCGGTGTGGTGATCGCGTCGACCTGTCTGTGTGCGCCCGCGCTGGCGCAGACCAGGTTGACCATGTGGTATCACGGCGCCGGCAATGAGGTGGAGTCGCGAATCATCAACCAGATCATCTCCGACTTCAACACCAGCCAGTCCGACTGGACGGTGACCATCGAGAGCTTCCCCGAGAAGAGCTATAACGATTCCGTCGCGGCGGCGGCCCTGGCGGGCAACCTGCCCGATATCCTGGATGTGGACGGGCCCGTCATGCCCAATTGGGCCTGGGCCGGCTATCTGCAGCCGCTGCCGATCGACGAGAGCGAGTTCGCCGACTTCCTGCCCGGCACCAAAGGCGTGTGGGACGGCAAGCTCTATTCGGTCGGTCTGTGGGAGGCGGCGGTGGCGCTTTTTGCACGCCAATCGACGCTGGATGAATTGGGCTTGCGCACCCCGACCCTCGACAAGCCCTGGTCGCGCGAGGAATTCATGGCCGCGCTCGAAGCCGCCAAGGCCTCCGGCAAGTATGAATTCGCCCTCGATCTCGGCATGAACGACCAAGCCGAGTGGTACTCCTACGCCTTCTCGCCGTTCCTGCAGAGCTTCGGTGGGGACATTGTCGACCGTTCGACCTACAAGACCGCGGAAGGCGCGCTGAACGGCGAGGCTGCGCAGGCATTCGGCAAGTGGTGGCAATCATTGTTCAGCGGAGGCTATGCGCCTGGCACCAGTGAGGACCCGGCCGATCAGCAGACCGGGTTCATCCGCGGCAAGTTCGCCTTCCAGTGGAACGGCAACTGGCGCGCTGTGGCGACGATGGAAGCCGTGGATGACGTTGTCTTCCTTCCAGCCCCCGATTTCGGCGCCGGCAACAAGATCGGCGCGGGATCCTGGCAATTCGGCGTCTCGGCCAAGTCCAAGCATCCGGAAGGCGCTGCCGAGTTCATCAAATTCGCCGCGCAGGACAAATACCTGGCCGCCTTCTCCGACGGCATCGGCCTGATCCCGCCGACGCCCTCGGCGGCGCAGATGACGAAGAACTACAAGGATGGCGGCCCGCTTGCGGTGTTCTTCGCGCTCTCGAAAGCACAAGCTCTGGTGCGCCCGGTCACCCCGGGCTACGTGGTCCAGGCCAAGGTCTTCACCAAGGCATTGGCCGATATCGCCAATGGCGCCGACGTGGCCGACACGCTTGATGCGGCGGTCGACGAGATCGACGCCGACATCGAAAGCAATGGTGGCTACAGTCACCGCTAGTTCTGTCGCGCCGGGGTCCTCGCCAGCCGCGGACTCCCTCTCTGGCTTGCTGGGCGGATACCGCAAATGGCGTCGAAACTAACCCTGTCGAACCGGACGGGCTGGACGTTCGTCCTGCCGGGCTTCGCACTCATCGTCACATTCATCGTCCTGCCGTTTTTCTTCGCGATCGGTCTGTCATTGACAAATCAGCGGCTGCTGTCACCGAACCCCACCCAGTTCGTCGGGTTGGAAAACTATCGTCAGCTCCTGGGCCTTGCGGTGGTGACCCTCAAGCCGGAGCGCAACGATGCTGGCGAAATAATCCGAAACGAGGCTGGCGAAATCCAGTATCCCCGCCTGCGTGAGATCACCCGTAGTGAGGCCTATCCTCAGTTTCGCGGCATGCGCGAGTGGTTTCGCTGGCAGTCGGGCGAGAACGTCATGGTCGTCATCGCCAGCGACGTCGTGTTCATGAAGGCGCTGGTAAACACCTTCCTGTTCGTCCTGGTCGTGGCGCCGGTACAGGGCAGCCTCGCGCTGATGCTTGCTTTGCTGATCAACCACAAGCTCAGGGGCATCAACCTGTTCCGGACCATCTACTTCATGCCGGTGGTGGTCTCCATCGTCGTGGTCTCGCTCCTCTGGCGGTTCATCTATGACGGCCAGAACGGGCTGTTGAACAGCATCCTCCAGGCCCTCACCTTCGGCCTTTTCCAGCCCGTCGACTGGCTCGGCAATCCCTCGACGGCGCTGCCCGCAGTCATGGCGATGTCGATCTGGCAGGCCGTCGGCTTCCATATGGTCATCTGGCTGGCGGGGTTGCAGACGATCAGCCCGACGCTCTACGAGGCCGCCGCCGTCGAGGGGGCTTCGAGATGGCAGACCTTCCGCTATGTCACCTGGCCGGGCCTGCGCAACACCGCCGTGCTTGTCCTTGTCGTGATCACCATGCAGGGCTTCGCACTTTTCGCCCAGATCGACGTGATGACCAATGGCGGTCCGCTCGACAGCACCCAGACCCTCGTCTTCCAGGCGGTCGAGCGCGGCTACGGCAAGCAGGACATCTCCGGCGGCTCGACGATCTCGGTCATCCTGTTCGCGATCGTGCTAGCGATCTCACTCATCCAGCGCTGGCTGACACGGGAGCGTTAAGATGGCCTTCAATCCCGACAATCACGGCCTGAGGCTGTTCGTCCGCTATCTGGTGCTGTGCCTGATCGCGCTGATCTTCATCTTTCCGCTCGTGTTCATGATCAACTCGAGCTTCAAGCCGGACAGTCAGCTTCTCGCGGACACTTCCAGCCTTCGCGCCTTCCTGCCCGTCGGGGACATCAGCCTCAACAACTATTTCGGAGCGTTCCGGCGGGCGCCGGTCGGCCTGTTCGTCCTGAACTCGGTTCTAGTCACCGGGGCGACCGTCCTTCTCTCGTTACTGATCTGTTCGCTGGCCGCATTCTCCTTTGCTTTCCTGCGGTGGAAGGGGCGCGATGTCCTGCTCTCGATCGTCATCGCGACGCTGATCATCCCTTTCGAGACCATCGCTATCCCGCTCCTGCTCCTGGTCTCGAAACTGCCCTGGATCGGGCTTGATGGGCTACATTGGGGCTGGCTCAATACCTACCGGGTGCAGATCATCCCCTGGGTCGCCGACGGGCTGACGATCTTCCTGTTCGTGCAGTATTTCAAAGGGCTGCCGGGCGAGCTGATCGAGGCAAGCCGGGTGGAGGGCGCCAATTGGTGGCAGGTCTACTATCGCGTCGTCATGCCGCTTTCAGGGCCGGTCCTGGCGACTGCCGCCATCCTGAAATTCCTCGTCATGTACAACCAATATCTCTGGCCGCTCATCGTGGTGCAGCAGGAAAGCTATCGCCCGGTCATGGTCGGCCTCGGCTACTTCTTTCAACTCAACGTCGCCTGGGGCGAAGTCATGGCTTATCTCACCCTTATCACCGTCCCGGTGCTGATCTTCTACCTGTTGCTGCAGCGCGCCTTCATTGCGTCGATCGCCTCGACCGGCGTGAAGGGCTGAATACATGTTTCGCGCTCGAACACCCGTGGATCTGGGACGGCCGGTCTGCCCATTACGGCAAGCGCTGGCACGGCTATTCCAGAAGGCCGAGAGACCGATCGGTGACCCGAATTGCCGCACATGAATCAGGAAACGGGAGCCATCGCTCATGGCTGAGGTCTCGCTGAAGGGCGTCAAGAAATCCTTCGGTCGCGTCGAAATCATCAAAGGCGTCGATATCCACATCAACGACGGCGAGTTCGTCGTCTTTGTCGGACCGTCGGGCTGCGGGAAGTCCACCTTGCTGCGCATGATCGCCGGACTCGAGGACATAACCGAAGGCACCCTCGAGATCGGAGGCCGGGTGGTCAACCAGCTCCAGCCTAAGCAACGCGGTGTTGCGATGGTGTTCCAGAACTATGCCATCTTTCCGCACATGACCGTGCGCGAGAATATCGCGTTCGGCCTTACGATCGCGGGTGCTTCCAGGCAGGAAAAGCAGCAGAAGGTCGCGGAGGCCGCACGCATCCTGCAAATGGAACACTTGCTCGACCGCCGCCCAAGTCAGCTTTCGGGCGGCCAGCGCCAGCGAGTCGCTATCGGGCGCGCAATCACGCGGAAACCGGCTGTATTCCTGTTTGACGAGCCGCTCTCCAACCTCGACGCCGCACTGCGCATGGACATGCGTATGGAAATCGGCCGGCTGCGCAGGCAACTGGGCACAACGATGATCTATGTGACCCATGACCAGGTCGAGGCGATGACGCTGGCTGACAGGATCGTCGTCCTCAAGGACGGTCAAGTCATGCAGATCGGAGCGCCGATGGAACTCTATCACGAGCCGGCCAACAGGTTCGTGGCCGGCTTTCTAGGAGCCCCGTCGATGAATTTCCTGAACGTCGACGTCCTCGACCTCGATGGCGAAGCGGCAATGATCGGCAACCAATCCCTGGAGCCGATCAGGGTAGCGACCAGAAGGCGCGCCTTCCGGAAAGACGGCAAGGCTATCCTCGGTATCCGTCCGCAGCACCTCCGGGCGGTGCAATCTGGACAAGGCTTGTTGCATGGCGTCGTGGCACATGCCGAGCGATTGGGCAGCGAGACGGTCGTGGACCTGACGCTTCGCGACGATCGCGAGCTCATTGCGGCCTTCAATGAAGACAAGGTCTTTGAACCGGGTGACGCTCTGGAGCTCACGTTCGACACCGCCTTGGCCCACCTGTTCCCCGACGAGTTGCAGACGCATTAGCATGAGCAACGACAACAAGATGCGTCGGCGCGATTCGCTTGTGTCCATTCCGGAACCCGGAACAAACCTGCATGGCCGCGAGTTTCTACTTTCGCGAGAAGTGAGGGAAAGCCATGTTCAGACTTGTTTTGGCGACAGGCGTCGTAATTCTCTTTTTCGGTGAGCCGGGCCTTGCCGCAGACGGAAGTCCGTTGCCGCCGCAGAATGCCAGGAAACTGTCGGAAATAATCGCCAAGGTCGAACAGCGCGACGACTTTCGCTATGTCGACGAGGTCGCCTGGGACAGCGGCGCCTACACCGTTACTTATTACACGACCGACAAGGCGAAGGTCGAAATCACCTACGATCCGGTGACAGCCGAGCCCAAATAGATCGCCGCATCCCCTCCAGGCAACAGGTGCCCAGCTCGCTCATGGCGGCGCGGCCGGGTTCCGGCGCCCGCTCTCCCTGCGCTAGCGTCCTCAGCTCGCCGGCGAGCGCACTGCTTCCGTGCTGTCGAGTGCCTGCTGCAGCCGCGTGTCGCGGTCGTAGACGTCGCTGAAATATTCGACTTTGCCGGACATATCAGGCCAGGCGGTGAAGTAGGCGACATAGACCGGGATCGTGCGCGCTACCTTTTCGGTCGAATGTCCGCGCTTGAGCTTCTCCGCGATGTAGTCGACCGAGGTGCCGAGCACGGCGGCCGCCATGCCGCGCGGATCCTGCAGGCGAACGCAGCCATGGCTGAGCGCGCGCATATCACGCTGGAAAAACGACTTTTGCGGTGTGTCGTGCATGTAGATTGCGTGCTTGTTGGGGAACAGGATCTTCAGTTCTCCCAGCGCATTGGCCTCGCTCGGCAGCTGGCGCACGCCATAAGGTAGCTTCGCGCCATAGGCGCCCCAATTCACCGAGGAGGAGGGAATGCGTTTGCCGCGCGCGTTGACCACTTCGTAGCCGGCGCGGTCGAGATAGCCGGGATCCCTGCGCAGCCGGGGCAGCATCTCGTTGACGAGGATCGACTGCGGCACGCCCCAATAGGGATGGAAGTCGACCTGCTCGAGCTGATCGTAGAAGAAGGAAGTCTGGTTGGTGGTCTTGCCGATGACGACGCGGGTCTTCAGCTTCTCCTCGCCATTTTCGATATAGCTCGCGGTAAAGGCCGGCTGGTTGATGAAGACGCGCGGGCTGCCGAGATCGGATGGTAGCCAGCGCAACTCTTCCAGCGCGACCTGCACCTTTTGAATCTTGTCGGCCTTGGACGTCCCGACCAGCGCCGCGACGGTGCGCGGACCGATGACGCCGTCGCCCTTCATGCCAGCCTTTTTCTGAACCGCCTTGATGACCGGCGCCAGTTCCGGGGCATAGACCTCGCTGGTGGCGAGCCTGGCCAATATCTCGCCATAGGCGCCGCCCATCTCGTCGTCGAGATTGCGGGCTATCTTCGTCAGAAGCTTCGGCAGTTCGGGGCTGCTCTCCCCCGGCTTCAGCAACAGCTTGGGATCGACGACGATCTCGTCGTCGGCGCTGGCCTGAAGTGATTCCAGTTCGACACGCAGCGCCTGATATTCGGCGTTCTGCGGATGCCGCGATTCGAGATAGGTGCGCACTTGCTGGGTGCGTGTCAGTGTTTTCAGCACGCCTTCCATGTCGAGCGGCTTGACAGGAAAATCATAGTAGCCGGTGATGCGATTGGGATCGACGCGGCCGCTTTGCGCGTCGTGGACATAGCGCAAGACGCGCGCCGACAACGCCATCTCGAAGCGGACGAGTTCCTGCAGCCGCGCATCGGCGCTGCCGGTCGATGCGCCGGCGGCAGGCACTTCAACCGTATAGTCGGCCGGCGTGAGGCCATAGCTCGTCGCCTCGCCAAGCACCCGCACCGCATCTTGCGCGCGGCTGTTGGCACTGGCTCCCGTTACCCAGATGAAATCCGGATTGGCCGCGTAATAGGCGACGAGCGCCTTGGCGACGTCCTTCTCGGCGTAGAGTTCGTAGTCGTCGAGTCCGGCAATGGCTTCGCGGAAGGCAGCGCCGGTGGCGGACGACGGTTGGAAAGCGGCGTCCTGCGGCATTGCCGGCTCGCGCGCTGCCGTCAGCGTCGAGAAGTCGACGCGCACGAGCGGATCGCTCTTGTAGGTGTAATAGGACGGGCTGCGGATACGAGAGGCAGCTGGCGCCGTTGTATTTGGCTTGTATTTCGGCCTCTGCCTTGAGGGGGGCAGGAGAAAATCGCCTCGCGGCGCATGCCTGACACCACCGCCGAAGAGCCTCTCGAAGAACCCTTGCGCGTCTGCCTGCGGCACGCCGAAGGCGAGCATTGCCGCGACCGCCGCAAGCGGCATCACGGTTGCTTTGTTTCCGAGGAATTTCATCGAATCACCCGCTCCGGTTGCAACCGGCTCCCGTTCCGCATCGCTTGACGGTCTCGCCACCGCATCATGGATGTAGGGCGCGACTACACCGATTCATACTGATTTCGTTAAGCTTTCATAAATTTCAGAAGGTCTGTTGCAGAACAGTTTCACAACGCCGTGACAACTAAAGCGAATTGGGCCCGCTCCGGTTCCGGGAAATGGTGCACGGGTCGGGCGTTGGCGCCGCCGGCGATGGGAATCAACTCGACCAGCCTCTACGCCGCATTTGGCTGCAAGGAAGCGCTCTTCCTCGAAGCGGTCGATCTCTACACGCCGGTCGAAGCCGCCGCTGTTTAATGCAGCGATACCGTCTCCCGGTGTTCGGCAACGAAGCCGACCGCACGCGCGACCACGCCCTTGTCGGCGAGGATGCGGCGGTGGCCGAGCCCGTCGGCCCAGTACAGCCGCACATGGTCGCCGGCGCCGGCATAGAGCCTGGCATGGTCGGCGGACACTTCGCGGTCATCCGGAGCATGGATGACCAGCGTTGGCACCGGCGTGCTGGCAAGCTGGCGATCGCCGGTGAATTCGTGCAGCGGCCGGCCGGCGATGCGTTCGACCCGGTCGGCCATGGCGGCTTGCGAGCGTGGGCCGACACTGAGCATGCGGCTGAAATCGTTGAAGATCGCCGGCAGCGAACTCGGTGCCGCGATCAGCACCAGCCGCTCGGCCGCCAGCGGCGGAATGTCCTTGACCGAACCGACGACGGCATTGGCGGCGACGGCACCGCCGAAGGAATGGCCGACGACCGCCACGAACGGGCCGAACCATTCGCCGGTGAGCCGTGCGGCTTCTACAGCGCTGACCAATGTGAGCCGGCGGCCCTGCGATTGGCCGTGGCCCGGCAGGTCGAGCGAGACAACCTTGTAACCGGCGTCACGATAGGCTTCGATCAGCGTGCGCATGTATTCGGTGCGCGAACGCCAGCCATGGATGACGAGCACCGTGCCGGCGGCCCGCCTGCCCGGCTCTGGCCTGAATTCATGCACCATGACGCAGCCGTTTTTGGTCTTCAGCCGATGATGGCGCGCCTCGGCCATGAAGCCGGCGGCGCGGTCGACGGCGCGTCGCTCGCCGTCGCTGAGTATTTTGGCGTTCGGCGTGCGGCAGAACAGTTCGAATGCCGCGCGCCCGGTCAGGCGGGGAGCCAGGTGTTCGGCGGCGGCAAACACGCCCCGGATGACCTTCAATCCAAATGATGCCATAGTGGCGATCCATCCATTCGTTCAAGCATGAACATAATAGTTCAAACATGAACATTAAACAAGAGCTGCCCTGGGACAACCCGCGTTTTCGCAACTGGGTCGCGGTGGCGCGCGCCTGCCATGTCCTGGAGCGGACGCTGGCAGTGAAGCTCGCGCCGTTGGACCTGAAGCCGGCGCAGCTCGACGTGCTGATGAACCTTTACCGCCATCCCGGCATGTCGCAGCACGATCTCGCCCGCCGGCTGCTGGTCGGCCGCTCCAACATCACCATGCTGCTGCCGCAACTCGAGGCACGCGGCCTGCTTCGCCGCGAAGGCGATCAGAAGGACAAGCGCGTGCTGCGCCTGACCCTGACCGAAGCCGGCACGGAACTGCTGATGCAAGCGCTGAAGGTCCACATGGCGCTGATCGAGAAAGCGATGAGCCAGTCGACGCCGGAGCAATGCGACATGATCGGCGAGCAGATGCGCAAGATTGCCGACGTGCTTAGGGAAGCGTGACCGGGGCATCGGACCCAAAAGCCCGCCCTCGGGCCCGACCCGGGGGTGGCAATCGGTTTTGGGAAAATCCGATGCTCAAACAAAACAAAGGATGGTGCTCGCGGAGCGACCCGCTCACCACATCGACTTCTTCGCGCGCTCCGGCCATTCCCTGTCGTAGGCCTCGCCGTCGATGCCTTTCCGGCTGGTGATTTCCAGGATTTTTCCGGGTGTCGGCAGCGACTTCGGGTCGACATGCCTCGCCGGGTTCCACAGTTCCGACCGATGGACGGCGCGAGCGCACTGGAAATAGACCGAATCGACATCGATGACCGTGACCGAACGCGCCGGTCGGCCGTCGACACTGAACGAGGCACACAGCGCGGCATCCGTGGTGATGTGGGCGCGGCCGTTGACGCGCAGCGTCGTGCCGCAGCCTGGGACCAGGAACAACAGGCCGACGCGCGGATCGCGAATGATGTTTTTTAGCGAATCGGCACGGTTGTTGCCGCGCCGGTCCGGCATCATCAGGGTTTTTGGATCATGGATGCGGACGAAGCCGGCAAGATCGCCGCGCGGCGAGCAATCCAGCCCTTCCGGCCCGCTGGTCGCGAGCGCGGCAAAAGGCGAGGCCTCGATGAAGGCGGCGTATTCGGGGATCACATGGTCGAGTTCCTTGACCAGCGAGGTCTCGCCGGGCAGGCCATAGAGCGCTTCGAGCTGCTCGACCGTGGTGATGACGGACATGTTTCGTCTCCGAACCTTTGCCGGCGCTACTCCAATTCCGTGACGTTTTGACGACCGGCCAGGGCCAGAGCTACCGATCGCGGCTTAGTCCCTTCTCTTCCAGCTCGGCGAGATAGGCGTCCCAGCGTGCGTCCTTCTCATGACCCAGCGTATGCAAATAGTTCCAGGTGAAGATGCCGGTATCGTGAAAGTCGTCGAAGGTGATGCGGACGGCATAGTTGCCGACCGGTTCGATCTTCAGGATCGCAACGTTGCGCTTGCCGGGAACGGTCACGCGCTGTTCAGGCGAATGGCCCTGCACTTCGGCCGACGGCGAGGCAACGCGCAGCAGCTCCGCCGGCAGTTCGAACGGCTGATGGTCCGGGAATGTCACGGTAAGCAGCCTGCGGTCCTTCGAGACCCTGAGTTCCTTCGGCGCCGTCATGGTGATAAGTTCCGCATCGTCTGTCCTTCCCTACGCCGCTTCGCGCAGCGGGAAAAGGCTGCTTCGAAAACTTCCGACACAAACTGTCGGCGGCACGATGTCGCCAGGGATCGGAACCTCTTATCTTGAATGACAGGTTGGATCGTATCACATAGCCATATATAACGATGCCGTTCGCAGCCACGGGAAACGCACCAGCATGGACATGATCGATCCTTTTGGTCGCACGATCAGTTATCTGCGCGTGTCGGTCACCGACCGCTGCGACTTCCGCTGCACCTATTGCATGGCCGAAGACATGGCGTTCCTTCCCAAGAAGGATTTGCTGTCGCTGGAAGAGCTCGACCGGCTATGCACGGTTTTCATCGAAAAGGGCGTCAGGAAACTGCGTCTTACCGGCGGCGAGCCGCTGGTGCGCAAGAACATCATGCATCTGGTGCGCCAGATTTCGCGTCATCTCGAAAGCGGCGCTCTGGAAGAACTGACACTGACCACCAACGGCTCGCAGCTTTCGCGCTTTGCCGCTGAACTCGCCGATTGCGGGGTCAAGCGCATCAACGTCTCGCTGGACACGCTGGATCCGGAAAGATTCCGCCAGATTACCCGCTGGGGCAATCTCGACAAGGTCATGGATGGCATCGACGCCGCGCAGGCAGCGGGGCTGAAGGTAAAGCTCAATGCGGTGGCGCTGAAGGATTTCAACGACGCCGAGCTGCCCGAGATGCTGCGCTGGGCGCACGGCGGTGGCATGGAGTTGACGGTCATCGAAACCATGCCGATGGGCGAGATCGACGCCGACCGCACCGACCAGTATCTGCCGCTGTCGCTGCTGCGCGCAGCACTTGAGCGGCAGTTCACGCTGACCGACATCCCCTACAAGACCGGTGGTCCGGCCCGCTACGTCCACGTCGCCGAGACCGGTGGCAGGCTCGGCTTCATCACGCCGATGACGCATAATTTCTGCGAAAGCTGCAACCGCGTCCGGCTGACCTGCACCGGCACGCTCTATATGTGCCTCGGCCAGGAAGATGCCGCCGACCTGCGCGCACCGTTGCGTGCATCCGAAGGCAACGAACTGGTCGCTGACGCCATCGACGAAGCCATTGGCCGCAAGCCCAAGGGCCATGATTTCATCATCGACCGCCGCACCAACCGTCCATCGGTATCGCGGCACATGAGCGTCACCGGCGGCTGATCTTCCTGGTCGCCGCCGCCGAAGTAAATCCTGCCGCCCTTTCGAGGAGGTTGTAAACGAGCCGCCGAAGGCCGTGGACCAGCCCTTTGACGTTGCTGTCTTGCCGCCGGCTGGTAGAGGCTTGATGCAGAACCACAGTGGTAACGCCCTTGCTTCTTTCCCCAAATCTTCGCGGCGCGCTGTTCATGGTGGTGGCCATGAGTGGTTTCACCCTCAACGACGCGATCACCAAAGTCGCGTCGGAATCCATGAACATGGCGCAGGTCATGCTGATCCGCGGCGCCTTCGCTTCGCTTTTCGTCGGCCTGCTTGCCTGGCAACGCGGTGCGCTTGCCCTGCCCGGCTCGATGCTGCAGCCGATGGTGGCGATACGCGTGATCGGCGAAGCCGGCGCTACCGCGTCGTTTCTCATCGCCCTTGCCCATCTGCCGATTGCCAATGTCTCGGCCGTGCTGCAGGCGCTGCCGCTGGCGGTGACGATGGGCGCAGCACTTGTGTTCAACGAAGGCGTCGGCTGGCGGCGCTGGCTGGCCATCGCCATCGGCTTTGCCGGCGTGTTGATCATCGTGCGGCCCGGCTTCGAGGGGTTCAGCATCTATTCGTTGCTGGCGCTGGCCTGTGTCGCCTGTTGTGCCGTGCGTGACCTCGCCACCAAGCGGATACCGCAAGCCATTCCGACATTGCTGGTGTCGACCACCACGGCACTCGCCATGACCATGCTCGGCGCGGCGCTGCTTTTGCCGATGGGCGGGTGGACACCGATGACGGGTGAAAGCACGGCGTTCCTGGCATTGGCGGCAGTGCTCGTGGTCATCGGTTACCAGTTCATCATCATGGCGATGCGGGTGGGCGACATCTCGTTCATCGCGCCGTACCGCTACACGGCCCTGCTCTGGTCGATCCTGCTTGGCCTGTTCATCTTCGGCGACGTTCCCGACCTGCCGATGATCCTCGGCGCCAGCGTCATCGTCGGCTCCGGCCTCTACGCACTGTACCGCGAACGGATCGTCGGCCGGCGAAAGACAGCCGCCGAAAGCGCTGGACCTGATATGGCGCCGGACGGCATATAGGCCTGCCGTTCGCGACGAGTGACAGCATGGACGATAGACGATGACTAAAGAGATTGCCGGCACGACCTTGCCCGGGCCGAGGGTCTGTTGCAGAGCATGAAGCCATGA
The DNA here is from genome assembly GCF_935825525.1 of Mesorhizobium escarrei. Taxonomy (GTDB): domain Bacteria; phylum Pseudomonadota; class Alphaproteobacteria; order Rhizobiales; family Rhizobiaceae; genus Mesorhizobium; species Mesorhizobium escarrei. Next base: position 196,162 of record NZ_CAKXZT010000152.1, read on the forward strand.
TGAGACGCGTCTTCGGTATCACCGGCTGGAAGAATTCCGGCAAGACGACACTGACCGAAAAGCTGGTCGCCGAGCTCGTCCGGCGTGGCTGGAAAGTCTCGACGGTAAAACACGCCCATCATGACTTCGACATCGACAAACCGGGGGCGGACAGTTTTCGCCATAGGCAGGCCGGGGCGACTGAAGTCGCCATCGTGTCGGACAGGCGCTGGGCGCTGATGCACGAATTGCGCGGCGAGGACGAACCGACGCTGAATGCGATCCTGTCGCGGCTCGGCACCTCCGACGTCGTGCTGGTCGAAGGCTACAAGCGCGAGGCGCACAGCAAGATCGAGACGCGGCGGCTGGAAGCTAAGGACCGGGCACCGCTTTCGGCAAATGATCCGCATATCGTTGCCATCGCCGCCGACTTCGCCATAGCCGACAAAAACCTGCCTGTCTTCGATCTCGACGACACCAAATCGATAGCCGACTTCATCGAGCGCGCGACAGGTTTGACGCGCTGAGGGTACTGCCGAAGGAGCATCGGCCGCCCCCTATTTCCCCGTTGGTATGCCTGCCGCAACGTCAGCATTGTCCGGGAATGCGAAACCCGCAAGCAACGGTTTTACAGTTGCTTTTTCTTGGGAAAGAATGGGAGTATCGCGCCAGCGGCGGTCAACAGAACCGCCCATAGAGCCGTTTGGAACGACGGCCGGGAACATACAGAGAGGACTATCATGCGTACTGCACTGCGTATGGCGCTCGCCGCATCGGCCGCGCTGCTGACATTGGGCGTTGCCCAGGCTCAGGAGAAAACCTTGAGGATCGGCACGGAGGGAGCCTATCCGCCGTTCAACAACCTGACCGCTGATGGCCAGCTCGTGGGCTTCGACATCGATATCGCCAAGGCGCTTTGCGACGAGATGAAGGTGAAGTGCACTTTCGTCGCGCAGGATTGGGACGGCATCATCCCGGCGCTTCAGGCCGGCAAGTTCGACGCCATCGTCGCCTCGATGTCGATCACCCCGGAGCGTGCCGAGAAGGTCGACTTCACCAACAAATACTACAACACGCCGCCGGCCATCGCCGCGCCCAAGGACAGCGATATCAAAGGCGTGACCCAGGAGGACCTGGCCGGCAAGACGATCGGCGTGCAGGCGTCCACCACCCACTTCAATTATTCAACCAAGGCTTATACCGACAGTACGATCAAGCCGTACCCGACCGCGCAGGAATACCAGCTCGATCTCGCCAATGGACGCGTTGATGCGGTCAACGACGACATCACCGTTCTCGAAGGCTGGCTTGCCACGCCGGACGGCGCCTGCTGCAAGCTGATCGGTGCGATCACGCCCGACATCGAGATCCATGGTCCGGGCGCCGGCATCGCGGTACGCAAGGGCGATACCGAGTTGGTCAATCAGTTCAACAAGGCGATCGACGCCATCCGTGCCAACGGAAAGTACAAGGAAATCAACGACAAATACTTCAAGTACGACGTCTACGGCGGCGAGTCCTGATCCTTCCGGGTTGACAGCGAACGGCGGGACATCCCCGCCGTTTGCGCAAGGAGCGGCGCGAGAGCTGACGCCGCGCTCTCAAAAAAATGCCATAGAGGAGAACAGGCAGGCGGATGCAAAGCGTTTGGACGCTGCTCAGTTGGGGACCCGAAGGCTGGCTCGACGACATCGCCTATGGTGTTTTCATCACCGTTTCGCTTGCAGCCGCGACCCTGCCTCTCGGTCTGGTGATCGGCTTTCTGGTTGCGCTGGCCAAGCAATCCAACGAGCCGTCGCTGCGGCTGGCCGGCAATATCTACACCACGATCTTTCGTGGGCTGCCTGAGCTGCTGACCCTGTTCATGATCTTTTACGGCGCGCAAATCGGCATCCAGCAACTGATGCGCCTGTATGACCCGACCGCCGCGGTCGAAGTGAATGCTTTTGTTTCCGGCATGATCGCGCTCGGCGTCGTCTTCTCGTCCTACGCCAGCGAGGTCTTCCTCTCGGCATTCCGCGCCATCCCGAAGGGACAGTATGAGGGTGGCTATTCGGTCGGCCTGTCTGGCTGGCAGACGATGCGCCTTGTGGTGCTGCCGCAGCTTGTCCGTATCGCGCTGCCGGGTCTTGCCAATCTGTGGCTCATCCTGCTCAAGGATACCGCCCTGGTTTCCGCTATCGGTCTTACCGACATATTGCGGCAAGCGGGCGTCGCCGCCCGCGTCACCAAGCACGCCTTCCTGTTTTTCGGTGTTGCCGCCCTTATCTATCTGCTCCTCGCCATCATATCGTCCTTCGGCATCAATGCGATCGAACGTGCGGTCGGCCGCCAGCAGGTGCAACGATGAGTGCGGCAGCAGCCGACGTGGCGACGAAGGTCGAAAAACCGCCAGCAATCCCGCACGGCTGGCCGCGCCAACGTATTCTCGGCTACGCTCTGGTCTGTGTGTGGATAGCTTTTCTCGCCGGGATTGCTGCGTACCTCGTTGTCGCCTGGAACGGCGAGCTTTTCGCGAAATATGCGCCGTCCTATGTGACAGGCCTGGGTGTGACGCTTTTGCTGGTCGCCATCTCGATCGTGCTTGGCGCGATCCTTTCGGTGCCGATCGCCTATGCCCGCATGTCAAGGAACCGGTTTCTTTCGGGTCTTGCCTATGCCTATGTCTATTTCTTCCGCGGCACGCCGCTGCTGGCCCAGACCTTCCTTGTTTATTACGGGGTAGGCTCCTTCCGGCCGCAGCTCGATATGATTGGCCTCTGGGGCTTTTTCCGCGAGGCATTCAACTGCGCAATCTTCGCCTTCTCGCTCAATACTGCCGCTTATCAGGCTGAAATCCTGCGCGGCGCGATCGAGAGCGTGCCCAGGGGCCAGTGGGAGGGCGCCGCCTCGCTCGGCCTGCACAAATTGCAGACGATGTGGAAGATCATCCTGCCGCAGGCACTGATTGTGGCACTGCGTCCCTACGGCAACGAGATCATCCTGATGATCAAGGGCTCGGCGATCGTAGCCATCATTACTGTCTATGATCTGATGGGCATCACGAAGCTCACCTATTCGCGGACGTTCGACTTCCAGTCTTATGTCTGGGCGGCGATCATCTATCTGATCATTGTCGAAACGCTGCGCCACGCAGTCGAATGGATCGAACGGCGCATTACCATCCATCTGCAACGCTGACTCCCATCGCTTTGCCTGATCCGCTAAGAAGGCCGGAAAACAGGCTTCTAAGGGATTCGAAAACATGGCATCGGTGGCATTTCTCGGTCTTGGCGTCATGGGCTATCCAATGGCCGGACATCTCAGGAACAAGGGCGGACACGACGTTACCGTCTACAACCGCACCAGGGCAAAGGCCGAGCAATGGGTTGCCCAGCATGGCGGCAGTGTTGCCAACACGCCGACTGAGGCGGCCGACGGCAAGGACTTTGTCTTTTCCTGCGTTGGCAATGACGACGATTTGCGCGCGGTGACGATTGGAGCCGAGGGTGCATTCCAGTCGATGAAAACGGGTGCCATCTTCATCGACAACACTACAGCCTCGGCTGAAGTCGCGCGCGAACTGGCTGACAAGGCGCAATCGGGCGGTTTTTCGTTCCTCGACGCACCGGTCTCCGGCGGTCAGGCCGGCGCCGAAAACGGCGTCCTGACTGTCATGGTCGGCGGCGAACAGAAAGCCTTCGAACAGGCGAGGCCTGTCATCGACGCCTTTGCCCGCATGGTCGGGCTGATGGGCCCGGCCGGCTCGGGCCAACTCACCAAGATGATCAACCAGATCTGCATCGCCGGTCTTGTCCAAGGGCTGGCCGAAGGCATCCATTTCGGCAAGAAGGCCGGGCTCGACATCGAAAAAGTCATCGAGGTCATCTCCAAGGGCGCGGCCGGCTCGTGGCAGATGGAGAACCGCCACAAGACGATGAATGCCGGCAAATATGATTTCGGCTTCGCTGTCGACTGGATGCGCAAGGATCTCGGCATCTGCCTGGCGGAGGCCGACCGCAACGGCGCCAAGCTGCCGGTGACGGCACTTGTCGACCAATTCTACAAAGATGTGCAGGGGATGGGCGGCAAACGCTGGGACACGTCTTCGCTGCTGGCGCGATTGGAAAAGTAGGTTTTGTCGTGGCCGAGCTTTCGCCTCAATCCAGCGCCGAGGAGATTGTCGCCCATCTGCGCTTGATCGGCTCGCAGGAGAACCGCCTTGGCATGCTGCGTTACGGCATCAAGATCGAACGTGCGCTCGGTATCTCGCATGGCGTGCAGCGGCAGATTGCCAGGCAAACAAAACGCAACCATGAGCGTGCCTTCGAGCTGTGGGAGTCCGGCATCATGGAAGCGCAGTTCATCGCTTCCGTCACAGCCGATCCGAAGCGGTTTTCTGCTGCGGATGCAAGACGATGGGCGGCGACTTTCGACTCGTGGGATATCGTCGACGGCGTCTCCGATCTCTTTGTCGATACGGATTGCTGGAAGGAACTGATAGAAGAGTTCGCGGCCGACGAACGGGAGTTCGTTCGACGCACGGCTTTTGCCATGATGGCCTGGTCGGTCGTCCACCGGAAGAAGGAGCCAGAGGCGACCTTCCTCGACTTCCTGTCGATTATCGAAGCGCACGCCACCGACGGCCGTAATTTTGTGAAGAAGGCGGTGAACTGGGCGCTTCGCTCTATCGGCAAGCGATCGATGTATTTGCACGGCGCTGCCCTTGCCCTGGCACAGAAGTTGGCCGGTTCGACGGACAAGACGGCGCGCTGGATCGGCAAGGACGCTGCAAGGGAGCTTTCCGATGCCAAAACGCTCGAGCGGCTCGCCAGGAAAGGCTGACCGGAGCCAGATCCGGATTACTGAGGTGACGCGATCCACGCGCGCCGAGTTCGAGAACCTGTTCGAACAGCCTGGCGCACCAAAATACTGCTGGTGCATGGCCTGGCGCCAGCTCGAAAACCGCGAACACGCGTCAAACGATGAGAGGAGACGGGCCATGATGGCGCTCATCGAAGCCGGCACGCCGGTCGGTATCGTCGCCCATGCCGAAGGCAAGACCGCCGGTTGGTGCTCCGTGGCGCCACGCGAGACTTATCGCAAGCTGTCGCAGGGGCAGGACGACAGCGAGGCGGGCGTATGGTCGATCGTCTGCTTCTATGTGTCGAGGGCGTCGCGCGGCCGGGGACTGGCAAGCGCCCTGCTCGACGCGGCCATCGATCACGCCTTCGCCAAAGGCGCCAGGACCATCGAGGCCTATCCGGTCGACCAGGCGTCGCCGAGTTACCGTTTCATGGGCTTTCGAGAGATGTTCGTGGCCCGCGGATTCCACGAGATCGGCATGGCCGGCTCGCGCCGGCATGTGATGCGTCTCGAACGTTGACGCTGTCGACGACGGCAGCTTTACTCCGGTCAAATGGAGAGCACACGATGAGCAATTGTCTCAAATCGACAGCGGCGCTGGCGGCCGTGCTGATTTCCATAGTGGCGGGCACCGCTTCCGCCGAAACCGCGCGCATATTCTGGAAGGACCTGCGCCCGGCGACCCAACCCGCTGCCGAAAGTTTCGGATTGCCGATGGTCGCGGCAAAAATGCCTGACCGTGGCGAGACGCTGTCTCTCAATTTGCGAGACAAGGCCGTCCAACTGGCGGGGTACGCGCTGCCGCTCGATCGGGACGGCGATCTCGTCTATCAGTTCCTGCTGGTGCCGTGGACAGGTGCGTGCAGCCACATGCCGACGCCGCCGCCCAATCAGATCGTCCTCGTCACGCCCGCCCGCCCCTACAGGATGTCGCAAGCCTATCAGCCGGTTTCCGTGACCGGCGCCCTGGAGCCTGGCATGGAGAAAAGTCAGCTCTTCATCCTCGACGGTGTCAGCGTGATCCAGTCGGGTTACACCGTGCGCAAGGCGGAGGTGGCGGATGTCGATCTCGTGCCAGACACGATCACGCTACCGGCAAACTCGCCATGGACTTTCCTCAATAAAAAGAAGAACTAAGCAAAAAACTCCTCAGGCCGCGTTGGCGCCCGATTCCTTGTCCAGAACCATGTAGTCGAGCGGCATTTCGGTCGTGTATTTGATCTGTTCCATGGCAAACGACGACGAGACGTCGCGGATCTCGATCTTGGCGATTAGCCGCTTGTAGAAGGCGTCGTAAGCAGCGATGTCGGGCACCACCACGCGCAAGAGATAGTCGACGTCGCCGCTCATCCGGTAGAACTCGACCACTTCCGGAAATTCCTGAATGACCTCCGAAAAGCGGCGCAGCCACTCATGGCTGTGCGAATTGGTGCGGATCGACACGAACACGGTGACGCGCACATTCACCTTTTCATGATCGAGGATGGCGACGCGCCGCTTGATGACGCCTTCCTCCTCGAGCTTCTGAATGCGCCGCCAGCAGGGCGTGGTCGACAGTCCGACTTTCTTGGCGACATCGGCGACCGCGAGCGTCGCGTCCTCCTGCAAGAGGCGGAGGATTTTTCTGTCAAGGCGGTCCATTTGGGTGCTCCCACAGGGATAGTTCAGGAATAGATTGGCTATAGTCCTTCTTATTTTGGCCATTCACAAGAAAGAAATTCTGCCAAATGGTGCAAAAGCGAGTGATTTCTTGCTTACGCGTCAGCCGAGGCGATAGCGGATTTCCGATCTCAGAAACGGCAGCAAATCCATTTCAAACCACGAATTGCGTTTCAGCCAGCCGGTGTTGCGCCACGACGGATGCGGTAGCGGCAGCACTTTCGGGTTGCTGGGCGCATCCCAGATGGTGCGCCAATCCATCACCGTCTCCGTCAGGGAGGGCCGGCGCGCGGCGCCCATGTGCCAGGATTGCGCATAGAGGCCGATCGTCAGCACCAGGTCGATATGCGGCATCAGCGCCATCAGCGGCGCACGCCAGGCCGCTGCACATTCGCGGCGCGGCGGCAGGTCGCCGCCCTTGGCATCCTGGCCGGGAAAGCAAAAGCCCATCGGCACGATGGCGAATTTTGTCGTGTCGTAGAATTCTTCGCTGCTGACGCCCAGCCAGTTCCGCAAACGATCGCCGGAGGCGTCGGTGAACGGCATGCCTGACATATGCACCTTGGTGCCCGGTGCCTGGCTGGCAATCAGGATACGGGCGCTCGATGACGGCCGGAGCACCGGGCGCGGCTCATGCGGCAGCGGCCGGCCGATCGGGCTTTCGACGCAGATACGGCAGGCGCGTACCCTCGCCGCGAAATTTTCCAGCTCTTCGCTCATGCCTGGGGCTCATTCTCAGGCGGCGGCGCTCGGCCGGCTGGAGATCGCCTGATGCCAGCGCAGCACGTTGGCACAGTCCTCCGGCACCTTGATGCGCGCCGGCTTCATGAAGTCGATGGCAATCAGCCCGGTGATGTCGGCGATCGAATAGGCGTCGCCGGCGACGAATTCCCGGTTCGCCAACTCGTCGTCGAGGAGTCTCAGGAATCCAACGGCTTTCGGCTTGTTGGCCTCGCCCCATTCGGGGATTTGTGGAATCTCCCAATCCTTCATCGCCGGATGGATGTGCCGAAACGCGGCACTGACGCAACTGAGCAAGTTGAGCTCCATGCGTCTTTGCCACATCTCGACCAGCGCTTTGGCGAGCGCGCCGCGGCCGAACAAAGCCGGTTCCGGATGCAGTTCCTCAAAATAGCGGCAGATGGCGACAGATTCGGTGATGACGGTGCCGTCGTCGAGTTCGAGCACCGGCAGACGCTGCAGCGGGTTGCGCGAACTGACCGGCTGTTCTCTGTGCTCCAGCGCGCTCATGTCGACGGGCACCAGCGGAACCTCAAGCCCCTTTTCGGCGAGGAAGACGCGAACCCGCCGTGGATTGGGCGCCCGGCCGCCGTCGAAGAGTTTCATCCCATCCTCCTTTCGCATCGGCCCGACAACCGGAATCGATTTCCGGAAAGCACGATGCGAAGATTTAAAAGATCTCAGCGCATGCTTCCGAATGGACGCATCGCTCTGATCAGGTCTGTTGCAACAACTATAGTGTTGACCATTACCAGAAGCGAAAAATTTCTCGCAAGCCATCGCCGATCGAAGCCAGACGACCGTGCTTTCTTTCGACCACTTCGTGATCGCGGCTCTCGCGCCAATCGTGCGGCTCGTCGAAAGTGCCGGCCCAGATGCCGGCCTTGCCTGATCGGGCAGCGGCCTCCTCGGTTTCGAAATCGCCATAGGCAACTGCCCAGCCGGCCTCGACCTGGGCGCGGTTGAGATCCTTGCCGCCGGCGTTGCAATCGCCGAGCAGCCGGCGGTATCGGTCGCGCTGCCAGCCGGTGCAGGAGACGGGTTTGCCTGATATCAGACGTACCAGCGACTGCCGCGCCAGCTTGCCGCAGGGATAATCGGCGCGGTCCTTGCGGCAGATTTGCGAATATTCGGGCGCATCAATGCCGCGCATGCGGATGCGCTCGCTACCGAGCGTGATCGTATCGCCGTCATTGACGACGGCGGCGCCCTCAGTCTTGCGCGTCTCGATCCGATCAAGCCGCGCCGCCAGAAGGATCAGCAGACCGAGGACAAGCATCGCCAGTGCGTAGTCCACCAGCCGGCGCCAAAGGCTTCGCGGCCGCGGCGGGACGTATCGCTGTCCCGGCCGCCGCGACCACGAACGGCTCATATGGCAAACCGTTGGTTAATCATTCGAACGTAGCTTAACGATTTGAAACCGCTGCCCGCATAAATTGAAGTCTCCATGCCCTCGCAACGCTCGACCACAGCGGACAAGTTTATTGTGGACCGCCGGAAACCCCATCGCAACAGCGATGTGGCCCGCGCGGTGCGCAAGACGCGCGACCGTCTTTCGCAGCAGGTCGGAAATCCTGATTTCGACCGCGAGCTTTTGAAACTCCACGCCCGTGCGATGCTAGGCGGCGCGATCATAGTTCCGCTTCTCGTCCTGGCGACCGCCGCGACCGGTCTGTTCGCTGGCGTCGGTAAGGCAATTGGCATCTGGGCGCTTTTTATACTCATCTGCTACGCCATCGTCGTGTTCATGGCGAGGCGCGTCGACCGAACGGAAGCTGCCGAACTCAACCCGCTGCAAACGCACCGTGATTTCCTGATAGGCCATTTCCTTTGCGGCCTGGGCTGGGCCTGGTTCGCCTGGCTCGGTTGCGATGCTTGCCAGGTCGACCAGTTCCAGTTGACCAAGGCGGTGGTGCTGCTGCTTGCCATGGCAGCGACCGCGATCACAGCGTCATCGTTGCGCGGTGCGTTGCTGGCGACTTTCGCCGTACCGGTGGCCGCCTATGCCTATGCCGCCGCCAGGCAGTGGATGCCGGTCGAGTTGATCATGGCCGGGTTGCTGATTGTCTCGCTCCCCTTCTTCGCCTATGTGGCGCGCCGCCTCAATCGCTCGTCCCTGATGCTGCTCTCGTTCCGCTCCGAAAAGGACGCGCTGATTGCCGAATTGGACACGGCGAAATCGATGTCGGACGAAGCGCGCCGACGCGCGGAGGACGCCAACCTGGCAAAATCGCGGTTTTTGGCCTCGATGAGCCATGAGTTGCGGACGCCGCTCAACGCCATTCTCGGTTTCTCCGAGGTGATGGCGAACGAGGTTCTCGGACCGATGAGCAATCCAACCTATCGCGACTATGCTCGCGACGTCCACGAGTCTGGCCAGCATCTACTCGACCTGATCAACGAAATCCTCGACCTGTCGCGCATCGAAGCGGGGCGCTACCAGCTCAACGAAGAGCCGATGATGCTGCTTTCGGTGGTCGAGGATTGCTGTCACATGATGGAGCTGAAGGCGCGCAACAAGGACATCCGTATCGTCCAGGATTTCGAAAGCGCCTTGCCGCGCCTGTTCGCCGACGAACGCGCGGTGCGACAGATCGCGCTTAATCTTTTGTCGAACGCCATTAAGTTCACCGGATCTGGCGGCGAGATCCGCGTGCGCGTCGGCTGGACGGCGGGCGGCGGCCAATACCTCTCCGTCAAAGACAATGGGCCCGGCATTCCGGAAGACGAGATTCCGGTCGTGCTGTCCGCCTTCGGCCAGGGCTCGATCGCCATCAAGAGCGCCGAACAAGGCACCGGGCTTGGCCTGCCGATCGTCCAAAGCCTGCTCGCCATGCATGGCGGCGAGTTCGAACTCCATTCCAAACTGCGCGAAGGCACTGAGGCGATCGCCATCTTCCCGTTGAGCCGGGTGATGGAGGAATTGCCGGCGCTGCCGACCAGGGCCGTTGCTGCGCGCCGGCGCTGAGCACTGGCTCACGAAAATCCGGCACCGGATGCCAGAATCGTTGCGGATAGGGCGATTTGGCAATAGCCTTGCCCAGGCAGGCCATCCAACGTGTCTTCCGAGCCAAGGCAATCAGGGGCCAAGGCAATCAAATGAACAGAAGACGTCTATTGCACACGGCAGCAGCGATCCCGTTCTTGCGGCCGTGGATGCTCGTGCCGGCACAGGCCGCGGCCCGTCCGACCTCGCGCATCCGTCCATCCGACCCGGAATGGCCAGCAGAAGGAAGTTGGGACCGGCTTGGCCGGCAAGTCGAGGGGCAACTCGTAAAGGTTCAGCCGCCGCTCGCCGCATGCATAAAGGCCCCGTCAGGCCCCCGCTGTACGGATGTCTTCAAGGAACTGAAGAACCCCTATTACCTCGGCGACGAGGTCGGGTTGACACAGACGCTAGGCTGGGTCGACGGCTGGACATCGCAGCCCAGCAAATATGCAGTCGTTGCCCGAACGAACGATGACGTCGTGGCGGCAGTCAATTTCGCCCGTGACAACAATCTGCGGCTCGTGGTGAAGGGCGGCGGCCACAGCTACCAAGGCACATCCAATGCCGCGGATTCCTTGTTGATCTGGACCCGGAAGATGAACGCCGTCACCGTGCACGACGCGTTCGTCGGTGTTGGCTGCGCCGGACGACAACCGCCGCAGCCGGCGGTTACGATCGAAGCGGGCGCAATCTGGGGGCAGGCCTATGACGCCGTCACCACGAAAGCGGGGCGCTATGTCCAGGGCGGCGGCTGCCTGACCGTCGGCGTCGCGGGCCTGATCCAAAGTGGCGGCTTCGGAAGTTTCTCGAAGGCTTATGGAATGGCGGCGGCGAGCCTGCTGGAAGCGGAGATCGTCACTGCCGATGGCGCCGTTGCAATTGCCAACGCCTGCACAAATCAGGACCTGTTCTGGGGGATCAAGGGTGGCGGTGGCGGCAGTCTCGGGGTCGTGACCCGGCTCACGCTGCGAACGCATGAGTTGCCGGAATTCTTCGGCGCGGTGTTCGCCACGATCGATGCGACGTCCGACGCCGCCTTCCACCGACTGATCGTAAAGATCGTGGAATTCTACAGCAAGGCTCTGTTCAATCCGCACTGGGGCGAGCAGATTGCCTTCCGGCCGGGCAATGTTCTCGCGATTTCGATGGTATTCCAAGGTCTGGACCAACAGCAGGCCGAGACGATCTGGCGGCCGTTCTTCGACTGGGTGGCCGGTTCGCCGCAGGATTTCAGCCTCGAAGCGGAGCCGGTGATCATCGCCGTCCCGGCTCGAAATTTATGGGATCCCGAATTTCTCAAGAAAATACCCGGACTGGTGCTCGCCGACAACCGCCCCGATGCCGGCAAGGCCAACGTGTTCTGGGCAAGCAATCTGGAGGAGACGGGACAGGTTCTGCATGGCTACCAGTCTGCATGGATTCCGTCATCCCTTCTCCAGGCGGACCGGCAGCAGAACCTTGCCGACGCCCTATTCGCAGCTACCCGCCACTGGACTGTCTCCCTGCATGTCAACAAGGGTCTTGCGGGCGCTCCTGCCGAGGTGATTGACGCCGCCCGCCAGACGGCGACCAATCCGGTGGTGCTGGATGCTTTCGCGCTGGCCATCAGCGGCGCCGAGGGACCGCCGGCATACCCCGGCATTGCCGATCGCGAACCCGACCTGGCGGCTGCCCGTCGAGATGCGAATGCAATCGACAAGGCCATGAACGAAATACGCAAACTGATACCTGCCGTCGGCTCATATGTGGCGGAAAGCGATTTCTTCGACGAGAGGTGGCGAGACGCCTTTTGGGGTTCGAACTACATCAAGCTTCTCGCGGTGAAGGACCGATACGATCCGGACGGCCTCTTCTTCGTGCACCACGGAGTAGGCAGTGAGCGCTGGAGCGATGATGGCTTCACGAGATTGATATGACAAAACCTGTAGCTGCTTGCGGCGCGGTGCCAGCCCATAAATTAGGCTCTCATCACTGGTAACGAACCGCCTCCGCCATGCCCGAACTGGTAAGAGCCGCGGCTTTGACCAGGCCGGCGGCAAGTGCCGCCCCTGCCCCCTCGCCGTGGCTGACGCCGAGATCAAGCAGCGGCCGCAAGCCGAGCCGCTCGGCCGCCCGAGCATGCGCAGGATCTCGCGACAGGCTGGCAAGCAGGCAATGGTCGAGCGCGGCGGGGTTGGTAGCATGCAGCGTCGCGGCGGCGGCAGTCGCAACTAGCCCATCGAGCAGGACGGGAATCTTCTGCGTCCGGGCGGCGAGGATGGCGCCGGCAATCGCTGCGAACTCACGCCCGCCAATCCGGCGCAACGCTTCCAGCGGGTCCCTGAGACTTGTGCCGTGGAAGGCTAGCGCGGCATCGACCATTTCCGCCTTGCGCACCCGCATCGATGCATCGGCGCCCGATCCAGATCCGACCCAATCTGCGCCACTGCCGCCGAACAGTGCGGCAAACAAGGCCGCGGCAACGGTGGAATTGCCGACGCCGAGGTCGCCAAGGCAAAGCAGATCGGCGCCGCCGGCGATCGCCTCCATGCCGAAGGCCATGGTGGCGGCACAGCCGCGCTCGTCAAGTGCTGCATCCTCGGTGATGTCGGCGGTCGGAATGTGCAGCGCAAGATCGAACACTTTCAGCCCGAGATTATTGGCGATGCAGATCTGGTTGATCGCCGCACCCCCGGCCGCGCAAAGCTCGACGGCGTTCGCCGTGGCAGCGACAGGCCGTGGCGAAATGCCGTGGCGAGCGACGCCGTGATTGCCGGCGAAGATCGCCACCAGAGGCCGGTTCACTGCCGGCGGCGCACGGCCGCTCCAGGCGGCCAGCCAAGCCGCGATGTCCTCGATGCGGCCGAGCGAGCCTTTAGGTTTGTCGGCCTTGGCAAACAGTGCACGGACGCGGGCTTCGGCTGCCGTGTCGGCCCGCGGCAGGGTCGCCAGAAGATTGCGAAAATCGTCGAAGGGCAGCGCGCTGGTCATGTCGTTGATGATCGTTCCCAGAGTTGGTGAGCGGCATAGCCGCCTTGCTCGGCCGGCACAACTGCCCGCATTGACGCGAAAGCGGTTGCCGGCGGCGCATTCCGAAGGGCTTGCATTGGCCTTACCGTTACACCATGTGGAGGCGAGACAAGGGATTCCTGACGGAGCCCTGAGAGAACATTATGACGGCCATCGAATCCCCATGCATCCTGGTCTGTTCGATCGATATGAAAACCGGCTTCTGCTTCGGTTGCGGCCGCACGCGGGAGGAAATCGGCGCCTGGATCGAGATGACCCCTGAAATCCGCCGCAGCGTCATGGCCGAGTTGCCGGCCCGGCTGGAAACGGTTGAACGCAGACCGCGCCGGGAAACGCGCCGCACCCGCCTTGCGCGTGAACGCGACGCCCTCTCGTGAGCCATTTATGAACCGATTTTTCTGGGTTTTGATGGTCGTGATCGGGGCAGGCGTCGTCCTGCTCATGCTCAACGATTCCGCCGGCAGCACATTCGGCGTCGAGAATTACGATTTCAGCCGGCTGATCTGGCTCGGCGCATTGGTCGCACTCATCGGCGCCGGCCTGCTCAGATCAGGCAGACCCTTGGGCACGATGGCCCGCAACCTCGGCACCTGGGCCGTCATCGTACTCGCACTGATTGCCGGCTATCAGTACCGCTATGAATTGCAGGATGTCGCCAGCCGGGTAACGGCTGGCCTTGTACCCGGCAGTCCGCTGGCATTGGGCCTGGAAGACGGCCACGCCACGGTGACCCTGGACAAGGCCGGCAATGGCCATTTCGAAGCGCGCATCATGGTCAACGGCACGCCGATCCGGGCCGTGGTCGATACCGGCGCCACCAGCACCGTGCTGACCGCGCAGGACGCGCAAGCGGCCGGATTCAATCCAGCCGCTCTCAATTTCACCATACCGGTCTCCACGGCCAACGGCATGGCGCGCGCCGCCGCCGTCAGAACCGACGAATTGACGATCGGCGGCATCGTCCGCAAGGACATGCCGGTCATGATCGCCGCGCCCGGCATGCTCGGCCAGAGCCTGCTCGGCATGAATTTCATCGGCTCACTATCCGGTTTCGACGTGCGCGGCGACCGCATGATCTTGCGCGATTGAACAGTAAGGCCACTTCGGCGCTGCTCAGTGAGCCCTGAGCATCTCGACCGCTTGATCAAACCGGCCGTCCCGCTCCGCCCAGCGCAGGAAGCCCACGCGCTCCACCAGTATCTCCTTGGGCGTCGGCTCCCGGCTGAACAGCGCCATCGCCTCGTCGATGAACGCATTAAGCGGCATATACTCGTCGCGTCTCGACTGGCCGGGCGTGAGTTCAGTGCGAACCGCCGGCGGCGCAAGCTCGATCACTTCGACCTTGCCCCTGAGTTGCTCGCGCAATGACACCGTATAGGAATGGATCGCCGCCTTGGTGGCATTGTAGGTCGGCGTGCCACTCAGCGGCACGAAGGCCAGGCCTGACGAGACATTGACGATCACGGCATTTTGCCGCGCCGCCAGATGGTCGATCAGCGCGTTGGTGAGGCGGATCGGCCCGAACAGGTTGGTGACGATCGTTTCCTCCGCGTCGCGCAGATCGCGGGTTCTGGTCAGATCCTCGCGGCGCATGATGCCGGCATTGTTGATGAGCACGTTGAGCGCCGGGTGCTCGGCGACTACGCGCTTGGCAAATGCCACAATTGCTTCTGGATCTTCGACATCGCCGACCATCGCGTACATGCCTTCACGCCCGGCGATCGTCTGCTGGAGCGCCTCCTTGCGCCGTCCCGCGACGATGACAGTGTTTCCGAGCGCATGGAAGTGCCGCGCCAGTTCCCGCCCGATCCCGGAACCGCCGCCGGTGATGAGGATCGTGTTACCCGTCATTTTCATCGTTCTGTGCTCCATTATTCCAGCCAGTTTGGTCAAACGATCCCGCCGTTTGCGAGTACCGTCTGTCCATTGATGCAAGCACCGTCCCCGCTGCAGAGCGCCGCGATTGGGCCGGCGATGTCGGAAGGCTCGCCGATGCGCTGATGTGGCGTGCGCGCGGCGAAGCCGGCGATCTGCTCCGGCGACTTCCCGTCAGTGAACAGGGTGACGCCGGGAGCTGCGGCGGTCACGGAGATCATGCCCCGCGAAGAGCCCTGGCGACATTCGCCGGCACGGCTCGTTTCGGTGACACGTTCTGTCCAGACATAGATACCTTTCCTTATCGAGCGGGCTTGTTCGGTCGCGACATTTCATACCGAGCGATGCGGTGGACAGCTTGCCAACGCATGCGCAAAACTTGCTCGATCCTGCAGCCCACGTGATGTTTGCCCGCCCACATGCTAGGATCACCAGGATCGCGCCGCTGCAGGAGACATTGATGGACGTCCTCAAACATGCCGTTCACACCTATGCCGCCCGCCATGCAAACCGGGATGGCTTGGCGCTGACGCCAGTGCCAGGCCTGCGGATGATGTGCGTCGAGTCACCGCATGGCGACCTGCATTCGGTCTATCGGCCGCTGGTTTGTCTGGTCCTGCAGGGTGCCAAGCTGATGACTGTTGGCAGGGAGCAGCAAGTCTTCACCGCCGGGCAATCCGTGATCGTGAGCGCGGACATGCCGGTCGTCGGACGGATTGTTCAGGCAAGCCAGCGCGAGCCCTATCTGGCCGTCGCGGTCGAACTCGAGATGACGCTCCTGCGCGAGGTCGCGGCGCAGTTGGGCAGCGTGCGTGCGCAGCGCCCGTCAGAGACACGCACCTTGTTCGGTGAGGACACCAATGCCGCAATTCTGGATTGCGCAGTGCGGCTGATGCGCTTGCTGGACCGACCGGATGCTACCTCGCTCCTGCGCCCCGGAATTATGCAAGAGCTGCATTATTGGCTCCTCTCCGGTCAGCATGGCGCGGCCCTGCGGTCGCTTGCCGATCCAGACAGTCACGCGACCCGTCTCGCGGCGGCCATCGCGATTCTTAGAACCGAGTATCGGTCGCGTATTCCCGTCGAGCGCTTGGCGGCGGCAGCGGCGATGAGCCTCACGGCCTTCCACAAGCACTTCAAGCACATGACATCGCTGACGCCGGGACAATACCAGAAGCGGCTTCGCCTAATCGAAGCACGCCGCCTCATGCTCGATGAAGGCTTTTCGGCAACCAGCGCTGGGTTCGAGGTGGGCTACGAGAGCATCTCGCAATTCACCCACGAATATCGCCGCACCTTCCAGGCGCCGCCGAAGCGCGATGCACTGCGCACTCGATCCATAGCGCACGCGATCAAAGAAGAAATGCAGGACGCCGAGCGGGCGAGCGCTGCTTAGCTTGACTAGGTTTGCCCGAGCTATCGACGGTCCTCCGATTTGCTGAACAGACCGCGGAAGACACGCCAGCGACCGCATGATCTTGCGCGATTGGACATTCAGGCTGCTTCGGCGTCCGTCCCGCTAAAATCGACTGCAGCAAAGGCCGCCATCAGCACATCCGGTCCGGCGCCGGGCCTTGTCGCATCGGTCGAAAGGATCTGCCGGTAACGGCGCGCACCGGGCAGGCCGTGGAACAGGCCGACCATGTGACGGGTGACATGGCCAAGCCGCCCGCCCCGCTCGATATGGCGTGCCGCATAATCCGCCATGGCATCGATCAGCGCGGCGAAATCGAACGTTTGGGGATTGTCGCCGTAAAACGCCGCGTCGACGCCTGCGAGAATGCCCGGCGTGTGATAGGCGGCGCGGCCGAGCATGGCGCCGTCGACATGATCAATGTGGTCAAGCGCCTCTTCAAGGGATTGAATGCCGCCGTTGATGCCAATGAATTTGTCTTGATTTTTGGCCTTCAGCCGATAGACGCGGCCATAGTCGAGCGGCGGGATGTCGCGGTTTTCCTTCGGGCTAAGCCCTTCGAGCCACGCCTTGCGGGCATGCACCCACAGCACGTCGGCGCCGGCTGCGAAAACCCGGTCCGCCAGCGCATCGAGCGCCGGCTCAGGATCCTGCTCGTCGACGCCGATGCGGCACTTGACGGTGACGGGAATGCTGACAGAGGCCTTCATCGCCGCGACGCAATCGGCGACCAGAACTGGTGCTTTCATCAGGCAGGCACCGAACGTACCCGACTGGACGCGGTCGGACGGGCAGCCGACATTGAGGTTGATCTCATCATAGCCGAAGGCCTCGCCGATGCGGGCCGCCTCGGCAAGCTTCTGCGGGTCGGAGCCGCCGAGCTGCAACGCGACCGGATGTTCGGTACCATCGAAGCCGAGCAAGCGCTCGCGCTCGCCGTGGATGACCGCGTCGGCCACGACCATCTCGGTGTAGAGCAACGCCCGGCGCGTCAACTGGCGATGGAGGAACCGGCAATGCCGGTCCGTCCAGTCCATCATGGGCGCCACGGCCACTCTATGATGTTGATTTTTCAGCATTTTTTCTTTAACATCAAATCGTTAGAACCTGCCGAGTGCACACGAATTTACGCCAGAATACGACCCTTTTCGCCACGTTTCGATCTCTCAGTGCACACGGAGCGCACACGAAAAAATGGCCACCTACACAAAGCTCTCGTCCGGTTCCTGGCGCGTCTAAGTCCGTCGCAAAGGTCGCTATGTCAGCGAGACATTCCTGCGCCGAGACGACGCACGGCACTGGGCGACCGAGACCGAGCGCCAAGTCGATCGCGGTGAGACGCCGACTAAGTCCCGTATAGCGCGCCTGAAAACCTTCGGCGAACTCATTGACCTTCATATCGACGACATGTGCGATGTAGGCAAGTCCCCTCGCCGCTCCAAGGCCGCAGCCCTCGATAAGCTTCAAAGACATCTGGGAAAGTGCAACATCGCGGCTCTCGATCGCGAACGGCTCATTCGTTTTGGCCGCGACCGGGCCGCCCAAGGTGACGGACCGATGACTCTCGGCATCGACATCGGCTTTGTAAAACTTATCCTGTCCGATGCTGCGGCCGTTCACGGTCTACCTGTCAAGGTCGAGCCGGTTGATCTGGCGCGTATCGCGCTGAAGAGGCTTGGCCTCGTTGGGAAAGGCCATCAGCGCGACCGGCGGCCGACGCAGGATGAACTCGACAGGCTCATCGGTCACTTCGATGCAAACCCTCGTCAAATTGCACCGGTTAGCCAGATCATACGTTTCGCAGTCGCAACCGCGATGCGCCAGGAGGAGATCTGCAAGGTGCGTTGGTCCGACTTGGAATCTCGCACGCGGATGCTTCTCATCCGTGACCGGAAAGACCCGCGAAACAAAAACGGGAACAATCAGCGCATACCCCTATTCGCGGCAACTGGATACGACGCATGGGCCATTGTTGAGGAGCAGCGGGCAAGGCGCAGCAATGACGATGATCGAATATTCCCGTTCAATCATAGGTCAGTCGGCACCGCCTTCCGTCGAGGATGCGCTGACCTGGGCATCCACGACCTTCATTTTCATGACTTGCGTCACGAAGGAACGAGTCGCCTTTTCGAAGCTGGATTCACAATTGAGCAAGTAGCGCTGGTTACGGGTCACAAGGATTGGAAGATGTTACGGCGATATACGCATCTCAAACCGGAGATGCTTCACACGATCCGAGTTGCGAGGGCCGCATAATCGGCGCAAGTGACTTGGTCGTAAAGCCTCGATGGCCTCAATCAATAAAACAACCTGCCTCATCCAAACCAAAGCCAAGCGATCGATATGACAATGATTGCAGCAATCACAATCGAGAATCTGCCTTCAGCGGCGATCAAGAGCTTGTCAGAAAGCAGCGCGACATGGATACGGTCTGTGGGGGGTGCCTTAGTTGGAGGTAGCCGAGGCGTCCCAGGACACGGGTCGCGCCCGAAAACCTTCACTTTCTCATCCAGCTGCCTTGGCCGCCAGATCCTCAGCTAGTTCTCGCTCTCCGGAGCAGCCCCTATTTCTGCATACAGGGGGGTGCCTGCAGCCGCGCCAGGGCGCAGTAGGCCCGCTTCAGGTCGCCAGCAACATGAAAACTGCTGGAGGCCGAAACCTTCTTGCCAAATACCGTGTCGAGCGCGTTTGAAAACGCCTCATCGTAGGCATTCAACGAGCGCGACGAAAGCTGCCACGTCAAGGGAATGTCGAACTCCGAGGAGTTGAAAAAGGACAGACCTATCGTTGAGAAGGGATAGAAGTCACGGTAGCGCCCTGCGTCCGCTGCGCCCGTGCTGCAAAACGGGTCTCTGTCGAGCAGACGGAGGCCGCAAAGCTTCAGGTAGGATTTTCGCTGTTCGATGGTGTCGTCAGCCAGTTGCGAGATCGATCTGAGGGCCTGCGTGTTGCCAACCTGGAGGAGCGTACGGATCGGGCTGAGGACTTCGCCGAGGCCCACACCCTCTTCGTCGCGGGATTCCGGGGAGCCATCGGCGCAGAACGGAATGTCCTCGAAAGTCCCCTCCTCCTCATGGACCACTGTCCCAAAGGCAATGTTACGGCAGGGAGTCGACTGGATCAGGAGGGCGATGAGTTCAGTCGCCGCCATCCGGTCCAGCACGGCTCTCGGCGGATCGGCCTCCATTTCCGAGGTGGACGCATCGGAGGAGGTGTAAACCGACGGGGTGCTGCCCGGACTTGACGCAGCATAGAAACGCTCGGTCAGGATGCTTCCCAGAACCAACCCAAGCGTATATGCGCCCGAGTTCTCGAAATAGCCCCCATCGACGAAACGCTTTGCCTGTCCATGGCCCCCGATGCTGTTGAAATCGCTATTCCCACGCACGACCCCGGCCGGCATAAGCAGTGGAAAACGTGCGCTCAGGAATGCCGCCGTCGAGAGCGGCAGATCGGCCGGGTCATAGAGACGTCGAACAAACTGCAGCGGCCAAAAGGTCGAATCGAAGTGGATGCTCCTGGCTTCGAGTTCGAACCCCTCCCCGTGCAACGGCTCGGCCTTAAATTGACGGAGCCTCATCACACCGGGAGAGATGGCCCTCACCACGCCGTTGGAAACATCAGTCGCGTTCAGAAAGAGCCACGGAATCTGTTGGTCTGATGGCTTTAAAGGCCGGTTGGAAGAGTAGAGTTCCCCGAAAAGCATACCGCCTGGCTTGCGTACGCAACCGTGGGCGCAAGCGCCTTGGTCCAGCGCTACGTCGAATGCACCTTCGATGAAGCGGGCCCGGTCGAATGGGTCGACCGCATAGGGCAACATGCGCTGCAACGCGTCCGGAAACATCAGGGCCGCCAAGAGCGGTGACAGGAAATCTTGGGAAAAGACCCTGCGGGTGGCATCACGATATATGCGGGGCGCCTGGTCCAATGACTCGGCACATGGCGCGTCCACCTTCTTGGGCGCATCCACGCTTGCCAGCAAACCCGCGAAGACGGCGGTCCCGATGCTCCCTCCCGAGACGCCGCTGACGGCGACGGTGTGTTCGGCGAACATGGGGCACAGATCCTGCAGCGTAGCGAGCGTCATCGCCGTGAAATACGCCGCTCGCAAACCCCCGCCCTCCGTGCCGATGGCGAACACGGGATAACGTTCGTAGCGGCCGAGATCGCGTCGAGCTGCAAGCCAATCGGCGAACGAAATGGTCCGTTTAAAGTACCAAGGTTCCGGGAGCGGCGTCGATAGCACCTCTCGCCGGACCTGGTGATTGTCGTTCATACTCAAAAATGAAAAACCGACGGAAAGGCAAAAGATCACCAACAACAATGGAACCCGCATGTAATAGGAGGCCACGGCTAACGGTGAAAACATCACGACCGCTGCTGTCGCCCACAAGAACACGACGCTCATAGAACCGACGAGCTGCGCCACCCCGATACTGAGATCGCTGCTGAACACCACCAAGAGGGCCAGGAGCAGCAAAAGGAAAAGCAGGTCGAGCCTCTGCTGCGAGCGCGGCAGCTTCCCAACGGCTTTGGCGAGACGGCGCCACCTGCGAGCCAGGTGGCAGGCGCGGCCGGTCCGCAGGCCTAGGCTGTGCGACTTGGCCACCCAAAGGCAACTTGCCACGGCGGCTGCAAGCATGGCGAGGAACGTAGCACCGACGTAGATGTAGTCGGCAGCATCCAAAGTTATTGGAGCAAAAAGGACATCGTTGCGCTCCTGATAGGGATTCGGCAGCTCGCCGAACAGCGGAACCACCATGAACATGAGGAGCGGCAGGAACGTAACGGACCCTATCGCCGCCAAGCCGAGGGCAAAGACCGCGTAACGGGAGCGTGCCGACGCAAATCTCTGTCTCAGAGCGCCAGACACCAATATCGCCATCGAGGCAAAGCGCAGATAGAAGCCCAAGCAGATGGTCAGGAGAAGCAGAAGGAGCCCACCTAAGCAGCCGTGCAGCAATATTGCCGATCGCGAGTATCCACCTGAAAGACTGAAATCCGTGAGCCAGAACGGGATAGCGTAGAACGACTGATATCCGGCGATCTCGAGAAACAGATAGCCGGCCAGAGTCGACAGCCCCGCGGCCAGCGGAGCCGCCGAAATGCAGAACAGGAGAGTGGAGAGCGGTGGTCCAGAAGCTTGCCCCGAAAATCCTGCAGACGAGATTGCGATAGCGGCGGAGCTTCCGACGAGCAGAAGGCTGGTACCAAGACCCATCGCTAATTCCGACCCGGACAAGGAGGACTTGGTGGTCAGCGTGACGAACCCGACAGCAACCCCCGCCAGAGCCCCTGGGGCGAAGCCGCAAAGCCTGGTGTACCATTTCGTCCCCAGGAGATGACGCCGATCGTTGAACGCGGCCCCGCTAAGCGCCACGGACTGCTCGGCAATCGTCCTAATGACGAAGGATGCAGCGGTCACCGAGACAAACGTGCATACGAGTTGGAACGGCCTGTCCATCAGCATCGCTAAGACGGTTTCGTGCGTAGTCCCCTCGATTGCAAGGTCGAAAAGCAGGACGGCCAGTATCAGCAGAACAGCGACGATTATTCGCGTTCGGCGGACCAGTCTAAAGACATCGGAAAAGAGCGATACGGTCATTGCTCCCCCCGCGACACCCGACACAATCCTAAATCAACAGTTGGCGCGATCAAGTCTCGTTGAGGGGAGATAATCATCGGAATGTCGATTGTCAGTAATCTCAAGGGTGGAAAGAGCCTGCTTGTGAGGTCCGCCAAGCGTTTATCTTGGCCCTGCTATCCACGATTGATATGCCCGGTGTTCTTTGGGAAGGTGCCAAAGTTGTCGGTTCAGGTTGGAGGTGCCCAACGTGTCAGCCGCTATCGCTGGGATATGAGACCAGGACGGGGGGGGGGCGCGAGGGTGGGGTCCGGGAACCTCGCCCAAAAGCGAAAAAGCCCAGCGGGCCGCGAACGGCAGCAAGCTCCGAGAAGCTGACATTGCCGATTTCCGGACAACTGAGCCCAAGGTCGCAAAGACCAAAGTTGATATCCGGGTCATCCGGGTCGATCCCCGTGAGGAGCCAAGTCGCGGCGGCATCCGGCGCGAACAGTTTGACGACGGGAACGAAGTCGATTTCGCCGTCGGTGCCGCGAAGGGGTTGCTGCTGGCGACCATTCGCCAGCAGCTTCTCCCGCAGGTCGTGGGTCAAGATCCGCATGTCGGCCTCCTACTCGTCGGCCTTCGGTGCGCGAAGGACGATGCGTCCGTCGAGCGGCAGGGCGTCGAGGAGGAGCGTTCCGCCCTTAGCCGTGGTCGTGGGCGAAGAACGAGCCGATGCGGGTCCAGAAACCCTTCTGGCCTTCCTTTGCCGTCCCCCACGGTGTAGGCGTGGTAGATTGGCATCTTGGGCTCGGACTTCGTTTCGGTGTTGCGTTTGTTGGTCATGGTCTTTTCCTTTGGTTGATTGGTTTCTGTCCCGGAGGACGGTTCCAAAGGGAGACGGCGTGCAGGGCTGGCTTGTCCCCGCACGGGAGCGCAGCGAAGGAGCGGGCAGGAACGGGGCAAGACCGCCGCGCCGGCTAGAAGAGAACAGTCACTAGCTCCGGCCAGACCATTGACGGGAAAGCCAGGGCATCTGCAGACATCAGAAGCTTGGAAGTAATTCCTGCGGCCTTCACTGGCTGGCTAACGGGTAAAGGGATTCCGTTTCTGGGAAGGGTCCAAACTACGAATCTGGGGGTCAGGAGTTCGAATCTCTTCGGGCGCTCCATTCCATCTTATTGAAATTGCTCGCCTTTTAGACTTAGGCGGTGCGACCCCACCTGCTTGAATTCCAGAATTCAGCCGGTTTTTCAGCCGGTTTTGGAAGAACGGACATTCCTTCGAACCATATCGTACCTTGGCGAATGGTGGCCCGCCCGTTTTCCTCTTGGTCAACATATAACACGATCAGATTCGCGCGAACCGGAATGGTGTTGATGTTGCCGGCTTCCTGACGCAAAACCTAGAAAATGACAGTCCGAAAAAAGGCTAACCGTCTTCATCTGCCGCCGCTTGTTGCTGGCGAATGGCGTTGTGAGATCGTTGGCTCAGCCAACATCAATTTTGGCCAGTCCGTGCAGCCCGGACCACCACGCCAATCAGTCGAGTTCAGCTATGTCATACTTGCTGCCTCGCTGATGATGCCGAACTAGATGGCCTGGCGTCGTTATGATCATGGCTCCAACTCCCATGAAGACAGATCATCCCGACGCGGGCGCTCTTTTTGAAGCCGATCAGCTAGCGTCGCTGAGCCTCTCCCTTGAAGTCACCAGGGCGCAATTTTCCGACATACTGCCACGCTTTGAAGCGAAACGATTCAGGGATTTTCACTTTTTGGTAGAGGCAAAGGAGGCAGATGGCAGATGGCCGGTGCGAAGCTGGGGCATGGGAACCGCTACGGCTTAAAAACCTACTGACGAACTCGCGGGTTGCTACGAGGCCGCCGCAAGTGTCTATCAACCGGTCTTGCGGTCGTCAGGCATGGGATCGTAGATCGCCATGGTGTCCCTATCCGCATCGAGCCCGACCAATTCCTCCCCCATTGCAGCGATTACGGCTGCCACGCGATTGCGGACGCGTGGAGGAAGCTGCATCAGCCCCTCGATCAGGCGCCGGCCCTCCGCGCTGGCAATAAAGTCGATGCGCTCATCGACTGGCAGGGGCGAAGCGTTACGGCTGGTCTCGTCATTTCCGGGCAGGCCTTCGAAAAAGCGACTGACGGGAACGCTCAGCGACCTACCGATCTCGTAGAGCATGGATGCGCTCACCCTGTTCCTTGCATTCTCGTATTTCTGAAGCTGCTGGAAGCTTATGCCTATGGATCGTGCAAGCTGAGCTTGCGATACGTCCGACTGGACGCGAACGATCGCGATCTGGTTGCCGACGTGCCGATCTGCGGGATGCGGGCTATGCTCGGTTTCAGGCTTTGGCCACGCCTGGGTGACGCGGGGGCGCGTTGATTCCACCAATGCCTTTCGCAATTGCATCACCTCATAGAGAATTGGTCGCGGTAGGCTCTCCTCGCGACAACCTCCAAAGATCCGAATGACAGGCAGCTGCCGAGTGCTTGAAACGGCCTCGTGCGGTCAGCTCGGCCCTGGCTGCCCGCTGATCCGACCAATATCTTCCAGAACAGAACGGATTTGTGGCCAGGGAAACTCGGCATCGCCTTTCGACGGCTGTCCTTCCCTGAGTATGGCATCAAGCTTCGCTGCCACACCGACAAGGGAGATAGCTGGCGTTTTCGACAATTCTTCAAGCAACGCCTCTGCCCGATCGGCTGCCTCACTTTCAGCGCGCAACGTGGCGGAATACCCGATCGCCCGGTCGCAGACATCCCAGCGCGCCTGATGGGCCGTCAAATCGACCTCGGCCTTTGCGCTGACCGCCGGGTCGACAGAACCGACGCAGAGCACATCGCGAAATGCCTCATGTGAAGGCGGCGTAGCGGTCCCATCAACTGACAATCGGGGCAACACTGTGGGAAAGCCGACTTCGTCTACGAGCTTCCGCTCCAGACGCTGCTGCTCGCGGCTCAACCGATCGGTCTCTTCATGAGCAGCTTGCCATTCGCGCCAAATTTCAACGGCAGCGTCGGTTGTTGCGCGAAATAGTCCCCTGCGGATGACGGAAGGCAAAGTCGTGCTATTGTCGGAATCAGCCATGATCCGAGCTCCAAACAGCTTGGGTTGTGGTCAGGCCGAGCGACGTGTTCGAGCACGTCGGTCGGCTGCAAGCGCGAACCACAAATTACGTACATACCGTACATTACGGACATAGCCATTGTCAAACACGCCCGATCCTGTTGATAACAAAACTGAGCGCTTCGAACTCCGGCTCTCGAGTGACTTGCTTGCTCGCGTTGACGAATGGCGCCGCAATCAGCCCGATCTTCCCACTAGATCGGAGGCGTTCCGCCGACTGGTGGAGGCTGGTCTAGCCTCTAAGTAACTGACGGCTCAGCAAACTGGACGCCGCGGCGGACAAAATGAGGTTCACGGATATCCCGGCGAACATCCGCAATGGAGCGGTCAATATCGTCGGCAGAAGAGCGTCCGAAGAGGGCTGTCGGCGGCTCCGTCGTGGGAACGAAAAAAGAAGAGAAGCAGAACTTTCGTGTGCGATTTTTGCACACAACATGTAACCGGGGCAAAACCGGTGG
>NZ_CAKXZT010000153.1 GCF_935825525.1 Mesorhizobium escarrei
TGACGCACTCATCCCAGGGCGGAGAAAGGAGCGAAGCGACGCAGCGTAGACCCTGGGATCCATGCCGTTACCTCACGGCAGTGCACTGCGGCCCAGAACCGAACGCCTACCACCCCGTCCCGCGAAAAAGCTCGAACCACTCTGGTTTGGTCTTCTCGATCAGCTCGATCTCCATTGGCGCGGCCAGCGCTTCAGCGACTTCTCGCGCTGGATGGCGTCGCGAATGTCGAAACGTTCCTCGTACCAGACCACACGCTGCACGCCGTAGCGGCTGGTGAAGCGTGAGCCCTAGCCGGATCTGTGCTCCGGCATGCGGCGGCCGAGATTGTTGGAGACGCCGATGTAGATCGTGCCGCGCTTCTGGCTCGCGGTCATGCAGGCATAGCCGGTCATGGGGGAAGGGTAACGAGCACCGTTGCGGATGCAAGCGCCGTTCTGGGCCGCTGCATTCTTCGGCTTGGGTAACGGCATGGATCCCAGGGTCTCCGCGACGTCGTTTCGCTCCTGCTCCGCCCTGGGATGACGAAGACGTGGTGGCCCGTGGCCAGCGTCAGAGATGGTGGCTGCAGGGCGACCGAATTACGGTGACAGTGCACTTTTTGCCCCATCTTTGCTCGGCTGTCGCTGCGACTAAATCGAACGCATGGCTCAACTTGCATTGCGTCGCCGCCGCTGTCGGCAGTAGGGACTAGTCCCTTCCAGATGGTCGGCACCGCTGAGAGGATCAATTCGTCGAGATCGAACACTGAACTACTTGACCCGTTGCTTTGTCACGAACCCTTTTCGAAAACACGCGATGAAGGCCGATTGCGCGTGATTTAGCTTCACTGCTCGCAACGTAATCGGGAGTGCCGACATGCATTACCCAGCGAATGTCTCTGGGGACAGGTTGCCACGTAACTTTTGATCCATAGGCCGCTTTGCCCGGAGCTGTGCTATCGAACCGGCAGTCGATTGCTGCGGGCATCATGCCTTTCTTAGCCATTGCTTGGTCAACCCTGTCAAAATTTGACTTCGTAAGCCATCCATCCGCACCGCTAGTGGAAACTGTAGTGCACCCTGCCAGAGCTATGCTCGATATAAAAAGCCCGATCGCCAATGCGCTGCCTGAGGATGATCGCCGATTGCCATCCTGATTCTGTTTCATACCCGCCCCTCAGACTGAAAGTAGTTCAGACAGATAGGACATCGGCGCAAAACAAGGCAAGGTCCCTTTTCTTAGTATTTCTACTAATTCTTGCAGCGAAGCACGCGGCAGATCTTCCTTGCCATGCAAGTGCTTCACGCAGCCGACCATCCCCGGTTTGCCACTGTGTCGCCGGCGTCTTCATCCCACGATAGTGCCGCGTGCCTAGCCTGGCGATCATCGACCGTCGAGCGACTAAGCTGATGCCCAGACGACGCTACTCGTCGTCACCGAAACCCAGCAGCGACGCATTGCGTATGTGGCTGTGGTCGCCGCGAAGGTGCTTGATGCGCAGCTTCACCCCGGGCCTGAGCCATTGTGTCCCTGGCCGTTTCTTCATCGCCTCTGGCGGCGGCCCGGCGTGCTCCCGAACCCGCCTCAACAGCCGCTCCTTCATGTCGCGGCCCAGGCTGATCAGGGCGGTACCGATATATTTCCCGGTGCCGGGCTGTGCCAAAAGGGCGAAGGCTGCCTCGCCGGGCTGGCGCTCGACGCCCAATAATTCGAATTCATCGACCGTGAAGCTCTTGGTCTTCAGCCAGTTCGAAGTCAGGCCGCTGCGGTATTTGCTGTCGGCGCGCTTCGAGACAATGCCCTCAAGCTCGACCTCCTCGACGAGGTGGAAAAGCGACTGCGCGTCACCAGGCAGGGCCTCGCTGAACCGAATCCGGCTGTGCGGCTTGATGATACCGCTGAGAATTTCGCGGCGCGCCTTGCAGCCGATGTCGCGCAGATCCTGGCCGTTGAGGTGCAGAATGTCGAATGCGCACAGGTACATGCCGTATGGATTGTTGTCGACGGCGTTCTGGAGCGCGTTGAAGTCGGGCATGCCGGCCTTGTCGGTGACGACCGCCTCGCCGTCGATGATGGCGTTCTTGACCTCAAGCTCCGCCGCAGCTTCCACGATGCCCAGATATTTACGCGTCCAGTCCTTACCGGTTTCGGCATAGACGCGGATATCCTCGGGGCTGTTGATAATGATCTGGGCGCGGTAGCCATCCAGCTTGATCTCATGAATCCAGTCGTCACCCTCGGGCGGCATGGCCACCAGCCTGGGCTCCATCGGGGGAATGAACTCTAGCCGGCCGGTGCCGGCCTCTGCCCGCCTACGCATGGAACCCAGTCTAGGCCAGCGGCGTATATTAGCCATAGTGAATATGGCGAAATTCTAAAAGGACGTGCGATATGGCAGACGACAAAAGCAAACGCGACTTTCGCGACCGCAACAAGATATCGGCGGACGATGATTATGAAGTGAACTTTTTCGCTCTGCAGAACAACATAACGCCGGAGCAGGTGCGCGAGCTGATCCGCAAGCACGGCAACGATCGGGCAACCCTGACCGCCGCCGCGAAGGCATTGCCGGCACAATGATGACCAAACGCTCAGACCTGGGGCCG
The DNA here is from genome assembly GCF_935825525.1 of Mesorhizobium escarrei. GTDB lineage: Bacteria > Pseudomonadota > Alphaproteobacteria > Rhizobiales > Rhizobiaceae > Mesorhizobium > Mesorhizobium escarrei. Next base: position 2,587 of record NZ_CAKXZT010000153.1, read on the forward strand.
CCGATCGCCGGCTGGTCATTGGCTATTTCCCTACGATAGGCAGAAAAGCCGCGCCCCGTGGTGGGGAAGAGGACGCGGGCTGATCGGAGGGACGAGCCGATCTCGCAGCATGTCTGCACAGGAAACAATGCTGCGGAAGCCGAACTTTCGTAACCGGGGCAAAACCGGTGG
>NZ_CAKXZT010000154.1 GCF_935825525.1 Mesorhizobium escarrei
TGTCAATCGGCCCACAATAGGGACCCTGGATCGGCGCGCAAAAGGGACCCCTCGTAGAGCACAATGGTTAGCGCTCGCCGGGCGGAACTGGTTGGGGTTGTGCAGCCCGGCGAGTGCGGATCGGCGTTATGGGGTAATCAGGCGCGGTTCTTGAAGCGCCAGGATTCGTTTCCGGTCTCGATGATCTCGCAGTGATGGGTGAGACGGTCGAGCAGAGCGGTCGTCATCTTGGCGTCGCCGAAGACGGCGGGCCATTCTCCGAACGCCAGGTTTGTGGTGACGATGATCGAGGTCCGTTCATAGAGCCTGCTGATCAGATGGAAGAGCAATTGCCCGCCGGCTTGCGCGAACGGCAGGTAGCCGAGTTCATCGAGCACGACGAAGTCGAGCCGGGTGAGGTAGTCGGCGATGCGGCCCTGCTTGCCGCCGCGGTGCTCGGTCTCGAGCCGGTTGACGAGATCGACGACATTGTAGAAGCGGCCTCGCGAGCCGTTGCGGATCAGGGATCGAGCAAGAGCGATTGCCAGGTGCGACTTGCCGGTTCCGGTGCCGCCGATGAGGACGGCATTGCGCTGGTCGGCGACGAAAGTGCCGTTGGCAAGGTCCCGGACCAGCACCTCGTTGACCGGCGTGCCGTCGAAGTCGAACTCCTCGATGTCCTTGGCGAGCGGCAGTTTTGCGACGGTGAGCTGGTATTTGATGGAGCGGGCCTGTTTCTCGGCGATCTCGGCCGAGAGCAGATCGCCGACGATCTTCGGCGGCTCGTGCTGGCGCTTGATGCCTGTCGCCATGACCTCATCGTAGGCGCTGCGCATGCCGTAGAGCTTCAGCGTCCCCATCAGGTCCAGAACCTGCGTGCGTTCCATCAGCTTGCCCTCCTGAGGCTGTCGTAGCGGGCGCAGTCGGCCTGCGGCTCGTGCTGCAGGCGAAGAGCGTCCGGGGTGAGAATGGTGATGGCCGGCGCCGGATCGCGCCGCCGCGCCAGAATGTTGATGATGACGGCGGACGAGCAAACGTTCTGTTGGAGCGCCTCCTGGCAGGCGGCCTCCACGGCATCGATCCCGTCGGCCAGCACTGCGGCCAGAATCGCCACCATCTGCCGATCACCGTCATCCGAGGACTTCAATCGGCGTCGAACCCGCTCCATCGCCGATGGCAGAACCCAGTCCTGGAACGGCGCGCCATTGCGCAATGCGCCGGGCTTGCGGGCGAGCACGGGGACATAGTGCCAGGGATCATAGACGGTCTCGCCGCGGCCGAACGAACGGACGTGTTCGGCGACGAGGATGCCGTCCTGACGAATGACGATCCGGCTGGCATAGGCCTGGATCTCGACCGGCCGGCCGACGGCAGTCGACAGCACCGAGTATTTGTTGTTGTCGAAGCGCACCGTGCAGGTCTTCGACACCGAAGCTGGAACCGTGTGGAAGCCGTCGAAGGGACCGCGATACTCGACCAGCTTGCCGCGCTCTTCCTCGAAAACGTTCCAGATCGTGCGCTCCGGCTGGTCAATATGACGGTGGGCTTTTGTGTAGGCGATGCATTTGTCGAGGAGCCAGGCGTTGAGTTCCTCATAGCTCTTGAAGCGCAGCCGCGGCGTGAAGAAGCGCTCGCGCACCAGCCCGACCTGGTTCTCGACTTGCCCCTTCTCCCAGCCCGACGCCGGCGTGCAAGCGACCGGCTGCACCAGATAGTGACTGCACATCTGAAGGAAGCGGCGATTGTATTGCCGGTCCTTGCCGACGAACACCGTCTCCACCGCCGTCTTCATGTTGTCGTAGATGCCGCGCGTGCAGGCGCCGCCGAAGAAGGCAAACGCCTGGTCGTGGGCGTCGAACACCATCTCCTGCGTCTCGCGCGGATAGGCCCTGACGAACATCATGCGGCTGTGGCAGAGCCGGACATGGGCGACCTTCACGGTCACCGTCACGCCGTTGATCAGGACGATCTCGTGGCTCCAGTCGAACTGGTAGGCCTCCCCCGGCGCGAAGAACAGCGGCACATAGGCTTCCGCCGTTGCCGATCCTTGCTCCTTCGCCCAGCCCTTCGCGTATCGACGGACCGCATCGTAACTGCCTTCATAGCCGAGCCCGCGAAGCTCCTCGTAAATCCGGATCAGCGTCAGCCGCTCGCGCCCCGCCTTGCCGTGGTTGCCACCCAAAAGCCCGTCGAGTTGATCCTGCCAAGGGCCGATCTTTGGCATCGGCTGATGCTCACGCTCGTAGCGGAACTCCGTCGCGTCTGACCGCAGCACCTTCCGGACAACCTTCCGCGATATCCTCAACTCGCGGCAGATCTCCTTGATCGACTTCCCCTGGACCAGCGACAGCCGACGAATCTTCGCAATCGTCTCCACAACCAACATCCAAAACAAATGCCCCCGATGAAACCGAAGGCAGTCTGACAACCCTGCGTTACAGGGGTCCTTTTTGGACGCCGGTCACCCCTGAAACGGGGTCCTTATTCCACGCCGAAACAC
>NZ_CAKXZT010000155.1:2500-6098 GCF_935825525.1 Mesorhizobium escarrei
ATAACATCTGTGCGCTCCTTCGGGGTCGCGCTTGGAGTGACAATCCTTTGGATTGCACTTGGGGTGACAATCCCTTCGGGATTGCACCGGGGCTAAAATCCTTCGGGATTTGGCTGAAGCGACGATCCTTCGGATCGCGCGATGGGTATTGGCAATGAGAACGATCAAGTGTCTTAAGGGCAATTGGTGGATGCCTTGGCATGCACAGGCGATGAAGGACGTGATACGCTGCGATAAGCTACGGGGAGGTGCGAATACCCTTTGATCCGTAGATTTCCGAATGGGGAAACCCACCTAAGGTGCTTGGAAAATCAGAGCAGCCAGTGGTCGACAAGGCCGACTTGCTGCTGTGGTTTCCAAGGATCTGTAATAGGTAACTTATCCTGAATCCATAGGGATAAAGTGGCGAACGCGGGGAACTGAAACATCTAAGTACCCGTAGGAAAGGACATCAACCGAGACTCCGGCAGTAGTGGCGAGCGAACCCGGACCAGGCCAGTGGCGATGATGAGACAAGCGGAACCTTCTGGAAAGTAGGGCCATAGTGGGTGACAGCCCCGTACGCGTAATGCAAATCATCGTCCTCGAGTAAGGCGGGACACGTGAAATCCTGTCTGAAATTGGGGGGACCACCCTCCAAGCCTAAGTACTCGTGCATGACCGATAGCGAACTAGTACCGTGAGGGAAAGGTGAAAAGCACCCCGACAAGGGGAGTGAAAGAGTACCTGAAACCGATTGCCTACAAACAGTGGGAGTCCAAGGTTCGTCCTGGGTGACCACGTACCTTTTGTATAATGGGTCAGCGACTTAGTGTGACGAGCAAGCTTAAACCGGTAGGTGTAGGCGCAGCGAAAGCGAGTCTGAACAGGGCGTTCAGTTCGTCGCATTAGACCCGAAACCGAGTGATCTAGCCATGAGCAGGTTGAAGGTAAGGTAACACTTACTGGAGGACCGAACCCATAACTGTTGCAATAGTTCGGGATGACTTGTGGCTAGGGGTGAAAGGCCAATCAAACTCGGAAATAGCTGGTTCTCCGCGAAATCTATTTAGGTAGAGCGTCGACCGAATACCCCAGGGGGTAGAGCACTGGATGGGCTAGGGGTCCTCACCGGATTACCAAACCTAACCAAACTCCGAATACCTGGGAGTACTAGTCGGCAGACACACGGCGGGTGCTAACGTCCGTCGTGAAAAGGGAAACAACCCTGACCTACAGCTAAGGTCCCCAAGTTATGGCTAAGTGGGAAAGGATGTGAGGATCCCAAAACAACCAGGATGTTGGCTTAGAAGCAGCCATCATTTAAAGAAAGCGTAACAGCTCACTGGTCTAAATAAGGGTCTTTGCGCCGAAAATGTAACGGGGCTCAAGCCATACACCGAAGCTTAGGGTTCGTGAGCAATCACGAGCGGTAGCGGAGCGTTCTGTAAGCTGATGAAGCCATACCCGTGAGGGGTGGTGGAGGTATCAGAAGTGCGAATGCTGACATGAGTAACGTAAGGGGAGTGAGAGACTCCCCCGCCGAAAGTCCAAGGGTTCCTGCTTAAAGCTAATCTGAGCAGGGTTAGCCGGCCCCTAAGTCGAGGCAGAAATGCGTAGACGATGGGAACCACGTTAATATTCGTGGGCCTGGAGGAAGTGACGGATCATTGAGGTAGTCCAATCTTATCGGATTGAACGGGCTGCTGCGTGGTTCCAGGAAATAGCTCCTCCTTATAGACCGTACCCGAAACCGACACTGGTGGACTGGTAGAGTATACCAAGGCGCTTGAGAGAACTATGCTGAAGGAACTCGGCAAATTGCACGCGTAACTTCGGAAGAAGCGTGACCCTTTTCCACGCAAGTGGAGGAGGGTGGCACAGACCAGGGGGTAGCGACTGTTTATCAAAAACACAGGGCTCTGCGAAGTCGCAAGACGACGTATAGGGTCTGACGCCTGCCCGGTGCTGGAAGGTTAAGAGGAGGGGTGCAAGCTCTGAATCGAAGCCCCAGTAAACGGCGGCCGTAACTATAACGGTCCTAAGGTAGCGAAATTCCTTGTCGGGTAAGTTCCGACCTGCACGAATGGCGTAACGACTTCCCCGCTGTCTCCAGCATAGACTCAGTGAAATTGAATTCCCCGTGAAGATGCGGGGTTCCTGCGGTTAGACGGAAAGACCCCGTGCACCTTTACTATAGCTTTACATTGGCATTCGTAGTGGCATGTGTAGGATAGGTGGTAGGCTTTGAAACCTGGGCGCCAGCTCAGGTGGAGCCACCCTTGAAATACCACCCTTATCACTATGGATGTCTAACCGCGGCCCGTCATCCGGGTCCGGGACAATGTATGGTGGGTAGTTTGACTGGGGCGGTCGCCTCCTAAAGAGTAACGGAGGCGCGCGATGGTGGGCTCAGAACGGTCGGAAATCGTTCGCTGAGTGCAATGGCATAAGCCTGCCTGACTGCGAGACTGACAAGTCGAGCAGAGACGAAAGTCGGTCATAGTGATCCGGTGGTCCCGCGTGGAAGGGCCATCGCTCAACGGATAAAAGGTACGCCGGGGATAACAGGCTGATGACCCCCAAGAGTCCATATCGACGGGGTTGTTTGGCACCTCGATGTCGACTCATCGCATCCTGGGGCTGGAGCAGGTCCCAAGGGTATGGCTGTTCGCCATTTAAAGCGGTACGTGAGTTGGGTTCAGAACGTCGTGAGACAGTTCGGTCCCTATCTGCCGTGGGTGTAGGAATATTGAAAGGATCTGTCCCTAGTACGAGAGGACCGGGATGGACGGATCTCTGGTGGACCTGTTGTGGCGCCAGCCGCATAGCAGGGTAGCTATATCCGGACGGGATAACCGCTGAAGGCATCTAAGCGGGAAACCCACCTTAAAACGAGTATTCCCTGAGAACCGTGGAAGACGACCACGTTGATAGGCCGGGTGTGGAAGAGCGGCAACGCTTGAAGCTTACCGGTACTAATAGTTCGATCGGCTTGATCGTTCTCATTCCCTATGCCCATTTGACAAGTCAAATGGTCTGTTCTCACTCACGCTTGTTCCGCCCTGCGGGCGGCGCTACGTGGGTGCGGCGCATCGGCGCCGACGGTCGGTCGACCTTGCGAAGCTTCGCTTCGAAAGGCGCCAAGGCCAAAAGAACAGTAAAGGCACACATAAGACCAGCGAACAGCTCAGAGAGAGCAGAAAATAGGCTTCCCTATTCGCTACTCACTATTGGCTATTCGCTCAAAAAGCTTCTCGAGCAACGTGCGCTTTGCCGACCTGGTGGTTATGGCGGAGCGGCTGCACCCGATCCCATTCCGAACTCGGCCGTGAAACGCTCCAGCGCTGATGGTACTTCGTCTCAAGACGCGGGAGAGTAGGTCGCTGCCAGGTCTGCAAAACGCACGTCGCAAAAATCCAAATCTTCTCTCTACCAAACAGGCCCGCCAATCGGGACCCCGGGCCGCGCAAGCGGCCCTTTCAGTTGGCGCAGGCTTGAATCCAGTAAGCCAAAGCTTACTTCCGAAGTTGACGCGGGGTGGAGCAGCCCGGTAGCTCGTCAGGCTCATAACCTGAAGGTCACAGGTTCAAATCCTGTCCCCGCAACCAAACATCAA
>NZ_CAKXZT010000156.1 GCF_935825525.1 Mesorhizobium escarrei
ATGGCAAAAGGTAAATTCGAGCGTACAAAGCCTCATGTGAACATCGGCACGATTGGCCATGTCGATCATGGCAAGACGTCGCTGACGGCGGCGATCACCAAGTATTTTGGCGAATACAAGCGCTACGACCAGATCGATGCGGCGCCGGAGGAGAAGGCGCGCGGCATCACCATCTCGACGGCGCATGTCGAATACGAGACGGCCAACCGCCACTACGCCCATGTCGACTGCCCCGGCCACGCCGACTATGTCAAGAACATGATCACCGGTGCTGCGCAGATGGACGGCGCGATCCTGGTTGTGTCGGCCGCCGACGGCCCGATGCCGCAGACCCGCGAGCACATCCTGCTGGCCCGTCAGGTCGGCGTGCCGTCGATCGTGGTGTTCTTGAACAAGGTCGACCAGGTCGACGACGCCGAGCTGCTCGAGCTGGTCGAGCTCGAGGTGCGCGAGCTCTTGACCAAGAACGAGTTCCCCGGCGACGACATTCCGATCGTCAAGGGTTCGGCGCTCGCGGCTCTGGAAGATTCCGACAAGAAGATCGGCGAGGATTCGATCCGCGAATTGATGGCTGCGGTCGACGACTACATCCCGACGCCGGTTCGTCCGCTCGACAAGCCGTTCCTGATGCCGATCGAGGACGTATTCTCGATCTCGGGCCGCGGCACGGTGGTGACCGGCCGCGTCGAGCGCGGCGTGGTCAAGGTCGGCGAGGAGCTCGAGATCGTCGGCATCCGTCCGACCACCAAGACGACCTGCACGGGCGTCGAGATGTTCCGCAAGCTGCTCGACCAGGGCCAGGCCGGCGACAACATCGGCGCGCTCTTGCGCGGTGTCGACCGTGAAGGTGTCGAGCGCGGCCAGGTTCTGGCCAAGCCGGGCACGGTCAAGCCGCACAAGAAGTTCGTCGCCGAAGCCTACATCCTGACCAAGGACGAGGGCGGCCGTCACACGCCGTTCTTCACCAACTACCGGCCGCAGTTCTACTTCCGCACCACCGACGTGACCGGCATCGTGTCGCTGCCGGAAGGCACCGAGATGGTGATGCCGGGCGACAACATCACCGTCGATGTCGAGCTGATCGTGCCGATCGCCATGGAAGAGAAGCTGCGCTTCGCCATCCGTGAAGGCGGCCGCACCGTCGGTGCCGGCATCGTCGTCACCATCAAAGAGTAA
>NZ_CAKXZT010000157.1:0-36092 GCF_935825525.1 Mesorhizobium escarrei
TATCATCTTCAGCCTCCTGCTCAATTGGCTGAGGCTTTTGTGTGCCTTGTTCCTGACAATGCTCACAACAGCCCTAACGCCACCACTCCGGCCGCGATCAGCCTGAACTCCGCCCCTCAGTTGGGACAAAGCCCTCCAACGCAGATCACTTTCACGGTTGACGCGAAAATCGCTTTCTTCACGGACGACCAAATAGAGTCGGAACAAACCGGAACCACGATGTTTGCTTTGGGCCCATAATGGGCCCAAAACGTTTTGGGCCGAGGGCAGTTTTTGTCAATAAAATCAATGGATATGGTGGGCCCGGAGGGACTCGAACCCCCAACCAAGCGGTTATGAGCCGCCGGCTCTAACCATTGAGCTACAGGCCCCACACGCGGCTGGATTAATGTTTTTCCTCGAATCGCACAAGGCTTTCCGAACTGGCTGGCCGAGATCGTCCAAATCAGCCCATATTCAGCCATTAGAGCGACCTGCGTCCACTTAGACGCGCAAGTACGCTCTAACGCTTTGAACCCACGCATCGTGCTTTCCGAAATCGATTCCGATTTTGGGCCGATGCGGTAGTCGACAAGCGCGACTGGATCGCAGACCGAGGAGATTTTTATGACCAGACATCTTTTGCCCTTGGCGCTCGCCGCCGCAATCGCGTTTCCGGCGATGGCCGGTGCGGCCGATTCGCCGCCGCCGCCCCGCATCGTCGTCACTGGCGAAGGCGAAGCAACCGCGGCCCCCGACCTGGCGCTGCTGACGCTCAGCGTCATGCGCGAGGCCAAGACCGCGCGTGCCGCGCTCGATGCCAACAACGACGCCATGGCTTCGGTGATTGCCGCAATGAAGTCGGCTGGCATCAAGGAGCGCGACCTGCAGACGGCCGGCATCCAGATCAACCCACGCTACAATTATACCAACAAGGCGGACGGGAGCCAGGAAGCCGAACTCATCGCCTATCAGGTGACCAACACGCTTTCGGTGCGCATCCGCGACATCGACAAAACAGGCGAGATTCTCGACAGGGCGGTATCGCTCGGCGTCAACCAAGGTGGCGGCATCTCGTTCTCCAACGAAGATCCAACGGCAACTGTCACCGAAGCCCGCAAGAAGGCGGTCGCCGACGCCATGGCCAAGGCCAGGACTCTGGCTGAAGCTGCCGGCGTCAGCATCGGACGGGTGCTGGAAATCACCGACCAGAACGTCGCGCCGCCGCCGATACCGATGAACGCCAAGGCTTTTGATGCGGCTCGCGAATCGGTTCCGGTGCAGGCTGGCGAGAATTCCTACACGGTGCAGGTCAACGTCACTTTCGAGTTGAAGTGACCGCCACCTGAAGTGGTTCGGCAGCGGCAACATTGACTTTGCTGCATGAAAAAACCCCGGAGGACTGGTCCTCCGGGGGTTTTTCGAGCCGCACCCTTCTCTCAGCGGAAAGGGGCTCTACTACTCCAGACCGACCTTCGCAGAAGGTCATGTCCCAAGCTGACCTTCGCAGAAGATCATACTACCAGGCGGGCCGTTGCCGGTAGGCAACGTGCGAACGCTTACCGGTAGAGGACCGGGCAGCCGCGCTCATTGGCGAACACGACCACGACGCGGTCGCCATACTGGCGGCCCGCTACTTTCACGGTGCGGCGGCCGACGTCGATGATACGGGCACGGCGCAGACCCATGCGCTCTGCCTTGCCGAGAGCACGGTTTGGCGAGCAGGACCGGCGCCAGTCGCGTTCGCGGCGGCGTTCGCGGTAGTAACCATCGTCATCGCCGGTATAGACGCCAACGCGCGGATCGTCATCGTCGCCGAAGCCGAGATAGATGCTGTCTGCCTGGGCTGTGGCGGGGATAGCGGCAAGCGTGCCGAGGCCGATAAGCGCCGAAAGGGCCGCCGTCTTGATCGTGTTGAACATTATCTTCTCTCCTTGTTCAGGGCTTCCGCCCGCCTTTGATCGAACCAATCATGTCTTGGTCGAACCGATGGCGAGGAGAATGCGCTTGCGTATCTGAACTTTTTACGAACCGGCCGTTCATTTCGGGTTCATGTAACAGCAACAAGCAATTGCGCAGTCTTCTCGGCTTTTCGGTTCTGAACAATCCGGTCGGTTCTGAACCATTTGGATAGAAAACGCGCTGTCGGGCGGCCGGTTCCGGGCCCTGAAGGCCGGGCCCTAGGGCTCGTCGTCCAGCATGTGCTCGAAATAGTCGTCCGGCTCGGCAAGATCGGTCTCGCTGGCGCTGACCCGGCCGCGCATCGAGATGCCGGCCTCATGCACCGTCTCGGCACTGCCCGACACCAGCCTGTGCCACCAGTAGAGATCGTGGCCCTCGGCGACCAGCCGGTAGGCGCAGGTCTTGGGCAGCCAGCTGATGGTGCGCACATTCTGCGGCGTCAGCCCGACGCAGTCCGGGACGCGGGCCAGCCGGTTGGCATAGTCCGAACAGCGGCACGTTTCGGCGTCGAACAGCCGGCAGCCGACGCTGGTCCAGTAGATCTCGCTGGTGTCTTCGTCCTCGAGTTTCGACAGACAGCATTTGCCGCAGCCGTCGCAAAGCGATTCCCACTCGGCCGGGGTCATCGCTTCGAGCGTCTTGGTTTTCCAGAACGGCGTTTCCATTGACGGGATGTGGCCCCCGCCGGCGTCAAGGTCAAGCACCGCAACAGACGCAGACCCGGACAGAACCATAGGCCGGCACCATAGGAATAACACGAAGTCGCCTTCAAAACGCCGGCCAATTGCCCTTCGTAGCCGTTAATGCCCACTAACCGGAACCAATCCGGTTGATGAACAGTTTGGGCCGGGATGGGACGCCAAAAGGAGGATTTCTAATGAAACGCCAACCACGGATTCTCGCAGGCACGGCACTTGGCCTGCTGATGGCGTCCGCGCCGTTGGGCGCATTCCCGTTGCAGGGCAGCGCTGCGTTCGACCCACCGCAAAGTACCGCCACGCCGTTGATCCCCGCGCAATCGAACTGCCCTGAAGGCGAGTCGGCGGAAGGCTGCGCACAGCAGGCGGAACCGGAGCAGAAGCCTCGCAGGAAGCGCGAGCGGCAGGCCGAATCGGCGCCCGCGGAACAGGCCGCGCCTTCCGGCGAGGAGCAGCAGGGCAATCAGCGCAGGAAGAGGCGCGAGCAGCAACAGCAGGAGGAAGCCGCCGAACGGCCCGCTGAGCAGGCCGCACCTGCCAGCGACGAACAGCCGCGCAGAAAGAAGCGTGACCGGCAACAGCAGGAGGAAGCCGCACCCGCCGAGCAGGCCGCACCTGCCAGCGACGAACAGCCCGAACCGCGCAGAAAGAGGCGTGACCGGCAACAGCAGGAGGAAGCCGCGCCGGCCGAACGGCCCGCCGAGCAGGCCGCGCCTGCGAGCGACGAACAGCCCGAACCGCGCAGAAAGAAGCGCGACCGGCAACAGCAGGAGGAAGCCGCACCGGCCGAACGGCCCGCGGAGCAGGCCGCGCCTGCGAGCGACGAACAGCCCGAACAGCGCAGGAAGAAGCGTGACCGGCAACAGCAGGAGGAAGCCGCACCGGCCGAACGGCCCGCCGAGCAGGCCGCACCTGCCAGCGACGAACAGCCCGAACCGCGCAGAAAGAAGCGGGAGCAGGATCAGCAGATCGAAGCCGCACCATCCGAACAGCCAGCCAGGAAGGAACCCGGCGAGCAGGGCGAGCCGCTTCCGACCGACCAGCAAGCAGCTCCGACGGAGGGCGACAAGCCCCGGGATCAGGCCAGGGAACGCGGCAAGAAGCCTGTCGACGAACAGCCGGTGACAGGAGAGCAGCCCCCAACCGGCGAGCAGCCCGCCGAGCGCGAGCAGGCCGCGCCCGCCGAAGGCGAAGGTGCGGCCCAAGGCGAGGCTGCCGTGTTCGACAGTCAGAAGGAGCGCAAGCGCAGGGCCGGGAGGGACAACGCGCAAGAGACCGGCGGCCAGGACGCCGGTGGTCAGCCCGCGCAGCAGAACGGCGAGCAGGCGGAAGCCCCGAGACCGGCTCCGGTCGACCAGGGACCGCCGCCCACCGACGACAGGGCGGCGCAGCAGGCGATCAAGCTTGAGAGGGTGGTTCGGGCGACGGAGGAAAAGGGCAGACGCGTTGAGCGTGCGCCCGACGACGAAGACATTCGCCGCCGTCCACGCCCGCGAGGGGTCGACGTTGTCAGGGAACTCGGCGACCGCGTTATCCTCCAGTTCAACAACCAGACGATCGTGGAAAGCGACGATGCGCCGCGCATGCGCCGTGGCGCGCGGAACGTCTACTATGAGGAGTTGTCGGGCAATCGCACCCGGGAAATCGTCGAGCGTGACAACGGAATCCAGATCGTCACCATCCGCAACCGCTACGGCGATGTCGTCCAGCGTTCACGCATCGCGCCCGATGGACGCGAATATGTGCTGAGCTATGTCGACGAGCGACACTATGAGGACGATGGCGACTGGCGCGATCCGGGCGACGACCTGCCGCCGATTCGGATCGATATTCCGCGCGAGGAGTACATTCTGGATTCCGAGGCGGTCGAGGATCCGGCCGACTACTATGCCTTTCTTGAACAGCCGCCGGTGGAGAGGGTGCAACGCCTCTACTCGATCGACGAGGTCAAGCGCTCGGCCCGCGTGCGCGACATCGCCCGCCGCATCGACCTCGACACGCTGAACTTCGAATTCGGTTCAGCCTCGATCCCCGAAACCGAGGTGCAGAAACTGGAAGGCGTCGCCAGCGCCATGGAGAAGCTCTTGGAGAAGAACCCGGCGGAAACCTTCCTGATCGAAGGCCATACCGATGCCGTCGGCAGGCCGGAGGCGAACCTCGCTCTGTCCGACCGTCGCGCGGAGGCTGTCGCCGAAGCCCTGAGCAATGCCTTCAGCATCCCGCCGGAGAACCTGACGACACAGGGCTATGGCGAGGAGTATCTTAAGGTCGATACGTCGGAGCCTGAGCGCGAGAACCGTCGCGTCGCCATCCGCCGCATCACCTCGCTGGTGGCGCCGGTGGCCAGCGCGAATTAATTCGCAATTCCAGAACCTGAACTGGTTTCTGGAATCTATGCGGGAAGAGGTCGCCCACCCCGGTTCCACCGGGATGGGCGGTTTCGACAATGAGCCGAGGTTGAAAGAGAATGTGCGCCGCGATTTTAATCAGGCATTGAATCGCGAGGGCGTCCGCCCCAGATTCTGGCTAGGGCTTCCCTGCCCTGTCCCGACTCCAGCGGGACACATGAGCCCCGCCGGTACCCCCTCGCCGGCGGGGTTTTGTTTCTGAGCTTCGGAGGAGAACCGAGGCCTATGCGGGGCCTAGACAATTCCTCACGGTGGCCTCGAAGCCAAGCAGGCTGAGGAGTGAGAACGGCGTCCGGTGCCAGTCAGTAGATATTTTTGACGTTGGTTTTCGAATTTGCAAACACCTCGTCTGGCACGAAGAAGTCACCGGCGAGCGGGCCCGTCGCATCAGGCGCATAGATCGAAAAGTCGCTGACGCCCTCGGCGCGCAGCACCTCCTCGTCGATGTAGAAATTGCCGGTCGCTTCGCGCGACGGCCTGAGCAGGATCGCATGCGCGGCATCGGCCATGATATCGGGCGAACGGCTCATCGCCGCCACTGTCGCCCCGCCCAGAAGATTGCGCACCGCTGCCGTATCGATCGTCGAGATCGGCCACAGCGAATTGACGGCGATGCCGTCCCTGGCGAACTCCGCGCTCATGCCCAGCGTGCACATCGACATGCCGAATTTGGCCATCGTATAGGCGACATGGTTCTTGAACCATTTGGCCTTCATGTCGAGCGGCGGCGCCAGATTCAAGATGTGAGGATTGTCAGCCAACTTTAGGTGCGGAATGCACATTTTGGAAACCAGGAACGTGCCGCGTGTGTTGATCTGGTGCATCAGGTCGTAGCGCTTCATATCGGTTTCCAGCGTGCCGGTGAGTTGGATGGCGCTGGCATTGTTGATGCAGATGTCGATGCCGCCGAATTTTTCGACGGTCCGGGCGACCGCCTCGGCCACCTGCCCCTCCTCGCGTATGTCGCACAGCATCGGCAATGCCTTGCCGCCGGCCTGCTCGATCTCCTGCGCGGCCGTATAGATCGTGCCCGGCAGCTTCGGGTGCGGCTCGGCGGTCTTGGCCGCGATGGTTACGTTGGCGCCGTCGCGCGCAGCGCGCAGCGCGATCGCCAGCCCGATGCCGCGCGACCCGCCGGAGATGAACAGCGTCTTTCCCTTGAGCGACATGTCTTCCGCCTCCGTTGCAAATCTGTTGGTCGCGATCCTTGCCCGCGCCGTCGCCAGACACAAGAGCGGCGAGCATCGAGGGGTGGTGACGCTGCGGAGGCGCCGCGAAATGCGTGGGCTCGCCAGCGGAGCAAGTATATATTCCATAAAAAAAGGTGGAATATAGAATGGCGCTGTCGATCAAGAACACGGAAGTCGAGCAATTGGCGCGGGAACTTGCCCGCCGCCGTCGCGTGTCGGTGACGGAAGCGATCCGTCAAAGCCTCGAGCGCGAAGTTGCGCGCGAGCGGCTTGTGCCGCGCGACGAGGCCGACGACCTTTTTCAGCGCCTGATGGCAATCGCCGAAAGAGCCGCAAAGATACCGAAACGCCAAGATGCGATGACCGAAGACGAAATCCTCGGCTACGACGAACCCGGAATCCCGACGCGATGATCATCGACTCCTCTGCCCTCGTCGCTATTTTGCGCACGGAACCAGGCTATGATCGTTTCGTGCTGGCGGTCGCCCGGGCTGAAAGGCGGCTGCTCGCAACACGGACCCTGCTCGAGGCGACGATGGTGCTGGTCGGCCGCTGGCAAGACCAGATCGTCGACGGCTTCGAAGCCTTTTTGCGCACCGCATCGATCGAGACGATCCCTTTTACGGCCGACCACGCCGCTGTGGCCCGTCAGGCCTTCCTGCGCTATGGCAACGGCCGGCATCCGGCCGCTCTCAATTTCGGCAACTGCATCGCCTGTGCCACGGCCCGTCTCGAGGCCATGCCGCTGCTGTTCAAGGGCGACGATTTCCGGCTGACGGATATCGAACCGGCCGTGTAGGGTGTGTTGAGATTCAGGTCAGGCCGCGCCGAAAATGGTGGTTTCCGAGAACCGGAACGGAGCGTACGTTTGGGTACGAGAGTACCGGAAGCGCAGGAAATCGGCATTTGCAGGCCGGCATCACCAGAATTTCAACACACCCTAGTCCACCGTCAGACCAGCACCAGGCCTTGCCGCATCGCGATAGCGATGGCGTCGGTGCGGTTGGCCGCACCTAGCTTGATCAGGATCGCTGCGACGTGGAACTTCGCCGTGTGGACGGAAATGTTCAAGCGCCGCGCGATCACCTTGTTGGGCGCGCCTTCGGCCAAGAGCGCCAGCACTTCGCTCTCGCGCGGCGAAAGCGCCGGCCGGCCGGCCCTGTCGTCGACCGGCTCCTCGTCGGAGAGGTCGTCGTCATGGAAGGCGAAATCGTCATGTCGATCGGACAAAGGGCGGCCCTCGCCCGAGATCCGATAGCCAGCCGCCGCCAGTCGCGCGGCGGCAGCGATCAGCAGATCGTCCGCTGCCGCCGGCAGCACGGCAAGCACTGTATCGGCCGGCCGCTGCCGGCTCGCTCGTCGCGACAGGAGCACCTGGGGTATGACGGGATCGTTGGCCCCGCCTTCCAGGCCCCCTCTTTCCAGGTAAACGTCATCGACGATCGCGACATCCGCTCTGTCGGCGCTATTGCTGCTACCGGCCAGAATCGGCAGCAGATCGCCGGTCGCGGCAAGGGCGGTGGACAGGTGCTCGGCGCGCACGACGTCATCGAGCGCGATCAGCACCGTCAGCCGCCGCCCCGTGATCCCGTGACTTGCCATCGATCTTCTCAGTTCAGCGGCTTTTCGCCGATGGTCAGCACGACGTCGAGCCGTTCGCCGCCGCGCACCACGCCGAGCGTCACCGACGCGCCGGCACTGTCCGGCCCGAGCCTGCGGATCAGCTCGCGCGGCCCATGCACGGCCTCGCCGTTCCACGACACGATGATGTCGCCAAGATGCAGGCCGGCCGCCTTCGCCGGGCCATTGTCGTCGAGGCTCATCACCATCGCGCCATGCGTGTCGCCGCTGCGGATTGGATGCAGGCCGGCGCCGAGATAGCCGCGCGCGACATGGCCCTTCTCGCGCAGCGTCGCCACCGCCCGTTCGATCGTCTCGTAAGGCATGACCAGCGCCCGCCGGCGCGGCCCGAACAGCAGCATGCCGATCAGTGCGCCCTTGGCGTCGAGCACCGGGCCGCCCTCGAAACGGCCGCCGGCATTGACGGCCAGATTGATGCGCCGGTCGATCGTGCCGCCGCGCATCGAGCGCCAGGCCGGACCGACCTCACCAACCGTGCCGAAAGCGGCGAGCGACGCACCGTCGCAATTGCCGACGGCGATAGCCAGATGGCCCGGCCGCACCGTGCCCGCCTTAGCCAGCGGCGGCACGTCCGGCGCGCCGGTCGGCTTCAGAAGGGCGGTCCCAGTGGATGGATCGCGGCCGACCAGCTCAGCCTTCACCTTGTCGCCCGATGAAAGCCTCAGCTCGATCTCCTCGCCGGCCTCCACCGCCTCCTCGGCAGCGACAAAATAGCCGTCGCGCCAATGGAAGGCGGTCGCGGTGCGATGCTGATGCGTGGCGAAGCTCGCCGTCGCCGGCGCCGCTGCGGCGGCGATATCGGCGATGGCGTCGGAAAATGCGCTCAGATTGAAGTCGCTCATGTTGGTCTCCTGGGTCTTTATCGCATCGGCCCGAAAATCGACACCGATTTTCGGAAACTACGATGCGAGAACTCTTTTAGAGCGCACTTTGAGCGTCCAATGGACGCTCGTCGCTCTACCCAGATATCGCTCGGCAGTGCGTTGGCGGGTACTCGCCTGACGGCTAGTTGGGCGTTGGACTGGCCATCTGGTCAGGTCGCGGCCGATCCGGCCGCTCCGCACATATAGGCATCCTTCATCTTGCTCTAAAGACACGGAGCCCTGCCATGTCCCTGCCCGCCCGGCAATTGCAGTTCGACGATGCGCTGCTCGACGATTATTCGGTAACGGTCGCTGATGCCGTGGACCGCATTGGTCCCGCCGTCTGTCGCATCGAGCGCATCGGTGGTGCCGGCGGCCAAGGCTCCGGCTTCGTCATCACACCGGATGGGCTGGTCGTAACCAATTTCCACGTCGTTGGCGATGCCCGCACCGTCCGTGTTACGATGCCGGACGGCGTCTCCAGAGAAGGTCGTGTTCTCGGCCGCGACCCCGACACCGACATCGCGCTGGTGCGTGCCGACGGCAGCTTTGCCGACATCGCACCGCTCGGCGATTCCAAGCGCCTGCGGCGCGGCCAGATCGCCATTGCCATCGGCAACCCGCTCGGCTTCGAATGGACCGTCACATCAGGCGTCGTCTCGGCGCTCGGCCGCTCGATGCGTGCCTCCACCGGCCGGCTGATCGACGATGTCATCCAGACCGACGCAGCACTCAACCCCGGCAATTCCGGTGGACCGCTGGTGTCGTCGGCGGGCGAGGTCATCGGCGTCAACACCGCCATGATCCATGGCGCGCAAGGCATCGCTTTCGCGGTTGCCTCCAACACCGCCAATTTCGTCATTTCCGAGATCATCCGCTTCGGCCGCGTGCGCCGCGCCTTCATCGGTGTCTCGGCCGATACGACAAACCTGCCGCGCCGCGCCGCCCTGCTGTCGCAAGTGTCGAGCAGCACGGCTGTGCGCCTGCGCAGCGTCGAGGCGAACAGCCCGGCGGCCAAGGCCGGGCTCAGGGAAGGCGACATCATCGCCGCCATCGACGGCCGCCCGGTCACCGGCGTCGACGATCTGGTACGCATGCTCGATGCCGAGCGCATCGGTCGCGAGACACTGTGCACGGTGGTGCGCCGCTCCGGAATTGCCCAGGTCACGCTGATGCCGGTGGCGCGAAGCTGACCATTATCGGCTCAAAGATCTGGCCGAGCAGCGAAACCACCAGCCAGTGTGCCAAGCAGGACCGCGCAGTCGCCGCCGACGACTAGCGAACTCATCGTCGTCTCAGCCCGCCGCCCCTTCAACAAACTGCGCCAGGAACTCGGCGCTGGGCGGGATCGGCTTGATCACGTCGATCAGCACGCCATTGGGGTCTTTGGTGATGAAGTGGCGCTGGCCGAAGGCTTCGTCGCGCAGGCTGCACAGGATCGGCAGGCCGGCGGCGGTGATCCGCTCGTAGACCGCATCCGGGTTCTTGACCTCGAAATTGATCAGCAGGCCGGAGGTACGGCCGCGCCCTTCCTCAGGAATCGTTTCATGATCGCCCTGGACGATGCCGAGATTGACGTGGCGATCCTCGGTGGATTGCAGATGCACGTACCAGTCGCTCTCGAACAGCGGCTTGAAGCTGAAGTGCGTGACATAGAAGGCCTTCGTGCCGGCAACGTCGCCGGTCATCAGCACCGGGTAATAGCTTGTCGTCTTCATCTTTCCTTCTCCCGTCAAATAACATACAGTCTGCATGTAAATGCGTATTAACATACAGGCTGCATGTATGCAACAGGAATCCGCGCGCCGCTCCAATCGCGATCGTACCGAAGCGACGCGCGCCGACCTGATCGCCGCGGCGCGAAAACTGTTCATCGAAAAGTCCTATGCGGAGACCGGCACGCCCGAGATCGTTGCTGCGGCCGGCGTCACGCGCGGCGCGCTCTATCATCACTTTGCCGATAAGCAGGCGCTGTTCGCCGCAGTGGTCGAGCAGGAGGCGGCTGCTGTGGCGGAAGAGATCGAGCGCGCCTCGCCGCCCTCGCTGTTTGCCCGCGACGCGCTGGTCGCCGGCTCGGATGCCTATCTTGCCGCCATGCGAATGCCTGGCCGCACCCGGCTGCTGCTGCTCGACGGACCGGCCGTGCTCGGCCGCGCCGCCATGGACGAGATCGACAACCGCCACGGCAACCGCTCGCTGCGCGAGGGTCTCGTCGCCGCGATGCGCTCCCACTCGATGACGAAATTGCCTGTGGAAGCGCTAACGGCTTTGCTTGCCGCCGCTTTCGACCGCGCGGCACTCGCCATTGAAGCTGGAGCGTCGGCCGAGGACTATCGCACGGTTCTCATGGCGCTGATCGACGGACTGACTCCGGCTCCTCCTCAGGCACCTCACCCGGCTCGAACTCGTTGAAGCAGCCAAGCTGGCGCTTGAATTCGTCGATCAGCCAGGCTGCCGCCGGTTTCGGACTACGGTCGGCGCGATGCATGGCATAGAGCGGCGCCCGCACCTCGCTGTAGGGTTCGAGGTCGAGCTCGACAAGGCGGCCGCTTGCCAGATCCTCGGCGATCAGCCAGCGCGGCAGCCCGCCCCAGCCTAATCCCTCACGCATCAGCGCATGCTTGGTGCGCACGTCGGTCAGCCGCCAGGTGCGGTAGGCAAAGACGCCGTAATCGCGCCCGCGCGTCCGCTCCGACTGATCACTGACGACCAGTTGGGTGTGCTCGCGCACCTCCTCTAGCGGCACTCGTCCTGGCAGTAGCGCCAAAGGGTGATCGGGCGCCGCGACCGGCACCATCGTCGTGAAGCCGATGCGCAGCAGGTGCACGTCGGCATCGCCCGGAATGCCGCCGATTCCAAAATCGGCCTGCCCGTTGACCACCTGCTCGACGATCAGCCCCAGCGAACCGGTATGCAGGCGCAACGTCACGGTCGGGAATTGCACCTCGAAGGCCTTCAACACCCGCACCAGCACCGGCGAAGCCAAGGTCATCTCCACTGACATGACGACCTCGGCCTCGAGACCCTGCCGGTGGCCGTCGACACGCGAGCGAATCCGCTGCAGCACGCCGACCATGCGCCGCGCATCTTCAAGCGTCGCCTTCCCGATATCGGTCAGTTGCGGCTCGCGCGTACCCTCGCGCTCGAACAGTTTCAGCCCGAGCTGCGCCTCCAGATTGGCGATGGCGTAGCTGATGACCGATTGCGCGCGGTTGAGCTTGCGCCCGGCGGCGGAGAAACTGCCGGTGTCGGCCACCGTAACCAGGATCTGCAGTTGGTCGAGTGTTGGGTTGGGTTGCATCGTTCCATCCATAATTTAGATGGATCATACGAAAAATATACCAGTTTTTCAAATGGGCTGGCAGACCCATATTTGCGGGACATTCAACTCATCCCTGGAGACCCGCCATGTCTATCCTTCTTGTTACATCGAGCCCGCGCGGCAATGCCTCGCACTCGACCCGTATCGCCACCGAACTCGCCGAGAAACTGCTTGCCCCCGATCCCTCGGCCAAGCTTGTCGTCCGCGACCTCGTCGCCGACCCGCTGCCGCATATCGATCCCGATTATTCGACCGGCATCTATACGCCCGTCGAGGCCCGCACCCAGCGCCAGGCCGAGGTCGTCGGCGTTTCCGACGGCGTGTTGGATGAACTGTTTGCGGCAGACACCATCATCCTCGCCACCGGCTTCATCAATTTCGGCATCTCGTCGACCCTGAAATCCTGGGTCGATCACGTCGCCCGCTCCGGCAAGACTTTCGCTTATGGCGAGAATGGCCCGAAGGGCCTTGTCACCGGCAAGAAGGTTTACATCGTCCTTGCCTCGGGCGGCATCTATTCGGAGGGCGCTGCCGTGCAGATGGATCACGCCATCCCTTACCTGCGCAGCGTGCTTGGCTTCATCGGCATGACCGATGTCGAAGTCATCCGCATCGAAGGCGTCGGCATGGGCCCCGAGGCCGTCACCGCCGCTCTGGCCAAGGCATCGGCCAAGGTGGATGCGGTGGTGGCCTCGACCGGGGCAGTTGCCGCTGCCGCGTAGAGCGCGAACAACTGGTAATCAGAACCGAAAAGGCAGGCGCCGGGCGCCTGCCTTTTTGCACTTGCCTGATGCCTGCAGCTTTACGTCGCTCCGAAGTCGCGCGACATTGCCATTCGCGACGCTACCCGAACATCTTCTCGCCTTGCTCGTCGACCAGCTGAATGCCCTTCTTGATCGAGATGTCGACAGCATCATCGAGTCCAGCAAAACGATCGGCGCGGATGAATTTGTGCTCCTTCATCACGCCGTCGATCTCCTTGGAAACCACGCCGCAGGTCTGGTATTGGCCCTCCGCCTTGTACGGCGTGGCGCTGATCAAAAATCCCTTGTGCTCGATCTGCTTTGCCGGTGCAGCACTCTTTGGCTCGCCCGCGTCACCGCCGCCACCGCCGAAAAGACGTTTCAGAAAAGACATGGGCGCGCCCTCCAACGGCAATCATCCTGTATCACATAGCGTGATGCAGGATGATTTCACTAGCGGTCCTTAGGCAAACGGGCAAGGGCCGCATCCGGACCCAGAAGTCGGTCGCGCGACAGTGCTTCCAGCGCTTCGGCCGCCCCTTCCAGTATGGCGATCGCCTCGGCCTGTTTTTCAGCCGGCGCATCGACAAAGTGGCCGAGGGCTGCGCGGAGCCGGTGGCGCACGGCGCGGAATTCGTCGCGCTTTTCCGAACCGCCGCGGCCGCGCCGTCCGCCATCCTCGCCGTCGTCGTTCCAGCCGAACCAGTCGCGCGCCTTAGCCATCTTGCGGCCGAAACGCTCGAGATGATCGAGCACGTGGTCGATCATCTCGCGATTGTCATTGAGATGCGCCTGCCCTGCCTCGGTAATCGAAAAAACCTTCTTGTTGCCTTCCGCCGACGAGACGGCATAGCCGGCCTCTTCCAGGAAGGTCAGCGTCGGATAGACCACGCCGGGGCTCGGGCTGTAGACGCCGCTGGTGCGTTCCTCCAGCGCCTTGATGATGTCATAGCCGTGGCGCGGCGCCTCGGCCAGCAGCGACAGCGTGATCAGCTTGAGATCGCCGTCGGCCAGCATACGCCCGGCGCGGAACATGTCGCCCGGCCCGCCGCGCCCGCCGCCCCTCATGCCGTGGCCGAATGGGCCGAAGCCGCCGCCACGGCCGCCGAATTTGCCCGCCATATGCATGAAAACGCGCTCGGCATGCTTGCCGAAATGATGATGTCGGTGCATTGTCTGCTCCTTGAGATATGTCTTACGATATATCTTAGCTAAGCGCGTGAAGCGATTGAGTCAAGATATATCTTACGATGTATCTCGCGCGCTGCATCGTCGGCGGGCGCCGAGAGCGGCTTTGCGGACGAAATACCGCCTACCAGCGGCCCTTGCGCCGATTCCAGGCACAGAGAAGATCAGCGACGCGATCATAGGCATAGCGTG
Source organism: Mesorhizobium escarrei (assembly GCF_935825525.1). GTDB lineage: Bacteria > Pseudomonadota > Alphaproteobacteria > Rhizobiales > Rhizobiaceae > Mesorhizobium > Mesorhizobium escarrei. The sequence continues at coordinate 14,187 of NZ_CAKXZT010000157.1, forward strand.
TCAGCGGCAGCACGGCGCGGTTGCCGAACAGCGCTGCCAGCCAGCCCTCGCCCGGCGTTCTCAGCCAGACGGCAATTGCGACGTCGGCGCCGACCAGCAGCTTGCCGTCCGCATCGGTTGCGTGCAGCCGGCGGCGGATGTCGTCCAGCGACACGCCGTATCCGGCCAGCGCCGCCGGTTCGGCATTGATGTCGCGAAACGCGATTCGCCCGGCCTTGATCGACTCGACCAGCCGCCGCTTCTGCCGGCTAATGCCGGCATCGCAAACCGGACAACGGGTATTGTACCAGATGGTCAGCAGGGGCTTGGGCATGTGTCTCGAGACGCGAGCTGAAGTGCTGCGCTGACTATCCGGGAAATACCTTCGCCCCGCCCGCAACATTTCGGGCCAGCCACTTTCGGGCCAGACACATTCCGGGCCAGCCACCTTCGGGCCAGATTGGCCGGGCGCCGTCGAGCGGCGCCTGACCGTCCGATGTCCGGCAGCTTGCGCGAGCCGCGCAACGCCTCAGCCGAGCGAGGCGACGATCTCGCGATAGGCCAATTCCGGGAAAGCCTTGAGCGTCCGCGTCCTCACGTTACCGCCTGTCGCCAGCATCAGCGAGAAACGAGCGAGCACCGCATCGTCGGGCGCTTCGACGACCGCCACCATATCGCATTCGCCCATGGTGAGATAAAACGCCTTGAACGAGCCGCCCATGTCTCCCAGCAGCTTCTTGGCGGCATCGAGCCGCTTCGGCGACTCGCGCACATTTTTGGCGCCCTGCTCCGTCCAGTTGATCAGCACGATATAAGTTGTCATGCACACCTCCCTCCGGGGCCTCGGAGCACGGCGTCACTGCCGGGGCGGGCATCCGGGTTTGTCGCCCAGAAATTGCATCCGACACGAGATTATCCTCCCACAGCAGGTGTGCTGCAACAACAACCGCACCGTCGCGAGACAATCTCTGCGGCACGATCGAAAAAGGGCGCCGCAGCGCCCTTTAAATTGCTTATTCGTTGCCCGGCATCAGCTGTCCAGAAAGCTCCGCAGCTTGCGCGAGCGACTCGGGTGCTTAAGCTTGCGCAGCGCCTTGGCTTCGATCTGGCGGATGCGCTCGCGGGTGACCGAGAACTGCTGGCCGACTTCCTCCAGCGTGTGGTCGGTGTTCATGCCGATGCCGAAGCGCATTCTGAGCACGCGCTCTTCACGCGGGGTGAGCGAAGCAAGCACCCGCGTCGTCGTCTCGCGCAGATTGGCCTGGATGGCCGCGTCGATCGGCAGGATCGCCATCTTGTCCTCGATGAAATCGCCGAGATGCGAATCCTCCTCGTCGCCGACCGGCGTTTCGAGCGAAATCGGTTCCTTGGCGATCTTCAGCACCTTGCGCACTTTTTCCAGCGGCATGGCGAGTTTTTCCGCCAGTTCCTCCGGCGTCGGCTCGCGGCCGATCTCGTGCAGCATCTGGCGCGAGGTGCGCACGATCTTGTTGATCGTCTCGATCATATGCACCGGAATGCGGATGGTGCGCGCCTGGTCGGCGATCGAGCGGGTGATCGCTTGCCGGATCCACCACGTCGCATAGGTCGAGAACTTGTAGCCGCGGCGATATTCGAACTTGTCGACCGCCTTCATCAGGCCGATATTGCCTTCCTGGATCAGGTCGAGGAATTGCAGGCCGCGATTGGTGTATTTCTTGGCGATGGAAATGACGAGGCGCAGATTGGCCTCGACCATTTCCTTCTTGGCGATCGCGGCTTCGCGCTCGCCCTTCTGCACCTGGTTGACGATCCTGCGGAATTCCTGGATCGAGATCGCCGTCTCGGTGGCGAGGTTCTGGATCTCGGCGCGCAGGTCGCGGATCGCGTCCTTTTCGTTCTTGGTGAATTCCTTCCAGCCGCGCGAGGTCAGATTGCCGATCGAGCGCGTCCAGTTCGGATCGAGCTCAGAGCCCTGGTACTCCTTCAGGAATTCCTCGCGGCGCACGCCATAGCTTTCGGCCAGCCGCAACAGCTTGCCTTCGTTCTGCACCAGGCGCTTGTTGATGTCGTATAGCTGCTCGACCAGCGCCTCGATGCGCGCCGTGTTCAGGGATAGCGACTTCACCGCCTTGATCAGCTGGTCCTTCAGCTCCTTCAGCCGGCGGTCCTGGCTGGGCGACAGCGTGCCGGCGGCAGCCAGCCGGTTCTCGACCTGCTGGTCCTGCAGCTTGCGCAACTTCTTATAGGTGTCGGCGATGACGTCGAGCGTCTCCATCACCTGCGGGCGCAGCTCCGCTTCCATCGCCGCCAGCGACAGGCTGGCTTCGTCCTCGTCTTCCTCGTCGTCGTCCGTCAGACCGCGGGTGTCGCCGCCGACATTGGTGATGTCGTCCTCGTCCTCGCGCGAACGGCGCGGCTTTTCCTCGGTCTTGGCTTCCTCGATCCGCTCGACCACCGGCGCCTGCTTGGCCTCCGGTCCGGCATAGGTCGCTTCGAGGTCGATGATCTCGCGCAGCAGAATCTTCGATTCATTGAGTTCGTCACGCCAGATGATGATGGCTTGGAAGGTCAGCGGGCTTTCGCACAGGCCCGCGATCATCGTCTCGCGGCCGGCCTCGATGCGCTTGGCGATCGCGATTTCACCCTCGCGCGACAGAAGCTCGACCGAGCCCATCTCGCGCAGATACATGCGAACCGGATCGTCGGTACGATCGGTCGGCTCTTTCTTGGTGGTCGTCGCAGCAACGGCGGTGCCGGTCTGCTCGGCCAGTTCGTTGGCGTCTTCCTCGGCGTCGGCAGCCGCATCGGCGGCTTCAGGCTCCTCGCCCTGCTCGTCGTCCTCGACCACGTTGATGCCCATGTCGGAGAGCATGGCCATCGTGTCCTCGATCTGCTCGGAGGTCACTTCCTCCGAGGGCAGCACCGAATTCAGTTCGTCCATGGTGACATAGCCGCGCTTCTTGGCGGCCTTGATCATCTTCTTGACAGCATCGTCGGAAAGGTCGAGCAGAGGGCCATCGGTGGCGCCTTCACGTTCGGTCTCGACCTCTTCCTTTTCTTTTGTCGCCATTCTTTATTTTCTCCAAGCGGCCAAGTATCTAGCCGCATAAGTATCAAGCCGCGTAAGCTGCCGAACCGGTTAAATCAGATGCGCTCGCGCTGGAACGCGCTTCCCCGGGCCAGTAACTGCATCTCTCGTTAAGTCCAGATTAACCCTGGTATCTGTGGCAGGCTGACTGCCCGTCCAGTGACCGGTACCTCACATCGCTGCATTTCCGTCGACGCCGGCGCGGGTTAACGTTTCGAATCGTCCTGATTCCGTTATTCTGCCAGAAGGTCAAGCGCCTCTCGCATGATTCGCATGAAAAAAGCGAATCATTTACCCGACTTAAAGCGCCGCGGCTGATTCGGCGCGCAAGCACGGTCTGCACTTTCACTCTTTCGTAAGCTTCGACCTACACCCGCCCGGCCCGGCCCGACGACACGCCGAACCCTTCGATCAGCGCTTCCGTTGCCTGCACATCGCGAAATTGCGCCTGGATCTCGACGAGATGCCGGTAATTTTCGTCCGTGGGATCGCTGGCGAGCGCCGCTTCTGCCTGTTTCAGCTCCTTATGTAAGGTGCGCGCGCTGCGCTGCAAGTGGAGCGCCTGGCTGAAGGCGTCGCGGGCGTCGTCAAGTCCGGCTGTTTCCAGCGCCGGCCATTGCCGCGCCCGTTTGATCAGCGCCACCACGCGTGCCCAGATCTCGCCGCAGCCGGCCCGTTCGATCGTCGCGATCACCGCGTTGCGGTCGTTGGCCATGTCATGCGCCATCGCATCGAGGATCGCCGCATGCAGTCGCTTCAGATCGGTGTTGGCGAGGTCGAGGAACTCGACATGTGCGAAATTCTCGTCGATCAGTGCCGGATGATTGACAAGGGCTGCGATGATCGTCGCCTCGCGCACCGACATCCCCTCGCTGCCGCGCTTGACCAGCGCCGAGCGGCCAAGGCTTTCGGTGATCGCCGTGCGTCCGCCGGCATTGCCGCTGCGTGCGAACTGTCCGCCAGGAGCTGAGCCCTTGCCCTGAAAGCGCCCGCCGGGCCGCCCATCCTGGCGCCCCGCTTGATAAAGTTGGCGCGCGCCGCGCTGGGCGCCGAAAAAGCTTAGCACCCGCTCGCGCATTTCCTGTTGGTAGTGATAGCGCAAGCTCTCGTCGCGGATGCGGCTGGTCAGTTCGCGCAGCGTCTTTTCCAGTTCCGCCCGTCGTTCCGGCGTGTCGAAGATGCCGCCGGCCGTTTCGCGCATCCACAAAAGATCGGCGAGCGGCCGCGCCTCGGAAAGCACGGCGCGAAACGCGTCCGGCCCTTCGGCCTTGACCAGATCGTCGGGATCCTTGCCTTCGGGCAGAAGCGCAAAGCGCACCGAGCGGCCTGCCTGAACCGCCGGCAGCGCCATGTCGGCGGCGCGCCATGCCGCCTTCAGTCCGGCCTGGTCGCCATCAAAGCACAGCACCGGCTCGCCGGCCATCCGCCACAGGAGTTCGAGCTGGTTTTCGGTCAGCGCGGTGCCGAGCGGCGCCACGACGTTCTCGAAACCGGCCTGGGCCAGCGCGATCACGTCCATATAGCCCTCGACGGCGATGACCGTGCCGCCCTTGGCCACAGCCCCCTTTCCCAGTGCCCCCTTTCCCAGCGCTTGGCGCGCGCGGGCGAAATTGTAGAGCACATTGCCCTTGTGGAAGAGCTCGGTGTCGGGCGAATTCATGTATTTGGCAAGCGCATCGGCTGCCAGCGCCCGACCGCCAAAAGCGATTATCTTGCCTCTGGAATCCGGGATCGGGAACATGATGCGGTCGCGGAACCAATCGTAGGAAACCGGAACGTCGTCGCCATGGCGCACCAGCCCGCATGCCTCGATATCGGCCTTGGGCACGCCCTTGGCGGCAAGATGCTCCTTCAGCGCGTTGCGGCTGTCCGGGGCATAGCCGAGCCGGAACGATTGCTGCGTCGCCGGCGTCAGCCCGCGGTCGCGCAGATAGGCGCGGGCTTTTGCACCTTCCGGTCCCTGCAGCCGCTCCTGGAAGAAGGCGGTCGCCATTTCCATGATTTCGGTCAGGCTGGTGCGTTCCTTTTCGCGCCGTTCCTCCTCGGCATCGCGAACCGGCATCGGCACCCCGGCCATATCGGCGATCTTCTCGACCGCTTCGGGAAAGCTCATTCCGTCGAGTTCGGTGAGGAATTTGAAGTGATCGCCCGAAACCGAGCAGCCGAAGCAATGGTAGCGGCCCTTCTTGTCCTCGCAGTGGAAGGACGGGCTCTTCTCGCCATGGAAGGGACAGCACGCCCAATAGTCGCCGCGCGGCGCGTTGGTTTTCTTCCTGTCCCACGCAACGCGCTGGCCGATCACCGATGAAATCGGCACGCGGTCGCGTATCTCGTCGAGGAAGGCAGGTGGAAAGCGCATCGGGAACGGCTCGTTTGCCCTCCATATAATCACGCCGGCGAAACCCGACGACTCCTAATGCGGAACATACCCGGTTTTCACAGGGCAAAAAGAAGGCGGCCTTTGCAAGCCGCCTTCCTTCCTATCCGGCATTGTGCAGGTCGATGTTTTTGAGGGTCAGTGCGCGGCAATCGCGCCGAAGATGATGCCGGACACGACGCTGACCAAGAGATAGTCGTTGCCGACGCGGATCCATTCCTGGCCACGACCTGGACGACGCAGGCCATAGTGGCGATAGTCGCGGATCGGCTGGTGGCGCTTCCAGCTCGAATATTTCTGGCCGTTGCGCCAATGGTTCCTCTCCACGACGACTTTCTTCTTCACCACGACGCGCTTCTTCACGTGCCTGTCTGGCTTCTTCCAGTCGACATGGCTGTAGGTCGACTGCGGTGCATTCGGCGCGTTCAGCGGCGCTGCCTGGCCCTGCAGGGACGTCGCAGCCAGCATCGATACGGCGACTGCGGAAAGAATGATACGTTTCATGACGGGGTACTCCTTGGTTGTCGATGCCCAAGTAATAGTGCCCGAAGAATGAACTGAAACTGAACACGAGGATTACGTTTTTGTAATGATTTCATGTATTTATAATAGCTAATTCAACACTCAGCTCAGACCTGATCTTATGGGGCGGTCGGCACTCGACCGCGCGACAATCCAGAAGCCGGCCGGCAATGCAACCATTTTGCGATCCATCCATTTCCGACACGCCCTGTCGCGCACCAACAGCCGGCCGAAATGGGCAAAATTTATTATCCGGCTAAGAGGAATCGGAGTAGTATCGACCTTTGCAATGTCTTTGATTCGCCCCCTCTTTTGCCTCTTTGCCGTCGCGGCTCCCGTATCGCTGACGCCTGTCGGAATGCGAGCCTGACATGAGCGGTTCGGTCGTTCTGCTGCATCTTGCCGGCGCGGTGGCGCTGATGCTGTTTGCCACCCGCTTGGTGAAGACAGGTGTCGAGCGCGCCTATGGCGATGTGCTGCGCCACAAGCTGCGCGCGACCATGCGCAATCCTTTCATGGCGGTTCTGGCCGGCTGCGGCCTAGCGATCGCCCTGCAAAGCTCCACCGCCGTCACCTTGCTGGTCGGCTCCTTCGCCGGCGCCGGCATTGTCAGTGGCATATCGGGCCAGCTTGCCGTGCGCGGCGCCGAGATCGGCTCGGCGCTGGTGGTCAAGCTGCTCACTTTCGACCTGTCGCTGCTGGTGCCGGTCTGTCTTGTCGCCGGCACCGTCATGTTCATGGCCACCGAGCGGCGCGACTGGCGCCAGTTCGGCCGCATCCTGGTCGGCATCGGCCTGCTGGTGTTGTCGCTGGAAATGATCGGCCAGGCCGCGGAGCCGCTGCGCCAGAGCACGCTGATGCCGGTCGTCGTCGATTACTTCTCCAGCGATCCGGTCACCGCCTATCTGCTGGCGGCGCTGGTCACCTGGCTGTTCCATTCCTCGATCGCCGCGGTCCTTTTAATGGTGACGCTCGCCGGCCGCGGCTTCATTCCGCCCGAACTCGGCATCGTGCTGGTGCTCGGCGTCAATCTGGGTTCGTCGATCATCGCGCCGCTGCTCACCCGCAATGCAGAGCCGGGCGTGCGTGTCGTACCGATCGGCAATCTCCTGATGCGCGGCATGGGCTCGCTGGCCATGCTGATCCTGTTTCTGTGGTTGAAGCCGCCGGTCGCCTTTCTCGGCGCCACCGTGCCCGACCAGATCGTCAACGCCCATATCCTCTTCAACGTCATGATCCTGGTTGCCGGCCTGCCACTGGCCGGCCTCGTCTACCGCGTTTCGGAAAAGATCGTGGCGCTCGGCACCAAACCGGCGCCGGCCGAAGCGCTCGACGTCGTCGAGTTGTCCGCGCTCAACGACAGCGCCCTCGATGTGCCGAGCCAGGCGCTGGCCAACGCCACCCGCGAGGTGGTGCGGGTCTGCGAGACGGTCGAGATCATGCTGAAGCGGATCATCGAGCTCTATGACAGCGCCGACGCCGACAAGATCAAGGCGCTGGCCGCGCTCGACGACCGCGTCGACAAGAAACATGCGTCGATTAAGCTCTATCTGGCCAAGGTCACCAGGAACCCGCTGAGCGAGGACGAGGCGCTGCGCTGCCAGGAATTGATCGGCGCCTGCGTCAAGCTCGAACAGGTCGGCGACATCATCGTGCGCAACATGCTGGTGCATGTCAGGAAGAAGCTTGAGCGCGGGCTGGAGTTCACGCCCGAGGGTTGGTGTGAGCTTAGCGGCTTCCACGCTTCGGTGCTCGCCAACGCGCGGCTTGCCTTCAACGTGCTGGTCTCGCGCGATCCGGAGACCGCCCGCCAGCTGGTGTTGGAAAAGGATCGGCTGCGCGACCGCGAGAAGGAGACCAGCGCCAGCCATTTCGTGCGGCTGCGCGACGGCACCGCCAAGAGCGTCGAGACCAGTTCCATCCATCTCGACACTATCCGCGACCTGAAGCAGATCAATTCGCTGCTCGCCTCGATGGCCTACCCCGTGCTCGAGGAACGCGGCCTGCTCACCGGCTCGCGGCTGAAGGCCGGGTGATCCCGCGGCCTTGTCGCCGCGCCAGTCCGATCAAGAAAACCTGAAGAGGCGTCGACAATTTCTGGATTGCCCGCCGCCCTCGTTCGTGATTTGAGGCCATCTCATTCAACGATCGCCTTCTCGCGCCATGCTTCCCCTCATCGCCCTGTTCATCGCTGCGTTCGCATTCGGCACCACCGAGTTCGTCATCGCCGGCGTGCTGCCGCAGGTGGCGGACGGCCTTGGCGTCTCCATCCCAACCGCCGGCTACCTCGTCTCCGGCTACGCCGCCGGCATCGCGATCGGCGGACCGCTATTGACGCTCGCCACCAAGACGCTTTCCCGCAAAGCCTTGCTGCTTGGCCTTGCCGCAGCCTTCACCATCGGCCAGGCCGCCTGCGCCCTTGCGCCCGACTTCGCCTCCATGTTGCTGTTGCGGATTGCAGTAGCCGTGGCGCACGGCGCCTATTTCGGCGTCGCAATGGTGGTTGCGGTCGGCCTGGTCCGCCAGGATCAGCGTGGAATGGCCGTGGCGCTCATCCTGTCAGGCCTCACGGTCTCCAATGTCATAGGCGTACCGGCCGGCACGGCGATCGGCAATATTTGGGGGTGGCGCGCGACGTTCTGGGTGATGTGCGCGCTTGGCGTGATGTCCATCGCTGCCATGACCGTGCTGGTGCCGCGCAAGACGGGATCGTCGCGCCAGTCAGTCAGTTTTGGCAGCGAGGTTCGCGCGCTCGCACGCCAGCAGGTCTGGACGTCGCTGATCCTCATGCTGATGCTGATGATCGGCCAGTTCGGCCTGTTCACCTACATCACGCCGACGCTGCTTGAAGTCACCGGCCTCGACGAGGACCTGGTGCCCTGGGTGCTGCTGCTCAACGGTGTCGGCGCGACGATCGGTGTCTTCCTTGGCGGGCGGCTAGCCGACTGGAAACTGATGCCGTCACTCATCACCATGCTTTTCATGCAGGCGGTGACACTTGCCGTCATTTACGCCGTCAGCCCGTACCCGGTGCCGATGGTGGTGGCGATCTTTATCTGGGGCGGTCTCAGCTTTGCCATCGGCACCCCGATCCAGACCCGTATCCTGACCTGGACGGCGGATGCCTCCAATCTCGCCTCATCGCTCATCCCGGCCGGCTTCAATGTCGGCATCGCGCTGGCCGCCTCGCTCGGCGCCGCCATGCTCCATGCCGGCTATGGCTATCGCAGCCTGTCGGTGGTTGGCGCCATAGCCATGCTGGTCGCCGTGGCGGTCGCGCTTGCCTCGCATATCTGGGAGTGGCGCCGAAACACGATGCCGCCGCTGCCGGCCGCTGCCGAATAATCGGCAGGCGCTACAGGTCGATGCGATAGCGCAGGCTTTCGGCGCCGCCATAGGCAGCGTCCTCGAAGAATCGCCCGACCAGCCGTCCGCCATTGGCCAGGACCACCTTCTGCGAGGCGAGATTACCCGGCTTGGCAGTGATCTCGACTAAGGGCAGGCCGAGCGCCCTCGCCTCGCCGAGCATCAGCCTCACTGCCTCTGTCGCATAGCCGCGCCGCCGCTTCCACGGCACCACGGCATAGCCGATGTGGCCGAGCACATGCGGCGGCAACTCGGCGGTGCCGCGCTGCCAGCGCAAGCCGATCGAGCCGGCGACTTCGCCGTCCCAGATCCAGCGCCGGAATCCCGGCAGGCGCGGCACTTTCGTCCCATCAGGCAAGGTGATCGGACCACCACCGGGGTCGTCGAGATCGGCGAGGAAGGCCGTCGGATCCTGTTCGATGGCCGCAAGCTGCTCGCGCGTCGCCTCCATCAGCCGCACATTGTCCGGCGACCAGCCGCGCTCGAGGGCCGCCTTGTAGGACGGCAGATGTTCAAGCGCCGGTTTGACGAGTTCGACCATGACGTTCGATCGCTCCGCTGCCGCCCTCAGACTCTGAAGTTGATCTTCAGGGGCGGCTTTCTAAAATCAAATGTCATCGATTGGGTCCACCTACTTTGGAGTGAACACAATGGCCGACCACACGTCCGAGAAGTCGGCGAAGGCCGCCGCCAAGCGGGTCGTGGCGACCAAACCGCGCAAGGCAACGCCGAAGCCGCAGTCCGGCAAGGAAGCGAAGCCGACACTCCTCGCTGGCGGCAACCCCCAGATCGCGAAGGCTGAAGGCGACGCTCCCGTGCAGGCCTACATCGCGGCCATGCCAGGCTGGAAAAGCGACATCGGGCGCCGTCTCGACGCGATCATCGTGCGCACCGTCCCCAGCGTGCACAAGGTAGTCAAATGGAACTCGCCGTTTTACGGCATCGAGGGCCAGGGCTGGTTCCTGTCGTTTCATGTCTTCACCCGCTACGTCAAAGTGACCTTCTTCCGAGGCACGTCACTGCGTCCTGTTCCTCCCGGCGAGTCCAAGCACAAGGAAGTGCGCTACCTCGACGTTTATGAGGACCAGCTCGACGAAGCTCAGTTTGCCGCCTGGGTGAAGCAAGCCAGCCAACTGCCCGGCGAACGAATGTGAGTCGCATCGCGAATTAGCCAAGGGCGTCCGCAAGCACCTCATTCAAGCGTGCGAACGCGGCGGGCTCGTCTGGCGCATGAGCCGGATTAACTTCTGTGATGGTCAGGCCGCGCCATTGCGGCAGGGCGGTCAACTGCTTTAGCACGAAGGCTGCCTGCTCCAGTTTGAGACCATCGCAACGGCGCACATTCTCGGCGATCGGAAAATCGATAAAGGAGAGTGCGTCGACATCGAAGTGAATGAGCACGCAGTCAAAGCGCGCCGCCCATTCGGCCGCGCGCGCCGCCGCTGCCTCGATATCACGCAAAGCTTCCTCACGCGATATGACCTTGATCGCGTGATCTCTGATCGCGGTGGCTTCGGGCGGAGTGATGTTCTCGACGCCGAAATAGAGAAGCTGCTGAGGCACGAGCATCGGACGCGCTGGGCCGAGCGTAGCGAGTGAAGGCTCGCACCCGGGAATATCGAGCAGATGAGCGACACCGGTCCAGTCCAGCGCGCCGTCGCTCGTGTCAGGTGTGTTGAGATCGGCGTCGAAGTCTATGTAGACGAGTCCGATCCGCGCGCCGGCCGCGTTCGCTCCGGCGACCGTTCCCAGTTCCACAGTACAATCGCCGCCCAAAACAAGCACGTCCTCCTCCGCTGCGATCGCCGTCGCCACTTCGCTTGCGACCAAGTCACAGGCGTGGCGCACTGCCTCCAGGTTCATGGCCTGCGGCCGCGAGCGATCCGGTCGCCACCGGAACGATGCAACATCGCCGTGATCCCTGATGGTTCTGCCTCGGCTCGCGAGCGCCGCTGCGAGCCCATGTCGCCGAAAGGCCGCGGGAGCTTGCTCCTGCCCTGGCGAATAGGCGCCGGCGCTGGTGGCGGCGCCGACAATGTTCAACAAACGCGCCGCCAAATCGAAGCTCCGTTTTTCGTAGGATCCTCGTTGCAAAAAGGGTCTGGAGCAACGAAAGTTCCTCCTCGACGTCGAGAGTTTGTCGAACGCGCCGGAACGGCAAATGGCTTGCCGCATCGATGTCGTCGTGAGACGCCAGACGCCGACGTGCACAAACCACTGGGACCAGTCATGACCAAAGCGACAACAGCCACGCAGAAGAGCGGCTCGAAGGAAGGAGAAGGAGGAGACACTCCCTCTCAGTTGATAGATGCGAGAATCGACGAACTGAGCGATTGGCGGGGCGAGATGCTCGCTCGGATCCGAACCCTCATCAAGCAGGCCGATCCCGAAGTGATCGAGGCGTGGAAGTGGAGAGGGGTTCCGGTGTGGGAACACGCCGGAATTATCTGCACCGGTGAGACGTACAAGAATGTCGTCAAGATGACCTTCGCCAAGGGCGCCACGCTGGAGGACCCATCTGGCCTCTTCAACTCCAGCCTCGAAGGCAACACCAGGCGCGCCATCGATATCCATGAGGGAGACACGATCGATGACGAGGCGCTGAAGGCGCTCATTCGCGCCGCCGTGGCACTGAACATGTCGGTGCGAGCTACACCGCGCTCTCAGAAACCAAAGAGCGCTTGAGGATCATCCACAACCGGCCAGCGCTGGCTCCTCGCGGTGGCGTCTTTCGAGGCCTTTGAGCATCGCTGCAGCGGGAAAAATCCCTACTGCAGCAGTCCCCTGACGATGCCGCTCGCCCTGGAGAAATCCATCTGGCCGGCGTATTTCTCCTTGAGCACGGCCATCACCTTGCCCATGTCCTTGACGCCGCTGGCGCCGGTCTCCGCGATGGCGGCGCGGATCGCCGTTTCGGTCTCGGCCTGGCCCAGTTGCGTCGGCAGGAAATCGCGGATGATGGCCATCTCGTCGCGCTCCTGCGCGGCAAGCTCCGGCCGCTTGCCGTCGTCGAAAGCCTTGGCCGACTCTTCGCGCTGCTTCACCATTTTGGCCAGTATCTGCAGGATCTCGTCGTCGCTGGCCGGCTCCTTGCCGGCGCCGCGATTGGCGATGTCGCGGTCGTGAATGGCCGCCTGGATCAGCCGCAAAGTCGGCAGCCGACGCTTGTCCTGCGCCTTCATCGCGCTCTTCAGGGATTCGGCAATTTTGCCGCGCATGACGCTTTCTCCTTCGAATGCGACGGACAATAGCCGTGCCGAATGCCCAAGGCAAATTCGAAGCGCCCGGCAAACCGCTGATATTGCTCGACGAAATAAATCGCGCCTGAGGGCGTCGCATCATTGACCGCTCTGGCGCGTTCCCCTATGTACTGGGCCTTGCATGAACTGAATTTTAGTTGCGCGCCGAGGCTGTGAAATCGCTGCTTCGCGCCTTTCGTTGCGCCGATTGAAGGGCGCAGCCTTTAGGAGTGCCGCCATGGCAACGATGACCGCCGCGTCGACCCCGCCCTGGGCCACCGAAAAGCCGACCGCCTTGCTGGTGCTGGCCGACGGCACCGTCATCGAGGGCCGCGGCCTTGGCGCCACCGGCTCCGCCGTCGCCGAGGTCTGCTTCAACACCGCGCTGACGGGCTATCAGGAAATTCTCACCGACCCGTCCTATGCCGGCCAGATCGTCACCTTCACCTTTCCTCATATCGGCAATATCGGCACCAATGACGAGGACATCGAGGATCTCAACCCGGTTGCCCGCGCCGGCGCCGTCGGCGCCGTGTTCAAGGCCGACGTCACCAATCCGTCCAGCTATCGCGCCGCTTCCGGTCTCGACCAATGGCTGGAGAAACGTGGCATCGTGGCGCTTTCGGGCATCGACACCCGGGCGCTGACCGCGCTGATCCGCGAAAAGGGCATGCCCAATGCCGTCATTGCGCACGCGCCCGACGGCATTTTCGACATCGACGATCTGAAGCGCCGCGCCGCTGCGTGGTCCGGCCTGATCGGGCTTGACCTAGCCAAGGACGTCACTTCCGGCCAATCCTCGGTCTGGCGCGAGACGCCCTGGGTCTGGGACCAGGGCTTTGGCGAACAGACCGATCCGTCCATGCATGTCGTCGCCATCGACTACGGCGTAAAGCGCAACATATTGCGCCTGCTTGCCGGCCTGGGCGCCAAGGTCACCGTGGTGCCGGCCAACACCGGCGCCGAGGAGATCCTCGCCATGCGGCCCGACGGCATCTTTCTCTCCAACGGTCCTGGCGACCCGGAAGCCACTGGCAACTATGCCGTTCCGGTCATCCGGGACCTGCTGAAGACCGACATCCCGGTCTTCGGCATCTGCCTCGGCCACCAGATGCTGGCGCTGGCGCTCGGCGGCAAGACCGCCAAAATGCATCAGGGCCATCACGGCGCCAATCATCCGGTCAAGGATCACACCACCGGCAAGGTCGAGATCGTCTCGATGAATCACGGCTTTGCCGTCGACGCCGACTCGTTGCCCACGGGCGTCGAGGAAACCCATGTCTCGCTGTTCGACGGCTCGAACTGCGGCATCACGCTGACCGGCCGGCCGGTGTTCTCGGTCCAGCACCATCCCGAAGCCTCGCCGGGCCCGCAGGATTCGCACTATTTGTTCCGCCGCTTCGTCAATCTCATCCGCGAAAAGCGCGGTGAGCCGGCGCTGGCGGAGCGAGCCTGATTCAGGTTCGCACCGTCGCAGTCGTGACGTCTTTCACCGCGGCCGGTCTTTCGACCCTGAGCACGAATGCGATCAGCGACAGAGCGAGAAAGAGACCGCCGAGCACAAAGGGCGCGCCGCCGAACGTCACGGGCGCGCTCGTCCCGGTGAACCAGGCGAAGATTCCCGTATAAAGCAACGGCGTTATGATGCTGGTGATCGAAAACACGCTTGTCATCGCGCCTTGCAATTCGCCTTGCGCGGAGGGCGGCACCTTGGCCGCTGCCAGGCTCCGCAGTGGCGGGTCGGCCAGCGCCTCGAGGCAAGTCGCCACGATCACCGCGTAGATCATCCAGCCCTTCCATGCCGCGGCATAGCCGAAGGCGGCGAGCGCGGTAAAAGCAAGACCGATGGCGGCGGTCCGCCATTCGCCGAGCCGTGGGATGACGCGCGGCAGGACAAAACCCATCACCAATGCCCCGCCGAGGCCGAAGACGCCGAGTGAGAAGCCGATCTGCTGCTCGCTCCAGCCGTAGCGGTAACTGCCGACGAACGACCACACGGCAGGGTACATCATGTGACCGAGCGTCATCAGGAAGAACACCAGCCCGATCCAGCCGATCCCCTTGTAATTGCGCATCTGCTTCAGCGCGCCGAGAGGATTGGCGCGGCGCCATTCGAAGCGGCGCCGGTGATGCTGCTCCAGCGTTTCCGGCAGGAAGAACCAGCCGACGATGAAGTTTACCAGAGCAAGCACCGCCGCGCCCCAGAACGGCACGCGCGGCCCGAATTGGCCAAGCAACCCCCCCAGCACCGGGCCGATGACGAAACCGACGCCGAAGGCGATGCCAAGCAGGCCGAAATTCTTCGCCCTGTTCTCGTCGGTGCTGACATCGGCGATGAAGGCGGAGGCGGTCGAATAGCTGGCGCCGCTGATGCCGGCCAGCACCCGGCCGATGAACAGGACCCAATAGGACCAGGCCACCGCGCAGACCAGATTGTCGATGGCGAAGGTCAGCACCGAGGCCAGCAGGATCGGACGACGCCCGAAGCGGTCGCTGAGATTGCCGACCAGCGGCGCGAACAGGAACTGCATGGCCGCATAGACGAAGAACAGCCAGCCGCCTTCGATCGCCGCTTCGCTGACCCCGACGCCGGTCAGCTCCTGCAGGTAGGCCGGCAGCACCGGCATGATGATGCCGATGCCGGTGATGTCGAGCAGCAGCGTGGTGAAAACAAGCGCAAGGCCCCGCTTGGCGGTTTTCGCTTCGATCATGACGGTATCGACTCCTGGAGCCGCCTCGCAGCAAAGGCGGAAGGGGCCATTTATAGGCGAGTCAGCCACACAGAACAATAAGGGAACGCGTCAGGAAATTTGATCCTGACATCAACTGTCGACATGAATGCGGCTGCATCGCCGCCGCTTTCAACGCCATTCAACGAGAGCCCAAACACCTCAGATCGGGGTGTTGAACGTATCGCAGTCCGAGAGCTTGCCGCTCTCGTAGCCACGCGCCAGCCAGGTCTGCCGCTGCTGCGAGGTGCCATGGTTGAAGCTTTCCGGCACGACATAGCCCTGCATCTTCTTCTGCATCGTGTCGTCGCCGATCTGCTGGGCGGCGTTCAGCGCCTCGTCCATGTCGCCCTGTTCCAGAATGCCTTTCTGCCCGGTGAAATGCGCCCAGACGCCGGCGAAGCAGTCCGCCTGGAGCTCGACTTGCACCGACATGTGGTTGGCCTCGGCCTCGCCCATCTGCTGCCGCATCTGGTTGAACTTGGGCAGAATGCCGGTCAGGTTCTGGACATGATGGCCGACCTCATGCGCGATCACATAGGCCTGGGCAAAATCGCCCGAAGCGCCGAATTGCTGGTCGAGCTGCTGGAAAAAGGTGGTGTCGAGATAGACCTTGCGGTCGCCGGGACAGTAGAACGGTCCGGCCGCGGAAGAGGCAAAGCCGCAGGCCGAGCGGATCTGGCCGCTGAACAGCACCAGCTTCGGATCCTCGTAGGTCAGGCCGTTGGCCTGGAAAATGCCGCTCCAGGTGTCCTCGGTCTCGGCCAATAGCGTCGAGACGAACTGCTTCATCTCGTCGGAGGCCGGCGCACCGGTGCCCTCCCCGCTGTTGTCGGTGATCTGACCGCCGCCGCCCGGCGCCAAGCCGCCACCGCCGCCGGCCAGGATCTGCAGAGGGTCGATGCCAATGGCCTTCAGGCCGAAATACAGAACCACGAGAATGATGATGGTCGACAGCGACATTCCGCCGCCGGAACGGCCGCCGATCGGGATGCGGAGACGGCCAGGGCCGCCGCGCGGCAGGTTGAACCCGCCGCCCTGGCCGCGTTGGTCCTCCACGTTGTCACTCTGACGACGACCCTTCCAGAGCATGGCAACTCTCCGCGACGCGCGTATCGGTACCCTGCCGATCTCATGGCCCGATCCGACCCAACAAACAATTATCCCAATGGTTGCGCCAAGTCACAGTATTTTTCGCATGAAGGCCGCCGGCTCTGGGGTCAGTCCATGAATGACACCCACGGCTGAGAGCCCTGCCGGCGCTTTTTTTGGTCTTGGACTTGGCGGTTGCGCTCAGATCTTCTGCTTGGTACCCGCGCTCTTGCCGTCCGAGCTTTTCGAACGCTCGTCGAAGCGGGCCGCGCCCTTCTTGAGCGGGCGTCCAGTATCCGTTTCGGTCTTGCGTTCGTCCTTCGCCGCAGCCTGCTTCAATCCCTGGGCCGCTTGCTTGCCCTTCGCTGTCGGTGCCTGTTCAACGCCCATAGTATCCTCCTCGGTCTCGCGCCAATTGCTGGCACGATCTCAAACGCAGCGGCAACGCGGCGGTTCCAGCAGGCCCGTCGGCCATGGCGGTAGACTTGGCGTGTCGCCATCATTCCTGCGGAACGCTTCAAGCGTCTTGGCGCCGCCGAGGCGAGGCGTCCCGTGCTTGCCGCTCGACATGCGCCGGAGCCCAGAAATTTTCCGGCCCTGTCGGACAGGCTTCCGCTCGCACGTCCTTTGGCCGAATTCCGGCCGCAACGGCTCGGATGATGAAAAGGGAGAATCCAATGAGGAAGATCACCACTGCGACATTCGTCAGCCTCGACGGCGTCATGCAGGCGCCCGGTGGGCCGGAAGAAGACCCGGTCGGCGACTTCGAATTCGGCGGCTGGACGTTCCACTACTGGGACGACATCGGGGGCGCCTTTATTGGTGAGACCTTCGCAAAACCCTTCGCGCTGCTCCTCGGCCGCAAGACCTACGACATCTTCGCCGCGCATTGGCGCTACCAGGAGAACAGTCAGATCGCCGACCGTTTCAACGCCGTCACCAAATATGTGGCCACTCACCGGCCCGATACGCTGTCGTGGCAAAACAGCCAATCGCTTGGCGATGACGTCGTGGCCGCGCTGCGCCAGCTAAAGCAGGAGGACGGCCCCGACCTGCTCATCCAGGGTTCGAGCGAGCTGATCCAGACCTTGCTCGCCAACGACCTGATCGACGAGATCAGCCTGCTGATCTTCCCACTGGTGCTGGGCAAGGGCAAGCGGCTGTTTGGCAGCGGCGCAATCCCGGCGGCTTTCAAGCTGAACCGCTCACAAGCATCGACCACCGGGGTCATCATAGCGAGCTATGAACGCGCCGGTGAGATCACGACTGGATCCTTCGCCCAGCAACAGCCGTCCGAAGCCGAGATCGAGAGGCGCCGGACCTGGAAGTAGAGTTGGGTTACCGGACCTGGGTTCCTTGCTCCGCTAGATGTGAGTGGGGGAGAGGAACCCCAAGTCTTGCCCGGCAGCGCGATGAGGACAGCGCCACGCTTCTGCGATCCTCCCTTTACTCCGCCGGCACGGCCACCGCCCGGGCGGCCCGGTGGCCGGCCAGCATGACGCCAAGACCCAGGATCGGGAACACCGCTGCGACCAGGCCGAGATCAGCCGGCGCGCCATAGCGCAGCACCGCGCCGCCGACAACGGCGCCGAGCGCCACGCCGAGATAGAGCGCCGACCCATTGAGCGACAGCACGATGGGCGCTGCGTCGGGCGCCAGCCTGATGATGCGGCTGGCCTGCGCCGGAGGGAAGGCCCAGCCGACGATGCCCCACGGCACCATCATGGCCATCAGCGCCGGCCCGGCGATGCTGTGCGGCAGGAATGCCGGGATGACCGAAAGCATCACCAGCATGACCGCACTCAGCGCCAGCGACCAGCTGACGGTGCGCGTCGCGCCGAAGCGGTCGGCGGCCTGCCCGCCGGCGATGTTGCCGATGACGGCGCCAACGCCGAAGGCAAGCAGCATGCCGGGCAGCGCGATCGGGCTCAAGCCGCCGCCTTCGATGGCTAGCGGCGCGACAAATGCAAAGACCGTGAAGGCGCCGGTGAGCGCCAGCAGCGTGGTCAGCAGGATCGATGGCACGCCGGGGCGAAGCGTTGCGGCCAGCCGCTGCCTGAGCGGCAGCTTGGTGCCGACAATGCCGCGCGGCAGCCGGTACCACAGGATTGCGCCGGCCAGCGCGCCGAGCCCGGCGATGGCAAAGAACGTGCCGCGCCAGCCGGCAACGGTCGCGACAAGCGCGCCGAGCGGCGCGCCGATTGCCACCGCCACCGTGGTGCCGCCGACGACGACGGCAATGGCGCGGGCACGGTGATGATCGTCGACAAGCGCTACGGCTGTCCCTTGCGCCGTCGCCGCAAACAGGCCGGACGACAGCGCCATGACGATGCGCGCGATCAGCAGCAGTTCGAAGGAGGAACTCAGCGCCGCCGCCAGATTGCCCAGCACGAAGAACACCAGCGTCCACAAGATGACGCGCCGCCGGTCCCATTCGCCGGTGAGCGTCGCCAGGATCGGCGTGCCGAGCGCATAGGCGAGCGCGAAGGCGGTAATCAGCGTGCCGGCGAGTGGAACCGAGATGCCGGCATCTCCCGCGATGTCGGGCAGCAGGCTGGAGATGACGAAGCCTTCGGTCGCGATCGTGAATGATCCGAGCGCAAGCCAGAAGAGGCGCTTGTCCATGGTGAAATCCTTAGTTCAAAAGTTATTGAACAATTGTACATAGTGGCGCATAATGTCAATGAGGCCACCCGAGAATAGCCGAACCCTGCTGACAGCTCTATGTCAGGACAAGGGGGTTGGAGATAGAAACTGCGGGCATCCACCAAAGGAGATGCGTTGAAATCGGCCCTGATTACGCTTAGTTCTCCGGCATGACGCTGCCCCACCCCACCGCCGACCAGATCAGCTTGTCGAACGTGCTTGCTGTGCTCGGCGATCCCACCCGGCTGGCCATCGTGCGCTATCTCGCCAGCAAGGAAGGCGTGCCGCTGAATTGCAGCCAGTTCCTCGATCTCGGCTCAAAAACCAATCTCAGTTACCACCTGGCCAAATTGCGCGAGGCCGGCGTCACCCGTACCGAGGTCGTCGGCACCAGCCGGCTGATCACGCTGCGCCGCGACGATCTCAATGCCCGCTTTCCGGGCCTGCTCGATAGCGTCGTTGCCGCTGCCGTCGACGACCCAGCTCTGCCCGCGGTCGGCGCCTCCGAGATCGAAGTCCGCGCCTAAGGCCATAACTCGCCCCCGTGTAACAGGCAGGGCAACCGCGTTTGATTCTTGCGAAGGTGGACCCCCACCCTAACCCTCCCCACAAGGGGGAGGGAACGCTGCCGCGCGCCTTTAACTTCCCCTTTGGTGCCGAAAGGCAAGCAATTTGCCGAGGTCAGCGCCAACGGAAGTCTCCCTCCCCCTTGTGGGGAGGGGTTAGGGGTGGGGGTACATCGTAGAGCGAAAGCCTCGGCTTTCCAGCTGCGGTAGCCCTGGTGTAACAGGGGAGAGGAACCAAAATCCTGCCAAGTCCGCCCTTCCCGACCACTCATTCGTCGACCCTACGGAGATTCCCATGCGCATTGCCGTTCTCGCCGATATCCACGGCAACGTCCTCGCCCTGGACGCCGTGCTCGACGATCTGCGGCAGCGCGGCGGCGCCGATCTTGTGGTCAATCTCGGTGATTGCGTCTCCGGCCCGCTCTGGCCGCGCGAAACCATGGAGCGGCTTGAAGCGCTCGCCCTGCCGACGGTGCGCGGCAACCACGACCGCCGCGTCGCCCGCGACACCGCCGATGAAGCCATGTGACCATCCGATCGCCATGCGCAGGAACGGCTGACGTCGGCCCAGCGCGAGGCACTGTTGGCCTTGCCGCTGACGCTGGAGATCGCCCCAGCCGTGACCGCCTTTCATGCGCGACCCGACCATGACGAAAAGTACCTGACCGATACGATGGTCGACGGCCGGCTGGTGCGCGCGCCGCTGGTCGCCATCAAGCGGCGGCTGGCCGCGCTCGATCCCGCTTGCCGCATCGTGCTGTGTGGCCACAGCCACCGCAGCGAACTGATCCGTATCCCCGACGGCCCGGTGGTCTTCAATCCGGGCAGCATCGGCTGCCCCGCTTATGGCGACGACACGCCACCGGCGCATGTCTCCGAGCAAGGCTCTCCGCATGCACGCTACGGTATCGTCGAATTGGGTGGGCCGGGCCGCTCCGACCGCTTCGAAGCCATCGCCGTCGACTATGACCATGAGGCGGCAGCGCGGCAGGCCGAACAGGCGGGACGGCCGGAATGGGCCTACGCGCTGCGCACCGGATTTATGTCCGGCTGAACGCAACGCGTTCATGTCCGGCTGAACGCAAGAGCTCATCCTCAGGCTGAGCGCGGAACGCGTTCATGCCGCACGCTGAGCTTGCGCATGCCGCGGACCGAACACCATTCCCCAGCCGCATTTTCCGGCTTACATAGCGCCATGTCGTCGCTTATAAATTCGTCCTGGAATGCGGTGGCGATTCGGTGCCTGGCCGCGCCTTCGGAAATGCTTCTATCGCCCACGGCCAAAATGATGAGGCGCACAGTTACGCTCCGAACGACGCTGCTGATTGCCGCCCCTCTCCTGCTGACGCCGCTGCTGCCGGCCAGGGCCGAGGAAGCGCCGTTCGTCTCCATCGTGACCGACCTCGCTCCGGGCGATCTCCTGAACGTCCGCGCCACGGCATCGGCGATGGGCAAGATCAAGGCTCGGCTGCCGAATGGCACGAGCGTCAACAATCTCGGCTGCAACGACGTCAATGGCTATCGTTGGTGCAAGGTCGCAGAAATTGACAATCCGCAACTGGCGGGATGGGCTCCCGCGCGCTACCTGAACCCCGAGAATCCGGCGGCCGTTACGGACATCGAAACGACCGGCGAAAACATGACCGGTGCAGCCGGCGACTCGAACCCGGCAACTGCAGATCAGCCACCGCCGGACCTGACGGCGCGCCTGGATGCGACCGGTCGCGAACCCACGATGACTACCGTTGAGGCAATCGGCAGGGCGGCCATCGAGGATGCTTACCGCCTGGCGCTTGCTGCCAGTGAAAATCCTTCGGCCGGCGAGACGCAGGCGCCCGCGGCAGCGGACAAGCCCACCCGCAATCGCGCCGCCAATGCGGCGCCTCCGGCCAACGCGCAAACCGTTGCGCGGCTGCAGCCGCCAGGAAGGCCCGCGCCGGCCCTGGGCGTCCGCAATGAGATTCCTTGCGCGCGCCATGTCGGCCAGCCGATGACCAGCTGCAAGGCAGGCGTTGTCCACACGGGCGACAAAGCCGAGGTCACCGTGACCTGGCCCGATGGCGGCACCCGCGTCATCAGCTTCCAGGCCGGTCGGCCCGCCGGCTCGAACGCATCAGGCGAGTTCCGCTACACCCGCGAGGGCAGCCTGAACATCATCCGTGTCGGCGTTTCCGAGCGCTTCGAGATCACGGATCAGTGGGCTGGGTTAGGGAATAAGGCAATAGGGCAGTAGGGCAATATGTTAAAGGGCGCTCGAACCACTGCCCTACTGCCCTACTGCCCTACTGCCCTACTGCCCTACTGCCCTACTGCCCCACTG
>NZ_CAKXZT010000157.1:36102-158345 GCF_935825525.1 Mesorhizobium escarrei
CTACTGCCCTACTGCCCTACTGCCCTACTGCCCTACTGCCCTACTGCCCTACTGCCCTACTGCCTCGCATTTTAGGGGGTTACATCCGGCAAAACTCTTCCCTATAAGGCCCTCCTAGCCTGATACCAGAATCGCGAGCACAACCGGCCGGGTCCTCCCGTCCGGTTTTTCGTGCAAGCCGCCTGCCGAACGGACCCTCGATATGCCAAGACGCACCGACATCAAGTCGATCCTGATCATCGGGGCCGGCCCCATTGTCATCGGTCAGGCCTGCGAATTCGATTATTCCGGCACCCAGGCCTGCAAGGCGCTGAAGGAAGAGGGTTTTCGCGTCATCCTGGTCAATTCCAATCCGGCCACCATCATGACCGACCCGGAGCTGGCCGACGCCACCTATATCGAGCCGATCACGCCGGAAGTTGTGGCCAAGATCATCGCCAAGGAGCGGCCGGACGCGCTGCTGCCGACCATGGGCGGCCAGACCGCGCTCAACACCGCATTGTCGCTGCGCCGCATGGGTGTGCTCGAACGCTACAATGTCGAGATGATCGGCGCCGACGCCACGGCAATAGACAAGGCCGAGGACCGGGCGCTGTTTCGCGAGGCGATGAAGAAGATCGGCCTGGAAACGCCAAAATCGATGCTGGCCAACGCCACCGACGTCAAGAATGCCGACCGCAAGATGCATGAGGCCGAGCGCGCCGCGTTGAAGGCCGAGAAGCCCGAAAACCTCGACGCCGCGCTCGACGCGCTGGAAACGCGCTGGAACCTCGGCGAGGGCGACCGCAAGCAGCGTTACATCAGCCATGGCATGGCGATCGCCGCACAGGCGCTCGACCATGTCGGCCTGCCCGCCATCATCCGCCCGTCCTTCACCATGGGCGGCACCGGCGGCGGCATCGCCTACAACCGCGCCGAATTCTACGAGATCGTCCAGTCCGGCCTCGACGCCTCGCCGACCACCGAAGTGCTGATCGAGGAAAGCGTGCTCGGCTGGAAGGAGTACGAGATGGAGGTTGTCCGCGACAAGGCCGACAACTGCATCATCGTCTGCTCGATCGAGAACATCGACCCGATGGGCGTGCACACCGGAGACTCGATCACCGTCGCCCCTGCCCTGACCTTGACCGACAAAGAATACCAGATGATGCGCAACGCCTCGATCGCGGTGCTGCGCGAGATCGGCGTCGAAACCGGCGGCTCCAACGTTCAGTTCGCCGTCAACCCCGCCGACGGGCGCCTGGTGGTGATCGAGATGAACCCGCGCGTCTCCCGCTCGTCGGCTCTCGCCTCCAAGGCGACCGGTTTTCCTATCGCCAAGATCGCGGCAAAGCTCGCCGTCGGCTACACGTTGGACGAGTTGGAGAACGACATCACCGGCGGCGCGACGCCGGCCTCGTTCGAGCCGTCGATCGATTATGTCGTCACCAAAATCCCGCGCTTCGCCTTCGAGAAATTCCCTGGCGCCGAGCCGGTGCTGACCACGGCGATGAAGTCGGTCGGCGAGGTCATGGCTATCGGCCGCACTTTTCAGGAATCGCTGCAGAAGGCGCTGCGTGGGCTTGAAACTGGCCTCACCGGCCTCGACGAGATCGAGATCCCCGGCATCGCGCACGGCGCGGCCAGCCACGCCGACGACCGCAACGCCATTCGCGCTGCCCTCGGCACGCCGACGCCCGACCGGCTGCGCATGGTTGCGCAAGCGATCCGCATGGGCACCTCGCTGGAAGACGTGCACGCCATGTGCAAGATCGACCCGTGGTTCCTCGAACAGATCGCCGGCATCCTCAAC
This sequence comes from Mesorhizobium escarrei, assembly GCF_935825525.1. GTDB lineage: Bacteria > Pseudomonadota > Alphaproteobacteria > Rhizobiales > Rhizobiaceae > Mesorhizobium > Mesorhizobium escarrei. The sequence continues at coordinate 37,895 of NZ_CAKXZT010000157.1, forward strand.
ATGGAAGACCGCATTCGCAAGCACGGCATCCCCGAAGACGCCGCCAATCTGCGCATGCTAAAGGCAATGGGTTTTTCCGATGCCCGCCTCGCGTCCCTGGTCAGGAAAGACGTCGAAGATATTCAAAGGACACGCGAAAAGCTCGACGTTCATCCGGTTTATAAGCGCATCGACACCTGTGCCGCCGAGTTCGCCTCGCCGACCGCCTACATGTACTCGACCTATGAGGTGCCCTTCGCCGGCGCGCTCGCCAACGAGGCGCAAGTCTCGTCGCGGAGAAAAGTCGTCATCCTCGGCGGCGGCCCGAACCGCATCGGCCAAGGCATCGAGTTCGACTATTGCTGCTGCCACGCCGCCTTTGCGCTGCGCGACGCCGGCTTCGAGGCGATCATGGTCAACTGCAACCCGGAGACCGTGTCGACCGACTACGACACCTCGGACCGCCTCTATTTCGAGCCGCTGACGCCGGAGGACGTTTTGGAGATCCTGCGCGCCGAACAGGCGTCGGGCGAACTGGTCGGCGTCATCGTCCAGTTCGGCGGCCAGACGCCGCTGAAGCTGGCGGATGCGCTGGAGAAGGTCGGCATCCCGATCCTCGGCACCTCGCCCGACATGATCGATCTCGCCGAAGACCGCGACCGCTTCCAGAAGTTGTTGCACAAGCTCGGCCTCAGCCAGCCGAAGAACGGCATCGCCTATTCGGTCGAGCAGGCCCGCCTCGTCGCCGGCGAGCTCGGCTTCCCGCTGGTGGTGCGCCCGTCCTATGTGCTCGGCGGCCGCGCCATGCAGATCATCCACGACGAGAGCATGCTGCAATCCTACCTGCTCGACACCGTGCCCGGCCTGGTGCCGGAGGACATCAAGCAGAAATACCCCAACGACAAGACAGGCCAGATCAACACGCTCTTGGGCAAGAACCCGCTGCTGTTCGACACCTACCTCTCGGGCGCCATCGAGGTAGATGTCGACTGCCTGTGCGACGGCAAGTCGACCTTCGTCTCCGGTATATTGGAACACATCGAGGAGGCCGGCATCCATTCGGGCGACAGTGCCTGCTCGCTGCCGGTGCACTCGCTGCCCTCGGAGCTCGTCGACGAGTTGGAGCGCCAGACGGCCGCACTTGCCCGCGCGCTTAATGTCGGCGGGCTGATGAACGTGCAGTACGCGATAAAGGACGGCACGGTCTATGTGCTGGAGGTCAATCCGCGCGCGTCGCGCACCGTGCCCTTCGTCGCCAAGACCATCGGCCGGCCCATTGCCAAGATCGCCGCCCGCATCATGGCCGGCGAGAGCCTGGAAGACGCCTTTGCCCATTACGGCGCCATGCCCGACCCGCGCAACCCCGGCCATATCGCGGTCAAGGAAGCGGTGTTCCCCTTCGCTCGCTTTCCCGGCGTCGACATCCTGCTCGGCCCGGAAATGCGCTCGACCGGCGAGGTCATGGGCCTCGACCGCGACTTCGCGCTGGCTTTCGCCAAGAGCCAGCTAGGGGCGGGTGTTGATCTCCCCCGCGCGGGCACGCTGTTCGTCTCGGTGCGCGACGAGGACAAGAAGGGCATCTTACCGGCGGTTAAGCGCCTTGCCGGCCAGGGCTTCAAGGTAATGGCCACCTCAGGCACCGCCCGCTTCCTCGCCGAGAACGGCGTCGCCGCTGAGAAAATAAACAAGGTGCTGGAAGGCCGCCCCCACATCGAGGACGCCATCCGCAACCGCCAGGTGCAGATCGTCTTCAACACCACGGACGGCCAGAAGGCTGTGTCGGACTCGAAATCGCTGCGCCGCGCCACGCTGATGCAGAAAGTGCCCTATTATACGACGCTCTCGGGGGCTGCGGCAGTCGCGGAGGCGATCGCGGCGCTGCGGGCGGGGAACCTGGAAGTGCGCCCGCTGCAGGAGTATTTTGCGTGAGCGATTAGCCAATCTCCCTCCTTGTGGGGGAGATGCCAAGTGCTGGCAAAGAGGGCAGGCCAGAGGGGGTGCGTCCCGCCAACGTCGCGATTCTAACTGCACCCGATCTCCGTCCAGGACTATCGCACCGAGCCGCGGCACCCGAGGATCATGCGAAATCCCTGATGAAGGGCACGCTGTGCCGTCGCTCGGCTCAGTTGAGAAACCCAATAAACCGTCCGGCGAACAGCACCGACGTCCACAGCACCAGCGACAGCACCGCCAGGATGGTGACGGTTCCGCCGGCCGGCTCGTCGCCGCCTTTTGCGTGGCGCATGAAGACGAGGAAGTTGGCGCCGGCGAGAAGGATGAGTGTCATCTTGGTGAGGAAAATCGGCATCGCCGCGTACTCGCTCGCCCTGACTGAAAAGAGCAGCGATCCCGTGACAAGCGCGCCGGCAAACGCGGCCAACGCGGTGCGACGCAGGAGCGCGATGAACGCCGCCTGCGGCAGCGAACGGAAGGCGCCCAAGATCCTGAGGTCCATCAGCCAGACGCTGGTCAGCAGCGCACCGATCGACATGATGTGCAGCGCATTGACCATGGGGTAGGCGACGAAGGAGGCCTTCAGTGCCCGCACCAAGGCGAGTTGCTCGATGCCGGCGAGGTACCAGTCCATTCAAGCCGGCGGGACGCGGTCGGGATAGACGTCATAAGCCTTGCCGTTGACGATGATGCGGGCTGCTTTCATCCACTTCTCGGTTTCGTCGCGCGAGCGGTGGCCGATCGCGGTCACCTCGTCGCCGACTTTGGCGACCTCCTCTGTGAAGCCGGCGGCGATCGTGCGGGACGGCGGCGCCAAATCCACCCGCCAGGCTTCTCCCTCGGCGTCGACATCCAGTGTGGCGTGCGGATTGCCGATATAGATGGCTGTGATCTTGCCCCGGAGCTCAAAAAACCCTTCCTGGGTCCACGACCAGCCGTGATGGGCATAGGCTGCGGTGGCGGCGGCAAGGATCACTGCCGCTGTCAGCGTGACGGTCCGAATCCCGTTGAAAGGTGACTGCATTGCTCGCCTCCTCGGCTCATCCCGCTAATCGAGAGTAGGTCACGGCGCGACAACGTCAAATCACATCGGTGCGAAGGCCTACCGTGACGGACGCCACGTGCCGTTCGTCCAAGCGCCGCCCAATCAATCACCGCAATGAACGGTCCGGTCTTGCTTATGACATCCATGCGCGCCATGTTCGGCCCCTACCCGCCGCTCTTCTTCTCCATTGAATGAAGGTCGGAGACTCAGATCTGAACGAGGCACATCATGAGCAGTATGAGAGACCGTCAGGAAGGCTTCGAAAAGAAGTTTGCGATGGACGAGGACACGAAGTTCAGGGTCATGGCGCGCCGTAACAAGCTGCTCGGCCTATGGGCCGCCGAGAAGCTCGGCAAAACCGGCGAGGACGCCGACGCCTATGCGAAAGAGGTGGTGCGCGCGGACTTCGAAGAGGCCGGGGACGACGACGTGTTGCGCAAGCTACGCGCCGATTTCGACGCGGCGGGCGTCGCCCAGTCGGATGTTCAGATTCGCGGCGTCATGAACGACCTGCTGGCGACGGCGGTCGAGCAGATCAAAAACACCTGATAGCAGTTCCAGCTTAAAGCGCGCCCCGACGCGCTTTAAGCTCTCTTTTATGCGTTTTCCCAAAACCGCTGCGCATCTCGGGTCAGGCCCGAGGGCATGCGTTTCGGCGACATGCATTAGCTGTGGGCGGCCACCAGATCCTTTAAGCGCTCTTCGTGCATCCGTAGCGTCGGTAGCATCTTCTTGGCGAATTCCTTCAGCGCCGGATCTTCGCCCGACTGCGCATAGGTTGAAAACAGCGCCAGCGCCTGCTTGTGCGCCTCGGTCTGCAGGAGGATGTATTTCGCCTGGAATTCATCGCCATCGAGGTTCTTGAGCTGGTCCAGCATCGCTTGATCCTTTGGCAACAGGGCGGGGCCGCTCGCTGTCACCGAGGCCGTGGTCTGGCTCTGTTCGAGAGCTGCCTTGAAATCCTCGCCAGCCTTGGTGTGATCCCTAACCATCAGCGAGGCGAAATCCTTCACATCGGCGGCGACATTCTTTTGTTCGGCCAGCTTGCTGCTTTCAATCTCGAACCGGTTGGCGCTGGGGACGGTTCTGGAGAAGGTCTCGGTGTCGATCCTGGTTTCATCGACAACAGGTATATCGGCCGGCGCGGTGGACTGGGCGAAGGCCGCCGGCGCGCCGGCAAGCAAGGCGACCATGGCGAGCGTGAGATGCGTTTTCACAGGAAATCTCCAAGTGTGTGTGTCCTCGGAGACTCCAACGCGACACAAGCGGCGAAGTTGCGCGACGGAGATAAGGTCAGTGGCAGCACGCGCCGTCATACTGCAACTGCTCGTCCCAGTCCGGCCGGCCCTCCGGTGTGAAATCCATCAGGTTCCACAACGGCTCGCAAGTCCCGATGGCGCGCGGATCCTGACCGGGTTCGGACGGCGCGAAGCCAAGCTCCGAACTCCAGAAATGCCGGATGCCATCGGCGTCGCGATGGAATACCGACAGCATCGGCAACTGCGCGCCGTCGTCGGCCTCGGCGTGGTAGTCGCGCTTGAAGCTGTTGCCGGCCGATGAGAGCAGCCGCATGTTCGTCCAGCCGCGATCGCGGCCAAGCGTGATCAGGTTTTCAAGCGCGGTCTTGCCCACAACGGCGAAATTGAACCCGGCGGCCTCGAGATGGCCGATGGCGCCGTCGAACTGGTCGAGCAGCGCCGTGCAGGAGGGGCATGGCTGGTCCGGACGCGGGAGCTTGGCCGTGCCGCCGCTTGTTGCCACGTCGCGCGTCTCCTGCGGGTGGCGCGGAAACATCATCGAGTAGACGATCAGCGTGTCCTTGCCGGGCGAAAACAGCTCCGACAGTTTTATGCGGGCCGGCTTGCCGTCGGCGCCTAGCCCGTCGAACACATAATCCTGTGGCACCAGCCCACCCGGCGGCAGTGCCCGGCGGGCGACGGCCACATCCTCCATGGCGCGGCGCAGCTCGATCTCCTTCTGCAAGAGGATTTCGCGGGCGGCGCGGTATTCCTGGGTTTCGTTGGGAAAGGTGATCATCGTCATCTCCATCTGCCGTGCTTTTGGCGGCGCGCGCCCTAAGCGGCAGCGCACCTTACCTCTCAAGGACGCATCGCGAAGCAGAGTTCCGACATTTTGCACGCCTGGCCCGGCGATGAGGCCTTAACGGCTCCGCCTTGGCCAGGGACAGAGGCTACTGCGGCGGCACTGGGCAGCTTGCATCGCCCTCCTGGCAGTTGAGATAGTCTTGAAAATCCTTCAGCCTGATGTCGGTGAGGCTCTCCTTGCAGCTGGCGATGACCATCGGATACACGCTGCCTGCCATATCGGGCGGGCCGCCCTGGAAAGCGCATTCGGCATCGCGAAAGGCGACCCAGGCGCGCTGCGCGCCGACCAGCAGCTTCTTCGTCGCAGCGTCGTCCTTCAGCCGGCCCTCGATCTGCCTGTAAGCGTGGTTGAGCTTCTTGTCGGCTTCGGTGAACGACTTACCGGCGCATTCGTTCATGGCCGCCTGGTCCTGTGCGTCTGCGCAATCGTCGGCACGCGCAACGCCCGCAAGAAGCGGAAGGGCGAGGATCACCAGACCGGTTTTGGCCAGACCGGTTTTGAAATGTAAAAGCCGCATCGTGTTTCTCCGGTTTCGGTCGAGACCCCGCCCGCGGCACGAAAGCCGCAGGATCGCAGCTTAACGCCCGAACGGTTGCCGGCAAGATGCAGCCTGCCGCCTTGGTGGACACTTCGTTTCCGCACAATGCTCGCTGATCGGCTTCGCCAACCGCTCCTCACCCCGCCCAGTCGACTTCGAACATCCCCAGCCGTTCATAAAGCCTGACCGCGGCAGCATTCTCAACCGTGTTGGTTTTGAGATCGACATGCGCAGCGCCCCGTGCGTGAAAGGCGGTGAAGACGTGCCACATCAGCGCTTCGGCGATGCCTCGGCCGCGCGCCTCGGGGTGGACGGCAAGGTCTTTCACGAACGCTCTCGTCCAGCACAGTGCCGCCCCCGCCAGCCGACCCTTGCCGTCGATAACCAGGAAACACAAGGCAGGGTCGAACTCTGCGTCGCTTGAAATGCGCGGCCACCATTCGTCGAACGGCCCGTCGGCGCCGTCGTCGAAGACGGTGGTCAGCAGCGTATGCAAAGCGAGCGCGTCGGCGGCCTCAAAGCCGCGCATGACAAAACCTTCCGGCCAGCGCGGCGGGACGAGCGTGTCGTCGAGGATCTTGCGCAGCCTGATGTCGTTCGGCGCCGGCGGGCGCGGCTCAGGCATGGTGTTCAATGCCTGTCGCGCAAAAGTGCGCAGCGGTTTTGCGATAACGACATGCATAAAAACAAGAACAAAAAGCGTGTCGCATGTATCCGTTCACACGCGACGCGCTTTTAGGCGTCGGGCTGCAGGCGACGCCGAACCCGGTCGCGGCCAAGGCCGGTTTGTTCCAGCATGCCCTTGCGCTTGGCGTCGTAATAATAGCCGCTCTGGTAGAGCCGGTCGGCGCGCTTGGCGTTGCCGCCGGCCACCAGCCAGGCGCCGCGCAGATATTTCACCGCATATTTCAGATTGGTCTCGGCGTCGAACAACCCGCTCGCCGGCCCATCATAGCCCATGCCGCGCGCCGTCGCATGCTTGATCTGCATCAGCCCCCAATGGCCGCGATTGTAGGCCTTGGGATTGAAGGTGCTCTCGCGCTTGACGACGCGGCGCACCAAATCGACCGGAACCTGATAGAGGACGGCATATTTCTCGATCAGCCGCTCGATCTCGCCGCGCGGGCCCGCCGAATACTCCTTGGCAGGGCTGGTCGAAAGCAGGGCGGACGGATTCTCAGGCACGACATAGGCGGCCTGCTGAACGCCTGGCATCGTTTTGCCTGTCTCGCCGGTGACCGGCATCGCAACGGCGGCGGTCGCATAGACAGGTGCTGCGCTGGCTGGCGCGGCATCGGCCGTCATGGCTGCAGGTGCAGTTGCGGCCAACGGAGTCGGGCCGGCAAAGGCGGCTGGCTGGGCAGGCATCGCGGTGGGATCGACCGTCAGCGCCGCCGTCTGGACGGGCGCCATGCCGGACGATTCCGGCAGCACCGAAACCGTGTCGGGCAGCGCCAGCGCATAGCCGGCATCGCTACCAGCTGCGGCGGTTTCAGTCAGCGAAGGCACGGCCTTGGTCTGCGAGGTCGAAGTGCAGCCGCTGAGACCGGCCGCAGCGAGCATCACGCCGATCGCGGGAAAGATGATTTTTGCTGGCAAGCCGCGCTCGGGTCCGATTCGTCTGTTAAGAAGTCCTTACACCAGCGGCTTTCCCCCGGCAATCCGCAGCCAGTTGGGATTTCGAATGGTTTTCGGGTGGCAACAGACCCCTGAAAATGCGATATCCGTTCTCGATATGTACTGATCGTCACCCGTTTCTTCGGAAAGGAGCGCATCATGGAAAGCACTTCTCAAGCCATCGTCGGCCACGCCGTCTTCGAAACCGTGATCGGCTTCATGGGCATCGCCTGGAGCGAGGGTGGCCTGACCCGGCTCTGCTTGCCCCAGCGCAGCCGCGACGCCGTGGAACGGCGGCTACTGCGCCATGCCGGCAACGCCGCTTCGAGCGCCCGACCGCAATGGGTTACCGAGCTGATCGCGTCGATAAAGGCCTATGCCGCCGGCGAGGACGTGGATTTCTCCGGTGTGCCGGTCGATCTCACCGGCGTCGACGATTTCCGCCTCGCAATCTACGACGCGGCGCGCAAGCTCGCCTTCGGCGAGACCACCACCTATGGCGAACTGGCCAAGCGCGCCGGCCATGCCGGGCTGGCGCGAGAGACGGGCGCCGCGCTCGGCGCCAACCCGGTGCCGCTGGTCATCCCTTGCCACCGCATTGTTGCCGCCGGCGGCAAGATCGGCGGTTTTTCAGCGCCAGGCGGCTCGACCACCAAGGAGAAGATGCTGGCGATGGAAGGCGTGCGCGTCGGTCCGCCGCCCCCAGCGCAGGTCTCTTTTGGATTTTGAGGCCCGTCACAGCTAGTCAGGAAAGATGCGCCGGCGGAAATGCCGGTCTGTTTCCACGCGCTTGCACTTGTAGACGATGCAGGAGTTGGTATCGGCGCTCGGCACCGAAGCGCGTGCCCTGACCTCGCCCATGTCGCAGAAACTCTGGCTCCGCACATAACGGTCGTAGAGCGGCAGCCCCGGCGTGCGCGTCGACTGATAACGCAAGATGACGGCGCCTTCCCGTGCGATCGTCGCGCGCACCGTGCCGCAGCTCATGCGGCTCGGGTCATAGCGCGAGATCGCCTGCGCCTCGGCGGCGACCAGCGTCAGGCAGGCGGCAAACAGGACAGTTTTCATGGTCCTCTCCCCAAAACAGGACCGGACGCTCGGAGGCGGCACGATCCTTCCCCGCAGCGTGCGCATAGGCGATGCGACCCGCCGCAACGCGCGACGTTGCAACGCTTTCACGCGATTGGGGCGGCCGTTGGGCAGCGCCGCATCAGCGCCTTTTTTCGTGCAGTCTTGTTTTTTGCGGAGAAGCGGACTATATGAGGTCCATTGATATTTCGGCCGATCGATCCGGGCCTCGCGATATTCGCGTTTGCTGACGTCTATCTCCAAAATCTCGATACAAACCGGCTGGACTTCGGTTCAGTCAAGCTAAAGCAAACGTATAAGGACTATCGAAATGGCAACAGGTACGGTCAAGTGGTTTAATTCCACCAAGGGTTTCGGCTTCATCCAGCCTGACAGCGGCGGCGCGGACGTTTTCGTCCACATCTCCGCAGTCGAGCGCGCTGGGCTGTCGACCCTGGTCGAAGGCCAGAAGATCAACTTCGAGATCGAGCAGGACCGCCGCACTGGCAAGTCGTCCGCTGGATCTCTGAGCAAGGCAGCCTGATTTTGCGAATGGCGCGCGCCGGGCGATAGCTCGGGGCGCGCGGCAAGTCACGGATGTACTGACGGTCGCGTGAGAAGCGCGCCGGAGCGAAAAACCCCGACAAGCCGAAGCAGCAGATTGCTGCCGGCCCGGCCAAAGCGCTCCCGATCAGGCTACCAAGCATGGGAAGGCGGGATTTTGTCCCGCCTTTTTGCTGTCCGGATTCCGGATGAAACAGCTATCTTGGCCCTATTGTGCCAATCATGGTATTTTTTCGCCCATGAGCAAGCTTGAACAGATCGAAAAATCCGTTGCCGAACTGAGTCCTGAGGGACTGAAGGCATTTGCCGCCTGGTTCGAGGCACTGAAAGCGGACAAGTGGGATCGGCAGATCGAAGCCGACGCCAAGGCTGGCAGGCTGGATAAACTTGCCGAGCAGGCCTTGGCTGACCATCGCGCCGGCCGGACCCGCCCCTGTGAATCACACGGCTAGGCCTCATCACCCAATTCGAATTCGCGCCACGGCCGAAGGCCGCAAGCCCGACCGGGCGTCGCCCTTTGGCGCGCCCTGTCCGGAGCGAGCCGCGAAGCGGCGACGAGCGTGAGGACAGAACTAAGGCAGCCACTCCATCGGCACATGCCCAGGATCGGCCTCGACCCGTTTCAGCCAGGCCGCCACCGCCGGGTAGGCGTCGAGCTGAAAACCGCCTATCTCGGCCGTATGCGTATAGGCGTAGAGCGCGATGTCGGCGACGCTCAAGGCCTCACCGGCAAAGAACCCACTGCCCGCCAGATGCTTGTTCATCACGCTGAGCGCCTTGTTGCCGCGCTCGAGCGTAACCGCGAGCCGTTCCGGCGTCGCGTCCCTGGCCCGTTCGGGAAAGGTCAGCAGCGCCTTGCGCACCGCAATATAGGGTTCGTGGCTGTACTGCTCGAAGAACAGCCATTGATAGGCCAGGGCACGCTCGTATTTGTCGGCCGGCAGCAACCGCGTGCCTTCGGCGAGATAGAGCAGAATGGCGTTGGATTCGGCAAGCCTCCGGCCGTCGTCGAGCTCGAGCAGCGGCACCATGGCGTTCGGGTTCTTGGCGACATAGTCTGGCTTGCGGGTGTCGCCGGTGTGCGAGCTGACTTCGACATTGGTGAACGGGATGCCGAGCTTGGCCATCAACAGGCGCGGCTTGTAGCAATTGCCGCTGTCGATCATTCCATAGAGTATGGTCATTGGTGCTCCCATCGCCGCTCCCCTCGGAGGAGGCGCCTTTACCGGCAATTATCCCGGCAGCGACGGCTTCATCCAGTGATTTGTTTTGGCGCAACCATCAGCGCCGCTGATAGATCACCCAAACAACGGCACGACGTTGTTGGCCATGCCAAGCAGCCTGTCGATGGGCAGCGGCTCCTCGTCGAAGACCGTGCCGGCCAGCGCAGGCCGGGCAAGGTAAAAACCCTGCATCAGGTCGACGCCGCCGTCCAGCGCGACGCGCAGATGCGTGGATTGCTCGATGCCTTCGACCAGCACCTTGGCGCCGCGGTCATGCAGCGCCGAGACCAGCGGCCGGAAAAACCGTTCGGCGGCGGCATGGCGGCAGAATTCCGCGAACCAGGTGCCGTCGATCTTGACGATGTCGGGCTGGACAAGCGCGACCCGCTCTTCCGTCGAATGCCCGGTGCCGAAATCGTCGATGGCGATGCGGATGCCGTCACGCCGCATCTCGCGCCCGAGGTTAACGAGCACCTTGTCGTCGGCCGCCTGCTCGGTGATCTCGCAGACCAGCATGCCGGGGTGCAGGTCGAATTCGGCGAGACGCCTGGTCATCAGCCTGATTTCAGCCAGCGCCCGCCGGGGGTCATCATTGATCAGCGGATTGTAGTTGAAAAACAGGTCGAGCCCATCGACGCCGATGTTGCGGAAATTCCGCAGATGCAGCACCCGGCACATGGTCTCGACGAATAGGCGATCCGGCACGGGGATGCCCTCGAAGAATACGCGCGGCGCGACCGGCCTGCCGGCGCGGTGCGGCTCGATCAGGCCTTCGACGGCGACGGCCTTCAAAAACCTGCCGCGCGGCGCAAAAATCGGCTGGTAGGCGCTCCTCAGCCGGAACGCGCCATAGACGCCATATTCGATCCCGACTTCGTCGGCAAAGATTGCCTCGCCGACATTGCGCCGCCTTTCGGGTCGCCCGGTCACGGCACCACCTTGCGCCCGAAAGCCCGTTTCGGCCGTAGCGAAGGCGAGACGGTCGCAGGCGCCTCGCCGGCATCGGGCACCGTCACCAGCGTCTGCCTTTCCTTGCCGAAGACGTGAAAGCTGGTCGGTGCAAGCTCCGGGCGCGCCAGCGCGAATCCCTGCACCATCGACGCTCCCGATTTCTCGGCCAGTTCAAGCTGCCAGCCCTCCTCGATGCCCTCGAACACGGTGCGGATGCCTTGCTGTTCGAAGCTTGCCACCATGGCGGTCAGCAGCGCGAAGCCGGCGCCGGACTCCATCAGTTGCATGATCCAGTGGGCATCGAATTTGACGATGTCAGGCCTGAGCTCCTTGATCCGGTTGATATCGGACTCTTCGGCGCCGTAGTCGTCGACGGCGATGCGAAACCCGTTGGCCCTGAGCGCCTCGACGAAATTGTAGAGCGTTTCCTGCGACGCCGATTTTTGCTCGGTCACCTCGCAGACGACGCGGTTCGCATCGATCCCAGCCTCATGCAGCACCAGCCGCATGTCGCGCAGCGCCTTGTCGGCGATGCTGCGATCGGTGAACACCGACGGATCGAAGTTGATGAAAATGAATGCCTCCTGCGGCAGGCAGGCGCCGGCGTTCAAAAGGTGCAGCGTCCTTGTCAGCGCCTCGATATGCAGGCGGTCGACCGTCGGACAGGAGTTGAAAAAACTCACCGGCGACTGCGGCTCGGCGTCGCGGAACGGCCGGATCAGGCCCTCGAATCCGGTGATGGACAATTTGCCGTTGCTGAAGGCAAAAATCGGCTGGAAGGCGCTTTGCAGCGTATAGTTGCCCCAGACACCGCTGGCGGTGCCGTCGTCGTGACGGACGATATGGGCAAGCCCGATGCTGCGCGACACGGTTCCTCCCGTTGCGAGACTGGTGGAATGGGTCGTGATCCAGCCACCCCGGGTTTTACCGCGTGTAAGTGAATTTATTGTTGCCGGATTTGCCGGGATGCGAGGTCTGGCTCATCCGACAATGCTTGCGCTTGGCGGGATGATGCGACATGAGAGACGCCGCGGTCGGACGCACCGCCTGGCCCTACAAGGAGACAACGCCGTCATGGCCTTTCTTGCCGACGCCCTTTCCCGCGTAAAGCCTTCCGCGACCATCGCAGTGACGCAGAAAGCGCGCGAGCTGAAAAACGCCGGCCGTGACGTGATCGGGCTAGGTGCCGGCGAACCGGACTTCGACACGCCGGACAACATCAAGAACGCTGCGATCGAGGCCATCCGCCGCGGCGAGACGAAATATCCTCCGGTTTCCGGCATCGTGCCGCTGCGCGAGGCAATCGCCAAAAAATTCAAGCGAGAGAACAATCTCGATTACCGGCCGGAGCAGACCATCGTCGGCACCGGCGGCAAGCAGATCCTGTTCAATGCCTTCATGGCGACGCTGAACCCCGGCGACGAGGTCATCATTCCGAGGCCGTACTGGGTCAGCTATCCCGAGATGGTAGCGATCTGCGGCGGCACCCCGGCATTTGCCGACACCTCCATCGACAACGGCTTCAAGCTGACGGCGGCGGCGTTGCAAAAGGCGATCACGCCGCGCACCAAATGGCTGTTGATGAACTCACCGTCGAACCCGTCGGGCGCCGCCTACAGCGAGGCTGAATTGCGCGCTCTGGCCGACGTGCTGCTCGAACACCCCAATGTCTGGGTGCTGACCGATGACATGTACGAGCACCTCATCTATGGCGATTTCGTCTTCACGACCATCGCCGGGGTCGAGCCGAAGCTTTATGAGCGCACGCTGACCATGAACGGCGTGTCGAAGGCCTATGCGATGACTGGCTGGCGCATCGGCTATGCGGCCGGGCCGGTGGCGCTGATCAAGGCGATGGATATGATCCAGGGCCAGCAGACCTCCGGCGCCTGCACCATTGCCCAGTGGGCATCGGTGGAGGCGCTGAACGGTCCGCAGGATTTCATTGCGAAAAACAAGGCGATTTTCCAGGCGCGGCGCGATCTCGTCGTGTCGATGCTCAATCAGGCGCGCGGCATCACATGTCCGTCCCCCGAAGGTGCTTTCTACGTCTATCCGTCCTGTTCCCAGTTGATCGGCAAGAAGACCAAAGCCGGCAAGCTGATCGACACCGACGAAGCCTTCTGCTCGGAACTGCTCGAGGCCGAGGGCGTGGCGGTCGTGTTCGGTTCGGCATTCGGCCTCGGCCCGAACTTCCGCGTCTCCTATGCCACGTCGGAGGCGCTGCTCGAAGAGGCCTGCGCGCGCATCCAGCGCTTCACTGCCTCGCTGACCTGATCAGGCGCATCTCGAACTCCAAACCCGTCTCGCAATCGGGTTTAGTGGGCTCAAAAGCCTCAGCCGCCATACTGCTCGTCTGTCACCTTCTCCAGCCAGTCGGCATGGACGCCGTCGAGCGCCTCCTGCATGGCGATATGGGCCATCGCCGATTTCGGACCGGCGCCGTGCCAGTGCTTTTCGTCAGGCGCAAACGAAATGACGTCACCGGCCCTGATTGCCTGTATCGGCTCGCCCCAGCTTTGCGCAAGGCCGGCGCCTGACACGACATAGAGCGTCTGGCCCAGCGGATGCGTATGCCAGTGGGTACGCGCGCCGGGCTCGAAACCAACCATGATGGCGCGTAGTCGGGCCGGCGCTTCCTTCTCGATGATCGGCGTCTGCCACACGCGGCCGGTGAAGTACTTTTCCGGCGCAATGACGGTCGGCACGCTGCCGCAAGCAATTATCTTCATCGTCGCGAGTCCTCAAGCTGATGGCGGATCGGTCGGCGACGACCGCTCCTTTTGGTCGCAGGAAGGGGCACTTTCATCCGATAACCATCATGGCGCAACCGCTTTTGCGGCCGTTCGGCGACGGTCCCTGTCGCGAGATTGACGGGAAGGCCAGGCCCGCATCCGACGGCTTCGCCGGCTCACATCCGCGACATCAGGCGATCCTCAAATCACTTGCCCTCCAGGCGAACCCGTGGGACGATGCTTTTGGGTAGGTGGCAAACTGAAAAAGCCCCGCCCGCGACGGTCGACAGGCCGGCCGCCGCTCCCAGGGAAACGCCTGAGTGGAGGTCAGTCATGGGAACTCGCGCCGGAGGACGACGCACGGGACCGAAATGCATTGCCATAGTCGGTCCCTTTGCAAGCGGTAAGACGACACTTCTCGAAGCCATATTGGCCCGCACGGGCGCCATCCCCCGCCAGAATCCGGTCTCCTCGGGAAACACAGTTTCCGATCATTCGCCCGAGGCACGCGCCCACGCCATGAGCGTTGAGGCGACGTTTGCCACCACCGACTTCATGGGCGAGCAACTCACCTTCGTCGATTGCCCTGGTTCCATAGAATTCTCCTTCGAGGCAGAGCCGGTTCTGGCCGCCTGCGACATCGCCGTGGTCGTCGCCGAAGCCGACGAGAAGAAGATCCCTGCCCTGCAGCTGATCATGCGCAAGCTCGACGATCTCGGCGTGCCGCGCATCATGTTCCTCAACAAGGTCGACAAGGCGACATCAGGCGTGCGCGAGACGCTGAAGATGCTGCAGCCGGCTAGCTCGGTGCCTTTGCTGCTGCGCCAGATCCCGCTGCGCAAGGACGGCGTGGTGATCGGCTCGATCGATCTGGCGCTGGAGCGCGCCTACATCTATCGCGAATATGCCGAAAGCGAAGTCGCCCAGATTCCCAGCGACGACAAGGCGCGCGAGCTCGAAGCGCGCTTTTCCATGCTGGAGACGCTCGCCGACCATGATGATCAACTGATGGAGCAGCTGCTCGACGAAATCGAGCCGCCCAAGGACGCCATCTTCGACGACCTCGCCGCCGACTTGCGCGATGGTGCCGTGACGCCGGTGCTGATCGGCACCGCAGAGAAGGGCAATGGTGTGCTGCGGCTGCTAAAAACGATCCGCCACGACGCGCCCGATGTCGAAGCAACACGCAAGCGCCTCGGCGCACCTGACGGCAATGCGACCGTTGTCCAGGTGATGAAGACCATCCACACCGCGCATGGCGGCAAGCTGTCGATCTCGCGCATCTTGTCCGGCCAGCTTGCCGACGCCTCCGAGCTCTCCCTTTCGAATGGCGCAACGGCAAAGGTCTCCGGCATCTACAGAATGCTCGGCAAGGACCAGACCAAGGTCACCTCGGCCCCCGCCGGCGACACGGTCGCGCTCGGCAAGATGGACGAGGTCACGACCGGTCAGACCTTGAGCTCGGTCAAGGGCGGCATCAAGCCGTTGGTAACGCTGACGCCGCCGCAACCGGTCTTTGCCTTTGCGTTGCGACCGAAGGAACGCAAGGACGAGGTCAAGATGTCGGCGGCCATCCAGCGCCTTGCCGAAGAAGATCCCTCGCTCAGCGTGCGCCACAATCAGGATTCGGCTGAAACCGTGCTGTCGGGCCATGGCGAAATGCATCTGCGTGTCGTGCGCGAGCGGCTGGAGGGCAAGAACCAGATTCCGGTCGAAGGCCATCCGCCGGCCGTGCCTTACCGCGAGACGATCCGCAAAGCGGCGCAGCAGCGTGGCCGGCACAAGAAGCAGTCGGGCGGCCATGGCCAGTTCGGCGACGTGGTGATCGAGATCAAGCCGCTGCCGCGCGGCTCCGGCTTCCAGTTCACCGACACCATCACCGGCGGCGCCGTGCCGAAAACCTATATCCAGTCGGTCGAGACCGGCGCGCGCGATTATCTGAAATCGGGCCCGCTCGGCTTTCCAGTGGTCGACGTCGCCGTCAACCTGTCCGACGGCTCCTATCATTCCGTCGATTCGTCGGACATGGCCTTCCAGATGGCGGCAAAGCTGGCGATGAAGGAAGGCATGGCCGCCTGCTCGCCGGTGCTGCTTGAACCGATCATGAAGGTGGAAATCGTCACGCCGTCCGACGCGACATCGAAAATCATCGCCCTGATCCCGCAGCGGCGCGGCCAAATCCTCGGCTACGATGCGCGGCCCGGCTGGCCAGGATGGGATGTCGTCGAGGCGACCATGCCGCAGGCCGAGATCGGCGATCTGATCATCGAGCTGCGTTCGGCCACCGCGGGCGTGGCCAGCTATCGTGCCAGCTTCGACCATATGGCCGAACTCACCGGCCGCCTGGCCGACGAGGCGTTGAACGCCAATGGCAAGGCCGCCTGACACTGGAACTTGGCGACAGTCAGGCTGCAGAACACAAGGAAACGGCGTCCGGAAATGATCCGGACGCCGTTCTCTTGCGGACCGTCTTCGTGGGAGGCGAGACGGCAGGTCCGCCGCATATGCCGCCAACGCTTGACAGCCTCGGCGGAAGAATGGTTCGGACGCGGTAGCCGCCTGAGCCCGGATCGTCCGAGTGATGCCCCCATCTCCCGCACGAACCACACCGCGTCCTATGATCTGCTTAGTCGATGCTGCGCGCCTGCGACATGTTACCTGAGGTTACATGTCACTGTTACATGACAAATTCGGTCGGCTTTGCGTCAGCTCCGGCAGGTTCGGGATACAAAAAAGCCGGATCAACGAAGATCCGGCTGAGTTTGATTGGAAGTGCCTGTTAAGGCTAACCTCCAGAGGGGAACACTCGAGGGCGCTAATGGGAGGAGAACGCGCCCAGGAGATAATCCATATATGTGCTCATCATGCCCAAGAAACAAGCATCTATTTTGCAACACTCGCATGCAAAATGACACAGGCTGTGGTCTAACCCGTTGCTTGGCCTCGTAGGACCAGAAGAATCGCGAAATGCGGTGCGCAGCCAGTCAAGAATCATTGCGAAATAGCGAATCAGCGCCGATTTTCGGTCCAGAACCCAGAAAACAACGAATGACGGCGAATCAGGCAGCGCGCGTTTATTTTTGCGGCAGCGATTATTTTTGCGGCAGACATGCATGGGCCCGAAAATCGCGACCAAGGAAGCCCCGATGAGGACCCGTCAGGCGATCGCCGGCAGCGCGCTGTTCTTCATCGCAGCGCCCGGTGTGGTCGCGGGATTGCTGCCTTGGCTGTTGACCGATCGCTATCGTCTGCCATGGTCGACCCTGCCCGGCCTGGTCCCGGTCGGCTGGGTCCTGATTGTCGTCGCAACGGCCCTGCTGCTTCATGCCTTCGCCCGTTTTGCCCTCGAAGGCCGAGGCACGCCCGCTCCGGTCGCGCCAACCGATCGACTGGTGGTCGGCGGCATCTACCGCCATGTCCGCAACCCGATGTATGTGGCTGTGCTGACGATCATCCTTGGCCAGGCGCTGCTGTTTTCGAGCGCGGCTCTCGTCGCCTATGCCGCTATCGCCGCCGTCGCCATGGTCTCGTTCGTGAAGTTCCATGAGGAACCGACGCTTGCCCGCCGCTATGGCGCCGAGTACGAGGCCTACCGCCATGCCGTTCCAGGCTGGCTCCCCCGCCTGACGCCATGGCGCGGGTGAGTCGGGAAAACGGAGCTGCGCCGTTTCGGGTGTGTTGAGATTTAGGTCAGGCCGAGTCGAGAATGGTGGGTTCCGAGAACAGGAACGGAGCGGACATCGGGTCCGCGAGTACCGGAAGCGCTGGTATCAGCCGTTCGCCGGCATCACCTGAATATCGACATACCTAATGCGTGTCGCCCAAAAGCATGCCCTCGGGCCTGACCCGAGGGTGCGCAGCGGTTTTTGGGACACCGACATGCAAAAAAACAAGAAACTTAAGCGCGTCGCATGTATCCGTTCAAACGCGACGCGCTTTAGAACGACCAGCTTCGGGCCTTGGCGATGATGAAATCGCGGAAGACATGCAGTTTCGCCTGGTTCTTCATCGCATCGGGATAGGCGAAATAGGTGTCGAAAGACGGCACTTCGGTCTCCGGCAGCAATTGCACCAGCCCTGAGTCCTTGCTGACCACATAGTCGGGCAGCATGGCGATGCCGGCGCCACCCTGTACAGCGCGCTTTATCGACAATATGTCGTTGATCTGCAGCGTCGGCACCCTTTGCCCGCCTTCGAAATCGCCGACCGTTTCCAGCCAGTTCAATTCCGACAGATGCGCCGGCACCGGCACGCCGAAGGTGACGATGCGATGGCTCTTCAGCTCGGCGACCGACGCCGGCTTGCCATATTTGTTGACGTAAGAAGGGGCGGCGTAGAGATGGAAATGCACGGTGAACAGCCGGCGCTGGATGAGATCAGGCTGCTGCGGCTGGCGCAGCCGGATCGCGCAGTCAGCTCGGCGCATGGTGAGGTCGAGTTCCTCGTTCGCCAGGATCAGCTGCAGGCTGATCTCGGGATAGAGCTCGATGAATTCCTGCACGCGCTCGGTCAGCCAGCCGGCACCGAGCCCCACCGTGGTCGTCACCCTGAGCACGCCGGAGGGCCGGTCCTTGGCCTCGGTCAGCCGCGACTTGATCGTCTCCAGCTTCATCAGCACGTCATGCGCCGTGCGGAACAGCATCTCACCCTGCTCGGTCAGCACCAGGCCACGGGCATGGCGATTGAACAGAGGCACGCCGACATCATGTTCGAGCGCGCTGACCTGCCGCGAGATTGCCGATTGTGACAGATGCAGTGTCTCGGCGGCATGGGTGAACGACCCAGCTTCCGCCGCAGCGTGAAACACGCGTAGCTTGTCCCAGTCTAACGCCATAATACCCCTCGCTCTGTTTTCTGGCGTCTGAATGAAAAATCAGGCTTTTGCGCGGCTTTTCTCGGCCGCTTCCTTACTCCGCCGCTTCGCGGTGAACTTCGATCCCGGCGAGGTACTTTTCCGCCTCGAGCGCAGCCATGCAGCCGAGCCCCGCCGCCGTCACCGCCTGGCGGTAGATGTCGTCGGTCACGTCGCCGGCGGCGAACACGCCCGGCACGTCGGTGCAGGTCGAATCCGGCGCCGTCCACAGATAGCCGTTCGGCTTCTGCTTCAGCTTGCCGGCGAACAGCTCGACCGCCGGCGCATGGCCGATCGCCACGAACACGCCGTCGACCGTCAGATGCATCTCCTGGCCGGTTACAACATTGCGCAGCTTCAGCCCTTCCACCGACGGCGGCAGCGGCATCTTGCCGGACTGACCGGTGATCTCGTCGACGACGGTGTCCCAGATGACGCGGACATTGTCTTTCTTGAACAGCCGCTCGCTCAGGATGCGCTCGGCGCGGAAGTCGCTGCGCCGGTGGATGACCGTCACGCTCTTGGCCAGGTTGGAAAGGTAGAGCGCCTCCTCCACCGCCGAATTGCCGCCGCCGATCACTGCGACATCCTTGCCGCGATAGAAGAAGCCGTCGCAGGTGGCGCAGGCCGATACGCCGAAGCCCATGAAGCTCTGTTCGCTCGGGATGCCCAGCCACTTCGCCTGCGCACCGGTGGCGATGATCAGCGCATCGGCGGTATAGATGGTGCCGGAATCGCCCTTGGCGCGGAACGGCCGCACATTGAGATCGACCTCGGTGATGATGTCGTTGATGACTTCGGTGCCGACATGCTCGGCCTGTTTCAGCATTTGCTCCATCAGCCACGGACCCTGGATCGGATCGGCGAAGCCGGGATAGTTTTCGACATCGGTGGTGATCATTAACTGGCCGCCCTGCTGCAGGCCGGCGACCAGCATCGGCTTCAGCATGGCGCGGGCGGCGTAGATTGCTGCCGTATAGCCGGCGGGACCGGAGCCGATGATGAGAACGGGTGCGTGCTTGGACGTCATATCAGGGCTTTCACAACAACCGGACGCGAATGAAGCGTCCGGCACAGGGATCGATTTCGGCCCTAATCTAGGTGTTGCGGACGGCGCCAGCAAGACGACCTGGCCTTCGTCCCCGGAAAGCTTCCGCACAAACAAACGATCCATGAACATCCTGGCGCGCGATTGCCCGAAAATCACCGGGGATGGAATGGACACCGAAGTGGTTTAATTACAAAATCACGAAAGATTCTTGCGTGAAGCGCCGAAGGTATCCATGCCGCTCAAAGCCGATCTCGATGCCATCGACTGGAAGATCCTGCGCGAGCTTCAGCACGACGGGCGCATGACCAATGTCGAGCTGTCCGGCCGCGTTGGCATTTCGGCGCCGCCATGCCTGCGTCGCGTCAGGCGGCTGGAAGAGACCGGCATCATTCGCGGCTATCGCGCCTTGCTCAATGCGCCGGCGCTCGGCCTGGATGTCGTCGCCTTTTGCCTCATCGGCCTGCATCACCAGGCCGACGCGGAACTGAAAACTTTCGCCGAACGCACCCGCGGCTGGCCGATCGTTCGCGACGCCTGGATGGTGTCGGGCGAATCCGACTTTTTGCTGCATTGCGTGGCGAGCGACCTCGGCGCCTTTCAGACCTTCGTCATCGAGGAACTGGCCTCGGCGCCGAATGTCGACACGGTGCGGACGGCACTGACCATCCGTCGCGTCAAGGACGAGGGCCTGGTGGCTTTCAGCGAAATGAGACCCTAATCCCGGCCGAGCTCGGCGATTGCGTCGCAGAGTTTGCTGTGATCGTTATCGGTCGTAAGGTTGCGCGTCCTGAACATACCTTCGGCGGAAGTCCGATTGGAGCTGCCGTTCACCAGCCAACCCTCGCATAGCCCGGCTCGCCGCCCGGCTTCCATGTCATCGGCCTTGTCGCCGACGATGATTGATCGGCTGATATCCACGCCCAGCAGATCGCGGGCGCGCAGAAGCATACCCGGATTGGGCTTGCGCATCGGATGATCACCTGCTGCCAGTTCACCCGTCCCGCTCGAATGGTAGGCGCAGGCGAGCACCAGATCGATCCGGCAATTCTGTGCTTCGAGAAGTGTCAGCAGCCGAGCATTGACTGCGGCGAACTCCGGCCAGCCGAAATAGCCGCGGGCTATGCCTGACTGGTTGGAGACCACGATCGCAGGAACGCCTACGATGTTGGCCGTTCGGATCACCGGCAGCATCTCCGGCCGCAGCACGATGTCAGCAGGATCGCTGGGATAGCCGCTATCGACATTGATGGTGCCGTCGCGGTCGAGAAACAGCGCCGGCGTGCCAGCTGCAAAAACCGAGCTACCGATCCGCTCGACCCACAGGCCCGGCGCATCGAGCGGGTAATGATCAGACCTCACGACCGGGCCGATGTCAGCCATCACAGAGACGCGCTTCGACCATTTCGCACAGATGATGATAGAGGCACAGATGCCCCTGCTGGATGATCGGCGTCGAGGTCGAAGGCACGTTGAGCAGGATGTCGGAGAGCGGCTTGAGCTTGCCGCCGCTGTCGCCGGTCAGGCTGATTACCGTCATATCCATCATGCGCGCCTGTTCGGCGGCGGCGAGGATGCTGGCCGAGTTGCCGCTGGTCGAGATGGCGAGCAGCACAGCACCCGCGGCGCCATGCGCCTCGACCTGGCGTGAAAACACCGTGTCGAAGCCGTAATCATTGCCCCAGGCGGTCAGCACCGCCGCATTGGCCGGCAGCGCGATGACGTTGTAGGCCTTGCGCTCCTTCAGGAAGCGGCCGACCAGCTCGCCGGCGATGTGAATGGCGTCGCTGGCCGAGCCGCCATTGCCGCAGATCAGCAGCGCCTTGCCCTGCGAAAGCGCGGCGACGACGGCGGTAACCGCCCGCTCCATCTCGCTGGTGAGGTCGCGCTCGACCATCGCGGTGATCGCGGCCGCCGAGCGGACCAGATATTCGTTCAGTTCCGACATGAAAACCTCAGTTTGTGCTGCCGGCGCGCAACTTGCCGATGGTGCCGGTGGTGCTCTTGCCGGCGACGAGATCGACCAGCACGACGCGGCCGCCCGCCTTCTGCACGATTTCGGCGCCGACCACCTGATCGATCGTGTAGTCGGCGCCCTTGACCAGTATGTCGGGCTTCAGCGCCTCGATCAGCGCGAGCGGCGTGTCTTCCTCGAAGACGACGACGGCATCGACCGAGGCAAGCGCCGCCAGCACGCAGGCGCGATCATGCTCGTCGTTGACCGGGCGTCCAGGCCCTTTCAGCCTGCGCACCGAGGCATCGCTGTTGAGGCCGAGAACCAGCCGGTCGCACTGGCTGCGCGCCGCATGCAAAAGGCTGACATGGCCGGCATGAAGGATATCGAAGCAGCCATTGGTAAAACCGACGCTCAGGCCTTCATCCTTCCACGTCGCCACCAGCCGTGCGGCGCCAGCGGCATCGAGAATTGCATCCTTGTGGGCAATCGGGCCGTGCGAACGAAACAGCGCGCCGGTAAGCTCTTCGACCGTCAACCGCGCGGTGCCGCGCTTGCCCACCACCACGCCACCCGCCGCGTTAGCGATGGCCGCGGCAATGACGCGGTCGGCGCACGCAGCCAGAGCCATCGCAAACGTAGCAATGACAGTGTCGCCGGCCCCGGAAACGTCGAACACCTCCCGCGCCTGCGTGGAAATATGCCGGGCATCGTCCGCGTCGACGACGCTCATGCCTTTTTCGCTGCGCGTCGCGACGACGAAATCGAAACCATGTGCCGAGATCAGCTGACGCGCCGCTGCCACGATCTCGTCATCGGCAAACACCGCGCGTCCGACCGCCTCGCCAAGTTCCTTGCGATTGGGCGTGATCGCCGTCGCCCCGGAATAGCAAGCATAGTCGCGGCCCTTGGGATCGACCAGCACCGGCTTGTCCGCCTCGCGGCAGATCGAGATCAGCTCGCCGGCGACGCCGTCGAGCAACATTCCCTTGCCGTAGTCGGACAGAATGACGATGTCGGCTTGCGCCAGCCCGGCGCGGAAATGCCGGATCAGCGTCGCCCGCTCCGCGTCGCCCAGCGGCTTGATTTCCTCTTCGTCGAAGCGCAGCACCTGCTGGTTGAGCGCGCTGAAGCGGCTTTTCGACGAGGTCATCCGGTTGGCGTCCTGCGCGAGACCGCCAGTGTCGACGCCAAGCTCGGCGAGCATGCGCATGAGATTGTCGCCGGCCTGATCGGCGCCGATCACCGAAACCGGTATAGCGGCAGCGCCGAGCGAGACGATGTTGGCGACGACATTGCCGGCGCCGCCCATCGCCGACGTTTCGCCACGCCCGCGCAGCACCGGAATGGGCGCTTCAGGCGAAATCCGCTCGATGACGCCGTTGACGAAACGGTCGAGGATGAAGTCGCCGACCACCAGCACGGTGACGTTGCCGAACCGCGAGATGGCGCGGTGAAGCGGTTCGGGAGAAGGCAGATATTGCTCGCTCATGTTATCTTCGACGTGCAATGAGAGCCGGTCCCGATGCTGTGAAAACGCTGGACTGGCAGGGCTGATCGTTCATGGCGAAGCCGATATACCGCAATTCGGCTCAGCGCAACGGCAGGCTCCGAACGGACCACAGGCGACGCCGGTTGGCGGATCAACTTTTCTGCAAAGCCACATGAACACCCAATCCGACCAGCACCGCGCCGCCCGCACGCCTCATCAGGCGTTGCGCGTGGCTCGAGCGTCGCAGCCTGGTGATCAGCGCACCCGCCAGCACCACGCACATGACATCCGCCGAGGAGAACATCAGATTGACGATCGTCCCGAGGACGAGAAATTGCAGCCAGACGGGAAACGTCGCCGATGCGTCGATGAATTGCGGCAGGAACGCCATGAAGAAGATTGCAGTCTTTGGATTGAGGACCTCGACGGCGATACTCTCGAAAAAGGCGCGGCGGGCGGATTTCGGCTCGACACCTGAGATAACAGCATCGTCTTGCGCCCTGGCGCGAAACAGCGACACACCCAGCCAGATCAGATAGAGCGCGCCGGCCAGCTTGACCGCCACGTAGAGCGTCGGCACGGCGTGGAAAAGCACGGACAACCCGGCAGCGGCGGCGACGACGTGCACATAGCCGCCAAGATGGATACCCAACGCCGCCGTCAGGCCGGACCAGCGGCCGCGCGCCATGGTTTGCGCAGCAGCGTAAAGCATCGCCGGACCGGGGATGTAGGCAAAGATCGCCGTGGTGGCGAAAAAAGCGATAAGCAGTTCGGTCGACGGCATTGCCTTGCTCCTGTCGTGCTTCGCCGCTGAATCGCGGACTGAAGCGAAAGCTGTGCGGCGGCACTGAGGCATGCAGCCAACCGCCGGATTGCGACCTGCTTTATCGACAGTCCCGCAAGCCTCCCCTATAAGGGCCGGAATCGGCACAAGATACCAGAGGCTTTCATGATCATCGTCACGGGCGGCGCCGGCATGATCGGCTCAAACATAGTCGCCGCGCTCAATGCCGAAGGGATTAGCGACGTTCTCGTCGTCGACGACCTGACCGACGGCCACAAGATCGCCAATCTCGCCGACCTCCAGATCGCCGATTATCTCGACAAGGACGATTTCCTGCCGCGGATGGAGGCCGGGGACCTCGGCCGCATCGAGGCCGTCTTCCACCAGGGCGCCTGCTCGACCACCACCGAGTGGAACGGCAAGTTCATGATGGAGGTGAACTACGCCTATTCGAAGCGGCTGCTGCATGCCTGCCTGGCGCTGCGGCTGCCTTTCCTTTATGCCTCCTCGGCTTCCGTCTATGGCGGCGGCGCCGAGTTTCGCGAGGAGCCGGACTGCGAGCGCCCGCTCAATGTCTATGCCTATTCAAAGAAGCTGTTCGACGACTATGTCCGCCGCACCGTCTTCGATGCCGACCATTCGCCGGTGGCGGGCCTGCGCTACTTCAACGTCTATGGGCCACGCGAGGCGCACAAGGGCGCCATGGCCTCGGTCGCCTACCATCTGTTCAACCAGGTCGAGCAAGGCCACAACCCAAAGCTGTTCGGCGCCTATGACGGTTTTGGACCTGGCGAGCAGAGCCGCGACTTCATCCATGTCGGCGACGTTGTCGATATCAATCTATGGTTGTGGAAACGGGGCTCAAGCGGCATCTTCAACTGCGGCACCGGCCGAGCCCAGCCGTTCCGCGCTATTGCCGAAACGGTGATCGGCACGCTGGGCAAAGGCGAGATCGAGTTCATCGACTTCCCAGACCATCTCAAGGGCAGCTACCAGAGTTTTACGCAAGCTGATATGTCCCGGTTGCGCGCCGCCGGTTACAATGGTCAGTTTCGCACAGTGGAAACCGGCGTCAGAGACTATGTCGAATGGCTGAAAGCCCAACGATCCTCGTGATCGGCCCACGCTGGGTGGGCGACATGGTGATGGCGCAGTGCCTGTTCTCGGCGCTGAGAGAGCTTCACCCGGACGCCGCGATCGACGTGCTGGCGCCGGCATGGGCGGCGCCACTGGTCAGGCGCATGCCCGAAATACGCCAGCAGGTCGATCTGCCGCTGAAATCCGGCGCGCTGGAATTCCGCATGCGAAGGCGCTTTGGCCGCCTGCTGCGCGGCCACTACGACATCGCTTATGTCATGCCTGGAAGCTGGAAGTCGGCGCTGGTGCCGTTCTTTGCCCGCATTCCGCGCCGTGTCGGCTACCTCAAGGAAATGCGCTACGGGTTGCTGACCGATATCGTTGCCTTGCCCGACGTTGTGAAACGGCGCACGGCGCAGGCCTATTTCGGGCTCGCGCAAGGCGGCACGTTCCGTGCTCCCAAGCTTGCTGTCGACACAAAGAACCAGGCGGCATTGCTGGGTCGCTTCGGGCTGGAGGCAAAAAAATTCGTCGCGCTGATGCCCGGCGCCGAATTCGGCCCGGCCAAGCGCTGGCCGAGCGAACGCTATGCCGGCCTTGCCCGCGACATGATGGCGAAAGGTTTTGCGGTCGCGCTGTTCGGATCGAAGAACGACGCCGACGTAACGGCGGAAATCGCCACGCTTGCACCTGATGTTGTCGATCTCGCCGGCCAGACGCGGCTCGAGGACGCCATCGACCTGATCGCAGCGGCCAGGCTTGCGGTGTCGAACGACAGTGGGCTGATGCATGTTGCCGCCGCGGTCGGCACGCCGATCGTAGCCGTCTACGGCTCGACCTCGCCGCACAATACGCCGCCGCTCGCCGAGCAGCGCGAACTGGTCTGGCTCGGCCTGTCCTGTTCGCCCTGCCACAGGAAAATCTGCCCGCTCGGCCATCTCAACTGCCTGAACACACTCGAGGTGGCACAGGTCGCGGCAGCGGCGGAACGGCTGCTGGAAATGCCGGCCGCCGCATGAGGGTGCTCATCGTCAAGACATCCTCGATGGGCGACGTCATCCACAGCTTTCCGGCCGTCGAGGATGCGCGCCGCAACCGGCCGGACGTGTCGTTCGACTGGTGTGTGGAAGAGGCTTTTGCCGGTATCGTGGCGCTGCATCCGGCGATCGCAACCGTCCACACCGTGGCAATCCGGCGCTGGCGCACAAGCCCGCTCGGCCGCGGCACATGGCGCGGGGCAGCGGGATTGCGCCGCGCCTTGCGGGATTGCCGCTACGATCTCGTCATCGACGCGCAAGGATTGCTGAAGTCGGCCGTGGTGGCGAAACAGGCCGCGGCGCCGATCGCCGGCTTCGACCGGTCGAGCGCTCGCGAACCTTCGGCGACCTTGTTCTACGACCGCCGCTATGCTGTGCCGCGCGATCTGCACGCCATCGAACGCACAAGGCGGCTATTCGGGCTGGCGCTGGGCTATGAACCGGATTTTTCCGGGCTCGAGTCTGGCATCGTGCCGCCCGCCGTCGCTTCGACTTTTGTCGGCGGAAAAACCGCCTTCCTTCTGCACGGCACCAGCCGCGAGGACAAGAAATGGCCGGTCGGCAACTGGATCGAGACTGCCCGACTTCTCGTGGAAAGAGGAATGACGCCGGTCACCACCTGGTCGAACGACAGGGAAAAGGCGGTTGCCGAGGCGATCGCCCAAGCCGTTCCACAGACCGTGCTGGTGCCGAAATCATCGCTTGCCGAGATTGCCGCGATCATCGGCCGGTCGGTGCTGGTCATCGGCGCCGATACCGGCCTTACCCACCTCGCGAGTGCCTTCGGCCTGCCGACCGTCGCCGTGTTTGTGGCGACAGAACCCGGGCTGACCGGCCCGCGCGGGCCGTTCTCGTCAACGCTGCTGGCCGCGCCCGGCAGCAGTGTCGCGCCGATAGAGGTGGTAGCGGAGGCAGAGAAGCTGCTTGGGCGCCAAACGCTTAGTCAGGCCGGCGCCGGCGAGAATTGATTTGTTCAATCAATTCAATCGGAAAGGTCGGCGCTGCCCCTCATCTGGCTGCCGCCATCTTCTCCCCGTACAGTGACGGGGAGAAGGACGTCACCGATGGTTTCGCCAATTGTCAGCGTTGCAAGTAGGCGCCGAGTTCGCATCCAGCCCCTTCTCCCCGTCACTATACGGGGAGAAGGTGCCGGCAGGCGGATGAGGGGCGGCGCCATTCCTGGTTTGGAATAGCGACGTTCAGCACCTCCCCCTCAGATGAACTGCACTTGGACGATCTCATAGCCCCGCGCACCGCCTGGCGCGTTGACCTCGATGGCATCCCCGACTTCCTTGCCGATCAGCGCCCGTGCGATCGGCGAGGAGATCGAGATGCGGCCGGACTTCACGTCCGCCTCCTGGTCGCCGACGATCTGATAGGTCTTCTTCTCTTCCGTGTCCTCGTCGACCAGCACCACGGTCGCGCCGAACTTGACCTTTTCGCCGCTGAGCTTGGTGACGTCGATCACCTCGGCCCGGGCGATGAAGTCCTCGAGTTCGTTGACGCGACCCTCATTGAGGCTCTGCGCCTCTTTCGCCGCGTGGTATTCCGCGTTTTCGGAGAGATCGCCGTGCGAGCGCGCTTCGGAGATTGCTTCGATGATGCGCGGCCGCTCTTCCTGCTGGCGCCAGCGCAGTTCTTCCTTCAATGACGCGAACCCCTCGCCTGTCATCGGGACCTTGTTCATGATGCCTGACCTTTCCTGCCGCCGCCCCCGCATTCCGGGAGCGACCTTGTCGATGGGTACAAAAAGAAAACGGTCCGGCAGCCTCGGGCTAACGGAACCGTGTCACCGCAATTTCCCCCAATATAGCAATCTTCGCGGGTTTTTCACGCCAAAAAAATCGGTTTTGAAAAATTCACCCGCCATTCGTGGAAATGCCGTCACGGCTCGCCCGGCCGGCCGGCCGAGCGGAAATAAAAACCGGCTGCGATTGCTCACAGCCGGTGTGGTCCGGGCTTCGAATCAGCTCTTCATGAAACGGTCTATCTGCTCGGCCAGCATGCCGTATTCACGAGATCCCTTGCCGGTGCGTTTCTCGATCTCGCGGAGCTGTTCCCGGGCGCCGGCGAGATCGCCGATCTGCAGATGCGCCTCGCCGAGATATTCACGTACCAGCGTGTAATCAGGATCGATGCGCAGCGCTTCCTCATAATAGCCGAGACCGACGGCGACGCGTCCGGAATGGCGGTGCGAGTAGCCGAGGTAGTTGAGGATGCGAGGGTCTTTCTTGTCTGCAGCCAGGCTGAGCACGGCGATCGCCTCGTCATAACGTCCGGCCATCGCCAGCGCGCGGCCGGCTTCATAGATGTTGTCGTCGTCCAGCATACCTTGCTTGGGTGCAACGCACTTCTTCAGCTTCTTGTCCCAGACCATGCCTTTCTTGCACTGTGTCGTCTGGCCGCCACTGCCGCCGCCACCGCCTTCACCGGCCGAAAACACCGGAACAGCAAACAGCGGCAGGGCGGCAACCGCCAGAACCTGGATCAGCAATCGTCTGCGCATCGAATCCTCCTTGAAGCATGACAATGCAGGACTAACGCCGGGCAAAAGCCGTTTCATCCCGGAAAAAAGTCATGGCTACTGAACGCTTTTTGAACGATCAGCGCCAGTCGGAAAACAGAAGCGCCGAACAAAACGTGACGAGCGCTGCAAATTCGCTATCATCCGGCGAACGCCAACGGAGTATGCGGAGACGGCCAGTGCAGCGGCGCCTTGAAAAAGAATGGGAGCTTTCGATCGGTCCTGACACGGTGCGCCTGTTCATCCTCAAGGCGAAGGCGTTGAGCGCCGCCGTCAACGATGATTATGCCGATGGCGCCGAGCACGAGGTAGAACTCGATAGCGAGGCGCATGACAACCATCATCATGACGGTCTCGTCGAGGAACGTTCCGAAGACCTCACCGAAGAAGAACTGCGCGAACTGATCAACGACCTCAATGTCGACGAGGCGGCCGAACTCGTAGCACTGGCCTGGGTCGGCCGCGGCGACTATGACGCTTCGGAATGGGCGGACGCGCTGACGGCCGCACGCGAGCGCGCCAACAAGCGCACGGCGAAATATCTGCTCGGCATGCCGCTGCTGGCCGACTGGCTGGAGGAAGGGTTGGAAGCGATCGGTGCGTAACGCCGCGGTTACCGTTCGTGATCGGCCAAAAGCCTCGTCCAGGGCAACTTCCGCGTTCGCCCGCCGTTAACGGCGAATGGCGGTGCTGACCCCTCCCACAGTGATGAGATTGGCCACATCGATCAGATTGGCCGGATTGAGCAGATTGGCGCTGCCTTTGGCGGCGGCGATGCTGTCGGCAGGAGCGGCCCTGGCCCAAGCTCCGGAATTGCCTGAAACCATGCCTGCCCCGGAACTCAATCAGCCGCAATCAGTGCAAGAAGCCGCACCTGCCGACGTGCCGATCCCCGAGCCGCGCCCTGCGAATACGCCAGAGCCCGATCCACCAGCGACCGACAAACTGAACCGGCAGACGTCCGATCAGCATAAGGAAGCCCAGCCGGAGCCGCCGGCAATCGCTCCGACGCCGAGCGAAAAGCCCGCCGAGGCGGAACCACCGGCCGCCGCGCCAAGACCACCGGAGAAGCCGGAGCAAGCGCAGCAGAAAGAAATCCCTCCCGACCCGCGCTCGGCCGCTGTGCCGCAGGAAAAAATGCCGGAGGAGGAACTGGCGTGCCGCAGGCGGCTGATGTCGATGGGCGTCGACTTCGAGGAACGCAAGGCCGAGCACGATGCGGCGATCGGCTGCTCGATCCCCTATCCGATCGTGCTGAAGACACTGGGCAAGTCATTGGATATCAACCCCGAAACCGAGCTGAACTGCCAGATGGCCGAGGCCGCCGCGCGCTTCGCTACCGATATCATCCAGCCGGCGGCCAAGGCCGAGCTCGGCGCCGAACTCAAGTCGGTCGGCCAGGCATCCGCCTTCGTCTGCCGACACCGCAATGGCGGCGGGAAATTGTCGGAGCACGCCTTCGGCAACGCGCTCGACATCGCCAGCTTCACGCTTTCGGACGGCAGGAGGATCGACATTGGCCCGGTGCCGCCGGAAAAGGATGCGAAATTCCTGAACGCAATACGCAAGGCAGCCTGCGGGCCGTTCAAGACGGTGCTTGGCCCGGGCAGCGATGCCGATCATTCGCTGCATCTCCATCTCGATCTCGCACCGCGCCGCAACGGCGGCACCTTCTGCCAGTGACTGACCCGGACCGACACGCGCGCCGCAATTCGGCCGCAGCCGTAAACGCAGCCGCTGATTTTTCCTTTACTCTTGGCGGTTAAGCTCCGTCTCGTCTGATCATGACCCCGAAAAGCGGGATCCGGTTCGCAGAAAGATCATGATCAAACGATGAAATAGAGCCTGATCGGCTCGGGGACTGGGAACCTGCCAATGGCCGGGATATTTCGCGCTGCGTCTGTCGCCGTGCGGCAAATGAGACGCGCGCGCATGATCGCCGGCGGGCTTGCCATCGCAGCGATCTCGGCCTGCACCACCGGCAGCGTGCTTTCGCTGGAACCGGCCGTCGATGTCGGCAGCCAGACATCAGCCGTTCCGAACTACGCTGGGATGCAACGCCTCGTGCCGTCCAACCCCTACATGACCGCCGCCTATCCGCGCATGGACGAGCCGATGGCGCCGACCGAACAGATGCCGGCCAGCGAGGCCGACTGCCGCCAGGAGTTGAAACGCCTGGGCGTCGTCTACACCGACCTTGCGCCGATCCGCGAAGGCCAGTGCGGCATCGACTATCCGGTCAAGATTTCGGCCATCGGCAGCATCCGGATGCAGCCTGCCGCGACGCTGACCTGCGACATGGCCGCCACCTTCGCCGGCTGGGCCAGGAATGAACTGGTCCCGTCCGCCCGCTGGCGTTATTTCTCCGGCGTCAAGACCATTCGCCAGGGCTCGAGCTATTCCTGCCGCAGGATCGCCGGCGAAGGCACGCTGTCGGAGCACGGCAAGGGCAACGCGCTGGACGTCATGAGCATCGAACTCGGCAATGGCAAGGATATCGACGTGCGCAAGCCCGGCCTGTTCGCCTTCCGCACCCGCGGCTTCCTCAACACTGTGCGCGCCGACGGCTGCCAGTATTTCACCACCGTGCTCGGCCCAGGCTACAACTACGACCACCGCAACCATTTCCATTTCGACATCAAGAACCGCAAGAACGGCTACCGCGCCTGCCGCTAATAGAAACGCTCCGTAGCGATCCTTCGCTGTCCGCCGACATCAAAGGTTCTGCACTGCAGCAACGCTCTTCGCAATGTCGCTTCGCTCCTGCTCCGCCCGAGGATGACGAAGGCGTGGTAAGCTCTGGCCAGGTAGACTGGGCGTTTAGCTTTCGCATGAGCCGACGAAGCCTTCGACGACGCGCAACGATCTGGCTGGTGGCGTTCTGTGCCGGCTATCTCGTGCTCGCCTATTTGGCCGCGCCGGAATTCTGGACCCTGCGGGACCGCAATTTCCGTACGCAGCGCTTCGAGATGGTGACGCACACGCCGCAAGGCATTGCGGGCGATCCGATCAATGTCGGCCTCGTCGGCACCAAAAAAGAGCTGGTCCACGCCTTCGCCGTCGCCGGATGGGACACGGCCGACACCCTCACGCTGAAGACCGCGGTCGAGATCGGCGAAAGCGTGCTGTTCGATCGGCCCTATCCCGACGCGCCGGTCAGCCGGCTGCTGTTCGAAGGCCGTGCACAGGATCTGGCCTTCGAGAAGCCGGTCGGCGACAGTGCCGACCGGCGTCATCACGTCCGCTTCTGGCGGGCCGATGCGACCGGAGACGATGGCCGGCCGCTCTGGCTGGGTGCGGCAAGCTTCGATCGCGGCGTCGGCCTCAGCCACGACACCGGCCAGATCACCCACCATATCGGTCCCGACATCGACGCCGAGCGCGACTTCCTGATCCGCGACCTGTCTGCCGCAGGCATGCTGATCTCGACCAGCGAGATATCAGGCATCGGTGCGACAAAGACCGGGCGCAATGGCGGCGGCGATCCCTATTTCACCGATGGCAAGGCGGTAATGGGCGTGCTGCGGCAACTGCCGTAGGCGCAAGACGAACGGCCGGCCTTCCGGCGCATCGACGCCCCTGATCGAGCATTTTTCGTCGCCGCCATGGGATGCCGCATGAGATGGTTGCGGCCGCCGACATAAAAAATGACGGCCGTCTATTTTCGAAGACCGCGCCGCAATGCTATTGACCCCGCATGCTTTACGCTGAAATCGCTATCGTGGTCGTCCTCATCTGCGTGAACGGCCTTTTGGCAATGTCCGAGCTTGCCATCGTCTCGTCACGGCCTGCCCGCCTCAAGGCGATGATCGACCGTAACGTCACCGGCGCCGGACGCGCCTTGGCCCTCGGCTCCAATCCAGGCAAATTCCTGTCGTCGGTGCAGATCGGCATCACCCTGGTCGGTGTTTTGTCCGGCGCCTTTTCCGGCGCCACGCTTGGCGAGCGGCTGTCCGTGTTCCTGGCATCGACCGGCATCCGCGAAAGCCTTGCCGACCCGATCGGCGTCGGCATCGTCGTCGCCCTCATCACCTATTTCTCGCTGATCATCGGCGAACTGGTGCCCAAGCAGATCGCGCTGCGCGATCCCGAACGCGTCGCCGCCAGGGTTGCTCCGGCGATGACCATCGTCGCCACCGTCTCGGCGCCGTTGGTCGTCCTGCTCGACATTTCCGGCCGCGCCATGCTGTGGCTGCTTGGCCAACGCGGTGAAAGCGAGGAGAAGGTCACCGACGAGGAGATCAAGATGCTGGTCGCCGAGGCCGAGCATCACGGCACCATCGAATCCGACGAGCGGCGCATGATCGCAGGCGTCATGCGGCTCGGCGACCGCGCCGTCCGCGCGGTGATGACGCCGCGCACCGAGGTCGACTGGATCAACCTGCAGTCCGACGACGCGGCGATCCGCAAGCTCTTGATGGAGACCCAGCATTCGCGCCTGCCAGCCGGCGATGGCAGCGTCGATGCCATGATCGGCGTCGTCCAGACCCGCGACGTGCTGGCCGCGATGCTCGGCGGTCGCGCGCTCGACCCGCGCCGGCACGTGCGCACCGCTCCCATCGTCCATGACCAGGCCGACGCGCTGGATGTCCTTTCGACGCTCAAGGAATCCAACGTGCCGATGGCGCTGGTCCATGACGAATACGGCCATTTCGAAGGCATCGTCACCCCGGCTGACATACTGGAAGCCATCACCGGCGTCTTCCGGGCGGACCTCGACGCCGGCGACGAGGAAAACGCCGTCAGGCGCGAGGACGGCTCATGGCTGCTCGCCGGCTACATGCAGGCCGACGAGATGGCGGACGTTCTCGGCATCGATCTGCCCGAGAACCGCGACTACGAGACCGTCGCCGGTTACGTGCTGGCGCATCTGCACCATCTGCCGACGACCGGCGAATGCGTCGATGCGCAGGGCTGGCGCTTCGAAGTCGTCGATCTCGACGGCCGCCGCATCGACAAGCTCATCGCCACGCGCCTGCCCGGCGGCCATCGCGAAATCGCGCGGTAGCAGTCAACACAATGTGCCGCGCCGTTGTCGAGGTCCACTTTGACCCTGGGACCCTGAGCGGCCGTCCCGAGACGGAATGGCATCTTGGGAGCGGACGTCACCGAAACGGGACAAAAACCCGCTGCGGCCGCTGAACCGCGAAGGTTTGGATGCCTGATGAGCGACGGCGCAGCCTCAGTTCCAAGTGTGGAGGCAGGCCCTCCAAGATCCATCGCCTTGGCGTCTGAAGATCGTGACGATAGTTCCCTCATAGCGCTGCGTTTCACCGCCTTCGCCCAAAGCGTTAGCCGACCATTTCCCTGTTGCATAGGCAATGTCGCCGACAGCCAGCGCATCGATCATCTCGATGCGATGATCCTTGACTCCAGCTGAGATCAATCCATTCCAGAACTCTTTGATTGCGCTCGTTCCCCTGACGACTGCGTGAGTGGATGGCAACACGACCGCGTCCTGTGTATATAGTGCAGCTACTGCGTCAGCATTGCCGCTGTTGAAGGCCGAATTCCAGCCATCATTTGCTCGCTGAATTTCGTCGCTGATATTCTCAGTTGATTGTGTCATGGCGTCCACCTTGTTTATCGCCTTCCCAATCAATTCGCGGCCCGAAGGCCTTCATTCGTTGTTGCGAGCGTCTGTGCTGCTTGCAGGTCAGGCAACGTCAGGCCCTCAGTAAACCCGGAATAAATCAGTGCGAGCCGCTCGCGCGCGCCAGGCGCGGGACAGTCGGCTCGCACGAGGCTCAGTGCAGCACGCAGTTCCCAGAAACGAGCTCCCTGAGCCCGGGCCGTCGCCAGTGCGTCCAAGAGGCGGTCCCTCGAATCTCCGGTTTTGTCCTCCCCAAGTTGCAGCAGTACCTCCCCCTGCAGACGCAGTATCTCGGCCGCAAACCAACGCTCTTTAGTGCGCTCAATCCCTGCTTGCGCTGCTTCGAGCAGAAGGAGTGCAGCATCGTGATCGCCGCTCTGACCTCGATTTGCGCCTGAAGGGCGATGAAATAAGGAACCATGAATTCTGCGCCAGTCGCGCGCCACTCAGTGAGACCTCGTTGGAGTTCCAGGCGGCCACGATCGAAATCGCCCGCATCGGCGATCGCCCAGGCGCTCAAGATTGTGGCGCCGGCGAGCCACAAGCGGAATCCGGCTTCGCTGGCGATGCGGGTCAATTCTGAACACTGTTCCTGGACGCCCTCGTGATCGCCAATGATCTGGCGGATAACCCCGCCGAAGAATAGCGGCAGCGCGAGGCTGTTGCGATGATCCACAGCATGCGCTTCAGCAACCGCTTCGTCGTTTGCCTGTAGAGCCTGATCGGGAAACCCGAGCGGCAGCAATGTGCGAGCGAGATAGACCAGGCACACGACCCGTGGATCGAAGGCGTAAACAAACGCCGGCGATCTGTGCGCTCGGGGGTCGTAAAGGGCAAGCGCCTCCTCCAGATGGATCCGGGCGCGGGTGAACTCGCCGGCAGGAAACGCACTGACGCCGGCTGCCCGATGAGCAAAAAAGGAGAGCCCGCTATCGTTGCCCGCTTCCGCCAATTCAAGCAGGCGATCCGCGACGCTACGTGCCTCAGTAAATTCGGCAGCATAGACGTGGTAAAGGGATAGGCCGTAAAGCACCGGAAAGAGCTGATGCGTCTCGCCCAACTCTTCACAGAGTTCGCGCGCCCGACCATAGGCCTCTGCTGTTGGAGGTGCGGCGAAGCCATGTGCCGCAACATGCGTGCTGCCAAGCGCCAGCTGAATTGAAAGTTCCCGGCGCGAACGCTCTTCGGACGGGGGTAGCGCCGAAAGCCCGCTCAGGGCGTTGTCGAATCGGGCGAGCGCCTCCGTCAGGACCGAGCGCGAAAGCGCTCGGCGCCCGGCCAGTTCATTGTACTCGACAGCCTTCTCCAAAAGGCCCGCCTGACCAAAGTGGTGAGCAAGCAATTCGGGTTCCGTGGCTACGATTTCGGGGAAGCGCTCCTCGAGAATTAAGGCGATCCGAGCATGCAGCTGCTGACGGCGGCTGTGCAGCAGACTGCTGTACGCCGCATCCTGCACAAGTGCATGTTTGAAGGCATAGCTCGCTTGACTGTCACTGCCACGGCGGAAAAAGGCCCGACGTGACTAACTGATTCGTTGCGCGCTCAAGTTCCAATTCAGGAAGGCCCGTGGCTGCGGCAAGCAGCTCGTGCGTGAACTCGCGCCCGATCACTGCTGCGACCTGCGCCACGTCCCTGATAGAATCCAAACGGTCGAGGCGGGCCATCAGCGAGTCGTGGAGCGTCGCTGGAACCGCCAGCGGAGGTAGCGGGCCAGCCAGAACCAGCTCTCCATCGCGCATTTGAAGCAGGCCTGATTCAAGGACGACCTTGGTCAGTTCTTCGACGAATAGCGGAACGCCCTCGGTCTTGGACAGAATCTGGTCCAGCACTGCGGCCGGCAACTGCTTGCCCCCTGTCATCGCCGCAATGATAGAGGCCGCCTGGGCGCGGCTGAGCCGATTGAGCGTCAAAAATGTCGCGTGCGGGAGACCACTCCAGCGGACTGCGCCTTCCGGTCGCGAAGTTGCAATCAGCAGTACAGGTAGTTGCTGAATCCGGCCTGCGATTTGGTCGAATAGCTCGGCCGAGGTCGGATCTAGAAAATGCGCGTCCTCAAGCAGCATCAGCACTGGTTGGCTGCGGGCAAGAGCCTCTAGTTGCTCGATCAGCAACTCGAACGTGCGCGTCTTCTGTTTTTGCGCCATAAGATCGACCTTGGGATAGCGCCCCTCAGTCGGGATGGACAGCAATGCGGCGATCAGCGGTATTGCCTCGTTTGGGTACTTGGTCGAACCGGCGAGAAGTTGCTCGAGACAGTCAAGCTGACGGTCGGGCGGGTCGGTCCGCCTTATGTCCCCGGCTCGGAGTAACTGATCCGTGACAGGATAAAGGGCGGTTTCTACGTGATAGGGGGAGCAGTAGTACCGCAGTCGCGTGTGTGCCTCGTCTTTCAAGTGCTCCCGCAGCTCTTGCAGAATACGGGACTTGCCAATGCCAGCCTCGCCGAACAGCTCGACTACTTGTCCTTCACCGGACGCCGCGAGCCGCCACCGGTCGAGCAGCAAGGCGATATCGTGTTCGCGCCCGGTAAGCGGCGCAGATTCGTCTGCATGAAGTGCTTCGAACCGACTCTCTGCGCGGCCCTCTCCAATCACTTTGAATGCGCTGACGGGCGTGTCGAACCCTGCTAGCTTCTGCGGCCGGATGCTGGTCACCTCGAACAGGTTTCCGATAAGTCGATAGGTAAGCTCAGAGATGACTACCGTTCCCGGCTCGGCGATGGCCTGGAGCCGCGCGGCAAGATTGGGAGTCTCTCCCACGACCGCGTTCTCCTGCGCTGACCCGATGCCAATGAGGTCACCTACGACCACCACCCCGGTCGCGATCCCGACCCGAACTGAGAGTTGCTGACCGCCCTTGACGGACAGACGGTTGACAGCGCTCACTACCGCAAGCGCCGCACGGACGGCGCGTTCGGCTTCGTCTTCGTGCGCCTGCGGCCAACCGAAATAGGCCAACGCACCGTCGCCCATGAGCTTCGCGACGTGCCCCTCGAAGCGAAGGACTTCGCCCGCCGTGGTATTCTGGAACTGCCTCAGGAGGTCGCGCATCTCCTCGGGGTCAAGCCGCGTAGCGAGCGCCGTAGAACCGACGAGATCCACAAACATGACCGTCAGTTGCCGCCGTTCCGCCTCCCGGGGGCGACCAGGTTCGCCGAACCGCTCAACCGAAGCCGACATCAGAATTGGTGAGGCAGAAGCCGGCTTGGCCGACACTACCTCCGGCTGGCCTTCCATCGCGGCAATCGCCTCAAGTATTCGCTTGCGGTGGCCAAGCGCGCCAACCCCAATTTCTTTCAGGTCTTCGGCGGTGAGGCGGGGCAGGATTTCGGCATCGATTGCGTTGTCGTCGAAAACCGGAACATATTGCTCCAGGCCCAAGCTCTTGAGCCAAACTGCAACGTTCATTTGGCCTCTCAGGGCCATCGACGCCTCCTTCGGCGGGGAACGAGTTTATCATAATGACATTGCGATAACACGCTCCTTCGTGCATCCACGACGCCGGCGCGACGTGCACGAGCCTCTCGCAGCGGTGCCCTCCGCCTTAGCGCTCCGCGCCGGGCTGGACCTTGGCATCTTCACCCGGCTCGATGGCAGCGGTGACTGCTGACAGCCGTGGGGCCGCGCTCAAAGTCGAGCCCAACCGTCTGTCGCGGCTCCTCTACGCGTTCGCCAGCATCGGTCTCCTCGAAGTTGGGCGCTGGCGACGGCACGGGGGCATCTGCGACCATAGCCGGGCGGTTTAGGGAGCCCAGGAATGCTGCCGCCGGATAAGGTCATGGCGGGTCGGGCCGCGAGCGTAGCACAGCGCGCTTCATATTGGCGCGAGCGGTGCTCAAGGTCGCCGCGTTCGCTCAATAAAGTAAGTCATCAACGCGGCTGCCGCCTCGGCGTGGGTTTCGAGCAGGAAGTGGCCGCCGTCGAAGATGTGCGCTTCCATGCGTGGCAGGTCTTTCATCCACGACAGTGTTTCGGCGATATCGAAGAACGGGTCGTGGCGGCCCCACAGCATGAGCGCCGGCGGTTGCCGCGTTTCGATATAGTCGGCGATGAGACTAAAGCGAGCGGCATGGTTGGCGTAG
The DNA here is from genome assembly GCF_935825525.1 of Mesorhizobium escarrei. Classification (GTDB taxonomy): domain Bacteria; phylum Pseudomonadota; class Alphaproteobacteria; order Rhizobiales; family Rhizobiaceae; genus Mesorhizobium; species Mesorhizobium escarrei. The sequence continues at coordinate 76,116 of NZ_CAKXZT010000157.1, forward strand.
TCGGCGAGGAGCGCGCGTTGCGTTTCCATGCCGCCAGGCTGATTCATCACCCTCCAGTCCTCGATCCAAGGTTCGCCTTTGATCCGGGCGGCGACATCCTCCGGCAAGCCGCCCATGTATTGCTCGCGGGTGCCTTCCAAAGTCAAAAACGCGGTAGCCTGCCTTTCGTTCTCTTCCGTCGGGTTTGACCAGAACTCGAACGTGGCTTGCCATTGCGGTCCGAACCCTGTGCGGTGTGCGTTGGCGCTCTGAATGATGAGGCCGGAGACGAGGTCGGGGGATTGCATAGCGACCTGGAGACCTACAGGCGCGCCCCAATCGTGCAGGTAGATGAAGCGCCGATCGATCGCGAGATGAGTTAGGAGCTCTTGGATTGCGCCGCTGAACGCTTCGAACGAGGGCGCGACCAACGGCGCCGATTGGCCGTAGCCAGGCAAGTCGGGGGCGATGACGAAGGCGACGCGCGCAAGGCCGGGAATGATGCCCTGGAAAGTGCGCGACGAGCTCGGGAAGCCGTGCAGGAGCAGCAGCGCGGGATTGGACGCATCACCCGCGGTGATGAAGGAAAGCTCGGTCCCGCCGGACAGGCGCAGCCGCTGTTGCGTGGGGGATGTCATGCCTGCGCTCCTCACACTGGTCCACGATGGACGGGGCGCCGATCAGGGTGCATCTCCTGTGTTCGCTTGATGAACTCGATCATCAGGGAAAGTGCTGGTTCGGCGTGCGTCTCAAGCAGGAAATGCCCGCCGTCGAAAACATGCGCTTCCATACGCGGCAGATCCTGCATCCAGGACAGCGTTTCGGCGATCTCGAAATAGGGGTCGTGACGGCCCCACAGCATGAGCGCCGGCGGTTGCCATTTCTTCAAATAGGCGGCAATCGCATCGAAACGCGCGGCATGGCTTTTGTAGTCGCCGATAAGCGCGCGGTGGGTCTCCAAGCGGCCGGGAAGATTCATCACCCTCCAGTCCTCGACCCAGGGTTCGCCCCTGATCGTGGCGGCGACATCCTCTGGCAGGCCGCCGATATATTGCTCGCGCGTGAACTCAAAGGTCAGGTCGGGGGTCGCGGCCGCTTCGTTCTCTTTTGTCGGTTCTGACCAGAATTTTAGCACGGCGTCCCAAACCGGACCGAAGCCGGTTCGATGCGCGTTTGCGTTCTGGACGATGAGGCCCGATACCAGCTCGGGCGCTTGCGTGGCAATCTGCAGACCCACGGCGGCGCCCCAGTCATGAATGAGGATGAAGCGGCGCCCGATCGCGAGGTGGGTCAGCAATTCGGAAATCGCCTCGCTGATCGCGGCAAAGGAGGGTGTCGGCGGGACGTCGGACTGGCCATGGCCCGGGAGGTCGGGCGCGATCACATAGGCTCCGCGCGCCATACCTGGAATCACATCGCGGAATGCACGTGCGGAGCTGGGAAACCCATGCAGGAGGAGCAAAGCGGGGTTGGATGGATCGCCCGCAGTGACGTAGGCAAGCTCGGTTCCACCGGAGAGACGCATTTGGCGTGGGGCAGGCGGTCTCATGTCAGATTCCCTTTTTGCCGTCCGGAATTAGAGTTAAGTCCAAACCAGCAGCGCGAGTTCCGCATGTCGCCGACAGCCTTGGCCGGCGAGACGCGGGGTATTGCGGCCGAAAACGTTCCCTACAAGCGGCTGGAAACCCGTGATCCGTTTCGGCCGTCGCTACTCGGCCGAGGATCAGCGGCCGGCTGGTTCAACCGCTGCGACAACGCGCTCTATCGCCGTCGCAAGGGAGACCGTGCCACGCCGGTGCTCGCTGGTGTCCTGGCGCGTGAACAGGCCGTTGGCGATTCCCTCATACATACCGAGCAGCGCGTCTGCCACCTCGCCAGGCACGCCTGCCTCGGCAAGCAGCGCGGCACGCTCCGCCGGCGCAACAAGCACAGGCGTTACCGGCCGGCCGAGAACTTCCGCGAAGGCCGATGCGACGTCGCCGGCGCTCCAGTCTTCCGGTCCGCCCAGCTCCACGACCCGCTTTCCGGTCCATTCCTCGCACAGCACGGTCGCTGCCGCGCGCCCGACATCGATCGTGCTCACCATCGGGATTTTCTGCGAGGGCTCGATAAAGGTCGGCAGCATGCCTTGCGACGGGACCGGTTGCGCCACCTCGCTCCAGGTTTCGACAAAATACCCCGACCGCAGGAAAGCGGTGGCCGGCGTCACGCCGTCGAGCAGCGCCTCGAACCGGTTGAGGGTGGCGATGACGCCGGTGCCGGAGGCATGCTGCGCCCCGATGGACGACAGGACGACCGCCTTTGGCAGACCTGCACGCCGTGCCGCATCGGCAAGCGCGGCGCCGATTTCTTCTGTGCGCTGATAGGGATCACCGCTCACCGGCGGCGGGTTGAGCAGAAACGCCGCCCGCGCGCCCGTCAGCGCATCGGCCATGGCGCCGGCGTCCTCGAGGCTGGCGACCGCCACTTCGGCGCCGAGGGCCGTCCATTTTTTACCCTGCTGTGGGTGACGCAGCACGACACGCACGGCTTTGCCGCCTGCGATCAGGGCGCGCGCTACCTCGCCGCCGGCCCGTCCGTTTGCTCCAAGCACGACATACATCACTTCTTCTCCTTCAGCTCGCCTGATCTTCATCTCGCTTGACCTTCATCTCGCTTGACGGGGGAACAATAGGCGCAGGCCTTCCATGCGTCCAATGCATGGTGTATATAGTCACCATGCGTGAAGTGGATTTACGCCGGATCGACCTGAACCTGCTGGTGGCGCTCGAAGCGCTGCTGGACGAGAAGAACGTCACCCGTGCCGCAAGCAGGCTCGGCATGAGCCAGCCCGCCGCGAGCCGGGCGCTCGGCCGATTGCGCGCGCTGTTTTCGGACGCGCTGCTGGCCGACGGACCGGGCGGCTACGTCCTCAGCGCCCGTGCGGAAGAGGTGCGCCCGGTGCTGCGCAGCATCTTGGCGGGTGTAAGAGAGATGGTGGAGGCGAACACGTTCGATCCCGCCACGGCCACCGGCCGGATCCGGCTGCTGATGCCCGATCTCCAGGCCGCCGTGCTCGCGCCGCATCTGCTCGCCCGCCTTGGACGCGAGGCGCCGTCCCTCGATCTCGATATCGTCGCGCCGGGCACGGACGCGGTCGAAGCGCTGGAGCAGGGTATCGCGGATGCGATGGTGGCGCTGGTCGACGAAGCCCCGGCCGGCATCCGTCGGCGCGGTCTCTATGACGAGAAGCTCGTGACGCTGATGCGCGCAGAGCACCCAGCGCTCGCCCGAAAGCTGACGCTCGAGCGTTTCCTCGAGCTTGAGCATATCGTGGTGAGCGTCACCGGCGTCGGGCCTGCGCCTGTCGACGAGGTGCTTGCCCGCATCGGGCGAACGCGGCGGGTGAAGCTGCGCGTGCAAAACTTCTTCGCGGCGGTCGAGATCGCCGCTCGCTCCGACCTGATCATGACCCTGCCCTCGAGCCTGGCGCGAGCGGCCGCCAATATGAAGCGCTTCGTATCGTTGCCGCCGCCGCTCGATCTTGGCAGCTTCACGATGAGCCTTGTCTGGCACGCTCGCCAGCAGGACGCGCCCAGGCACATATGGTTGAGACGTGCCATTGTCGCGGCGGCGGCGGATATGTCGTCGGCGCTTGACGTTGGAAACTGAGGCCGCAAAGCGGCTCTCTGGAGCACAACGCCTCGAGCCTACCCGCGTTCAGTACAGAAACTGCAGGGCGAGCGATCAGCGCTTGTCCGCCGGCTGGCTGCTGGTCGTCGAAGGGATGCGGGCGATGACCTTGATCTCGAAATCGAACCCGGCAAGCCAGTTGACGCCTACCGCCGTCCAGTTCGGATAGGGAGGTCCACCGATCTCTTCCGCCCGCACAGTCAGCACCGTTTCGATTTGTTCGTCCGGGTTGGTGTGGAAGGTGGTGACGTCGACCACGTCGTCGAAGCTGCACCCGGCGGCGGCTAGGACCGCGCGCAGATTGGCGAAGGCCCGCCGAACCTGGTCCTCGAATACCGGCTCGGGCGAGCCGTCTTCACGGCTGCCGACCTGACCCGACACAAAGAGAAGATCGCCGGAGCGAATGGCCGCGGAATATCGATGAATATCGTATAACGCGTGGCGTTTGGCCGGATAGATGGCGTCACGTGCAGGCATTTCGTGTTCCTTTCTGTCTTGATAACGGCAGCGGTTCGGCAGCGAGCCGGAGCCGCCGAGTTGATCCAGGCAGGAGATAGGGCAATCCCATTGCGCGCATTAGCCGTTGAAATCGGCATGAGATGATGCAAAATCCCCATCAATGCCCCGCCCGTCGCTCAACGATCTCACCGCCTTCGTGGCCGTTGCCACGCACCGCAGCTTCCGCCGCGCAGCGGACGAGATCGGCACGGCACCTTCCACATTGAGCCATGCGATGCGTGCGCTCGAGGAACGCATGGGCGTGCGCCTTCTCAACCGGACCACACGCAGCGTCTCACCGACGGAAGCCGGGTTCCAGTTGCTCGATCGGCTTCAGCCGGCGCTCGCCTCGCTGGACGAGGCGCTCGACAGCGTCGCGGGGTTCCGGGGCAACGTCGCAGGCACGGTCCGCATCAACGCACCGCGATTGGTGGCCGGGCTTCTCGTTCGCTGGGTTCTTCCGCAGATGGCGGAGCGCCATCCGGACGTGACCGTGGACATCGTCGTCGAGGGGCGGCTCATCGATATCGTATCCAGCGGGTTCGATGCCGGCGTGCGCCTCCTCGGATCGATCCCCAAGGACATGATCGCCGTGCCGCTTGCACGCCGGTTGAGGTTCATCTGTGTCGCCTCGCCCGCCTATCTCGATCGCTTCGGCGGCCCGAAAATCCCCGAGGAATTGCAACGCCACCATAGCATCGGCCACCGTATGCCCAGCGGCAAGCTTTACCGATGGGAGTTCGAACGCGCCGGCCAGGAACTCGTGATCGAGGCAAACGGCCCCATCGTCCTCGACGACGAGGAACTGATGGTCGAAGCCGCAATAGAGGATCTGGGCATCGCCTATTGTGGCCGATTGGGCCGCCGAAGCGGCCTTGTCCGACGGCCGGCTGCGAAAGGTCCTGTCCGCGTGGATGCCCGCTGCGGAAGAAGTTGCGGTTTACTACCCCGGACATCGAGCCGTGCCGCCGGCACTGCGGGCTTTTCTCGATGTGGTGAAGGACCTGCGGAACAAAGAACTTTGACCAGAGCGACGAGCAGCCGCGCCGGTCGTTGGGCCAGGGGGATTCGGAGTGCTCGATTCGTTGCTATTGCGCCAACGAACCAGTGTTCTGCTTCTGACCGCAGTGCAGACGAATCCTGCATTGGTCCGATGACCAGTTTCGATCGGTCAGGCTGGAGCAGGCGGTGACGCAAGTGGGGCCGACAGCGGACTGGCAGCTTCAAGCTGCGGATCTTCGAGAGCTAGGTCGGCGTGGGCATCGTCGTGACCTGACCGATAGTGTTGAAAATTCCGCGACGAAGCTCTTGAAGCTGAAGTTGCTGAAGCTTTAGCGATTCTCGGAGCACCGAATGGGCATCCCCAAGAATGCCCGTCTGACGCGACATGGTCGAGAAAATCAAAACCGCCCATCAGCAGACTCGCCCTCGCCGAGGACAACCTTTTGAGGCTCCACATCTAGCTTGAGCCCGGCCGCCAGTGCAGGAGTTCCAAACCAGAGCCGTTCCGTCCTTACGCCGCCTGCACGTTTTTCGAGATCCGCGCCCACTCCGGAATCCAGTCGCGGTGCGCGGCGAGCAGGTCGTCGACCAGCGACCAGATCTGGTCGAGATCGAGCTCGGCGGCGGTATGCGGATCCATCATCGCCGCGTGATAAAGATGCTCGCGGTTTTCCGTCATCAAGGCCGCGACAGTCAGTTCCTGCACATTGACATTGGTACGGATGAGCGCCGTCAATTGCGGCGGCAAGGCGCCGATGAAGGTCGGCTGGATACCGGACGCATCGACCAGGCACGGCACTTCGGCCGCGCAATTTTCCGGCAGCGAGGTAATGCAGCCATTGTTGCGGACATTGCCGTAAATAACGGAGGGCTCGCCGGTCCAGACCGAGTTCATGATCGAGGAAGCATATTCATGGCTCTCCTCGATCTCGATGTTCTCGGCGCTCCGGTAGGCGGCCGCCTGCCCTTTCCAACGCTCGATCTGCTCGATGCAGCGCGTGGGATATTCATCGAGCGGAATGCCGAATTTCTCGATCAGATCGGGCCTGCCGTCCTTGATGAAATAGGGCGTGTATTCGGCGAAATGCTCCGAGCTTTCGGTGACGAAATAGCCGAGGCGGGTCAGCATCTCGTAGCGCACCTTGTTCGGGCAGCGCGGATTCCAGTGGCTGGGTTTCGGAAAACGCCCGTCGCGGTAGCCGCGCACGAGATCCGGATAAAGGTCGCGGTAGCTGCCATCGGCCTGCCGATGCTCGAATTTCAAGTAGAAGGCCATGTGGTTGATGCCGGCGGCGCGGTAACGGATTTCCTCGAGCGGGATTTCGAGATCGCGGGCGAGCTCGAAAGCCGTTCCCTGCACCGAATGGCAGAGACCGACCTGCTTGATGAGCGGATACTTTTCCGCAATCGCCCAAGTATTGATCGCCATCGGGTTGACGTATTGCAGGAGGATGGCGTCGGGGCAGATTGCCATCATGTCTTCGCAGATTTGCCAGAGATGCGGCACGGTGCGCAAACCCCGCATGATGCCGCCGACGCCGAGCGTATCGGCGATCGTCTGGCGCAGGCCGTATTTCTTCGGCACCTCGAAATCGGTGACCGTGCAGGGCTCGTAGCCGCCGATCTGGAAGGCAACGACCACGAAGTCCGCGCCTTCCAGGGCCTTGCGCTGGCTGGAATGCGTCTCGACGGTCGCCGCAGCGCCAAGCGTCTTGACCAGCTTTCCGGCGACGATCTCGCTTTCTTCGAGGCGCTGCGGATTGACGTCCATCAGCGCGATGGTAGCGCCCGAAAGAGACGGCCGCTGCAGCACATCGCCGATGACATTCTTCATGAAGACGGTGGAACCGGCCCCAATGAACGTGATTCTGGGTTGTCTCGTCATGAATTGCGCCTCTTGTTTGCGATTTATGCGGCTACCTCGAACGCGGCCTTGACGAGCCGTTCGGTGTAGGCGGTCCTCGGATGGGAAAGAACCTCGTCGACGGGTCCCTCCTCGACGATTTTACCGTGCTGCATCACCACGACCCGATGACAGAGCGCGCGTACGACCTTGAGATCGTGGGAAATGAAGAGATAGCTCAGACCGCGCTCGTCCTGCAGTTTGCGCAGGAGGTCGATGATCTGGGCCTGAACGGAGAGATCGAGCGCCGAGGTCGGCTCGTCGAGCAGGATGAATTCCGGCTCGAGCGCGATTGCCCGCGCAATGGCGATGCGCTGGCGCTGTCCGCCGGAAAACTCGTGCGGAAAGCGCGACAGGATGTTGTGCGGAAGCCCGGCGCTGACAAGCGCCTGCTCCACGCGCTGCAACCGATCACTTTTGTTGTCGCCTAGCCGATTGACGATCAGCCCCTCCTCGATGATCTGGCCGACCGACATGCGCGGATTGAGCGAGGAGAACGGATCCTGAAAGACGACCTGCATGCGCGATCTGAGCGGCCGCATCTGGTCACGTGTCCTGCCGTGGATCGGTTCGCCGTCGAAGAAGATTTCGCCGCCGTCGGCCGTCAGGAGCTTCACCAGCGCCTGCCCGAACGTCGTCTTGCCGGACCCGGATTCGCCGACCAGCCCCAGCGTTTCGTGCCGGTGAAGCTTTAGGCTGAGGTTGTCGACGGCGACGAGTTCCTTGAGCCGCGGCTTGAAGAACCCGCCATGCTTTAGCATGAACGACACCCGCACATTGCTGCCCTCGAGAATGATGGCTGAGTCCACCGGCGTCGGATTGGCCATGCCCTTTGGTTCGGACGCCAGAAGATGGCGCGTATAGGGATGCTGCGGGTTCTTGAAGAGCGCTTCAGTGGTGTTGTGCTCCTTCACCTCGCCCTGGCTCATGACATAGACGTAGTCGGAAAACTGGCGAACGACTGTCAGGTCGTGGGTGATCAGGATTACCGCCATGCCGAGCTTCTGCTGCAGATCACGGATGAGGTTGAGGATCTGCGCCTGCACGGTGACGTCGAGTGCCGTCGTGGGTTCGTCGGCGATGAGTACGTCCGGATTATTGGCGAGCGCCATGGCGATCATGACGCGCTGGCGCTGACCGCCTGAAAGCTGGTGCGGATATTGGTTGAAGCGGCTTTCCGGGTCCGGAATCTGCACCTGCCGCAACAGCTCCAGCGTACGCTCCGCAGCTTGCCTGCGGCTCATCTTCTGATGAATGCGGATCGCCTCGATGATCTGCGCGCCGACCGTGTAGACCGGATTGAGCGAGCTCATCGGCTCCTGGAATATCATCGAAATGCGGTCGCCGCGCAGCGCCCGGCGCTGCCGGTCGGAGAATTTCAGGACGTTCTTGCCATCATATTCGATCCGCGAGTGCACGGCCACGGTGGCGCGCTTGGTGAGCAGGCCCATGACCGTGCGCGCCGTCACCGACTTGCCGGAGCCGGATTCACCCACCACAGCGATGGTCTCGCCGCGATAGAGCTGAAAGGACACATCCTTGACCGCGTCGACCGTTCCGCCTTCCACCTTGAAGGTCACCGCGACATTGCGGGCGTCGATGATCGGACTGCCGGTCCTCACCGCATGATCGTGACGTTCGTCCGGCGCCATCGAGGTCTTTTCCGTCAGAGCCATGGTGCCGGCCTTCTCAATAGGGATCGACGGCATCGCGAAGACCATCGCCCAGCGCATTGAACGCAAAGACGGTGACCAGCACGAAACCCACGGGGGCAAGGATCCAGGGATAGGACCCGATGACGGAGTATGTCGCGGTATCCTGCAGCATCAGCCCCCAGGAGATCAGCGGCGGCTTCACCGCGAAGCCGAGGAAGCCGAGGAAGGATTCAAGCAGCACGACATTGGGGATCGCCAGCGTGACAGCGACGATGACGTGGCTCATGACGTTGGGGAAAATGTGCTGAAAGATGATCCGGCGGTCGGTTGCGCCGATCGCCATCGCCGCCCGCACATAGTCGATCCGCGCCAGCGCCAGCGTCTTGCCTCGAACTTCGCGCGACAGCTGTGCCCAGCCGAGCGCCGACATGACGAAGATGACGAACGCGAGGAAGACATTGGTCGGCGCCGTCACCGGAATCAGCGAGGTGAGCGCGAGATAAAGCGGCAGTTGCGGAAAGGCGAGCACCAGCTCGACGAAGCGCTGCACCCATGCGTCGAACCTTCCGCCGAAATATCCGGACACCATGCCGACCGTCGTGCCGACTACCGTGATGATGAACACCACGGTCAGGGCGATCATCAGCGAAATGCGCGAGCCGTAGATGATGCGCGACAGCACATCGCGGCCGAATTTGTCGGTGCCGAGGAAATTGACCGGGCTTCCGTCGGTGGCGCCGAAGAAATGCCGCTGCGCCGGGATCAGTCCGAAAAGCCTGTATCCGAACCCTTTGACGAAAAAGCCGAGCGTCTGCGGGTTATCGTAGTCGGGGCCGACGATCGGCTGGAACGTGACGGGATCAAGTTCTTCTGTCTCACGAATTTGATAGGTGCGCGGCGGAAAAACGAAATTGCCGTTGCGGTCCGTCATGCTGATGGTCTGCGGCGGCGCGAAACCGACGCCGGTCAACTTCGGATCGACGGGTGCGAAGAACTCCGCGAATATCGTCATGATCATCAGGAGGCAGACAAGGATCAGCCCTATCATGCCGGTCCAGGATCGCTTCAGACGGCGCCAGACGAGCGCGGTATAGGTTTCGTTGCCATTGCCTTTGGCCGGCGGCACGGAGGCGCAGACTACGGATTGGACGTCGGCTTTCATGCGTCGGCCCCTCCCCCAAGGCGAACCCGCGGGTCGAGCGCTGCAAGCAGCATGTCGGCGATGATGTTGCCGACGATCAGCGTCACCGACAGAACCAGCATGAAGGTCGCCGTGACATAGACGTCGCCGACCCACATCGAGCCGACGATGGCCGGGCCGACCGTCGGCAGGGCGAAGATGATCGCGGTCTCGATCTCGCCGGTCAGCATGTAGGGCAGCACGACGCCCTGATACATGACGAGCGGATGCAGCGCGTTCGGCACGGCGTGGCGCATGACCACGGCGCCCTCGCTCAGGCCCTTGGCCCGAGCCGTTTCGACATATTGGGCGTTCAGCGTATCGAGAAGATTGCCCCGCATGACGCGCATGTTGTAGGCGAGCCCGCCCAAAGTGGCGATCGCGATGACCGGCCAGACATGCTTGACCAGATCGACGAACTTGCCCCACGACCAGGGCGCCCCGCCGTAGCGAGCGGAATGGAAACTGTTGATCTCAGTGACATTGAAGTGGAACACCAGGATATAGACGATGATCAGCGCCATCAGGAATCGCGGTATCGTCATGCCGAGAAACGAGATGCCCGACAGCAGGCTGTCCACCCAGGAATATTGCCGGGTTGCCGCCAGAACGCCGAAGGTGATGCCGATCACCGACGCCAGTATGTGGCAGACGAGCGCCAGCGCCAGGGTGCGGGGCAATCGCTCGCCGACCACGTCGGCAACAGGCTTGTTGTAGAACAGGCTGTGGCCAAAATCGCCGCGGGTGACGATGCCGGTGATCCAGTTGACGTACTGGAGGGGCAAGGGCTTATTGAGCCCGTGGGCGACCTTGTAGGCCTGCGCCTGGGCGTCGGCCTCCTCGAAAGACGCGCCGCCCTGGTTGATCAGTTGCGAGCGGATATAGTCGCTGTAGTCGCCCGGCGGCGCCTGGATGATTGCGAACGTCACGACGCTCAGGACGAAGAGGACCGGAACCGCCGAGGCGATGCGCACAAGCAGAAATCTGAACATGGCCGTGTTTGCTTCTCTTGTGGCTCGTGGCGATCTGCTGCTCCTTCACGAGGCGCGGCACCTCCACGGTTCAATTCGGAACCTCCCCTCCGGCGGATGCCGCCGGAGGAGAAAATCGACTGCGGTCAGTTGGTCGTACCGCGTTCACCGGGCTTGCCGGGAAGCTGCTCGGGGAACAGCTCGTAGTCGCCCTGCTTGTCGGCGGCGACGAAGACCCGCTCGCGGATGATCGTGTCCTCGGCCCAGTTGAACATGAAGATCGGCGTCCCCTCCGGAATGTTGGAAAAACGCTTGTTGATGATGAGCGCGCCCGGATATTCCGTCAGGCCGATCGTATCGAGGTTGGTCGTCGAGACTTTCTGGAACTGCTTCATCAGTTCGGCCCGCTCGTCATTGTCGTTGCTGGCGATGAACTTGTTGACGATGTCCACCATCTCCTGCTCGAAGGGCATCAGATCGACCGATCCGTCCGTTCCCGCCCGATGATGCCAGCTCGTGCGCGGGCCGACCGGAGCAAGCTGGGTCGTGTTCTGCACAACTGAGGTCTGTTCCTGCTCGTTGCGGCGAACAAGCCAGTCGAAGCGCCCGGCGTACTGCGTTGCGTCGCGCTTCGCGCCATCGATTGTGTTCAGCACGACCTTGAGGCCAAGCTGTTCCATCTGGCCGACCAGACCTTCTGCGAGATTGCGATCGGTGCTGTAGTCGGAATTCACGAGAAGCACGATCTGTACGTCCGAGCCGCCAGCTGTACCGGCCGGGAAGTTGACGGCGCCGTTGCCATCCGTGTCCTTCAACCCGACCTTCTCCAGCAGCGCCTTGGCGCCTTCCAGATCGAACGGATAGTACACCGTCGAGGCGCGATCATAGAAGCTCGTGCCAGAGGAAATGCCGCCGGGATAGATCGCGGTGAAGGGTCCTTTGACGAGGGATTCGCCGAGTTTCTTCCGATCGATGGCCATGGTCACGGCCTTACGGAAATCGACGTTGCGGTTGAGCTCGCGCACGGCTTGCGCCCGCTCGTCCGGCTCGCCCCAGCCATTGGCTGAAAAGTTCATGCGCAGATTGTAGCCGATCAGACGGGCGCCAAAGGCCAGCCGCGCGGGAGCCGTTTCCTGTGCGGCGCGCTTCAGCGATTCTACGAAATTTTCCGGTTGCTCCAGGTTCGAGATATCGCCGGACCCGGCGATCGCCTGCACGTCGCGATCGGCCCAAGTCGAAAGCTTGTAGTGCAGTTCGTTGAGATAGGGCAGTTGATTTCCCTCTTCGTCCACCTTCCAATAGTAAGGATTGCGGCGAAGCACGATAACGTCGTCCGAACGGTATTCGATAGGCACCCAGGCGCCCATGACGGGCATATTCAAGTATTCCGGCGGAAAGCCGTTCTTGTACTCGTCATAGGTTGTGCCTGCATATTTCGGATGCTTGGTCTTCAAAATGTGCGAGGGGCCGGGGCAGAAGGTTCCATAGGCCATCGCATAGAGATGCTGGCGCGGGAACGCGTCCTTAAACGTCCATTCGATCGTATATTTGTCAATCGCCTTCAGGGTGGTGCCGTCTCCGAACGTTTCTGGTGTTGCACCGTTCAGCGGCGAGACGTTCGGATCGACGACATTGTCGTCCCAATAAAACATCACGTCATCGGCGTCGAAGGGATCTCCGTCGGACCACTTTGCGCCTTCGATCAACTTCATCGTCAGCGTGTGGCCGTCTTCCGACCACTCCCAGCTCTTGGCAAGATTGGGCAGCGGCTCGACATCCTTGGCATCGACCTGGAAGAGCGGCGCGGTGCGCGTCAGGCATTCGAACATCGCAATGTCAACGCCGCCCCAGCCTTGCGTCTGCCCGGCGCTGTAGTTCCAGCCTTCCGGCCGGCCGCCGACGACGTGGCGCATCGTGTCGCCATAGACGCCTGTTCCGTCAGGCATGTTTCCCGTCTTGAAGACCATCGGTTCCTTCGGCAGGCGTTCGGCAACCGGAGGCAGCTTGCCGGTCTTGACGAATTTTTCGGTGACCCATTCCGGTTCGCGATATTCCGGCAACGTCTTGAACTCGAGGATCGAGTCGCGCGGCACGTAAGTGATCTTGCCTTGCGCCGGAAACGGCGGCTGTTCCGGCACGATCGTCGGCTCGGAGGCCGAGGCCTGGATCGCGAACGCCGATACGCCAAACAGAAGCGCGGCGACGGTTTTCATGCGGCCAAAAATGTTCATTGTCCTGGTTTCTCCCTTATGCTTCAGGCCTGCCGCGATGGCATGGCTCTCCTCCTACAAGCATCGAACGAAGCGGTATTCCGCTTTCTCAGATGGCAGTGCCGTGCTTGCCCGGGCGCATTCGCCGAGGCGCGATCCCGTCCGCCGGTTTTCCGGAACATCGCGGCCAATGTCTCAGCCGGCCGCGTGCAATTTCATGGCTTCCTTTTCGGCCCTGATCTCTTCGATCGAGCGAACCTCGCGGCGGGCGACGCCCTTCCATTCCCGCGTTTTTACGGTCGCGCGGCTCAGCCGCTCCTTGGCGCCGTCGATCGCATGGGCGTATTGCGGCAGCCATTGCGCTTGCGCCACAACCATCTCGTCGACCATCTGCCAGACCTCTTCCGGCGTGCAGATGGCGCCAACCAGCGGATCGTGCAGCACGGCCAGTTTCAGGAGGTCGATGTCGCCGGAGATTGCCGCGTGGACGGACATGCGCTGGACATTAATCGACGAAATGCAGGTCGCGGCGCAGGCTTGCGGAAGCGTGATGCCGGCCACCATGTTGATGCCGAAGCGATCGACGAAACCAGGCGATTCGATGATTGCATCGGACGGAAGATTGGTGATGACGCCGTCGTTCTTGACGTTGAAGTGCCCGCGATAGACCCGACCGGTCTCGAGCGCCTCCAGTATGTGGCTGGCGTGCTCGTTCGAGCGGCGTCCGGGATCGAAGGGCTTTCCCGCATCTTCGAGAAATTGCGGGAACTCGGTTTCGAACCAGTTCCGGGTTTCGGTCGAATAGCGCAGATAACCGCCGGTTTCGCCGTGGATCCAGTCCGACATGTCGATCCACTTGGCAGTCTCCTCAGGCCGTTTGCGGTACCAGGGCAGATATTCCGACAGGTGGCCGTTACTTTCGGTCGAATAGACGCCGAAGCGCTTCAACACGTCGATCCTGAGTTTCTCCTGCCGCGAGAAGACCGGATGCGCCTCGAAGGCGGCGACGAGCTCATCCTTGCCGATCTTGCGGCCCTTGACGCGAACGTCGACGAACCAGGTCTGGTGGTTGATGCCGGAGCAGACATAGTCGAGCTCGCCTTCCGCGGCGCCGAGGATCTCGGCGATCTGCTCGGCCCCATGCTGGACCCCATGGCAGAGACCGACCGTATCGACCTTGCCGAATTCGATCGCCGCCCAGGTGTTCATCGCCATCGGGTTGGCATAATTCAGGAATTTCGCGCCTGGCTCGGCCAGTTCGCGAATGTCCTTGCAGAAATCCAGAATGACCGGGATGTTGCGCTGGCCGTAGAGAATGCCACCGGCGCAGATCGTATCGCCGACGCACTGGTCGACGCCATATTTCAAGGGGATGCGGATATCGTCGGCATAGGCGGCGAGACCTCCGACGCGCACACAGCTAATGATGTAGCGCGCGCCCTCGATCGCCTTGCGGCGGTCCGTCGTCGCGGTCACCCGTGCAGGAAGCTGGCTCGACTTGACGATCCGCAGGAGAATTGACTCGATCATCTTGAGATTGTGCTCGCTGATGTCGGTCAGTGCGAACTCGATGTCGCCTAGCTCCGGCACACACAAAATGTCCGTGAACAGCTTCTTGGTGAAACCGACGCTGCCCGCGCCGATGATTGCGATCTTAAATCTGCTCATTCGAACCTTCTCTGCAAGCGGACTGGGCCGATAGGTAAAATCGGTTCGTGGAAATCCGGTCTAGGCGTGTTATTCGGAAGACACGCAACCAAGCGGCGTGCAACCGGGTTTCATCCTCATCTCTTTTGTTTTTTGGTCAGTATGCGTAAGATCACGTCCCTCCGGTAGGGCGTAGATGTGCTTTGTAGGGTAATTTTGTGCTGCAAAAACTTGTCGACCTTGGACCGGTGATGAAGATGATTTCTCTGCCGCGCGCTCGGCAGCGATTGCACACCATGCCGACGAGCACCGGCTACGACGTGAGAACGGATGCCGGCTACAGCTGGGATGGCCGCAGGCGCGGGCAGACGCCGTTCACAGTTATGCAGCACACCATCAGCGGCACCGGAAACCTGCGTTACGGAACCAGGTCGTACCGCATCGCTCCGGGCGAGACGATGCTGTTGGTTGTTCCGCATTCGCACCGCTACTGGGTCGAAAAGGGCGGGCGCTGGGAATTCTTCTGGATATCGATGCATGGGGCGGAAGCGTTGCGAATCCATAGAGAGGTCCTGGCAACGAAAGGACCGGTGCTCAGCCTGCGGGCAGCGACCGTCGATAATCTGGCCGACTGCGCCTACCGGCTGGTCAAAGGCGACGGGTCAACGCCGGCACGCGCCTCGGCAATTTCCTACGAGGCGGCCATGGCACTCTATGACGACGTGTTCGAACTGCACGGAAATGACGTGGCGGAGAATTCAGTAGTGCGTCAGGTGACTGACTATATCGGTGCGCATCTGCATCTGCCGTTGCCGGTCGATGAGCTGGCGCGGCTTTCCGGTCTCAGTCGCGCGCATTTCTCGCGTGTGTTCGCGGCGCATGAAGGTATTCCTCCGGCTGAGTTCGTCCTCAACAGACGCCTCGACCGCGCCGCAAAGCTACTGACCATGTCCGCCGACCTTCCGGTGAAGGATATTTCCGGCATGTGCGGCTTCGAGGATCCCAACTACTTCGCCAAGGTATTCCGACGTGGCTTCGGCGTCAGTCCGACAGAATTCAGAACCACTGGCATGTATGCAAGCGCCGGTTATCAGCAGGGCAGATTTTGGACGGATGACAAATAGCGCTGACCTGTCACCCCTTTGATGGCTGCTTTTAGCGCGAGAGAGACCGTCAATTTGGTCACGCGGACATCGGGTTTCAGGAGGCGCCAAAGCTGATCTCGACGTCCGATATCAGGCGCAAGGCGGACAAGTTCGACGATCGGCCGGTACGGAGTAATCGACCACACCACTCAAGGTATCAGCACGACCTTGCCGGTCGAGCGGCGCTCCTCCAGCAGGCGATGCGCTTCGTTGGCCTGGTCGAGCGGATAGCGGCCGCCTTGCGTCACGGCAAGCTGGCCGCCGGCGGCCAGGTGGAAAAGCTCCGACAGGCTGGCCCTGAGGCCATCGGCAGAAAGCAGCGGCAGCAGGGCATCCCTCTTAGCGACTGGTTTCGACTGATCATCGCTTCCAGTTGCGCAGCGCCGATCGCGTATCTGCCCAGCGCTCCAGCGGGTTCGATGCCGGCGTGCGCCTCCTCGGATCGGTCCCCAAGGACATGATCGCCGTGCCGCTTGCACGCCGGTTGAGGTTCATCTGTGTCGCGTCGCCCGCCTACCTCGATCGCTTTGGTGACCCCGGAACCCCCGAGGAATTGCAACGCCACCATAGCATCGGCCACCGTATGCCCAGCGGCAAGCTTTACCGATGGGAGTTCGAACGCGCCGGCCAGGAACTCGTGATCGAGGCAAACGGCCCCATCGTCCTCGACGACGAGGAACTGATGGTCGAAGCCGCAATAGAGGATCTGGGCTTCGCCTACGTGGCCGATTGGGCCGCCGAAGCGGCCTTGTCCGACGGCCGGCTGCGCAAGGTCCTGACCGCGTGGATGCCCGCTGCGGAAGAAGTTGCGGTTTACTATCCCGGACATCGAGCCGTACCGCCCGCACTGCGGGCGTTTCTCGATGTCGTCAAAGACCTGCGGAAGAAAGAACCTTAACCAGAGCGAGCCGCGCCATGACTGGTCGTTGGGCCAGGCGATTCGGAGTGCTCAGTTCGTTGCTATTGCGCCAACGAACCAGTGTTCTGCCTCTGACGAATCCTGCATTGGGCCGATGACCAGTTCGATCGGTCAGGCTGAAGCAGGCGATTACGCAAGTTGGGGTCGTCAACGGACTGGCTTCTCTCGGAAGACCGACTGCAGAAGCGGACATAAGCTGCGCTTAAGGGCGATTTGGATGTTACCCAGACAACGTGCACACTTCGGATTGCGACGGCGGCTCAAGCAGATCGCCCTCCGCCGCCAGTGAAACGTAAGCCTTTGTCGCCATTTATCGCGATCTCGATCCGGTCGTCCGCTGGAAGTTCGCGCCACATGGAAGATACGCTCGTCAGCTAACTGCGGATCATGTCCCGTGGCACGCTGATCTTCTGGCCATGCCGGAGAGCGCGGCGGCCAGGCCGTCAGCTACACCACTCCACGGGACATGATCGTGCACGCCGCTGGAATGCTAGGGGAACGGGTGCTAGCGTACCCCACGAGCCCTCGAACAGATCGAAGGCTCACATGGAGTTTAACATCCCGGAGCTTATGATAAGCTTGAAATCCGCCGAGGCGGAAGTGCGCGAGTTGGTGGAATGGCTAGCGATCAGACAGCCGAGCGCGAAATCTTACCAAGCCGAAGGCCATAGTGATGGCCGGGCCTGAGCCTGAGCGAAAGCCGGCACAAGACGTTCGGAAGACGATAACAATTCTCTTCGCCGACATCGTAGATTCGTCACGCCTTAGCCTCACCCTCGATCCGGAGGCGCTCCAGAACCTGCTCGCCCGATACTTTGACGAGATGAGCTCCATTATCCAGCGGCACGGTGGAATCGTGGAGCGGTACGTCGGTGACGAGATCATGGCCGCGTTTGGCGTGCCGATGCTTCACGAGGATGACGCCCTACGGGCGGTATCCGCCGCTGTCGAGATGCGCGACACACTTGCGACACTCAACCACGAGATTGAGACGGTTTGGGGCGTTCAGCTGGCTCATCGGATTGGCCTCAACACCGGGGAGGTCTTTACTGGCGACGACAGGCAGGGACATCGATTTCTCACTGGCGAGGCTGTGCGTATTGCCAAGCGTCTGCAGGAGGCCGCGGCGCCCAACGAAATCCTGATTGGAGAGGCAACCCATAAGCTGGTAGGCCACGCCGTTGTTGTAAAGTCTAGCAGCCCGCGCGCGCTCAAGCACGGCGAGAAGTTCCCTGCCATTGTCGTGGTAAATGTCATCGCCCGCGCCTCCGGCTTTCAACGCCGCTTCGAGGCGCCGTTCGTCGGACGCAAGCGCCAGCGTGCGAGGATCGAGACCATTTTTCGTCGGGACGTGTTCGAAAATAAAACCTGCCGCCTGTTGACCGTGCTGGGCGAGAAGGGCGTAGGAAAGTCGCGGCTTGTTTCGGAATTCGCCGGAAGTCTTTCGGACGATGTGATTGTCGCGCGCGGCCGCTGCCTGCCCTACGGCGAAGGCATTACCTATTGGCCGCTTGCAGATATTATTCGGGATATCACGGGAGCTGAGGGTGTGGACCCTCGCAAGCAGTCTGCGGCGAGGATTGCAGAGAGCCTCGGTGGGGGCGACGAGGCCGAACTCATCGCCGAGCGCGTAGCTGAGTTGCTCGGGTTCGGCGGCCAAGAACCAGCGTTCAGTGAGGAGACTTTCTGGGCCGTCCGACGACTATTCGAGGTGCTAGCGGGAGAACGACCGCTGGTGATCGTGGTGGACGACCTCCACTGGGCCGAGTCGACGTTCCTAGACTTGGTCGAGTATGTCGTCGATATCTCACTCGATTTCCCCATAATGATCGTCGGCATGGCACGAGAAGAATTGCTCAAAAAGCGCAACGGCAAAAAGCGCAAAGGTTGGGGTGCCGGGAAGCCGAACGCGACGACAATCAAGCTTGAACCGTTGAGTGAAGCGGAATGCCGCGAAATGATCTCAAATCTACTCGACCATGTGCCGCTATCACCCGCAGTCGAGTTGAAGATCACAAGCGCCGCCGAGGGTAACCCGTTCTTTGTAGAAGAGCTCGTGGCAATGCTCGTTGATGAGGAGCTGATCACACGCAAGGAGAACTGCTGGGTCGCTCGCTCGGATCTCTCCGAGCTGCCAGTCCCGTCGACAATTAGCGCGCTCTTAGCCGTCCGTCTCGAGGGCCTCCCAGTCGATGAACGAGCGATCTTGACGACGGCAGCCGTCGAAGGCGCGGTGTTTCATCGGAGTGCAGTCGCCGAGCTCGCTCGCCCGGCTCTCGATTCGGTGCTTGATGATGGCTTGCTCGCGCTTGTCCATCGCGATTTAATCCGCCAAGACGCTTCGGACCCCTCCGGTGAGGAGGCCTACCGCTTCCGTCATGTTCTGATACGTGATGCTGCGTATAACTCACTGTCGAAGCACGTGAGGGCCGACCTGCACGAACGCTTCGCCGCCTGGCTTGAGATGAAGCCAAGGGAGCATCTGCGGGAATCTGACGAGATTGTTGGCTATCACCTCGAGAAGGCCATTGAGTGCCGCTCCGCGCTTAAACCGCGCGACTCGCGCGTTGCTTCGCTCCGGGCCCAGGCAGCCGCGCGGTTCGAGGCCGCGGCCCGGCGGGCATTCGCCCGCGGCCACCGGTCCGCCGCGATTGCCCTACTGCAGCGAGTGTGCGAACTGCTCAGCGAGGATTCACGGCAAAGAATGGTTCTTCCCGAACTAGCCGCAGCACTGATCGAGTGCGGGCGGCTGGCCGAAGCTGAGGACGTGCTCGGGAAGGCGGAGAAGCTGGCTGCTGTCGCAAACGATGAGCGCGCAGCGTCGCACGTGCTCGTCCAGCAGCACTTACTCCGGCTCCTCCACGTCGAGAAGGGCGGGATAGAGGAAGCTGCGCGGGCAACGGGCTTGGTGATTCCGGAATTCGAGCGCTTCAAGGACAGCCTTGGCTTGTGCCACGCGCGGCGGCTCGAAGCGTTGTTCTATTGGAACGAGGCACGCGCCGAGGCGGCAGCGGAAGCGTGGAAACGCGCGGCCGTGCACGCTTTGGTTGCAGGCAATAGGCATCTCTACAACGAGATCCTGACGTGGATCGCGTCCTCGCTGTGGTTCGGTCCGACACCGGCCGACGAAGGAATTCGGCGCTGCGAGCTAATGCGCGAGGACGTCCGTGAGAGCCCAGAGTCCGAGGCGGCGATCCTCCGTCACCTGGGCGGTCTGCAAGCGATGGTTGGCCGCTTCGACCTCGCCCGGCAGCTGCTTGCAACGAGCAATGCCGTTTACGCTGACCTCGAGGTCACGCTCGACGCGGCAACATCCCAGAACGAAGCCGTCGTCGAGCTGCTCGCCGGGAATCCAGCTGTGGCCGAGGAGAGCCTGCGCAAGGGATATCTGGCGCTTCAGGAGATGGGCGACCGCATGTTTCTGCCGACAACCGCTGCGTTCCTCGCGCGGGCCGTCCTGGAACAGGGGCGCGACGAGGAGGCCGAGGACCTGGCGAAGCAGAGCGCTGAACTGGCCGCGAAGGGCGACCTGCTCTCGCAGATCCTTTGGCGCGGCGTTCGTGCTCGGGTGCTTGCGAGGCGTGCGCAGCTCGAGGAGGCCGAGGCGCTCGCTAGCGAGGCTGTGGTGCTCGCCGAAACGACCGACTTCATCAACCACCGGGCGGACGCGCTGATGGACCTGTCGCATGTGTTCAAGGCTTCAGGACGCGGGGACGAGGCGGTCAATTCCGCCTCCGAGGCGCTGCATCTCTACCAACTCAAGAGAAACCTCGTCTCCGCATCCGCGACTCGGTTATGGTTAGAGGGATAATTGCTCAGGCTGGAGCCTTCGGAAAGCACCATTCGACTGCCCTCGGCATATCGTTCTCGTTAGAACGATTGCCGCGAGCCAGCTATTCGAGCTTTCCGAAGATTTCGTCGAGCTTCTCTTTGACGTCGCTCTTGTTGTCGAAAGTAAAGAAGGAGTCATTGCCTTTCGACCCCTTGGCATTTTCCTCGGTCTCAGTGTCATCGTTGACTATCATACGATAGCCGCCTTTTTCCGACTTCACCATTGTAATCGTTACATCCTTCATTCTGCATCCTCCTCTTCGATGTCGGAGACTGGGCAGACATGCGGCTGGTGACGAGCGGATTAAAGTCACTGAGCCGCCTATCCGAAGCCGCGACTCGTCCTACACCGACACCTGTGCCTACTGCAGTTCAATTGGATCTTCAGACCACCAGAGGTACCCTTTACTACTGCTATTGGTGTCTTTCCAATAAACAAGAGCTATTCCCACTGCTGGTCCCGGCAGGAATGTTCCCCGGTTGTAGAGTCGGACGTTCGCAATCCAGTGGCCCGCCACCGCAAAAGCGCCGCTGCCTTTCGATCCGTGGTAGGTCTGGGCGCTGCCCGTGCTCGACTGGACAATCCAAGCGTCGACCCATCTCGGCGTTGGGTCGGTCGGGTTGCCAGGAAGGCCAGTAAGATCCAACGGCCCTGTTGAAAAGTCCACGCGTCCACTAGTTATATTCTGTACGGGGTCCCAATTGCCTCCTGCCATGATATCCCTCCAATCGCTGCCGGCGGCTCCCGGATTCAATGGGCGGCAGCAGATCTCACCGCTCGCTAACTATGTCTCATCTTGTCCAACTCGCCTAGTAAAATCATCGCGCCTGAGATGACGGCCGAGCAGCTCTTCCATGGGAAGAGCCATCTCGACGTTCTTGCGGACAAGACGCGTGCGTGCGAACTGCTGGGGTCGGGCGATGACACGCGCGACTTCGCTAGCGGCTTCTTCAAATCGCGTGGCGAACAGTTTGTTGTTCTGCTGAAGAGGCTTCCAGCCAAGAAGTTCATTTTGGGCGAGCCAATGAAGCCTGCGACAAAACGGTTGACGGGCTTCGTCGTGGAGCAACTGCAAAACCCGCCTGCCGGGCACGAACGAGCAGATCGTAGGCCTCCGGATCGATCTTTCTGCGGTTTCACGCAGGGCTTCTTCTCCGGCGGTTAGCTTCACCTTGAGAGCATCGACGATCGTGCGGTTCACCTCATCCTGAACCGCAAAGACGCCTCCCCTCTACTAGCAGCGACGTGCAAGCCGGCCGGAAGCGCGTGGTTGTGTTACCCTGGTGTTACCCGGGGCAGATCAGTGCGTTGCTGATTGAACGGGACTCTCCTGAAACCGTTATGACTCAGGGACATCGTGTTCCTGAGAATGCTCCTCGTTTGAGATAACGGCTGCCTTCGAGGGCAGAAGTCAGGGTTTTCGTGCATGGCCCGCGCGGTATGCAACCGCTTGGGCTAGCTCTGCTGTGTGCAGTTATTAAAGGATTCTTCGCATACGCAGTCACATGATGCCATTCCTGGCAACGTCATGGCAACACAACTGTATATTTCATGTATGTTTCATGCGTACTCAGCACTGTTTGTTAGGTGGTAAGGAATGCGTCTTGAAAACGCGCGACACGAGGTGTTTGCCCAAGCGCTTAGTAAGGGTAAGCTCCATCGGACAGGAGGGTCAGATAGCGAACAAGTCTCGAGTCCCTAGCAAAACACCGCGCGCTGCAAAACCAAAGGATGTTCAGGCCTTTACGGTGAACGGCATCGAGAGTCCGCAGCCGTTTCTCGCGGCTCAGCTCTCGGACTCAGCCACTCCGTCCGGCGCCGCGAGAAAGGCCGCGATGTCGCCCGAGGAAGTGTCGGCGCGCGTCCGCGAGTTCAACCTGAGTCCGACGGTCAGCGAAGCGCAACTGTATGCCGCGGTGAACCGCATCAGCGACGCGGCGGTCCCGATCGCCAAGTTGCCGGAAGACATCCGCGAGACCATCGCCACCCTCAAGCCGGCAATGCGCAGCTTCCACGGTGCGAAGATGTCGCTTGCCTGGTTCCCGCTTCTGCCACTTGCCTCGCCGTGTGCGGACAAATTCGGTTATATGTCGTCCTGGCTGACGAGGGCGGCGACGCGGTTGCAATTTACGCCGGCGAACCGGACGCTCCTCGATACACTGGGCGACTTGATGGCCGACCCCGGGCGCGAGTCATCGCCGGATTCGGTCAATCCGGCAGGCTTCACATACGTCGGGCAGTTCGTGGATCACGACATCACGCGCGACGTTTCTTCGCGCCTCGATGCCGCGACCGACGCCGAGACCATTCACAATATGCGGACGCCGGCGCTGGACCTCGATTCGCTGTACGGAGACGGGCCAGCGTTGCAGCCATTCCTCTACGCCTTTCCCTCGTCGGGTCCCCCGACAGCAATCAGATTTGAACTCGGCACAAACCGCAACGCCGGACCCGGCGGCCCGGCCGGCAACATAGGCCATGAAAGCGGCATGCAAGTGCAAACGGACTTCGACGTGCCACGTGTCCACAACCCGCTGAATCCCGCAGGGTCCTCCAATACGGCGATCATCGGCGATCCCCGTAACGATGAGAACCTCATCGTTACGCAGTTCCATCACGCAATGCTTCGGTTTCACAACCAGGTCGTCGATCTGCTCGTCGCCGCGAACTTCGCCGGCGATATCTTCACCGAAGCCAAGCGGCTCGTGACACATCACTATCAGGTGGCTGTAGTTTACGACTTCCTGACGCGGATTTGCGGCAGCGCGACGGTGACCAATGCAATCAACACTGTGAGCGCGCCGATCAACAGCCCGTTCCGCATGCCCGTCGAGTTTGCCGTGGCCGCCTACCGATTCGGCCACAGTATGGTCCGTGACAATTATTGGGTGAGCTTCCGATTCCAGAACGCCACCATGGCGCAAGTGTTTAAGTTTGCGCGAAATCCGAACTTGCCGGTGCTGTCAAGTTGGGTCGTGGACTTCAACGCGTTCTTCGACACGGGGGTACCCGTGCCGATGAACAATAAGGCCCGCCGCATCGACAGCGTGCTCGCGTCCGAACTCGAGAACCTGCCCAGCTTTACCGGGATCATGAAGGTCCTCGCACGTCGCAACCTGCAGCGCGGACTAGCGCTCGGCTTGCCGAGCGGTCAGGGCATGGCGAAGCACTTCCGAGTTCAACCAATGACATCGGCGCAGCTCACGCAAGGTCTACCGGCCAACGAAATCGCCGCGTTGAACGCGGGCGGCCAAGTGCTGCTAAAGAAGACCCCGCTCTGGTACTATGTCCTGCGCGAGGCCGCAGTGCTTGGCGGCGGCGACCGCCTCGGACCAGTCGGCGGCCGCATCGTTGCCCGGACATTCGTCCGTATGCTGAAGCGGGACGGCAACTCGTTCCTGAATGTGAATGGCGGATTCACGCCAATCCTGCCGTCGAAGGTGTCAGGGACGTTTACGTTCGCCGACTTGCTTATCTTTGCAGGCGTCACGCAGCCTTGAAAAGCTCACGCTTGTACGGACCAATGGCAGGCTAAAGGTCCGCTGCAATTTCTACCGCCTCTGGCCAAGGCCCTGCGGCGCTCGGAATGAAACCGCCGCGCAGCAGGGTGCAATCTCAGTTCTTGACCGTGTCTTCCAGGAAGAAGCGGCCGAGCGGATTCTGATAGAAGTTCTCGATGTTCTTGCGCGTTACATTGATGAAGGGGCTGTAGTAGAGGTCGATCCAGTGCACGTCGGCCTTGGCCGTCTTCTGCAATTCCATGTACATGGCCTCGCGCTTGGCCGGGTCCATCTCGACGCGGGCATCGGCAACAAGCTTCTTGACCGTCTCGTTCTGATAGCGCGTCATGTAGTTCATGTTGGAATCGTGGCCCAGCACGAAGGTAGTTTTCTGGTCCGGGTCGATGACGTCGTAGGTCCAGTACATGACCGAGAGGTCGTAATCGCCCTCGACCAGCTTGTCCCAACTCTGGCTCGGGTCGACCTTCTGCAGGTTCGCCGTCACGCCGGCCTTGGCAAGCTGCTGCTGCAACAGGACCGCGATCTGCTCGTCGACCTCGTTGCCGGCGTTCACGACATAGTTCAGCTTCAGGTCGGCGGCGCCGGCATCTGCCAACATCTGTTTGGCCTTCTCCGGATCATAAGGACGCTGAAGCGCCTTGTCGTCGTGATAAAGGGCGCCCTTGGGGATATAGGAGTTAGCGATTTCGCCCAGGCCGAAGGTTACCGTGTCGACGATCGCCTGCTTGTCGATCGCCATATCGAGGGCCTTGCGCACTTCCTTCTTGGCTAGCAGGCCATGCTCGTGATTGATGAGCAGGTGATCTTCGCGCGTCGAAGCATCCTGCGTGACCACCAGCTCCGGATCCTTCTTCAGTTCGGCCACGCGGGAGAACGGCACGAAGAGCGCGGCGTCCAGCTGTCCCGCCTGCACGTTCAGCATGCGCGTATTGTCGTCTGGCACCGAGATCCACTCCACGCCGTCCAGCTTGACGCGATTGGCCTCCCAGAAATTGGGGTTCCTCTCAAGGATGACCCGATCGCCGCGGCGCCACTCCTTGAGCTTGAAAGCGCCCGAAGCGATCGGGTTCTCGGCATAGGCTTCGGCCCCCATGGATTCGAGTCCCTTCTTGGACAGGATCGAAGCGCCTGGCATGGCAAGCGAGGCCAGGAACGGCGCCGACAGCGTCTTCAGTTTCACCACCAGCGTACGCGTG
Organism: Mesorhizobium escarrei; assembly: GCF_935825525.1. Lineage (GTDB taxonomy): Bacteria > Pseudomonadota > Alphaproteobacteria > Rhizobiales > Rhizobiaceae > Mesorhizobium > Mesorhizobium escarrei. The sequence continues at coordinate 101,446 of NZ_CAKXZT010000157.1, forward strand.
TCCTCACCTTGGGTCGCGGTATCGATCACTTGGTAGGAATCGCTCCAAAGAGAGCCTCCATCATCGCGGATGCGCAGCAGGCTGTGGGCTGCGTCTTCGCCGGTGATGGGCGAGCCGTCCGAGAACTTGGCATCACGGAGCTTGAAAGTGTAGGTCGTTCCGTCCGGGGAGACCGACCAGCTTTCCGCAAGTCCCGGTTCCAGCAACTTGCCGGACTTGTCGACGCGGATCAGCACATCGTAGACGTTGGAAAACACCCAGAAATCAATGTTCTGGGCGGTCTTGATCGGATCGAAGGTTGTCGAGTCCTCGCGCCGGCCAATGGTCAGCACACCCGCCGCCTCTGCGATGCTCGTTCCAATCGACAGGCCGGCCATCATGGCCACCAAGCCTACTTTCATCCATTTGTTCTTCATTGCTTTTTCCCCTTTTGTGTCTCTGGCTTTGACTGTTTGCCGCTATGCAATTTCCCGAGCCGCTTGCGGCAGAAGTGGCTTGTCCGGATCGATATCGGGAATGGCTCGTATCAGTGCTTGTGTGTAGGGATCTGCAGGATGCTCGAAAACCTGCGCCGAACCTCCCTGCTCGACGATGTGCCCCCCACGCATGACGACGACCCGGTCGCAAAGATTACGCACGATGGCGAGATCGTGCGCTATGAACAGCAAGGTAAGGTTCATCTTGCGCTTTAAGACTCGGAACAGGTCAAGGATCTGCGCCTGGATGGTGACGTCGAGCGCTGCAGTGCTTTCATCAGCGATGATCAGGCGGGGCTCCACCGCGAGCGCGCGGGCGATGCCGGCTCGCTGGCATTGACCGCCACTCATGCTGCGAGGGCGTCGCCCGGCAAATTCGTGGCCAAGATCGACAAGGTCGAGGAGTTCGCAGACACGCGTGGGAATTTGATCGGGCGGGGTTCGGGCCTGTACCTTCAACACCTCGGCCAGCATCTGGCCAATGGCGAGGCGCGGGTTCAGCGCATTGTATGGATCCTGGAACACCATCGCGGCTTCACGGCGAAGCCGTGTGAGAAACGCAACGCGGTCATGACGTAGGCTGGTTCCGTCGAAGGTGACGTTGCCAGACGCAATCGGTGTCAGTCCCAGGACCGCCCGCGCCAGGGTGCTCTTGCCGCTGCCAGATTCACCGACGATCCCGACTGTCTCTCCGGGCATGATCTTCAGAGACACATCCGCTACCGCATGGACGGCGCCCGATCGGCCGCCGAACAGGTTGCCGGCACCGGCGAAGCGGACATTGACCTCCTCCACCTCAAGCAAAGGCTTGTCCGTTGCCGCTGCCTTCGACGGGGGTGTCGCCGTCATCTCTCCTGCCGAAATCGGCATGGAGGGATGGCTACCGATGAGCGCCTTCGTATAGGAATGAGCAGGCGAGCGGAGCAGATCGCGCTTTTTCCCTTGCTCGACAATCCTGCCCTCGCGCATGACGGCGATCCGGTCGCAGGTCTGCGCAACAATCCCCAGATCATGGGTAATCAGGATGATCGACAGACCGCGTTCGCTGCGTATGTCCAGCAACAATTGCAGGATCTGCGCCTGAATGGTGACATCGAGCGCGGTCGTCGGTTCGTCGGCGACGAGGATTTCCGGATTGCACGAGAGGGCAACACCAATCATCGCCCGCTGGCGCATGCCGCCGGAAAACTCATGCGCATAGGAGTCGAGTTGTCGTTCCGGCTCGGTAAAACCGACCTGGCGCGCGATCGCCAATGCCTCCCTGCGCGCGGCGCCGCCATCCAGCTTCTGGTGATAGCGTATTCCTTCGATCAGTTGGTCGCCGATGGTCATCACCGGATCCAGATGGCTGGTGGGGTTCTGGAAGATCATCCCGACCCTGCCGCCGCGAACGCCCAGCATCTCAGCCTCGGTTGCCTTGGCCAGGTCGCGATCGCCAAGCATGATGCGGCCCTCTGTGATGCGTATGTTTTCGGAAGGCAGCAGGCGGACCAGCGCACGGCAGAACAGGCTTTTACCCGAGCCGCTTTCGCCGACCAGCCCAAGCACTTCGCCCTTGCCGAGATCGAGCGAAACATTGTCGAGCAGCATGCGCGGCTCGCGACCCGGCAGGTGCAGCCCGACGGCAAGATCGCTGACCCTAAGCACGGAAGCGCTCATTCTTTTACCCCCAGAGCATCGCCGAGCGCGTCGCCGAACAGGCTGAAGCCGAAGGCGAGCATCACGATGGAGAGGCCAGGAAACAGAGTGATCCACCAGGCGGTGGTGATGAAGGGCTGGCCCTCCGCGACCATGATGCCCCATTCCGCGATCGGTGGCTGGACACCGAGCCCCAGATAGCTGATCGCCGCGCCGTTGAGCAGGACGAGCACCGCATCCGACATGGAGAACACCACCGATCCGGCGATCGCATTTGGCAACAGATGCCGGAACATAATGCGCGACCGGCTGAACCCGAGGCTGACTGCCGCGATAGCGTAATCGCTGTTCTTTAGCACCAGAACGTGCGCCCGGATCAGCCGCGCATAAGAAACCCAGCCGACCAGCGCCATGGCGATGTAGAAACTACCGAGACCCGGCCCGAGTATGGCGATGATCGACAGCACCAGAACCAGGAAGGGGAATGCGAGGATAACATCTATGAGCCGCATCAACAGCGCATCCACGATGCCGCCGAAGAACCCCGCCACAGTGCCGACCAGTGTTCCGATCACGAAGGGAAAGATGACCCCCAGGAGCGCAATCTGGAGGTCTATTCGTGCGCCCCAAATGACCCGCGAAAAAACGTCGCGGCCGAAATTGTCGGTTCCAAACGGATGTGCCCAAGACGGATTTTGCAGCCGGAACTCAATATCCTGCGCGATGGGATCGTAGGGCGAAATATAGGGCGCTAACAGGGCTGCCACTACGAAGACGGTCAGGATTGTCGCGCCAATCACTAGGGCCGGTTGCCGGCCAAGCCGCCACCGCCAGCCCATCCGCCCCACGGCCAAAGCCCGCACGCTCACAGCTTCACCCGCGGATCGGCGGCAACGGTCACGATGTCGGCGATGAGGTTGATAAGCACCGTGGCGCAGGCCAGCATCATCGCCACGCCCTGCACCACCATGTAGTCGCGCGAGAAGATCGCCCGTACAAGCAATTGCCCGATGCCGGGAATGGCGAATACGCTTTCGATGACCACCGTCCCGCCGATCAACCAGCCTATGTTTATGGCGAGCAGGTTGATTGTCGGCACCATCGAGTTGGGAACAACATGGCGCCAGAATACCACGCGTTCGGGCATGCCGCGCGCGCGCGCGGCGGTGGCGACGTCGGAGCGCAGGCCTTCCACCATCGCCGCCCGCAAGCTGCGCGTCAGCACCGTCGAAAGCGAGAGCGCAATGGTCACGCTCGGTAGGACCAGATGGGCGATCTTCTCTCCCAACGTCTCGCCATATCCGGAAACGGGGAACATGCCGAGCGTGACGCTAAACAGGATGATCAGCATCAGCCCTAGCCAGAACGGCGGGAAACCGATGCCCGCCGTCGAGATGATGCGCACCGCGTGATCCGCGAACCGGCCATGGTTGCGGGCGGCTAGGGCAGCCATAGGCACCGCAATCAGCACGGAAAGCGTTACGCTCGCCAGCACCAGCACCAGCGTCGGCTCGATGCGCGTTATGATAAGCTTGAGCACGTCGATCTTGTAGAGGATCGACTTGCCCATCTCGCCGCTCAGCAGGTTTTTCACGAAGTAGAAATATTGCAACCACATGGGTTCATCGAGGCCGTACTGGCGGCGAATGTTGGCAATGGCGGTCGGCGTGGCGCGAGCGCCGAGCAGAACGCGGGCGGGGTCGCCCGGAATGAGCCGGACCAGGACAAAGGTAACGACGCTGATGCCGAACAGGACCGGAAGAAGCTGGATCGGGCGATAGAGGACAAACTTGTACCGATGCATGTCTCACCGTTCCAATGTTCAGTGTTCAGTGCTTCATGTCTTCGCCCCGTGACGCGACAGGAAGTCGATCAGCACGCGGTAGTAGTCGTCAGGGTTCTCATAGAAGGGCAGGTGGCTGGATTTGCGCATCATGCTCACTTCCGCTTTGGGGATGGCAATGTTCGCACCCTTGCCGAAGCTGTAAGCCCTGATCCTATGGCCATCGACACGGATGTCGACCTGATCGTCGGGGCTGATATCACGCCACATGCTTTATCCCCGTTTCATGAAAGACGCAGTGTATCCGCCGACGGTCCGCCACCCTCGGCAGTTTATTCCTAAGCCATCCTTTCGCCAACTATAAGGTTCGAGGTCATCTCGTCAGAGACAAAGGAGACTGGCAACAGGCATGCTCGACCGGATTGAAACGATGAGGCACCACACGGCATGAGACCCTCGACAGACGCATTGATCACGCCTTTGAAGCCGTGAAGAACTTCGGCTTCGGCGCCATGACCCGGTGCAACTGCTGGCCGCACGCACCTCGGTGCCCTTCTTCTGGAACTACGAACTCCGAAACACGCATCAGCCATTTTCCTGACGTCGGAAGCCTAACCGGTGGCTATCTGCTCGACCATGACATGCCGGCCGGCGCGACGGTCCCGATCCATATGCCGCATGGCGGCTACGCCACCGTGACGGGGACGCTGGCGCCCGGCGCCACCGCGCGAGACCATGCAAAACATCGCCCATTTCGGCCTGCTGGCGCAGGTCTTCCACGAGGTCGCGTACCAAGCTTATGCGGCTACGGTGCAGGATCTGGCGTCGGTCCACCTCACCGCGCGGGAAGGCAGTGTCTCGGCAACTGTGCAAACGGCTACTCGGCGAAGGAAATCTCGCGTCTCGTTGGTCGTTCGGCCCAACGGTCGTGCTTCACTTGAGCACGGCGGCGAAAAAGCTGGGTGCCCGAAACCGCACCCAGGCGGCAGCCATGGCGGTCCGCCTTGGCCTACTGGGCGAGCCCCGGGCCGCTAGCGACTACGCGATGGTCGCCAAGACGAGAAGTTGACTTCCGGCGCCCGGTATCGACTATACCGCTCCGTCTCAGGCAACAGCATCGGGAGTCCCGCGGTGGCGAGCAAGGTCCACCTTTCATCCCTGAAGCGGTCGCTCGACGCCCTGCCTGAAAGGTTCAAGGGTCCGGGCGGCGTCGTGGGCGTAGTGGCCGACGGCGAGGTGCTGGCCCGGCAGGCATGGGGATATGCCGACCTGGCGAGCGGCCAAGCAATGACGACGGCCACCCGGCTGCCGATCTGCTCGATCAGCAAGCAGTTCACGTGCGGTGTGCTTCTGGATCTTGTGGGCGATCCTGCTCGCTTCGACGACCGTGTGGGGGAGTTCCTGCCGCGCCTCGAGGGCCGGTTGCCGCGTGTGGCGGACTTCTGCAACATGCAATCGGGCCTGCGGGACTACTGGGCGCTGACCGTCGTGCATGGCGCGCAGCCCGAAGGCGTCTTCGGCCGCGACGACGCCAAGCCGCTACTCGCCCGCATGCGTACCACCCACTTCGAGCCCCGCAGCAGCTATTCCTATTCCAACAGCAATTTCCGCATCCTGTCCGACCTGCTGGAAGATTTCGCGGGCCGTTCGCTGGGTGAGCTTTACGCCGACCGGTTGTTTGGACCTGCGGGCATGGAAACCGCGCTTCTGACTGCCGACACCAGCAAGCCTGTGGATGACGTGATTGGCTACGAAGGCACCGACCAGGTCGGCTTCTTTCCCGCCACGAATCGCATCTTCTGGACCGGCGATGCCGGCATCTCGGCTTCGCTGGACGACATGCTGGCGTGGGAGCGCCATATCGATGACACCCGCGACGAGGATGATGGCCTCTATCGGCGTCTGTCGCTGCCGCAGACGTTCAGCGACGGCGCACCTGCGCGCTATGGCTATGGCCTTGCGCACGAGACGGTGGACGGCGTCGCCGTGACGGGGCACGGGGGTGCCTTGCGCGGCTTCCGCCTGCAGCGCATGCATGCGGCGTCGAAGCGGTTGTCGGTGGTCGTCCTGCTCAACCATGAAGCCGATGCCCATGGGGCGGCGCGCATGGTGCTCCGCGCGGTCCTTGGTCATGACGAGATCCCGGCCTCCGACCACCCAGCCGATCCGACCTGGAACGGCCACTATCTGGACAAGACGAACGGCCTTCTGCTCAGCGTAAAGATGGATGGCGCAATGCTCGATGCACACTATGCCACCGCGTCCGACCGACTGCGTCTCAACTCCAAGAACAGTGCCGAGGCGCCCTCGATGACGTTGACGCGTGATGGCGACGCCGTCCGGTTGAACCGCGCAGGTGAAAATCTCAGCGCCCATGCGGTCCGCGTCACTGGGGAGGCCAGCCCGGGGCTTGAAGGAAAATACTACTCCAGCGAACTGGACGCTTGGCTGGAGATCGACAGGGCCGGCACCGCGCTGTTTGGCCGCTTCGAAGGCCTGTTGGGTCGCGGCCCCATGCACACGATCTACCCGGTGGGGCGGGATGTCTTCGTCCTGTCTTGCCAGCGTTCGATGGACGCTCCCGCGCCTGGCGACTGGACCATCCAGATCGTACAGGACCCTGCAGAAGGCATTCGCGGCCTCGTCGTCGGCTGCTGGCTAGCCAGGAACATCGCCTACAGGAAGGTCCACTGAAGGTCTCTTAATGGCGTTTTTAAAAGATCCGACCGATTGTCGTCGCGCAAGCGACATGGATGATCGGACCGTCCGCCAAGCGACGACCCATCGGGGCGGCGGAATGCCTTCAGGAAGCTGAACATTCGAGCGTACTCAGCACTCCCCGGAGCCGGAGACGGAGGCTGACTTCTACGACCGGGAGGAGGCGTAAACCCGACCTCAGACTACGCTAGCCGGAATGTCCGCTTCAGGGGAAAGCAAAGTTTGCCTCGACGGCCGAGATTAGGGCGCAAGCGGACAGGTTCCACGAAGTGCCAGTGCGCAGTTAATCGCCCACACCACTCAAGGTATCAGCACGACCTTGCCGGTCGAGCGGCGCTCCTCCAGCAGGCGATGCGCTTCGTTGGCCTGGTCAAGCGGGTAGCGGCCGCCTTGCGTCACGGCAAGTTGGCCGCCGGCGGCCAGGTGGAAAAGCTGCGACATGCTGGCCCTGAGGCCGTCGGTGGAGAGCAGCGGAAGCAGGGCAAAACCTCGCAGGGACTGGTTTCGGGTGATCATCGCTTCCAGGTCCGCAGCGCTGATCGCGTATCTGCCCAGCGCTGCAAAAACCAGCTCTCCGCCAGGCGCGAGAGCCTGCAGCGATGCCGCCGTCATCGATCCGCCGACAATGTCGTAGATGATATCGACGCCGGCGCCGCCAGCCGCCTCCCGCACACGCGCGGGCCAATCCGACGTGCTGTGGTCGACCGCGGCATCGGCGCCAAGCGACTGGGCAAGGTCGAGCTTGGCCCTGCTGCCGGCGACCGCGACCACGGTGCTGGCGGCCTGACGTTTGGCGAGCTGGACCAGCAACGAGCCGACACCGCCCGCGGCTGCAGTGACCAGCACCGACTTGCCGGTTGGCGGGCTTTGCCGCAGCAGATGAAAGGCCGTCAGTCCCTGCACCATCAAGGCCGTCGCGTCTTCGAATGAGAGCGCGTCGGGCAAAGGCACGGCCAGCGATGCGTCGATCGTCACATAGTCGGCATAGCCGCCAAACGGGCGCTTCGAAGCGAACAGCGGCGCCGCGACGGGCGTCCCGGTCAGCGAGATGTCGACCCCGTGACCAAGCGCCTCCACTGTGCCGGCAGCCTCGACGCCGAGAACCATCGGCAATTGCGGCGTCACCGCGTAGCAATCCCCGCGCATCAACACCTCGAAGAAATTCACGCCGGCCGCATGAACGCGGATCAGCACCTCGCCTGCTTGCGGCTCCGGCTTCGGCATCTCGACGACGTCGAGGACCTCGGGACCGCCGAAACGGTTCAGCTGAATGGCTCTCATGGCATGCACCCATCGCTATGGCATCGGCTGCTGTTTGCCACTATCTGCCTGATCGCGACTACACACTCATTTGTCCCCTGCTGACCAGGAGGTGACCATGGCAATGCCGACCAAAAGGGGGCCGACCAAATGGGGGCCGACCAACAGGGGGCCAACCAAGAGGCTGCCAACGAAAAGACTGCCTCTGCTGCCGGCGGAACGCGCGCTGAAAGTGATTTCGGGCCGATGGAAGGCTGTCATTCTCTACCATCTCTTCGACGGACCCCGGCGGCTGTCGGTGCTGAAGACGCTGGTGCCTGATATCACCCAGAAAGTGCTGATCCAGCAGCTTCGCGAAATGGAGGAACACGGCCTTGTCAGACGCGAGATCTTTGCCGAGATTCCCTCACGCGTCGAATATTCGGCGACGCGCCTCGGCCTCAGCCTCGAGCCTATCCTTCTGTCGCTCTGCGCGTGGGGCCAGCACCATGCGGATGAGTTGAACGAGATGGACCGCCTCGCCGATTGCGTCATCAGGCCTCGGCAGGCGCGGCAGCCAGCCGTCGCCTGAATCAAAAAAAGGGCGACGCAAGCGCCGCCCCCGGAATCCTTCTAGGCATGAATCCTTGGGAGGATTGTTCTGGTCTGCGGTCAGGCCGCCTTGACTTCCTCGGCCACCGCGTCGGCCTGGCGCGCCGCCTTCAGCACTTTGGCCCACCATGCAACGTCGTTGACCAGCGCGGTCGCCGCCTGGTTCAGGTGCTCGAGCTCCTCGAGCTTCTTTTCACCTTGTCGGACAGCGAGGAAGTCAGCCCACGCAATATGGACGGCGGACTTGACCGGCGCCATCTGCAGCTCGACGGCATGCAATCTGAGCTGCTCGACGGCACGCGCGCCGCCGACGCTGCCATAGCCGACGAAACCGGCCGGCTTCTTGTTCCATTCATTGGCGGCGTAGTCGATCGCGTTCTTCAGCACGGCCGTCGGGCCATGGTTGTATTCGGCGGCGGTGAAGATGAAGCCATCGAACTCGGCGACCTTCTTCTGCCAGCGCTTTGCCACTTCATTCTGCGACGGCGCCCAGGCGGACGAAGCGACCTCGTCGAAAAACGGCAGCGGGAAGTCGCGCAGGTCGACCACTTCCACGTCGATGTCGGCATGCGACTTGGCGATCTTGGCGATCCACTGCGTCGGAACGTCGGCGAAGCGTGCGGCGCGGGTCGAACCGACGACAATGGCGATTTTGGGCTTGGACATAGAGGGGCTCTCCTTCAGGCGAATTTCTGGTATCGTTTAGATACCTGAGCTATATGAGTGACTGCGCCGACGAGGCGCAAGGAGGCACCTTTTTGATACCAAGGCACCCGCACCGCACCGAGGACTGCCGCGCCATCTCGGAAATCCTGCAGCGCGTCGGCGACAAGTGGACCGTCCTGGTCGTCGGCAAGCTCGGTGACGGGCCGCTGCGCTTCAACGAATTGCGCAGCGCCGTCGGCGGCATTTCGCAGAAGATGCTGACCACCACGTTGCGCGGGCTGGAGCGCGACGGCTTCGTCACCCGCACCGTGTTTCCGACCATTCCGCCGCGCGTCGATTATGAGCTGACCGACCTCGGCTACGAGCTGCTCGTTCCGGTCGGTGCGCTCGGCGAATGGGCGCGCAAGAACACCGAGCGGGTCAAGGCCGCGCGCGAAAGATTCGATGAGATACATGCCTGAAACTCTTGCGCTGCAAGGGTTTGCGCACGGGGCGTAGCGCAGACGAATTCTACGGCTGCATCTGCATTCCGGCCCCCAGACGGCTTTCGATCCGCTTGGTTTCGGCGCCGGATTGACCACTTTGCCGTGGATGGCACGGCCCCTCGTGGATGGCACGGCGCCCTTTTTTCGCAATCGCTCACGCTCATGGCGTGGCAGGGTGTTGCAACACCAATTCCGCACCTGTCACTTGCCACGTGAGGGTATGGTTTTGTAGGCGCAACTGGCTGCGGCCTCGTCTCGTTTGGACCTCGGTACAGGCTGTTGCGGCCAACAGGCAGAACGAGGCTGCAGCGCGCCTGCCAACCGGTCGTTCAGCAATCGTTGACGCATTGTCTTTCCCCAAGCCCTGCCGAACATGGTCATGCGAAGCATCGCCCTTGGCAAGCGGTTCGACTTTAAGCTGACTACATCCAGCCGGTCAGGTTTCCGCCGGAACCGCCTTCGGCTGGCCTTCGCCGTCCAGCGCCACCATGACAAAATCGGCGTGGGTGACCTTCTCCATCAAATCGGAGAGGTAGCGCTGCGCCCATGCCTCGACCTTGAGCGTCATCGAGGTGCGGCCGACGCGTTCGACATGCGTATAGATGCACAGCGTGTCGCCGATCTTCATCGCTTTTGCGAACGACATTTCCTTCACCGCTGCCGTCACCACGCGGCCCTTGGCCCGTTCGGCGGCGCGGATACCGCAGGCAAGGTCCATCTGCGCCATCACCCAACCGCCAAAAATGTCGCCCGCGGCATTGGCGTCCGAAGGCATGGCCAGCGTCCTGAGCGTCAGATCGCCAATCGGCCGCCCGTCCGCGTAATGCACCATGCGCCAAATCTCCTTGAGATCGATTGTCTCCCGATCCCGTATCGGGATGGCACCGATGCGTCAACGCGCACTGCCAAGTGCTAAACTGCGCACAGTGAGTTGAGAAGGACAGCTGACATGATACTTACCTCTCGCCCTCTGACATCAGATCTATGGCCAGCGCTCGAGGAGTTGTTCGGTGAGAGCGCCGTCTGCAGTCGCTGTTGGTGTATGTACGGGCGTATCGGCAGTTCTTATCGAAAGCGACCAGGCGAGGAAAACAAGGCTGCGTTCCGGCAAGCCGTCGAGCATGGTCCGCCTCCAGGCGTACTCGCTTTCGACGGCGACAGTGCTGTCGGGTGGTGCCAGGTGACGCCGCGAAATGCCGTGCCCTGGCTCGATCGGCTGTGGCAGCTGAAGCGGGTGGATGACGCGCCGGTCTGGTCCCTGTCCTGCCTCTACGTGCGAAAAGCATACCGCCGGCAAGGCGTCACATCCCACCTGATCGCAGCGGCGCTGGAAGCTGCAAGGCGCGCAAACGCCCCTGCGCTTGAAGCCTATCCTTTTGATGCCGACGTATCGCCGAGCGCTTCCGGCAGCGGGTACGCTTCCACCTTCGCTCGCGCCGGGTTCAGGGTCGTCGCTCGCCGGGTGCCCGCCCGCGTTATGATTTCAAGCAAGATGCTGATGATGGCGTATGATGCTCCGACGCTTATTGATGAGGCAAAGGCCGCTTAGGGCAGGACGCCAAATGCAAACCAAGTGCCGGTCGCTTTTTTCACAGGCGATGCCGGAAGCTCCGGTGATCGCGGCGGCTCGCGGCGTTAGGTTGGGTTAAAGTTCGGAGCCGGCCGCAGCCATCATGCAGACCTATGATTTCATCGTCGTTGGCTCCGGCTCGGCCGGCTCAGTTGTGGCCGAAAGACTTTCGGCCTCGGGCCGCTTTTCGGTGCTGGTGCTTGAGGCCGGCGGCACCGACCGGCGTTTTTACGTCCAGATGCCGCTCGGCTACGGCAAGACCTTCTTCGACCCGGCGGTCAACTGGAACTACAAGACCGAGCCGGACCCCGGCCTCGCCGGCAATGTCGACCACTGGCCGCGCGGCAAGCTGCTCGGCGGCTCGAGCTCGATCAACGCCATGGTCTGGATCAGGGGCGCGCGCGAGGATTTCGACGCTTGGGCAGCGGCCGGCAATGCCGGCTGGGGCTTCGACGACCTGCTGCCCGTTTTCAAGGCGCTGGAGGACAATCAGGCCGGCGCTGACCAATGGCGTGGGGTTGGCGGTCCGCTGCACATCACCGACTGCTCGACCTCGGTCCATCCGCTGACCAAGCGCTATCTGGCGGCGGCCAGTCAGGCCGGGCTGCCGTTCAACCCGGATTTCAACGGCGCCTCCCAGGAAGGCGTCGGCATCTATCAGATCACCACCAAAAACGGCCGCCGCATGTCGGCTGCCCGTGCCTTCCTGCGCCCGGCGATGAAGCGAAACAATGTCCGCGTCGAAATCAATGCGCTGGCGACCAGGATCCTGTTCGACGGCAAGCGCGCCGTTGGCATCGAGTACCTGCAGAACGGTGAGACGAAAAACGCCCACGCCGGCCGCGAGGTCATCCTGTCCGGCGGCTCGGTCAATTCGCCCCAGTTGCTGCAGCTTTCCGGGGTCGGCCCGTCGGCCCTGCTCGGCGCTCTCGGCATTGCCGTCGTCCATGCCAACAAAAATGTCGGGGCAAACCTGCAGGACCATGTCGGCATCAACTACACTTTCAGGGGCAAGCTGCCGACGCTCAACCAGATCCTGCGTCCGTGGTGGGGCAAGCTCATGGTCGGCATGCAATACATGCTGATGCGCTCCGGCCCGCTGTCGCTGTCGATGAACAACGCCGGCGGCTTCTTCCGCACCGACCCGGCGACGGCACGGCCCAACATGCAGCTCTATTTCCAGGCGTTCTCGACCGTCATTCCGAAGAGCGGCGAGCGCCCGATCCTGACGCCCGACCCTTGGCCGGGCTTTTCCATCGGCCTGTCCAATTGCCGTCCATCGAGCCGTGGCGAGATCATGATCCGCACCGCCAATCCGCGCGATTACCCGAAGATCGTCGCCAACGCCTTTTCGACCGAGGCTGATGTCGCCGAGATGCTGGCGGCAGTGAAGTTCATCCGGAAGATCGCCGCCATGCCGACGATGGCCGACATCATAGAGGAAGAGGTCTTGCCGGGCCCGTCAATCACCTCCGACGCGGATCTCATTCAGGATTTCAGAAAGCGCTCGGGCACCGTCTACCACCCGGTCTCGACCTGCCGCATGGGGCCGGACGCTACCGCCGCCGTCGTCGACCCGCGCCTGCGGGTTCACGGCCTCGCCGGCTTGCGCGTCATCGACGCCTCGATCTTTCCCGACAACATCACCGGCAACACCAACGCCGCCTCGATCATGACCGGATGGAAGGGCGCCGAACTGGTTCTGGAGGATCAAAAATGAAAATCACCGACGTAAAAACCTGGGTTGTCGGCAATCCGCCGCCCGGCATCGGCGGCAAGTATTTCATCTTCGTCAAGCTCACCACCGACGGCGGCGTCGTCGGCTATGGCGAGGCCTACAACGCCACCTTCTCCGCCCACGTCACCGCGAGAATGATCGAGGACATGGCCGAACGCTATCTCGTCGGCCGCGATCCGCACGACATAGAAAACTTCTTCCGCCGCGCCTATTCGTCGGGCTTCACCCAGCGCCCCGACGTGTCCGGCATGGGCTGTTTTTCGGCGCTCGAAATCGGCTGCTGGGACATCATCGGCAAGGAGGCAGGCAGGCCGGTCTACAAGCTGCTCGGCGGGCAGGTTAACGAAACGCTGCGTTCCTATACCTACCTCTATCCGCACAGCGGCAGCGTCCATTCGGAAGACGCCCGCGGCAACAACGTCTACAACGACCCCGACCTGGCGGCCGAATGCGCGCTCGAATATGTCGAGCAGGGTTTTAGTGCCGTCAAGCTCGATCCGGCCGGCCCCTACACCGCCTTTGACGGCCACCAGCCGCGTCTCGTCGACATCGATCTCTCCGCCCGCATGGTCAAGGCGATCCGCGCGGCGGTCGGCACAAGGGCTGACATCCTGTTCGGCACGCATGGCCAGTTCACCGCATCGGGCGCGCTGCGCATGGCCCGCGCCATCGAACCTTACGACCCGCTGTGGTTCGAGGAGCCGGTTCCGCCCGATATGCCCGAAGTGATGGCGCAGGTGGCGCGCGGCACGTCGATCCCGATCGCCACCGGCGAACGGCTCACGACCAAGTTCGAATTCGCCCGCGTCATCGAGAACCGCGCCGCAACCATTCTGCAGCCCGACCTTGGCCGCTCCGGCGGCATTCTCGAAACCAAGAAGATCGCCGCGATGGCGGAGGCCTATCACATCCAGATCGCCCCGCACTGCTATTGCGGGCCGATCGTCGGTGCAGCCAACATCCAGCTTGCCGTGACCTTGCCCAACTTCCTCATCCTGGAATCGCTGAAGCAGTGGGACGGTTTTCACGAGAAGCTGCTGAAGAAGAAGATCGAATGGCAGGACGGCAACGTCGTTCCGTCGAAGGAGCCGGGCCTTGGCGTCGAGCTCGACGAAGCCGTCTGCGAGGCGCATCCCTGGACCGGCACGGACCTGCATTTGCAGATGATGCAGACGCCGTTGGTGCCGTGAGCGCGCGCGAGAGAGCCACGCGTTCATCGGTCACCGGGTTCACAGCCAAGCTCAAGCTCTGCCGTCAGGTAATTGTCTCGCGATTCCAGCATATTGGCCTGATCGCCGGAATCACGATCGAAGCGACCGGAACCAAAGTCTGAACACCTTGATTCAATACCTCAGCGTCAGCGCGCCGGGCAGGATCTCGAAGGTCGCCGGTATGCGCCCCGGCGACTCGCCGTCTATGTCGACCAGCGCGTCGTTCTTTTGCACACCGCCGAGCGGTTCGACAACGACTTTCCTGCCGCGCAAAATGGTGATCGCCGGATGGTTGCGATGCCGGCCGCCATAGAGCAGACGGATATCCCAGATCAGCTTCAGCTTGCCCGACGCGCGCAGGATGACGATGTCGAACTGCCCGTCGTCCAGTTCGGCATCCGGCGCGATCATCATGCCGGCGCCGAAGAATCTTCCGTTGGCCACCGCCACCAGCGCGACGCGCGCCTCGATCGGGACGCCGTCGTCGACAGTGATCACGACGTCCTGGAACCGGTAGCGCATGAATTCCCACACGGTGCGCCAGTAGAACAGCGCCTTGGCCGACACCTTGCCCTTGCGCTTGTCGGCGTTGACCGCGCGGTCGGTGGCGCCCGAAAGACCGAGGCTGGCGATGTTGATGAAATGGCGGCTGGCCAGCGCGCCATGGTCGTCGACATAGGAGATGCGGCCGGCATCGACCTTGCGGGCCGTGGCACCGGCGATGCGCTTCAGCGTCAGGTCGACCTCGCCAGACAGGCCGAGCCCGCGGGCGAAATCGATACCGGCGCCGCAAGGCAGCAGGCCGAGCTCGGCCGTCCAGCCGCTTTCTGCAAACGCCTGCAGCAGCCCGTCGGCGACTTCGCTGGCGGTGCCGTCGCCGCCCGCCGCGATCACGAGGTCGAAGCCGCTGGCGGCAAGGACCAGCGCCAGGCGTTCGGCGTCGCCGGTCGCCTGCGTCTCGCGCAGCTCGAAATCGCCGAAATGTTTCCTGAGCGAAGCGCTGACCTCGGGCCAATGCCGCTTGAGCCAGCCGCCGCCGGCAATCGGATTGAGAACCACCCCGACCTTCAAGAATGTCCTCCCCAGGACAGCAACGACACTGCTGTCCTAAAATCCTTCGCCGGCATTGAAGCCCGCGGCGCAGTGTGGGGCAAGGGCAGAATGTGTGATCCTGCGGCTCGGCGCAGATTGGGCGTGTGCCGCCCCGCATCCCGTCAAAAAACGCTCCGATGCAGGCCCTGGTCCCCGATAATCCCGCTATCCACAGGCTCGCAGCCGTTTCGCCAAACGCTTATCTCCCGTACATTAAACCCATCTCAGGCGGCTACCGATTGCCAAGTCGAAAGGCAAAGCGAAACGGCGGATTTCCTGAGGCCCGTACGGCCCCGAACAAAAGCAGGCTTGCCTGTTTTGAGGACCGAGACCTACGGGGCCGCGGAAAGCGTGCGAACGCCTACGGCGGACCGATGCTGCCATGAAGGACGGCAAAACCTTCGATGGCGCGCTGGCCGAAGCTCGCAAGGGTGGAGACTGGCGAGGTCCAGAACGGACGCTGCCCGCAGGCGGTGGCTGGCAGGACCGTCAACATCAAGGCCGGCATGGCGCGACGTCTTTACGGAAGTTGCTGCCGCGACCGTGTCCTGATCTGACAGGGAGGCGCTGGGAGAAATCCCGGCGCCGACTGTCTTTTGGGCTGCTCTCGCGATCTGACCGCCCGCTTGGCGCGCATCGATCGGAGAGACCTTTCAGCCACAGGCAGCGACCGTTAGATATTCCGTGGCGTATACCGGTCACGCTCATTTCACAATCGCAGCCAAATCCCGCCATGTTCCACGGCGATGACGATGCTTGAGCGTCGCGCGTCATTCTCGGCCACGCGCGAGGCCCTCGGCAGTATCTTGCAAGCAACTCGAAGGGACAAGCCCGTGATCAAGACCGCCCTTGTTGCCATGACCATCGTCGGCTGCGACTGCGATGCCAGGCTCTGCGAGTATATCGGCGAGACGCCGGCCAAGTGGTCGACCATCGCCGATTGCGAAGCGGCCATGAAAAGCCAGATGTTGCACGCGCGCAATTTCAACTATCCGCTGATCTCCGGCATATGTCGCACGACGCAAACGTCGTCGTCGCAGCTTGGCGCGACGGCCTCAATGCCCGAATTGACGACGGCAGTGCAGACCGCCACCGACCCGCTCCCCTCGGAATTGAGCCATCGGCCGAGTGTTGCTGTCGGATCGCAGGCAACGGCGACGGAAACAGAAGCTGCCACACCGGTTGCCTATGACTCTGTGGTCGATGGCGGACACTCGGTGCTGTATCGCACAAAGAACGGTTACGCCGTCGTCAAGACCGACCTTGGCCGCGCCGCATCCGCGACCATCGGCATGGCCAAGCGGTCGGCGAACTGGCTGGCGGCCAAGATGCCCAGCGGCTAACCCGCTGCCGCGTCCGTTGCGCCGATCTTGCGCACCAGCGCCGCCGTCGCCAGCAGCGCGCCGATGTCTGATATCATCGGCGCGACATGCTTGGCGTAGTCGAGCGGCACCGAGATATCAGGCAGCTCGAAAAAATCCTTCGTCTGCGGCAGGAGTAAAAAGCCGTCGCTGCCATTGAGCGCGACCCGCGCCGGATCGTCAGGCCATGTCTCCTTGAGCCATGTCAGTGCCTGCGCCAGCCGGCCGCTCACCAGCGGCTGCGCCGCCTCGACATTGTCGGTGCGGAAGTCGTAGGCGGCATCGAGTTCGGGCACCCCGCATGACAATTCCTGCATCCTGCTGGCGAACATGCCGCGGAAGAACCCGACGGCCTTGTCAGTCCGGCGGGCGGCCACCAATATGCCGGGGAACGGCACGATGGTCTCGAAGGCGACGACGACGCCCTTGAATGCTATCGTACCGCTCTTGCCCGTACCTTGCCGGAGATCCGCCTCGTAAAGCTCGAACGGAAATCCCTCGTAGCGGCCGGATACGATGTCGTCGAAGCGCTTGGTGCTGAACGTGCCGATCGTCTCGCGCGGCAGCCGGTCGAACGAATTCGGCGTCACCTCATGCTGGTAGCGCATATCCCTGATGAAACCGAAGATGATCGGCAGCAGTGTCTTGCGGTGCTGCAACGTGCTGGTCGGCTTGATCGCCTGGAAGTAGAGCAGGATCGCCGCCACCAACCCGACGACATAGAGCAACACATGCGGTGTCGAGAACCATTGCTCGTATGGATCGGCGATCCTGTTGAAAAGCCAGGCGACAAGCGCCACGAACACCAGCACCAGACCGACGAACAGCGGCACCCGCCAGCGGACTTGCCGGTAGGCCGAAGCCCTTTCGGCCTCATAGGCCGCGAGATTGCTCTTGATGCCGGCGATGTCAGCTTCATCAGGCATGAAATCCGCTGCTGTCATCGCCATCCCACCGTCGAAAGACCGAACACCCAGCTCGGACAATAGCCGATTTTGCGGAAAGTCGCGCGACCACAGCACTTGGGATGGTGGTGAGCCCACACGATTTATCCGAGCCGCCAGTCGATTGTGCCATCAATTCCTGTTACCAAAAACCGCAACGAAACGGTCCGTAACGTTTTGCCTAAATGCGCCCTCCAGCGCCTCAATGGGAACCAGCCGCTCATGGTCGCCGGCGCGCAGCCGCATGAAGGGATGCAGCCGGTAGGCGGCAACGGCGCCACGCGTGCCGGCGTCGGCACTGATATCGACGCTCAGGATGCCCGCGATGCGGCCGGGCCATGGCTGGCGCGCAAAAGCGGTGCCGAGGAAATCGCCGAGCCCATAGGCGACGAGCGCCTTGCCGATCCGCTCCACCGGCTGCACGACATGGGCATGATGGCCAGCGACCAGCCCGACGCCCTGCGTGGCCAAATGCCGCGCCAGCGCCCGCGTTTCGGCCTGTGGGAAATGCCGGAATTCCCAATCCCAATGTGGCACGGCGCAGGTCAGGTCGACGGCGTGGCGGCGCGGCCATCGTGCCGGCTCGCCTTGCATCGACACACGGCCGGCGAAAGCAGCCGCGCCGGCGTTGCGCCACAGCGTGAAGGCGGCAAAGCCTATTGTCAGCGGCCCGACAGCAAGGCGTTCGACCGGACCGGCGACGGCGGTACCGATGCTGCGGATGCCAAGCCGTTCTAGCGCTGCCACGGTCTCATCGAAGCCCTCGACGCCTTGGTCGAGCACGTGGTTGTTGGCGAGCGACAGCACCAGTTTATCGCGCGAGATGCCGACGGCGGCCAACGTCTCGGCAAGGAACCGCTCGGTCATGGCATGATGGGTGCCAAGCTTCGTGCCCATCGCCGCGCTCGGTCGCTCCACCACCGGGCTTTCGCAATTGCCGACCACCAGATCGGCGGAGCCGAGCAGCGTGGCGATCGCCGGGTCGCATTGCGGGGCGCTGCGATTGGCCACCGCCGAGATATCGCCGACAAAGGCGAGCCGCACCGTCCGCGCCGGTGGCGGCTCGATCATCGTTCCTGCCGCCGGCGCAAAGCCTTGTCGATCGCCGCTGAGCGAAGGCTTCAAGAAGCGTGGCAGCCAGGACAATTTGTAGGAAAGCGGATAGTTCGACACGCGCAGCCTGCACCGGGGATGAACGGCCACGGTAGACGATGCGCCCGATATAGCGAAGCGCCTCCGTTCGAATCGTGCAGCCAGATGCCCGCAGTAGGCGCAACACACAAGATGCGTATATGGTGCCGCCGAACGGCATACCGGAGGACCAAGATGACGCGATTTTCGAGCCTGCTGGCATCCGCCCTTGCTCTGCTGCTGCCGGTTGCTTCTGCCGGTGCCGCTGTCGCCCAACCGGCCGCCCTGTTCGAGGCAAAAACCGTGGCCAACCGCGACAGCACGCTTGCTGCGCTGGAAGCCGCGGCGCCCACTGATCCTGCGTCCGCCTACGCCGCCGGTGCCGGCCAATTCTTCACCGCGCTGGAGATCCTGGCCGGCGGTCTGCACCGCCACGGCTTCGAAAGCCCGCAATCCCTGGTGCTGCCGCTGATGCGGCTGCCGGTGCCGGACAATCCAAATCCCGAGCCACTGACCTACAACGGCTTCCGCGCCATCCTGGTCGCCTTCCGCGATCGGCTGGAAAAGTCCGCCGCCACGCTTGGATCCGTGCCTGCCGATGCCGACATCGGCATCGAGGTCGACCTCACCCGTCTCGGCATTGACCTCAACGAGGACGGCCAGATCGCGCCGGACGAAAGTACCGCCGCGATCATGGCGTCCCTGTCACGCGGCGGCGGTGCGCCAGACCCGGCCGCACCCGCCCTCACCTTCCGCTTCGACCGCGCCGACGGCTATTGGCTGCAGGGCTATGCCGAATTCCTGATGGCGCAGGCGGATTTCTGGCTGGCGCATGACTTCAGCAACGCCTTCGACGGTTCGTTCCACATGCTGTTCCCGCGCGCCAAACTGCCGCTGCAGGACACGCTCGTGCCGCCGGACGGCGGCCTGAGCGGCGGCATGTTGTCGTCCGAGTGGCGCATCGCCGACTTCATCTCGCTGGTTCATCTGGTCAATTGGCCGGTGATCGAACCGGAGCGCCGCCAGGCGGCGCGCCGCCATCTCATGGAAATGATCCGGCTGTCCCGCGAAGACTGGAAGGCGATCCGCGCCGAGACCGACAACGACCGCGAATGGCTGCCCGGCCCGCAACAGAAAGGCGCCAGCCCGCTCACCGGCCTGGAAGTCGGCGAGGAGCAGGTCCAGGCCTGGCACGCCGCGCTTGAGATGGCCGAGGACCTGCTCGAAGGCCGCATCTTGCTGCCGCATTTCCGCTTCGCCGACAAAGGCATCAACATGAAGCGCTTCTTCGACGAGCCAAAGCCCTTCGACCTGGTGCTGTCGATCACCGGCCCGGCCATCGCGCCCTATCTCGAGAGCGGAAAGCTCCTCACCAGCGAGGAGTTCGACCAGATCCGGCGCCAGTTCGGCGGCGCCGGGTTTTTGACCTTTGCGCTGTGGTTCAACTGAGGGCGCGTTCGACATCGCTCCTGACACCCTTGTGTCAGCAGCTTGGTTTCGTCTCGCACCGCGCGCCACTCCGCTCTTTCCATTTTGGCCGATACCTCCCATATTCGGCGCATGGCCAAACTTCCTGACAAAAAGACGCCGCCGCCGGCGCGTGACGATCGCGCTTCGCCGCCCAAGCGGCGCAGTCCGCTGACCGATTTCCTCGATGCGTCGGAGCCGCTGCACAAGGGCGGTTTTGCCGAGGCGCCGCAGGCTGAATTCTCAGGCACGCCGCTGACCGGCTCGATCGCCGATTGGGCCGAGCAGATCGAGCAGGAAGCCGAAAAGGAAGGGCGCCAAATCTCCCCCCTCGAGGGGGAGATGTCGCCGAAGGCGACAGAGGGGGTCGCCGGAGGCAGCGCTCGGCACAAAGAAACGGCGAGTCCGGACGCACCGACCCCACCCGGCGGCTCCGCCGCCACCCTCCCCTCAAGGGGGAGGGAAGTCGCCAAGGCGAAAAAGATCCCTGAACGCTCCTCTTCCCCCGGCCGCACGGCACGCGGTACCTCCATGGGCGGCGCGGCTTCGGCACGGGAGCGCACCGCGGCCGGCCTCAACCCGGTCGCTGGCCTCGATGTTTCGCTGGAGGAAGCCGAGTCCATGGCCTCCGGCGGCGTCACCGCCACCGTTGCGGCGCTGTCGGCGCTGATCGAATCCGGCAACCCGCTGCACAAGGACGGCGTGCTGTGGACGCCGCATCGCCCGGCCCGGCCGGAAAAATCCGAAGGCGGCATCGCCATCAGGATGGTGTCGGATTTCGAGCCGGCCGGCGATCAGCCGACTGCGATCAAGGACCTTGTCGAAGGCGTCAACGACAACGATCGCACCCAGGTGCTGCTCGGCGTCACCGGCTCGGGAAAAACCTTCACCATGGCCAAGGTGATCGAGGAGACGCAGCGCCCTGCCTTGATCCTCGCCCCCAACAAGACGCTGGCCGCGCAGCTTTATTCCGAATTCAAGAAATTCTTCCCGGAAAACGCCGTCGAGTATTTCGTCTCCTATTACGACTACTACCAGCCGGAAGCCTATGTGCCGCGGACGGATACCTTCATCGAGAAGGAATCCTCGATTAACGAGCAGATCGACCGCATGCGCCATTCGGCGACGCGCTCGCTGCTGGAGCGCGACGATGTCATCATCGTCGCCTCGGTGTCCTGCATCTACGGTATCGGCTCGGTCGAGACCTACACGGCGATGACCTTCCAGATGCAGATCGGCGACCGGCTCGACCAGCGCGCCCTGCTCGCCGATCTCGTCGCCCAGCAGTACAAGCGGCAGGACATCAACTTCGTCCGCGGCTCTTTCCGCGTGCGCGGCGACACGATCGAGATTTTTCCGGCTCACCTTGAGGACCGCGCCTGGCGCATCTCGCTGTTCGGCGACGAGATCGAGGCGATCACCGAATTCGACCCACTCACCGGCCAGAAGACCGGCGAGCTGAAGAGCGTCAAGATCTACGCCAATTCGCACTATGTGACGCCACGCCCGACATTGAATCAGGCCATCAAGTCGATCAAGGAAGAGCTCAAGCAGCGGCTGGTCGAACTCGAACGGGCCGGCCGGTTGCTGGAAGCGCAGCGGCTGGAGCAGCGCACCCGCTTCGATCTCGAGATGCTTGAGGCGACCGGCTCCTGCGCCGGCATCGAGAACTATTCGCGCTATCTCACCGGCCGCCAGCCGGGCGATCCGCCACCGACCCTGTTCGAGTACATCCCCGACAATGCGCTGGTCTTCATCGACGAAAGCCATGTCACCGTGCCGCAGATCGGCGGCATGTATCGCGGCGACTTTCGCCGCAAGGCGACGCTGGCCGAGTACGGTTTCCGTCTGCCGTCCTGCATGGACAACCGGCCGCTGCGTTTCGAGGAGTGGGACGCAATGCGCCCGCTCTCCGTCGCGGTTTCGGCGACGCCCGGCGCCTGGGAGATGGAGCAGTCCGGCGGCGTCTTTGCCGAGCAGGTCATCCGCCCGACCGGCCTGATCGATCCGCCGGTCGAGGTGCGCCCGGCCAAGACGCAGGTCGATGATGTCGTCGGCGAAATCCGCGAAACGACCAAGGCCGGCTACCGTACGCTGGTCACCGTGCTGACCAAGCGCATGGCCGAGGACCTGACCGAATATCTGCACGAGCAAGGCATTCGCGTCCGCTACATGCACTCCGACATCGACACGCTGGAGCGCATCGAGATCCTGCGCGACCTGCGCCTCGGCGCCTTCGACGTGCTGGTCGGCATCAACCTTTTGCGCGAAGGCCTCGACATTCCCGAATGCGGCTTCGTCGCCATTCTCGATGCCGACAAGGAGGGTTTTTTGCGCTCCGAAACCTCGCTGATCCAGACCATCGGCCGCGCCGCCCGAAATGTCGACGGCAAGGTCATCCTCTACGCCGACCAGGTCACCGGCTCGATGGAGCGGGCGATGGCCGAGACCAACCGCCGTCGCGAAAAGCAGATGGAGTGGAACGCGGCCAACGGCATCACCCCGGAATCGGTCAAGTCGCGCATCTCCGACATCCTGGACTCGGTCTACGAGAAGGATCATGTCCGCGCCGACATCTCGCAGTTCACCGACAGCGCCGGTGCGATGATGGGCAACAATCTGAAAGCCCATCTCGACGCGATGGACAAGCAGATGCGCGACGCCGCCGCCAATCTCGACTTCGAGAAGGCGGCCCGCATCCGCGACGAGATCAAGCGGCTGCGCGAGATGGAACTGTCCATCTCTGACGATCCGCTGGCCAAATATGCCGACATGGAAAGCCCGGTTTCGGGCCGCGAAAAGGGCAAGCACAACAAGGGCCGCGCCATCCACCGCACGGTCGACGATAACGGCAAGCGGCTCTTCCGCAAGCCCGCGCTCGACGAGATGGGCGCCGACGGCGCCGTGCCGGTCAAGAAGCCGCTCTTCGCAAAACCCTCGCTCGACGCCATGGGCCCGGGCACCGACATGCCGACGCCCGCCGGCGCGGTGTCGCGCTCGCTGTTCAAGAAACAGTCGGCCGAAGAGGCGCACGGCTCCGATTTCGGCATCCCCGGCGAGCCGACCAAGCCGCTGTTCAAGAAGAACTCGCTCGACGAGATGACCGTGCGGCGCACGGAGAAACCGGTCGAAGGCAAAGTGCCGGCCAAGCCGCAGGCGATCTCCCCCCGTGTGGGCGCGAAGGAGCGCGACGATTCGGCCAAGCCCATTGTCCGCCAGCGTGCCGGCATCGGCTCCTACGAAGATCCAGCCGATGCCCGCCGTGAAAAGCGCCGCCCCGGCAAGACAGGGCGGCCCGGACGGTAGCGTTCCTTCGCGCCCCCCTCTGTCCTGCCGGACATCTCCCCCACAAGGGGGGAGATTGGCAGCTTCAGCGCTCAGCTCACTCCTAGACGACACTTGCCATCAGCCCCGCCCTTGGTGTAGCCAGTTTCTACAACTCGAACGTCTTGAAAGGAGGGCTGCGTGCATATCGACTACCACCGTCAGCGCGGCCCTGTCCCTGCCCTGCGAGCTTGCTTGCAGGGCTGACCAGAGACGGTCCGGGTTCTCCCGCTTCGATTTTCTTGGTCTGCCCTTCGTGGTGCTGCAACGCCGAGCCTGTTGGCCCGCCTGCGCACCGTCAAAGTGCATCGAACCGGAATTCATTCCGGGCAGACCAGAGAACCAGCATGGCCCTGATCAGTTTAAAATCCCTCGGCGTCACCATGAGTGCGCCGCTCTTTTCCAACCTCGACCTCAGCATCGGCACCGGCGACCGGCTCGGCATCGTCGCCGCCAACGGCCGCGGCAAGTCCACCTTGCTGAAATGCCTGACCGGCGAGATGGAGCCGACATCAGGCAACATCACCCGCACGCGCGGTCTGCGCGTCGGCTATGTCGAGCAAGCCATTCCCGCAGCACTGGCCGAGCACGGCTTTCAGCAGGTGGTGGCCAACGCCTTGCCGGCCGAGCAGGCCGAAAGCGAGCAATGGCGCGTCGATGTCGTTCTCGACTCGCTCGACGTACCGCAGCCGATGCGCGAGCGGCCGATGCGGGCCTTGAGCGGCGGTTGGCAAAGGCTGGCGCTGATCGCGCGCGTCTGGGTCACCGATCCCGACGTCCTGCTTCTCGACGAGCCGACCAACCATCTCGACCTCGCCAAGATCAGCCAGCTCGAAACCTGGCTGAACGCACTGCCGCGCGAGGTGCCGGTGGTGATTGCCAGCCACGACCGGGCGTTTCTCGACGTAACGACCAATCGGACGCTGTTCCTGCGCCCCGAAATGTCGCCGGTGTTTGCGCTGCCCTATTCGCTCGCGCGCGATGCGTTGAGCGAAGTCGATGCCTCGACCGAGCGCAAATTCCAGCGCGACATGAAGGTGGCGCAGCAATTGCGCCGGCAGGCGGCCAAGCTCAACAACATCGGCATCAACTCGGGCAGCGACCTTTTGACGGTCAAGACCAAGCAGCTCAACCAGCGCGCCCAGCGCCTCGAAGAGGTCGCAGCGCCGGCGCACCGCGAAAGATCGGCGGGCGCGATAAAGCTCGCCAATCGCGGCACCCATGCCAAGGTGCTGATCACGCTCGACGACGTGGCGGTCGAAACGCCTGACGGCACGCTGCTGTTCAGGACCGGCAAGCGCCATATCTGCCAAGGCGACCGCATCGTGCTGCTCGGCCGCAACGGTGTCGGCAAGTCGCGGCTGATCAGCCTGATCAGGAATGCCGTCGAGCCAGAGACGGCAACACAAGGCGTGAAGGTGACGCCGTCGACGGTGCTCGGCTACAGCGACCAGGCATTGTCGGGCATCAGCGGCGACGACACGCCGCTGGCGATGCTCTCGCGCAGATTCGACGTCGGCGAGCAGCGTGCTCGTTCGCTGCTGGCGGGCGCGGGCGTCGGCATCGACATGCAGGAGCGCAGGATCGGCGTGCTGTCGGGCGGACAGAAGGCGCGGCTGATGATGCTGGCGCTCAGGCTCGCCAATCCCAATTTTTATCTGCTCGACGAGCCGACCAACCATCTCGACATCGACGGCCAGGAGGCGCTGGAGGCGGAATTGCTCGCCCATCAGGCGAGCTGCGTGCTGGCATCACACGACCGCTCGTTCATCAGGGCGATCGGCAACCGTTTCTGGCTGATCGAGAAGCGGCGGCTGGCCGAGGTCGACAACCCGGAAGACTTCTTCCGATCGGTGGCAGAAACGGGCGGTTGAAGCTTTGCGGCAAAAAATTCCGTCAGACCTGTCGGATCATGGTCGCGCGCCATGTCCTTAGGATGCCGGCGCCAATCGAGGAGAGAGCATCATGTCCATTCTGTCGTCTGTTGGTCGCATAGCGGCCCGCTACTCGGCGGCTCGCGCCCGTTACTGCAGCGAGCGCGCCCTGCTTTCATTGCCGATCGAACTGCGCAAGGACATCGGCTGGCCGCAGATCGTCGTCGACGCGCAAAACAGCCGCCGGATTGCAATCTCCTTGTCTGAGGCAAGATGATCCGAGGCAAGATGAAGAGACCAACCGGCCGCAGCGGCGCCGTCATAAGCGTTGCGCGTCGCCCAGGGTCTGGTCTCGGCATTAAAAAAATGCATCTGACGTGTAGGATCGCCGCCGCTTCATTCGTCCTGTGGTCGCAAGGTCAAACCAAACGCAGAGAGGAGCAAAAAGATGAACGACCAGCCCCAAACCCAGCCTAAAGCGAAAGTCCTCGGCGGATTGACGCCCTACCTTCAGCTGGACGGCGCCTTCAAGGCTTCGGAATTCTATCAGAAGGCCTTCGGCGCCGAGCAGGTCTTCTTCTACCCGCCGGACGAGCAGGGCCGGACGATGCACATCCATCTCCACATCAACGGTTCGACGCTGATGATTTCCGACTTCTATCCCGAGCACGGAATGGCCCCGGTGAAGCCGCAGGGCTTCACCATGCAGCTGCATCTCGGCAGCGACGACATCGACGCCTGGTGGCAGCGCGCCATCGATGCCGGTTGCCAGGAAGTGATGCCGTTGCAAGTGATGTTCTGGGGTGATCGCTGGGGTAACATGCGCGATCCGTTCGGTGTCGAGTGGGCAATGAACGCGCCCGTGAAGGCCGCCTAGCGCCTTCTGTCCTTCTCCCCCTGTGGGAGAAGGTGGCCGCGCGAAGCGCGGTCGGATGAGGGGTGTTCCAGCTTGGCACCGACGGCACTCCGTCCAACACCCCTCAACCGTCTTGGCGCTGCGCGCCAATCCACCTTCTCCCACAAGAAGGGGAGAAGGAAAAATCCAACCCAAGGAGAAACAAAATGTCCTATGTCGATGGTTTCGTACTTGCCGTGCCAAAGGCAAATCTCGACGCCTACAAGGAGCTGGCAGAAGCAGCCGGCGCCGTCTGGAAGGAGCATGGTGCGCTCGCCTTTGTCGAATGCATAGGCGACGACGTGCCCTATGGCGAGGTCACCTCGTTCCCGCGCGCCGTGCAGGCCAAGGACGACGAAGTCGTCGTCTTCTCATGGGCCGTCTATGAATCGCGGCAGAGCCGCGATGCGGTCATGGCCAAGGTGATGGCCGACCCACGCCTGAAATCCGACTCTTCGGAGATGCCGTTCGACGGCAAGCGCATGATCTTCGGCGGCTTTCAGCCCTTCGTCGAGCTGTAGGCCCGCAACGTATTAAGCTAGCCGGTCGAGCAGCGGCTTGAGCCGGTCGCCATATCGTTTCCACAGATCGACCGAGCCTTGGTACATTGGCTGGCGCACCTGCGCCGCCGACGCCGTGCGCACCGGCCGGTCGGTCTCGTGGAACGACAGCACCGCATCGTCCCATGGCAGGCCGAGATAAGCGATCAGCGCCCGTGTCTGTCCTTCCTGGTCGGCGACGAAATCCTCGTAGCGCACATCATGCACGACATCAGGCAGAACGGTGCGCCAATGCGCCATGATGTCGGTGTAGAGATTGTGGAAATCGGCGAGCTCGCCGAGGTCGTAGCCGTAGCGGTGGCTGTCGCCGCGGAAATGCACCTTGTAGATCGACAGGCACGTCGCCGCCGCGTCGCGCGCGCAATGGATGATTCTGGCCTTGGGCAGCATCAGATGGATGAAGCCGATCAAAAGGAAGTTGCCGGGCATCTTGTCGGTGACATGCCGGAAACCCGGATAGCGGGCGTGCAGCAGGTCTAGATAGGCCTGGCCCGCCTCGGCAAACGCCTTGTCGGGCAGGTCGGCGATCCCGCTGGGGAAACCGCCCTTCATGCCCGGCGGAAACTGTTTTCCCACCGCCGTCTTCAATATGCCGAGCTCGCCCGCGCCAAAGACTTGCGGATGACTGGCGATGATCTGCTCGACCAGCGTGGTGCCGGAGCGCGGCATGCCGACGACGAAGATCGGCGTGTCGTCGACAATCCCGCTCGGTCTGTGTTTTTCGAAGAAGGTCTTGTCGAACACCGCCTTCATCGCCTCGAATTCGGCGCGTGTCTTGCCCGCATCATAGTCGATACCCGTGCGGCGGATGGTATTGCCTTCGGAGAAATAATCGAAGGCACGGCCATAATCCTTCAGATCGTCATTGGCCTTGCCGAGGCCGAAGGAAAGCTGCATGCGCGCCAGGCTGCCTTCCGGGGCCTTGGCGTGCTGCGCCTCCATCCCGGCAAGCTCGGCGTCGCGCTCCTGCTGGCGCTTGACCTGGGTGAGCATCAGCCAGGCCCTGGCCATGCCGGGATCGACCGCCAGCGCGTGCCGGAAATGCTCCGCCGCCTCTGCGAGGCTGCCCTTCTCCATCAGCCCGACGCCCAGACCGTGCAGCAGGTCGGCGTCCTTCGGCCGAATTGCCAATGCTTCGCGGAAGACGGCAAGCGCCTCCTCCAGCCGCCCAGCCTCCTGCAGCGTTTCGGCAAGCCCGATGCGGGCGCGGACATGGAACGGGTTGCGACCGATGGTGCCGCGATAAATCTCCTCCGCGCCCTCGAACTGGCCGAGTTGCTTCAGCGATGAGCCGAGATTGTCGCGCGCCGCGAGTTGGTCCGGCCGGATTGCCACCGCGCCACGGAAAAAATCGACGGCTGCACCGACACGGCCGAGGTCGCGCATCACCGTGCCGAGATTGTTGAGGAAATCTGGATTCTTGGGCTGCAGGCGCACCGACTGTTCGAGGAGATCAAGCCCTTCGGCGCTGCGCCCGGTCTGATGCAGCAGCAAACCGAGGAAATGTGCTGCCGCCGCATGATTGGCCTTTTGCGCCAGCACCTGCCGGTAGAGCATCTCGGCTTCCTGCCGGCGCCCCGCCTGATGCAATTGCAGTGCCTGCTGCACGCGCTGGTCGAGCCCCAGCGGCGGCTGTCCGCCTGAGCCGAAATTGCCGCCCGCGCCTGCCGGTCTTCTCGGATCTCTGTTGATGGGAAACCTGCCGTGTTTTGTCCGCCTGCCGCGATCTAGGCCATCGGCGCGGCAGGTTCAAGGGTTCGCAGGCCAGCTTACCGGAAATCCTGGGTTCATGGCCTGGCCAGCTCAGATCAAGCGGTTGGTCTCCGCAACCTGTCTGGCCCGCCGCAGCGTGCCGTCGGTATCGGCGATCTTGCGCCTTGCTGCCTCGTCACTTCGTATCGTCAGCCGTGCCGACATGACTTTCGCAGGCCCAGCGACCTGCTTGACAATCGGCTTGATTGTTACCGCCGAACCATCAGGTGTTTTCACGGAAACCATGGCTATTCCTTTCAGATCTAAATAAGAACCAGTGCCGGGACGAACTTTTCCGGCACAAGCGAAAACAATTCTTGTGAAGTGTCTGGACCGTATCACCATTTTATAATTAGCCCTAGAAAAGTAATTTTACCAAAAGATCGGCACCAGGCGGGAATCTTCTTGAATAAACCGCAATTTTGGATTAATGAATTGAGATCGTTTTTTGGGCCAAGCTTGGCATCTCGCGGCGTCAGAAGTTCTCGACCCGCCAAACTCATTCCAGATCGCCGATACCCAAATTGCCGAACAGGGACGCACGACCCTTAAGTCCCGGTGCCGCGAAGCGGGCACCACCTTATCGGATCCAAGCCGGGACGACACTTCGAGGCACGAGAATGTCTGGCCGAACTACCCATTCCATCGCGCATTTCGAGGCACCCTTCATGATTGGCGGCCTGGAAAGCCAATTGCCGGCCGGCGACTACGACATCGATCACGATGAGGAGCTTATCGACGGCATGTCATGGCTTGCCTGGCGCCGTGTCGCCACCTTCATCCATCTGCCGGCAAGGACGGTGAAAAGCCAGACCAGCCAATTGGTCGCCATCGACTTCGCCGAACTCGAAACCGCGTTGAGGCGCGACCAGGAGAATGCCGCATGATCCGCTTCCAGCAGAACGCGCGCCCGCGCACCGACACGCCCGCGCATCTCTTTGCGATCGGCCAGACCGTTCGCATGAAGAGCCGCACCGGCCTTGTTCAGAAGACCGCCGAGCTGTTCCAGATCAAAAGCAAGCTGCCGGTCAAGGACGGCTCGCCGCAATACCGCATCCGCAGCGACGAGGAGACCCATGAGCGGGTCACCACGGAAGACAACCTCGAAGTCGCCGACGATCCAAACAGCTAGCCGCCTAGGCTCCCACGACCGAGTTCATCGCCTGCCGCAAGGCGAGGCTGCCAGCCTAGCAAGAGGCACCGTGGACATAGATGGACCTCCCCGCCCACTCCCCGCCCGGAGACGGGGAGGAAACCAGCCTCTCAGCAGGGACGGTCGTCGACGATGCGATAGTCGGCCGCGCGAGCCTCGCAGGCGTTGGGAAAGGTGCGCAACTCGCCACCGCGGCGGGCGCAGACCGGGCGGTATTCGCGCGTGCAGAATGTCTGCTCGCCATCACCGCCACCGTCGCGGCACTGGCCGCCGCTGATAATGCGGTACCCGGCCCGCTCGGCAAGGCAGGCGTTGGCGAAGGTCTGGCGGTCGCCACCGCGCCGGGCGCAGACCGGATCATATTGTCTGGTGCAAAATTGCGGCTCGGGCCGAGGCGGGCGGTACCCCGGTCGGTCCTCCTCCACCACCACCGCGGTGCAGGCTGCAAGAACTGCCGACAGCAACAGGATGGCAAAACCCTGTCGCGAAAAGATTGCCGCAAGAAGTTTCATCATCTGACCTCCCTCGAGCCCCGCTCCAATGCATATCGCCCAAAAGCATGCCCACCGGGCCTGACCCGAGGGTGCGAAGCCGCTTGGGATAACGGCATGCGCTAAAAATGCAAAATGCGCCCCATTCCAAGCCAATCCTCGCCATTCCACCCGCCGAATGCAACCCCTGTTTGCAGGCTCCTGGCCGACTGGCCATGCGCGGCCGCTGCTATGGCCGATGACCGGCCCCGCTTTG
Organism: Mesorhizobium escarrei; assembly: GCF_935825525.1. Classification (GTDB taxonomy): domain Bacteria; phylum Pseudomonadota; class Alphaproteobacteria; order Rhizobiales; family Rhizobiaceae; genus Mesorhizobium; species Mesorhizobium escarrei. The sequence continues at coordinate 131,882 of NZ_CAKXZT010000157.1, forward strand.
TCGATGCCATGCGTGCGGATGCGCCCGGTGGCGCTACCTTGCAACCATCACGTTTCCGTGCGATAAATTTTGTGTTCGGGCATTTGCGACCCGGAGAGCGGAACGTTTTGGACGACCTTTCCCCGATACTGTGAATCTCTGACGGCCCCGTTTTTCGGCGGGGGTTCTAACCATGCGCCAATGCATGACTGCCGAAGCAACCACCGGGACTTGCCCACGGCGTCAGGCGGCGGGCAAACCACAAAGACTGACACGGGTGAAGGAGTTTCCCCAATGGCCCAGACCGGCACCGTTAAATTCTTCAACGCTACCAAAGGCTTCGGCTTCATCACGCCAGATGACGGCGCCAAGGATGTGTTCGTCCACATCTCCGCGATCGAGGCTTCGGGCCTGCGCACGCTCGTTGATGGCCAGAAGGTCACGTTCGATGTCGAGCCCGACCGCATGGGCAAGGGGCCGAAGGCGGTCAATCTCCGCGCGGACTGAACCGTCGGCGCACGTCCACCCGGGCGTGCCAGGAATGAGCCCGAGCCCCTCCAAAGGCCTTGAACCGGCTTCAGCGCCGGACCCGAGTTTTCGAAGGCGCGGCGGTTTTCGTCGCGCCTTTTTCGTGGCAGGCGGCAAGCCAAGGCTCGCAAAACTTTCTCTTGCCGATGACGCTAAAATAAACGACAAATTTCCACTCGGGCATTTGCCGGCCCGAGACTGGACTTGATGGGATCAAAGGAGCTTCCCATGCCGCAGACCGGCACCGTCAAATTCTTCAATCATGCCAAAGGCTTCGGCTTCATCACGCCGGATGATGGCGCGAAGGATGTCTTCGTCCATATTTCGGCCGTGCAGGCGTCGGGTCTTCCCGGTCTTGAGGATGGGCAGAAGGTAACATTCGACACCGAGCCGGACAAGCGCGGCAAGGGTCCGAAAGCCGTCAACCTGTCGATCGGCTGAGCCGAGTTCGAGACAGCGTCGGACGGTCCGCTGGCGCAGCTCCGCTCGTTGTTGAGCGTACGATATTTGTGCCTTGCGTCATGCCTGATCGATGAATCGACTGGTCCCAGCCGGCCAACTTCGTTCAGCCCCTGTTCAGCCACGGTCGCATACTAATCTTCGGTAAAGCCGGACCGCATCCCCCAGATTACCCGGGCCGCAGATTACCCGGGCCGGCATGAAGGAGATCGAGATGAACCGAATTTTCAAGACCGCCGTCCTGTCCGCCGCGATCGTTGCAACCACGCTCGCGACCTTGCCGGCGGCCAGCGCTGGTGACTGGCGCCACCGGCACCACCATCGTGGTAATGGCGATGCGATCGCGGCAGGCGTTCTTGGCCTCGCGGCCGGCGCCCTGATCGTTGGTGCGCTCAACAACCCGCAGCCCAGCTATTACGACCCCGGCTATGACGATTACGGTCGTTATCCACGGCCCGCCCCGGTGCGCCGCTACTACGCGGAACCGCAGGTCGTCTACAATGACGGCTATGCCGAGCCATGGACCCGCGGCTGGTATGAATATTGTTCGGATCGCTATCGCTCTTTCAACGCCCGCACCGGCACGTTCACCGGCTATGACGGCGAACAGCATTTCTGCACCGCGAACTGAGGCGCCCCTGCCCCCAAAAAAAGCGCTGTCGGCAAGGCCAGTGCTTTTTTGTTGTCGGCGTCTTTAAGGCAAGAGACCGATGCGCCTCGCGTGAGGCTCCTCAGCCACGACGCGTTCTAAGTTGTTGTTTTATGCATGTCGTATCGCAAAACCGCTGCACACCCTCGGTTCAACCCCGAGGGCGTGCTTTTGCGCGACATGCATTAAATCAGGAATGGATTGCTCCGGCGCTCCTCGCCGAAGCGGCCGCCGGGCCCATGGCCGCAGATGAAGCCGATGTCGTCGCCGAGCGGCAGAAGCTTGTCCTTGATCGAGGCGATCAGGGTGGCGTGGTCGCCGCCCGGCAGGTCGGTGCGCCCGACCGAGCCGCGGAACAACACGTCGCCGACATGGGCGAACTTCGCAGCACGATTGTAGTAGACGACATGGCCGGGCGCGTGGCCGGGGCAATGAAAGACTTCGAACGCGTGCTGGCCGAACGAGACGGTATCGCCTTCGCTGAGAAAGCGGTCGGGCACGCAGTTGCGCACCGGATCGGTGATGCCGTAGTGTTTCGCCTGCTTCTCGAGATTGGCTAGCAACGGGCGGTCGGCCTCATGCGGACCGATGATCTCGATGCCGAGCGCCTCCTTCAGTTCCATGGCGCCGCCGGCGTGGTCGATGTGACCATGCGTGATCCAGATCGCGCCGGCATTGATCGCATTGTCCTTGAGCACTGCCAGCACCTTGTCGATGTCGCCGCCGGGATCGACGACGACGCCCTGTCTGTCGTCCATGTCGAAGAGGATGGTGCAGTTTTGCTGGAAGGCCGTGACCGGCACGATGCCGGCGTTGAGCTGACCCATGATCGTCCTTTCGCTGTGTCGCTTCTGATTTAGAGACACACGCGAACGTCGTCCACCGCATCCGGCTGTCGCGACAACGCAACAAACAAAGAAATGGGCGGCCGAAGCCGCCCATGTAAAAATTTGCGATAACGACATGCATAAACAACAACCTAAAGCGCGTCGCGTGAGGTCGGTCGAACGCGACGCGCTTTAGGCTTACTTCTTCGTCGCATTCATGACCGCGCCGATGATGGCCGTCAGAATGGCGCCACCACCGGCGCCGCCGACGATGTTCTCCACATTCAGCGCGCTGCCCAATCCGCCCGTTGCCGCCGCGGCCGCCGCCGGATCGATCGTGCCACCGCCGAGCAGGCTGCCGAGGATGGCCGCACCGCCGACGCCGCCGAGGGCGCCGCCCAGGATTTTGGTAAGCTGCCCCATTGCCGCTGTCTTGAGCGCCGCGCCCACCGCCTGGCCACCGATGACACCCGCAATCACCTGAACAATGATCTGAAGAAGCGTGTTCATGTCCATTCTACCAGTCCCTCCATAGCCGCCAGCCTCCCGGGCCGACAGCATCATGAGACGCCGAATTGGACCAAAGTCAAATGCAGAAGCGCTTAAATAAAAGGGGCGGCCAGAAAACCGACCCTACTTATAAAAAAAGCTGTGACTTTCGTTATTCTGCAGCAATCGCCTGCTTGGGCTGAACGGCTGCAGAATAGTCGTTCATCAGAGTCTTGGCGATTTCGCCCACCTCGAATCGGTATGGACCGATCTCAGAAACGGGCGTCACCTCGGCCGCCGTTCCAGTGAGGAAGCACTGCTGAAAGCCTTCGAGCTCTTCCGGCATGATGGTGCGCTCGATCAGCTCGAAGCCGCGATCCTTGGCAAGGCCGATCACCGTACGGCGGGTGATGCCGTCGAGGAAGCAATCGGGGGTGGGTGTGTGGATCTTGCCGTCCTTGACGAAGAAGATGTTGGCGCCGGTCGCTTCCGCAACCTGGCCGCGCCAGTCGAGCATCATGGCGTCGGCATAGCCCTTGGCTTCAGCGGCATGCTTGGACATGGTGCAGATCATGTAGAGGCCGGCAGCCTTCGATTTCGACGGCGCGGTGCGCGGATCGGGGCGGCGCCATTCGGCCAGGTCGAGACGGATGCCCTTCAGCTTCTGTGCCGGATCGAAATAGCTCGGCCACTGCCAGATGGCGATGGCGCAGTTGATCCGGCTGTTTTGCGCCGAAACACCCATTTGTTCGCTGCCGCGCCAGGCGATCGGCCGGACATAGGCATCCTGAAAACCCTGCTTCTTCAACAGCGTGCGGCATGCGTCGTCGATCTCGGCAACCGAATAGGGAATCTTGAAGCCGAGCAGGCGTGCCGATTCGTGCAGGCGCTCGCTGTGGTCGGTCAGCTTGAAAATCTCGCCGCCATAGGCGCGTTCGCCCTCGAACACCGCGCTGGCGTAGTGCAGGCCATGGGTCAGCACGTGGATCTTGGCGTCGGCCCATTGGACGAACTCGCCGTTCATCCAGATAAAGCCGTCCATTTGGTCAAAGGGAACGGATGCCATGGTAACCTCCCGCGGGCGGCCGCCCGCACATTATCGTTGCGCGTTTCTTGTCAGCCGCACCGGGCGGCCGGTATCTCAAAGCGTAGGCGGATATATAAGGTCTGGCAAACTCAGGAAGTTCCGGAAAAACGGCTTCCCTTTGCCTTTTCGTTCGCAATCCGCCGAAAAGCTTGTCAAAAATTATCATTGCCGGGAAATTACGTCAATAGTACTGACATAATTTCCCTTTCGCACGGAGAAATGATGACGGATCGCAGCCACCCAGCCGGAAAACCGATCAGGACGGCGATCACCGACGAGGACGGCATCGATTTTGCCATCATCGAACTGTTCTTCTTCGCCTATCGCGATTTTACCTCCGATCCGGACCAGATCCTGTCCGACTATGGCTTTGGCCGCGCCCATCACCGGGTTCTGCATTTCGTCAATCGCAGGCCGGGCCTGACGGTTGCCGAACTCCTCGACGTGCTGAAGATCACCAAGCAGAGCCTGGCGCGCGTGCTCAAGCAACTGATCGGCACCGACCACATCGTCCAGTTGCAGGGTCCGCGCGACCGCCGCCAGCGCGAGCTCTATCCGACAGCCAAGGGCCGCGCCCTGGCGCTGGCGCTGGCACGGCCACAGTCACGCCGCATCCATGCTGCATTGGAAGATTCCGGAGCCACCGAACGCGCCTTGATCGAGCGCTTCCTGGAAGCGATGGTCAATCCGGAACTAAGGGCGCAGATCGACATTGTGCCCGCAAAAACGTCAGGGAAAAGCCATGGAGACCATTGACAGGGTTGATCAACCGGCAGCACCGGACGACGATGCGCCGCATCTGCTGGTGATCGATGACGATACCCGTATCCGCAATCTTCTCAAACAATATCTGACCGAAAACGGCTTTCGCGTCACCGTTGCCGGAAATTCCGGCGAAGCGCGGCGCAAGCTCGCGGGCCTCGATTTCGATCTGCTGGTGCTCGATATCATGATGCCGGGCGAAACCGGCGTCGATCTCGCCAAGGCATTGCGGGCAAGCAAGAACGTGCCGATCCTGATGCTTACCGCGCTCTCCGAGACCGACAGCCGGATCACCGGGCTCGAGGCCGGCGCCGACGACTATCTGCCAAAACCTTTCGATCCCCGCGAATTGATCCTGCGCATCAACAACATCCTGCGCCGCGGCGGCCCAGCGACGACGCCCAAGGTCGAGCAACTGGTCTTCGGCCCTTACACGTTCCAGATTGCCAGGCGGGAGCTCAAGCGCGGCGGCGAGGCTCTGAAGCTGACCGACCGCGAGCAGGAGATCCTGGCGATCTTCGCGGCCCGGGCCGGCGAAACGATACCGCGTCATGAACTTGTCGGCGACGAGTCCGAAGTCGGCGAGCGCACCATCGACGTCCAGATCAACAGGCTGCGCCGCAAGATCGAACGCGATCCGTCCAATCCGGTCTGGCTGCAGACCGTGCGCGGTATTGGGTATCGGCTCAGCGTGGAATAGACTGCCGCCCGCAGCCTCTTGTTGAGTGGCTGCAAGATGAGCAAAAAGGGCGAATGGCGACCACACAACTGGAACGGTCGGGAGATCGCGGCTTGAGCGCTCGCGCCAGGCGGGCGCTGAAGGCGGTGCCGCTTGCCTGGAAACGGTTCTGGCGCCTCGTTTCGCTTTACATGCCGAAGCGGCTCTATGCCCGCTCGCTGATCATCGTCATCGCACCGATGATCCTGCTGCAATCGGTCCTTGCCTTTGTCTTCATGGAACGCCACTGGCAGACCGTGACGCAGCGCCTGTCGCAGGCCACGGTCCGCGACATTGCGGCGATTGTCGACCTGGTGGAAACCTATCCGAACGACGCCGACTACGCCAACATCATCCGCATCGCGCAGGATCGCATGCAGCTGAAGATCGACTTGCTGCCGCCCGATCCGCTGCCGGCGCCGGGTCCAAAGCCGTTCTTCTCGATCCTCGACGAAATTCTCTCGTCCGAGATCACCCATCAGATCAACCGTCCGTTCTGGATCGATACGGTCGGCAATTCCAACATCATCGAGGTCCGCGTCCAACTCGAGGGCAAGGTGCTGCGCGCCTTCGTGCGCCGCAGTCAGGCCTATGCCTCGAACACGCACATTTTCCTGATCTGGATGGTCGGCACCTCGCTGGTGCTGCTGATGATCGCCATCCCTTTCCTGCGCAACCAGATCCGGCCGATCCTGACGCTGGCCGAGGCCGCCGAAAGTTTCGGCAAGGGCCGGCCGATGCCGCTCGATTTCCGTCCGCGCGGCGCCGAGGAGGTTCGCCGCGCCGGCTTTGCCTTTATCCAGATGCGCGAACGCATCGAACGCCAGCTCGAACAGCGCACCGCCATGCTGAGCGGCGTCAGTCACGATTTGAGGACCATCCTCACCCGCTTCAAGCTGCAGCTTGCGCTGACCGGGACCAAGGCCGACACCGAGGCGCTCGGCCAGGACATTGACGACATGCAGTCCATGCTGGAAGGCTATCTCGCCTTTGCCCGCGGCGAGGCAACGGAAGACGCCGGCCGTTTCAACCTTGAAGCCTATTTCGACAAGCTCGGCGAGGAGGCCACGCTGCGCAAGCGCAAACTGTCGACCGCGCTCGCCGGCGATCCAAACGTGCATGTGCGGCCCCACGCCTTTGCCCGGCTGCTGTCGAATGTCGTCGGCAACGCCTTCCGTTATGCCAAGACGGTTGAGATCAACGCCAACCACGGCCGCGGCTCGCTGCTCGTCACCATCGACGACGACGGTCCCGGCATTCCGCCCGAAAAGCGCGAGCACGTGTTCAAGCCTTTCGTGCGGCTTGACGAGGCCCGCAACCTCGACGCCAGCGGCACTGGCCTTGGCCTTGCCATCGCACGCGACATTGCCCGCAGCCATGGCGGCGACATCATGCTCGACAAGAGCCCGCTCGGCGGCTTGCGCGCCGTCATCAAGGTTCCGGCATGAGTAGAGCGACGTGCGTCCTTGGACGCACAAAGCACGCTCTAACACTTTGAACCTACGCATCGTGCTCTCAGGTAGACGGCCATCGGCTATGCCTTCATCGGCCCGTCATGAAACCATGCTGAAGAGCGCGCATGAAGCGCGTGATCCTGATTGATTCGGCCTCGCGGTCTCGCATCAAGGAAACCGACGACCTTTCTAGCAAAGGCCTGCTATGCGCATCCTGATGGTCACCGACGCCTGGCGCCCGCAAGTCAACGGCGTCGTCCATACGCTGGAACGGCTTTCGGAGACCCTGAAATCCTTCGACGTCGAGACGGACTTCCTGACCCCGAACATCTTTCGTACCTTGCCCTTGCCGACCTATCCCGACATCCGGCTGGCGCTGACGACGCCAGGCCGCGTCGCGCGCCTGATCGAAGCGCGCAATGCCGATCATATCCACATCGTCACCGAAGGCCCGCTCGGCATGATGGCGCGGCGCTATTGCCGCAAGGCGGGCCGGCCGTTCACGACAAGCTATCACACGCGCTTTCCGGAATATCTGAGCGCGCGGCTGCCAATACCGGAAGCCTGGGCCTATCGCTGGCTTCGCGATTTCCACAATTCCGGACAAGGCACGCTGGTCGCCACCCGATCGCTGGCGGACGATCTGGCGGCGCGCGGCTTCACCAAGCTCAGGCCATGGACGCGCGGCGTCGATACCGACCATTTCCGGCCGGACAAGAAAAAGGATCTGGGGCTCGAGCGACCGATCTTCCTCTGCGTCGGCCGCGTTGCGATCGAAAAGAACCTGACCGCCTTCCTCGACCTGGATTTGCCCGGCAGCAAGGTGGTCGTCGGCGAGGGACCGGAGTTGGCCAGGCTCAAGGCGAGATACCCCGATGCCCATTTCCTTGGCCACCGCCCAAACGACGAACTGGCCGAAATCTACGCCTCTGTCGACGTCTTCGTTTTTCCCAGCCGCACCGACACGTTCGGCAATGTCATCATCGAGGCGCTGGCCAGCGGCACGCCGGTCGCAGCCTATCCGGTGACTGGACCGATCGACATTGTCGGCGACGGCGTTGGCGGAGCGGTGTCGAACGACTTGCGTGAAGCCGCGCTCGCCGCGCTCCAAGTCGACCGCGCCGAGGCGCGCCAACGGGCAATGCGCTATAGCTGGAAAGCCTGCGCGGAAATGTTCCTGGAGACGGTTGGAGAGGCACTGGGCACCCAGCGAAAACTGACACCACCTTTGGTCATCCACGGGCGAAGCCGACGCGCAGACCCGTGGATGACGAAGCTAAAATAACCTGCCACCGTCCGGCACCCTGCGTTCGATCGCGCCAAGCACGACCGCACCCTCCTCGTCGGGAAAGCCAAGCGTCAGCACTTCCGACATGAAGGGGCCGATTTGCCGCGGCGGAAAATTGACCACCGCGAACACCTGCCGGCCGATCAGCGTCTCGGGCGCATAATATTTGGTGATCTGCGCCGACGATTTCTTCACTCCGATATCAGGGCCGAAATCGATCTTCAGCTTTATCGACGGCTTGCGCGCCTCCGGAGACGGCTCGGCCTCGACGATCGTGCCGGCACGAATGTCGACCCGATCGAAATCGGCGAAGCTGATCTCGGGCTTGCGCTTCGAACTCATTGAGGACCTGGCTCAGGCGTTTCCATAAGTCTCGAACAGGACGCCGGCCAGCGCATCCTTGGCCGAGGTTCCCGACCAGACGACGAACTGGAACGCCTGGAAATAGCATTCGCAGGCTTCCAGCGCCGACGACAACAGCACCTCGACCTGCTGGCTCGACGGCTCGACCCCGCCGGCGAGCAGCAGCGACTGGCGGAACATGATCGCGCCCTCCTGCTCCCAGAGGTCGAAATGGCCGAACAGCATCTGCTCGTTGATCAGCGAAAGCAGCCGCATCACTTCGAGCGCGCGCGCCTCCGGCACCTTGATGTCGAACGCGCAGGCCAGATGCAGCGCCTCGAAATCCTCCATCCAGGAAAATGAGACGTGGTAGTCGGTCCAGCTTCCGGCAACTGAAATCGAAATCTCGTCGTCGCCGGCCCGTTCGAAGGACCACTCGTTGTTATGCGCCACCTGCTCGATAACATCCACCGGATGGATTTCGCGCGAGAATTCGAGTTCGAGAAGTTCCATGAATGCTTCCTGTCGTTCAGGGGAGCGCCTCACGCTCCGCGGGGCACACACAGCGAACTATCTTGTCTAGAACTCGGACGGCCGGGACTTCGTCAACGCAAAGACCCCAGACCGGACCCCACCGCCCGGCGCATGACCCTGCTCCGAATCATGCAACAAATTCAGTCTATTGATCGGGACTCGCGTGACCAGCCCATTTTTTCGCACTGCGTCATTCGCATGTGGAAAGCCGCTGTCACAAAGATTCACGCAATGCCGGTAAGCGATTCACGACAAAGCGCTTTTTGCGATTGTGCTTTGTGGAAAAGTTTAACGATTATTTTTTTGGTCTGGGCTTTGCCGCAGCCGCAGGCGCGGCCTGCCCGGTCAATTCGGCGAGTTTCGCCTCGAGGGCTTCGAGGCGCGTGGCGAGACGGGTATTTTCTTCCCTGGCTTTTACCGCCATGTCGCGGGCAGCTTCGAATTCTTCGCGCTGCACCAGGTCCATCGAGTTGAGAACGCGCTCGGCCTGCCCCTTGAAGGCGGTTTCCACTTCGCGGCGCACGCCTTGCGCAGCACCCGCAGCGTCGGTCATCAGCTTGGCGAATTCATCGAGAATGCGGTTCGGTCCGGTCGACATGGCAAATCCTCGCTTGCTCGATTTGACGTAGTGGCGCACGACGCGGAATGCAAGCTTCCACGTCGCCTTGACCCGGCCAAAACCCTGCCGCATGGTCCGCGCCCGAACGCGATCGCAACCGGGAGATCCTGTTGAGCGAGTATTTTATGCTGCCGCTGGCCGTCCTTCCCTTCCCCAACATCGACCCGGTCATCGTCCAGATCGGGCCGCTGGCGGTGCATTGGTATGGCGTCGGCTACATCGTCGGCATTCTCTTCGCCTGGTGGTATGCCAAGCGGCTCGTCGCCAATGCGAGGCTCTGGCCTGACGGCACAGTGCCGATGAAGCCCGAGGATCTCGACGACTTCATCGTCTGGGCGGCTATCGGCGTGGTGCTTGGCGGGCGCACCGGCTACGTGCTGTTTTACGACCTGCCGCGCTACATCGCTCAACCCTCGGATATCCTTGCCGTCTGGCAGGGCGGCATGTCCTTCCATGGCGGGCTGCTCGGCGTCGTCCTCGCCATGACGCTGTTTTCCTGGTCGCGCGGCATCCGCACATGGTCGCTGTTCGACGTGGTGGCGGCCGGCGTGCCGGTCGGCCTTGGCCTCGTCCGCATGGCGAATTTCATCAACTCCGAACTTTGGGGCAGGCCGACCGACGTGCCATGGGCGGTCGAATTCCCCAATGGCGGGCCATTTGCCCGCCATCCGAGCCAGCTCTACGAGGCGCTGCTAGAAGGCCTGGTGCTGTTCCTGGTCCTGCGCTTCCTCACCCATTCCAGGCTCAAGCTGAAGACGCCGCGCTTCGTCGGCGGCGCCTTCATCGCGGGTTACGGTCTCTCGCGCATCCTTGTCGAATTATTCCGCGAGCCCGACCAGCAGCTCGGCTACCTCCTCGGCACCGGCTGGCTGACGATGGGCATGGTGCTGTCGCTGCCGATGCTGCTGGCCGGCATCTGGGCGATGGCGACCGCAAAGCCGGTTACACAGCCGCAGCCGGTATGACCCGGCTGAAAACCCGCATCGTCGAGCTGATCGCTGCCGCCGGGCCGATCCCCGTCAACCACTACATGGCGCTTTGCCTGTTCGATCCGCGGGACGGCTACTATACGACGCGCCAGCCGTTCGGGGCTGCCGGCGACTTCGTCACCGCACCGGAGATCAGCCAGATGTTCGGCGAGCTGATCGCCGTCTGGCTCTACGAAGCCTGGTTGGCGACCGGCCGGCCGATGCCGGCCACCATCGCCGAGATCGGCCCCGGCCGCGGCACGCTGATGAAGGACATGCTGCGCACGCTTTCGCGGCTCGATACGGCGCTGACCGCCGGTACATCGTTCGCCATGATCGAGACCAGCCCGCGGCTGGCAGATGTCCAGAAGCAAACGCTTGCCGCCACGCCTGCCGCGATCGGCTGGCACGAAAACATCGACACGCTGCCGCAGACCCCGCTTTTCATCGTCGGCAACGAAGTGTTCGACGCGGTGCCGATCCGCCAGTTCGTCCGCGCCGGAACAGGCTGGCGCGAACGGATGATCGGTATCGACGACGCGGACGAATTGCATTTCTTCGCCGGCGCCGGCTCGGTCGACCCGGCGCTATTGCCGAACGATGCCGAAAACGCGCCTCAGGGCGCGATCATCGAGATCGCGCCGGCCCGAGCCGCGCTGATGGCGAGCATCGCCGAGCGATTGGCCGGGCTCGGCGGCGCCGGCCTGTTCCTCGACTATGGCTACCTCCAGCCAGGGATCGGCGACACGTTGCAGGCCTTGCGCAGGCACGATCACGAAGATGTGCTGGCCAATCCGGGCGAGGCCGATCTCACCGCCCATGTCGATTTCGCCGCCCTTGCCGCGATTGTGCGGGCGCATGGCCTCGATGCCCATCTCTCCACGCAAGGCGAATTCCTGGTGGAAATGGGGCTTCTCGAACGCGCCGGCCAGCTCGGCGCCAATGCCAATGAGGCGGCTCGCGAAAAGATTGCAGGCGAGGTCGAACGCCTCGCCGGTCCGCAAGCCATGGGCGACCTGTTCAAGGTGCTTGCCGTCCTGCCTGCCGGCATCGCCGTTCCGCCCTTTGCAACGGCGGATTGACTTTTCACCGCCGCCTCTCCCACTCTCCCGCCTTCCGACTGTCGCCATTCTTTGGAGTGTAGCTCATCTGTGGACTGTCGCCATTCTTTGGACTGACGCCATCTTTGGACTGACGCTTGACGAAATCGCTCTCACGGACAACAACGCAGCCATGCTGAATCAGACCAAACCGGATCCCGTTCGGTCGCCCTTGCTGGAGAAAGCGCGGGCGCAAGGCATTCGCCACGGCTATTTCACCCGCGTCGGCGGCGTCTCCAGCGGCATCTATCAGGGCCTCAACATCGGCACCGGCTCGAGCGACGACCAGACGCAGGTCGCCGAGAACCGCCGCCGCATCGCCGACTGGATGGGCGTGCCATCAAGCCATCTCTTGACCGCCCACCAGATCCATTCGCCCGACGTCGTCATCGCCAGGCAGCCCTTTCCCGGCGATCGGCCGAAGGCCGACGCTGTCGTCACCGACCGGCCGGGCATTGCGGTGGGCGCCTCGACGGCCGATTGCGGACCGGTGCTGTTCGCCGATGCCGAGGCGCGAATCGTCGGCGCAGCCCATGCCGGCTGGAAGGGCGCCTTGTCAGGGGTGCTGGAAAGCACCATTGCGGCAATGGAAAGCCTCGGCGCCCGGCGCGAGCGCATCATTGCGGTTCTCGGCCCGTGCATCGGCCCGGAAAACTATGAAGTCGGCCCGGAATTCATCGCTCGTTTCGTCGAGGCCGATGCCGACAATATCGGCTATTTCGCGCCCTCCGTGAAGCCGGAACATGCAATGTTCGACCTCAGCCGCTATACGGTCGATCGGCTGACCCGGGCCGGCGTCACCGCCGATGGGCTCGGCCGCTGCACCTACGCCGAGGAGGATCTGTTCTATTCCTACCGGCGCAGCACCCATCGCAAGGAGCCGGATTACGGGCGGCAGATTTCGGCAATCGTTTTGGAGACAGAGTAATGGCGCTGCATTTCGAACGGTCGGAGTTTGACGCGCGGCGCGATCGGCTGATGATCGAGATCGCCGAGAAGAAGCTCGATGCCGTCTTGCTGTTTGCGCAGGAGAGCATGTACTGGCTGACCGGCTACGATACGTTCGGCTTCTGCTTCTTCCAGTGCCTGGTGGTGAAGGCAGACGGTTCGATGATCCTGCTCACGCGCTCGGCCGATCTGCGCCAGGCGCGCCACACCTCGATCATCGACAACATCGTGCTGTGGACCGATCGCGACGGCGCCAATCCGGCGGTCGACCTGCGCAATTTGCTCAACGACCTCGACCTGCTCGGCGCCCGCATCGGCGTCGAATACGACACCCACGGCCTGACCGCCTACAATGGCCGGCGCCTGGACGAGCAATTGCAGACCTTTGGCCAGATCGCCGACGCTTCCGGCATCGTCAGCCGGTTGCGCCTGTTCAAGAGCCCGGCCGAAATCGCCAAGGTGGAGAAGGCCGCAAATCTCGCCGACGACGCGCTGGACGCGGCCCTGCCGCTGATCAAGCAGGGTGGCGACGAAGCCTTGATCCTTGCCGCCATGCAGGGCGCGATCTTTGCCGGCGGCGGCGACTATCCGGCCAACGAGTTCATCATCGGCTCTGGCGTGGACGCATTGCTTTGCCGTTACAAGGCTGGCCGTCGCAAACTGGGCAAGAACGACCAGCTGACGCTCGAATGGGCCGGCGTCTTCCACCATTACCATGCGGCGATGATGCGCACGGTGCTGACCGGCAAGGTGTCGAAACGTCACCAGGAACTGTTCGATGCTGCGCGCGCCGCACTTCTGGCGGTCGAAAAGGCGATGACGCCCGGAAATACCTTCGGCGACGTGTTCGACGCGCATGCCCGCACGCTCGAAACGCACAATTTGACCAAGCACCGGCTCAACGCCTGCGGCTATTCGCTCGGCGCCCGCTTCACCCCATCATGGATGGACATGCCGATGTTCTATCAGGGCAATCCCGAACCGATCGCGCCAAACATGACGCTGTTCGCCCACATGATCATCATGGACTCCGAAACCGAGACGGCAATGACGCTTGGCCGGACCTATCTGACGACTGAATCGCAGCCGAAGCCGCTGTCCCGCCTTGATCTCGACTTGATTGTGCAATGAATCCATAATGGTAAGAATGCAAGAGGCGTTCATCGCCAGGGAGTTTTGAGGCAAATGAGGCGATCGCATGCGACGACCGTGTCATTGCTCGCGGCGCTGACGCTGGCCGCCTGCACCAACGCGAAGGACGTTCTCGAGCCCTCGGCCATCGCCCCGCAGTCGACGCAGGCCGTGCCAGCGGCCGGAAGCGGCACGGCTGCAACGGCCACCGCACCTGCAACCACCGCCCAGCCTTCCGCTACGGCCCAGCCTCCCGCGACAACACAGCCTTCCCCGACGGCACAGCCCGCAACCACCACCGTGCCGCCGGCAAAGAGCGCCGCCGTCATCGCACGCACCCGTCTGCAGGTGGCGCCGATCGTCGGCGCCTCGGTGGAAGCCGCGACACCATTGACCGCGCAGCTTCAGACGCGAGCCAAGCAGCGCGGCATCACCCTTGCAGGAAGCGCCGGACAGACTCCGACGCACGTGCTGAAAGGCTATTTCTCGACGATGTCGGAAGGCAAGGATACCACCGTCATCTATGTCTGGGACGTCTATGACCCGGCAGGCAACCGGCTGCATCGCATCAACGGCCAGCAGAAGGCGCCCTCCGTCAATGATGGCGAAGGCTGGGCTGCGGTTGCGCCGGAGACCATGCAGGCGATCGCCGACCAGACAATCGACCAGTTTGCCACATGGCTTGGCGGCCAAGCGGGCTGACCGGCCGGCTGACATGTGGCCGGTTATTCTCGCCGTGAAGGTTTATTGAGATTAGCCGGCGGATTCCCGATCACGACGCTTGCAATACCGGCACGGGCCGCTAAAAGCCCGACTAAGAGGCTCAAGAGAGTCTGCCAGAGTCTCCATCCTTCACCAGGAACGGTGCATGAAGCTTTTCGCGGGCAATTCCAACAGGGTGCTGGCCGAAGCGGTCGCCCGCTATCTCAACATCCCGCTGGGCAAAGCCAGCGTCAGGCGCTTCGCCGATCAGGAAATCTTCGTCGAGATACAGGAGAATGTGCGTGGCGAGGATGTCTTCATCCTGCAGTCCACCTCGTTTCCGACCAATGATCACCTGATGGAGTTGCTCATCATGATCGATGCCTTCATGCGCTCGTCAGCCAAGCGCATCACCGCGGTCATTCCCTATTTCGGCTATGCAAGGCAGGACCGCCGCGCCTCGGGCCGCACGCCGATTTCGGCCAAGCTGGTCGCCAACATGATTACCCGGGCCGGGGTCGATCGCGTCTTGACGCTGGATCTCCACGCCGGCCAGATCCAGGGCTTTTTCGACATCCCGACCGACAATCTCTTCTCGGTGCCGGTCATGGCCCGCGATGTGAAGGCGAAATACAAGCGGCTTGCCAATGTCATGGTCGTGTCGCCGGATGTCGGCGGCGTGGTCCGCGCCCGCGCGCTCGCCAAGCGCATCGATGCCCAGCTTGCCATAGTCGACAAGCGTCGCGAGCGCCCCGGCGAATCGGAAGTCATGAACGTCATCGGCGACGTGCGCGGCAAGGATTGCCTGTTGATCGATGACATCATCGATTCGGGCGGCACCTTGTGCAATGCGGCCGATGCGCTGCTTGCCGCCGGCGCCACCAGCGTCACCGCCTACACCACCCATGGCGTTTTGTCGGGCGGCGCCATCGCCCGCATCGGCGCCTCGAAACTGCAGGAACTGGTCATCACCGATTCCATCCAGCCGACCCAGGCGGTGCTCGACGCCAGCAACATCCGCGTTGTCTCCATCGCCGACCTGATGGGTGAGGCGATCTCGCGCACGGCGACCGAAGAGTCGGTGTCGAGCCTGTTCGACTGAAGTCTCTGCCCGCGCTACCTTGTTTTCGCGCATGATCCTTCCGAGGTCATGCGCTACCCGTCGACACCCTGACATTGTCCCTTGAGCCGCGCATATAGAGGCGCGGCGATGCCCCCAGCATGCGCTTGAACATGGTGATGAAGGCCGGCACGCTGTCATAGCCGAGATCGAGCGCCACCCTCGTGATCGGCTCGCCGTCGGCCAGCCTCGGCAAGGCCGCGAACAGGCAGGCCTGCTGGCGCCATGTCGACAACGACAATCCGGTCTGGCGATGAAAGGCGCGGGTGAAAGAACGCCGGCTCATGCCGACGATATCGGCCCATTCGTCGATCGTCGCGTGCGGCGAGGGTGCTGCGACGAAGCGTCGGCACAGTGCTGCAAGCCTTGGATCCCAAGGAAAAGGCAGGCCGAGCGGCCGTTCCGGCAGGTTCGGGATTTCATGCAGCAGCAGGCTCATGATCAGCCCGCCGCGCCCCTCAAGCTCGGCGCCCTGCGGCAGCTTTTCCGATTCCACGATCAGGCTGTGCATCAGATCGGTGATGCCGACGACGCGCAAGCCATCCGGCAGCCCGGCGATGGCGTCCGGCATCACATAGACCGAGCGCATACTGACGTCGCCAAGCATCTCGACGGAATGCTCGGTGCCGGCAGGAATCCACATCGCATGATCGGGCGGCACCATCCAGCGCCCATGCCGCGTCGTCACCAGCACAACGCCGACAAGCGCATGCAGCAATTGACTGCGACTGTGACGGTGCTGCGGCACGTGGTAGCCGTCGGGAAATTCGGTCGGCAGGGCCACCGCCGGCCCGACCGCCTGCTCCAGCCATTGCCAGCGGCGCAACAGCCCGAGATCGGTGAACTGCCCCAGATCGGCAGACTGGAGATCGGTGTCGCCCGCTTTGAAGATTTTGGTGCCATGCGGCATTGGCTAATGGCCCACTCGCGAAACTATTGGACCAAACCACGAAAGAAGTCGCCAGGCAACTAACTTATAAGGCAGCGGGGCCACAAGGGCCGCCTGCGGCAGCGTCCGCCAAAGAGACCATGGAGCCTGCGTTGACCGATACGACAGCCACCTCCGCCGCCACGCCGGCGACGGCCAGCCACACTTCGGCGCAAGCGACGGCCTTCAGCGTCATCCTTGCGGTGAGCTTCTGCCATTGTGTCAACGACATCATGCAGTCGCTGCTGTCGGCCATCTATCCGCTGCTGAAGGACAATTACCGTCTCGATTTCTGGCAGATCGGCCTTTTGACCTTCACCTTCCAGGTGACGGCGTCATTGCTGCAGCCGCTGATCGGCATGGTCACCGACAAGCGGCCGATGCCCTATTCGCTGCCCTACGGCATGGCGTCCTCACTGATCGGCCTGATCGTGCTGGCCTATGCCGGACATTATTGGCTGCTGCTGATCGGCGCGTCGCTGATCGGCATCGGCTCGGCGATCTTCCACCCGGAATCTTCGCGCATCGCCCGCTTCGCCTCGGGCGGCAGGTTCGGCCTGGCGCAATCGCTGTTCCAGGTCGGCGGCAATCTCGGCCAGGCCATCGGGCCGCTGCTGGCCGCCTTCATCGTCGTGCCCTTCGGCCAGACCAGCATAGCCTGGTTCGCAGCCGGATCGCTGATCGGCATCATCGTGCTGTGGCGGGTCGGCGGCTGGTACAGCCGGCTGCGCGCCTCGCTCGCCAGCCGCAAGGCGGCAGACTTCGTCTCGCCCTTCCCGCGCCGCAAGGTGATGGGCGCGCTGGCGGTGCTGACCCTGCTGGTGCTGACCAAGAACGCCTACGTTGCCAGCCTCGCCAGCTACTACACCTTTTACGCCATCGATAAATTCGGCGTTTCGGTTCAGATGTCGCAGGTCATGCTGTTCCTGTTCCTCGGTGCCTCGGCGCTGGGCATCCTGCTCGGCGGCCCGTTCGGCGATCGCTACGGGGAGAAGGCGATGATCTGGTTCTCGATCGTCGGCGTGCTGCCCTTTACGCTGGCCTTGCCCTACGCCAATTTCGAATGGACCATGATCCTGACCGTGCTGATCGGCCTGATCCTGTCCTCGGCCTTCCCGAACATCGTCGTCTTCGCCCAAGAACTGGTGCCCGGCCGCGTCGGCATGATCGCCGGCATCTTCTTCGGCTTCGCCTTTGGCATGGGCGGCATCGCCGCCGCCGTGCTCGGCGTCGTTGCCGACCTGAAAGACATCGACTTCGTCTTTCAGATCTGCTCGTATTTGCCGCTGCTCGGGCTGCTGACGGTTTTTCTTCCCAACATGAGGCAAGCGAGGAAGCTCGAGGAGGAGACCACGATCGGGTGAAGCTTGAGTTGGATTTCGGCCTTAAGCTAGGCTGTCATTGCTCTCAGGAGCAGCCGTCTTCCTGCTCACCCTAGGTGAGAACGGCCACAGGTCGATTTTAGCCGTCACGTGCTGCAAAGCTTTCTAAACGCATTGATCGCGGCAACCACTCTTGAATGGACATCCTTGTCTGAAGGAACCGGCAGAGTGCCAATGACCCGTCGGATCTGCAGATCACCAATCAGCAGATTCAAGAACCAGTCGGCCGCTATGCGCGCAGATGGGGCGGCCAACGCACTGCTCTCCAAGCCGCGCTGGATCAATTTCTCGATCAGCGGAAATACCGAATCGCGGCCACCTGCGGCAATCGTCGCACCCAATTCGCCACTCTCGTCGGAAGCAGCCGCGCGGTTCAGGGAAATTGCCCGCTCGCCAAGCAACATCGAAAGCACGATCGGAGCAACATCTTCAAGGGTTGCCAGAGGATCGGCTTCGTCCCTGATTGCCGCATCCAGTGCCGCCTTCGTCATCCTTGCATTGTTTTCGACCATCGTCTTGAACAGGCCCTTCTTGTCGCCATACCAGCGATAAAGGGTTTCGTTTGACGCCTTTGCCTCTCTGGCTATGCCAAGCATGGAAGTCCCGCCGTAGCCTCTCTCCTTGAGAAGCTTGTAGGCTGCCCGCTCGATCTGTGCTCGACGCGCCGCCTTGCTGTCTTCGCGCATTCCAATCTCCGAACCGCCAATCTCCGAAACTGTGCCAATCTGCAAAACCGCCAATCTTCTAAACCGCTTGACCAGAACCGTACACTTTTGTACGTGTATGTGAAAGCGTACACGACAATACGGTTTGGTGAAAGCAGCGATGCCTGGGGTAGTCGTAGGATTGTCGGTCACATCGATCGTCTTTTGCGGGGCGATCTTCGGATTTTTCTACGCCTGGGTCTGCTCCACAATGTGGGGGCTCGACCAGACTGATCCCCGAGTGACCATCGTCGCCACCTCAGGCAGCATTTCGGCCAAAATGTTCTCCGGGAAACCGCTCGAGCGCCGGTTCACCAACATCTACATTTGGAGTGACGCGCGTTGGCGCCTGCTGGCGAGGCATGCCAATGTCATCCACAGCGGCCTTGGCTGACGTCGGCTGATCGCCTTGCTCCGCTCAGCCCGCTGCATCATTCGGCCTGGGCGCTCACGGTCACAATCTCGCCAGACCGAAGCCGGCAAAAGCCAGGGCGACACCTGATGCGATGGTTCGCGCCTGGTTCCAGAACTGCCACCGCCCCCTGAATAGTCCTGCCAGATTTCTCGCGCAGTCTCGATATCCTTGGGGACGGGAATTGCGGCCAATGCCTCGTTCATCGGCACGTTCACCGCCAATGTGAGGAAAAGGCCCGATTTCAGATAGACGAGCGCCGCCGCAGCGAACCAGAACGCAGGCGACCTGCGGCCATTGAAACGCATCGCGGCAGCCGTGAGCCCGAGGACGACCGGCGTCAGAAAGAATGCGGGAAAGAACACGGCGTTGCGAACCGATGCATTCATCGCCTGCATAGCCTCGATCGTCTCTCGGCCCATAACAACACCGACGTTTTCGGTGATGGCAATGCGTTCGATCGTCCGGTCGAAGCTGTCGCTGGCTATCGCGCCGGATGCCATGAGCGAGCGGACCGCTTCGCCATCGACGACGCGATTGTTCGGCGCGTTGCCGAGATAGTAAGGATGCTGGATTGCCGCCATGGCGTCCGGATCGCCACTCGATCCGGCCTTCAATTGCATATGATCGGCGGCGCGTAAGGCTTCTTCGGTCGGTTCCGTCGACGCGGAATGGGAAGGTTTTCATGGCTGCCCTCGGCTTGGAGGATCGTTTCAGAAAGACGGCAGCGCGGCCTGCAACTCACCGGAGCTTCAACAGATCGGCGATGCGGTTATGCGCCATCATTTCGGACTGCAGCGCGTCATGTGCCGCGTTCACGGGATCGAGCCCGTCCTTGTAAGGGCCGACGGTAAGGCGTCCGGGCCTTGTGCCGAACTCCATCCCGGCCAGCGCAATGACAGCATCGGAAACCTCCTTCGGATCGAGTTCTGGATCAGGCGCCAGATCCGTCAGCATCGCCTCGATGTGCGTCCGATAGGCAGCAAGCGCCGCCTGGTTCGGTTGGCCCGGCTGGTCGATCATGGCTTGCCAGTAGCGCTTGGCGTTCTCTTGGAACTTGGTTGGATAAGCGCCGGCGGGCTGCACGATCGTGACCTCGATGTTTGATGCCGCCACTTCGTAGGCCAGTGCGTCGGCCGCCGCCTCCACCGCCAGTTTCGACGCGCAGTAACCGCCGAGCATCGGATCGATGGCGCGGCCGAGCGCGCTCGACATCTGGATGATGGTGCCAACCGCCCTGCGCCCGCATCACCGGCAGCACGGCACGGCACATGCGGAGCGCGCCGCCCATATTGGTGTCGATGTTGGAGGCGAAGTAGCTCAGCGGCTGAAGCTCGACAGGGCCCGGTACGGCGATACCGGCATTGTTGACCAGAATGTCGATGCGCCCGGCTAACGCCGCTGCGCGGGCGACGCCTGCGGTGACCGACTCATCGCTCAGCACATCAATCTCGACGACGTCTAGTGGCAAGCCGTTCGAAGCGAGTGCGCCGAGGTCCGCGGCCGCTTGCGCGTTACGTTCGCCGACATCGCGCATCGTGGCGACGACGCGTCTTCCGCTACCGGCAAACCCTTCCGCGATCAAGCGACCGAAGCCGGAACTGCTCCCCGTTATCAGGACAACCTTCGGCGCCGAAACCGCCGGCTGCGCGAATGCAGGCGCGGCGGCTACCGCCGCCAAAGCTGCGCCGGTCTTGATGGCGTTGCGCCGAGATATGTGCCTTCCACCTGGCATAACCTTCACTCCTGCTGAGAGTTCAGATGATGACGGCGTCGGCACCGGCATGCTAGACGTGACATTAGAGAAAGTTCGTTCGAAAATTTGCACCAATGGCGAAACATCGCCCTATTTCTGAAGGTGGTCGAGACCGGCGGCTTCTCCGCAGCCGCACGCGCGTTGGGCGTTCGCAAGGCGACGGTCAGCCGGGGCGTGGCGCAGTTGGAGAGCGAGTTGGACGTTCGACTGCTGCATCGAACGACCCGCAAGGTGACATTGACCGCGCTTGGAGCCACGTTTCATCGAGAGGCCGAGCGCGGCTTCGCGCACCTGCAATCGGCTGAAGAGTTCGTGCGAGCGGCTCGCGCCGAGCCGGAGGGGCGCTTACGCGTTTCGGCGCCGATCTATCTGGGCACGCACCATCTCATGGACTGGATAGGTCGTTCCTGGCACAGCACCCGAAGGTGAGCATCGAGTTGCGCCTTACCGATAAGCACGTCGATCTCGTCGCGGAGCGCATCGACGTCGCACTGAGGACCGGCCGGCTGCCGGATTCGAGCCTCGTTGCGCGGCGTCTTGGCGCGGTCGAACGTATCTTCGTTGCCAGCCCGGAGTATCTACGGAGCCGTCATGCTCCGACGACGCTCGGCGACCTGGACGATCATGACCTGATCCTGCTCGGTGGTACACTTGAACCACAAAGCATTGCGTTGCAGGCGTCGGGCGGTGCTGTTGATTGCGCGCTGAGACCGCGGATGGTTGTCGACAATGCCGAGGCTGCCCTGCGCGCGTCGCGATCCGACGTCGGCATCGCCCTGCTGCCGCTCGGCGTTGCGGCGGACGACCTGTTGTCGGGAAGGTTGGTGCGTGTTCTTGGCGATTGCCGGCAGGATAGCGGCGCGTTTCATGTCGTATTTCCGAGCAACCGACACATGCCGGCGGCCCAGCGCGCCTTTATCGATCACGCCGTCGCCGAGAGGAGGTTATGCTGGCGCGTCACGCCAAAGCAGCAGCAATGCAGGCTGGGCCCACTATCGGGTGAAGCTTCGTCCCGGCTCGATCAATTGGGATAAGCGTTCGGAGCGGTCCTTGCGCAGGCACCCTGCCTGGTGAGCCTCATCGCAGCCGCGGCCGCAGCCAAGCAGAAGAGGCAGGCCGCGCCGAATGCCCAGCCATAGCCTCGCACGACGCCGCTTTGCGTCGCGGCCACCGACATCAGTCCCGCCAAGCCCGTCGGGCCAAGTTCCATCGCCGTGTTCATGACGGCGCCGGCAAGCCCTGCCTGATGCTGCGGGACATTCGCGGCGACGCCGGCCTCGGCTTCTGTCAGCCGCTTTCGTAGTTCATGCCGTCGGCATCAAGGCTTGAATTCAGCCACTCGGGAAAGCCGCCTTCGAACCGCCGTGAGGCCCGGCCTCGCGCCCTCAAAATTGCCAGCGCGTCGGCAGAAAGAACGCACCGGACACCACGGCAATAGGCGACGATTACCTTCTCTCGTGGAAGCTCCGCAAGTCGTTCTTCTAGCTCACCCACGGGGATGTTAATCGCGCCTGGCAAATGTCCCGCCGCGTATTCCTCCTGCGGCCGAACGTCGAGCAGCACGATTTCGTCGTTCCGCATGCGGCGCACGAGTTCCTCGCGCGAGATGCTCTCCAGCCTGTCCGGCCGGCTCACAGTGTCATCGATAAGCTCGCGGATTTGCTCGCGCCTGTGGTTTGCAAGGCTACGCAAGGCCCCAAGCACGTTTTCGATCGGGCCATCGGCCAAACGATAAAGCACGCGTTTCCCGTCTCGCCGGGTCTGCACCAAGCCGGCCCGCTTGAGCTGTTGAAGATGCTGCGACGTGTTGGCCAAAGCGATCCCGGAAAGTTGCGTCAGCTGCTCCACGGCCAGTTCGCCGTCGGCAATGTGGCGGAGAAGAACCAGCCGGTGTGCATGCCCCAGCGTGCGGGCGAGATCGGCTATCTCGTCAAAGATCGGATGATGGACATCTGCGTTTTTCATACTGCGATTCTATCATAAATCAATTAATCAATCAATTCATTGAATGACTGATTTTGATCGGCTAGTGTCGGACGCCCAAGACAGGTGCATGGACCAGGCAGGAGCATAGAAATGAACGAGCAGTTGGAGTTCGTTGTCCGCGCAGCCGCGATCGGAACGGGGGCGACGGCGGTGATGGATCTTTGGGGATTGTTTCTGAAACGAACGTTTGCGATTCCGCCGCTTGATTATGCCTGGGTCGGCCGCTGGATCGGCCACTTTCCGCGAGGACGCTTCGCGCATGCGAATATCGCGCAGGCTCCCCGAATTCGCGGCGAAACGCCTATTGGGTGGGTCGCGCATTACGCGATCGGCATCGTCTTTGCTGCCTTGCTGATGGGAGTTTGGGGCCTCGACTGGGCACGACACCCGACATTGCTTCCCGCCCTTGTTGTCGGCATGTCCACTGTCGTCGCCCCGTTTTTCGTAATGCAGCCAGCCTTTGGAGCCGGAATTGCAGCCACGAAAACGCCCCATCCGAGCACCGCGCGGCTGCGCGGCCTCATGACTCATCTCACCTTCGGGGTCGGACTGTATGCCGCTGCGTTGCTTTCGGCACTCCTGTTTCCGGTCTGATCGATTGCGGTCAGCTTGCAATGCCCGCCCTTGGCTTGCACCCCGCGCCGCCTTCCGCTATAGAGCCGCCACCCGCGTAGACACCCTTGGAGGCAACGCGGCGGAAGGCTGTCCGGCCTCACGTGATCCCAAAGAAGATTTTGGACCAGATCATGTAACGCCATGACGGCTTTCGACGTTTACGGCCCAGGCATCTCGCCGGCCGCGAACGCTCCAGAACAACGCGAAAGGAAATTCCATGAGCGATACTTACGAGCTCAAGGCCGAAGCGCGCGAACAGGTCGGTAAGGGGTCCGCCCGTGCAGTTCGCCGCAACGGTAAAGTGCCTGCAGTAATCTACGGCGACAAGCAGCCTCCCCTGGCGATTGCGCTGACCTACAAGGACATCTACTACAAGATCCATGGCGGCGGGTTCCTGACCACGATCGCCACCATCGATGTCGACGGCAAGAAGATCCAGGTCCTGCCCAAGGACTACCAGCTCGACCCGGTCAAGGATTTTCCGGTCCATGTCGACTTCCTGCGCATCGGCAAGGACACCGAAGTCAATGTCGACGTGCCGGTCCATTTCATCAACGAGGACAAATCGCCCGGCATCAAGCGCGGCGGCGTGCTCAACATCGTCCGTCACGAGGTCGAGTTCCACTGCCCGGCCAATGCGATCCCGGAATTCATCACCGTCGATCTCACCGGCACCGATATCGGCGATTCGATCCACATCTCGGCGGTCAAGCTGCCGGCAGGCGTCAAGCCGGTGATCTCCGACCGCGACTTCACCGTCGCGACCATTGCCGGCTCCTCGGCGATGAAGCCGGAGCCTGAAGAGACGGTCGAAGCGGCTGAACCCGAAGCGGCTCCTGCCGCCGAAGAGAAGTAATCCGTTTCCGCCCGGAGGTGACGATGCTGCTGTTTGCAGGCCTCGGCAATCCGGGCGCGAAATACGCTGACAATCGGCACAATGTCGGCTTCATGGCGGCGGACGCAATCGCCCGCCGCCATTCCTTTTCGCCCTGGTCGAAAAAGTTCCAGGGTCTGATCGCCGAAGGCACGCTCGCCGGCGAAAAAATCATCCTGATCAAGCCGCAGACCTTCATGAATCTGTCCGGCCAGTCGGTCGGCGAAGCCCTGCGCTTTTACAAGCTCGACGCTTCGGCGTTGACCGTCTTTTATGACGAGATCGACCTTGCCGCCGGCAAGGTGCGGGTCAAGGTCGGTGGCAGTTCCGGTGGCCACAACGGTATCCGCTCGCTCGACCAGCATGTCGGCAAGGGTTTCCGCCGCGTGCGCATTGGCGTCGGCCACCCCGGCGTCAAGGAAATGGTGCATGGCCATGTGCTTGGCGATTTCGCCAAAAGCGACCGCGAGTGGCTGGACGTGCTGCTCGACACCATCGCCGACGATGCCGGACTGCTTGCCAAGGGCGACGACAATTCCTTCATGAATCGCGTGACGCTGGCCTTGCGCGACAAGCTCACGCCTACGGGCGACGACCGCCCGCCAGCCAAGGCGCCAAAAGCACAAAGCCACGTTCGCCAGGCGCGCCCGCAGCAGCTGGCAGCCAAGCTGCCCGAAACCGGCCCGATGGCCGCCATGCTGAAGAAGCTGTTTGGCGGCAAGGGTTGAGCCTGGCCACGGATCGGGGCTGCAGGGGTTGACGTTCGTCACCGCTTTCGCCCATAGCCCTCATCAAATTTCGATTTCCCGATAGGACCGGATAAAAATGGGTTTCAAATGCGGCATCGTTGGCTTGCCCAACGTCGGCAAGTCGACGCTTTTCAACGCGCTGACCAGAACGGCGGCGGCACAGGCCGCCAACTATCCGTTCTGCACCATCGAACCGAACACCGGCGAAGTCGCGGTGCCCGACCCGCGCCTGCAAAAAATCGCGGCGATCGGCAAGTCGAAGGAGATCATCCCGACCCGCATCTCGTTCGTCGACATCGCCGGCCTGGTGCGCGGCGCCTCGAAGGGCGAAGGGCTGGGCAACCAGTTCCTGGCCAATATCCGCGAGGTCGACGCCATCGTCCATGTGCTGCGTTGCTTCGAGGATGACGACATCACCCATGTCGAAGGCCGCATCGATCCCGTCGCCGACGCCGAGACCGTCGAGACCGAGCTGATGCTCGCCGACCTCGACAGCCTCGAGCGCCGCATCGTGCAGTTCCGCAAGCGCGCTTCCGGCAAGGACAAGGAGGCGCTGACCGTGCTTCCGATGATGGAAGCCGCTCTTGAACTTTTGCAAGCCGGCAAGCCGGCCCGCATCCTGCTCAAAAATATCTCCGCGGAGGATCTGCGTATCCTGCAGGGGCTGAACCTGCTGACATCGCACCCCGTGCTCTATGTCTGCAATGTCGCCGAAGCCGATGCTGCAACCGGCAACGCACACACCAAGGCGGTCGAGCAGATGGCTGCCGCGCAAGGCGCCCGCACCGTGGTGATTTCGGCGGCGATCGAAGCCGAGGTCGCGCAGCTCAGCGACGAAGAGGAGATGGAATTCCTCGCCACCCTGGGCCTCGATGAGCCTGGTTTGAACAAGGTGATCCGCGCCGGCTACGAGCTGCTGCAGCTCATCACCTATTTCACCGTCGGGCCGAAGGAGACGCGCGCCTGGACCGTGCACAAGGGCGCCAAGGCGCCACAGGCGGCAGGCGTCATCCACACCGATTTCGAGCGCGGCTTCATCCGCGCCCAGACCATCGCCTACAACGACTTCGTCACGCTGGGCGGCGAAGTGGCGGCCAAGGAGGCCGGCAAGGCGCGCGACGAAGGCAAGGAGTATGTCGTCCAGGACGGCGACATCATGCTGTTCAAGTTCAATACTTGAGCTAACTGGCGGTTCTTCCTTCTCCCCTTGTGGGAGAAGGTGGCCTCGCCCAGGGGTCTTGCCTCCGGCAAGCCCGAGGACAGGCTCCGCGAGGTCGGATGAGGGGTGTTCCAGCTTGGCACCGACACACTCCGTGCAATACCCCTCTTCCGTCTCGGCGCTGCGCGCCGATCC
>NZ_CAKXZT010000158.1 GCF_935825525.1 Mesorhizobium escarrei
GATGGTCACCCATCGCCCCCCTCACAGATCCCGGCGTGCAGCTTTCCCGCACCGGGCTCTTCCACCAGGTTACCCAACCGCATTCGCGCTTGAGCGCCAGTTGTGCACGATCCGCGGTGCAGGGAGCGGGACGCGCGCCAGGGTGGCTCTGAACCGGTCCCAAGGGAGCCTGGGGCGTTGCCCCCGCCGCCGAAGCACCCACAGCCACCCCCTCGTAAGCTGAAGATGAAAGCGTGCGATGCTGGCGGCGTTGCCGGTGATGCCGAAGTAGGCGTAGTGCCCACGCAGGACCGCGCCGAGCCACCGGGACTGAGCCCGGATGGTGTCGTGCCGTCGTTTCTTCATCTCCAGCCGTAGCTCCTTGAGTTTGCGGATCAGTCGCTTCCTTTGCGTCTTCCGTTTCACCATAAAACGCCCGTTCCGGCTCACCCCGCAGTGATGCGTGAAGCCGAGAAAGTCGAACGTCTCGGGCCGTTTCTCGCCGCGCCGCTGCCGATTTGCGGCAGCAAACCGACCGAACTCGACCAGTCGGGTCTTGCCCTCATGCAGGCTTAACCCAAACTTGGCGAGCCGTTCCGGCAGCGCGGCAAGCATCTTCTGCGCGTCGTCCCGAGCCTCGCACAGCAGCAGAAAGTCGTCGGCAAAGCGGACGAGGCGGACATGCCGCCGCGCCTCCCGCCGCTTCCATTGCGCCACCCACAGGTCGAGCACGTAGTGCAGGTAGATGTTGGCCAGCAGTGGGCTGATCCCGCACCTTGCGGGGTGCCCTCCACAGTTTCGGCGTACACACCGTCCTCCATCACACCGGCCCGCAGCCACAGGCGAACCAGCCTGAGGATACGAGGATCGGCGGTCCGAAGTTCGAGCATCCGTATCAGCCAGGCGTGGTCCACGCTGCCGAAAAAATTGCGGATGTCGACGTCGACGACCCAATTGACACGCTCGCTGATGATCGCCGCCGAGACCGTCCGCAGCGCATCATGGGCGCTGCGTCCAGGGCGGAATCCGAACGAGACGTCATGGAAGTCAGCCTCATAGAGGGCGCTCAGCAGCTCGGCCGCCGCGCCCTGGACGATCTTGTCCTCGAGCGCGAGCAGGCCAAGCGGCCTTTGCCCCCCATCGGCTTTCGGAATGTAGGTTCGCAGCACCGGCATCGGCCGATACTGGTTCGCCTGGAGACGGGCATGGAGCGCGCGGAGATTGCTCTCCAGGTCCCGCTCGTAGTCCGCCACCGTCACTCCGTCCACGCCGGGCGCCGCCTTCCGCCTCAGCCGCCGGAACGCTCGTTCGAGCGCCGCGACGTCGAGATGGTGGAACAGCGCCGTGAAGCGGGTCTGGCGCGACCTCGCGGCCGCATCGTTCACCCGGACGAGATGCGCGTGCAGGGGTTTCCAGCTCTGCGTCTGGACCTGCCCGTTCTCGCTCGAGGTCCCCAGTGGTCGGGGCCTTCCCTCCGGCCGGCTCGTTGCCTTCGCCGCCATCAGCAGTACTACGCCCCGATCCGCCACCCCACCGCACATCGGGCGCTGCCTCCGGTTCTCCCTCGGCAAACGTCCGCTCCGGTGACCAGCCGGAGCATGCGATCGGGCTTCTCAGGTTCCCATGCCATCCCTGCGAACGTGACCTGGTCTCCGACCCCGGCGGCCCGCGCGCTGCTCGCCAGTTGCGCAGCGCTCGGTGTTGCCTTCGGCAGGATGAACAGCCTCGGCGACCGCGACCAACCCATTACGTGGCTCAATACAGACCCCGTTCGCTTGCTATCTACGCTTAGCCCGCTCCGTTACCGGCGGCGGACCCAAGACTCGCTACCGGGCGCATGGCTAGTGCTTACCCGGGCGGGACTTCCACCCGCTGGACACCATGAACTTCCTGACGCACTC
>NZ_CAKXZT010000159.1 GCF_935825525.1 Mesorhizobium escarrei
GCTTTGCCCGTTAAGTCGCATGACGTAGAGGGGCGCTTCATCGCCTGGAAACTGCCGCTCTACAATACCGTGCACAACATTCTGACCAACCCAGTCTATGCGGGTGCCTATGCCTTCGGGCGCACGACAAGCAAGGTCATCATTGAGGAGGGCCGCAAACGCGTGCGCCGCGGGCTGCGGCGCCCTCAGATGGAATGGGACGTCCTGCTTAAGGACCAGCACGAAGGCTACATTCCGTGGAGCGAGTTCGAGAGTAACCAACAGGTGATTGCCAATAACGCAATCGGCAAAGGCAGTGCCACCGCCAAAGGAGCGGTACGGCGCGGGGGGCTGCTTCTCGCGGGGCTTCTGCGTTGCGGCCATTGCGGCCGTAAGATGTATGTCGCTTATAGCGGCAAGGCGGGGCGCTATCACTGCCGGGGTGCGCTCGTCAATCATGGCACCGAGCGGTGCATCTCGTTTGGCGGCTTGCGCGCCGATGAGGCTGTCGGCGCCGCGGTTCTTGGTGCCTTGAAGCCGCTCGGCATCGACGCCGCAACCAAGGCGCTCGAGGTTCAAGCGAGCGAGACGTCAGCCGCACAAAGGCAGCTCGAGCTGGCACTGCAGCGGGCGCGTTACGAGGCTACCCATGCGCGTCGGCAATACGATGCCGTCGACCCGGCCAATCGTCTGGTCGCTGGCGAGCTGGAGCGCCGCTGGAACAACGCGCTTGAAGCCGTGCACGAGATCGAAGGCGAGATTGCCGCGCTCGAGGCGCGAAGACCATCTCTGCTGGGAGAGAAGGAACGGGATCAGCTGATGCGGCTCGGCGCCGATCTGGACCTCGCCTGGTCGCACCCGGCAGCAACATCTGCGACGCGCAAGAGGATCGTTCGCGCAGCCTTGCGCGAGATCGTCGTCCGTATCGAAGGTGGCGTCATCGAGATGGTCCTGCATTGGCAGGGAGGGGACCACACGGCATTGGAGCTCAAGATGAACGCCGCCGGCAAGCATCGCTGGACAGTCCCCGAGGATACTTTGACGCTGGTCCGCGAGCTGGCGCGTCTGATGCCCGACCGCCAGATTGCGCGGCTCCTCAATCGAGCCGGTAAGCCGACAGGGCGAGGCAACGGCTGGACCCAGGCGCGGATCTGTTCGTTCCGCAGCCATCACGGCATTGCCGTCCACCGCGCCAGCGAATGGGCTGAGCGAGGCGAGATTACGCTTGAAGCTGCCGCGCAAATCATGGATGTGAGCGTGATGACGGCGCTGCGCATGGCCCGGCTCGGCATCATCAAAGGGCGGCAAGTGTGTTATGGTGCGCCCTGGGCCTTCAAGACGGCGGATATCGCCGCCTATCGCACGCGGAATGCGCCGCAGCGTCCGCTAACAGCCGATCCCGCTCAACAGCGCTTTGATTTTCAATGACATAGAAAGTGAGCATTATGAC
>NZ_CAKXZT010000160.1 GCF_935825525.1 Mesorhizobium escarrei
AACGGCTTCAGCTACGCGCTTACAAAAGATCGGCGTCGGGGGACACTTCTCCACGAGCGTGCGCATCATGTCGTCAGTCATCGGTGGTTGGTGTCAGCAACCCGACCCTTACCGGAGAACATCGATGACCACCGCTCCGCCGCCCCGCTCACTACGGCGCTGTTGAGGGCGCTCGCGAGCGGCTTCGCTACCGCCGAACTACACCACCTGTGGGGAGTACGTCATGACAAGCTGATGATTGCCTGTGGGTGCAAGTCCCATCCGGCCAAAGCCGTAGCGGGCAAGCCAGGACCGAGTCTTGCGGGTCGCATATTGCGCACAAGTGATTGCCTAAGGAAGTCACTTCACCACCACCGCCTGCAGGTTTGACGGCAACATCGAGTCGATTCGACTTCGCTCATCCAGGAATTGACGCGTTTCGTACTGTCTCACCACAAAGACGTCCAAGAACCTGATGGTATGAAACAATAGCTCAATAAAAGGCCGGGCGAGCGGGAAAATATCACATTGCAAGTGAATGCGCTGGATCAGAATTCCGATCGTTTCAAAGGGCTGGCTCGCGCCGCGGAGCATATCGAACCGCGTCCAATCCTTAAACAGCAGCTTGAAGCCATAGGGGGTGAAATGGAAAAAGTTGTCCGGGCATTCATGGAATGAAAACACCGCGCTCGCGGAAATGATAAGACGACCGCCAGGCTTTAGAATGCGCCTCATATCCGCGATGATGCGTCCGGGATCGGGTATGTGTTCGAGAAGGCCCGTGCAGACGATGAGGGGATAGCTCTCCGAAGGGATCTTGCTCAAATCCCGGTAGTACAAATCGACATGCATGTCCGCCGGTTTATCGAGTCGCTTCGTGA
This sequence comes from Mesorhizobium escarrei, assembly GCF_935825525.1. GTDB lineage: Bacteria > Pseudomonadota > Alphaproteobacteria > Rhizobiales > Rhizobiaceae > Mesorhizobium > Mesorhizobium escarrei. The sequence continues at coordinate 861 of NZ_CAKXZT010000160.1, forward strand.
CCGTGAACGCGTTGGGGAAATAGGGCTTGTAGTCGACGTCTTCCGAGTGGATCACCAACGTCCGCTCTGGGGTCGCAAATTCGCGGCATAGTCGGTCGAGATTCTTGGTCGATAACTTCGTCTTGGTGAACGTGAAGCGGTAGAGACGTCTGCGGACCCGTTTCCACAAAGTCGGCGGCTGCACAGCAGGTTTCTGCACCCCGGCTGTATGCTGTACGTCGGACACCATCAGCCCTCCGTTACCGCATACACTATAAAATTTGCACGAAAAAGTGCCAATGTGAGCGGCTCGGAAAGGGCCGGCCCAGGTGCGGGCGCACACACGGCGCTCGTCAGGACGCGGCCTGGCGGCCGGTCCGTGCCGGCGCAGGCCCGCCCCTGCGCTAGCCGCACAGGCACATGCGGAGAACAAGGCGTTGCATTCCGGCTCGGATGAAAACAACATCGCACAGGAACTGGTTCGGACTGGGCAATCCGGAAATTTTCCACCGCCAGCGAGCGGCTGTCGCCTGCCAATCGCATCGAACTACATTGAGTGCCTATGTGACCCTGCCGCTGTTGGCGGCTTCTGCAACGGGCGTCAGTTTCTTTCTTGATCTGTCCGCCCGGGGCGCCTGGCGCATACTGTTGGGCCTCGTTCTCCGGTGGACATCGACCTTGATCAGGACGATCTCGTGGCTCCAGTCGACGCCTCAGTGGTGCATGCCGCATGGAGACGAACCCCAAATCCTGTTGTACCCCTTCTCCTTCTTGTGGGTCATGGCACACGCCGCTCCACAAGGAGGGGTTATCCCAACGGCAGTCGGTCAGATTTTGAATTTAAAGATTTCAGAGACATGTCGCTGTTACCGCGGGCACAGCGGAGTGACTATTTTGTGGTAGCCTTACGTGCCCAATCCTTCTGTCCCTAGAGCGTTTGAGCGAGATCGGACTGGAATCGGGCTCGTTCGAAGAGGCAGTCAAGGCAACGAGATGCACGTAGGCGAGCAGCTGACTCGTATGCCAAATTTTTGATGAGCACCTGACATATTTGGGGCGATCATGCTAGCATCCAAAGGAGGCGTGCCTGGGATTCAAACAGCGTTACAACCGACCATATGGTGCCGGTTCCCGTAATTCGAGTCACGCTTTGCAACTTGGCCGCGGAGAGCTGCCTCGCCATATGAATTCCCTTCTGGATGTTATGACAACCGAGTTGACGTGCCAAGTCTGCGTCATTGGTTCCGGACCCGCTGGAGCGCTCGTTGCCCTCCCCCTCGCCGAGCGAGGGATGGATGTGCTCCTGGTGGAGGCGGGAAACCTCGATCCGACACCACTTTCATCCGCGCCCCTAGCGCAACTCGACGTAGATGGCGCCGTGGATCTGTCTTACGCCCAAGCGTTGCAACTCGGTGGATCTTCAAACCTTTGGGCGGGTCGCGTCGCGAGAATGGAAGAGGCAGATTTCGTAGAAAGGCCGGACATTGGCGCACCAGCTTGGCCATTTCAGCTTTCCGAACTTTCTCCCTACTACGAGCGTGCGTTGGACATCTTGTGTATGCCCAGGACCGAACACGACAACGAATTGCCACCCATGCCTGGCAGTTGGAAGACATTCGCGGCGAGCGATCAGGTCGACATAAAATATCTGATGTGGTCGCGACCGGCCTTCAAAGTCGCCGAGTTCGTGACAAGGTCCGATGGAAATCTAGCCAATCTACGGGTTCTGACTGACGCTCCCGTGTTCGACGTCACACCCAATGGAGATCGGCGGACCATCGAAAGCATCACTGTCGGTCGCCGGCAAAACCACAAAACAATCAAAGCCCAGGTGTTTGTTCTCGCCGCCGGTGGGATCGAAACCACTCGGCTCTTGCTAGACTATGCGCGCCGTCACTGGAGGGATGAAGAAGGGGCAATCGGTCGATATTTCTCGACACATCCCAAGGCGGACTTGGCCGTCCTATGGCTTAAACAACCGGTCAGTGCGGAGCATCCGTTGTTTCGCGAAACTATGAGCAATGGGGTGCAGGTACGAGCGGGTGTCGGACTCTCCACAGCGACGCAAATCTCCATCGGCACATTGAATCATTGCGCCCGTCTCTACCCCCTCGCCGAATACAAGGCCGAAAAGGTCTTCGAGACGATGAAGAGCGCCGCATTCCGGGGCGCGCCGATCGTGAATCGAAGCGCCAGGTTACGACGTCTTCTGCTCGCCGCGGGCAAGGCAGCGTTTGACCGCCTAGGGCAGGCTGCACGATTGCAGGGCAGAGCACATGCCTTCGTGGTCCGTTTGAACTTGGATCAGCATTCGAACGCCGAGAACAGGCTGATTCTTTCCAAGGACTGCGATCACGAAGGGCGCCAGCTCCTCGACCTGAGATGGCGATATGATCAAGCGGATCGTAGGTCGGTTGTGACCTTTCTCGATATGTTGGATCGCTTCCTCCGTACGCACGATGTTGGTCACCTCGATCACTCTTACCTTCGCAATTCGGATTCCTGGCCCCTCACCGCTGTTCACTCGCATTTCCTTGGCACTACGAGGATGAGTACCGATCCCCGCCACGGAGTCGTCGACCAGAACTGCCGTGTTCACCGGTTGCACAATTTGTTTGTCGCCGGACCCTCCGTCTTTCCGCGATACGGCAATGCCAATCCGTTCCTGACGATCGCCGCTCTTTCGCTTCGATTGAGCGATCATTTGACCTCTGTGTTGGACTGAGAGTGAGATCCGTGCGGATAATGTACCTAACCGCAACGCCTATGCCGGGACCGCAGGCGCATACCGTCAATATCGCCAAGATGTGCAGCGCGTTCTCCGCTTCAGGTGCGGATGTGACCCTCATTGTCTCAGGCCGACCCCGTCGACGCATGCGAGACGAATTGGCAGAGCACTACGGGCTGGAGCACGGCTTCAGAGTGTGGACCATAGGGCTTCGGCAGCCCAACTGCAGTTGGGTTATTTTGTTTGGGATTATGTTGGCGCGGCTTCTTCGCATTGGCCTCGTCTATACAAGAGAGCCGCGCTTCGCGTTGTGGCTTGCACGTGCCGGATTCCCCACCGCGCTGGAATTGCATCACGACCATCTCTCGTTTGCGCCGAGGTCCAAGGCCGCGTTTGCGGCCCTGACGCAGAATCCACGCCTAAGAGGTTTGGTCACCATTTCTCAAGCAATCGCCGACGCGATCCTCAAGGATTTTCCCTCTCTCGAATCCAAGATCATTGTGGCTGCTGACGGCGCCGACGCGGAGATCTCTCCTTCCGAACCGATCGAGGCGCCGTCGCGTTCAAAGCTCTCGGTCGGATATGTCGGACACCTCTACCCCGGCAAAGGCATGGAGATTATCGCCGATTTGGCACCCCTATGTCCGTGGGCACATTTCGACATTGTGGGTGGGCGCCTGGAAGATGTTCAGCATTGGAAGGAGCGGACGGCGACACTCCCCAATCTGATTTTGCATGGACCCGTGCCTCACGCTGCTGTTCCTGCCAAGCTTGCTCACTTTGATGTCGTCCTGGCTCCATACAAGCGGTCCGTGATTGGGTCTAACGGTCGCTTGGATTTAGCGTCATGGATGTCTCCGCTGAAAATATTCGAGTACATGGCCTCGGAGAAAGCTATCATTGCTTCGGATCTACCTGTCTTGCGCGAAGTCCTGACCGACGGCGTTACCGCACTGCTCTGCGATCCTGATGATGTCCGATCCTGGGCAGCAGCGCTTGAGCGCCTTGCTCACGATCCCGCAGAACGACGACGCCTGGGGCGTTCCGCGCGCGAACTCCTGCTATCGGGCTATACGTGGAAAAAGCGTGCGGATAGGATCCTAGTCTCCCTGGGCATGGTAGCAACGCAAATGCCACCGAAAGGAAATTAGTTTTCCTGGGAAGTGGCATCTTTCCAATGGAATGTTCTAAGGGTAATATTGTCTCACCGGAGCGTTTAGTAATCCTGTAAAGAATTGTTCAAATAATATGCGATAGCCCTGCGGAGAGGGCGGTGTATAGGTCTCGTCGTATCCCGCAGGAAGAAGCATGATGCCAGGCTTCCCATCTAGTGTTGTGTCTCTGACAGTGGATTCTCAATTGTGGTGAAGTGTGCGAGTCTTGCCGCATGGGCAAGATCGAACGCATTGAGGTTCCCGACATCGACCGGGCGAGACTTGAGGGATTGGTTCGTGATCGCAACACGCCACAGAAGGTGGTGTGGCGCGCACGGATCGTGCTGTTGATAGGTGAGGGCCTTCGCGCGCTGCCGGTTGCTGAGACGGTGGGGCAAGAGCGTGCTGACCGTGCGGCGCTGGCGCCGGCGCTATCGTGACAAGGGCGTTGAGGGCCTGTTGAAGGTTGAAGGACGCCACGCGCCCGCCGCGTAGGAGGCCGCTGTCGGCCGAGACGGTGAAGAATGTGGTAGACATGACGCTCAACACCAAGCCGGCTGGTGCCATGCATTGGAGCGTGCGCACAATGGCAAAGGCGTCGGGCATCTCGCGGCGGCGGTGCAGCGGATCTGGAAGGCGCACGGCCTCAAGCCGCGTCTGACGCGCCGTTTTCAAACTCTCCCGCGATCCTAAATTCGCCGACAAGGTTGCCGACGTGGTTGGCCTCTACCTCAATCCGCCCGACAAGGCGTTGGTGCTGTGCGTCGACGAGAAGAGCCAGATCCAGGCGCTCGATCGCACGCACCCACGCTTGCCGATGAAGAAGGGACGCGCCGGAACCATGACGCACGACTACAAGCGCAATGGCACAACGACCCTGTTCGCCGCCTTGGAGGTCAAGACCGGCAAGGTGATCGGCGAGTGCCTGCCGCGGCATCGAGCGAAGGAGTTTCTGCGCTTCCTTAGGATCATTGAGCGCAACACATCCAAGCATTTCGATCTTCATCTGATCATGGACAATTACGCCACCCACAAGACCGAGGCCGTGCAGACCTGGTTGAAAAGCATCCGCGCGTTCATTTCCACTTTACGTCCACATCCGCCTCGTGGCTCAACCAGGTCGAGCGCTTCTTCGCCGAAATCACCGATAAGAGCATCCGCCGCGGCGTCTTCAGAAGCGTCTCCGAACTGCAGCAGGCCATCATGAACTACCTCGAAGCACTCAATGCCGAGCCCAAACCGTTCGTATAAACAGCCCCCGCCGGCAAAATCCTCGAAAAAGTCGCTCGTGCAAAACAAGCGTTAGAATCACAACACTAGGACAGCATCGCGGGTTCCGCTTACTTGTGAGACAGCGGGCGGAACGATGAGGCCGTCGGCTCGAGCACGGCGAAGTCTTTCACCGCCCGCTGGCATTGATACATCCAACAAGTTCTGTTTCCGGGAAAAAGAATATGCTAAAAGGATATCGCGCCGCGAGGGGGCTGTGATGCGTTATCTCCTCACATTCGCGATACTGAGCCTCTTCCTGCCAATCAGGCTCGAGACGGGTCTTGTATTGCTGCGTCCGTTCGAGCTGATCGCATTGCTGATGCTCTTTTTTGGCCTTGCGACGGGGCGTTGGCGAAATTTGGCTTTTTCAGCCGGTTTTCTACTGCTCCTGCCCTTCTTGGGCTGGCACATGGTCTCGGCCTTCAGCGTGGACGCAGAGAATGGCCTGCGCGAGCTGTTGCAGATGTCCGCTGTGGGCGCCTTTGCGTTCGCCTTGGCACAGGAGGCCAGCCGGGTCGACACGCACAAGGCCGTCAACATCTTGCTTTTCGGCATGGTGCTGATCCTCGCCTATACGATCATCTGGCATGTCGCCCATGGCTACTCGGTCGGATGGAAGCATCTGGCCGATCCGAGGCTCGCGTTCACCTTCCTTCCAATTGCGCTCGCGGGGCTCCTCCTCTTCGTCAACCGGGGCAAGCGGCGCACCCTTTGGTTTGTATGGGCGGGGATACTTCCCCTGCTCGTGCTATCTGGGGAACGCAAGGCGTTTTTGATCTATCTCTTTCTGACCGCTGCGCTTCTGATGCGCGGACGGCTCGCTGCGATGATACCAGCGATCGCCGCCGGCTTCGTGGCACTTTTCGTGCTGTCGACCACGATAGGCAACGCCTATGTCGAAAAGCAATTGCAAACCATCCTCAATCCGCTGAGCATGGGGCAACACGAATATTTGGCCGCGACGGGGAAATATGCCCCTGGTGACACGCCGAGCAATGTCCAGCGCGCGTTTGCCTTCACTCTGTCCAAACAGCTTATCTCCGAACGTCCATCAGTGGGCGTGGGCACGAACAAATTCAAGAATATTATCGATACGGAGTTCAGTGGACTTCCTGACGAGTTGCGGCTGGGGATACATGGCGAGTTTCAACGTATCCTCACCGAGAACGGCATCATTGGGCTCAGCCTCTATGTTCTCATATGGATTGCTGCATGGTTTCGCTTAAGCCGTACTCTAAGCTGGGCGCTTTCTCACGGATTGATCGGAGCGGCCCAGGCACGGCTTCTGCCCCTCGTGCTCCTTTTTCCTTGTGCCTTTTACGTTGGAACAGAAGCCTCGGGCACACGAGCTTTCGTCACGCTGAGTCTTGTCTCGCTCCTGCCTGAATTGACGCGGCACGGGCTTTGCCTACCATTGCAGAGGATGCGGAGGAGCCACCCCAGGGGCATGAGACGTCCTCGATTTCTAGCGAGCCCATTGCCAGGAAACACGAGATGAGTGTTTCGGTTATCATGACATGCCACAATGAAGAACGCTTCATCGTGCAGGCAGTGGAAAGTGTGATTAATCAGACCGCGTCGAGCCACATCAAAGAGATCATCATTGTCAATGATGGCTCGAAGGACGGCTCGTCGGAAGTGATTGCGTCGCTGGCCGATCGGGAGCCGCGTGTACATGTCCTGACGACGGCGGGTGTCGGGCCTTCATCGGCGAGGAATCTTGCCATCAGACATGCTACCGGTGATTTTATTGCATTTCTCGACGGCGATGACTTCTGGGCTGAGGACAAGCTTGAGCGCCAATTGGCCGTCTTTGGCAATGGCTGCAAGGCAGGTCTTGTCTATGGTGATTTTGTCGATTTTTCCGCTCCGGATCTGTCCGACGCTCTACACGTCGCCGTGCGCCGCTATGGCGCGGACCAATGCGATACGCTGCCGACATATTTTCTGCTTGATGGGCCGATTATTCCTTCCAGTATGGTTATGCGGCGGGAGATGGTCGAAGATATCGGGGTATTCAACGAGGCATTCAGGGCTGGAGAGGATACAGAGTTTTGTCTGCGCGCAGCCGAGCGTTGGACATTTCAACATGTGGCCGGAGCACTCGTCTATAAACGGCGCCATGGCTCGAACATAACCCGCAGACTCGACGCGCTTCTGCCGGTAGGCGAAGGCCTCACGCGAGAATGGGCTATGCGACGGCGGGAACTTGCGCACCTCGCGCGGCGGCGCAACGCGCGTTTGTACGCAAAGGCGGGCAATGATTGCGTGGCTCAAAGCGAAATGAAACGCGGAGCGCGCTTGCTCATTCGCGCGATGTGGCACGATCCATTGTCATGGCGGGTGTACGTTTACTTTTTTCTTTGCGCCCTGCCGAGGGGCATGGATCCGCAGGTGCGCCGTGCAGCCAAGCTATTGTTCTACCGCGCCTTGCGCAAAGACTTTGCTGACGGCTCTTAATGATACTGGCGGAATGGCGAGAGTTCGAGCATCTCATGCGGCAGCCCGGGAATCCTTCCGTAGCGATTATTCTGTACCGCGACGGCAGGACCATAACGGAGGCGAAATCAGAGCTCTCCGATGCGCAAACGACCGATTATCCGGTTGTGCATGGTCAGCCCGCACTGATCGATTTCTTTTGCAGTCTCGTGCGTCCCGATGTTCTGACGGCAAGTGGCATCTCACCCATAAAGAGGCGGGGCCGTTCGACAATTGCATTCGACATCTACCATCCGCACACACGCATTTCATCGCGGAGGCGGTCCTCGAGCATGTGATTAACCCGGAACAGGTCGTTTCAGAGATAAGACACCGTTCATGCAACAAGTGCATGAGGGGGCTTATGATTTCACGCGTTTCACTGAGCTAGGACATCGTTGGCTGTTCCGGAGATTCGAGACGATCAGTCGCGGAGCGCTCGTGGACCTGGCTTGTCACTCTACTGGGCGGCGAAATATTTTTCGTACGTGGCCTTACCAGGAGCCGGTGGCTTGGTGACGTCTTTGGTTTTCCCTTCGCGCTCTCCGGTTGATGACGATACCGGGCGGACTTCCGTGGTTGCTTCAACAATCCTTTCATCGTTTGTCGATATTCATTGGTTCCCGACTCCGGAAAAGCTGAGCAGCTACTTTGGCCTCGGGCTCAGCCCTATTTCAGCTCCGGAAACGTCGCGCCTGCACAGGTTGCCCAGTCGAAGGTGCGTGCCCGTGATTTGGCAAGAGCACCGTCGCGCTCACGCAGTTCTGCATTGGCCACATAGGTTGCTATCGCGCGGGCCATCGCGTTCACGTCCTCCGGGGGCACCAGCACACCAGTGGAGCCCATGACCTCGGGTATGCCGCCGACGGCCGTCGCTATCGAAGGACATCCTTGCGCACCGGCCTCAACCAACACTAGCCCGAAGCCCTCGATCTTTCCCTGTAGCTCTCGTGCGAACAATGTGTGGCACGCCGCACGGCGGTATAAGCGCTTTAAGTCGTCGTCGGACAGCCTACCGGTAGCGATCACTGGAACACGAGCTCGTGCCGCTTCATCCAATATCTTTGAGGCATAGGCCTGATCTTCGGCCCGTCCAGCCATCACAAAGATCGGATTGTCTAATCCGTATTCATCGCGAGCGCTCGCGATAGCCCGGACGATTTCCAACTGGCCCTTCCGAGGCTCGATACGTCCGACTGCGCAAATGACGCTTGCAGCTTGTGGTACAGCTGCAAGTTGCGGGTGTTCAAAATTCCCATGGATTGGCTGAAACCACATGGGATCCACGCCGAGATACGTGACGACACCCTTCCGGGGCATTCCAAAACTTTCGGAAAAGATCCGCAGCGTCGCATGTGAGTTGGCGAAAACGACCTCTGCTCCTTCGTAGGCGCGGCGTACAAACCGAAAAAGGATGGAATCGGTCCTGAATTTGCTGACTTCGCTGCCATGAATCATCGCTCGATACCCTCTGCGATGGAACGGTCGTAGCACAAATGTCACAAGTACACTGCGTATGTCGGCGGCCAAAAACAACCTGTCCTTAGGAACGTTGCGCAGAATAGAAAGCGCCCGCAGCGCCCCGAATGGAGAAATTTGATGATGCCGCAGAATGCGATGGGTATCCGGCTCCTGGGGAACGGCAGGAAGGTCAGGATAGGCAGGCGCTATGACGGTCGCAGCGTGGCCGCCAGCACGAACGATGTCGACCAACCGTCCGGCGTATGTTCCGATGCCACCAGGAAATGGATGATATTCGTACGTCATCAGGATGATGCCGTGCGGAGGCTGAGATATCATGGGTCAAGAACTCCCAACGCCGCCCGCCTCGCCTTTAGCCGATATGAGGGGATACTGTAGGCGGCCTGCCTGTTCCACAACTAGGCCTGGTAATACTGACCATAACGTTCATTGTAAAATTCGGCACTGCCAAACTTTTGATACCGCTTGATTCTTTTGATATCGACCTTGTTGAGCAGAACGCCGATGCATTTATCCGCCAGGATCGGGTTGTTGTCGAGGATTTCGCGCACGAATGTACGAGCGGTCACACCCCATTCAACAACCAGAAGAAGTCCGTCGAGGTGCTGGACAAAGGACCTCACGTCAGCGACTGGAGCCAACGGGGGCAAATCGACGACTACATAATTGAACATAGGGCCCACCTTGAGCAGAAAGTCGCCCATTTTCTCGATAGGCTGCACGGTGTTTGCGAGCTTTTGTTGGCTCTGGTTCACGCCGGGCATGAACCTCAATGGCAATGACTGATGGGCCAGCAAATCTCTCGGATTGAATTCTCCAGCCAACAAATTGGCCAGCCCTCGTTCCCAGCCGTTGGCTAACATAGGGGACAAGCCCGGATTGTGGATATCGGCATCGATCAACAACGTCTTACAACGCTGCATAGCAAGAACCATCGCTAAATTAGCAGCGACCAGAGACTTCCCTTCTCCCGGGAGGCAAGAAACGATCCCGAGCGCCTTGGTGCTCTTCCTTGGTAACTCGACGTCAACAGCGACTTTCACCGTTCGCATCGTTTCAGCGAATTCCGAGCGCGGATGTTGCTCTACCCAGTTGAAAGCGCTGTTCCCCACCTCGATGAATGACGGCTCTCCGGCAGCACGATCGTGCTTGTTTCGGCGAATTGGCTTCCCGTCCAGCAAAGGGATCATTCCGAGCGTCTGAAGTCCGAGCTCATCGCGCACTTGAGCCGTCGTGCGGAAAAAGCGCTCACGGTACTCCCGAATTCCGCCCACACCGGCGCCAACCATGCCAGCGAGCACGACGCAGAACGCCAACGTAAGACTGCGGTTCGGAGAACTCGGTCTGCTGGGGTATGGTGCCTCCGAGATAGTCCGCGCCTCCGTCAACGCCATCGAAAGGTTCTGCAGGCTTGCTTGGTACTGCTGCAGAACCTGTTCATATTGCGACTTGAGAGAGGACGCCTCAAGTTCGAGCTGGCGCAAGGTAACCAGCGTTTCCTTGGTCAGCGTATTGTCTGTTCGGAACCTGTGGATTGCGAGCTCGGCATCAACCGATCGCTTCCGCACCGTCTCGAGCTCTTCCGCCAGTGCGCTGCGAGCTCGGATAATCGACTCGTCTTTGGCTCCGACTTGGTCAGAGATATAGATTTCTGCATACTTACTGGCTATTTTTTGCGCCATTTCGGCGCTAGGCGACCGAAATTGGACTTGCAGAATGTAAGAAACCCCTACACGAGCTACCGTTATATTCTCAGCCAGAATGCCAAATGCCTGCCATCGAGGATCGGATCCTCGCGCGGCACTCGATTTCACGGGCGCTCCGCTTGCTTCGGAACTGCCGATGAATGGCCATCGAGCGACCGATCCTGTGAAACTGTTGAGCAATGAATATGGCGCTGACAAGAAAGAGCGATCGGTAGCAAGACCGAGGCTGTCAACGACCTTTAGCCCGATGCGGTCGGAAAGCAACAATTCGACCTGACTCAGCATCATCGGGTCAAGCTCTGCGGAGCTTCCGCTCTCTGTTAACTTCGTGACGACGGATGGCTGGTTCTTGTCGATCAGGATTCTGGCCGTCGACTCGTACAAGGGCACCTCGGCCCAAAGATACGCTAGCCCCAGCACAAGTCCTGCGAGCGCGCATGTAAGGACGAACCTCAACTGCCGTCGCGCTGCCGCCACGAGTGTTTCGAGATCAATCGTTCCCCACTGACGATCGCCGAATGTGAAGGCAGAATCCGGGTGCTTTTCAACTTCGCGGAGCATAAGCCTTCAAACCCGTGGAATGAGACTGGCAGCGCATTGGTAGTGACAGACACCATACCACATTATCTGGCTAAATGTCTGCAAATTCAGTAACGACGCCGCGGAGCCCAGCACGCCGCTCGGGGCAGGCATCAGCCCGCTCTTCGCCAAAGGCGCAACTCCTGACCTCGATGCAACAAACGAAACCTCACGCGGCCCAAGCTCCGACTGCCGCAATTCCGCTGCATGTCGTAAGCTCCAATTGAAGGAAGAAATTGAGTCGTATTGGCAAATGGCAAAACATCTGAGCAAGAGATTCCGGGCTCCGGTTGAGCCTGTCCTGCGGGAAACTGGAATGGCTCGTCGATCACAGACGCGCGATAACGATCACCGCAAGGGTCCTGCGCGCATCTGGCGCCTCGCGGAAAGCCTCTCCGCTGCCCGAATGAGACAGGTTGCAGTCACATTTTGTTTCGTGGTGTGGGGAGTCATCTTGCTGATCGTCCTGCTCTAGCAGCCAGAGCCCTATGAAGGCGGAGAGTGGCCCGCCTCACTTACTAAGTGGCTCGGCAGTTGCTCCCTTTCGGACTCATCGCGCGATGTGTGACTTCGGAGGCACCGATTCTTTGGAGACCGAGGGAGTCACCGATTGTTTGGAGACCGAGCGCCACACTAGCAGCATGACTGCAACAAAGTACCCAATCTGTATCAAGATCCCACAAATTAACGTTTGGACAAACGTGCCCCAGAGGGAGTCGGTGAGCAAATATATACTGATGGCGAATGCCAACAGTACTATGATAAGGCCTCGCAAAAAAAGCAAGAAGGACATCGCCTCCCACTCGCAGCCGCTGGTGTGACGCGCTTCTTGGCTATCCAGGCCTCAGCGCGTTAACCATCATATCATATCGGAACGGGTCAGAGCGACCAATATATTAGCAGGTGCGAATAAAGACGCCCCAACCTTTGCCCGGGCGTAAATTCGCCTCAAAGGAATGGCATTGTGAGAAAGGTCTGCGTCGATGTCATCCTCAAGCATTGCGGGGTGATCGCGAATGTTGAATAGATCGGTGCGCTGGATGCGGGCAGGCAGCTGCGCTGCGCTTGCATGCATGTTTCTGTTGTTCGCAAACACGAATCTGTCGAATGGCCTTGCCCTAGCAGAGGAGCACAATGTCGGCGAGTACCGTCTGCAGACTGGCGACGTGATCGGCTTCGCTGTCATAGGCTATCCCGAGATGCAAAAGCGAGCTGTGATCGACCAAAGCGGTGTAATTGTGTTGCCGGCCCTAGGCCCCCTAAAGGTTCTCGGGAAGACAATAGAGGATGTTCGCAAGGAGGTAATCGAGGTTTTAAAACCAAAATCCCTTCCGCAACGATCCGCCGACGGCACTGAGACTTGGACTGGTTTTTACCCGGATCAGATTATTGTTGATATTGAGGAATACCGACCCGTCTATATTGACGGGGACATTGCCTCTCCTGGGATTCAGCCCTTCAGACCAGGCATGACTGTCCGACAAGCTGTGGCGGCTGGCGGCGGTTACCAGCTCGGTCGCGGTGAGCTTCAAAACCCTGAAATGACAGCAGCGGACCTTGGCGGCCGCCTCCACATTCTGCGTATCAGGTACCAGGAAAGCGAAATCAAGGCTGCTCGCATAGAGGCGCAGCTGGGCGGCGCCAGAGCGATTGAGGTTCCGGACGCAGAACGTGACCCGAGCCTCGAACCTCGTCGCGACGAAGCTTTGCAGCAGGAGGGGAAGCATCTTGAAGCTGTCTATGCGGATCAGGAGAAGGAGCGCGCTTCGATTAAGTTGGCCACAACCAAGGCGGCGGAACGAATGGGCTACCTGAAGGAGCAGCAGAAGGCGGATCAAGCGGGCGCAGCCGCAGATGCCGTGGAACTTGATCGCCTCAAGAAGCTCTTCGAAAAAGGTCTGATCCAGATCACGAGGGTCAACGATGCTCAACGCGCAGTGCTCTTGTCAGCGACCCGCGCTTTGCAAACCAACGCTGAGATCGCTCGACTTGAACGCGACCAAGGGGATTTGCAGCGCAGTCTTGATAAGCTTATCGACCAGGGTCGAATCGATCTGTTGGCTAATTTGCAGACTGAACGCGCGGCGATGACGCAAATGCGCGCTGAGATGGATTCAGTGACCAAACAAATCGCCTACGTGATGCAGATGCGCAGCGACCTTGTAGGCGAAGGGGACCGAATTACGATCGGTGTAACCCGCTCCACTGACGGACGGGCAGCGACGACCGAGGCGACTGAAGATACTCTGCTTGCTCCGGGCGACACCATCACAATTACGCTGAAGGTCCCACCAGGAGCGGCGGTCGCGAATTAAACAATTAAATATTGTATAGAGGCGGCGCGTAGTTGCACGTGGTCCTATGGAAATGTGGTCCGGGCCAAGATCGTTCTGGTGGCCGCTCAGAGTCCTGATTGCCGCGTGCGCCGCCAAAGCCTTGGCATCAAGCATCTAGCTTCAACAGCTCCGGCTCGGTACGTCCGAACAGGGACGCGCTCACCTCTCTAGATAAATCTTTTCATAAAGAGGGCGAGACTCGGCGTTTCGCCTCCGTTTCACTCGAATCTTGATCCAGCGAGGAACCAGCCCCCGGCAGCAGACGTTGAGCGTGTGAGGCAGACGTGAAATGGCCGTGCGCGGCTCCAGGACAAAGAGCTTCTTCGACAGGTACCAGGCTGCGGAAGGCCGCCCTTGAATCAAAGCCCTCACGGCAAGCCCATTGATCGTGTCAAGCAGATGGGCATTGAGATCGCTCCCAAATAGCGGATATTTCTCGCGAAACTCGGCTAGGACAATTTCATACGAACGAAACATCTGCATGACATCGCTCGACATGTTGCCGATCGTCCTCCGGTAACCCACAAGATGTTGTGGCACGACACGAAACTCGTAATTCTCCGCTATTCTGAGGCACTTTAGAAGATCTTCGCAGCCTTGTGCGTTCCTCGCCCTCAGGGAAGGATCAAACTGTCCTGCCCGCTCGAATGCGGAGCGACGTACAAGCATCGACTTCCGTTACCGACAAAGTTGTTTCTGCACATGAGTTGCAGCACGCCATCCTCGGCATCGGGCTGTTTGAATGAAAATATCCGACCGTCCTCGTCGATCTCCGCAAACCAGCAATATGCCAGGCCAGCTGACGAGCCTCCTTCCTGCAGGACGCGCAGTTGCAGTGCGATTTGGATGGAGCCCAAAGATCATCCGCGTCCACGAACGCTAGAAACTCCGCATCGGTGGCAGCGGCGCCGCTGTTGCGTGCGTGCGCAACACCCGCGTTCGGCTGCCTGAAAAGGCGTATACGCCGATCTTGCTCGGCATAGGCGGCCACGATAATGTCCAGCGCCTGGTGGCTCTGCTGGCAGATGCTGGTCAGCGTCGGGAGAATGGTTCTCTCGGCATTGAACATGGGCACCACGACGCCTATCACAGTGGCATTGTGCTGGCTCATTTGCCTTCGTCTTCTCTCACGACGTGGTAAAATGGCACATCAGGGCCGGTAGTTCCATCAGATTTCACTACTTTAGCTGATGGGGATTCACCACGGCGGCCGAGCGGCAAGGCAGAGGTCAAACGCGTGGTTCCCGCACGAGGGCAGGGAGATGGTAGCGTGGAACCAGGCTCAAACCTCGGACATGATCTTCACCCAACCTGTGATCCACGAGTGGTGCCGACAACGCTGATCATCGGGGGGCAAGGAGGCAATCGTGCCAGCACCGAGGTCGCGAAAGCGCTCGGCCCTCTCCAAATCTCGGACGCGCCGCAGCCGCTGCCATTGCGAACGCGACGCTCGTTGAATTCCCAGAGCTTGGCCATTCACCACAGATAGAGGCCCCGGCGAGTTCCACTCAGCACTCCTGGAAGCGATAAAGTAGCTTAGCTGGATATTTAGGAACTCCGATTCTATAGGTGAGTGAGGAACTCTCCGAACCGCCCGTCGCGGCATTCCGCTGCCGAAGCCATGCAGCAGTCGCAGCATCGGTGAAACAGGCGTCCACTACTACAACGACGACGCCCCGGTCGAGATCGCCGGCTGCCCACGCGTGCACGCGATTCAGCCGTTCATCGTTCAATCACCGCGATCCAGGACGTTATGGCGACATGGCACCCGGATCTCCAGGGTGGATATCGGCGGCCGCCGCCGATATCGACCAGACGCAAGGCCAAAATTACCTCCGGTCGCATGGCCACCCGCAACTGGAAACGATGGCGGGCGTTGCTGTGACGAACAGGGTATAAGCCTATCTGGCGGCAAGCCTGGTTGAAGAAAGCCCGACGGTCATGAAGCCAATGAACGAAGAGCATCTCGCAGTGCTGCGCAGGCACATGGTCGAGATGATTGCGATCCATACCGACCTTGCAAGCGAAGAACTCGGCAAGGCGGCGCTCGATGAGCGGGTGATGGCAGCGATGCAGCGGGTGCCGCGCCATCTCTTCGTGCCAAGCTCGGTCGCGCCTTATGCCTACCAGGACATGCCGCTGCCGATCGGCTTCGACAAAACCGTCTCGCAGCCGTTCATCGTCGCGCTCATGACCGATCTCCTTGCTCTCCAACCGCACGAGGCGGTGCTCGAGATCGGCACCGGCCTGGGCTACCAAACCGCAATCCTCGCGGAACTCGCCGGGCACGTTTGGAGCGTCGAAATCATCGAGGAATTCGCAAGCCATGCCGAGGCTTTGCTGCAGAGCCTCGGTCTGTCCGATATCAGCATTCGTGTCGGGGACGGGTCTCGCGGCTGGCCCGAGCACGCCCCATTCGACAAGATCCTGGTCAGCGTCGCGGCGGGGCGGGCGCCGCCGGCTTTGCTTGAGCAGCTCAAGCCGGGGGGCCGCCTGGTTCTGCCTGTGGGCCCTGAACAAGGGCAGTTGCTGACGGTCATCGACAAGGATTCGGCAGGACAACTGAAGACCCGCAAAATCATCCCGGTTCGGTTCAGCCGGCTCGAAACGGTCTAACGCCGTCTTACGGCTGCTTCGCGTCCGCCCGCTTGAGCATCGCAAATGCGCGATCGATCCGTTGCAGCGCTGTGGCGTTTGCCAGCAATGCGTACAGGGCGAACCCGCCCGTCAGAATCCAGGGCGAAGCGGCGCCCATGGCGGTCGCCAATCCGTCAGCGACCAACAGCACGCAAATGAACACCAGGCGTTCCATCCGTTCGAAGAAATCCGGCCATGCCTGGTTTTCAATAGGGATTTCGATCGCCGTCCGCGCCTTGGCGTAGCTGGTGAGGAGTCCGCCGGCGAATGCAAGCATGGCGATCGCCCACAGATCGGCGACCCAGCCTATTGCCGCAAATACGGCGAATTCCTGATAACGATCGGCCATGGCGTCGAAATAGCCACCCGCCTTGGTGCTCATATGTCTGCGACGGGCAACCGCCCCGTCGAGCGCGTCGAAGGTGAAGGCAAACGCCAAGCAAAGGCCAAAGGCAAGGCTTGACTGGTGGTACACGTAGGTGGCGCACGACAGGGCGACGAGCACCAGCCCGCCAGATGTGACCTGGTTCGGGGTCATGCCGATCCCGATCAGCGGAGAGGCGGCGCGCTCCCATAGCGGGTCGATGCGACTTTTCATGAGACCGGCGATCATGATGACTGGCTCCTCTGATGATGTCGTTCCGCGAAGTTTAACCGGCAAATTGTGGGTTCGTTCCACCCCGTCGGCGCCATCAAGGTGGTCAGCGCAATGCCCGTTGTGTCGCTGTCGCAAATCGACCGGCAGTCCAAAGCGCGTCGCGGCTGAATGGATTCATGCGACGCGCTTTAAGTTCTTGTTTTTATGCAAGTCGTTATCGCAAAACCGCTGCGCACCCTCCGGTCAGGTGCGAGGGCATGCTTTTGCGCGACATGCATTTGGCGGAAGTAACCGGAAAGACTGATATAGCGCATATTCGCAATTCACGGGGAAGCCGTCTGAAACGCCATGCGTAGTTTTCTGCCCAGGTTTGCTTACCTGCTCGCGACCTCTGCCGGCGCAGGATTATCTCCGCTATGGCCGGGCACGGCCGGCGCGGGCGTCGGAGTGGCTATTGCCGCGGTGCTGATACCTGCATCGCCTTGGCTGATCGTGATCGCCTATATGGCCCTATTCGCCGTGGGCGTATGGGCGTCGTCGCATGTCGTCTCCCATACCAGGACGGAGGATCCGCAGATCGTCGTTATTGACGAGACCTTCGGCACCGCCGCAACGCTTTCCGTGCTGCCGCTCGACCCGGTCTGGTGGGCAGCAGGTTTCCTTGCTTTTCGGTTTTTCGACGTCGCCAAGCCTTGGCCCATCGGCGTCGTGCATGAGAAGGTAAGGGGCGGACTCGGCATCATGCTGGACGACGCGGCTGCGGCTGTGTTCGCCGGCGCGTCGCTGCTTTTGCTGAACGATTTGATTCACCGTTTGCCGTAAGGGAGGACATCTCAGCCTTCACCTGCCACTGTCGAGCTTGATGCGGCCCAGTGGGAAAAAGCCCTGTCTCCACTAAAATCTGCCGGAGCAGCGCTGGGAGCATTTTGCAGCCAAGTGGAATCACTTGGTGTCGCAGAAATGCGGCTAAGACAAATAGATAGAGCGGGATGCCCAGTTCAATTTGAACGCATCCCGCTCTAGACCGCAGCGTCGCGCGGCCGCGCCAAATCGTTCGTTCCCTCCGGATCCGGCGCTTGGCCATAACTCATCTTCTTCATCTGCTCGATCACCCGCGCCATCTCCTCGTCCGAAAGGACCGGCGGCTCGCCAAGGCTAAGCGCCTGGACATACACGCGCGACAGGGTTTCGACCTCATTCGCCAGCCACAACGCCGCTTCCATGGTCTTGCCGAGCGAAATCTGGCCGTGCTGGCCGAGCAGACAGGCGAGGCGATCCTTGAGTGCAACCAAGGCATTGTCGGACAAGGCCTGTGTGCCAAAGGTTGCGTAGTCCGCGCAGCGGATGGTGGTGCCGCCAGCCACTCCTGTCATATAGTGGAAGCTCGGGATCGTCTTGTGATGGCAGGCCAGCGTCGTGGCGTAGAGCGAGTGGCAATGCAGCACGACCTCGATCTCCTGCCGCTCCCTCAAAATGTCGCGGTGGAAGCGCCACTCCGAGGAGGGCCGTCGGCCGACATAGGTGCCGTCAAAGCCCATCTCGACGATGTCTTCGGCCGTCATTGTTTCGTAGGGCAGCGACGAGGGCGTGATCAGGAAACCGTCGCTGCAGCGCACCGACAGGTTGCCGGCATTGCCCTGGTTGATACCGCTTGAGTTCATGCGGCGGCAAACATCCACCATCTCGCGGCGCAGAGCGCTGTCATCAGTCATCGATCGTTCCTTTTGCTGGTCTTGCCCTGTTGCAAGTTGTTTCGCTTCGCCAGTTCGCGCCACCGCTGTGCATAGGCTGCGAGCGCCTCACGATCGCCGGCAAAGGCAGTCGGCAGGCTGACTGCGATGGGAGCCGGCGTGTCACGAGTTTCATGTTCGCCAAGTAACGCCGCACCCGAAGCGGTGCCATAGGCGTCGAGGTTGTAGACCGTTTCGGCGTGTGGCCGAAGCGCGGCAACCAGCGTGGCGTAGAGCGGATCCCTCAGGAAGGTGCCATCCAATGCAACCAGCCCGTATTCGTTCAGCACATCGATACATTCCACCGTCAGCAGCGCGGCATAAAGCACTGCGAGCGCCTTGCGCTCAGCAGGGGTTTCTGCAGGCGGCCCTTCAAACCGGCCGCGCCCAGCGCTGCCTGGAAACAGGCCGTCATCGTCGCCGAACGACGGCAATGCGAAGCTGCCGCGCTCAATCAGCAAGCTGACCAGCGCAGCGTCGGCCGCAGTTCCTTCTTGCCCTTGCCCTGCCACCCCCTGCCCTGCCACATGACTGAACTCTCGTCCGCCCATGGTCAAAACGCCGCCGACCGGGCGTCCTGTCACGTCGCTGTTCAGCACCATTCCGCGATTTTCATCGAGTTGGTCGAGAGGTGTCGCCGCGCACATTCCGACAATCCAGGTTCCGGTAGAGATCACGCAGGCGTCGCGCATGCCTGCCGCCTGGTAGCGGTAGAGGTTCAGGCTGCTGTCGTGGCCGCCGGTCAGGACAGACAGCCTTTCCGGTATGCCGTGCCGGTGCGCCAGATCGTGCCGGATTGGCCCCAGCGTCTCCCAGGCCGGATGGAATGGTGGCATGAGACGCTGCCACCCCTGCCCCGCCACAATGGGCGACCACTGCTTGCGCACATTGTTCCATAGATGGGACTGCGCCGAGAGGATCGTCGTTTCGGCCGATGGCACGCCCGACAGCCGCCAGGCCCAATATTGAGGCAAGCCCAGATACCACCGAGCCTGAGCGACGCGCTCCGGATCAACCTGCTGCATCCAGTACAGCTGGCGCGCCTGGTGGGCAGCCTTCAGCATGATTGAGCTGCCGCGATCGAAGAAATCGCCCGAAAGCGGCGCGTAGCCATCGCGAATTGCAGGCGGCAGATCCTGCTCATAATCAATCATCGGCAGGGCGCAAGTCTCGTCGGGATCTGCGTTCACCAGAACCCCTGCGGAGCCATGTCCTGTGCCGACCACCTTTTCCAGCGGATGGTGTCGGCACAAAGTGGCGAGCGAGCCGAACAGCCAGTCGCTGATGCCGTTGAGATCGTGCTGCCGCCAAGGTGGACCGGGCCGCACTTCGTTATGGACAGAGAGGCTCTCCACGAGCACGCCGTCGAGCGTCATCGCGGAGAGCTTTACATTGGTCTTGCCGACATCGAAGACGGCGATCCTTGCGCCGTCCGCCTTCTGCCCGTCACCCATCGTGTCAGATCAGACCGTATTGGCGAGCCTTGTTGCGCAGGAACGGCAAGCCATTGCCCATCACTTCGGCCTCATCCTTCGCAACCGGCCGCCAGACCGAGAGGCCGTAGGAGACTTCCGGCGGCATGTTGATGAAGCTTTCCATGGCAAGTCCGCCCTTGAAACCGATCGCCGCCAGCGTCGCGTAAATCTCGTCCCAGGGGCAGTTGCCGGTGCCAGGTGTGCCGCGATCGCTCTCGGACAAGTGGATGTACTTCAGGTGATCGCGGGCGGCCAGAATGCCGTTGGCGGCCCCCTTCTCCTCGATGTTCATGTGGTAGGTGTCAAGATGAACAAAGATGTTGTCGGCGCCGACCTTCTCGACCATCCAGACGGCCTGCGCGCCGGTATTGATCAAATGGTTCTCGTAGCGGTTCACGGCCTCGATTCCGAGCTCGATGCCGCGCTTCCTGGCGTGTCTGGCGGCGACGGTCAGCACATGGGCGATATTGTCGTATTCCTTTTCGGTCGGTGGCAGGCCGGTGCGTTCGCCGATACCGCCGAAAATCACGCCGGAAAGCGCCAGCGCGCCCATTTCCGCAGTCTTGTCGATCGCCACTTCGAGATGTTCGATGGCGGCATCCGGCCGCACCGAGGCCCAGGCGCGCTCCGGCAGGCCGAGCGAGCAAACGGCAGGAAGATTGTGCTTTTCGAGCAAGGCGCGTGTGTGCGCGGCATCGACCGCCGGCGCGTTCAGAAGCGCGATCTCGATAAAGTCCATCCCGTATTTGACGGAAGCCGCGATCGCCTTCTCCGCGCCGGCCCGGTCCCAGTTCATCGTCCACATCGAGGTGTGGACCCCAAAACCATGCATCTAACTCACCCTCTGTTTGTGTTTAGGAATTTGAGGCGCCCGGCAAGCCAGCGCAGGATCATCACCGTGATCATCAGGATGCCCCAGACTGCCGTCGCAAGATGCTGGCTTGCGCCCATCAGATTGAGTCCCGAGGACAGAAGCTGGAGCACGACCAGCGCAACGAAGACCGGGATCACCCGACCGAAGCCGCCGAACGGATTGACCCCGCCAAGGAAGCAGGCAAGCACGGTGATCAGCAGGTAAGACTCGCCGTGGCCGACACGCACCGAATTGAAGCGCGCCAGCATGATGATGCCGGCGACCGCGCACATCGCGCCGGACAATGTGTAGACGAGAACCTGCACCTTGCGCGTATTGATACCGGAATAGCGCGTGGCCTCGATATTGGAACCGATCATGTAGGTGTTGAAGCCTAGCTTCATGCGCGTCAGCAAGACGTGCCAGATCAGCACGCAAGCGATGAAGATGAGCAACGGCACCGGGATGCCAAAAATCGAACCGTAGCCGATCGGCGCCAGGAAGCTGGGAATGCCGGACACGTCGCCGCCGCGCGTCAGGAATTCGCCGAGACCGCGCAGGAAGATCATCATCGACAGCGAGACCAGGATCGGGTGAGCCTTGGTGTAGGCGATGACGAGCCCCATGATCAGCCCGCTCAGTGCTCCGACCGCGATGGCAAGGACCGAGCCAAGCACAAAAGCGCCGATGCCCGCGTCGACGCCTCCCTGGCTTTGCAGTACCCAAGCCAGCGTCAGGCCGGCCATGTTGGCCGTGAAGGTGATGGCCAGGTTCAGGCCGCCGGTCAGGATCGGCAGCAGCATGGCGAGTGTGAGGAGGCCGAGTTCAGGCAGCTGGAAGGCGACGGATCCAAAGGTAGCGCGGGAAAGAAAGTTCGGCGCGGCAAAACCAAACACGATCATGACAGCTACGAACGCGGCAAACGGACCGGCAAGCTCGGGGCCGAGCGCGTTGCGGACGCGTTCAATCAAAACCGTCATGAATGCACCCGTCGGCTTTTCAGGAACGGCAGCAGGCGTTCGATGCTGGTATTCGAAAGCGTGATTGCGGCAAGGATAATGGCGCCGACGATCATCTTGAACGCGAAAGGCGACACGCCCATCAAATTTAGTCCGTTCTGGGTGATCGAGACCAACAGAACGCCCAGAATGCAGCCGAGCACGCTGCCCTTGCCGCCGCCGAGCCGCGCACCGCCAAGGACCACGGCTGCCAGGACGTCGAGTTCGCGCCCATAGAGGGCATTCGGCACAACCTCCTGCGCGTAATGCGCTTGGACGAGACCGGCGATACCCGCCATCAGGCCAAGCCAGCCGAAGGCGATAAATTGCATGGCACCGATATTGATGCCGAAGCGGCGCGCGCCCTCCGGGTTGTCGCCAAATGCGTACAGTTGGCGGCCAGTGGTGGTGCGCGTGATCAACGCCCAGGTAGCGAACACGCATATGGCCATAATGAGCACAGGCAGGGTGATCTCCGCCCAGGTACCGTCAGCCATCTCTCGCTCGAACAGCACGACGCGAGTGGTGAGCCAGTCCGGCAGGTTGTAGATCGACACGCCGCCTGTGAAAAACATCAGCAAGCCGAAGAAAATATTGAAAGTCGAAATCGTGGCGACGATCGAGATGATCCTGAACCCGTGGATCAGGAAGGCGTTGATGCAGCCCAACGCGACGCCCAATGCGCCAGCGATGATGAAGCCGACAATCCAATTCCCGCCGCCGATCCAGCCGAGGACGGTCGCGGTCAGATACTGCACAACGGAGGCAGCAACCGCGAAGGAGATGTCAATGCCGCCGGCGATCAGCACGACCAGCAGGCCAACGGCGAAGATGATGTTGACCGAGCTGGTGTTTAGAAGGTCAAACGCGTTGCCGAGGGTGAAGAACCGGTCCGTCGCGAACGAAAGGAAGACGCAGATGGCGGCGATAACAGCGAGCAAAGCCAGTTCCGTTGCGTGGGAGCGGACAAACCTACGCATAGACCGCCTCCTCGATCGCCTGGAGGGTCGTAGCGCCCGGCGTAAATTCGCCGACAATGCGCCCCTGAGCCATGTGCAGCACACGGTCCGCGTTGAAATAGACTTCAGGCACCTCGTCCGAGATCAGGATAATGGCCAGGCCGCTGTCCGCCAGCTTGGAAACGATGTCGAAAATGCCGGCGCGCGCGCCGACATCGACGCCGACCGTCGGTGCGTCGAGGATAAGCAGCTTCGGGTCGGTCGCCAGCCATTTTGCAATGGCGACACGTTGCTGATTTCCCCCTGACAGGGTCGAGATCGCGTCGTCCTGCTTTCCGATCCTGACGCCGAGATCCCTTATCCAGCGATTGACCAGAGATCGCTTGCGATCGCTCGAAATGAAACCGCCTGAAAGGATCTTGTCCAGCGAGGCGATGACCATGTTGTCGGCGATGGCCTGCGGCTGAATGAGACCGAGCGACAGCCGGTCTTCCGAAAGATAGGCGACGCCAGCTGCGATCGCGTCACGGTTGGAACCGAAGCGAACGGGTTTGCCATCCAGGACGACAGAGCCCGATTTCGGCTTGCGCATGCCAAACAATGTCAGCGCCAGCTCGGTGCGCCCTGCCCCGAGCAACCCGGTGATGCCGAGCGTCTCGCCGCGCCGGACCGTCAAGGACACATCCTCGAATTCGCCGGGCCGCGACAGCCCCTTGACCTCAAGCATGACCGGGCTCGTGCTCAAATCCCGATGCAGGACGGAATAGTCGAAGGTCTTGCCCGTCATCAACTCGGTGATGCGCGACTGGGTCAGGCCTTTGGTTGGATAGACGCCAACCAGAGCGCCGTCGCGCAGCACGGTGACGCGGCTGGAGATTTCAAGAACCTCCGCCAGGCGATGACTGACGAACACTACGGCAACGCCCGACGCCGACAGATTGCGCACAATATCCAGCAGATAGTCGGTTTCGGATTGGGTCAGCGACGCCGTCGGCTCGTCCATAAAGACGAGCTTTGCCTCGCCGACGAGGGCGCGCGCGATTGCTACGATCTGCCGCTGTGCGATGGGAAAGTGGTGGAGTGCCAGATCGACATCGAAGGCAACACCAAGACGTTGCAAGGCGTTGATCGCGACACGGCGCATCTCGGCATAGTTCACCAGCCGCGGCCAGCGGCCGATGACGGTCTGGAACGCGATATTCTCGGCGACAGTCATCTCGGGAAACAAAGCGAGGTCCTGCCAGATGACCTGAATTCCGCTGGCCTGCGCCGTAACCGGCGACATATGGGAGTAGCTCTGGCCATCATAGTCGATCACGGCGCCCGCCTCGGGCTTGTACACACCTGTAATGACCTTGATCAGCGTGCTCTTGCCGGAGCCGTTCTCGCCGGCGAGGCAATGCACCTCGCCCGGCAGCACCTCAAAGCTGACATTCTTCAGCGCCTTCACGCCGCCGAACGTCATGTTGACGTTGCGGAGCGACAGCAGCGGCCGTGGTGCGGCGCCATCGAGTGCCTGATCAGCCATCGAGTCGAAACCTGGATCCAATCGCGTTTGCAATCCTGCAGCCGGGCCGGCTCGAGGCCGGGCCCGACTGCCATTAGCCTTGGGAGGCTTTACAGGCCCATCGCCGCGAGATCGTCGACAGTATCCTTGTTGATGGGGACCAGTTGATCGACGATGATGTTACGGTTTTCGAAGTCGGGCTTAACTGTCCCTAGCCCTTCGATCGTATCGCCATCCTTGATCTCGTTGCCCTTCATGAGATGGTCGGCCAGCGTGACGAAAACCTCGCCCGCCTGCTTCGGATTCCACATGAAGCCGCCGGAGATCGCGTCGCTCTTGATAAGCTTCTGGCCCTGGCCCGGCGAGAACGGGCCGAGCACAAATATTTCGCCCACCTTCCGGCGCTCTTCGATTGCGCGGCCAGCGCCGATCGGGCCTTGGCTGCCGAAGGCGAGGAAACCCTTCAAGCCTGGATTTGCGGAGATCAGGTCAAGCGCAGTGCTGCGGCTCTTGTCGACATCCTCGGCGACGCCATAACGTTCGCCGACAAGCTTCATCTCCGGGTTGTTCTTCTTCAGATATTCGATTGCCGCATCGGCCCAGGCATTGTGCAGCGGCACCGTCAGCGAGCCGACGAACACCGCGTACTCACCCTTGCCGCCCATCTTCTCCGCCAGGAGCTTGGCGTGAGCCTCGCCGAAGCCGGTCGCGGACGCGAGTTCGAAATCCCAGTCGGCGCCCTTTTGGCCAGGCGATTCATGCGTGATGACGATGATACCGGCGTCCTTGGCCTTCTGCAGCACTGGTTCAAGCACTTTCGCATCATTCGGCACGACGCCGATGACCTTGACGCCCTGCGCGATCAGATCCTCGATGGCGCGAACTTGCAGTGCCGGATCAGCGCTGGTCGGGCCGACCATGAATGCGTCGATCCCGAGCTTCTGGCCGCGCTCCTTGATACCCGCCTCCATTGCGTTGAACCACGGAATGCCGCCGATCTTGACGACGACGCCGACCTTGCCGGCCTGCTGTGCCATCGCAGCGAATGATCCGCCAATCATAAGGGTCGCGGCAAGTGCCGCGATCATGAGCTTTTTCATCTGTACTCCTCCCATAACGTTCCTAGTGGGAACACACTCGAGCCGTCGAACGACGGCGGCCGTTAGAACCTCCCCGAAAGAGACGGGGCACTACCCCATCGATCATCCACCGGTTTTCGCTTGCACAATCGATGGTGCAGAAACTATTATGCATCGAGAAGCTTTCGTCAAGCGGGATATTGCTCTAAGTAGACGCGCCGGAGGCGCCAGATGGATCAGCGGGTCAAGAAGAAGGCGACGATCTATGACCTGTCGTTGTTATCGGGCAGTTCGCCGTCGACCGTGAGTGCCGTCCTGAACGGCACTTGGCGCAAGCGCCGCATCAAGGAAAGTACGGCGCAAACAATTCTCGGCCTCGCCGAACTCCACCAATACACCACCAATCTGCAAGCGCGAGGCTTGCGACGCTCGCGATCGGGCCTAGTCGGCCTGATGCTGCCCGTCCACGACAATCGCTACTTCTCCTCCATGGCGCAGACGTTTGAGGGGCATGTGCGCAGCCGCGGCCAATGCCCGGTCGTGGTTAGCGCCAGCCGCGACCCGGAAGAGGAACGGCGGACCGCGGAGACGCTGATCTCCTATTCAATCGACCAGCTCTTTATCGTCGGCGCCACCGATCCCGATGGCGTGCACGAGGTCTGCGAACTGGCGGGGCTGAGGCATATCAACATCGACCTGCCGGGAGCGAAGGCGCATTCGGTGATCAGCGACAACTATCAGGGCGCGCGGATGCTGACGGAAGCAATCATCCGCCACTTCGGCAACGACGATCCTCTGCGGCCAGACGAGCTGTTTCTGTTTGGCGGCCGCAACGACCACGCCAGCCGCGAACGCATCGCCGCTTTCCATGCGACCAAAAAGGCGCTGCTGGGCGCCGACCCTGAGGACGGTGTGCAGTCCTCCGGGTATTCGCCTGATATAACTTTGCGTGCCTTCGAGGCGTTTTACCAATGCCGAGGCAAGCTGCCGCGCGCGCTGTTCATCAATTCGTCGATCAATATGGAAGGTCTGCTGCGTTTCATGGCGGGCCGGCCAGCGGAAATGTTCAGCGAGCTCGTCGTCGGTTGCTACGACTATGACCCCTTCGGCTCCTTCCTGCCCTTCCCCGTAATCATGGTGCGGCAGAATGTTGAGGCGATGATCACGAAGGCATTCGAGCTGATCGATGAACCGCCGACGGCACCGCAGACCTTCCTGATTGCGCCAGAGTTGATCCAGCCCCGGTCTGCATTGAAAGGGCCGCTGGATACGCTGAAGGATATAGAATGAGGGTGACTCGGGGCTATGGAGCGACCCCCCTTGAGATTTTCAATGGTTCATCGTGCCGACCCTCACGGGAGTGTCGCCGTCCTCAGCGCGAGCAGCTGGGTGGTGCGTAGGCGCCTGTAAAAAGGTCTCAGCACCGAGCGTTAGAAGCGATAACGGATGCCAAGAGCGTTCGCATTGGAACCCTCTCTCATATTTGCAAACGTGCCATCGGC
Source organism: Mesorhizobium escarrei (assembly GCF_935825525.1). Classification (GTDB taxonomy): domain Bacteria; phylum Pseudomonadota; class Alphaproteobacteria; order Rhizobiales; family Rhizobiaceae; genus Mesorhizobium; species Mesorhizobium escarrei. The sequence continues at coordinate 27,913 of NZ_CAKXZT010000160.1, forward strand.
GCCGGATCTATGGTGGAGTTGGTAGACGAGTTCGACGTTGGGAGCCTGCCTCACTCTGAAAGAAAGCTCGGCGCCAACGAAGCCGAGGAATGATGCATCGCCATCGTAGGCGATTTCGCGATCGCGCTCGATCTCGGTAGGGCCTGTAACGGCACTAAATCCAGCGGTCAGTGCGGGCGCAATCGCCAAATCACCAATGACAAGGCCGTGGTGGCGCAGTCGCGCTCCGGCCCAAAGTTCGCCAGTCGTATCATCGTCCTCGCCAAACCTTATCGCCGCGCCGGTGACGCCGCCAAGAACGAAGCCAGCGCATATATCGACGAAATCGCGACCGTATGCGGCTCCGATTATATAGTTGTCGGTGTAGTCGGCACCCAAAACATTGATCGTGTCCCCGAAGGCCCCGCGCGCAAAGACGCCACCAAAGACATAAACATCATTCTTGGTCGGCAGACCCTCTGCGAAAGGATCTTCGGTCGCAAAATAGACAAAGGGAGAATTGTCATCGGCGAGTCCAGAACTGACTGAAATGCTCAAGATCACCGCAGCCAAGGCCACTCGCAGTCCGCGCATAGACAAGCTCCGAATCAATCCATGCCATTGTTCGCAATTGCACATGGGAAAACAAGGTATGAATTGGATTGTCGCCAGAATACTGGATGCGGGTCATTCTATAGCTCGAACTCTTCTTGAGGCGCTGCCAAGCGGCTCGCAAAGAGTGTGGATGGCCCTACTCGGTATGGTCCGGCCCGCGTGCAAGTCATCATCCCTTCCAATCGTCTGAAAGAGGTCGACCAAATGTCGACAACGCCGGTTCATCGACACTAGCCAAGCTGTTCGAATCACTCACTCGGTGCTAGGGCTTGAGCATGCATGGGGAATCATAGACCACGCAACGTGGTGTTGCTGGTTTGTTTTTATGTGCAGTGAGGGACAATGGCCGGCACTCCTCTGATCAGTATTCTGATCACTTTCCTCGTAGTCATTCTGGTGCTGTATCTTGTTAACCGACTGCCGCTTGACGGTCGTACTCGTCAGATTGCCCAGATTATCGTGATCATTATCGGCATCATTTCGCTGCTGAAGTACCTCGCGGTGTTTTAAGCCACCACGTGCCGCGGCGCGCAACGACGAATACGATCGGGTGATGGCCTTCACCTCGCATCGTCCCGGTGCCTTTGTATCTCCCAGACGGCCAAAGAACGACTGAAGACGATATCCGGAACGTTTTCGCGCCGGCGCGGGTTGTCGATGGAGATGCCTCGAAACGCGTGGGAGGTGGTGAAATGGCCATTCTTTCGGGAAAACCGGGAAGCTGTTGGGTGGCGGCGGCCACCGCTACGAACTATCCACCGCTAGAGGGCTCGATCCATGCCGATGCCGTTGTCGTAGGCGCTGGGATCGTCGGGCTCACGACGGCGCTTCGCCTTCGCGAGGCCGGTCGATCGGTGATCGTCGTCGAAGGCCTGCGAACAGGCGGCCAGGTGACCGGCCGCTCGACGGCCAAGATCACGACGCAGCACGCGCTGATCTATCGCCATCTCATCGACACCTTCGGCCGGGACCTGGCGCAGACCTATGCCGATGCGAATGCCGCCGGCGCCGCACAGATCCGGGAATGGGTTCGCAACCTTGCCATACCCTGCGATCTCGAGGCCAAGAACGCCTATACCTACACCTGCGCTGCAAGCCGGCGCGCGGAGATCGTGGCCGAGTCGGAGGCCGCGCGCCAGGTTGGGCTGGACGCCGATGTTCTCGAGCGCGCGCCGCTGCCTTTCGAAACGGCCGCCGCTTTGCGTTTTTCCGACCAGGCGCAGTTCAATCCGGCGATGTATCTGGTTGGCCTGGCTCAAGCGGTGACGGCCCGTGGCGGACAGATTTTCGAAAACAGCCGCGCGATCTCGATTGGCGAGGCCAGCCGCTGGCGCGTCGTCACCGAGAGCGGCACCGTTCACGCCGAGCATGTGGTCGTCGCCACCAACATGACAGTGAAGAGCCCCATCGGCATGGCGAACCGCACCCAGCCGCGCTGCCACACTGCCATGGCGTTTCGGATCGATGACCCTCTTGCTGTCGACGGCATGTTCATCGGCATCGATGATCCGACGCATTCCATCCGCACCGGCCGCGATGCCGAAGGCCCGCTGCTGGTCGCGCTCGGCCCCAAGTTCGACACGGGCCAGGACGGCGATGTGGCGAAACGGTTTGTCGAGCTGGAACAATGGGCAAGAATGAGCCTTCCGGTGGGGGACGTCGCGTGGCGCTGGTGTAATGAGGACTATGATACCGCCGACAGGGTTGCGTATGCCGGCGAGCCCGATCCGGAAAAAGCCTCCGGTTTTCATATTGCCACGGGATTCAACGCCTGGGGCATCACCAATGGAACGGCCGCCGGCATGATGATCGCGGATTTGATCTGCGCGCATCCGAGCCCATGGCAAAAGCTCTATGATCCGACGCGGTCTCATCCCGAGGACTTTCACAAGAATGGCGGCAGTCAATCGATTGTCTCAAGCCTCGACGACATCAGGCCCGGCATGGGCGGAGTGATCGTCAGGGATGACGAAAAGATCGCGGCGTGGAGAGACGCTGAAGGGGTGCTCCACCCGGTTTCGGCGACATGCACCCACAAGGGCTGCACCGTGACCTGGAACAATGCCGACGACACCTGGGATTGTCCCTGCCATGGCTCGATCTTCGCCGCCGACGGTTCGGTGATCCACGGCCCGGCTCGAAAGCCGCTTGCCCCGGCCGCGCTATAAAAGGCAGGGACCAGCACGGGCCGGCGTTACCGTGCGTAGGTTCCGATCAGGTCAGTCTGCTCCAGCGCATGCTTCTGGGCTTCCTTCCAGACAGACTGCGCGCCCGCCTGTCCCGGCACGCTGAGGCTCGGCACGTCGAGCGCGGCCAGGCGGAAATGATAATGATGGACGCCATGTCCCACCGGCGGCTGCGGGCCATCGTAATAGGCATTGCCGAAATCGTTAGTGCCTTGCCTGAGTGCCGACGGGCCTGGCTTGCCGTCTTGCGCCTCGGCGAGCTCGCCGGCATCGGGCGGGATATTGAACACCGCCCAGTGCCCGAAAATCCCGCTCGGCGCGTCGGGATCCTGCACGACAAGAACAAGGCTCTTGGTACCGTCCGGAACACCGGACCATTTCAGCGGTGGTGAGACGTTCTGGCCGTCGCGGGTATATCTTTCAGGGATTTTCCCGCCCGCCGGGAACGCCGGGCTGATAAGGGTGAGTGGCATTTCCATCTCCCCAAGAAGAGGCGCTACAGCCGACACTAGCTGTATCCGGCGCTATTTCACGCCGCTTGCTGAGCGGCCGCCACGCGCCTGATTTCTGCTGGCAAGGATTCCAAAACCTTGATCATCTGCCCCTCTCCCACGTGGTGAGCGAGCACCTTGGATACGACCCTGAATGCATCCTTGGCATCGACCGGTCGGGTGAATTCCAGCTCCGCCTTGATTTTGGCCAGGAACTCGTCGAGCGACCGCAACTTCTCGGGGGTCTTGGAGGGCTGATATTGGTCGTAATAGGCACCGCGCACGAGGATCGGCAGCTGCGAGCCGAGGTGGGCGGCAAGATCCGGCTGCATGCGGTCTCGCAGGGCGTGGAGCACCGCTCCAAGCACATGCCATGCGACCTGCCGATCCGGTCCCAGCTCGGTCATGATCTCGTCGAGCCAGATGTTTGTTGTCTGCAGCGTCTTGTCGAATACGTCGAGTCCGGTGGCGCTCATCGAAGCCTCCTTTTCAACAGATCGAATGACTCATTGGACGAAACGGCCTTGGTCGGCTGTTGTTCCCGTCCCAACGCCAATGGCCGCCTGTCTCGAAAGCGTGATCTATTCGGCCAAGTTACGCTCGCCAAGCTTACGCGTTTCCGTCAAGAATTGGCCCGCCAAGATTTGGCCCGTCAAGATTTGGCCGTGGTCACGGCAACGTAAAGAGATTGCCCTTGCCTGCTGATGCGGAACAGTATCGGCTTGTTCTGCTGGCGGGATTTCGCCCACTCGTCCTGGATGTCCGACGGCTGCGTCACATCCCGGTTGTTGGCCGAGACGATGACATCGCCGGGCTGAAGGCCGTTTTCGGCGGCGAGGCTGTTGGGAGCGACTTCCTGGACGAACACGCCTGTGGTGTCCGGCTGGAGTCCGAGCTGCTGGCGCGCCTCATCCGGGATGGGGCTGAGCGACAATCCAAGACGCTGGTCGGCCGTATCCGACCTTGGAACGGCGCCGGTCTGTTGCTCCTCATCCTCGCGCTGTCCGATGGTCAGAGCTATTTCCTGTTGGCTGCCTCCGCGATTCCTTGTCAGCGTCGTTCTTGTTCCCGGCTTTTGGCTGGCAGCCGCGAGCGTCAGATCGTGGACGCTCTGGATGTCCTTGCCGTTAAAGCGTGTAATCACGTCTCCCGCCTGTATGCCTGCCTGGTCTGCCGGACTGCCGGGCTCGACCGACGCGACCAGCGCTCCCTTGCTGCCTTGTATTCCAAGCGCCTCGGCAATCGAAGGCGTGATCTCCTGGAGGCGCACACCGATGTAACCGCGCTCGATCCGGCCAGTGCGGATCAACTGGTCGACGACGTTCCGGGCGGTTCGAGATGGTACCGCAAAGCCAATCCCTATGCTGCCGCCAGTGGGAGATACGATCGCAGTATTGACCCCGATCACTTCGCCGCGCGCATTGAACAGGGGACCGCCGGAATTGCCGCGATTGATCGAGGCGTCGGTCTGGAGAAAGTCGTCGTAAGGACCGGCATTGATGTCGCGCGAACGAGCCGAAAGCACGCCGACGGTGACGGTCCCGCCGAGCCCGAACGGACTGCCGATAGCGATCGTCCATGCGCCGGGTTGGACTGCATCGGAGTCACCCCAGGTGGTCGTTGTCATATTGGGCTGTGGGTCGATCTTCAGCACCGCGAGGTCGGTTGCCGGATCGCGGCCGACGAGCTGCGCAGGCAACGTCTCCTTGTCGGAGAATACGACATGAATTTCGCTTGCATCGGCAACGACATGGTTGTTGGTGACGATGTGCCCATCGGGGTTGATGACAAAGCCTGAGCCAAGCGCCTCTCGCACCCGAGGTTGAGCCGGCCCGAGGCCGGGGCTGCCGAAAGGACTAAAAAAGTCACCCAGCGTCGCCTGGTCCTGGATAATCTGTCTGGTTGTTATTGCGACCACGGCCGGAATTTTCTCGCGCACGATTGCCGTGAAGTCGTTCGGGATTTCCTGGGCTGAGAGCGGAGCAAAGCCGCCGGCCGAGAGCATCAGAGTTCCGGCGATCAGGCCGGCGCAAAGTCTTTGGTTCAATACCGGAAACATGGTCTGCGACTCCTCCATCCTTCAGTGATCAAGCATCGACCGCTCCGGCACGAGCCAGCGGATCACCAGCGGATTACTACAACCCTGTCGTTCCCGTTGGCGAGTTCGACAGCTTCGGTGCCGTCCGGTTTGCGGCTTTCAACCCGGGCACCTTCTACCGTTTCTATGCCGGCAACGTTGGCCGCAAAGGCCTCGTCAATCTCGGCGGCACAGACCAGAGTATCCGGGGGCAGATCCTTCACTTGGTCCATCAACTCGCGAAGCTTCATGGCGAACCTCCTTGGCACAGGCCCGGATGCTTTCGGCCGCACATTCCAACCATGTCCGTCAAGAAAGGTTCCCCGACGAGATCTGCGGGCATGCCCCAGGGACGAGATTGCGCCAACGATGCATCTGTGGTGGCATGGATCACGGGCGGCGGCCGTGTTCACATGACTCGGGCTTTATCCTGGTCACCCTCTACGTGGATCCGTTCGGATTTGCGCCCCGCCGACAAGGAACCCGGCCGTGAACCTTCGCCCGGCCGCCCTGAATGGGGGGCGTCGGCTCGATCAATCCACTGCGGCGCCGGCGATGCCACCCCAGCCTTGCCACCAGTCGCATAACGAAGACTTGCCGTCACCGTTCCGCGCCGGCTTCAATGGACAAACTTGGCCCTCAGCCAAGCCAGAATTCTGTTCCCGGTAATCGTCCGGCGAACTCTGGCGGCAGCCCATCGCGCTTGCATCGTAGCACCAACGTGGCAGTGACAGACGATGTTGTGCAACTGCGAGTCACTTAACTCGAAGAAGCGCTTTGCCTCACCGTAAGTATCATCTTTGAGACCCATGGCGCGCAGCACCGGATCCTCGTAGGCAACGGTGATCGGCGACCCCGCGCCACGCGCTACGGCACGAGCTTCTGGGCTGAGATATTCGGTGCCTGAAAGCGCTCCGAGGCACCGCCGTGGATTTTGTTCGAGAAGCTCTGCCCAACGCTCGATGCGCTGCGCCCGAGTCATGACCGGGTATGTCGCCGAGGGCTCAACTTTCGCAACTGTCTGCAGTTGGTCCAGTGTTTGGTGTTTCATGGTCGGCTCCTTTCAATAGGTCGAAGTGCCCACGCCCTGACAAAAGATTATTGCGCTGCGACGCGCCGACAAGGCCGGAATTGCCAATGTTTAGGAGTTTGCCCCTCGCCCGGTTCGTATCAGGAACCTTCCCGGGGCCTGCTTGTTTTGGCTGGTGAAAGGAGTCGGTCATGAGCACAAAACCACCACCCGTGCCGACAGAGAACCAGAGCCCAAAGGGTCCGGGCGATAAGAAGTCGGTTCCTGTCGACCAAACGCAGCACAGCCATTCCGCCCCAAATCCCGACAAACAGGGCCAGCAGGGCAACACGAAGGTCAACACGACCCATCAAGGCCACCAGCAGGACCGTTAGGTGATTTCATGTCCACGTCGAAGAAGACCCGCGCCAGCATTCGCCATGGCGGTCCTGGCGCATCGCACGAAAACGCCAAGGAGCCGCTGGTGATAGAAAAGCCGCCAGCCGATTCCGATCTGCGCAGCCGCAGCAAGATCTCAGGCGGCGGAGGCGAACGCGACAGCCACCATACTCATGACCCCGAAAAGAAGGGCGGCGGCACCCGGCCGGCACACAAAGGAAGGTGAATTGTATTCACGTCCCCGGCGAAGCGGGCGGCGTTTTCTGCTGAAATGGCGAGGTGCCAAGCATTATCCGGCCGTCGACTGTGAGCACCGCCTCGGAGCGGCTGTGGCCTTTTTAGGCCGACCGCCGCAACTTCGGACTGAGTCAGGCATTTTTGCTGTGATCGCCGTTCCTCCAGGCGGTCGGAGGCTGAGAAAGCCTGTTGTCCGCTGGCTCCCGCCCGGCGGGCTTTCTCGTCAGTCTGTCGGCTTTTCCCGCTAAACGAGCCACAGATGCTACTTCCGGTGGAACAGGAAGCCCCTTCTGGGAGTTCCTACCGTCATCAACAGGGCATGGACGTGCCCTTTGATTGGCGCGGCAGCGCAAGAATGGGAGAACCAGCATGAGCCTCGGAACCATACTCATCATCATTTTGATCCTTATCTTGCTTGGCGGGTTCAGCGGTCTGGGTGGCGGGCCGTTCTACGGCACCGGCTATTATGGTGGTGGCGGCCTCGGTCTCGTGCTGCTGATCGTCATTATCCTGGTCCTTCTCGGACGCATTTAGTGCCCGCACGCGGACAAAAACTTCAGCGTTGATCCGGTGTCGCTCTAGGGGCCTCGTCCGGGAAATGTCGCCGCGGCTCAGGCCATAAGGGCCGCACGTGATTGTCTCGGCGGAACCGAAATCGCTCACGTGCATTATAGCCGCTGCGGAAATCCCAAGAGAATGGCGCCATACGTGAACTTCGTTGAACAAGCCGATATCGGCCTCGGAGTTCCGGGCGTCCCCTCTGCCGATCTGATGCAGGCACTGCCGGTCGCCGTATACACCGTGGACGAACGGGGGCGCATCACCTTTTTCAACGAAGCCGCAGCTGAGCTCTGGGGCCATCGTCCTGTAATCGGTCGGGACCTTTGGTGCGGCTCGTGGAAGCTTCGTCATCCAGACGGTCGGGATATGGCGCATGGCGAGTGTCCGATGGCCGTGGCGCTGCGCGAAGGCCGGGACGTCTCCTGGGACCAGGCGATTGCGGAGCGGCCGGACGGCGAACTCGTGCCGTTCAGGGCTCACCCACGCCTGCTTCGCGACGAAGCGGGCAATGTTGTCGGTGCCATCAACACGCTGCTCGACCTGCGCACGCAGACGCTGGGCGATGAAGCTCGCATGCGTCTTGCCGCCATTGTCGAGTCGTCGATGGACGCCATCGTCTCGAAGGACATGAACGGCATCATCACCAGTTGGAACGACGCTGCAGAACGCCTGTTCGGCTACACGCCTGCCGAGGCGATCGGCCGGCCGGTGACGATGCTCATTCCGCCCGACCGTCTCGACGAGGAAGTCTCGATCATCAGCCGCATCCGCGCCGGCGAACGCGTCCCCTCCTATGAGACGATGCGTCTACGTAAGGACGGCACGCTCGTTTCGGTCTCGCTCACCGTCTCGCCGATCCGCGACACCATCGGGCGCGTCGTCGGCGCCTCCAAGATCGCGCGCGACATCAGTTCCCACAAGGAGAACGAACGGCGCATCCGTCTGCTCATGCGCGAGGTCAATCACCGGGTGAAGAACCAGTTTTCGGTCATCATCTCGATGATCCGCGAGACAAGCAAGCTGACGAGCACACCTGAGGCTTTCCTCGGGCAGGTACGAGAGCGCATCATGGCGCTTTCGGAATCGCATGATCTCCTGGTCAATGCCGAATGGCGCGGCGCGACGGTCGGCGAGCTCATCCAGGCACAGCTCAAGGCCTTCGCAGCGCAGTCCCGCGTGTCGATGGCCGGGCCAATGGTGATACTGCAGCCGAACGCTGTCCAGTATCTCGGCATAGCCTTTCACGAACTCGCCACCAATTCGGCAAAACATGGAGCGCTGTCGTGCAGCGGCGGACGCGTCGAAATCGATTGGAATGTGATCCCTGCGGGCGACGGCGCCGCCACCTTTCGACTGGTCTGGCGTGAGTTGGACGGGCCGGTCCTCGACACTCTCAGGGGGCGCGGTTTCGGAGTGGTCGTCCTCGAGCGCGTGGCGCCGCAGGCTCTCAGCGGCAGCGGGCGGCTGGAGTTCCACGCGCAAGGCATCACCTGGACGCTCGAGGCGCCGCTGCATTTCGTCCAGACATCACTGGCCGAAATCGCAGCCGACTGAAGGAATTTTTGCTGCGCTCGTGAATCGCAAAACCGCTGCACACCCTCGGGTCAGGGCCCGTGGGCATGCTTTTGCGCGACATGCATTATTGCGTTTGGTCCGGCGGGCGAAGATAGAGCGAAACAGCCCTGTCCTCCAGAACATCGACGTCGCCTCTTCCAGGCAGGGCATCGCAGCCAACCGAGTGCCGATGGGCGTTACCTGGCTCAAACACGGTCAGGCTGTCGAATTCCATGGCCGCCCCGTAGAACTGGGCGGCTTGCAACACCAGGCATTCGACGTCTTCAAGGGCAACGTTTTCTGCGAGGTTTCGCAGCCGCACGGCCTCTGCCACCGCAGTGACATTAAGGACCCCCTTACCCCGGGCGGCTGCCCGAACTTCGAGGTTAACGTCTTGACACAAATGAGCCGAGTAACCGAATCGCATGGAAAACCCCCTTTTCAGGAGCGGTTTGTCCCTCGTGATCAGCATGAGCCCTATCGATCCGAATAGCAAGCACAATCAGTAAAATTTACTTATGAAATCAACGATTTAGCATATGACAAAGGCTGCATAATCGATGCCTTGCCGTAACTGTCAGCCTTTCACGCCAAGGGCTAATGAACCGGTCTTGACGACCGATCAGGCTTTTCCTAATTCTTAGACAAATACTAACTTTGAGCGGTGGAGGCACAAATGACCGAACTGGAAAGACCCGAACGACTGCAGATCATGCTAACCTCGGACGAATTGGCTGCGTTGGAAAACTGGCGCTTCGAAAGGCGCATGCCAAGCCGCTCGGCGGCCTTGAGGGAGTTGCTGCGGCGCGGCCTCCACGCGGACGGATTCTTGACGGCAGCACAAGGTGCCAAGTCGCAGGATTTTGGAATTCTGCCCAATTCCGGCATTGTCGATGGAGCGTCTCGCGACTAGGGCGGCGGCAAGCTATAAGGTTGTCTCGCGGCGCTGGAGATGCTTCGGCAACAGTGTGCCGGAGCCCTGGTCATCCTGTGGAACTTCAGGCAATCGTCGCGCGTTCGGTGAGGCAGGTCGGGCATCGGAGCAAGGCTGGTTGCGTCATTTAACAGGCCGGCAAGGATCAAAGCAGTGAGCTTCCTTTACCGAGCGGCAAAAATCGCCGAGCAAGCTCATGCGGGGCAGACGGACAAGACCGGACGGCCCTATATCGAGCATTGCCGCCGGGTTGTTGATGCCGTCGAAACGCTCGACCAGAAGGCTGTCGCCTACCTCCACGACGTTCTTGAGAAAAGCGACGATTGGGATCGCGAGCGGCTCGAGGCGGCTGGTTTCGGAACAGCCATCGTATCGGCAGTCGATGCCATGACACGCAGGCCGGACGAGGACGACCTCGCTTTCGTGCGCAGAGCAGCAGCCAACCCATTGGCGCTGCGGGTCAAGCGCGCCGATCTTACCGACAATCTATGGCAGGCACAGCAGATTGGCGCGTCGACATCGAAATATGAAGACGGACTGCGGATCCTCGACGAAGAATTCTCCGAATGACGGAGTGTCGCCTGTGGCGTGATCGGCCGATGTGGGAATTCAAGCGAGGCTCTATTCGGGGATGTGAGGCGTGTGTCGCTTGTCCTCGGCAGGATCGGCATCGATCCGCGCCTTGTTGGGATCGAAGGCGCCATGGCGGGCTATGGCCGATGCCGGCGTGTCGGGGGTCTCGTAGGCCCACATGAAGTCGTCAGCCGCTCCGCCGACCGCGTGGACCCGCCAATAACTGGCCGTGCCCTTCAGCGGGGAGTGCGTTGTAGTGTTGGTCTTCTCCAGAAGGTCGAAATAGATGTCCTCGAAGGGGATATAGAAGACCGGATCGTGCCCATCTTCATGGAGCACTTTTGCCCGCTCGGTTGAGGCAATGATCGCGTCGGAGAACCTTACCGTCACGGTTCCATTGAACGGGGTAATCGTCAGCGCGTCGGGACGGCTGGTGGGATTTGCGGTTAAGGGCTGCATTCGACTTCTCCGTTGGCTGCCTATCTCCTGGAACGTCATATCGCCCGTCAGGGTTCCAACCGCGAGAGGCTCATTGGAGCCGCGACATCGGAAGAGCCGGCGAAAGGTGAAAAACCTCCCGCGGGGCATTCAGATTCCAGGGAACGTTACCGCCGAAGAGTTCGTTTCGTAGGTTAACACCGAAACAGGCGGCGGGGCTTCGCAAGTTAAGGGAGATTGCCATGAAAGTCGGCAACTGCATGACGAGGAATGTCCAGGTCGCTAGCCCCGAACAGTCCATCCGCGAAGTAGCAGAGATCATGGGCAGGCTTGACGCCGGAGTGATGCCCGTGGGCGACCACGACCGGCTGGTCGGGATGATCACCGATCGAGATATCGCGATCCGCGGCGTAGCATTGGGTAAGGGACCTGACACGAAGGTGCGTGATGTCATGAGCTCGGAGGTCAAATATTGCTTTGATGATGAAGATGTCGAGCATGTGCTTGAGAACATGGGCGACCTGCAGGTACGTCGGCTCCCGGTTCTGAACCGCGACAAGAGGCTCGTCGGCATCATCTCTCTCGGCGATCTCGCGACGAATGGCGAATCGGCAGAAGCGGGAGAGGCTTTAAGCGACATCTCGAAGCCGGGCGGCGAGCATTCGCAGACTGCCCACTGACTGACGCCGCGACATGTTAGGGCAAGGTCACTTGTTTCGCGGTGCGCCGGCTAACGCCGGCGCACCGCCGGAGCATCTTCAGCGCCAAAAAGCGCGGCAGGGCGAAATAATCGCACAGGCGCGGACGCGCCGAGACGTTCACCGGGATGTCGTGTCGTGATAAGCTCTTCTTGCGACGGGTTCGCCCGACACCGAGGCGGCATCTCGCGGCCGGGCAGCCCTTAGTCGCAGACGATGAGCTTGAGCAGCTGATGGTCTCGAACGATTGCAAGCGTCCTGCCAAAGCCTCTTGCGAAGGCGGGGTTTCTTGGAGTGGACGGATTTGGGTTGGTCGCTGAACCTCGGGACGATCGCCGGCACTACCGTGCGCGTTCACTTTACCTTCCTGCTGCTGCTCGTCTGGATCTGGCTGACGCACTATCAGATCGGCGGCACGCCAGCGGCCTGGCAAGGCGTTGCCTTCATCATTGCGGTTTTTGCCTGCGTGGTCCTGCATGAGTTCGGCCACATCGCCGCCGCACGGTATTTCGGCATCAGCACGCCGGACATTACGCTTTTCCCGATCGGCGGCGTCGCCAGGCTCGAACGCATGCCCGAAGAGCCGGGGCAGGAGTTCGTGATCGCCGTCGCGGGGCCGCTGGTCAATGTCGCGATCGCCGCCCTGATCTTCGCCCTGCTCGGCGGGTCGGCGGGCGTCGAACAGATGGCCGGGATCGAGGATCCGCGTATGAGTTTTCTCGCCAGGCTTGCCGGAGTCAATGTCTTCCTGGTCATCTTCAATATGATCCCCGCCTTCCCGATGGATGGCGGCCGTATCCTGCGCGCCGCCCTCGCCGCCCGCCTTTCCTGGTCGCGTGCGACCCAGATCGCCGCCACGATCGGTCAAGGATTGGCCTTCGTTTTCGGTTTCGTCGGGCTGTTCTACAATCCGCTGCTGATCTTCATCGGCATCTTCGTCTATCTCGCCGCGGCAGCGGAAGCGCAAAACGCACAGATCCGGGAGGTAGCCACAAGCGTCCTCGTCGCGGATGTGATGATCACCGAGTTCGCCCGGCTGGAACGGTCGGCGACGCTCGACGAGGCAATCGAGATGCTGCTCGCGACCACGCAGCACGAATTCCCTGTCATCGACTCCGCTGGCCATCTTGAAGGATTGGTGACACGCAACGACATGATCCGGACTTTGAAGGAAAAGGGCCCCGCCGCACCGGTCGCCAGCGCAATGCGGCGCGATATCCCGAAAATACATTACCGCAAAAGCCTCGAGGAAAGCCTGCGGCTGATGCAGCAGGCAGATGTGCCTGCTGTGGCCGTCGTGGACAATTCCGACCGTCTGGTCGGGCTCATGACACACGAAACCATAGGCGAGATGCTTATGATCCGCTCAGCCGTGTCGGATGCCTTCCGATTTGGTCGTTTGCGTGGGGCCAAGCCGCGATTCACACGGATCTGAGCACGAGGATTGTTTGCACCGCGCTACCGCATTAGGGGCAGACATCGGCCGGAACGACGTCGTTCCGGCCGATCCATCTTTTGCGTCTCACGCGCCCGGGACGTGGGGCAGAAGTTCAACCGCACCTCGATAGATCATGTCGCCAGCCACGTAGAGGATGACCACCAGCCCGACATAGGCGATCCAGCGATGCTTCTGAAGCAGATTGGCGATGAAGTTTGCAGCGATGCCCATCAGCGCGACGGAGAGGACAAGGCCGAAGATCAGCACGTTCGGATGTTCGCGTGCAGCACCCGCTACCGCCAGAACATTGTCGAGTGACATGGAGACGTCGGCGATGATGATCTGCCAGGTTGCCTGGGCCAGTGTCTTGCGCGGAGCCTTGCCAGCTACGATGCCATCGTAGTCGACGTCACTTTCCGAAAGCGCTTCGATCGCCTGTTTTTCCTGCGCATGGTTTTGCCGAAGTTCGCGCCACATCTTCCAGCATACCCACAACAGCAATAGACCGCCGGCGAACAGCAATCCGACGATCTGCAGGAGCTGGGTTGTCGCGGCCGCAAAGCCGATGCGCAGAACGGCCGCTGCGATGATGCCAACGACGATCGCGTTTCTGCGCTGCTCTTTGGGTAGTCCGGCCGCGGCAAGGCCGATAACGATGGCGTTGTCGCCGGCCAGCACCAGGTCGATCATGATGACCTGCAGGAGAGCGGTCATTGCTTCGGGACTGAAAAATTCTGTCATACGGCACCCTTGCGTTCAGCTAGGGGTGACACGGGCTTGCGAGCACAACCGTAGAGCAACGCGGATACCGCGTATGACAAGAGAAATGCCGCTACAGCTGAAGAAAACTCAAAGCCAGGCCACCCGGATTGGAATTCCAGTCCGACATCGCAGTCCTGATGGGACTGCCAGAGGGGCCCGGCCTGGTAGCACCTAGCTATTGCCGTCAGCGCAAAAACTCAAGGCTTAATTGTAATCCGCAAATGCAGCATCGAGCTCGGGCAAGTTTTGGGTAAGCCAAGTCGATCGGCCACGAGTTGACGGGTTTGATTTGACATCCGTTCCAACGACATTGCGTACCGCAAACGTCGCGCGCCGAAGCATGAAGTCAGCAACACGGAGGAAAGGCATACTTCCGCGACGATACCATTGCCGAGAGATAGCCAAATGTGGCTAAGCAAAGGCCTTCAGCGCATCGGCGACAGCCTCTATCTGGCTTCATGTCATTTCCGGAAAAATCGGCAGATACAGGATGCGAGACTGCATGCGATGGACTACCGGGTAATCATCCGGTTTGCTATCCATATGGGCGTAGCACCAGAAACGGCAAACCGCGCGGATAGTTGATTACCGTTTGAATGCCGCGTGACTTGAGGAAAACCGCCAGTTCGTCGCGCCGTCGTGCTGCTGGTCGGACTGAGCGTGGCGCGGCTGGTGGCGCGAAGTCTGAGGGAATAAAGGGCAGTCTGCGGCTGCAGAAAGACCTGCGGCGCTGTCACATAAATCGATCAAGCGCCACGCAATCTGCTCGCGGCTCTGAAGGACCAGCGTGAGCGGTGTTTCGGGCTGCGCACCAAAGCTCGGCGTCTCGCTTGCCTGGCGATGCAACTATGACAAGCGACCCGCGGCTTGCAATGCAGCGCAGTTCAATTTTAGACCTCAATTTGGGGCCATCGGTTCGCCTTGAATGCTGTCCAGCACTGCTTCATCGGCCGCCTGCAACGCATACGGTCAACGCCCGCGGCGTTTTTCGGTCAAGAGACGACGTACCACCTCCTTCATCGACATCCGCCAGTCCGGCGCTGTCCGTCCGAACACGGACGTGAATTTCGCCGTCGAAAGGCGAGAATTGGCCGGACGCTGCGCCTTTGTCGGATAGTCGCTGGTGGATATGTCCTTAACCGCAGTGTAGGGGCCACCAAGCGCCTGGCTTGTGACCAGGATATGACGGGCAAACCCGCTCCAGTTGGTCTCACCGGTGCCCGCCAGATGATAAACCCCGAAGGAAGCAAATCCCATGTTGCCATGTAGCGTCGCCGCCGAATGTAAGATCGCATCGGCGACATCAAAGGCCGAAGTGGGATTTCCCCACTGGTCGGCCACCACCGCTATCTCGTCGCGATCCACTGCCAGCTTCAGCATCGTCTTCACGAAGTTCCTGCCAAACGGGCTGTAGACCCAAGCAGTGCGCAGGATGAGGTGGCGCGGATTGGCCTTAGCGACAGCATGCTCGCCGGCGAGCTTCGAGGCCCCATAGACGCTGCGCGGAGCAGGCTCGTCATCTTCCGTGTAAGCGCCCTCGCCGCTCCCGTTGAAGACATAATCGGTCGACAGATGTATCACCGGTGCACCGATCCGTGCTGCAGCCGCGGCGACATGACCGGCACCGGTGCTATTGACGGAGAAGGCAAGGTCCGGCTCGTCCTCGGCCTGGTCGACGGCGGTATAAGCGGCGGCGGACACGACCAGATCGGGCCGGGCGGCCGTGAGCGCCGGCGCGATCGTCTCCGGCTTCGCCAGGTCGAGCTCAGGCCTGCCGAGCGCGACGACATCGAAGTCTCGGCGCGTATACGCACGCTCCATAAGGCTTCTCACGACCTGGCCCTCGCGTCCGGTGACGACAAGCCTCACGCGGCACCTTTCCGCGCTTCGCCCAGCCGCTCGCCTGCGTAGCGCTCGCGGCGAATCGGACCCCACCACCACTCGTTCTGAAGATACCAGTCGACCGTCCTGGCAAGGCCACTGTCGAACGTCTCACGCGGCGTCCAGCCGAGATCGCGCTCGATCTTGGAAGCGTCAATTGCGTAGCGCCGGTCATGGCCTGGGCGGTCGGCAACGAAGGTGATGAGATCGCGATAGCTCTGGCCGGCGGAACGCGGCCGCCTGTTGTCGAGGATGTCGCAGATCGCCTCGACCACCGCCAGATTGGTGCGTTCCGAGCCTCCCCCGACATTGTAGCTCTCGCCGATCACACCTCGGGTCGCAACCATGGCCAAGGCGCGCGCATGGTCCTCGACGAAAAGCCAATCGCGCACGTTTATGCCAGCGCCGTAGACCTGCAACGGTTTTTCGTCCAGCGCGTTCAAAATAGCGAGCGGGATCAGCTTTTCGGGGAAATGGAAGGGACCGTAATTGTTCGAACAGTTCGATAAGACGACCGGCAGGCCGTAGGTGTCGTGCCACGCGCGAACCAAATGATCGGACGCGGCCTTCGACGCCGAATAGGGGGACGATGGCGCGTAGGGTGTCTGTTCGGTGAAGACGCCGCTGTCGAAGGGCAGATCGCCAAACACCTCGTCAGTTGAAACATGATGGAACCGAAACCGGCCTTTTTTCTCGTCGGGAAGTCTGCGCCAATATTCAAGGGCCGAATTGAGCATTCGGTAGGTTCCGACGATATTGGTCTCGATGAACGCTCCTGGGCCGTCGATCGACCGGTCAACATGGCTTTCGGCAGCAAGATGCATGACAATGTCGATGTCATAGCGATGCAGCACTTCCAGAATCGTCCTGTCATCACAGATGTCGGCGCGCTCGAATCTGTAGTTATGTGCATTCTCGATCGGCCGCAACGAGGCAAGGTTTCCTGCATAGGTGAGCTTGTCGATGTTGGTCACCCGGTAGGCCGGGCTGCTGCACAAATGCCGGCAAACCGCCGACCCGATGAAGCCGGCACCTCCAGTCACCAGAAAATTCATGCCCGTCTCCTCATGCGAATACCTCGGCGGCAGCGAGCGTCGGCGCCTTGAGATCCTTATCCGAAAGTTGAAACTCGCCAGCCGTCAGTGGCCATTCGATCCCGATGGCGGGATCATCGAAACGGATCGCTCGGTCATGCTCCGGCGAATAGGAGTCGGTGACCTTATACAGCACCTCGGTGTCAGCCACGAGCGTGACGAAACCGTGCGCAAAGCCTTTCGGCACCAGGATTTGATTGCCCTTTTCGGCGGAAATCTCGAGTGCGGCCCATTTTCCGAATGTCTTCGAGCTGCGCCGAATATCGACTGCGACGTCAAAGATCCTGCCTCGGACAACGCGCAGCAGCTTGTCCTGGGCGCGTGGGGGAAGTTGATAATGAAGCCCCCTCAAAACACCGCTGGCGGCGGAATAGGAGTGATTGTCCTGGACGAAACGCAATTCTAAGCCGGCGGCCGAGAACCGCTCTTCACTGTAGGTTTCGGCAAAGAACCCGCGCGCGTCGCCGAAGCGCTTCGGGACGATTTCCAGCACGCCGTCGAGGCCAAGTGACCTGATCTCCAGCACCTAATTCTCCGTCAAGTCGATGACGCGCTTGCGCAAGTAGGCGGCATACTCATTTTTTCCCAAGCGTGCGGCGCGCTGCAGAACCTCGTCCGCCGTCAGCCAGCCCTGCTCGAAAGCGATTTCTTCCGGGCAGGCGACCTTGATACCTTGACGGTGCTCAATCGTGCGAACGAAGGACGAGGCATCATGCAGGCTGTCATGGGTGCCGGTGTCGAGCCAGGCATAGCCGCGGCCGAGCTGATGAACCTGCAACTGCCCGCGTTCGAGGTAAACGTTGTTTACCGCTGTAATCTCAAGCTCGCCGCGCTCCGAAGGTCGGATGGTCGGGGCTATGTTCACGACATCGTTGTCGTAGAAATAGAGGCCGGTGATGGCCCAATTCGACTTCGGCACTTGCGGCTTTTCCTCGATCGTCAAAGCGGTGCCACTGACCTTGTCGAATGAAACCACGCCGTAGCGCTGCGGATCCTCGACGTGGTAGGCGAACACCGATGCACCGCTTTTGCGCGAAGCTGCCGCGCGGCAGAGTTGCGACAGTCCTTCGCCGAAATAGATGTTGTCGCCCAGGATCATCGATACACTGTCAGCGCCGATGAAGTCGCGGCCGATGATGAAGGCTTCCGCGAGACCGTTGGGATGCGCTTGCACCGCATAAGACAGGTCGAGCCCGAATTCCGATCCGTCGCCGAGCAAATCATGAAAAACCGGCAGGTCGCGCGGGGTCGAAATGACCAAAATCTCGCGGATTCCTGCCAGCATCAGGACGCTCAGCGGATAGTAGATCATCGGTTTGTCGTGTATTGGCAAGATTTGCTTGGAGACCGCCAGCGTCAGAGGATAGAGCCGGGTTCCGCTGCCCCCGGCAAGGATTATGCCTTTCAACAAACTCTCCTAAAAACGCCTTCGCTCACCCGCCGGCGCGATCCGCTTAGCCCCGGTGCACACACATTCTCGAACCCGCGACTCTCGTCTTTGAACCGCTGGACAAAGATTGAACGGCCGCCAAGCGTTGAACGAAACCAATCCTTGTCGTGCTCAATGCTGGTCATCAATCCAACGAGTTGCCAGATCTTGCCAATTTCGGCCTGTTCCCGCCGGAAGCCGTCCTGGCTCCTCATAGCCTGGGACCAAGGAGTCCGAGGTTGCCCTATAACCTCTCCCGCATGCATTTTCTCCCCCGCCCGAAACATTCTACTATTGCCGCGAACCGTCGGTCTGATGTGCCAGCCGACGCGCGCGGGCTGTGCCTGAAAAGCGTGAGAACCGTTTGTAAAGTGTTCGGGCCTGACGGATTGACCACTTGGGAGCGATTAATATGGGAACCGCTCTCGTCCAGAATCGAGGCTTTGAGCCATAGGCCTTCATTAGCATGCCAATTGCCCGCGCGATCTCTGGAGTATGACCAGCGGCTGTTCTTGCATTGACGATTCGAGCCATGACATGTGTTTCAAACACGCGGTCGCGCATCGCTGCATGAGCGGTCGGATCGTCAGCGAAGAGGGTGTCGGCTAGTTCGTCATAGGCTCGGATGTCGACCTTCAGGCGATTGAGCCATCCAAGCTTCATGTTGAATTGATCGTTGTCTGTACGAAAGCCGACACACGGCTCTCTCAAAACGCCCCATTGGCCGCTGTCGGCAATCACGCGGCCCAGTATCAAGACTTGGACGTAATAATTGTCGATCGCCTGCACAGCGGGATCGCGAGCTTGCCCCTCCCACAAATCGCGTTTCACGACGAGTGCAGACATGAACCCCAGCAAATCCGCGATGCGGCTAAAGACCTCGCTGGCTCCGATCATGACCTGTGTTGGAGGCATTTCGCGAATCCCGACAGGGTGTTCCATCCTCACGTCATAGTCGATCACGCCGAGCGTCAAACCGACAATCTGAGGCCAGTGCTTCAATGCATCGAGCACACGCCGAGCTCCTCCTGGCTCCAGTCGATCATCGTCTCCCATCAACCAGATGTAGTCGCCGGTCGCGGCTGCGGTCACGGCGAGAAAGTTGCGGTCCAGACCCAGATTGCTCGGCTGAGCGATCAATTTGAAATGTTTGATTTTCTTCCGGTAGCTCTCGGCGACTGCTACCGTGTCGTCGGGTGAGGCGTCATCGCTAATCACTACTTCGATATCATCCTGGAGCCTTTGCGCGACTATGCTGTCGAGCAGCTCCGCGAGCATACGCGAACGATTATAGGTAGGAATGCAGATAGATATGACTGTCACTGGCAATCAGCCCTCGCGCTGGGACGGTCCGGCTGGCAAGTCCGAGCATGGCGGCAGATTCCGGTTGCCGTTCGCCGCGAATGAACAAATAACATGCACGAAACGCCTCGTCATCGAGTCTGAAAGACTTGTTGCGTTAAGTCGTTCGACGTAAGCGTTGCTAAGATAGGGATTGTCGAAGGCCGCCAGCGACAGTTTGTGTCATCCCCGGATCGTGAGCGCAATCGCTCGGCCGGTACCGCGCCAACGCGATGGGCGAAGCATCGTCGACAGCAACATCGACAAACTCCCTTCCGACCCCCGGCGTTTGCCTCAATTATGCGGCCAGCCAGAGGGCTTATTGGTGGTTGACGATCGAGTGCTGTCGCGCCATAGGCGCGGCGATCAACCGATCAACTGGCTATCTCTGTGTTTTGCTCAGCTCGACGACGCTGATCCGCCACCGGCAGGAGTATTCGCAAGAAGCTCCATGACATGATCCCTGTCGCCGCGCAGCCACGGTCCACACGAGTAGCTGAGAGCCGCTTGCTCCAGGTCATGTCTCCAGGCCTGATCGGCAACGACACGGCGAATAAGCCTCTCATCGATGGGGAGGACGCAATGGTCACATCCTGCCGGCAATGAGTCGCGCGCATGCGCCGATGCGAACACCGGCTTGCCATGCTCAAGCGCCTCGACAACCTTAATATTGAGGCCGGAACCATCGACAGGAGCTATGACGGCCTTGGCACGGGCATACACCGATGTGAGGTCGTCGACCCATCCAAGCAGGCGTGCCCCACGGCAACACCCGGCAATCGCAACGAGTTCGTCATCTTCACAGACCGATCCGGCGATATCCAGTGTCACATCTTCGAGCAGCGCCGCATGATCGCGAAGGAATGCCTTTAGGCCATTACGATTATACGGGTTGTTGGATCCGACAAATAGGAGATCAACATCCTTTTTGATGTCTCGCGTCGCGACCTTGGGCGCATCGCTGTAGACGGGAACCAGCAGCACCGTCCGGTCGCTGAGGACGGCCCGAAAGAACCCAGCCTCGACGGCGGAGATGGCTATGATCGCCTTTACACGGTCGAGCACACCGATCTCGCTGCGCAATCGCGCGAGGCTCTTACATGCGAACAACTTCAGGCCGCGATATTTCGCGTAGCGGATGAACTTGCAGTCGTGTGTGTCAACCAGGACGTCGGCGACATCTACCCCGTTCAGTTCCGTAAGGCCATCGATGAAGTTCACCAGCAGGGCCGCTTGAGGGGCAGAAGCTATGGCCTTGTCGTAGCCGGGTGTCTGCCCTGGCAATCGCCAACCGAGAATCGACTTGGCGCGGCCCGGTGCCAGCATCAACGCGAAATTCTTGATTCTTACAAGGAGCTTGAGTGCCGGGGTCTGATCCTCCAAAACCAGTTTCGCTGCCGGAAAGCGGAGACGAAACCGGTATTCTCCTTCCTTGGTCCACGGGTCCTGCGCGTTCGATCTATAACTGTACACGATCACGTTGTGGAAACGCGTGATCGCCAGCTCTATCATCTGACCAAAGCGGATATGTGATCCGCTCTTACCGCGTGTGAAGTCGCCCGTTACATAAATCAGGAGATTGGGCAAAACTTCCTCACACATTTCCTTCGCGCCACGTAGCATCTTTGTACGATGCACTAGATTTCTGATGTCGGATCCATCGCAACGGACACGGTGATTGCCCTTCTGAGATCATATTTGCGAAACAGTGCTATTGGTGTCGAACGTATTGCCTTGCAACATACAGAGTATGGCAGCTATCCATCGGCGACTATTAAGTCTTTCGGATGTACTTTGACGCCATGACGGCTCGGCGAACACAGCCCGGCAGTGTGATCCTACATGGAAAGAGGGGGCGGACTCAATCTTGCTGGATGCGAAGGATCGGCCACGCGGCCATTGAACGGGCCGGCAGCCGCAAGTAGACTGATACAGTGGGCTTCGGTCAATTTCTCTAATACCCGATCTGCGACCGTCGATGGCGATGAAGGGAATTACTGGACCTTCGAGCGCAAGCGATCGGTCACGAACTCCATCAACACCACGATGGCGAAGATCACGAGAATGATGGTCGAGGCATTCTTGTATTGGAAAAGATCGAAAGCGACCTTCAGCTCCTGGCCGATGCCACCGGCTCCAACGAGGCCGAGAACAACGGATGAGCGCACTGCCTTTTCAAGCGCGAAGAGCGTAGTGTTTATCAGGGACGGCATGGCGTCAGGCAGAACTGCCCCGCATAGAACAGAGAACCGCCCGGCGCCGATTGCAAACAGCGCTTCCTGAGGTCTTTCGTCGGCATCCTCCATTGCCTCGGCGAAGAAGCGCCCGCAAAAACCGATCGTATCGACGATGATGGTCATGGTTCCAGCAACCGCCCCGAGACCAACGGCTGAAACGAAAAGAAGTGCCCAGACCAAATCTGGAACGGTCCTGAACAACGAGACCAGGATCCTGGAGATATGCCGGAACGGGCCGAGCGGGGTTATGTCCTTTGCCGAGAGCCAGGCAAATGGCAAGCTGAGGACGACACCTATTGCTGTCCCCACGAGCGCTATCTGAAACGTTTCGACCATGCGCCAGAAAACCCGCAGGAGGAACCCTGGCTCGACATTTGGGGGTATCATGCGGCCGACGAGATGGGCCATTTTGGGCACTCCGCCTGCCAGTTGTTCCGGCGAAGGTGCGACCTGCCCGGCGGAAACGATCACGAGAGCGGCCAAAGCGACGGCAAAGCTGAAAGTGAGGGGCGAGATCGATGGAATCCGGCTCGGCGAAAGGCGGTCAGGCATCGAAGACGTCTTTCAGATCAGCGCGGGTCACCTGCGCCGTCGGCCGGTCGAAGAAGACCTTGCCCGCCTTGAGCGCGATCAAGCGATCGGAGTAGCCGAGAGCATGCTCCATGTCGTGCGTGGTGTAGACCAAGGTTATCGCCTGTTCCTGGGTGAGCTCGGAGAAAACCCGCATCACATCATGTCCAGCCGCCGGGTCGAGACTTGCCGCCGGTTCGTCTGCTATCAAAAGCTTCGGACGCCGGATCAACGCCCGGGCGATCGCCACCCGCTGCGCCTGCCCTCCAGAAAGCGCGTCGGCGCGGGCGCCCGCCTTGCCGAGAAGCCGCACGTCGGCGAGCGCCTGCATTGCCTCCTCGCGCCAGTGTTGCCTTGCGATGGAATGGTGCCAGCCGCGCCAGCCGCCGGGCAGCCCGAGCTTGCCCTGCAAAACGTTTGTAAGAACCGATTGGCGGCTGACCAGTCCGTGGTGCTGGAAGACAAATCCGATCTGCCTGCGTATGCGCCGCAGCTGGGCGACGGACGGCGCCGAGCGGAAGCTCTCGCCGAGCGTGACGACCTCACCACCGCTCGACGGTAGAAGACCGATGAGGCATTTGAGCAGGGTGGATTTTCCAGCGCCGTTCGAGCCAATCAGGGCAACCCGTTCGCGCGATGCTATGTTAAGGCCGATACCGGAGAAAATGACCTTTCCGTTCGCATAGCTCTTCGCCAGATCGTGCGCGCGAATGATGGCTGTCATAGTGATTACTGGCCCGGACTACGAAATAGACCGGCGGTTAACCGCCGGCCTTGCCGATGAAAAGCAGCAAGCCTCAGTTTACGAAGTCGGTCAGGGTCTCGATTCCGATCGTGCGGTACATCGAGCGGACATAGTCGTAGTCCGAGTCCCTGACATCGGTCAGGAAGTAGCCGCCCTTGAATTTCTGGTTGTCCTCGCCTGTCAGGATCGCTTTCATCAGCTCGTTGCCATTCTTCGCAAAGGCATCGCGGATCTTGACGAACACGTCGTCTGAAATGTCCTTGCGGGCGACAAGAATGTCGTTCGGCAGATCACGGCCCCGTGCGATGACCGAGAAGGCAACGCCGGGGAACGCTTCCCGGACCGAGTTCAGATAACCGAAATTCAAGCCGATAGCGGCGATGTCGCCGCGGATGAGAGCTTCAGCTGCGATGTTGCGCGATATGATCACCGGTTCGTAATCGGTGGCATATTTCAGGTTGAAATCGGCCAGCGCCTGGGCAGGGCCGAGGTGCTGCGAGGTCGAGCCGACCGAGCCGAATGCGACCTTCTTGCCCTTCAGGTCCTCAACCGAACGGATCGGGCCATTCGCCAGCACGGCGATCTGAGCGAAATAGTCGGGGCGCTGCCAGGCGACGACAATCTTCGGCTGGCTTAACTCCTTCATGACCACGTATTCTGCAGGTCCGGTCAGGACAAGATCGACCTGCCCGGAATTCATCGCTTCGACGGCGGTGGTCCGCGAACTGACCGGAAACAGCTCGACATCCAGGCCGGTCGCCTTTTCAAGAGCGGTCTGGAAAGCGCCGAATTCCTGCTGAAGAGACTCCAGCCCCTCCATGTCGGTTACCGCGAATTTCACCGGCTCCGCAAAGACTGGAAGAGCGGAGGCAAGCGTCAGGGCGAGTGCGGTTGCGATGGTGCGGATCATCGTTTTTTCCTTTGCTGTATAGACAGGAAACTGTTACCCGCTAACCGGTATACGCAGCAGATGACGTGCGCGTGACATCTTGTCGGCGCTACCGGCAGCCTTTGCTTTTTGAGGGATACGCTTTTTGAGGGATACTGTGGACTGGCACATCCAGGGTGGTCGCATCCTTACCGAACGGGGACTTGAAACCGCGGACCTGAGCATTACCGGCGGGATACTGTCAGAGCTGCGGGCGGCGCATGCGTCCATAATCGATGCCGGTGGTCTGCTCGTGCTTCCGGGGATCGTCGATATTCACGGCGACGGCTTCGAGCGCCAGATCATGCCGCGGCCGGGTGTCCGCTTCGACACCGCGCTGGCGCTCAGAGATACGGACCGCCAGCTTGTCGCCAATGGCGTAACCACGGCCTTTCACGGCGTCACAGTGTCATGGGAGCCTGGACTTCGCTCGCTCGACGCTGCCAAACAGTTGATCGACGCGGTCTGCGATCTCCGCGACACTCTTGGCTGCGATACGCGTCTGCATCTGCGCTGGGAGAGCTTCGCGCTTGATCAGATGGCGCAGGTCGTACGATGGCTCTCGCTTTCGCCACGACCGATCATCGCCGTCAACGATCATACGACGGGGTCGGTGCTGAACGGCACGATCGCCCGCAAGATCGGCCAGATGGCGGAGCGGTCCGGCTTGAGCCGCGAGCAATATATGACGTTGCTTGGCCAGATTTGGTCTCGCCGGGCCGAGGTTGAGATCGCGATCGGGAAGCTGGCCGCGACTGCGCGGGCCAATGGCAATGTGCTTCTTGCCCATGACGAAGCGTCTCCCGAGGAACGCATGTATTTTCGCGCCCTCGGCGCAAAGGCCTCGGAATTTCCGCTGACGCTCGAAACAGCCAGGGCGGCGCGGCAAATGGGGGAGGACGTGATCCTCGGCGCGCCCAACGTCGTGCGCGGCGGCAGCCATAATGGAGCGCTAAATGCCACCGAGGCCGTCAGAGCCGGGCTTTGCACGGTGTTGACCAGCGATTACCACTACCCTTCGCCTCTGCATGCAGCCTTCAGGCTGTCTTCGCCAGGTGCCGGCGACTTCCCCTTGATCTGGAATCTGGTCTCGGCAAACCCTGCCCGGGTAGCCGGCCTCGACGATCGCGGCTCGCTTGTTGCCGGCCGCCGGGCGGATCTGATCCTGGTCGATGCAAGCGATCCAGAGCATCCGCGTGTGGTGGCCACCATGGTCCATGGACAAATTGTCTATTGCTCCGGGCTCTCCCGCACAGACCGACGGTCTGCACAGCGGTCGCCGGTGGACAAGGTTTCATGAACTTGGACACGAAAATTTCAACACCACACGAGCACAGCAGCAATCGCCTTCTGGCTTTTGACGGACTGGTCTTTCGGCCACGCAGCGATACGCCGATCTGGCAGCAGATCTACGATCACATCTTCGCTCTGATCGAGAGCGGCAGTCTTGCGCCGGGCAGCCAACTTCCCGGAGAAACGCATCTGGCAGAGAAACTCGCCGTCACCCGCATTACGCTTCGCCGGGCGCTGCAGCAGTTACAGCATGAGGGCCACCTCACCGCCCGCAAGGGCGTCGGTATCTTCGTGCGAAACCTGCCCTCGACTTTCACTGTTCGCGATGGACAGCGCTTTCTCGACAATTTCGAAGCCCACGGCCAGGAAATCGGCACCCGGACGCTGCTTATTGTCCGGGAACCGGCCGAACCGGCCGTGGCCGAGCGGTTGCGTCTCGCTCCTGACACCACCATTATCCGGCTGTGCCGGATCAGAACGTCGGACAAGCAGCCGGTTTACGTCAATACAAAATTCTTTCCGGCCGATCTCTTTCCCGACTTCGAGCAGAAATACGATGTGCGTCAGTCGGTGACCGATGTTTTCCGCGCGCATGGCATCGAGAATTACCGGCGGGCCGAGACGCGCATCAGTGGCGGCTTTGCATCCGCCGATGAAGCGGAAATCCTGCGGCTGACGCCCGGAACGCCAGTATTTCGCATCAATGCCGTCAACGAGGACCGCAACGGCGTAGCAATCGAATGGACCCGCGGCTGCTGGCCGCTGACGTCTGTCGAATTCGTCTTCTGATTCTGGCGCATATCTGATTCTGGCGCATGTCGTCTTCACGTGGTCCGGCATGCGGTCGAGAAGCAACGCTGCGCCAGCCAAGCCGCCGATTGAAGCTGTCGATCTCAGTCATGGCCAACCCAGGGGTTGACGATATTCAGCCCCGCAGCCTCGAAAGGGCTGGTGTCGCGTGTCGCGATCATGAAGCCGCGTGCGGCGGCTGTGGCGGCGATGTAGCCATCGGCCTTGCCGACCGCTTTGGCGTTCGCCGCCAGTTCGGCATAGGCTTGCGAAGCATCAAGGTCGAAGGGCAACACGCGCCCCGTGAAAAGCGGCAACACCTCCCGTTCCAGGCGTTCGTTCAGGGTCTCGCGGCGCTTGCCGGTAGGCAGCGCTGCGATACCGAAACGCAACTCGGCCACAGTAATGGCCGATAGATCGAGCGTTTCGATAGCCTGCGCGTCGATCCACGCCACGACACGCGGGTCGGGCGCGAGCTTCCACGGCTCGGAAATCACGTTGGTGTCGACGAGGATCATTCAAACCTCATCGGCTCGGCTGGGGTCTTGTCGCGGAGCTGTTGTATTGCGTCCACGTCTTCATCCGCAACTCCAGCCTCGCGGCCGATAGCAGCCAGGAGCGAGCCGAGCTTGACACGGCCTTCGGGCCTCGCCGTCTTCTCCAGGATGTCGCGGATTTCGGCTTCTGCGCTACGCCCGTGCATGGCTGCGCGCACCCGCAAGGCGCGGTGCACTTCGTCGGGCACGTTGCGGACTGTGATGGATGGCATTGCTTGCGAATCCTCAGGTTGATTTACGTGCTTGCATTGTACGCACGTGCAATAATGGGCGCGACCCTTCATCGGGGCGCGGACCTCGCGCGGCGGACCAGCGATGGACATCTGCTGCCGCCAAGCCGGAGCGCGCCGGTTACGTCTGCCGCTGCTGTCAACACGAGCAGGGCGCAGATGTCGGTCGGCGTTCAGACAGACACCACAAGCCGGTCGAGAAAAGGCCGCTGGCCGACAAGCAATTTTTCCCGGGCCATATCGAGGCCGAACCACCCTGCGCGATCGATCTCTGGAAAGGATTGCATGCGGCCGCTGCGCGGCGGCCATTCCATCTCGAACATGTTGCTGCGCAAGCTGCCGGCGTCGAAATCGCCTTCGACGCCGAAGGCCGTAATAAGCTTGCCGCCGCGCTGGCGCAGTTCCCCCAACGGAAGCAGCGCTCCCAAGAGCTCCCAGCCGGTTTCCTCCACAAATTCGCGACGCGCCGCAGCTTCCGGCTGTTCGTCGTCACCATACTCGCCCTTTGCAATCGACCAGGCGCCGAGATCGCGGCTTTGCCAGAATGGCCCGCCCGGATGGACAAGCAGCACCTGCAGTTCGTTTGGTGATCTTCGGTAAGGCAGGATGCCCGCACTTCTCTTCGCCATCGCCTCATGCCTCCGCCATCCAACCTGTTATCGCGGGCAGGCTGAACGGGACTGATGCGCCTCAATGGCAGATGCCGTTAGGCTCGAGATGACCTCAATTGATACTGGCCGCCGCCGCAAGTCGCTCATTCGGATTGCATTCGACTTCCCCAAGCGGTGGTTGTGACACTTCTGGAAGTCCATCCACGCTGGCCATTAGCTCCAGATACCGCTGAGCCGACGCGGCCCATTGAAATCGCGCCGCCCTTGCGCGACCGCGTGCGATCAAGTTGGTTCGGAGGCCTTCTTCGTGGATCAGGCGCATGAAACAATCGAACCATGCATTCTCATCGCAAGGTGATGCGTACAAAACCGCATCGCCGCCGATTTCGGGCAGGCTGGCACGGTCCGACATGACCACCGGACATCCCAGTGTCATAGCTTCGAGGGGCGGCAGTCCGAAACCCTCAACCAAGGAAGGGAACGCGAGGCATAGGGAATCGCGCAGAAGCGCGCCGAGTTCCGCGTCCGACCTTCTTCCCAGCCAAATGACGTTCGGCGATTTCTGGTCGCCGATGCTGGCGAAAACGCGGGACGTCGACGCGCCCACGACAACAATCTGCAGCCCCGCCGCGGCAAGTCGGTCGTGCATGCCGATGATCAAGCCGACATTCTTGTGCGGGATAGAACTGCCAAGCACGACGATCGTACCAGGGCCGGCCACTGCCAGCGTTTGTTCTGAGTGGCAAGGAGCCCATCGCAACGCATGTTCATGCCCATTGCCTACAATTTCGACCTTTGCCGCCGGGCACACGCCATAGCGCGCCAGTTCACCCGCAGAGTATTTCGACACCGTCGTAATCTTATGCGCGGCCCGGCCCAAGGCAGGAACCAAGGTGCGGTAAAGAAGCCGAAATGGAAAGGAATAGCTCTGCGGGCATGCCAGTGTATTGACGTCGTGAATGCACAGCACCTGCCGACGAACCGTCAGAGGGCCGGTATTGCAGAGGCTGAGCAGCCCGCCGCGAAGATAGGCCGGAAGCACAGCTTGTTCCCATAGATGCCCACCAAAGCTGCCGACAGTGCGGACACGGATCGCGGCCAAGGGCAATTTGTCAAGCGCCCCCGGCGGGACCAGCAACTCGACCGTCAGATCCCGTGTCAAGGCAGCCTGCCCGACGATCAAGGCGTCCAGCGCCGAAACGATCTCGCGTGCGTAGCGCTGAACTCCGGTGGTCGGCTGCGCGAGAAAACGGCCGTTGATTGTCCAATGTCGTGTCATCACAGGGTTTTTGGTCACCAGCGCCAAGCCTCAGTTCCACGACTTTGGACGACCAGGACAGCAGGGTCATCCTGGCCTTTGGGACGTACCCGGTCGTTTGCCTCACAGGCTTCCCGGCAGCTCTCATCCGAATGGCGGGGCCAATCATGGGCGGTTACGCCAAATGTGTGAGGTTCTGTGTGGCGCGGTTTTGATAGACTGCGTTGGGCAGTGCGGCAGATCTCAATCGTCGTGCTCGAATGGATGTCAGACAGTTCAGCGAATGGAGTGATGCCGCAGATGTCTGGCGCAAAACAAGCAAGTTCGCGCTGATGCAGCGGCCGTCCAATCCATCGCAACCAGGTTCCGTTGGACGGGCCGTCGCCGCGACCAGACGTCTGTTGACAACCCTGGCATGCCTGCTGGGCATGACAGCTTCGTGCGCAGCGGATCTGCTCTGGGGGGTGAATGGCCATCCCTTAAACGCCTATCCCGGGATATCGATCGAACAGCAACTAGACTATATCCGCGACCTCGGCATGAAGTCGTATCGCGTCAACATCTCCAGCGCCGACAGCGCCACCAAACTTGCCGAACTGGTCAAGGCGGGCAAGGAGCGCGGAGTCCAGATCCTACCGGTAATCACGCCCGAGCTGGACCTAGACAATGGGACCGTCGATGACCTCTATGCGCAGGCCTACCATCTCGCGTCGACACTGGTATCCCGCTTCAAGGACGACATCCGCGTTTGGGAGCTTGGCAACGAGATGGAGAATTACGCCATCTTGATGCCCTGCGAGATGCAGGACAGCGGAATGCAATACAACTGCTCCTGGGGCCCTGCCGGCGGCACCGAGACGTCCCACTATTTCAGTCCGCGCTGGGCAAAGGTAAGCGCAGTGCTGCGCGGTCTGTCGGATGCAACCATCGCAGTGGATCCGACCATAAGAAAAGCAATGGGAACGGCCGGCTGGGGTCACAGCGCAGCTTTCACCCGCATGCTGCAGGACGGCATCAGATGGGATATATCGGTCTGGCATCTTTACGAGGGCGACCCCGAGGACGTATTCAAGTTTCTGGCCACTCTCAGTCGTCCAATCTGGCTGACCGAATTCAACTACGCTGGTGGCAGCCAGAGGGGAGAAAGTCAGCAGGCGGACGGTCTCGTCCAGACGATGACGCTACTGCGCCGATATCAATCCCCATATGGATTGGAAGCTGCCCATATCTACGAACTGCTCGACGAGCCATACTGGGCGCCAAGCTACGAGGCCTTCATGGGCCTCGTGCGCCTGAAGAAGCGCGGCGATGGGCTATGGGCGCCGAGCGGGCGAAAGCCCGCATACGATGCCGTAAAGAAGGCCATTGCGAACGGCAATGCAGGCTCGAGTTCGTCGACGGTCGCGAGGGAGAGCTTGCCGCCTGCCGACCAGACGTCGGTGCCCCCGGTTGCCGGCATCGGGGCGTTTCATCCCTGTTCGCTTGATGCGTTCGACAAGTCTGTCTTCAACCACGCCAACCAGATTGCATATGCTTACTGTCTGGTCCTGCGTCGCATGCCGTTGCCGACCGAGCAGTGGCGCGAGGTCGTCGCGATGAAGAAGGATCCCTCGATCGTTCCAATACTGACGAAGATGTTGCTTTCGGTCGAATTCAGGACCGACAATCAGCCAGTTGGTCTTGGAAATGCGCAATACGTCGCCATTCTCTATCGGACATTGCTGGGACGGGAGCCAGACGGCCAGGGTCTTTCTGATTACGTGTCGAAACTGGACAGCGGGGGGGTGAGTAGAGAACAGATCGTGGCGGAATTCATCCATTCGCATGAGTTCCGCTCCAGACACACGGTTCTGTTTCCCAACGAGCCCCAATAGTTAATGAACATTACTGGCCGCAAGGTTGTCGTTGGGCTTGGACAGCGGTCGAAACATGATGCTGGCAGTTCGCCATGAGCACCATCTTTGCGCATTGTCCTGTGGCCTGAGCGGTGCCCCGGCCGCCTTTTTCGCGACTACCGGAACGAGGCAACGCCAATTACGAGGATCATACGTGCGGAACTCCGGGATGACGGATTGTGCCCATATCAAGAACATATTCGGGTTCGATACGCCCCGTCAGGACATGAATTATGGCAAGGATGTTGCCGCGCAGCCTTCCGCGGCGGTCGATGTAAGACTCTGGCCGCACGCTGCGCACAAGGTTGGCGGCGACATTGCGCGCCATGAGCGGCAGAGCGAATGTAGCGGGCATGGTTCCCTTCTTGATCAGATAAACCGGATTGACGATCTGCGAATATCCGAACCGCTCGCCGCTCATGCGCCCGGTCTTGATGCCAAGATGGATGCCGCGGATCGTACTCACCGCGACAACGCGCCCGCGTGACCTCAACTGGCTGGTGAAATCTATGTCTTCCTGCCAGCCGTAGAGAACCAGGCGCTCGTCGAAGCGCAGCTTGCCAATCTTGGCGGCCCGGATGGACATGTTGCAACCATAGGCGCCAAGATGATCGACGACCTCGGGCCGTGGCGGCGGCTCCTGCTCCGACTGGTCGAGCGCCAGCATGGCGTCATCCCACTCCAACCCCGCGTTGATGGCGCCGTCCTTGACCACTCTGCCCATTACCACAGCCCAGTCAACATGCTCCTGGAAAGCTCTCGTGACGCGCTCGAGATAGTCGTCGGCCGGCACGAAATCGTCGTCGAAGAAGGTGACGACATCGAAACGCCCGCTTGCGTGGTCGAGCGCGCTGTTGCGTTGCGCGCATAGCCCCTTCTTCCCGAAGACAAGGGAAACCGGAAAGCAACTTGTCTCAGGAAGTTCGACATGCGTGGCATCGGGCGCTGAAACGACGACTTCGCCAGGTGGCTGCGTCTGGCGCTGCAGATGCAATAGCAGTCGGCCAAGTTGGCTGCCGCGGCCAAGGGTTGGAATGATCACGACGAGTTTCATGCGCAATCCAGCTAGAGGCGACAAGGGCGATTTCGCTGCGACGGTAAGCCCTGGGATGGGGGCCGACAGCCTGTTAAAAAGGGGGCTGCGGGGCTAATCTGGCGCTACTGCCTGCCTCGATGGGTGTAGCAACGCCATCTTCGGGTCGCATGCCTCTCCTTTGGGCTTAGCGGCCGCGCAGGGTTCGCAGCCGTCCACGACTAGCGCTCGCAGGGTGAACGCCTCACGCGGCCGGACAGGTGGCACGGCCAATTTCATTTCAATGTCACGGGCATGGCTCTGCTCCGTCAGCAAGCGCGAGGGCAGTGCGGACCTCGGATTAACGCCAAGGGATAAGCTCATACTTCGAAGGTGCAGAGGTTCGCACTGTCTCCAGGGTGCTAGGTTGAATATGGATCACGCGACATGGTGCACTTTATGGGACAGCGAAATTACGGAAGATCTGCGCCCGTGGCCGCCAGCGCGGCCAGAACAATCGGCGCCGATCCGCTTCCATTCGAGAGGTATGGCAAGAGCTCATTTCCGGCGGTTCCGGCTGAGGACGGGGGGCCCTGCGGTGGCCGCACCAGGCGCTGGACCATAAATGGGGATTTCGTCGCGCTGCCTCCAAACGGCGTTGCCCGCTATGCGCGCGAGGTAACCCTTGCGCTCGACGCTCTCCTGGACGAGGGCCATCCGTTGGCGCGGGGACTTGAACTCGATCTGGCGGTCCCGCGTCGGGCGCAATTGCCGCTGCAGGCGATTGGCATTCGGGTCGTCCCCGAATTCAACAAACCGCGCCTTCCGCAGTTCTGGGTGCAGATGCAACTGCCACGCCACGTCGAGGGCGGGTTGCTCAGCTTCTGCAATCTGGCGCCGGTGGCGCTGACGCGGCAAATCGCATGCATCCACGACCTGCATACCAGGCTGATGCCGGAGAGTTATGGGCGCGGCTTCCGATGGGCCCACCGTTTCATTCTTCCACTCCTTGGCCGACGGGCTGCACATATAACCACCGTCTCGCAGCTTTCGCGGCAGCATCTCATCAAATACGGCATCGCACCGCAGGAGAAGATCACCGTCACATATAACGGCAGCGACCATGCGGAACGATGGGATGCCAATCGATCGAAGCTGCAAATCCGGCCCGACCGCCCCTATGTGCTATGCCTGGGGCGTGATCAAAAATACAAGAACGTCGAATTACTGGTCCGGCTTGCTCCGCTGCTTGACGCGTTGGACTTGAACCTGTGGATGGCGGGCGAAATCGACGAAGCGCAGATTTCCCGGTTTGCGCAGCCGAAGCCAGACAATCTCCGGCTCCTCGGACGGATCAGCGATGATGATTTCAAGAAAGCTCTGTCGGGTGCATTGTGCTTTCTTTTTCCGTCCAGGATCGAAGGTTTCGGGTTGCCTGCCGTCGAAGCCATGAGGATCGGATGCCCGGTCGTGGCCTCGACATCACCTTGCCTCCCCGAGGTCTGCCAGGACGCAGCGCTCTATGCCGATCCGGATGATTTGGCACATTGGGTCAGAGCGGTACGCGACATCCAGCGATATCCGGATTTGCGCCAAGGTTTGATCGAGGCAGGCCATAAAAGATCCCTCAGCTATTCCTGGCGCTCCGTCGCTGAAATCTACCTCGAGCTGATGCTGCAGGTGGACGCAATGGCTCTACGCTGACCAAGGTCCGCTGAGATTATCAAACCACTCGAACCGGATGCCGTTGATCAGCGGCGGCATGCCGATCGCGTCAAAGGGCCGCCGCCGTGGCGGTCTTGACGTTGGTTGCTTCGACCGTAACGTCTTGGCCGGGCCCCTCCGCGCAACCTCGAAGGCGAACGAAAACACCAGGTTTGGCCGGCTATGGCGGTGTTAACGAAAGCTGTAGAATTTTTCTTCTGCGTGAAAGTCTCCGCCAAGGTGGATCCATGTCAGACCAACCTGCCGCGCCTGCGATGGGCCAAAACCGTGCCCTCGTCTGGCTTCGAGCGACAACGGCGTTCTCACATCACGCTTCTGCAAACATTCCCCAGTTGCATGGTAGAATCGGATTGACGACTCGTCCCATGGCCTCTCCGCTATTATTCAACCGCTTTTGCTGCCGCCCGAAGCTATCATGTCCGGTCCATTATTCTTCCAGGTTTGTTGCGGACAGTGCTGACAAATAGGTTAGGCGCCACAGTCGAAAGGCGGTGGCCGAGACGGACGTTTCGTCAATAAGGGCGGATTGCTGTGTGACGCAGCAAAGCCGCATGATCCGAGAGCAAATGAGGAAAAGGCGAGCCATGCTTGGTCGTGTCGCAATGGCTACCGCATGCGTCAACGGTCGGCGCGTCGGGGCCATCTCGTATGCTGACGCAGATGGACTCGTTAGCTCCGGCAAGGAACTGGCGGCAGGCTCGATGGGGGCGAATTGATGTCGCCTACGAGGCCGAGGCAGTCCAGCGAGTTCATTCAAATCCGCGCGTCGCGCTGGGCGGGCGGCACGCGATGATTCGTCGGTTCCTTCCGATTAATCGATGTCGCGATACGTATGGAGTGGGCCGGCTGCAGGCCGCTGTCCTTGCCGCGGGCGAGCAGCTTTACGCCACACAAGGGCGCAATGACGTGACGGAGCATGCTGGATTGGCACGGCCGATGTCGATGCGGGTGGTGGCGGACCTTCACATTCTTGAATCTGGGCGCATATCCCGTTCGCCTGTCGACGGCAAAAGAGAGCGACAATGAAGGCGATCGGCGGAGATATTATCAACGGGGCAGCTTGGGTCGCGGTCGAAACGTGGGGCCGCCAGTTGGCGATGTTTGTCGTCTTTGTCGTTCTCGCCCGTCATCTCGGCCCGGAGGCGTTTGGTTTCGCCACGCTCGCCATGGTGGTGCCGATCATCGTCGCCGTTCCGGTGACGCGCGGAATCCCCGAAGCACTCATCCAGCGTCCGGATGTCGAATCCATTCATTTCGACTCTGCCTTTTGGCTCCTTGCCGTCTCCGGCTCGGTGCTCAGTGTGCTGGTGTGGGCCTTTGCCGGTGTAGTCGCCGCGGCATTCGGCGAACCTGTTCTGAAGGACCTCGTCCGCTGGACCAGCGTCGTCATTGTGCTCCAGGCGCTTGCGGCGGTTCCGGCGGCGATCCTCAAGCGCCAGCTTCATTTTCGACTGTTCGCGCTGCGAACGCTCGCCGGCACGGCCGTCGGCGGAACGCTTGGAATCAGTATGGCAATCGCCGGTTACGACATGTGGAGCCTGGTGTGGATGCAGGTCGCCAAGGCGGCTGTGGAAACCGCCGTCATTCTGCTCGGCAGTTCGTGGCGGCCGCGTCTCAGATATTCCTACGCGCGCTGTCGCGACCTGTTCGGCTTCGCTGGTCCTCTCATCGGTCATTCCCTTTGGACTTTCGTGAATGACGAAATACCAAAGGTCATACTCGGCACCTTCCTCGGACCCTACGCGGTAGGCGTGTACGCTCTCGCCCGCCGACCGCTGGATCTTCTGAGCGAGGCATTTCTGGGTCCGCTTACGGCGGTGACCATACCAGCAGTCGCCCGAGTGCAGAGCGAGCCGGCGAAGATCGATGCTTTCTTCAACGCGAGCATACGCGTGGCAGCGATTGCTGGCTTCCCGGCATTTCTGGGGTTTGCCGCGATCGCTCCCGTCGCGGTACCTTTCATCTTCGGCCCGCAATGGGTGAGCGGTGTCGTCGCCGTTCAAATCCTGATGCTCCTTGGCCTGCAACGCACGATAGATAGCATCTGTGCACTCACCATCCTCGCGCTCGGTCATTCCGGCCTGATCCTCAAGCTAAACATATCCTACACCGTCCTGGCCGTGATCCTCCTCACCGCTGCCGTGCAGATCGACCTCGAGACAACGATGGCCGCTCTTCTGGCCTGCAACGTCGTGCTCCTGCCGGTGTTTCTCTTCCTCGTACACCGCATCGCGCATATCGACGTACTGAGGCCACTGACAATATTCCCGCGGCTGGCGGTGGCGGCCCTGCTCATGTTCGCCATTGTCACCGCTTGGCTGGTTGCAGCACCGACATCCACCCCCCAAGGTCTCCTCATCGCAGGTGGGATCATCATCGGCGCCGCCGTGTATGTCGCTGCAGCCATTGTGCTTGTGCGTCCCGACCTTCTCGACGCACGCGACATGCTTCTCAGGCTGCGTCGTCCTGCATAGGGGTACCAAGCTCATGAAAGTCGCTTTCGTCTCGCAGCATTTCGACATGGTCCTTCCACCCGACCAGAGCTCGGTCGGCATCTGGACATATGAAGTGTCACGCCGCTTGGGCGCGGACTGCGAGACGACCGTGATCGCGCGTCGCCCGCGCGGAAAGGCCAAGTGGCTCGAGATCGATGGCGTGCGGATCGAACTCCTCACCTGCGCGCCGGCGCGTGTGTGGGGGAGAGCGTCCCGCATGTGGAGCCGCGCCTGGCCAGGCGCTCCGCTCTTTGCGCAAAGCTTCTATGCGTTCGACTTCTTCGCTCAGGCGCTGCGAAGGCTCCGCCGCCTGGCGCCCGACGTCGTTCATCTCCAAAACTTTCCGCATTATGCACCGGCTATCCGGCGCGCCGTCCCCGATGCGGCAATCCTTCTGCACATGCATTGCGACTGGTTGGCGCAACTCGATCGTGACGTCATGGCGCGCGGCATCGCTGCATGCGATCTCGTGGCCGGCTGTTCGCAGCATGTCGTTGCGACTGCGCGCGAACGGTTTGGAAGCACGCGAACGCCCTTTGCGGTCCTGCCTAACGGTGCGCCAGTGGATCGGCTCGCTCGTGTTACGGCGCAGCGCACGCCGGCAAAGGTGCTGTTCGTCGGCCGTGTCTCTCCGGAAAAGGGTGTCCATACCCTTCTCGAGGCCTGGCCCAAAGTAGTCGCCGCTCACCCTGAGGCCTGTCTTGAGATCGTTGGCCCGCCCGCGGCACTGGCGCGGGACCTTCTGATCGACCTGAGCCGGGATCCGGAGGTCTTGGACCTTTCTCGGTTCTATCCCGGGGGGAGCGCGTTCAGAGGTTCTTACGGGACGGTTCTGCGCGAAATGATACCTCCGCAGCTCGGCCACACGGTCACCTTTACCGGTATGGAACCGTATGAAAAGGTCATCGAGCGCTGTGCCGGGGCCTCGCTCCTCGTCAATCCGTCACTTAGCGAATCCTTCGGCATGAGCCTGGTGGAGGCCCTTGCGACCGGGACGCCGGTCGTCGCCACGCGTGTCGGTGGCATGACGGACATTGTGGAAGCGACTGGCGGCGGCTTGCTCGTCGAAAAAAATGATCCAGCCGCACTTTCGGACGCGATCGTCCGCCTTCTAGCCGACCCCCAGTCAAGCAATGAAATCGGCCGACAGGGCGCCCAGCGGGTCGCGGAGCTCTATTCGTGGGAAAAAATTGCCCAGTCGACCCGGGACCTTTACGATAAGGCCATCGTCATCCACCGTTCACGGCTTGGAAAGCGAATCCACTCTTTCGCTCAGCGCCGGGCCTTGAACGACGTGAACACCGAGCCCGTGTCATCTCCCCACTCCCAGTTGACGGCGAGTCCGACCCGCAAAATTTGAAGCGCGGCGTCATCGGGATAGATGTCGGTGAGGCTTCGCTGCATCACCAGTTCGTCGTCGATCAGGATTGCAAACCGATTTCCGTCGAACGCAACGCGCATGCGAAAAGGTTTTCCCCAAACGACCTTGTCCGCCACATTTGTCCAAACCGCGTCATAAAGTTCCTCAAAGCCGAGCCGCTTGATGAACACCGAAATCGAAGCACCCTGGTAGACGTCGTCGAGCCAAGTCGTGACACAAACGTAGTTGTCGCTGTCTTGCCAGAAGAGCAGTCCTGCCCGGCCGCGCTGATCTTGTCCTCGGCGCTCCCCGGGAGGCTCGATTGCGGCCTCGAGATCGGCGAATCCCGGTAGATCCCATGGCAGCGAATAGAATGTTCGACCCGGGTTCGGTCTGTCCACGCTCGCGCGCACACGGGCGCTGCCCAGCCCGTCGACGTCGATGACCCCGGTGCCCAGTGTTCTCGCCCATTGTCCGCCGCCCAGCTCCGACGTGCGGCGATCCAGTTCGCCGGCAGTACCGGTAAAACCGTCGGCGTAGGACAGGGTTGCTCCGAGTTGGTTCCAAGGTGCCGCCAGAGGCGCCATCAATGGGATGGGAACTTCGCAAGGATGAGCCTCCAAATTATGCCAGCGCGGCTCGCTATCGAAGCTTTTCCATATACCTACTCCGGTAGCGTTCTCGACTGAATCGGCATTGACAGACGCTTCGCAAAGGCGAACCCCGTCAAGAAAGCAGCTCACCTGACCGTTCCAGTCAAGAATCTGGACCGAATGGGTAGAACACTCGCGCAAAGCGTGTTCCGTACCGGTCGCGATCGTAATCTCTTTGCCCGATTGCTTGCGCACCAAGGTCCATCCGAGCGTCGACAGTTTCAGCACCCAGAAATTGTCGTTGTCCCGAAACCGACAGACGAGACCACACACATCCGAGATGGCGCCAATTGCCAGCAGTCCGTGGATCAATCCTGAAGGGCGACCAGGATCGACGACGGATAGGTTACCGCCAGCGTCCTGCGAAAAATGCCACCGCCCCCCGATTGCAGCGATTTGCCCCGGCCAGCCTTCGACGAGTGCATCGGCAGCGTGGGCGGTGCCAAACAGCGTCGAGAATTCAGGTATCCGCCCCACTTGAACCGCTTGGACGCGTGTGTCGACCCGAAACCCGATCTGGCCAAGTGCCGACTGATGAACACCCGCAAACAGCTTTTCGTCCTTGTTGAAAGGATCGATCGCGATCGGACGCATCATCGGAAAAGCGGCAAGACCGTGGGCTTTTTGGTCGGCGGCCGCATAATAGACAGCGCCCTGCTCTCGCAACGCCACGACATAATAGACATGAACGTTCTTTAGGCGCCGAAACGCACTCAGGCATTGCTTTCCTACACGAGCCCACAGCTCGCCGTTTTCGCCTTCGGCGGCGTGCACGACAAAGCCGCAGCCCTCTTCCACGGGATTAATCGGCGCCTCACTGGGGAACCAACCGACAGCCAGGTTCTCGTCGATGTTCGATCCTCGGTAAGTTCTGGAGGTGCTAAGCGTCCACCACCAAAGACGGCGAAGGGTGAGCCTCTTTCGCGGCGCATGTATCAGGGAAACCAGACGGCCGGGCCATGGATCAATGCCGGGTCCTCGCAGCCAACGGTAGACTCGCCTGGCGAGGTCATCAGGCAATGGCGATCCCTGCGATGTGTTGTGGCCGTTGGTGATCGAGACCAATAGCACCAGACCAGCCTCTCGCTGAAACGGACCATAGGAGATCCCTTGCCGGCCCCAACCTGGCCTGACGAGCGGCTGGAAACGAAGTGCGCCGTGATCGATCGCGATCTGGCGTTCGATGTCGCGTCCTCGCCTGACACCCCCCTTGACTGCCAAGGTGCCAATTACCGCGCCGCGGGCGCGTTCACCTTGAAAATCGTCTGCGACAAGAACCTCCGGCCGGGCGACGCCGGACCCAGCCTCTTCAGCAGTTTCTACCCAGTCATGACGGTGCAACAACAAGACCCTCCTCACGTCGTCGTACGAGATTCTTCAAGGCATCGATGACGTGTCGCAGTCCCGGGCAGAAGTCGCGCACTGCCTCGCTTGTCCCGTTGATCAGGCTTGCTGTCCTTGCATGGAATCCCTGCCATGACGCCGCAAATCTAGTTCTTAAGCGCCCACCGGCTGCGCCAAGACGTGTTCGACCCGCCATTCCCCATTGGCATAGGAGGCTGGCAGCGGTTTCAATGCGTAGCCGGCAGCAGTCAGGAGTTCCGCGATCTTTCGGGCCTTGCGGTCGAGCCCCTCGCGCGTTGCATCGTCGACCTCATAAATCACCTTCGGACGGTGTCGCCGCAGCGTTTCCGTCATTCCGCCCAGGACGTCGATTTCGGCGCCTTCCACGTCGATCTTGACCAGCGAGGGCGGCCTGAGGCCTCGGTGGGCGATGGCATCGTCGATGGCGACTATGCTGACATCCAGACGGCCACTCATGTCCGGCGGTGCTCCCGCCGAGGCAAGCGCGGCGCCGCCGATGTGATGGGCGAGCAGAAGCTGGCCACGGCCGGATGTGGCGCCCGCAGCTTCGGCGAACACCCGTATGGTGCCGAATCCACTGAGCCGTGCACTTTCTGCGACAGCTGCGGCGTTGCGGGAAACAGGTTCGAACGCATAGACTTGACCGCGCGGCCCGACGCGGCGCGCGGCGATGAGGCTGAAGAAACCAATATTCGCGCCGATGTCGAAAAAAGCGTCTCCAGGCGCCAAGTTTGCCGCGATCGCCTGTTGGATGGGCGGCTCGTACGTGCCACGAACAAAGTTCGGGTCGGCGCTCTTCGCCACGAGCTTGAGACCGGCGGCCTCTCCCTTGGCTATGACGCGCGCGTCGCCGAACACGCTGAGGAACCTTGCCGTCAATGTCACGCGCTCTTCCCCATTCTGCGACGCCTCGGGACAGCCAGCCCGTGCCGCTCGCCGCGAAGGTGACAGATTGTGCGCCCGGGATCGAGCCCGACAACGGTTGGCCGGCTCCTACCTCCTCCGGCTGATCGCTACTCCGATTGTGGGCCCATATCTCATCCTGGGGGTACCTGCCCGGCCTCTCGGTCCAATGGAACGGTGGCATCGTTGCGCAAGACATGGATCGCCTGGGGCGCATCCCACCCGATCGAGACGATCTCACGATCACCGTCGCCGTCGAGATCGACCGGGCGGGCGCCGAGATGGCTCTCGACACCCTCGCCGACCAACTGCTCGATGAACCGCCTGCCGCCCAGATTGCGCCAGAGCGAAAGGCGCAGGGCGCCGCGGTGCTCGCCCATGACGAGGTCCGGCCGGCCATCGTCATTCATATCGGCAACCGAAAGACTGTTGAGCGAGCCGCGCGAGGTGATTTCCTGCTGCTCCCAGCTTGGCCTGAGGTCGCCGGGATTGCGCCACCAATAGGCCTTCGCATGGTCGGCCTGCCCGTTTTCCTCACTCACGACGATGTCGGTTCGTCCGTCGCCGTCCAGATCGGCGACCGCCACGCGGTCCGGATAGACCATGTTGGGGACATTGGCGACGTCGCGGCGCTGCCAGTCGGCAGAGCCATCTCCCGGATTGCGCCACCATGCGATCCCCTTTGCATTGCCGGTAGTGGCCGCAAGGTCAAGCAGGCCGTCGCCGTCGATATCGGCGAAAGCAATTCCTTCGTCGGAGGCCTCGGCGCAAATGCGGGTTCGCGGCCAGGGGCCCGCCGCCGCGTCGTCGGGAATGTCAAAGTAGAAGGCGCCGGCACCGCTTGAGACCGCAAGCTCCGGCTGGCCGCCTTTGACGATCTGTGCCAGTGCATGGCCCTGGGATCCGAGTTCGTGGCTGGCGGAGGGAACCTCGCCGATCGTATGTTCCTCAAACCCGCGCGCTGACGCTTGCTGCGCCTGAAGCCACACCAAATTCAGCGTCTCGGCCCCGCCACGCTGGGCGATCACTTCCGCGCGTCCATCGCCGTCAATGTCGAATGCCGCGA
The DNA here is from genome assembly GCF_935825525.1 of Mesorhizobium escarrei. Classification (GTDB taxonomy): domain Bacteria; phylum Pseudomonadota; class Alphaproteobacteria; order Rhizobiales; family Rhizobiaceae; genus Mesorhizobium; species Mesorhizobium escarrei. Next base: position 69,301 of record NZ_CAKXZT010000160.1, read on the forward strand.
CCGCATCCGCTCCCTCGCCGAGCCGGATCTGTTCCCATTCACCTTGCCAGGGAGCGGCCGGCTGGCGATACCAGAACGGACCCGAGATAATGTCCGTCCGCCCGTCACCGTCCATGTCGGCGAACGCGAGCCCGAAGGAGCGGACATGGGCGTGCGTGATCTGGTGGTGGCGCCAGCGGTCGAGGCGGCGGACCGGTCCGGGAGGGTCGAGACGATTGATCCAGATCCGGACGGGCGGGTTGCCCGCCCAATTGGCGCCGTAGATATCGAAATCGCCATCGCTGTCGACATCGGCGACAACCCCGTTGTGCAGCCCCACCGTGTCGATCACCTGTCGTGCCCAGCGCATTCCCCGGCCGTCCATGTTGAGGTGGATGGACAGAGCACGTTGCTCGGTCGTGTGCATCTGCCCGACTACGACGTCGACATCGCCGTCTCCATCCATATCCGCCGCCTGCAACGTATGGGCGCCGGCAACAGCAGGCTGAATGACATGGCGGATCCACCGGCCTGTTGGCCCGTCGACGGCCTGGAACCAAGCCACGTCGGCCGTGTGCTCGGAGCTCGAGGTCAAAATATCGGCGTTCCCGTCCTGGTCGAGGTCGACGACGAGCGCCTTGAAAGCAGGGTTGAACGCGCCAACCGCATGGCCCTGCCACCGGGCGGGAATGCGCGCTGTCGCTGCGCCTGGATTTTGGGCCCATTGTCCGCAAAGGACCAGGTCGACAGCGCCGTCGCCGTCGATGTCACCGAAGGCCATCCCCTCCTCGCCCAGATGAAAGGATGATGGCAGGGCCACGCGAGACCAGGCGCCGGCTCCGCCCTGGAAGAAGATCATCAGTTCGCTGGGCGCTCGCACGACGATATCGGCAAGGCCGTCGCCATCGAAATCGGCCGCCTTGATGTCTTTGCCCCAGCTGCCAACTGCGCCGATCTCATGCTGTTCCCAGCTCGGGCCGTCGGTCGAATCGCGGTTCGGGCGCGGATTCTCGAACCAGACGAGATTGGCCCCGTCCGGGCCATCGGCCGTCACGATGTCGAGATCACCATCCCCATCGACGTCGACAAGCACGCCATCCGTCGTGAACTCCACACGGGCGGTTGCGATCGTAGTGAAAAGCAGGTCGGGCCAACGCCACCACGACAGAGGGTCCTGCGGCGATCCGCCGAGAACCAGATCCAGCCGGCCGTCGCCGTCAATGTCACCAACGAGCTTCACATCCCCGGATTGCTCGGCGATCTCGCGGCGATCAAATGTAAGACCCGTCCTGAGGATTTCTTCTCCACTGGCAGCAGAATCACAGCCTGCGATGGAGACTCCGACGGCAAGCATGGCGACGAGATGGAAACACACGTCAAATATTGACTTTGTAACGTGTGACCATCTCGTCTTTGGCCAGCCGTGCGAAGAATTAGTCCTCCGACAAATCCATAAGCGTCCGCCAATCATCCTGGTCTCCCGTGCTTCATCTGCGAGCATGCGCTGCGTATCCGGCAGATTGCCCGGAATGCGCAGCGACGGCCGACGATACCGTCGAAGTGTCACACGGATGGCCGCATTGACGGTGCGATGATCGAATTCGGATCCCTCGCATAGGGCACGAACACAATTGCCGAGCAGTGACGTGAGCCATTTGTTTTCTCACGAGCGAGATGCAAAGTCGCCCCGCCAGGAAGCCGTAAGAACATAGTACGTTCTGGTGACACGCTGATCCCAAGGGTTATCGGCTTGACGAATCCATTTCATCGGTCAGTCGAGATGCTGACTGGATGCTCTGTCTTGGATGGCACGGGGGTGCATCCAAATGGGCCGCAAGTAAGATAGCAGACGGATCGAAGCCGCACCGCAGCCTTGGGTCGAACCCCGAAGAGGTCATGGCCACCGCCGCCGCGATCCTGCCGAGACGCTTCAGGCCGGCCGCTTACGTTCGCGCGTTAAGCTCGTATCGCGTGAACATCTCATGGTCGCTCAGCAGCCGATTCAGCAAATCGCCCCCACCTACATCTGCCAGGATAGGCCAGTCGTCGAGTCCCGCCGGCCGCTCCATCTGTGACCGGTGCGCGGCCAGCGCATGCCGTTTCACGTCGACGACATCGCCGACATACGCGTTCGAATTGAACAGCGTGAGCCCACGCAAACCTGCAAGGGTCCGGATCGTTTGCCGCAATACGACGCGACTGAGGCCAGGCACTCGATCGTGCAGGCGAACCCATGGCCACTGATACCAGTACCAGACGGGATATTCGAACACGGTCACGCGCCGGCCATACAGTTGAAGCGCGCCTCGCGCGCCAAGATTGGTGGCAACATGGTCCGCAGGCGGCTCTTTTGTATGGGTGACGAACACGCTCTGCGGTTGCCAAACGAAAAGCAACTCAGCGATCGCCTCTGCGATCTTGCCGATGTGATGCTTTGCCATCCCGTCGGGAACACGCAGGAATCTCACCCGATCGGCCGACCCGCCCAACCGGCGAACCGCCTCGATCGCTTCGTCCTCGCGGGCGATCCGCAGCGCCTCCCTGTCAACCCGATTTGCATGCGATGCCGAACCGTCGGTAACGAAAATAAACCGGACATCAGCGCCCGAGCTAAGCTTCTTGCTGGCGACCCCTCCACATCCCAGCGTTTCATCATCAGGATGGGGTGCGATGATGACCGCCGACGCCTGCCAGTCTGCTACGTCGAATGGATGAGACCGCTTACGCATCGCTGTATCGAGCATAGCGCCAATCGTATGCCTGACGTCATGCATCGATGGTTCCGATCATCCCTTCTTCGGTGTGGTTCAACCCGACCTGCGCATGGTAGCAAAACACTGTAGGCGATTGGGGTGAGAAAACAATGAAGGTAGGAATTCTTGCTGGCGGGCTGGGAACGCGGCTGGCGGAAGAAACCGAGATCCGGCCGAAACCAATGGTCGAAATCGGAGCAAAGCCGATCCTTTGGCATATCATGATGCATTACTATGCCTATGGACACCGCGAATTCGCCATCGCGTTGGGATACAAGGGCGAATACATCAAACGCTGGTTCAGCGACTATGTCGCATTCGATGGCAGCTTGACTGTCAATGCCGCATCGGGAAGCGTCAAGCGTCACTCGAACTCGCTGCCTGACTGGTCCGTCGATCTTGTGGAGACGGGGCTGAATACGCTGACGGGCGGCCGCATAAAACGCCTGATCGACTGGATGGGCGACGAGACATTCATGCTCACCTGGGGCGATGGCGTTTCGGACGTCAACCTTGATAGGCTGATCGCCTTCCACAAGTCGCATGGCAAGCTTGCAACGATGACGGCGGTGCGTCCGCCGGCACGCTATGGGCACATCGAATTCGATGGCCATCGCGTCGTCGACTTCACAGAAAAGCCCCAGGCCTCAGAGGGTTGGATCAATGGCGCCTTCTTCGTGCTCGAGCCGGGCATAAAGGACTATATCGATGGCGACGATGTCATGTTTGAACACGCGCCAATGCAACGGCTCGCGACCGACGGCCAACTGATGGCATATCGCCACGAATCCTTCTGGCAATGCATGGACACCATCCGCGAAAAGCATCTCCTTCAGAAATTGTGGGACAGCGGACAGGCGCCCTGGAAAACATGGGAATTGATCGATGAAAGTTCTGGTTACAGGCCACCTCGGCTACATCGGTTCCGTCCTGACTCCGATGCTGCTTGAACGCGGCCATGACGTCACGGGCCTGGACAGCGACATCTTCCGGTCATGCACTTTCGTAGGGACGTTGGCCGAAGTGCCGACGGTCGAGAAAGACATCCGCGACATCGAAATCGACGACGTCGCCGGCTTCGACGCGATCATCCATCTCGCCGGACTGTCAAACGATCCGTTGGGGGACTACCGACCCCTGCTTACCGAGGAAATCAACTGCGGCGCTTCGGTAAGGCTTGCGCAGCTCGCCAAGGCCGCCGGCGTCCAGCGGTTCCTGTATGCCTCCTCCTGCAGCAATTACGGCGCGGCCGGCGACAGCTTTCTAACTGAAGATGCCCCCTTCAACCCGGTTACGCCTTACGGCGCCTCGAAGGCGAATGTGGAGCGCGCGGTCGCGCCGATGGCGGATCAATCGTTCAGCCCGACATTCCTGCGTGCGTCCACTGCCTACGGCCTGTCGCCTCGCATCCGCTTCGATCTCGTGGTCAACAACCTGACTGCCTGGGCCTACACGACCGGCCTGGTCTACCTCAAGAGCGACGGCTCGCCATGGCGTCCGATCGTCCATGTAGAGGACATTGCGCTGGCCTATATCGCCGTACTCGAAGCCGAGCGAGAGCTGGTCCACAACGAGGCGTTCAATGTCGGCTTGACCACGGAAAATTATCAGATTCGAGAGATCGCGGAGCTGGTGCAAACGATCGTTCCCGACAGCCGCGTGAAGTTCGCGCCCGACGCCGGGCCAGACAAGCGGTGCTATCGCGTCGACTGCACCTATATTGGTCGCCGCCTGCACGGGTTTAAGCCGCAATGGACAGCACGGCGCGGTATCGAACAGCTCTACCACACATTTCGCGCCACAGGCCTTGCCCTTGGGGATTTCGAGGGCGAACGGTTCAAGCGCATCGCCCATGTGCAGAAGCTGATCCAGGATGGCGAACTGGATACGGATCTTCGCCGCACACCGCAGTTAGCGGTAGCGGTTTAAACAAACACAGCCGGGAGCCATGGCCATGATGATTGCTGGTGCAGCCTCTGTAACCGAGCAGGTTTGCCGCTCCTGCGGCGGAAGTCACATTGACACTTTCCTGAAGCTCGGCACGACGCCGCTTGCCGATCGGCTTCCATCGAGCATCGACGAAGGCGAGGAAGAGCCTGTCTTTCCGCTCAGTGTCGCCTTTTGTGGCGATTGCAGCTTGGTGCAGATCACGGAAACGGTGAACCCCAGGATTCTGTTTGCCGATGCCTATCCCTACTACTCCTCGTTCTCGCAAGCGCTGCTGAGGCATTCCCGAGACAATGCGCGTGACTTGATCGAGCGTCGTAACCTGGACGCCAGCAGCTTTGTGGTCGAGTTGGCGAGTAACGATGGCTATCTCCTGAAGAACTATGTCGAGGCGGGGATACCAGTACTCGGTATCGACCCGGCCGAAGGACCTGCCGCCGCTGCGGAGAAAATAGGCGTGCCGACACGCCTGGCTTTTTTCTCCCGCGAGCTGGCGGAGAAGCTTCGCCAACAGGAGATGCGAGCCGACGTCATTCACGCAAACAACGTTCTCGCCCACGTGGCCGACACCAATGGTTTTGTTGCAGGCATTGCGCGGTTGCTAAAGGACGACGGCGTTGCGGTGATCGAGGCGCCATATGTCGAACCAATGATCGATCATTGCGAATTCGACACGATCTACCACGAGCACCTCTGCTATTTTTCTGTGACGGCATTGGACAAGCTGTTTCGACGCCATGGCCTTTATCTCAACGAGATAAAACACTTGTCGATTCATGGCGGTTCACTTCGCCTCTATGTGGAAATGCGGGAACATGTCGGAGCGAGCGTCACCGACCAGATCGCTCATGAAAGAGCGCGAGGGATCGACGCTATCGATTACTATCTCGATTTTTCCGCGACAGTCGACAAGTTGAAAGTCGAGCTCTCCGCATTGCTGCACCGGCTGAAAGCCAGCGGCGCCTCAATTGCCGCCTATGGAGCGGCGGCCAAAGGCGCCACCTTGATCAATACGGTTGGCATCGGACGCGATGTGATCGACTTCGTCGTAGATCGCAACATTCACAAACAGGGCAAGCACATGCCCGGTCAGAAAATTCCGATCCGTCCTACGGAAGCTCTGTTGGAGGCGCAACCTGACTATGTTCTGGTGCTGGCCTGGAACTTCCTCGATGAAATCATCGAACAACAGGCTGAATATCGAGCCCGGGGCGGAAAATTCATCGTTCCCGTGCCGACCCCGCGGATCGTGTGACCGTGCAAGCCCGAAGCGCTGCCTGCGCCGAGACGCGTGAACCGGTGACGAATTCGATCCGCCTTCGCGGCGATTGTCCGGTCTGTCGGCGCAACGATCTGCTGCACTCGGTATCGTTCGAAGCCATTCCGTTTTCGTGCAATTCCCTGCACCCTGACGCAAACTCGGCCATTGCTGCGCCGACTGGCCAATTCGTCCTTGCGTTTTGCCGCAGTTGTGAACATTTCTTCAACGCGGCGTTCGAAGATGGTCGGATCGGCTATACGCAGAATTACGAGAACTCCCTGCATTTCTCGCCACGCTTCGTGGCCTTTGTCGAGGATCTTGCGGGTCGCCTGTCCACTGCCTACGCACTTGACGGAAAATTGGTCGTCGATATCGGTTGCGGCAAGGGCGATTTCCTCAAACGGCTTTGCTCAACCAGCGGCGCCAGAGGCATTGGTTTCGACAGGAGCTTCGAAGACGATCGGGGCGACGACGTCGCCGGCGTTGAGTTCATCAATGACTGGTTCAGCGATGCCTATCCGGACGTCAAGCCTGACTTCGTTTCCTGCCGTCACGTCCTGGAACACATCGCCAGCCCGATCGCCTTCCTGCAGGGGCTTCGCTCCCATCCAGGCGTTGAGCCGAGCACCGTATTTTACATCGAGGTGCCTAATGCGCTTTATACATTGCGCGACATGGGAATCTGGGATCTGATCTACGAGCACGTTTCCTATTTCACGCCTCACTCGCTGCGGGCAGCAATGCAGACAGCAGGCTTCGAGGTGCTGGATCAGGGCGCGTCGTTCGGTGACCAGTACCTCTTCATCGAAGCAAAGCCTGTCGAAACCGGGATGACGGCCGATTCTTTCAGTCCTGGAAAGATTGATGCGTTGGTCCGTCGCTTCGACCAGACCTATCGCGACAAGGTCGCCTGGTGGCGCGATTACCTTGCGACGCGGGATCCGGAGCAGACCGTGGTCTGGGGTGCGGGATCAAAGGGCATCACTTTCGTCAACGTCGTTCCCGAGGGGGCGCGGATCAGCGCTCTGGTCGACGTCAACCCGCACAAGCAAGGGCGCTTTGCTCCTGGAGCCGGGACACCGGTGGTTGGCCCCGAGAGCTTGCGCGGTAAGCTCCTGCAGTCGATCGTCGTGATGAATCCGCTCTACCGAGACGAAGTTGCCCAGGCCGCATACAAGCTCGGTCTCTCGGCGGAGATCATCGTGGCATAATTCGACGATCTGCCCGCTGCAGTTTAGCGCCTCTGATCCCACCGCTGTCGATCTGGTCCAGGTTGCCTGAAGCGGCCCACCTTGTAGCCAGCGACGAGAGCGGGATCACGTCAGACTGAACCAGGGATCCCCGCACGCCTGTTTGTTTTCGCCGCATCTCTACGAGCCCAAGTGATTCCATTTGGCTGCTCGAGCCGATCGGGAGAGCTCTGGGTTGCCGTGATCGCAGATGCCAGTTCGGCGTCGTTGACGGAAGGCCCTAACCGTCGCAGCAGATTTCTAACCAGGAGATCGGTCTGAGCCGACGTGGTTCAGTGCCCCCAAGCCGGCGCCACGCAGCTTCTCCCGGAGCCTCGGGGAGACCGCGCCTACAGCCTCCAGGCACAGTCTCGCGAAGACCAGCGGATCGGAGAGCCAAGCAATCAGATGAAACAGTGTCCGACCCAGCGGTGCCGTCCGCCTGTGCCGGTGGGCAATCGCGACGAGGTGTTTTATCCGTCTTGAGAATTCAAACGGTTTCGCGCTACAGCCCGCCGTATCTTGCCAGGCCAATCGTTCCGAGTTCGGCAATCGCACCGATCGCCTCGGATGGTCGCGGTTGTACAGAATTGCGTTGGGCACGTGAACAAACGTTCCGAGAAGAGCCATCTCGGCCAGAAGCGCGCGATCGGACCCATAATAGGACTCATGCAGTGTCGTTTTAGCTAACGAGTCCCGGCGCCAAAGGCCGAACATAGCCGCATCGCATCCGGGCGCTGCAACCATCAGCCCGAAACGGGCAGCGGGCGACGATCCTCCCATATCCGGCAATCCCCCTTCGACATAGGAAGTCAGCAGACCGGTCTCGTCGATTCCCAGCAGGCGCGGGTAGGCAATGACGTGGCGGGCATTCGCGTCAAGCGCACGCACGCAGTCTGTCAAGAAACCACTGCTCAAGAGGTCATCGTGGGCGCACCATTTGAAATATTCGCCTGTGCTCAGCTGGAAAGCTCGATTGAAATTGGCACCGGCGCCCAAATTGCGTGCGTTCCGGACATAGCGGACGCGCTTGTCCCGCCGCGCGAATTCCAGACATATATCGGCTGTTCCATCTGTCGAGGCATTGTCGGTGATGACGAGTTCGAAATCATCGAAGTCCTGCTCGAGGATCGACCGGATCGCCTCGGAGACGAAATTCTCGCCGTTGTAGACCGGCATACCAAGGGACACTTGCGGCGACTTGGGATGTTCCATTTCGGGTTCTTCTTTGACGAGAGCGCAATCAGACCGCGACGACTTCCGGTCGAAGATCCAGCGCAATCAAGGATTGCGCCACTTCGTTCAGGTATATCGGGTTCATGACGATGACGAGATCAGGCGGAGTGTCCAAGAGGTCGCTTGGCGCGATGACCGGGTGACCGGTTCCGGGCGTAAACTTGCCTTGCTTGTAGGGGTTGATATCGACTGCTGCCCAGACTTCGTCTCCAAGCTGCAAGGTCGTCAGGAACGACACTGCCTTGGAGCCGCCACCCCACAGGACGACCCGCCGGCCGGCGGCGTATGCGGCGCGGATGCGCTCCTGCCAAAAATCCTGAACCGCACGCACGCGAGCGGGAAAGATTTCCGCCAAACGGTGCATTACCTCCAGATCGTGCTCGAGCGGTAGTCTCGGCGTCGTCCGACCGGCCGATGGCCGGGCGTACTGGACGATGTACTGGTTGTCATAGACGAGCTCCAGATCAGTAACGTCGAAACCTTCCTGACGAAACAGGCGTGCGTGCGCGCCAGGACTGAAATAGGAGCAATGCTCGTAGTAAATGTCCCAGAACGCGCTCTCGACGAGCACACGTTTGGCATCCGGCGTCTCGAAAACCGCCCAATCCTGGGTCCTTTTGCCGATCATCTTGCGGATCAGCCGCACGAAACTCGACACCGAGCTTACGTGCTCGAGCGTGTGGCGACAGAGGACCGTATCCGCCTGAAGATGCTGGTAGTCTGGTCCGAAATAGTCGACGATGATCTTGACGTCGCCGTACTCATCGTTGCGGCCTTTGTCGGCTCGATAGGCTGGATCGATGCCGAGCCCGGTGGCGCCGCCCGATATGCAAAGCTCGCGGAGAAATTCACCCTTGCCGCAGCCGATCTCCAACACGTGCTTGCCGGCTATCGCACATTTTTGTGCGATCTCGCGTGCAAGTCCCTTCGCGAAACTGTTGAAGGTGCTGGAAAAATGCTGGGATTCCTCGAAATTGGTCGAGTACCCAATGATCGTTTCGTCAAAGGCCCTGTTGAATATGAATCCGCATGCCTCGCAGAATGCGAGGTCAAGGTCGCGGCGGGGAAAGGCGTGGGCTTCTCGGGCCGAGTTCAGCAGGACGCAACTATGCACCGGGATGGATTCGACCCGGTAGATTGACCGGCTGACTGGCGCCGAGCAGCACGGGCACGCGATCGGTCGAAGCGCTTTTCTGTTGCTTGCCATGTGAAGGTCAAATGAATTCATTGTAGAATTGGCTCGACAAGGGAACCGGTTATATCGCGCGTCGAGCTCTCGGCTCCGAAGAGTTCATTGTACTCGGTTGCGCGAGCGAGTTGGACAGACTGGGCCAGGCCAAGGGCGTCGAGTATCGCCAGGTCGAACCTTTCCTCGGAGAACCGGGTCGCGTTCATGCGACAGCCCTGCGGCGTGATGGACAGCGCATTTTTCTCGAATAGATCAATGGCCCCAGCTACGGAATCGATGGCCTGACGGTCGAAGAGCACACCTGTCGGATGGGCGCTCTCGCCAAGCGGCCGGACAATGTCGCGCGCGCCGCCACGGCCGAAGGCGATCAATGGCGTGCCGCACGCCTGGGCCTCGGCAAGCGTTATCCCGAAATCCTCGCATCCAGCGAACACCATCGCACGAGCGTTGGCGATTTTTTCGATGTATTCATGCCGCGGCAGATAGCCGGTGAAGACTATGTTGGGGCCGGCAAGCGATCGCAAATGCTTGGATTGTACTTCGTCGCCGACAACAACCAGGCGACGCGACGGCGTTTTGCTGAACGCCTCGATTATCAGATCCGTACGTTTATACGGGGCGTGGAACGCGGCCGTGACGTAGTAGTCATCCTTGTTGACGACGAGTTTAAGATCCTCGATGGCGACGGGCGGATGGACTACCCGCGCGTCGCGGCCGTAAATCCGCTCGATTCGAGAGCGGACATAATTCGAGTTTGCCAGCATCAGGTCAGGACCGTGCGCCGTTCTCGTGTCCCAGGTCCGCAGCCTGTGAAGCATGTAGCGAAAGGCCAGACCCTTGGGGCCAAATCCCAAGCCGGCCTGCTGCAAATAGGAGAATTGTTCGTCCCACGCATATCGCACCGGACTGTGCACATAGCACAAATGTGGTTGGTCTGGGCGGGTCAGAACGCCTCGAGAAAATGCGGCCGACGAGGAAATTACCGCGTCATAACCTGTGACGTCAAATTGTTCGATCATAAACGGACAGAGAAAGAATAGTGACCTGTAGTACTTTTCCACGAACGGAAGTCGATTCATGCCGGAAACGTGGAAAATTACGCCCCGAAAATATTCTTCCTTGATCTCCTTCGGGAGAAAATCAAACAGCGTGAAGACCTCGGCTCTCGGAAATATCTTGCAGATCCGGGCAAGGACCTGCTCGCCTCCCCGAAAATTCGGGCACCAATCATGCACGACCGCGATGCGCGCGTTGCGGTCGATGGCGGCAAATGGCGTCTTGCTGATGGATCGCAAATGTTTGGCATCACGGCCCACCATGGTGGTTGCTTTCGGCTGTCGCACATGGCGCATGCATTGCCCTCCCGGAATGTTGGCACCTTTCCGGAATTCTTGTTGCCCGGATGCTCAGCAACTGTGTGTCGTCCGCCCCGTCCAAACAAGCTGCCTATCGGGTTAAGCGCCGCACACTCCCGAGGCCGGATGTACTCCAACGGGGTACGCCTCCTACTTCGATGGGCCTAAGCACGCATCGACGGTAACCTTATGCGCAGGCTGTATCGGCGCGCTTGGTGGATTACGATGGTGGTGCTCCGATTTCGGAAGCCATCTTGGAAGCGTTACTTGTGTCTACTGGCCTGGACGGAGAGTTAACTTCCGGAGCCACACTATGTTCGGGAATCCAGTGTAGAGGTAAAAATGCACGAACTGTCTTTTTCAATTGAGAACGGCACTTGCTCAAGTAATCGAGCCCGCTGCCCGGATAACCTGACCAATCGGCGCGACCCCTGGCGCCTTCTCCACGTGGTGTTGTCGGCGGGGCTAGCCTTGGCCTGTATGTTGTGTACTTCGGCTGCAAACGCCAAAGACTATGTGCTCGGCCCGCAGGACAAGCTCCGCGTCAAGGTCTACGAATGGCGTGCGTCACGCGACAAGATTTTTGGCTGGGATGCTCTCAACGACGAATACACGGTCGGTCCCAATGGCTGTGTTTCGCTACCGCTGGTCGGCGAGATCAAGGCTGCCGGACTCACCCCCGGTGAAATCGCGAACTCGATCGGCGACAGCCTCATGAAAAGTGTCGGCCTTGCCCGAAAACCGAATACGGCGGTGGAAATCGTCCAGTTCCGACCATTCTATGTTGTCGGCAAGGTAACGCAGTCGGGAGAATTCGCATACCGGCCTGGGCTGACCGTCTTGCAGGCATTGAGCATCGCGGGCGGATTGCGGACTCGAGAGGACAGGGACGCCAGGTTCGAGCGCGAAGTGATCCAGGGCCAAGGCGATGTGAGCCTGCTTAGACTGAACGAGGCCAGTCTCCTCGCTCGCAAGGCACGACTCGAGGCGGAGCTCTCGCATGCCAGCGACATTCAGTTTCCGGCCCAATTGACATCGCGCACTCAGGACGACGTCTTTGCCGTGCTCTTGAAGCAGGAGCGCTTGATCTTCCAAGCGCGCAGCGAGGGATTGGACACTCAAGTCAAGGCGCTTCATGCTCTGCGTGAGTTCCTCGAGAAGGAACTTGCCTCGCTGGAAGCGCAACTCGTTTTCCTCGACAAGCAAATCGGCTCAATCCAGAAAGAGTTGACAGCGGTTTCGGCGCTTGTCGTCAAAGGTCTTGCGGCGGCGCCGCGCGAGTTTTCTCTAGAGCGGGCCCTTGCCCAGGCGCAGAGCGAGAGGTTGTCGGCGGAAACCAGTCTGCTGCGCGGGCGTCAGGAAATCAGCAAAACTGACATATCAATTCTCGAGCTCCAGGACGGGCGCAAAAATGAGGTAACGATCGACCTGCGTCAAACGCAAGCCGAGCTCGATGCTCTCGAAAGCAAGACGGAAACGGCAAGGCGGCTATTGTACGAGTCCGCGGTATCTGCCCCGACCCTTCTTGCCCGCCGAGCTGACGCGGAGCTGGCTGCGCCGATCTATACGATTTTCCGGCCGTCGGCCGATGGTGCGACTGTGCAAATCCAAGCTGACGAAACGAGTGCCGTCGAGCCCGGAGACACGATCAAGGTTGAAATACCACTGGCTGCGGATGAAACGGGCGCGCTGGACCTGACATCGACCGAGCGGCACGAGGCGCCGGGAATAGAACTCAAGGCAGAAACCGCCGCCGATACTGTAGGCATTCCGTAGCCTTCCGTGCGAACTTTGCTAGCAGGATGAGGTAGAAGCGCGCGACAGGCCGGTTCCACTGGCATGTCAAGGACAAGGCTATCAAGCACGCCGACATCCGGCATCGTCACAGCTGAACGGCAAGGTCGAGCGCTCTCATCGCCCTGATCAGGAAGAGTTCTACCAGCTCCTAACCTATAAGGACGACATCGATCTCGAAGCCAATCTGGATGAATGGAGGCGCTTCTATAACCTTTCGAGGCCTCATGGTGCCTTCAAAGGCAAGACCCTTACGAGGTACTCCGAGAACGCTTATAAGCGACGCGAGGGGAGTCCTCAAAGGCGTCAGTCCATCACAGTGTTGGCAGGCGAACAAGCGTCGTAATCGGCCTCCGCCAAGCCATCTCGTGCGTTGCGGGCAATGGATTGTTCACAAAGTGCCATTCTATCGCAATCCTCTCGATTAATCTGGACAGTTCCACTGGAATGCGTTCGGTGATCTCCCGCTCGAGCACCTCGATGTCGATCTTCAGCAAGTCAATTCGACTGTGCTTTTTAATGACCCTCTCAAGCGCCTTGTTTGAATCAACGCATTTAACCGTCATCTTATCGGCGAGAGGCTGGCCGATGCCGCCATAGCGTCCGGATGGCTCCCACCCGAACTCAACGGTTCCGTTAGCATAGCCTACCGCCACTGGATTGAGCTCGAAATGACCTTCAAACGCCTTCAAGTTCTTTTTGAGGCGCTCGATATTCTGTGGCAGAGGTTCGAAGCAGTAGACGAAGTTACCTGTGTGCCTAGTCAGGAAATAGAGAGCAGATATGCCGACATTCGAGCCAAAGTCGACGATGACTTCCTTCTTTCTGCTGTCTCCATAGTCGCCCCGGAAAAATATCTCGTTAATTGTGAGGACGTCATCGGCATTGAACGCAGTAACCTTTGCCTTCCCGGTGGGTGTCGAGATCACGTATGACACGGGGTATTCACCTCCGCCCAAGGACAGGTAGCGACGGAGGAAATCGATTGGACGGTTGCATTGTCCGAGTATTTTGCCGACAGCCGAAATGTTCTGCGGGTTCATCAAGCCTTTGAAAATCGCGTGCAGCGACCGATGGTGACGCGCCTTTTGGGCCGTTTGGATTATCGTCATGCCATCCCCCTGTTGATGAGCTTGGGAAGCGCGCACGCCATGGCCAGTGCCCTTAGAACCTGACCCGCTTAAAAACACCCTCAGGCATCGCGGCGATCACTCCCATGACAAGACGCCAGCTTCTTCTCACGTAGATGATGTCGCGGTGCCGCGATTCCGCAGCCTCGTAGATGGCTTCGGCTACTTGTTCAGGTTCTGCCGTTAGAAACGGCGACAGTTTCATCCCGTCTGTCATCCGGGTCCGGACGAAACCCGGCATGACCGTCACCACCCTCACGCCTGAGTGCCACAATCGACCTCGAAGCCCCGACAGGAAAGCAGTCAATCCGGCTTTGGCGGAGCCGTAGACATAGTTGGAGGCGCGGCCGCGGTTTCCGGCGATTGAACTGACACCAACGATGGTGCCGGTGCCCCGCTTCTCGAATCGGTCCGCCAGCATGCCAAGGAGAATTGCAGGTCCCTCAAAATTCGTACGGAGTGACAATGATGCGTATGCCGTGTCGGCAACCGCTCTCGACTGGGTTGGAAGCATTCCCACCACGCACACGACTGTATTGGGCAATGTGCCGAGTGAATTGATGAACGGCCCGAACGACTCCGTATCCAAAATGTCGAGGCGGCAAAGTTCGGCCTTGGCCTGCGAGGCGATGAGAAGGTGGTTGACCTCCCGCAGGCCTTCTTCGTCGTTTCGGGCCGTAAGGATCACTTTCCAGCCATGATCGGCATAGACGAGGGCAGTTGCCCTCCCTATGTCCGAAGTGCCGCCTATGATCAAGGCGGTTCCCGGTTGTGTCGTCACACTGCGATCCTTTTGGATAACATCGAAGCGAGCCGTCCTTCGGCCCCAATCGCGCGGCGCTGCTGACGAAATATAGAAAGGTTCGGATAGCCCGCCTCGAACGTTTCGGGCCGCTGGCGGGCGTCCTTAGCCAGATAGAGCCGCCCTCCCCCTTCGACGACCAAGCGGTCCAATCTATCTAGAAGTGAGAAGATGCTGTCGGATACTGGAAAATCGAGAGCCAGCGTGACTCCCGACATAGGAAATGAAAGCTGGCCGCCACCCTTGCCCAAAGTCTTGAGGACGGCAAGGAACGACGGGTCCTCCGTTGTGGCAATTTCCCCCATGATTTCAGGCAAGACGCGTGACGCTGTCTGATGGGGGAGAACGAACTGGTATTGCAGGAACCCGCGGCGGCCGTAGAGCCGGTTCCATTGGTCAAGGCCGTCCAGGGGGAAGAAATAGGATTGCCACGTAACCAGTTCATCCTTGGTGCGTGCGCGGCCGTAACGGAGCGCATTGAAGGCTCGGATGGAGTGCCTGTTGAGAAGAAATCCGGGGGCATCCAATGGCACAGCAATCCCGCGACGACGGGTATTCGGGTAGATCGGTGCACCCGGGTTTCTTTCCTGAAGAGCGTCAAGGCTGACATGTTCGCCGAGGTAAACCAGCGAGCGGCCAAGCGCGTTTCCCTTGGAAAGGCAATCGACCCAAGCTACGGCATAGCTGGCGCCTTCATTGGCTGTCAGCAGCTGCACGGCCGATAATATACTCTCGGCTCGTACAGTGTTCTGCCTCATCCATCCTGTTTCGACCTTGATCAACTGGATCGTAGCCTCGACAATCGTTCCAGTCAGGCCCATCCCCCCAATCGTAGCTTTGAAGAGGTCAGAATTCTCATCCCGGGAGCATCGGACCGTCTGTCCCGAGGGAAACATCAGTTTCAGCGCTTCTACATGATCGCCGAAGCCCCCGACCCAATGATGGTTTTTGCCGTGAACGTCCGCAGCAATCATGCCGCCGATCGTGACAAAGCGCGTGCCCGGTACCACGGCAGGGAAAAACCCTCGAGGCAGGAACCTGTCGATTAAGTCAGCTAGCAACACACCAGCTTCGACTGTCAGTAAGGCCGAGGTCTCGTCGAAACCCTTCATTCGGTCGAAGCGACGCATATCGAGTGTCACTCCTGCACCGATACCGGCGTCGCCATATGAGCGTCCGTTGCCTCGCGCCACGTAGGTCGGTATGTGCCGCTGCAGCATCGCCAGTTCGCGAGGAGATCCCGGGCTGACGACGTTGCTGCTGTGCCTCGGATACCGTCCCCACCCACTTAGCTCCACTGTGGCCTCCCGGAGCGGAAGGTATATCTGCTGTCGAGGGCGAACTTGGTTACATAGCCGATGGCTAGTCCGAGAATCGCGCCCGAATATTTGGCAAATGACGTCCCCCAAATGTGCCAGAATCCTATTTCGAAGGCCCAGGAGATAATGGTCGTTAGTACGCTGAACACTCCGTAGAGCGTTACCTTGCGAGCTTCCTGGTACCTGCCTTCAAACGGATCAAAGAAGATGTAGTTTTTGTCGAGAACATATTTGACGACAAATCCCCCGACGGTGCCGACCGTGATTGAAACGAAGAGAGTGAAAAACGGTGCGGCGCGAACTGTTGCCTCCTGCAACAGGAGGTTGGCTGCCGTCGCGATGACTGCGAAAGCCGCATAACGGGTCGCGTATGTTGTAAATTGAAGGGAACGCATATCGTTACACCATTTTGCGTTGCCTAGACCGCCGCCACGACAGCTAGTCCGGCAATGAGGAACGACAGCAGGCTGTTGCGGTCGGTCATCGCAAACACAATCGGATCCTCGGTCATGCTGCGCCTGTGAGCCATCATCACCAGACGGCTGATCCAGTAGATGAGCACGGGGCAGACGAACCAGAGCATTTGCGGTCGTTGGTAGAGCGCATTGACGTCATGCGAAGATATGTACAGAGCGAATATCGTGACGGAGTTGTAGCCCGCAGCCGCTGCAAAGGCGGCAACCACGCCGAGATCCCCAAACTTGTAGTTCCGGTTCGGAGGCTCAGACAGTTGAAGATCGAGGCGCGTCGCAAGTTCGGCGTATCTTTTGACCAAGGCCAACGCCACGAAAATGAATATGGCGAACGTTAGAAGCCACGGTGAGATGTCCACTCCAATCGCGCACGCCCCGGCTATGATGCGCACCGTGTAGAGCATCGCCAGCGTAACAACGTCGATGAGCATCTTGCGCTTAAGGTAGAAGGAATATGCTGTAGTAAGCGCAAAGTACCCAAGGAGCGCTGCAAGGAAGGTAAGAGAAACGCCGGCAGCGAGGATAAAAGAAGCCATTAAAAGCAGCGGCGCGGCGAGCAACGCGTGGATCAGCTGGATACTGCCCTCCGCCAGTGGTCGATGCCGCTTGGTCGGGTGCGCCCTGTCGGCCTGAAGGTCAACCAGGTCGTTGATAATGTAGACACTCGAAGCGCAAAGGCAAAAGCTGAGGAATGCGATTCCGAGCACGATCAGGTTCTCGGCAGTGAACTGGTGGGAAGCCAGCAACGGAACCAGCAGCAGGAGGTTCTTTGTGTATTGGTGCACCCTCAAAAGGCGCGCCCATGTCCGCCAGCTTGATTTCTGGTGGGACAGGTATTCCTTTTCGACAGGCATTGCCGCAAGCCTTCTGGAAACCCGTCCAGATGTGCGGATTGCAATTGCCGTTCCGCATTTTGACCAGACAGCCAGGTCGTCGGCATCGTTGCCAATGTAGTCGAACCTTCCCTCGCCGAACGCTGCGACCAGCTTGGCTGCTTTCGTCTTGCCCGAGCAGTTGGTGGTCGCATCCGACCCGATGTATCCATCAAAAACGCGCAAGTGATCTGCAACAGCTCTGACGATGCGCTCGGAAGCGGCGGATGCCAGGTAGACCTGCCGCCCGTCCTTCTGCGCCGCCTCAATCTCTTTGAGCACAGCTTCGTCGTATGGAAGCGCAGACGCGTCGAACTCGACCGAGGAAGCAGCGCAATGTTTTAAGGCAGCCTTGCCAAGCCTCAGTGCTTGTAACATGTCGACCGCAGATCGAGGTCGGCGTGCAAACTCCGACAGGGCGGTTTCTATCAACAGGTCTGAACGAACCAGGGTCCCGTCCATATCAACAACGAGCGGGCGACGACAAGCCGGTTGCGGCGCCGCAACTTCGACATGTATCGATTCTTGCGCCATTTGCGCCTCGCCCACTCTGCAGGTTGCAGAACTGAGCAGATCATGCGCTCATGACGAAGCGTAGTGCGCAAAACGGAGTAAACGATACCACCATCGTGTGAGTTTTGCGCTTATGCCGAAGTGTAGTGCGCAAAACGGAGTAAACGATACCACCATCGTGTGAGTTTTCGACGAATTATGATGCGTTGCAGCGGGGGTGGCTGGGCCGCACAAAGCTTTGGCACATCCGGAAAATTCGTATCGAACTGGCCACAGCGATGTTCAAAAACTCGGTAGCGCACGGCGGGGACTCCACACGAGTAGACCGCGTCCAAAATTGCATCCATCACCGCAATAAATCACTATGTTTGCCATTATTACAAATACGTCGTGACTAACGAGGGCGGGGTCAGGGGCAATGGTGAGTGTTCTCAAAGTCGAGCCAGGTAATAACATTCAGTACACTTCCATCGTTGGCAACATTGTCGCTTCAGAGCCCAAGGACGGAATTGACAGGAAGTTCACCCTGTTTTGCGTCTTTGCCGCCATTGCAATGGGGGCAATGTTGCGTTGGCTCGTCAACTCAGACGAGGCATTTTGGTATGATGAGGTGTGGACCGCGACGATTGCACTGCAGGACTGGCGCGGAGCACTTGAGATTCTGGGGATCGATGTAAACGCACCCCTCTACTACCTGACTGTCTGGGGGTGGGGGCAAATCTTCGGCGTGTCTAATGTTGCAATTCGTGCGCCTGGCGTGATTGCCACCGCCGCTGCGCCATTAATGGCATGGATGCTGTTGCGCGGACGGATGCCACTGCATCAAAGGGCCTTGTTCACGATCATCATCGCGCTGTGGATTCCCAGTTTGTATTACGCCGAAGAGGCGAGAAGCTACGCCTTCACGGTGCTCGGCTCCGTGTTGCAAACCGTTTTCTTCTTTCGTGCGCTACGGGGCAAGGGCGAGACCGGGGACATCACCGGGTGGGCGCTGTCGGGGCTGTTTCTCGGACTGAACCATTACACGACCTTGGTCATGTCAGCAGTCCAGGGGCTGTCGCTTCTTCTTCTTTTTTGGCGAACGCGGCCCCTTGCGATTGCCGTTGCAGGTTTTGCCTACACGCCAGTTGTCGCGGTCTTCCTGAGCCACTACGAAGCCATTTTGCACATAACCACTTCCCAGAACTTCTGGCTCAAGCCGTTGTCGCTCTACGATCTCGGGCGTGCGTTGAAGTTCCTGGCAGGCGAAATCTATGTCGCCCTCCTCCTGGTCTGCATTATTGGTGCGGCGCTTCTCATCGATGCCAAAAACGCGGCTAATGAAGGCACGCTTCGGCGCTATCGCGTGACCAACGTCGCGTCGTTGTGGATAGCGCGCCTGCGCAACTCCATCCGATCATCCCCGCTATTCCTGACCGCCTTGGTAAGCTTCCTTGGGTTATGCCTTTTTCTCGGCATTGCAGTTCTTCGACCTACTTTTATGCCTCGCTTCCTGTTCCCCTTTGCACCTGGCCTTTTCCTCGGCTTGATATGGTTCATCGACGCAATGCCGAGCACTCGCTTATGCGCACGCTACGCGACAGTTGCCGTGTTCTTTGCAGGCGCCTTGATCTGGGGGGTCCAAAGCTCTGCAGAAATTGACAAACACCTGACGTGGGAGCACGAAAGCGCGATCTTGAAGGACGCTGGAGTCTCAGAAGTCCTTTTCTTCCTCGATCAGGGCTTCCCAACTCCCTACCCCGAATTTGTGCATCCCAAAGTGTTCGGCTTCTACTTTTCCCGCGACGGAGCCGACGTAAGTGTCCGGGAGTTCGTTCCCGATTATCAGGGATACTCCGATCCGAGGCCTCATCTCATCAGCTTTCTCAGTGAGAAGCCCGGACGTGGTCTCATCTGGAGCATTTTTCCGGGCCCCTCTCCCGACCCCATACCGTCTGACCTCGAAGGCAAGACCAGGCGAATTCGCGAGCGCGGATTCTCGGCAGTATATGATCATACCGTCATGGAGGATATTGAGGGCGTTGATTGCCACGCGACACAAACCGGACCCTGGCCAAAGTATACCTGCTACTCCGCTCACGATCGGACGGGACAGGATGAACTACGCGATGATTAAGGTTTGACCTTCGGCGTACGCCCGAACGGCGCCTGTTAATCCTTTGCAGTTTCGAAGAAAGCGGACATTCTCCTGAGCGCAACTCCGAAGCATGGGGGCAGGTCGACCGAAAAAGACATTGTTTTTTGCGTCAGCTTCGACCTGTCGAGCCAACGCGCATGCCGCAGGCGGAGCCATGGGCCTGTTTTTGAGCGATGAATACGGTGGCGCGGTTCTTGCGCCGTCTTTAGGAGTTCACGCGCATTCTACGGTGAAGCGCGACCACTGCTTGCTGTCGCCGGATCCCAGCATTTTCTTTTTGTTGCGATGTCTTTTGATACTCGCAGTTCGCGGCAGGCTGTCCAAAAGTGCCTCCAGCCGTTTTGTGGACGGCACTCTCTTAGCCCCGACGATCGCGAGAAATCGCGAGATTGCGCAGAATGCAAAGCGACGGAAATTCGCCATTGGAGAGGGCGACAATATCGAGATCGCCGTCGACATCGAGGTCAACGGCTCGCGCGGCCACAAAACTGCCGGAGCTAATATACTGCAGGCCTCGACGACCGTTGCCATGGTCGGCGAGGACATAAAGGCCGCCCAACCCCGTAGTACCCGCCGCGATCACATCCGGCGCATTGTCGCTGTTGAGGTCAGCAGCCGACAGAGGCGCAAGATCGGGTGACACCAGCCGCGGCCCATTCGATTCATCGTTTGCGGAGTTTTTGACCCTGGCGTTGACTGCTCGCGGCCAGCCCCCAAGATCGCCTCCAGTGTTGCGCCATGCCAATGCGCCGCAAGCCACATCGGTCACACCATCTGTATCGACGTCGTCTGTTGAGAGGGTGCATGTTTGCAGGCCCGTCTCTATTGAAGCCGCGAGTTCCCATCGGTCCAGAGGCAACCGGTCGCGGGGCAAATCGAGCGCATTGATCCAGATGTGAACTGGCGGATTCGTCACCCAATTGGAGCCGTAAACATCAAGATCGCCATCAGCGTCGAGATCAGCGAGAACGCCATTGTGGACTCCACCCTGACCGATGACCTGGACCCTCCACATCTCACCACGCCCGTCGATATTGTAGACAGCGGCAATCAATTGGTCGCTAGAGGTATGCATCTGACCTACAATGAGGTCTGGATCGCCATCTCCGTCCAGATCGCCGACGGCCAGGGTGTGCGCCTTCTCGACGAGAGGCATTATTTTGCTGCTTTTCCAATACCCTCGGGGATTTCCATCCTGGGCTTTGTACCACACGATGTCTGCAACGTCCTCCGAGGACGAATACAGGACGTCGGGTTGGCCGTCTTGATCGATGTCCGCAACGACCGTTTTGAAGTTCTCAGGCGCCGGCCCTATCGAATAACTCTGCCATTTGTCCACTCGTGCTTGTGCATATCCTGGGTTTTTAACCCAGGCTCCACTTACGACGATGTCCTGTATGCCGTCAGCATCTATGTCCCCTATGCCCAATCCTTCCTGACCAAAGTCGCGGCTCGTCAAAGGGCGGCCCATCCATGATCCGTCAGCATTCTGGAAAAAGATGATGACGCTATCTTGCGACCGCGTTGCAATATCTAGACGTTGGTCGCCATCGAAATCGGCGAGTTTGACATCCTTGCCCCAACCTCCGATCTCTCCGATCTCGCGACGGAGCCATTGTGCGCCATCGGTAGGGTCTCCGCTTGGCAGTGGATTCTGGAACCCCACTAGATTGGCCCCTTCCGGCCCATCAGGAACGACTATGTCAAGATCGCCGTCACTGTCGATGTCGCCCAACGCACCGTCGGTCGTAAACTGGTTTTTGGGCCTTCCGATCAGATATGGACGCCAACCCGGTGCACGATACCAGACCAACGCTTCCTTGACTTCGCCTCCGATCACGAGGTCGAAGAGGCCGTCGCCGTCAATGTCACCAACGATCTTTACGTCGCCGGATCGATCGTCGACGACTTGCATTCGAAATTCGAGGCCATCCCACAGCGCGGCCGACAACAGCGACACCGGCTCGCTGGCCGTGAACTTCGTGCACCCCACTATCACGGCCATTGCCAGCAAGCAGGTCCACCAAGCGGCACAGTGCCGTCTCCGCCGTTCCAATGTGCTCAACAGCATCTGAAAGACCTCAATGCTCATGGCATCGGCTCTAATCGGAAAACCTGAACCAGGCCTTGTGGCCACCGTTCCTCCGAGAATGATCCGGCCTCCAAGTCGCCCGAGCAAAGCACGTGAGGCTATGCGGCCGTTAGAGGCCCAAAGTATGTATGTATACCACGTTTGAGGGCGCAGTCTGGTAAAGCCGGAACCGTGGTTGAGGTCGACATCAAGTGAAGGCGATCGGCTCCTGTGCGATTTGGTTAATGAACCGTTCCCCCTTTCGGTCAAGTACTGGAAATATTAAGATCCGCTAATGTTGTTCGGCGATGAGCAAGGACAACATCATTTCTTGGATGGGGCCATCAGGGCCGAAATCCGCAGGAACCTGGCCGATGCCATGGGATTGCACGGCTTCGACTTCGAAGTCGACACCATACTCGACAGTTGGGAAGGCACGATAGATGATCGTCGGGTGATAGAAGCCCTACGCATCATTAAACTCGCCGGCTTCATGTTCGACGAGGTTCCGTACAGAGCAGACTGAAGTGGCTGCGTTTGCCCGCCAAAAAAGCCAGATCGCTGGCCTGATGAGGGTTGAGCTGCGGATCAAGCGCGGACACTAGACGATCGATTCCATGAATCTGGCTTGGAAGGGACGATCAGTTACTTGGTGGATTCCTCGTTTGCGATTGGCAAAACGAGGAGCAGCATCATGGCAGGACAGCGGCGTGTGATCGAGTTGGCGATGAACGAGGAAGCGGTTGTGCAATTGGGGGCGCGATATCGCGCTCGCGCACGGAACGCGCGAGCCGGGTGGCGCGCGCGCAAATGCTGCTCAACTATCGTGAAACACCGTCGTTCTTCACGGTAGACGCCGCAGGAAGTCGAGATGCCTGTTCCCCCACAGAATGATGCCGTCATAGTCGTCGCAGGCCGCCATCGTGTCGCAGACAACCAAAAGCCGCACCTCGCTCAGCGGATACATCACCTTGCAGGGCTGGCGATTGTCCTTGATCGCCGAAAAATGCTCCAAAAGGCTCTTGCGGCGCGGCGTAGCAACTTCGCTCATGGCTTCCTCCGAATCTGCGGAAGGCGGCAAGGCCGTTGATGTCGCGCTCGATCTCGAACAGGGCGTCCTTGCGTTTGACCACCTCGAACGCGATCGGGGAGATTGGTGCGGCATCCTTGCCCGCGCTTGCCATTAGGCAGCCGTCAGCCTACCTCAGCGAGCCGGCCGTCACCGTGAGGATATGGAGCCCGAGTATCGCGGCTGTCTTCAACAACCCGGATCCGGCTGACAAGAACGACAGCAAGGGGAACCCAGAAGTTGATACCGGGGTCGGCGCTGCCGCTTGTCAGCGACCCCGCGACAAGCGCCGACAAGGCGCAAGCCCGAACACTCGAAGCAATTGCGTCAACCTCTCGATCGACGTGACCTCGCCCCGACAGCCCCCGCGCCAGCATTGCCAACAGGATCGTCATCATTGCGGTGCCGAATAGCCCCAACTGGGAAAGCAGCGCTATCGGCCAACTCGAGGCCCGCGAACTCCCCAGTCCGATCCCCAGCCCGCCCGTATCGAAGAAGGACTGCAGACTTTTATAATTCCAGTAGCTGCGCTCCTGACCTGAGGTTGACGTAGCTTTGTTGATCACCGTGCTGTCGACAAGCTGCAATACAGGATCGAAGATATGAGGGTAGAACAGAATTGCGGCCAGCCCGGAGAGGAGCAGCAGCGGTAGAAACGCGACAAGCAGTGCCTCCTCCGATCTCAGCCGACCTGAAGCGAGCGACTTCACGATGGAAATGACTACAGGCACGGTCACGATCGCAAGACCGACGTAGGCGGTCGATGACGTCGACAGCAGCAGTAGAATAAACAGGGACATTGCTAGCGCCAATGCAAGCTTTGATCCGGTCTTTCGCCAATAGGTAAAAGTAAACGCGAGTCCCCCCAGCGATACTCCGCCAAACGCCGATGCCTCCGAAAAGGCCCCTGCAATCCGCCAAAACCCGGCTTCCGTAGCATGGGTCAGCATGCTGTAGTTGGCGGTACGGATCGGGGCAAGGATGTCGTCGGCGCCGAGCAGCTTGCCCACCAGATCCAGAACGCCCATCAGCGCGTGCAAGCTGAACCATAGGAAGAAGCCCCGCCTGATATCGGTTAGCGTGCCGCTGCGCTGCAGCAGCAGACAGACAGCCAGGAAGGTCAACCCGCCAAGGACAAAGTAACCCGCCTGAGAGATATTGGCAGACACCGGCGCCAAGGCCGCTTCGTAGACGCCCCTGCCCGTGCGGGACGAGACGAAGGCGCTCGTCTGCCCTGCAAAGAGCCTCGGAAATAACAGCGCTCCGATGCAGACATAGACCATCAGCGCACAGACGATCCATGCTGCACCTATACGAACAAAGACCGCTCCTATTTCCCTCCAGATTCCCCGTCGAGCCAGCGCGGCTACTATCACGAGCATACCAAAGACGGTAAAGATAAGCGGTGAAGAACCGCCAAGCGAGGTTATTGTCCCGATTGCCGTCGCACCAAACGCCAGAGAGGCAATCAGCGCAGTGATCATCGACCAGCGCATATAGACGACGATGGCCAGGATTCCCGTGCAAATAAGTGCCCCAACGACGGAAACCTGCATTTCACACTCCGACGATCAATGATCCAGACCCTGACTGCGCCGCCGAATCCGCTAAGCTAAATGGTTGGCTTCACAAAAACGAGCGACTCTGATTTGCTTGGGACAGGGTTCGTCTTGCGCGGCGTCGATTGACCCTGGGAGGAGGTCGCCGTGTTGCTTGCTATTGTCGGCGTTGCCGGTCTTGCCCTGGCAATAGGGCTTACGTTGCGCGCGCCGGCGCTGATCGTGGCGACCTTGGTGGTGATCGTCGGCAGCATCGCTGTAGGCAGTTTTCTTCACCTGTCTATTCCAAACACCATCCGCTCGACGTTTTATCTCGTTGTCGTCACCCAAATTGCCTATCTGGTCGGCCTTGCAATTGCCGTGCTGCGGCACCGCCTAAGGCGACGATAGCGTTGGCGATAGCAGCGTGGGCGACAATCGCATGAGGCCGTTTCTGCCGCGCCGCCTGACATAGCCAAGGTCAGGAGGTCTGATCAAACTTCATGATGGCCGGTATCGTCCGCATCAGGATCGAAAGATCGCGGCGCAGAGCCCATGTCCGAACGTACTGCATATCCAGCAATACGCGATGCGAATAGTCGGTCGTGTTTCTCCCGTTTATCTGCCAGAGGCCGGTCAGTCCTGGCCGCGTCTTCAAATATTCATGCGATGCGGCGCCATAGCGTTGCAATTCGTCGGCAACGACAGGACGCGGGCCGACGCAACTCATGTCACCCCGCAAGATGTTGAACAGCTGCGGCAGCTCATCCAGGCTCGATTTGCGAAGCATCTTTCCGAAAAACAGGATACGCGGATCGCACTTCAGTTTCTGGTTGGCTGCCCATTCCTGGGCGGCTTTTGGATTGCAGCTCAAATGCCGTTCGAGCACCTCCTCGGCATTCGGTACCATAGTGCGGAACTTGTAGCAGTCGAAGGCCTTTCCGTTGAATCCAATACGCCGGTGAACGAACAGCACCGGACCGCCTGTGGTGGCCTTGATCAGTAGCGGGATCAGAACCAGGATCGGACCGGCCAGGATAAGCGCTGTCGAGGCTACAATCAGATCCAGCAGCCTCTTGGCCCAACCGCCGAGCGGCTGTCGGCTTTCGCTGCGCGCATCGTCTTCAAAGCTTGCCGTGCGCATATCCGGCTCGAACGAAACCGTGCCATGGTCATGGCTTGCGTTGAGTTGAGGCGACGAAAGGTCTGGCGTGTTCGATCGTGCGGCCGCGTCGCTTTCACGCCGAAGAAGCGATGTCGCGGCGGGCCTGGCCCCGACCAGTTGAGCCCAGCCTTCAACAGCCAGGTCTTCGCACTGCCGCAGGTTGCTTTCGATCACGTTGGACATCTTCCGCTTGCGCTCGATTTCAACTTTTCGTTCGCATCTTGTCGACGACGGATGATGTCCGACAAGCAAGGAAAAGGTGGTAGATCGGGGGTGTTTGGCAGCGTGGCCTACCCCTTAGTTGCTAGGCCAGCTACGAATGGCTGCTCTGTCCAATACCTGGCACGGTATCTGAAACGATCATCCGGCTCGCGACGCCCCGAAGGGCGCGGATTCACTTTGACAGGCAAGTGTCGGAGACTGGCAGTGTCGAGACTTGCCGCTGGACTCTAAAGCGCGTCGCGTTTGAACGGATTCATGCGACGCGCTTAAGTTCTTGTTTTGTTGCATGTCGCCATCGCAAAACCGCTGCGCACCCTCGGTTCAAGCCCGAGGGCATGCTTTTTCGCGACATGCATTAGCTCGACGCCGCCGCGAGGAGGACAGGATGTCAGCGCGGCGCTTGACCTGCGCGCTTCCGGTAACGATGAGCCGACACAGTACGAACACGTGTCATCAACACGCCAAGGACGGAGGAATTGGTGTTTTTGAGTGTCTGCGTCAGGTCTTCCAGTTGATCAAGCGACGTCACGCCCCACTGCGCCACCACAATCACGCCATCAAGAAGCGGGCAGAGAGCAAGCCCTTCGGCTC
Organism: Mesorhizobium escarrei; assembly: GCF_935825525.1. Taxonomy (GTDB): domain Bacteria; phylum Pseudomonadota; class Alphaproteobacteria; order Rhizobiales; family Rhizobiaceae; genus Mesorhizobium; species Mesorhizobium escarrei. The sequence goes on from NZ_CAKXZT010000160.1 coordinate 95,946, forward strand.
CTGAACTAAACGGTGGGAGCTCAACAATAACGATACCGTAACCACCAACTTCGCTCAGCAATTTCTCCATATTATCGGGAACCAGCAAATTCGCCGAATTCGACACATCGTTCTTCAAATAATAAAACGATGTCTTTTCAATGAATCGGATTTGCTTTCCGACGTCTTTAGGGCTGCCGGAATCCCGATCGATCACGTTGAAATCGGAGGAAAAGACACGTTCGTTGGCCAGTGCCGACTTATCGTCGGCGTTGATCACGAGGGTCGCTGTGCCCGTCGCCCCACACAGCGCCGCCAGATTGCTTACAATGGTGCTCTTTCCGTCACCGGGGGACACGGATGTAATTCCGATGCGACGGGTGGCCCCGGCCAGGCCCATGATCGCCTTGACGCTCCTGAGGCTGCCGCTGAATGAAGAGTCCGGATTCCTGAGCACCTCGTCAAGCCGGCCAAAACCACCCCGCCTGAAGCTGACCGGCGGCAATTCTCCAATACAGGCCAGGCCCAGTTCGCGACGGATCTGACGCGGGGTCCTCACGTTCCGATCGAGGCCGCGTCGTGCTACGGCGAACCCGATGCCAGCCACCATTCCGGCAAGTGCGCCAAAGGCGAGGATCAGCGTCTTGCGCGGCCGACTTGCTTTCTTTGGGCTCGTTGCGGACGTGATGACGCGAGCATCGGCGATCAGGTAAGGCTGTTGGTCGACCGAGTTTGTATACGCCGCGAGCAGGCTCTCATACATCTTTCGATAAGTGTCGGCGGTAACCTCCAACTGCTCCAGCGTAATCTGGTGTGTTGGCTGTCCTTCACTGAGCGCGGGGTCCTGTCCCGCGACGGACGTCTCGTCCTGACCGATGCTGTAGTCGTGTTTTGCGCGAAACTGCTGGGCGACCCGGGTCGCGCTGTTCATCTGATCACCGACCTCCCGCATCCGCCTTTCCAACCATGCGATGCCTTCGCTAGCCGTTGCTGTTGTCGTTTGCACTTGCTCGCGCACGAACGCTTCCGCTGTGGCGTTTGCGACGCGTGCCGCCAATGCCGGATCGTGAGACTGGAATGTAATGTCCATTGCATAGGAAACACCGACACGCTGGACATCCAGGCCACCGCTGAATATCTCCACTGCGTGACGCCGACGCTCGGATTCCAGCGGCGGGCTGTTCGCCTCCATTCGATCCGGCAAGGGCAGCACGCGATGGAAGAAATCCGTCAGCGCAGCATTGCCGGTATGGAGTCCGCCGGCATCAACGATGCTCATCCAGGCTCTGCGAAACCTCTCGCCGATGGTCGGACCGTCCAGATCCCTGAAGGTTGGATTGTCCATGAGTCCAAGGTCATCGATCACCATCATCGCGATTTTCTGGGAGCGCAGAACAGCAAGTTGGCTCTCGACCTGAGCGGTATCGAGCGACAGGTTCACTTCGGCCGGTTGCTGCTGAAGGTTTCTGGGTATCTTCGGTTCGATCAGGATCTGGGTGCGCGCGGAATAAACAGGATCCGAGGTAGCAAAGTAGAACGTCGCGCAAACGATTCCGGCGATGACGAACGCAAGAATCGAGAAAAGATACTGCCGAGCAAACGAGACAACGTCAGCGAGGCTGATAAAGTCCTGCGGCGCATCCGCCCCGAGCCATGGCTTGTGAGCAGTTGCCGCCGACGGCCGGTCTAGCATGGCTTCAATCCAAATCTGCGACAAAGAGAGCGGCGAACTGCAACGGTCGAGCAGCATCGCCACCGATGGGCCCCGGTTCGAGCATGCAGCCGCGCCACTGTTATGATGACGACCGTTTTAGCTCGATCGGCCCAATAGGTGGGCGCCAGGAAACATCTCATTGAGCTTGTAGACGACCTCCGTCCTGTTCGTCGCCTTCAGCTTCTTCATGATGTTGCGGATATGAACCTTGACCGTGCTCTCTCGAAGGTTGAGCTCATGAGCGATTATCTTGTTCGCCTTGCCACGCCTGAGAGCCTGGACGACCTCTTCTTGCCGCTCCGTGAACACACTCGCCATCGGCCTTGCCATATCGACTGTTGTGTCGATTGCCTTGTGCTGGGCAAGCACGCTGCTTGCAGGGACAAATGTGCCACCGGCAAGGACGAGATTTACGGCTTCAACACAGATCTCGAAACGGATCGATGAAGGGATGTAGGCTTTTGCGCCATAATTCAACGCCTTCAGAATCTGCTCTAGATCGTCGGTATCGGCCAAAATCACCACTGGAACCGGGTGGGCCTCATTGACGAGATCGGCGATTTCGCTGCCGGTTCTTGCATCTGTCACCTTTCGGCTGCCGACGTTCAGCAGAATAGCCGAGATCGACAGTGCATTCTCTTGATGCCGCCACTCTTCGATCGAACCGAACGACAGGATTTCCTTGCCGATGCCATAGGCGGTCAGGCATTGCGCAAGACATTGCCGGTCAAGCACTCGCTCGTCCAGCAGAGCCAGGCAAGATTCGGTCAAGCCATGTCTATGAAGATGTATTCCATTCCCGGCCTTGCGCGATACGAATTCCAGTGCACCGGGTGATTTGCTATCCAGTTGAATTGTCGGAACCATGAACTTACTCCCCAAACTCTACCCAACGTTTCGAGACCAGTACGAGATCGACTGCAGGCAAATACTACTTCCCGCGCGCGATGTTTTGTTCGCGTCGCCTTCACTGTAACTGCGGGATTTTCCCAAGCCCCAACTTGGAACAGCACTACCCCTTCAATAATGTTTATCGCCGAAAAGCTGTGCCTTCACTAATTTAGGTTAACAAGACGTAAAAAATTTTTACCCCTTCACTTGGCCGTAGTAATTTGGTCTAGGAGGGAGGTCAGCCAGAGCACACACCGACTGGAATCTGGACCTCGCGTTGTTTGCCAGGCGCGGTGGTCCGTCGGCAAAGACAGCCGGCGCCGCCGATGGCAGTGCGGCCCTAAGGCGCGTCGCGTCGCCTTTGCGTCGTGCGCCAAAACAAGCGTCAGCCATCGATATACCTGTCATCGAACTCGGCAAATTTCGTTACGCCCTGCCGATCCAGCACGCGGACATGACCTTGGCGGAACTCCAGAAACCCGCGTTCCCGCAATTCCCGCAGCATTCGGTTGACATGGACCGGCGTCAGGCCGAGCGCGTCCGCGAGGTCGTACTGGGTGAGAGGGCATGCAAAGCCAGTGCGGCTGACAGCGCCGACGCGCTCCAGGCGCGCTCTCAGCTCGAGCAGCAAGTGCGCTGTACGCGCCAAGGCGCTGCGTCGGCCTATATTGGTGAGGTGTTGGGCAACAAGCGCTCGCTGGCGGGCGAGCGTTTCGAGAAAAAGCGAGGCTATGTGGGGCGACTTCGCTGCTCCAAGAGCAAGCGTCTTGGCCGAGGCTTCCAGCACTGCAAGGTCGGTTTGAGCCACAAATGTCTGAAGAGCAGCGCCCGTATATGTCTGTGGCAGGACAATGTCGCCCTTCAGGGCAAAGTCCAAAATCTGTCGCTGTCCACCGGCAAGGTCATGAGAAATGCAGCCCCAGCCAGACTCGATTATGAAGACGCGATCGCCGTCCTCACCCTGATTGACGATAGCGGTTTCCGCCGCATATCGCTTCGGCACGAAGCCCAGCGCCTTGATATACGCCTTATCGTCGCTTTTGACTGCGACTGACGCCGGACGGTTTTCATTCCCACTCAATGAAAGGCTTGTAGCATACGTCATTCGAACCCCCGCCAATCCTCCCCTAGATACCTCCCTACGCAAAAACGTACTCCAGCTTTGACGTGTTGAGTACCCTGCACGGGCTACAACCATTGGGTGATGTTGCACTGCACTCTCACAAAAAAGCAAGGACCACGCCAGATCGAGGGCAGTAGGACGCGAATTCCTCATAAAGTTCGACCGACTTTCTGCACCATCCATTCGAATGGCGAGGCCTCCGGCGGTCGGAAGCGCCTGGTGACACCGTGCAACTTTGGAACACGCCACTTTTACGGATCGCTTACGGCTTTCGGCGCGACTGCCCTACCGGCTGCAAGCCAGGCATTGCTGCTGACTCGCTGTCGCGCTGACGTTGTCGGGGCGAACCGCCGGTCGTTCAAAACCGGGCGGAACGTGCCGCTACCCCATCCATGCAACCTTCTGATTTCACTCGCAGATAGCACCCCGGATTCCCTCATATCGAGCAGCACCGGGTCACTCAAGTCTAACCGCTGCAGGTGAGATGCCTCACAAAACCGGCAGGTCGCGCTGGGCCCGATACGAGATTTCCTCATCGCCGTGACGAGGTTTCAACGGACAAGAGCGTTTGTTCTCAGGCTCGGCCACTTCGGCTCGATGAGTAGCCTTCGCTGTAGTGCCAGGGCCGGGCCGGAACGGGTCGATTGACAGCCCCTCTTTCGAGCCAAGCTGTCTCCGGGTTCAGCCGCGACACAGGGGCGAGGTATACCCCATTCGCGTTAGCTATGAACCCCTGATACCTCGCACGTGCGAAGAGACCGCTCGCCACGTACCCAGAAGAGGGGGTATGTCTGAGTACCGCTGCCACCGACAGAAGCCCGGCCAACCGGGTCGCATCGGCCTTTTTGCACATCATTGATCCAGCGATTAATGGATGTCGCGCAAAAAACATGTCCTCGGGCCTGACCCTGGGCCTGGGCCCAGGGCCTGACGGGAGTGTGCGCTGCGGTTTTGCGATAACGACATGCATAAAACCAGAACTTAAAAGCGCATGGCGTCCTGCTCTCCTACGGCTTCACCCGCCGCACTCTTAATTGGTGTCGCCCACCTGTATGGTACCGTGCTAATATTCCAGCCGGCTTGGGAGGTTCCAATCGACCTCATTGCGAATGTTTTCGCCGGCACGTGGGCTGCCGGGGTGCTTGCCGCCATCTGGTATGTCTGGAGGCGGCGCTCGCTGCCCGCTGCCGAAAACAACCAGAACCGCGATTTGCGGGAATGGCTGGACGGGCAGCTGTAGAGGCGCTTGTGCCGGGGCGAAGCAGGCGCCCGACCCGAAATGACACGGGCCGTCCCGGCGCCCGCGAAGAGGGCGCCCAACCCCATGTTCGGCGAGGCCATGCCGCAAGAACGGCGCGACGTCAAAATGAAATAGCCGACACCAGCCGCCGGCGCGGGAACCCAAGCGCGTTTGGCATCGCTACCGCCAGCACTGGCTTTTGACTGGCTACCGGCTCGCCGAGCGCGAAAGAGCAGCTTCCGTTTGATCGGCCCCGCTCAGGAATTCGTCGCGTTCGGCTATCCACAGATTCGCATAGTCGACATTCTGCCACTCGGCAAACCAGGGACCGCCGCTTGTATAGTGGACCGCCTTGGGTGTGCCATGCGCCGGCTTTTCGTTCCAACCTTCAAGCCAGTTCCACTCTACCGGCAGCGAGCCCAAATCCTCATCGGCAACCCACTGCATTCGGTGGAGGTAGGCGCCACTTTCGCGGTTCACGACCTCCGGCGTAAGCGATTTAACCGCAGGATGCGCGCAATTGAACAGCATCAGCGAGGACCAGTTTTTTCGTGGGTAGGATGTCTGGACGACGCCATCCATCTTGGTGGTGGCCTTCGGCGTATAGTCGTGCTGGACGCAATAGACCGCCTTGTTCGACTTCGTGTATTCCAGCAACCCTGCGACGTCGCCGAGCCACAGGAAGTCGCAATCGCAAAACAAAGCCCAACCCGTATAGTCGGCGAGAAAAGGCGTGAGAAACCGCGTATAGGTGAACTCTGTTGACGCGAGCGGATCTTTTTCCCTCCAATACAGTCCACGGGCACGCAGCTCGTCCTGTTTGATTGGGATGACGGAGACAGGCACCGAAGCGTTTTTGAGCAAAGAGTGCCGCGCCACGTCGTAGGCGATCGGCTCACGGCTGTCCCATCCAACGAATACCCTAAACGCATCAGTCATATTCAGTACCTTGGCTCCAATTTCAAAACGGTCATACACTAACGGTCTGGCAACAGCTCGGCAACAATGGCGCGGAAATTAGCCAGGGCGATTTCCGAAGCCCGCGGATTTGCCTTTCACCCCGGCGCGGCTTTCCTCGGCGCACCTCGTCTTGCCGCCCAACGCGACAAGCGCCCATTTCTGATAGGTGTAGCCGGCCGAATAAGCGGCGACCATCGCGCCGGTCGAACCGTCCAGAAACCCCAGCCTGAAGACATAGCTGTTCATATAAGCCCAGACGGAGCGCAAAACCGCCTTGCTGATCGAGCTTTTTTTTCCCTCGGCAAGCATCCGCGCGGCGGACGCTTGCGCGTATCTACCGATCTTGTCATGCGCGTCCGCCAGGTCGGCGATCGAGTCATGCTCCATGGGATGGGACAATCGCCCGACCTTGCCATTCACCACCACCTTCTCGTGCACGGTGTCGTCGCTGAAGCGGCCGGAGCGGCGACGAAATAGCCTGAGCACCAGATCGGGCGACCAGCCGCCATGGCGGACAATGCGCCCACAAAAGCGCGATCGTCTTGGTATTTCGAAGCCGTGACAGCCTTTCGGGTTGGCGATGAAAGCCATGATTTCCGCGGCCAGCGGCGGCTCGACCCATTCGTCGGCATCAAGCGAAAGGACCCAATCGCCTGTCGCCGCGTCGAGGGCGCGGTTTTTTTGCGCGCCGAAACCCGGCCAATCGAGGGTGATCAGGACCTTGGCCCCGAGCCCACTGGCGATGTCCCTGGTTTGATCGGCGCTGTTATTGTCGAGGACGACGATTTCGTCGGCAAAATGTACCGAGCGAAGGCAACGCGCAATGCACGCTTCCTCATTGCGGCTGATTATGACGACTGAGAGCGCCGGCACGGTCAGGTGGTTCCGGCATCAAAACTGCGACTGTTGTTCAAATGAAACTGTTCCCCCGGACCTGTTGTCACTCCGGTGACACTAACGGATTCAAAAAATATGTCGAAAATTATTTCAGGTCGAGACTTTCGTACAGCGCTATCATTCTCCTGATCATGACGTTGAAATCGTAGTGTTCGGCTGCCGCCCTGACCCTGGCCGCAGTCTCAGGCCGTGACGACAGCTGCAGCGCGCGGGCAAGCCCGGCGGCGAGGTCGATTACGCTGGCTGCGTCGCAAACAAGCGTCGGCTCGAAGCGATCGACAAGCTCGCGCGCCCCACACCCGGTGCTGACCACGGCGGGCAAGCCGCTGGCCATGGCTTCGATGACGACTGTGCCGAATGGATCATAAATGGAAGGCAGCACGGCAATGTCGGCGGCGCCGTACCATGGCAGCGTATCTTTTTGCGGCCCCAGCATGCGGAGCCTTGCACCAAGACCAAGCCTGTCGCCGGCCTGCTTGAAGGCATTGGCGCGCGAATCGTGCCCGACGACCCACAATTCCGGCTCGCCATCGAGCCTGGCGACAGCCTTCATCAAGGCAAGCAGTCCCTTTCGCGCAAAGCCCGAGCCGACAAACAGGATGACCGACCTGTTTTCGTCGACGTCGAGCCGCGTGCGCACCGCGGCCCGATGCTGCTGCCGCAACTCAAGGTTAAAGCGGTCCAGGTCGACCCCGTTGGGAATATGGTGCACGCGTTCGGCCGGATAGTCGTAGTGACGGACAACGTCCTCAGCCACCATTTTCGAAATGGCAATCACCGCTTTAAGCCGTGGGCTGGCATAGGTTGTGCGTTCAAGACGCAGCGTCTGGCGATGAAAGGGACTCAGCGCCATCGCTGCCCTGCCAAGCCGCGTCTCGAAACGCCGTCGCTCGGCAAGATAGGCGGCATGAACGCCTTCCCCGGCCCGGAAGACGTCGCAGCACGGAAGGCGATCATTGCTCTGCACCAGGGCCGGCGGCATTTCGGCGATCTTGCGGCAGGCGGCTTGAGCAAAGGACGTTGCCCGCAGGTAGCGGGGAAAGCGGCGGCCGGCGCACTGGATGAACTCTATGCCTTCGTATCGCGGCCAGTCGCCTGACAGCACGGCCACCGGCCGTTGACGCGCGGCGAACGCCGCCATGATGTTTTCCAGCATGATCTCGCCTCCGCCAAAGGGCGCGTAGCGCTGGCGCACGAACAGGATAGGCCTCTTCGGGTCAGCTTGAATCCGTTGATCATGCCGTGACAAATCCATGCGACCTCGCTACGCCCTTTTGCACCCCGATCAAGCTTTCGAACTTGGCGGGACTTTGCTCGCAGTCTATTAAGCGTGGCAAACCGGTCCTGGATAGGGGCGCTGGCGTATAGTTCCGCGTGGTTGCGGCTATGCCACGACGGTAGACTGCTTTCAAGGCGAGGGTTTTTGCCGATGACCACCAGCCATGTCTCGCCCGCCGACCAGGCCGTCTCGGGCAAACGCAGAGTCGGCGTGATCCGCCGCTTGGAGCGCTCGTTGCGACCGGGGCTGCGAAATCTCCGTGGTCTGGTCAAGGAGCCTTTTCTAGCCTGGGCGCATCCGGAAGCTCTGGCTTTTTACCGCAGAGCGATGCAAACCGCTTATCTGCCGGACGACCTGATCGACGTCGTCCCGCAACTCAAGATCCTGTATCTCGCCACGCCGAAGGCGGCGAGCAGCCGCATTCGCAGCAACCTTGCAGCCATGATCGGCAATGACACCGTGTCGGAGTGGCGCAGCGACCAGAACTGGAAGGTGCACAACCGAAAGGCGTCGAACTTGCAGGCGCCTCGCCATGGCATCGTGCAGTTCCATCGCATGGCCACAAGTCCCGAAGCCTTGCGGTTCACCTTCGTTCGCAATCCCTATACAAGGCTGTTGTCGTGCTGGGCCGACCAATATCGCGACCGCCCCCTTGTGCCTGGCTATGGCAGGGTGGAGGTCTATCTGGCTCATCGCGAAAGGGCGGATCCGGCGCTGCCTGTCGGTGCTGACAAGAGCCTGTCGTTTGCTGATTTCGTCGCCTTTGCCTGCACGACCTCGACATGGCGCATCGACAAGCATTGGCAGAGGCAAAGCGACATCGTCGACCTTCCAGGCGTTGTGTTCGACCTCATCGGCAAAACCGAGACTTTCGCACGGGATTTCGAACGGGTTCTCGATCATGTCGGTGCAAGCGAGGAAATGCGACGCGCGGCGATGCCACCTCTGCACACCTCCTCGCGCCGCAGGCTTGCCGACTATTTCACGCCAGAACTGGCCGATACTATCTACCGCGCCTATGAGCGCGACTTCGATCAGTTTGGCTATCCGCGCGCGCTTCCAGAGTGAACGATCCGCGCGACAGAACCCTAGACATACCCGAACGCCTGCATCAGCGGTTTGCCGCGTCCCTCGGTAAGCTCCTTCAATTCCATTTGACCCAGTTCGGTCTTCCAGCGGCCGCGGCCATCATAGATCGGCTTGTTGACCTGCTGGTTGCGGAGCGCGGCATGTTGCGTCTCAACCTCGACTTCGGCCGGTTTGAACCATTGCTGCGGGTTCCTGTGGTAGTCGAGCAGGTCCGAACTGAAGGACAGATCGAGAAAGCCGCAGATGCGCTCGACGATCCTGGCCGGATCCTCGACCAGATCCTCATAGCGGTAGATCAGCACATCCGGCGCTTCCTGTTCGGCAAGAACGAGCGCATTGTCGTCGATCCAGCGGTCGAGCGCCTCCGCTGGATCGCCGAGACGTTTGGCCAGCGACGCCACGACGTCGCGCCCGTCGCGCACCGGCATCACGAAACGCGCGCCAGGCACGAGCCGGCGGATCCGGCCGACGCGACGGATGTGCCGCGGCGTCTTCTCAAGCAGAAAGGTCTTTCCGGCGCCAAGCGCGGCGCGCTTCAGCTTCCAGTAGCGGAACATCGCCAGTGGGGTCCATTTGAAGAAAACGTTGGTTTCCTGGAAAGGCAGGTAGACGTCGGGATGGGAGGCGAGAATTGTCGCAATCAGGGTTGTGCCGCTATGCCCGCAGCCGCATACGAATCCGGTCCGCATCACCATCTCGGCAGTGTTCCTCCAGCCTGATCCAGCATTGCAACGAAAGAGAAGCTGGCAGCCTTGACGTTGCTACGCCGGCGCCCTCGAAATGTCGGCGTCCTTCAGGAAACCGGATAACACAGCCTCCTGATAGCTGTCCTCGGATTGCGAGGCCACGGCCGTTCGCTTCCAGCTTTGCGGAAGACCAAATCCCTGCTTCTTGCGCTTGAGCGTGCTCGGCGGCAAAACATCACGGTAGGCGTATTTGAGCCCGCCTTTAAGCTGGCCATCCTTGTAGAGGAACGACTCCGGCAGACTGAACGCATATTCGATCATCGTTCGTGACAGGAACGGGATCCGCGCCTCGATCGAAACCGACATGCTCAGCCTGTCGACCTTTGTCAGGATGTTGTTCGGCAGACTGGTATGAAAATCGAGATATTGCAGGCTGCGCAACGGCCCGAGTTCCGGCTTCCACCACGACCTGAGGTGGGCGAGTTCATCATAATCGGCGGGGATGGCGAAGCGTTCGCGATAGACATCGCGCTGCCATCTGGTTCTGCCGGAGCCAATAGCGAGGCTGAGTTCCACGGGGTCACGTGTCGTGATGAGGCGAAAATTGCGATTCTTCAGGCGCCACCCGCTCTGAGAACCAAATGGCACGAAGCGCTGTTTCCGGCGAATGCCGCTAAACCGCTTGTATGAGCGATAGCCGCCGAAAAGCTCGTCTCCACCATCGCCCGTCAGCACGACCGTCCTGTCGCGACTGGCGAATTCGCAGACACGAAACGCCGGTATGGCAGCCTTGTCGGACAAAGGCTCGTCGTACCATTGGCGCGTGCGGTCGAAGACGTCATCCAGTTCTGACGGCTGCAGGATGCGGATCGCGTGTTCGGCGCCAAACAGCGCGGCGACCTTCGCCGCCTGAGCGCTCTCGTCATATTTTGGATCCTCGAAGCCGATTGAAAATGCCTTGGCGGCGGGATTGACGGCAACGGCATGCGACAGGACAACCGCTGAATCAATGCCGCCGCTCAGAAAATAGCCGATCGGCACGTCGCTCACCATGTGAGCGGCGACGCTCGCCTGCATACGGTCCCGCAATCCGTCGGCAAGGCGATCGTCACCCTCCGAGCGGATTTCCGTGGGCAGGTTCCAGTAGCGCCCGACATCGACACGGCCCGTTTCGAAATCGAAGGTCAGCCGATTCGCGGCCGGAAGCTTGAAGATGTTGCGGTAGAGGCTCTTGGGCGCGGGGATATAGCGGCATGCGAGATAGTCCAGCACAGCGGTCTCGTCGATCGGCGGCAGATCGTCGCCGAGCCAAGCCTGCAGCGCTTTCAGTTCCGACGCCCAGGCAAACCGGCGTCCCGAATGGAAGTAGAAGAACGGCTTCATGCCCGGGCGATCCCGGATGGCGTGCAGTTTGCGACGTTCGCCGTCATGGATAACGGCCGCATACATGCCGTCCAGCCTCTCGCAGAGGCCTTCGAGCCCCCATGCCCGATAGCCATGCAGCACGACTTCGGAATCGGACTGTGAGGTGAACACGCACCCTTTTCCAATCAGATCGGCGCGGAGCTCGCGATAATTGTAGATCTCGCCATTGACCGTGATGGCAAGCTTGCCGTCGGCGCTGACCATGGGCTGATTGCCGGCGGTCGACAGGTCGATGATGCTGAGGCGGCGAAAGCCGTGATAGAGATCGCCGGTGACGCGCGCGCCACCATGGTTGGGGCCGCGATGTTGCAGAGTGTCGCGTGCCTGGTCGGCGCGATCGATGTCGTCGGGGGAGAACCCCTCGGTACGATAGACGCCAAACAATCCGCACATCAACTGGCTCCGCAAAAGCTTTTGCCGGCTTCCGCCGGTCGGCCCAGACCAGTATAGGAAACCATTTCGATCCTCAACCGCCCTGCTGATTGAAGCGGGTTTGAACACTGATAGAACGGTCAGGCGATCATGCGCGATCAGCCTTCAGCAGGCGCGTCAGGTTCTTCTCGGCCTCATCCATCACCGCAGCCCAGGGTCGTTCCCGTTTCGAGACCAGCACGGCGGAAGGATAGTAGGGCGTGCGATCGCCCTCGACCGGCCAGGAACGTTTGAAGCCGTCACCAAGGATGAAGACCGACGGAACGCCGAGCGCGCCGGCCAGATGCGCCCCGGTGTTGCTGATGGTTACGACGGCGTCCATCGCCGCGACCTGCGCGGCGAAAAGATCCATGTCGACGAGTTGATCCACCAAGACGTCGTGCAAGATACGCGCGGGATCACCATCGGTCAGGATTTTCAGGTCGGGCTCGATCCGGCCATACTGCAGCGAAACGAACTGCAGGTCCTGTCGACCGAGCAGCCCGCGCCATGCCGTCAGTGGCGGCAGGTCCTTGCCGGGATTGGAGCTGCCCCATGCGATGCCGACCAACGGCTGGCCATCCTGCCGATAGCGGGCGCGAAGTTCAGCGACCCGCGCCGGATCCGGCTTCAGAGGAACAAAATGCTCCCGGATCGTGGTCTCATTCGTCTCGAACACGGCAGTCAAATGCTGGACGCCGGCAAAGAGCTGGGCCTCGCCATAGGCGGCCTTGGTCCCGGGACCGACGGCCCGCACATCGGCGGCGGGAAATGTCCGCTGAAACAGCGGCACCAGGCGGTGCTCGACCAGGACGATCAGACGAGCGGCGCGGGCGAGCGCGCGGCCGACGGAACTCGCATGGTGGATCGCGGTGGCCAGACCCTGCTTTTCGGTTTCCATCAGATCGACGAGCAGGACCTGGCCCGAGATATCCTGGCCCAGCCATTCGCCGTCGACGCGGCCCTCAACGATGTGGCGACGGGCGATCTTGAGCTCGGCCGCCGGGCCGTAGGCGCCCATGCGCATCAGCGCCTTGCTGAGCTCGTCGAGCAGGTGGACCTCACGCCGCGACTTCGCGATCGACCCCAGCGCCAGGGCTTTCGGCAGCGCCGCCGACCAGTCGCGCGCCTCGATGCTTCGCCTGTAATCTGCCATCTGATCGGCAATGTCGCCATCGCGCCAGCGCAGGAAAAGCTGCCGCCGGTGACGACGGAACCAGACCTTGTAATTGTAGCCGGCGAGCGCGACAACGCGGCGAACCCGGCCAAGCAGTTGACTAGCTTCCATCACCAGCTCCACCGATGGTTTGCGCCACCCGGCCACCTGCTTCCCGCATCGCGGACGCCCACGCCCGGCCGCCCTTTCGCACCAGTCGAACGCTTGGATATGTGGCCACGGTCTCGCCGAAGGCAGGCCACGACAGCCGAAACCCATCGTCGAGCAGGACGACGGTCGGCACGCCGAGCGCTCCCGCCAGATTGGCACCGGTATTGCTGATCGTCACCACCGCGTCGAGGGCGGCGATTTGCGCGGCGAACCGGTCCATATCCGACAATTGGTCCACCGACGCGTCATGGATGATGCGTCCCGGCGCCCAGCGCTCGAATTCGGAGAGCGCTGGCCCGACATCGCCATATTGCATGCTGACGAAACGGCCAGGCAGATTGCCGAGCAGCGCCCGCCAGTCGTCCAGGGCCGGCAGGTCCTTGCTCTTGTTCAGACTTCCCCAGGCAAAGCCGATCAGGGGACCCGGGCCATGAGCGAGATAGGCGCCGCGCAACTCGGCGACAAGCCGGCGGTCCGGCTCCAACGGAACGAAGGGCGCGCGCGCCGTCGGCTCATCCGGCCAGAGGTGCCTCGCCAGTGTCTCGAAGCAGGCGAAGACATCGGCGTCGACCGCCGCCGCCCCTTCCGCCTCTGGCCTGACATCGAGCGCGGGATATGTTCTGCGATAAAGTGGCGCCAGTCGCGGCTCGACCAGGACGGTGCATCGGTCGGCGGCCGCGACCACCGGGCCAAGCAGCGACGCGAACTGGAGGAAGATCGCAAGATCGCCTTCGCGCCGCTCGACGGCAAGGCTGCGACCCGCAAGATCATTGCCATCCCATTCGGGCCGGCCGGGCACTTGCTTGCTCGACGCGATCAACTGCCAGGCGCGGTTGCCGCCGCCGAGGCGTCTCAGTCCACGCCCGGCTTTTTTGACAAGCCCGCGATCGCCAAGCTTCTCACCGAGCAGGCCGAGCGCCAGCGCATGATCCCGAGCCGCCTGCCAGTCACAACGCTCGACGCTCCGCGCCATAAGCTCCAAATGCCGTTCAACGCTTTGGTCGCCATGGCGCGAGGGCCGCCTGAAAAACGTCCTCCCCCGATCGAGAAGCTTCCGCAGCCAGCTGCCGTCAACAGCTTGCGGGCGCAGGTCGGCGGCTTTTGCCTTTTTGAGGATGGATCGTCTGCTCGGCACGTCGCCCTCAATTTTTGCCGGACAGCGTCGAAGGTGCGGTCAGAACCGACGAGAGCCGCCGGCCGACTTCGTCGAGCACCACCGGCCATGCGCGCCCTTCCTTGTGTATGACGATGCCCTTTGGATACCAGGGCGTTCGATCGCCAGTCACCGGCCACGCTGTCTGAAAATTGTCGTCGATCAGGAAAATGGTCGGCAGGCCGAGTGCTCCGGACAGATGCGCCGCCGTATTGCTGATCGTCACCACGGCATCGAGCGCGGCGATCTGCGCGGCGAAACGGTCCATATCGACCATTTGATCGACGCTTTCGTCAAAGATAAGACGGTCGTCATTGCCGTTGCGCAGGCGCCGCAGCGCCGGCTTGATCTGCCCGTACTGAAGCGAGACGAATGTCGCTGGCGTCTGGGCGATGAACCGGGCCCAGTCGGGGAAATCAGGCACGTCCTTGGTGTGGGATTTGCTGCCCCAGGAGAGGCCGACCAGTGGCTGATCCGTCATCGAGCGATAGCGCTTGCGGAATGTCTCGACGAGTTCAGGATCTGCCCGCAGCGGCACGAAATCTGCGGCTAGTCTTTCGGCATCGCGGCCGAAAATCCAGGCGAGATTTTCGAAGGTCGCAAATTTGTCACCAACGACATTCTGCTGCGCTGGGACCACGGTCGCGTTCGGGAACGTTCGCTGCACAAGCGATACGAGGCGCGGCTCGACGCGAATCGTCGCGCTTTGCGCGCAGGCAGCGGCGGCGCCGGCCAGTCGCGCATGGCGGATGACGCGGCCAAGACTTCGAGGGTCATCCTCCACAAGATCGATCAGCAGCCTATCCGAACCGAGATTTTCGCCGGACCATTCATTGGCGCCCTTGCCTTTTCGTTGCCGGCGAGCCGAAAGCCGAAGCTCGGCCGCCCGCGCGAAGTCGCCCAGCCGTTCGAGCGCCTGGCCCGCCTTCTGCATCATTTCAGGGTCGCCGGCACGATCGGCAATGATGGCCATTTCATTGGTAGTTGCTTCAAGGCCTGTCCAGTCCCTGCGCGCGATCAGCGCGTCGGCCCTGGCCTGCTGGTCCAGAACCGAGCGGGGCTTGGAGCCGGCAAACAGCGTCCGCGCCGCCTTTGTGTATCGGCGCAACCGCAGGCCCAATCCACCAATGACATAGCGGATACGGGAACCGTGGTAAAAACTGGTCATCGGCCTTCAGCGCAATACGCTCTGACGCAGCTTTTTGCCGCCCTCGACGCGCGGAGCGGCCGCTTCCAGATGGAAGATCGAGCGATAGATCTCGCTGCGCCCGGCAAGCTCGTCATGAGTCCCGGAGTCCGCGAGCAAGCCTGCGTCGAATACGAGGATGCGATCGGCCGCCTTGATGGTTGAAAGCCGGTGCGCGATGCAGATGACCGTGCGCTCGAACGCATTGTCGAACGCAGCCTCCATGACCGCCCGTTCGTTTTCGCCGTCGAGCGCCGATGTCGCCTCGTCGTAGACAATCACCGGAGCATTCTTGAGCATGGCGCGCGCGATGGCAACGCGCTGTTTCTGGCCGCCCGACAGATTGGCGCCGCTCGGCCCGACAAGCGTGTCGAGTCCGTTTTCCAGGTTAGAGGCAAAGCCGGTGACCCGGGCGAGTTCGGCCGCGGCCTCGATCTCCCGATCGGTGGCGTTCGGGCGCCCGTCGCGGATATTGTCGCGGATCGAGCCCTCGAACAGGAAGACGTCCTGTGACACCAGCGCGATATTGTCGCGAACGTCGGACAGGCTGATCTTCGAAATATCCTTGCCGTCGAGGAGAACCCTGCCCTTGTCCGGCTCCATCAGGCGCAGGATCAGATTGACGATGGTTGTCTTGCCGGCGCCGGAGCGGCCGACGATCGCCAGCTTCTCACGAGGTCGCACCTCGAAGGAAACACCGTGCAACGCCGGGCTGTTGCCTTCATAGGAGAAGGCCACATCCTCAAAACGGATACCGCCCTCGACATCACCGAGGTGCTCGCCCGCGGTGGCGAGTTGTCGCTGTTCGGGCGTGTCGATCAGATCATACATCTGCTCGACGGCCACCATTTGCTTCTGGGTGTCGACATTGACCCGGGCCAGCCGCTTGGCTGGCTCATAGGCAAGCATAAAGGCAGTTATGAAGGCCATGAATTCGCCCGGCGTCTTGCCGTTGCCGAGGGTCTGCCAACTGGCATACATGATGAAAAGGCCGATGATGAAGCCGCCGCCGGTCTCCATCAATGGACTCATCAACGCCGATGTCCGGTTGATCTGGATGCCGCGCCTTTCCATCTTGCCGACGGCCTTGGCGAAACTGGCGGCCGCCTTGTCTTCGAGCTGGAACGACTTGATGGTGCGGATGCCTTCGACGGCTTCCGTGCCGATCGACTGGACCAGTGCTGCCAACTCCGTCTCGCCCCTTGCCAGCGCCCTGAGCTTCCTGGTGATGGCACCCACCGACAGGAACAGCAGGGGTAGAACCGTCACGGATATCAGCGACATCACCGGATCCTGCTTGACCATGACGCTTGCCAGGGCAATCAGCTTCAGCACATCGGAGACGGCGCTGCTCGTAAGGGTGAGAATAACGGCGGCCGCGGCGCGCGCGTTGAACATGATCTTGGAGACGAATTTCGCCGGATGCTGGTTGGCGAACCGATTGATGTCGAAACGCACCATTCGGGAAAACTGGCGGTTTTGAAGGTCCGAAACGATAGCCCGGCGAATCTTCCCCGTCGTGATGGTCTGGCAGTAGTCGGCGATCCCCTTGACCAGGAAAATGCCGATGATCACGGCGCTGATGCCCCATGCGGCGGCAGCGTTCCGTTCCACAAATATGCTATTGACCATGACACTCATGATCCAAGCCGTTGCGCCGGTCGCCGCCGCAGCGGCGATCGAACACAGCAAACCTGTCACATAAAGCGCCTTATGCGGTGGCAGGTTCTCGACGATCAGGCGCTTGACCAGCGGATACGCCAGGGCCGCTGAAATTTTTTTCTTTGCGCTCATTCCGTTTCCCGATGCGATATATCGTTTTTTGACGACCTCGCTCCCGCCAATCCATGAAAATTCTCTCGACGCCGTCACATCTGCGCCAAACTGATATGTGACGTCTGACTTCGTTCGAAGTTATAGTCAATCTTGAATCCTCCTGATTGCGGGTAGCGGCGAAGCGGACCGAGTGTCGGGCATTGCTGACGGCGGCCGGCTATGACGATTATGGAGCGGTTGTGGCATTACTAGAGCGAGTTCGACGAAAGTACCTTCGGCACCGCCACCAACTCGGATACATCAAAGCTATCCATTTGATGGCATCGAACAAATCAAACACGAAGTATGACGACTTTGTCAGTTCCGGCGCTATTACAATCCGCAAAACCTCATTGTTCACTTCTGACGATATATTCTTCACGATGGGGAGTTGCTTCGCGCAGGAAATTCGACGTGCATTGACACGCAGACAGATCGCGTGTGTTCCGTCCTATAGAAATATCAGCTTCGACCCGGCAGAAGCTATTGTAGACGAGCTGCCTCGGCAGGAGCACATGAACTTCTACAACACTTTCACTGTTCGCCTTCAGATCGAACAATTGCTCGGCTTGTGGGATCAAGCCGATGACGATTGGTGGCAGGTTAGGAAACGTGTGCCTTGGGGCTCGGGCTGCTTTCAGGACCCGTACCGCCGCGGTATCTTCGCCAAATCTCCGCAAGTTCTCAGAGCCGTGATCGAGAGCATGAACCGGGAGATGCGGCTTGGCTTTGATGCAGCGACGGCATTCATATTCACCTTCGGAATGACCGAGGTCTTCATCAACAAGGCCAGCGGCAAGGTCGCGGCACAGAAACCGCTCTATCGTGGCGGCGGCGGGATGCAGGAAACGACGCTTCACGTCAGCGGCTTTCAGGAAAACCACGCCAACGTGATGGCCATCGTGGACATGGTCCGCAAACACAAACCCGATGCACCGATAATTCTCACAGTCTCACCGGTTGCGTTGGCTCGGACGTTTCAGGACGCGGATGTCGTCACCGCGAGTACTGAAGGCAAATCCGTTCTTCGGGCTGTGCTTGGTCAAGTCTGCCGGGAACGGGACAATGTCCATTACCTTCCCTCGTTCGAGTTTGTCACCTATGGAGGCCTTGCTCGCAGCTACAGGGAGGACCTGCGGCACGTAAAGACGCCGATCGTCAACGACATCGTTGAACAGTTCTTCAACGCGTACTTTGCCCCGCCGTCGGCGTAGCCGCTAGCTCGCCTTTACGACAATCGCCTGCCCGGTTGGAAGTTCGATGATGCCTTCCGGGCGGTCTTCGAAGAATTGGTCAAAGGCCTTTCGGGCGCCAGGACAGAGCGCGGAGCCGTAGTCATCACATATGATCATGCCATGCGCGGCGACCCGGTCGTAGAAGAAGGCGAGCGCGTCACGCGTCGGCTCGTATAGATCGACGTCAATATGGACCAGGGCGAAACGCCGGTCGGACACGTCGGAAAAAGTATCCGGTATCCATCCGACATGAAAAGTGGTGTTGCCGAAGCCGGAAGTATTCTCCCTGGCGACGCTCTCGTCGGTGCTGAGATCGCCGGACTTCCATGACGTCCGGCCGTTTCGCTTGCGGTCTTCCGCGGTTGGTTCTGAGAGGCCTGCGAACGAATCGAAAAGATGGTAGTGCCGTGGCCGCAGATCGCTCATCAGCATGAATATGGTCGAGCGGCCTTGTCTTACGCCGCATTCGGCCACATCGCCGTCGATGCGCTCGATCGATCGCAAACAGCTTTGCAGGACGAAAGCACGGGGATCTGGAATCCCGCTTATGTCCTTGACCCGCTGCAGCGCCTTTCGGAAAAATGGCTGATCCTTCCAGACCATGTGACTGGAATAAACATAAAAGCCGTATTTGTCGGCCTTCTTCTGGGAGACCTTGTACCAGGCCACGCCCCTGCTTTTTTTCGAGATAAGAGCACGCGCCACGTCTCGCAATTTCATCCTTACCTCCAATATTCGATATGTTCATAAAACCGGCAGAAGAGAAAGCTCCGCCGGCATCAGGCGCGCAAATGATGTCGAGTTCCCGGCTGATTGACCCTGGCTATCGAGCGCCGTAAGGAGCGCCTCCCGGTGCTCGTAGTAAGCCTATGCCTGGAATGGAACTCCCATGCAGTGCGACTCAAGATCACGGGTCATGTGCCTGGGCCGGTGCGGAAACAGGCACGGAGCCGGGCATCCCTGGCGCTCTTCGGCATGACGCCGGCCAAGCATTGTCGATCCGCTAATTCGCGAGGTTCAGTCGACTGCCCCGACCAGTACATCGGGGTGTTCAATTATCGCGACCCAGCGCCCGGTATGCGTAGACGACTGCCTTTTTATAAATCGATATCCAGTTGCCGACCAAGGCTTCACATCGTCGTTAAGGTTGTCGAGTACGTAGTCGCCTTTGTCGGTCTTGACGGTCAGCACCGCGTGCCCCTCGCCGTCCGGCTTCCTGACGACGGTGATCAGAAGGTTCGACAGCGAAATTCCCTGCTGATTGAGCAACTGGCGCTTAAGCAGGACATAATCCTCGCAGTCGCCGAGCGCGCTGTCAGGATAGGACCAGAATTCCATCATGCCGTGAACGTCCAAATCGCTCGCCGGCCTGATCGATCTGTTCACCAGCCTGGTGACGGAGGCGAGCTTGCCTTCCATGGCCGCGGACATAAGGACTGGAGCGCTCTTGCCTGATCGTATTGCGCACTCCGCGGCCCGCCGTCTGCAGAATTCGATATAGCCGACAGGGATGGAGGTTGGCTGCCCGGTGGCCATGGCGCCAGGCACGACGTCGGCCGAAGCCTTCTGCATCGGCGTCGCGGACATCATCAAGCCTATCAGTAGGCCGGCACACAGCCATGCCCGCGGTACCACCAATCCCATTCGCCCCGCCCAAAGGTAACGACCCGAAACAATCTTTAATACCGCGTTACCATCTTTTCATAGGCGCATCAACACAGCCGACACACAATTTAAAGCGACGGTCGCGAACCATCTGACGGTGGGCGCCGCGCGGTCGCCCAATCAGCAAAATTGTGCGTTCATTCCATCAGGGGAATGTTCCGCTTTTACGCCATCGGTGTTCTTCGGCAGCGCCGCTTGCCGGACCTGATGACGACCCGACAGGTATTTGGCTGCGCAAACGCGGACCGGCGGCCGAAAAAAATTGTAGCCAAATTTGTCGAAGTCCAAGAGCTACGGGACCTCGCATGGATTCTCATACATTCGGATACACCTCGATAGCTCTCGGGCAAACCTCTGCGACAGGCGCAGCGTAGTTTCATCCGTGAGCAGGAAGCCTCGTCATGGTGACGAGACAGAGAGCCGACGGGATTTCGCAAGCAGGAGTCAATTCCGCGCGAGCCGCCGTTGGCGGGTCTGCTCATAATTGAAAGGAAAAGTGCGATGAATAAACTTGTAACCGCTATCGCCATCCTCGCCTTGTCGACAGGAGTCTCGCTCGCTGCCAATCAAAACCCGGATCGCGACCCGACCCGCGGCTTCGCTACTGGCGTCGACAACAGCGGAATGACCTTGGATACCAGTCACACGGCTTCCTTGCCTCTATCCGTGGCAGACTCAAAAGAAGAAGGACAGCCACAGCCCGGCAAGGTTCTTAGGGGTCGTGCGCCATGGGCGGGCAGCCGTTGATACGCTGAACTTTCTTCCCATGCAAAATTGTCCAATCGCCCCGCATTCAGCGGGGTTGGTTGGACAAGGGCGCTCAAGGAAAATCGCGCCGTCAGGGTAAATCAACGTCTCAGGCGAGCGTGTCAAGGCGCGATGGCGAACAACCATGCGATCACGGCAGGCTCGGGCGACTTCTTCAGCGTCTCGGAAATGACCTTGGCAGCAGGGGAGATCAAAGCTCAGGTCCCGCATCAACCTGCCGAGCGCCCCGGATCGTTGCTTCAAGGTCGATTTCGACGCCATAAGCGCTAGCGACGCGCGTATAGAACGTCGACGCCGGCTCACGACCGGCTTGCCGGACTGCATAGAATTCCAGCGCGCGCTCAACTCCCTTTGCCGTTGATAGAGCTTGATCGCCTTTCTAGAAGAGACGCCAGTTGATGGCGTTCTGATGGCGGGCGATCCGGGATGCCGTCGTTCAGCCGATCGCCGCAAACCGGTGCCGCGCCGTTTTGGTGGCACCCCGCAATAGCGCAACATGTATAGACAACCGGCCGCAACTGGTGTTCGTTTCCAATCCGACCGCATGGTTTTTTTCGGGAATGCAGGAAACCGCCATGGACGCCGCTCCCTTGTTCGACCTGACGGGAAAAAAGGCGCTGGTAACGGGCGCAAGCCGCGGCATCGGCCAGGCCATGGCGGAGGCGCTTTCGGCGGCCGGTGCCGATGTGGCGGTGACCGCCCGCGACGAAAATTCCCTTCGTGAGACGGCGGACCGAATTAGCGCACAGGGGCGAAGGTCGCTTTGCCGGTCTCTGGACGTGCTCGACACCGATCGCATCCGCGTGGTGGTCGACGATGTCGCGGATGCCTTTGGTCGGCTCGACATTCTGGTCAACAACGCCGGCTACGAAAAAGTCCAGCCCTCGCTCGAGGTGGACGAGGCGGTATGGGACAGCATCGTGTCGACCAATCTGAAGGGCGCCTTCTTCTGCGCGCAGGCTGCGGCGCGGCGGATGGCTGCCGACAAGGGTGGCGGCGCGATCATCAATCTTTGCTCGCTGACCTCCTATGTCGGCATCCCGACCGCGGTACCTTACGGCTCGTCCAAGTCCGGGCTTCTGGGCATGACCCGCGCGCTGGCCGCGGAATGGGCATCGCTCGGCATCCGCGTCAACGCCATCGCTCCGGGTTACTTCCATACGGCGATGACGGACGCCTTTTATCAGGATCCCGATTGGCAGACGGCGATGCTGGCCAAGATCCCGCAGCGGCGCTTCGGCACGATGCAGGATCTGGCCGGAGCTGTTGTGTTTTTGGCGAGCGGGGCATCCGCCTATGTCACCGGGCATTGCCTCCCGGTCGACGGCGGCTATCTCGCATCCATCTGAGCGACTGAGATGCGGCGCAACGAGGACTGAGTAGACCGAGCTTGTATATGGTTGTATATACCACCTGACACGCTGGACGTTCTTGCATGCGACCGGCGACAAAAGGGGAACCACAATGCAGGAGCCTTTCCGGGCCGCAGCTTCGCACGTAGCGGAAGGCGACGGGGAAATCGCCGTCACGGTCCGCAACGTCGGGATGGACTTCGATGGGGTTCAAGCCGTCAAGAATGCGTCCTTCGACCTGCCGAAGGGCCGGTTTCTCACCATTCTCGGGCCGTCTGGATCCGGCAAGACAACCCTCCTGCGCATGATCGCCGGGTTCCAGACCCCGAGCAGCGGCGAGATCTTCATCAACGGTGAAGCGGTGAGTGCGGTGCCACCGCACAAGCGGTCGATCGGCATGGTCTTTCAGAGGCTTGCCTTGTTTCCTCATATGACGGCGGCCGAGAATGTCGCCTTCCCGCTGAAGATGCGTCGGCGCGACGCACGCACCATTCCCGACCGAGTCGAGCGATATCTCGCACTGGTGCGGCTGGGGGGCTATGGCGGCAGGCGCATTCACGAACTGTCCGGCGGGCAGCAGCAGCGCGTCGCGATCGCGCGGGCGCTGGTGTTTGAGCCCGACCTGCTGCTTCTCGACGAGCCGCTGGCTGCGCTCGACCGCAAGCTGCGCGAGGAAATGCAGCTCGAATTCCGCCGCATCCAGCGTGAGCTCGGCGTCACCACGATCAATGTCACCCACGACCAGCGCGAGGCGCTGGTGGTTTCCGACGATATCGTCGTCATGGATCAGGGCGAGATCCAGCAGAAGGCACGGCCGATCCACACCTACCGCCAGCCCCGCAACGCCTTCGTCGCCAATTTCATTGGCGTCACCAACTTCATTGCCGGCACGGTACGGGACGTATCGGAAGCGGGCGACGTCTCCATCGTTCGGGGTGATCTGATGCTTGCCGGAAAGGTCGGCGATCCGGTCAATCCGCCGGCCGAGGGCGACAAGGCATCGGGAGCAATCCGCGCCGAGCAGATCCGTCTCGCCGGCGATGCTGCGCAGCTGTCGACGCTCGATTGCGTGCTGACCGGGACCGTCACCGACACGATCTTCGAAGGCGAGCGCATGGTCTACGAGGTCGCCTGCGCCGCGATTGGCGACGAGGTCATTCGCGTTTTCGACCATGATCCCGCCGCGCACACGCAGTTCGACATAGGACAAAGCGTGTTCCTGGGGTGGAACGCCAGGGATATGCTAGTTTTTCGATAAAACCGGAAACCGGTCAAACCCAGAGGAGAATGCAGATGAAGCGCTTCAAGCCGACATTATCCCATCTTTCCCGCAGAACCTTCCTTCAGGCCACAGCTGCGCTCGGCGGCGCCTCGGCGCTCGGCCTGCGCGACGCCTATGCGCAGGAGCCGGAAAAGCCGGCGGAGATCATCGTGCGCGCCTGGGGCGGCAGCTGGGTGGACAGCCTGAAGGCCGGCGTGTCCGACAGCTTCACCAAGATGACGGGGATTGCTGTCCGTCACGACCTGACCGAAGACAACGAGATTCAGCCCAAGGTCTGGGCGGCCGTGGCGCAGAAACGGGTCCCGCCGATCCATATCAACTGGGACACCACCACCAATGCCACGAAATCGGCACTGCGCGGTGTGACGGAAGACCTCTCCGACCTGCCGAACCTCGCCAATGTGACGGACCTTGCCAAGCCGGCCGGCCTGGAAGGCTTCCCGATCGTCAATACCTACGGTTATGTCTATGTACTTGCCTATCGGCCTGCGGCATTCCCGGATGGACCGCCCAAGTCCTGGAAAGATCTGCTCGACCCGAAGTTCAAGGGTCGGCTTGCCTTCTACAATGACGGCATCGGCTTCCATTTCCCCGCCCAGGTCGCCGGTGGCGGCAAGCTGGAGGACATACCGGGCAACATGCAGCCGGCTTGGGATTTCATCACCAAGATGAAGGCGCAGCAGCCGCTGCTCGGCGAAGATCCCGACTTCACCACCTGGTTCCAGAACGGCGAGATCGACGCCGCCTGCACCATCTCGACCAACGCCCGCGAGGCCCGCAAGAACGGCGTCAAAATCGATTGGGTGGTGCCGGAAGAGGGTGCAAAATTCGACACCGACGGTTTGTGGATCCCCAAGGGCCTGCCGGAAAACGAACTCTACTGGGCCAAGCAGTACATCAATCACGCCCTGACCAAGGAAGCCCAGCAGGTCTGGCTGGATGGGCTTGGCTTGCCGGGCGTGGTGCCGGGCCTCACGCCGCCGAAGGATTTGGTGGGCGATCCGTCCTATCCGACCACCGAAGCGGATTTCCAGCGCCTTATCCGCATCTCGTCGAAGATCCAGGTCGAGAATGAGAGCGAGTGGTTTTCCAAGTTCAAGGCGATCATGCAGGGCTGACGCCGGTCGGCCGGTGCTGCGCTGGCGGCACCGGCTCCTTCACGATGTCGGTTACGGATTTTTTCATGCGGGCAGCCAGGACAGCCTATCCCCTCAAATGGCGCATCATGGATGCGCTGGAAGGCGTTGCCGCCGCTATCTGGCCGGCGCGGTTCGGGCGCGCTACGCCCTACCTGATGCTGCTTCCGGCGGTGCTGCTTGTCGGGCTGCTCGTGCTTGGTCTCATCCAGATCGCGGATGCCAGCCTGCGCACGCTCGACACCACCACCTTCCAGTTCTCCGACGACTATTCCATCGCCAATTTCCGCCGCGCGCTGACCGAGCCGCTGTTCCTGGTTGTCGCGCAGCGCAGCCTCGTTGCCGCCCTGATCGTCACCGCGGTGACGCTCGTCTTCGCCTTTCCCTACGCCTATCTGATGGTGCGCACGCGTTCGCCAGGATTGCGCAAATTCCTGCTGATCGCGCTGTTCCTGCCCTTCTTCATCGGCCAGGTGGTGCGTGCCTATGGGTGGCTGATCATCCTCGGCAACCAGGGCATGGTGAACGAGGCGCTCGGCCTTGTCGGGGTCGCCCCGATGCGGCTCATCTATAACTATCCCGCCGTGCTGTTCGGCCTCGTCCAGTACATGCTGCCCTTTGCCGTACTGATGCTCGCGCCGGCACTCACCGCCATTCCCGAAGAGCTGGAGGCAGCCGCTGGATCGCTCGGCGCGAACTGGGTTCGCACGTTCATCCACGTCGTGTTGCCACTCGCTCGTCCAGGCTTCATCGGCGCCGGCGTGGTGGTGCTGACGCTTTCGCTCACCGATTTCGCAGTCCCCGCGATCCTTGGCGGCGGCTCGCAGGATTTCATCGCCAACGCCATCTACGATCAGTTCTTCCGCACCTCCGACCAGGGTCTCGGCGCGATGCTGGCGCTTATGCTGGTCGCGCTCGGGTCAATCCTTGTCGGCTTGGTGTTCGCGCTGTTTGGAGCGGGAACGCTCGCCATGGGGAGGTCCCGGGTGTGAGCGGCTCGCGCAGCAAATCGATTGTCCTGTGGACCCTGGTGACGATCGCCCTGGTGACCCTTTCGGCGCCGACGATCGTGGTGCTCGGCGCTTCCTTTACCGGCGGCAACATCATCACATTTCCGCCGGATGGGCTGTCGCTGCGGTGGTACGCGCGTATTTCGCAGGCCTCCGACCTGCGCAATGCTTTCCTACGCACGCTCCAGGTCGCGACGGTCTGTACGATCGTTGCCATTCCAGTGGGCACGCTGGCCGGTATCGCGCTGGCGAAATATGCGGTGCGTTTTGAGAAGACGATCCAGATCTATCTGCTGCTGCCCTTCACCATCCCGCTGATCGGATCGGGCATCGGCCTCATGCTGATCTTCGGCAACGCCGGCATTCTCGGCCAGCTCTGGCCGGTCGGCATCGCCTGCTGCGTCATCAACCTGCCCTTCATGATCTGGGCGGTGACGGCGAGTGCCACCGGGCTTGACCCGGACCTTGAACTGGCCGCCGCCAATTGCGGCGCGCCGCCGCTCCAGGTGTTCTTCTCCGTCACCTTGCCGGCGGTCATGCCGGGGGTGATCACCGGCTCGCTGCTGATGTTCATTCTTGCGCTCAACGAATTCCTGGTCAGCCTGCTGCTCGTCGATGCCCGTATCGTGACGCTGCCGGTGCTGATCTACAACTCCATCCGCTCGATCATCACGCCGGATCTCGCCGCGATCTCCGTGGTCTTCATCGCCTGCTCTGGCGTCGCCGTTTTCCTGCTCGACAGGCTGGTCGGGCTCGACATCTTCCTGAAATCGAAATGAGGAAAGCCGGCTCGTCGGGCCGCAAAGGAAATCCTATGCCAAACGTATCATTCCACGACCTGAGCCAACTCGACGCCGCCAGTCGTGCGGCATTGATGCGGCGCTCAGAGACCGATCTCTCCGGCTTTATGGAGAAGGCCGTACCGATCATCGAGGCGGTCCGAACAGAAGGCGACGCCGCGCTCGTTCGCTTCGCCCGCGACTTCGACAAGGCAGATCTCGACGCCGCGCGGCTGAAGGTCAGCCCCGCAGAGTTCGACGCCGCCTTCGGCATTGTCGACGAGGACGTGATCGCCGCCATTCGCTTCGGCATCGACAACATCCGGCATTTCCACGAAGAGCAGAAACCGGAAGCGATGTGGCTTAAGGAAATGCGGCCCGGCGCCTTTGCCGGCGACCGCTTTACGCCGATCCGCTCGGTGGCGCTCTATGTCCCGCGCGGCAAAGGGGCATTCCCTTCGGTGACAATGATGACCGCAGTGCCCGCAGTCGTGGCGGGCGTCCCGGAGCTTGCCATCGTCACGCCGCCGGCGCCCGATGGTTCGGTGGACGCAGCGACGCTGGTTGCGGCGCGCCTCGCCGGCGTCGAAACGGTCTACAAATGCGGCGGCGCGCAGGCGGTCGCCGCGGTCGCCTACGGCACAGAGACGATCAAGGCCGCGCTCAAGATCGTCGGTCCAGGCAGCCCCTGGGTGGTTGCCGCCAAGCGGCTGCTTGCCGGCGTCATCGATCCCGGCCTTCCCGCCGGTCCGTCCGAAGCGATCATCCTCGCCGACGATAGCGTGCATGGCGGGCTGGCCGCGCTCGACCTCCTGATCGAGGCGGAGCACGGGCCGGACTCATCGGCCTATCTGGTGACCCACAGCCGCCGCGTGGCGGAGGAGGCACTGGCGGCGCTGCCGGAGCACTGGGCGCGCATGACCGAGCAACGGGTCGCGTTCTCCACCGCGGTGCTGACCGGCGCCTGTGGCGGCATCGTGCTGACGGCCTCGATCGAGGAGAGCTACCGCTTCATCAACGACTACGCACCGGAGCATCTGGAGATTCTCTCCACCGACCCCTTCGCCCACCTTGGCCACATCACCGAAGCTGCCGAGATCCTGATGGGGCCGCATACGCCGGTCTCGATCGGCAATTTCGGGCTGGGCCCCAACGCCGTGCTGCCGACCAGCCGCTGGGCGCGTACCTGTGGACCGCTCTCGGTCACGGATTTCGTCAAGCGTTCTTCCATCGGCTACGTGACGGCCGCGGCCTATCCGGAATTCGCGCGTCATGCCCGCACACTTGCCCGCTATGAAGGCTTCTCCTCGCATGAACACGCCGTTTCCGACGTGCGCGACCGATATCTGGCGCGGTAAGATGATGAAGGCGGCCAGACTCTATGCAGCGGGCGATTTGCGGGTCGAGGATGTGCCGTCTCCCGGCGAACCAGCGCCTGGCTGGGTACGGCTCAGGGTGACGGCCGCCGGCATTTGCGGCTCCGACCTCCACAACTTCCGCACCGGTCAGTGGATCAGCCGCGCGCCGAGCGTCGCCGGGCATGAGTTCGCCGGCGAGGTGATCGCCGTGGGGGCCGGCGTGTCCCAGTTTGCGCTCGGAGACCGGGTCGTGGCCGATTCGCGCTTCTGGTGCGGCGAGTGTCCTGCCTGCCGGGCCGGCCTGCACAATGTGTGTGCCAGACTGGGCTTTGTAGGCGAGGTCTGCGACGGCGGCTTCGCGGAAGAGACGCAGCTGCCGGCGCGGCTGCTTGTGCGCCACGACCCCACGCTCGATTCCGCGATCGCCGCCATGGCGGAGCCGCTGGCGGTCGCCCTACACGCAGCGCGGCGGCTGGCGGCGCCGGCCGCAGCGCCGGTGCTTATTGCTGGTTGCGGCCCGATCGGCGGATTGGCGGCACTCCTCCTGTTGCGGCCGGGCGAGAGACAGGTCCTCGTCGCCGACCGCAATGCGGCGCGCGCGGAGCTTGTGGCCAAGGTGAGCGGCGCGACCGTCGTCGACCTCGACGCCCTGCCCTGTGATCCCAATCTGCGCCATGCCCCCAATCTGCGCCATGCCATCGACGCAACGGGCAGCGTGGCGGTGATGGCGCGGCTGCTCGATGTTTTGGCCGGCGGCGGCACGCTGGCGCTGGTCGGCATTTCGCATGGCCGCCTCGACCTCGACCCCAACTTGCTGGTCGAGCGCGAAATCGCGCTTGTCGGCTGCCACGCCTTCGCCGACGAGCTTGCGCCGGCCGTCGCGATGCTTGGCGATCTCGCGCCCGCGCTGTCGCGCTTCGTGTCCGACGAGATCGCGATCGGTGAGATTCCCGCCGCCTACCAGCGCCTGATCGCCGGCGCGAGCGGCGGGTTGAAGACCATCGTCCGAATGGAGAGAGGATGATCAGGCTTACCGAAACCGCCGGGCCGCTCTACGAAAAGGTCAAGGACTACGTGCTTGGCAATATCGGCAGCGGCAACTGGCCAAAGGACCGCAGGCTGCCTTCCGAAAACGAGTTGGTCAGCACGCTCGGCGTCTCGAGGATGACGGTGCACCGGGCGCTGAGGGAACTGACCTCGGAAGGCCACCTCCTGCGCATCCAGGGCGTAGGCACCTTTGTGGCGCCGCCAAAACCGCAATCGGCCCTCATCGAAATCAGGAACATCGCCGGCGAGATCGCCGCGCGCGGCGCACGCCACAGGGCCGAGGTCGTCGTCCTCGAGAAGATCCGCAATCCGGCGCTGGACCTCGTCGTCGCCTTCGAGTTCACGCGCCGCAGACCGGTCGCCCATTCAATCATCGTGCATTTCGAGGACGATGTGCCCGTCCAGCTTGAGGAACGCTTTGTCAATCCGGCGCTCGCACCGGACTACCATCGGCAAGATTTCGTGGCGACCACCACCTACGACTATTTGCAGCGGGCGACGCCGCTGACGGAAGTGGAGCATGTGATCTCGGCCGTCGCCGCAGAAGAGATGGCGGCCCGCCATTTGATGATCCGACCAGGCGACCCCTGCCTGCTCTTGCATCGGCGGACGTGGTCGGGCGCGGCCGTCGCCACCGTCAACAAGCTTACCTATGTCGGCAGCCGCTATTCGCTGGGCAGCCGCTACGCGCCCTCACCCGCCGCATGAGCAGCGAGCCAAGCAGGGCGGGCGGCGCGATCGGCCCAACCGGCTGCCTTGATAGGCAATCAGGTCTACCTGCGCCGCCGTTTTCTTGTTGACGCCGACCAGATCAGGTTCGGGTCAAGCCTGGCCGCCGGTCAAGTTGCACCGGAGCGGCCAGACTGATTGGCCGACCGTTCAAACCAACCCGGGGACCACGAAAACCAGCCAGGCGATGACGGGGCCGATGATGGCGATGAGCGCGCTGTAGATCAGCAAGGTCTTCAGCACGCCTTCGCGCTCTGCTTCCTGGGCATTGGCGACGACCAGCGCGCCGTTGGTCGAAAACGGACTGGTGTCGACGATGGTGGTGGAGATCGCGATCGCGGCGACCACGCCTATGGCACTGATCTGTCCCTGTAGAAGGAAGGGCACGGCCAGCGGAATGATGGCTCCCAGCAATGCCGTGGACGAGGCGAATGCCGATACGATGGCGCCGGTGAAGCAGAGGAGGAGTGCGACCAGCAGCGGCATGCCCAGGCTCGAAATGCCTTGGGCGACGTAGTCGATCGTGCCGATCTTCTCCATGAGGCCGACATAGGTGATGATGCCGGCGATCAGGAGCACCGTCGACCAGCTGACCTTGTCGATCGCCGCCTTTTGGGTCTTCGGCGAGAGCAGCGCCAGCGCGACCGCGACAGTGATCGCAACCAGGCCGACATTGAACTTGAAGACAAGCGCGCCGATTGCGAGCGCGGTTAGGCCGATCAAGGTCGTCAGCCTTTCCGTAGTCAGGCCGGAAAGCGCCGATACATTTTTGGCCTGCTCCTCAAAGACGTGATGGCTGATCGGAGTAGCCAGCGTGCCGCCGTGGCCGACGATTGACTGCGTCACGCCCTCGGGGTGGAGGTCAGGCAGCGGTCCCGAGGCGATCGAATACTTACGCAGCACCTTCGAGCCGCCGAAGACGAAGAATACGAGGACGGCGATGGCCAGGTTGAAGAAGAAGCTGGAGAGAAACAGTGATGTCGGCGCGAACGGCAACCCCGCCTTTTCGACGATCTGGTTGGTGATGCCGCCATAGACGCTGATCGGCGAAAAGCCGCCCGCCTGTGCACCGTGAATAACCATCAATCCCATCATGACCGGATTGATGCGGTACTGGAACGCAAAACCCAGCGCCACCGGGGCCAGGATGGCGACCGCCGCAGGTCCGAGCGCACCGAAGCCGGTGATGACGGCGGCGACCAGGAACATGACCCAGGGAATCCACGCCACATGTCCGCGCACCAGTTTGACCGCGCCTTCGACCAGCCAATCGATAGTACCGTTGATCTGGGCGATGGCGAACAGGTAGGTGATGCCGACCAGTGTCAGGAACAGGTCGCTCGGAAAGCCAGCAAATATCTCCGCCGGCTTCATAGCCATGATGAGCGAGCCGACCACAAAGGCGCATGCGAAGGCGAGCGCGCCCATATTGATCGGCTGGATGGTGGCAATCACGAACATGCCGACCAGCAGCGCGATTGACAGAATCTGGATGTTCATAGCTTCCTCCCTCGGGAAACGCCTTCAGGCGCCCGTTCTCATTTCCATCGGTTAGTAGATGAGCCTGCGTTGGTCTCGCTCCCAAGCCCCAACGCAGGGTAGTCAGCGCCTCCTAGGAGGCGGGCATGTAAAGGTTGCTGAACCGGTCGCGCAGAAGGTTCTTCTGCACCTTTCCCATGGTGTTGCGCGGAAGGTCCTCGGCGAAGATCACCCGTTTCGGCTGCTTGTAGCGCGCGAGGCGGTCGCGCAGCGCGTTGAGCACGGCCTTCTCGTCCATTGTGGCACCAGGCTTGAGCACCACGATGGCCGTCACCCCCTCCCCGAAATCCGGATGTGCAATGCCGATGACCGCACTCTCGGCGACGTCGTCGAGCCGGTCGATCTCACTCTCGACCTCCTTCGGATAAATATTATAGCCGCCGGAGATCACCAGGTCCTTGTCGCGTCCGACGATGTGGACATAGCCCGCCTCATCGATCTTGCCGAGGTCGCCGCTGATGAAATAGCCGTCCTTGGTGAACTCCGCCGCCGTCTTTTCAGGCATCCGCCAATAACCCTTGAAAACGTTCGGGCCCTTGATCTCGATCATGCCGGTTTCGCCTGGTCCGAGCGTCTCGCCCGTGGCCGGATGGGTGACCCTCACCGACACGCCCGGGAGTGGGAAACCTACTGTCCCTGCCCTTCGCTCGCCGTCATAGGGGTTTGAGGTGTTCATGTTGGTTTCGGTCATGCCATAGCGTTCGAGAATGGCGTGACCGGTGCGCTGCTTGAATGCGGCGTGCGTTTCAGCCAGCAGCGGCGCCGAGCCGGAGATGAACAGCCGAATGTTGGCGACCGTCTCCCGGTTCAGGCCCTCATGCTGAAGCAACCGGACATAGAAGGTCGGCACGCCCATCATCAGCGTCGCCCGCGGCATCAGAGAAAGGATTTCCTCCGGCTCGAACTTTGGCAGCAGAAACATCGAGGCGCCGGCGATGAGCGTGACATTGGTCGCCACGAAGAGCCCATGCGTATGAAAAATCGGCAGCGCGTGGATCAGCCGGTCGGCTGCCGTCACCTGCCAGCATGCACGCAGTGCTATTGCATTGGACAAAAGGTTGTCGTGCGTCAGCATTGCGCCCTTGGAACGGCCGGTGGTCCCAGATGTGTACAGGATCGCGGCGAGATCGTCAGGCGCGCGCGCCGCGTCGAGAAAATCGGCAGACTCGTCCCGGGCCAACTCCATGAGCGACCCGGCGCCGTCCGCATCGAGCGTTTCGACAATCGCGCCGTAGCCGTGCGCGATCCTTTCGACATCAGCTCGCGACTTCGAGGAGACGATGACGAGCCGCGGTTCCGCGTCACCGATAAAATAGTCGAGTTCGGCCAGCGTATAGGCGGTATTCAGCGGCAGATAGATCGCCCCGCAGCGCACGCATGCGAGATAGAGCATCAGAGCCAGCGGGCTCTTGTCCACCTGGACCGCGACGCGGTCGCCTGGGCGAACGCCGAGCACATCAATTGCGCTGGCGATCTGTCCGGAGAGCCGCAGCGCATCTGCATAGGTCCAACGGCGACCATCAATAGTCTCGATGAAAATCGACTCGCCTGACTTGGCGGATGCTCGCATGGCGTCGAACAGGTGATTGCTCATTGAACTCCTCCCCATTTGCTTATCAGGTTTTCTGCATTTCGGTGCGGCGTCGACGAACCGGGGCGCCGATACCAGTGTCGGTCGAACCGGTTACC
Organism: Mesorhizobium escarrei; assembly: GCF_935825525.1. Taxonomy (GTDB): domain Bacteria; phylum Pseudomonadota; class Alphaproteobacteria; order Rhizobiales; family Rhizobiaceae; genus Mesorhizobium; species Mesorhizobium escarrei. The sequence continues at coordinate 128,710 of NZ_CAKXZT010000160.1, forward strand.
GCCAGCTTTCTCACCTCCGGCGAAGCAGCGATCTCGCCATGTTGCGCCAAGGCTTCGTGGTTCGCCTCGATGTCGTCCAACTTGTATAGGTAATTGACCATCAAGCCGTGGGACTGCCGCATCGCCTTGGCGGAGCGATCGGCGAGGAAGTTCAGCCGTTCAAGGCGAGCGCCGTTGCCCAAATGAAAACGCGCCACAGGATCGACCGGCCGTCTGCCGGTCGCACGTTCCCTAACGAAATAGCGTGCGGCGAGCGGGAGAAGCACAGCTTCAACGACCCGTGCCTTCTGCGGATTGTCCGCCCAACTCGGATCGTCCAGCAGCTCGAGCGTTTTGAGGGCCTGATCATCGAGGCTGGCATCGGCCGCCTTGCGCAGTCTTGCCAGCCAGCCAGCGAAACCCGGAACCGGCGACAGCGTCACGAAAGTCTTCAAGCCAGGCAGGTCGCGGCGCAAATCCTCCACCACCTGCTTGATCAGAAAGTTCCCGAAAGAGATGCCACGAAGTCCGTCCTGGCAGTTGGAGATCGAATAGAAAACAGCGGTGGTGGCGTCCTGGGCCGTGATCGGCGAACGGTTTACATCGAGCACATCAGCGATGGCGGAGGGAATCGCCTTGGTCAGCGCAACCTCAACGAAGATCAGCGGATCGTCTGCGAGCCGCGGGTGGAAGAACGCAAAGCACCTGCGGTCGGCTGGAGCTAGCCTCCGCCGCAGTTCCTCCCAGCCGGCGATTTCGTGCACCGCCTCGTATCTGATAATCTTCTCCAGGATGTCGGCTGGCGTTGACCAGTCGATCGGACGCAGGGTCAGAAAACCGCGGTTGAACCATGAGCCGAACAGGTGGGCGAAGTCGGCATCGACGGCGCGAAACGGTTCCGTTGCATCCTTCATGGCTAATAGGCGCTCGCGCATCTCCACCAGCCTTGCCGTGCCTCTGGGGGCGAGGTTCAGTCTGCGCACCAGTTCCTGGCGACGCGGCTCGGCGGCTTGGTGCAGTTCGATGACGGCGTCCGAACTCCTGTCGCTGCGGTAGCGCTCGATGGCTTTGTCAAGCTTGGCGATGTCCGGGCCGAACTGTTGGTGCAGCATACGCACGAAGTCTTGCTGACCGGCAGCGTCCAGTTGGGTCCAGCGCTGAAGCACCTCGGCGGCCAATGCCATGCCCGAGGCTTCGCCCCGGCTGGACAAAAGCATGTCGCAGAGCGTTTCGATTTTGGTCTCGGCTTGGACCGGCTCGCTGCGCGCCCCTGCCGCAAGCAGCCTGCGGCCGCGATCGGTGATGCTTTGCACCATATCGCTAAAGAACGAGATGCCTGCCATGTCGGAGTCCCTCCTGGCAAAGTCGAAATCGGCGCAAGCAGACTCTCCGCGCGGTCTCGACGCGTGCTGGTGCTCGGATGCGTCCACCCATTTGTGTGCGACTTGCCTTTAGTGGTATCGTTCTTAAACATTCTTGTACGCAAAGTCAACGTTCTTGCATACAAGATTTATCATGTTGCATTGGAAGGCCGAAAAAATGTCGGAGAATGTCGTTCAGCGCCTACGTGACGAGATTGAAAACGGCATCATCTCGAACGACTTCGCCCCCGGTGCGCGGCTGGACGAGGTGCAATTGGCAACACGCTTCGGCGTCTCGAGAACGCCGGTGCGCGAGGCGCTGATGCAGTTGAACGCAATCGGGCTGGTGGAGATCCGGCCGCGCCGGGGTGCCGTGGTGATCGATCCGGGACCGCACCGCATTTTCGAGATGTTCGAGGTGATGGCGGAACTTGAAGGTTTGGCCGGTTCGTTGGCCGCGCGACGGTTCACCGATACCGATCGCACAGCCATCCTGGTAGCGCATGCAGATTGCGAGCGTTCGTCTTCGGCCGGCAACAGCGACGCCTACTATTATGATAACGAGCGCTTTCACAAAGCTATCTACGCTGCCAGCCACAGCGGTTTTCTGGCCGAGCAGTGCGTCGCACTGCATCGCCGTCTGCAGCCCTACAGGCGTCTGCAACTGCGCGTGCGCAACCGCGTTGCCACGTCGTTCGCCGAGCATGGCGCGATCGTGGAAGCAATCCTCGCCGGCGAGGCGGAGCAGGCGCGCACGCTGCTGCGCCAGCATGTCAGCATCCAGGGCGAACGTTTCAGCGATCTTGTAGCGACGCTGGCGAGCAGATAGTCCGTCGCAAGTCGGGCCTCTCGCCTTTCACCGCCGCCTCAATGAAGCCAAGCCGCATGCCGGGGCAGGCATGGCAGCGGGCGTGCATTTGACCTTATGCGCGCGTGGAATGCGCGCGGTCTGCCGGCGGCGGACGCCATTATTTTGTGAGGCATGACGGACGAGAGAAAACGACAAGCCCCGATTTCCTACCGGCCGCCGGAAGAACTCCGCGAGGAGTTCCGGGCGCGCGTTGAAAAGTCGGGCCTGTCCGTCAATGCCTTCATCACCGCCTCCATCTTCGGCGCTCCTGCGCCCCGGCAGGCGCGGCGGCCGGCTGTCGAGCATCGCGAGGTCGCCCGTCTCTTGGCCGAGACGGCGCGCCTGCATGACCGGCTGCAAGCGATGGCCGGGGGCCATGATCCGGCGCTGCTCGATGAGGCCGTGCGCGATCTTCGTGAAATCCGTGCCGCCTGTCTTGTTGCCCTGGGGCGCTCTCCATGATCCCCAAGGCGAGCCAGCGCAGCGGCGGGCAGGATCTCGCGACCCATCTGCTGAACGCCCTCGACAACGAGTATGTCGAGGTGCCGGGAACGCGACTGGGAGACGCGGGCCGGGACGGTCGAGCTGCGCATTCCCAAGCTCAGGAAGGGCTCCTACTTCCCAGGTTTCCTGGCGCGCCGCATGGCCGAGAAGGCGCTGACCGCCGTCATCCAGGAAGCCTACGTCCAGGGCATCTCGACGCGCTCGGTCGACGACCTGGTCAAGGCCATGGGCATGGGCGGCATCTCCAAGAGCCAGGTCTCGCGGCTGTGCGAAGAGATCGACGGCAAGGTGAAGGCGTTCCTCGAACGGCCGATCGAGGGCGATTGGCCATACCTGTGGATCGACGCCACCTATCTGAAGGTGCGGCGCGGCGGGCGCATCGTCTCGGTCGCCGTCATCATCGCGGTCGGCGTCAACGCGGACGGCCGGCGCGAGGTGCTGGGCATGGAGATCGGCACCTCGGAGGCCGAACCGATCTGGACGGAGTTCCTGCGCAAGCTGACCCGGCGCGGCCTGCGCGGCGTCAAGCTCGTCGTCTCGGATGCGCACGAGGGCCTCAAGAGCGCCGTCACCAAGGTGCTGTCGGCGACATGGCAGCGCTGTCGCGTTCACTTCATGAGGAACGTGCTGGCCCATGCCGGCAAGAGCGGCCGCAGGGTTGTCTCGGCCTTCATCGCTACCGCTTTCGCTCAGGAGACCGCCGAGGCGGCGAGCGTGCAATGGCGCGCAGTCGCCGACCAGATCCGGCCCAAGGTGCCCAAGCTGGCGACAATCATGGATGACGCCGAGCCTGATGTGCTCGCCTACATGACCTTCCCGAAGGAGCATCGCGCCAAGCTCCACTCGACAAATCCCATCGAGCGTCTCAACGGCGAGATCAAGCGACGCACAGAGGTCGTCGGAATCTTCCCCAACGACGACGCCATCGTGCGCCTCGTCGGCGCAATCCTGCTCGAACAAAACGATGAATGGGCCGTGCAGCGGGCCAGATACATGACGCTGGAAACCATCAACCAGATGAGCGATGATCCCCTGATCAGCCTGCCAGCCGTGGCGCGCTGATCAGCCCGGCCCATGCCGGACAGCACGGCGACCAAAGCCGTCAGCTACACCACGCCACGGGACACGATCATTGCGGTTCAGCAAGGCAGAATTTTTGAACGCCAGAACTGCCATTCGCTCTTAGCTCGGAACGGCTGACGCCGACCATCGGGTGGTGAGGTCGACAGCGCATTGGAGCGATATCAGCTTGGACAGTCGCCAACTTCACCTTCAACAGGAAGGAAGAAACGTCGCCGTTCGCAGGCGGTCAGTTCGCGTGGAACAATCCCACGTGCGGAGTCAATGAGGTCCAGAGGTGTTTGGAACGCGCGAATTATTCGGACGCTATCATCACCGGACACGATTGCGATCCTCGTTCCATCGGAATTGAAAGCCGCCCGCATCAGCGCCGGTCGGTTGGCCTCGTCCTCCCGGCTGGCAAGCACTGCGATCTCACGCCCCGACTGCGCCGCCCAGAGCCTGACCGTGCGATCCTGAGACGACGTCGTCACGACATACAAACCGTTCGGACTGATTTGCGCGCTGTCCACTGCGCCGCTGTGACCCCTGAGAACGACCTTTTCTGTTCCTACCGGAACGCTCCAGATTCGAACGGTCCCATCGCGTGAGGCAGTTAGCAGAGACTGACCGTCCTGGCTGAACGCGACTGCTGTCAGCTCGTCGCTGTGGCCCTTCAGCGTCGCGACACTGTTTCCGTCCTTGATCGACCAGATCCGCGCGGTGCGGTCGAGTGAGCCCGTGACAACCAGTTGGCCGTCTGGACTGAAAGCGGCCCCGGTGATTCGGTTCTGATGCCCGATGAGAACCTTGAATTCAGTTCCGTCCGTCTTCAAAAGGTGGGCAGCGTTGTCGTCCGTCGCGGTAAGGACGAGATTCCCGACCCGGCCGAAAATCGCCTGTGGCAACTTCCCGCTTGTCTTGATGGTGGCCAGTTCGGCGCCGCTTGCCGCGTCCCACAACTGTGCGGTACCGTGAGCCGAACCCGTCGCTAACAGGTCTCCCTTGGGACTAAATTGAACTTGAAGTAGCCCGTCACGAGATTTGAGCTGCGCGACCTCGCGTCTGCTTGCAACGTCCCAAACAAGAACTCGGCCCCCAAGAGATGCGGTTGCAACGCGACTTCCATCAGGGCTGAACGCCGCACTTTGGACAGTTTCGTGCGTGTCAAGCTCGGCTATCTGACGTCCGCTTACAACCTCCCACAGGTGCGCTGCGCTATCCCCACCTCCAGTCAAAAGGTGCGCATTGTCGGGACTAAAGACCGCAAAGGTCGGCGGATATTCATGGGACAGCGCAGTTGCCAGAACCCCGTCGATATCCCAGAGCCGAGCGGTGCGATCGTGCGATGCAGTGAGAAGAATGCTGTTGTTAACTGGGCTGAATTCCACGTGCTCGACCAAGGCGTCGTGGCCGATGATGGTGGTGAGCAGCGACGTGCTCTCGACATCCCAAATACGAACCGTGCCGTTGAGGGAAGCGGCAGCCAAGAACCGATCGTCTCGGCTGAAGACGCTGTTCATCTCCTGATCGCGCTCATCCGGGCCCATGTAACTTAGTTTGAGCCCCGAGGACTCCTGGCCGAGCACGCCAAGCAAATTACCCGAGATTCCGTCCCAGAGTCGTGCGCTACCATCGAGTGATACCGTCGCAATTCGACGGCCGTCGTGACTGAACATTACGCCTTGTAATTGTGTGTCGCTCTTGTGACCGGCCAATTTCGCAATTTCCATGCCTTTCGACACGTCCCAAAGATGCGAAAGGAAAGGGAATGAAATTGGGCCCCACGAGCTTATCAGGATCCGGCTTCCGTCCGGGCTGAATGCGACGCTGTACGGCCAAGCGTTAACCCGCAGAGTCCGGTTCAGTTTGCCATCTTCCGCATTCCAGATAAGAACGGAGCGTCGATCGCCTGCTGCGATTGCGAAGCTCTGGCCATCGGGACTAAAGCTAGCCAGGGAGGAGCTTCCACGTCTCTCTACACTTAGGATTTTCCTTCCGGTTTGAGCGTCCCAGAGTGATGCATCGCTGTTCTCCCCCGCTGTCAGCACCCGGGTGCCGTTTGGGCTGAAAATCGCAGTAGGAAAATTGCCGACCGGCTGAAGTAAAAAGAGCTGCTCCCCTGAGGTGGCGTTCCAGATGCGCGCGGTGCCATCTCTAGCAACTGTAATGACGCGGCTTCCGTCCGGGCTGAACTCGGCTCTCTCAACGGCGCCTTGGTGGCCCTTCAGAACCGCAGTCTCGGTACCATTCAGGGCGTCCCAAATGCGTGCCGTCGCGTCATGCGATGAGGTGACAATGCGGTCGCCGGTCCGATTGAAAGCTGCATGTGTCACACTGGCGTCTTGGTGGAAGATCCTCGTTTGACGATGTGCTAACAAAGCCTTGTAAAGCGCGGCCTCCGCATCAACGATGTACGGGCGTCTGTTTTCAGATGTGCCCGTCGGCAGCGCTTCGAGCGCCAGCAAAACCGCGGCCTCAGTATTACCGCTCGTTGCGGTTTGCTGCGAAAGAAACGCAAGCGAAAGAGACTGGTTGCGCAGCGCCTGGTCTCGCGCCTCAAGGGCCTTCCTCTCGGCCGACCTGGCCTTGTTCGCGCTCATTTGCGCCAGCACCGCCTGCCGCATTGCTTCCTGCTGTCCTCTGAACCCAATGAATGCGCCTGCTCCAGCCAAGAGAGCCAACACCGTCGCGACAATGGCCGCATAGCGCGTACGTCGTGCCAGCTGTATCGCAGCAGTTGCTGCCAGATCCCGACGCTCAGCTTCTCCCGCGAGCCGGTCGGCCTCGCGCTCCAAGCGTTCGCGTCTTGCTACTTCAGCAGCCTCGATCAGTGCCCGCTCTGCTTGCCGGTCCTTCTCCTCTCTCTCCTTCTGGGCACGTGAGGACGCCTCGATGTATTCAACCACTTGATCGTCGACTTCCTGGCGTCTCGACAGCAGCAATTCCTCGCCCTCGGCGAGACGCTTGCCGGACGGCAGCAAAAGATCGCGGTTCTTGTTGTCCGAGTGCCATCGATGGGCGTCAGCCTTGAGCCGAGCCCGCGTCTCGAGGAAGCTCCTATTCGCGTTGACAATGTCGCTGGCGCGCGGCCAGCGGCTGAGCAGCGCTTCATGGGCCACGCGGACGAAGACATGGCCCGCGGCATCTTCATCACTGACGAGGAGCCGGGCGGCGATCAGCGCGTCGACGAGAGCCAATCGTGCCGGCTTTCCAGCCACTTCGCTAAGCAGGACTGGACTTGCCGTAACAGTTTCATCGCCCGGACGCACCGTGGTGAGAGCGCGCAGCACCGCCGGCAATGCCTCCTGGATGTCGGGCGGGAGCGCGTCGACGACTTCATCGGCGCGGCGCGCGATCGCCCCTTCGAGGCCGCCAAGCGCACGATACGCAGCAAAGGTGAGGATCCGGCGCTCCCGGCCTACCTCGTACAGCGCATCGAGAACGAATTCGAGAAGCGGCAACGATCCGGGATCGGCGGCTGCCGCGTCCTGCAGCACATCATCGAGCCGCCCCAGATCGGCGCGCTCCTCGAAGCGGAGCCCGGCAGCACGAGCCGGCTCGCGAATGATCTGGGCGATCTCAGGGCTCGTCGGCGGCAAGAGCTCATAGCTGCCGAGGCCGTCCTTCAGCGCCGAGAAGCCTCGGACTTCGCCGCAGCGGTGAAAGAAATCCGACCGGATCGTCGCAATCACCCAGACCAGTCCGCTGCCGGCGAACGCCGCCAAGAGCCGCACAAGCCCTTCGCGCGACGCCGGTTCCTTCTCCGTCGTGAACAGTTCCTCGGTCTGATCGATGGCGATCAGCAATCGTATTTGCGAAGGGACCGAGCCAGTGGCGGTGGCTGCTTTGCCGAGTGCCTGGCGGATCAGAGTCAGCGCGCGATCGGGAGCGCTTCGACAGAGTTGAGTCAGCTCTGCCGCTGTCAGTTCGAGAGCCAATTCGGGCAAAGCACCTTCGCGAAGCAGTCCCGCGGTCAACGAGGCGACAGCATCAGGCCCTTCGGACGGGCGGATCAGGCAACGGCGCCACAAACTGATGCCTACCACTGCGCCGGGTCGGGTGATTGAAGGCATCAGCCCCGCGCGCAGAAGAGAAGACTTGCCGGAGCCGCTCATCCCGTAGATGAGCAAAAATGCTTTGCCATTGGCTGCCAGCTGCTCCAGCCTTTCGGTGCAAGCAGTGATCGCCCGCGCTCTGCCGAAAAAGAGGTCGGCGTTTTCAAATTCGAAGACGTCGAGACCGCGAAAAGGCGACCTGACCTGTTCCTCCGAAGCGAGGGGTACACGATAGACGTGCACAGGCCGGGCGATATTCTTCACCTTGTGCTCGCCAAGATCGATGAAATCGAGCGAAAGCCGATCGCGAGCCTGCGCATAGATCGCCTCGGAGACACATATTCCGCCCGGCCGTGATAACGGTTCCAAACGCGCGGCGACGTTGACGCCGTCGCCCATGAGGTTGTCACCCTCTACGACGACATCGCCGAGGTTGATGCCGATGCGAAATCGCAGGCGGCCTGGCTCGGGGAGGTCGGCGTTCTGTCTATCGATTTCCAACTGGATTTCGGTGGCACACCGCAGCGCCTCGACAGGGCTTGCGAACTCCGCGATGACACTGTCTCCGGCGCTGCCGAACACCCGTCCCTCATGGTGCACAATCAGCCGGTCAATGATCTGGCGATAGGCTCTCAGGGTCGCAAGAGTACCTTCCTCATCCCTGCCTATCAGCCGGCTGTAGCCGACCACATCGGCTGCAAGGATGGCAGCCATTCTGCGCTGAACGCGATTCACGGCCATAGCCAGCTCCCGCAGTCCTGAAGCATCCTAAAGGAAATGGCGGCCGATGAGGAGGGAGGCACCAACCTTACCCGAAGGACGGCGTTGGCAATTATTCCTTTTGACCTCAACGCACAGTTCCGCCTTTGTAGCGAGAAGTCCAATCCCAGTCGGTTCTGCCACTACCAGCATAATTCTAGTTTTATTGATCGTCCATTGGACCTCCATCCCGTGGCGCACTTGCGACAACGGGACACCGGCATAAGTCCCGCCTATCGACCGACGATCGCGTTTTCGCACACGGCTTCAAAATTGCCATTCGCAAACGACCGGGTTTGACCTGACCGGACTTCCAAGGTGGTTCCACGGAACGGCAGCTAGGGGTCATCAGTACTGGTTGCGCTTAACGTCCGGTTCCGGGAACGAAAAACGGCCTCGGAAGGTCTCGAAAGGGTCATGGGCGTGAATTCGACTGCGGGCGAACGAGCTTCCGCTTAGGGTCGACTCGCGCCTTTGCGCGAAGGAGCAGCTTCTCTATTCGGCGTGTTGAGGTCAAGCGCTTGTCGAGCTTTCCGCTTCGCCGGCGTGTGATGTCTTTCGCGGGGTCATGCTTCTCTACGGGATCGGCCCTTGGCCTCGCCTTGATGGGGGATCAGAAGAATGAGGCGGAACAATCTTTGGAGCGTCCTGATCATTGTGATGCGATCGGTACTGCTGCCCTTGCGAACTCACCTCATCCATCGTCCCGAGGCAGGTATAAATACGGCCCGTGGTAGGAGCGAGCAATTGGCTGATCTCCGCTTCCGTTATGAATTTTGAGGTGGACAGGCTTTCAAGCAGGTCGGGGTCGACCGGGGCAATCGCGAAATCAGCATGGTCCCTTGCACGTTTGCCATCAGGCGCAGCGGACACAAGCGCTTCAAACTGCAAAAGCTTGAACCGGTCTGCGCCGAGGTACAGAGACGTTTCGCTGTTAGCGTCGATTACATGGGCGGCGGTGAGCAGAAATCGTCCTTCAGGCAGTTCAAGAAGCATCGCGGTGCCGATGTGATCGGGAGCGCCTTTATTGGTCACCCCGGAGATTGGCTTCACCGCATCACGGAATTTTGCGGGCGCGGCCTTGGCCGCCTCGTCCAGGTGCTCGCGTACAAACTCCTCAATCGTCTTGATAGCCATGCTATTCACGCCTTCGCTCTAGATAGCCTGCTTCGTCTGGAGCCGACCGTCGCCTCACCCGGGAGGACGACGGCGATACAGACGAGAGCCTGCTTTGGTGGTGTGTTCCAGAAGCCTCGTCTTGCGCAAGGGATCGTCACCCATTGGGCCGAGACGTGGAGCGACTCGGGGTATGCCTAGAGCCCGGTCCGCCAGGTGCGCCATTATTTATCATAGGTATAAATTGTTGGCCTCCCCCACAGACTGCACGTCAGCGGTCCCGGCACTTTCAAGAGGCCGAAGGCAAAGCACGCTGCGATCATCGCCCTTAGCCCCCAGGACGTCCCTGCCATTGAGAAATAATGCTTGATCGCCAGCACCCAGCTCCGCCCAGAAGCCGTCTGTAGCTATCACCAGTTCCCGGTCAAACTTCATTTTCAACACCGTGGGCGGCATGAATTCCCTCGCGCGGAAACTGCGCGTCAATCGCTGGCGGGCGGGAACATCTACGAAGTCGGGTATCAATACATTGCCAGCGACATTGGCGAGCGTATGCGGCTGGCTCACCCAGTCTATTCCGGTCTTGTCGTCATATCGTCCCAAGAGACAGTCACCGGCGTGCAAACCAGCAGATCGCGCGCACTTCCAAAATGCGCGATCATGTAGCTCGCTGAATCGCGTGGGTGATCCTTGCGAAGGGCGCCGTGTATTTCGCGGACGCGCCCGGTGATCGCGTCGCTGGTTATCTCGCCCTCTACGCTGACATACCAGTCGACCAGCCCCCGGCTGATCTTGCGTGCCAGGTCTCCGCTATGAGGCCCACTGGTCGAGCCATCCAGCACGACACAAAGCGCACCTTCCTTGCGAAGGCCGACCCCGGCACAGTCCCGATTGTCTTTGGTCTTCGTACCGGTTTGGCTGATCCATCTGACGGCCACCACCATATCAGCCACCACCCTGGCTTATGGCGACAAAGCGATTCCGAACAATGTCGGAGCGGCCTGCCGGTCCGCGGACATTGCCTTCTAGGAAATATTCAAAGTCAGCATCTTCAAGCAGCGCCGTGAACTGCTCGGCGATGAAATCCCGGATTTCGGCATCGGCTCCGAGGACTTCGTCGACGATTTCGGGCCGGCCATCGATGATGAGGAGAATGTCCTCCATATCGCGGCTTGTGAAGAGATCGCCTTCGCCGCGGCCAAGATAGGCCTCAAGCTTTGTCGCAACAAACAATGCTGGCGCCAATCGCTTGATGGTCAGCCCGTCAGTGAGGGCATGGTCAACGGACGTTTCTATTCCTTTTGCGTACCAGCGGTTGCTGAAGCCAAGGATGCCAGCATCGTCGGGCATAAAATCGACTTTGAGGTCGCCAAGCCGCATCCGGCAGATGACATTGTCCTCCTGCGACTCGCCAAATCCTCTTTGCCTCAGCTCCTCCTGCAGCTGCGCCCAGCCCGCATATCCGACGAGGTCGACAATGAGGTCGACATCGTCCGTCGCCCTGACATCTTCAAGGGTCACTTCGTCGGTAATGAAGAGAGCGGTCGTGCATCCGCCAACGAATACCAGCCGCTCTCGGAAGTCGCCTCCCAGCGCCTCGGCTACCGTCTCCAGCATTTGGAGAAGTTGACCTCTGACAGTCGTCATTTGTTCAAAAGCCTCTCAGAAAGACGCTGCCCCGCCAGACCCGCCTCGCGCTGGTTTCCGAGCCGTATCGCATCGACGAGAGCAAGGTACTCGTACAGTCGATCGTCTTTCTGGACGGCTTCAGGAACGCTCTTGAACAAGGGCTCGATCGATTGCCCCATGTCCTTGCCTTCGGCATAGGGCCAAATGTGTATGTACTCACCGCCGCTGACCAGCAGCCCTTTTAGCATGGGCGCTGCAAAGGCCGTCGGTATCCCGCGCGTGATGCCGCCCGGCTTTGCCGGAAACACAAATTTCAGCCCGTGGACAATAAAGTTATGAAGGTTGCGGCGATGGGGATTGGCCCGTCCCGTGTCGCGGTCTTTGATGGCCAGACCCGATGCGAGACTGCGTTTGATCGAAGCGTTTATCTCCGTCTTGCTGATCCCGAGTAGCGATTCCAGGCCACGAACGGAGTACGGTGCCTCGCCCGAGAGGCTCCAATAAGGCTCCCCGGAGCCAGCTTGCCCCTCTTGCTCCTGTAAGCTCGCGAGCTTCAGAAGCACCACGATATCCTGACTTTTCATCCCGTTCATGCCCTGTCCTCTGTCCTAGGACCAAGGACATTGCACCACAACCGGGTATAAACTGTCAACGAAAATGACCGGCCGCAACGCGGCGCCCTCTGAAAATACCAAGTTATGGCAATAGCTTGAGTAGCCCCGCAGGGCTTCGGCAACTATGTGTACTTCCGATAATCAGTGCTTACCCGCTCATCAGAGACATATTTTAACATCTCACCGACGCGTCTGGCCGCCAGGATGGGGATCGGAAGCTTCTGGTTGATCTGAGTCGAGTTCCAGTTGATTTTCGTTAGGGATAGGACCTCTTGGGCAATCTCGGCGATGGGACTGTCGCTGCTCTCATGAGGGCAGAGCAGCAGGGGCCGCGGATCGTAAGTCCCTGGATAGGTGCCATAATACGGGATACTTCCGTTGGTATATAGTAAGCCCTTGCCGTCCAGCTCTACGAACGTACCGCGCATCACCGGGTAATTTCCATCGCGGAAGACTTTGACGGTTGACGACTCTTGCACCCAGACAAGGTCGCGCATTTCCGTGCCAGCTTCATCCAGGGCGTCAAGAATCCCTGCCGCTTCCTCATCCCTGAATTTCGAGGTTTTCATCACAATCACCCGCGCTGGATGATTGCGATGATGTCCCTTGTAGGCGGCAAGCGCCCCGGCAATCAGATCGCGCGCATCTTGCTGCGTCATGTAGGGATGGCGCCCTCTGCTCTCGGTCTGCGCTCGCTTTCCCTTGAGAATAAAACCACGGCCCCGTTCGTCGAACATTTGGGCGGCGCTGGTAAAAAGCTGCTGGCCCCCGGCTTCACGATAAAAACTGACTCCAATGTAACAGGCCGAGTACTCGCCTTCCTTGGGCATCCGGCGCCAGGGGATTCGGCCCGTGCCCTTGTAGTACAGCGTTGTAAGGAGGTTCCAGGTGCGGTCAGCCTGGTCTTGAATCTTCCGCTCGCTCGACTGCTTGATCTTGAGGGGAATGGTAACCCGCTCATCAAATACGTCTTCCCAGACGAGCTGAATAGGAAAACTTAGATGCATCGCCTTGGCTTTAAGCATACCCCGAAAGTTGGGGGCGTCGGAGCCGCCGCTATCTTCTGCCTCGGTGGTTGCGCCTTCTTCTACCCTTGCATTGAACACTCGCTCCAAAAGCGCGACCGGTAGCGCAATGATCGCGACATCTGGCTTGCTGCTTCCTTCATCGATTGTCTGCAGGAGCTGCACGATCTCATCGACCGCCATCTCAACGGCACTCGTATCGTTTGGCTCCTTTCTAATCTTGTCTAGTCGGGCCTGGGGAATGGCCGCCGTGGCTCCGTCCTGAATCTGAAACTTGCAACGAAACGGGTTCTGATTTCCTAGACCCGGAAAATCCGGGTGGAGATTGGGATGCTTCTCAGTTTTACCGCAAATCCCGTCACTGCTTCGTCAAAGAATTTCCGGGTATCTTCGACTGTCTTTGCGTTCCGACCACGGCTATCTTGATCGCATCGCCAAGGGGGGTCTGGAGCGGCCCCGCTTCAAACAAGCCTAGCCGGGGATCAGGGTGGCGGTGTTTGTCCCCAAACTCCGGTATTAGGTAGCAAACGCACCTCGGTTCATTTGCGGAAATGTAGGTAGTTCAATTACGGTTCCGGGATGATATTTCCCGCAGATACGAATGCCCCCCACGTTGTGCACGCTCTCGTTCGGAAACGCGCCGAGATTGCGGGGCAGATCGAACACAATCAACTTGCACTTAGGCGACTAATTGCCGAGTTAGATCATCTCGACGCGACAATACGAATTTTCGAGCCTTCGATTGATGTTGGACGGATACCCGCGAAGCCAGTTCCGCCACGGCACGCAGCTTTCAAGGGAGAGGTGACGCGCGTCGTTTTGAGTATGCTACGAGAGGCCGCAGGGCCGCTAACCTCTCGTGACATAGCCACCCAGTTGATGACCGAGAGAGGTCTTAGCAAGGAAGACAACGCGTTATCAGTGATTATGGTCAAACGCGTCTGCGCTTGCCTTCGCAAGCATCGAATCAACGGCACAATAACGACGGTGCCTGTGGAAGGCAGTCTTCAGGGATGGGCGCTGGTAAGGAAGAGAGAAAATGAGGTGTGATTCGCCCACGACCGACCCTACTGTGTAGTGCCGAATCGGTTGCAAGCTCGTATGCTGGCCGAATGGAGAATGCTGTTGTCGGCCAGCTAAAAGCGCTCAAGAACACTCTGGAGAGCGAAATCAGGAGCGAGACTTCGCGGCTTTCGGGCCTCAAGGCGGAAATCGGCGTTGTTCAAAAGCGAATTGATGATCTCACGGAGTCTGTGGCTAATACCATCAGGAGCATCCAGCTTCTTGAGCGAAGTCCTTCGACCAGCGCGAGACCCGGAGGACTGGGAAAGCGGATTCCAATCGCTTGGGGCCAAGGAACCAGACTTGCTTACGGTATTTTGCGGTCGGCCGAGACACCACTGAGCGTCCCCGAGTTAGCACGAAGGACACTTGCGGTGGCGGGCATTTCAGAACCTAACGATGTCCAGCTCAAGTCGATGGTGAATGTCCTCTATCGATCCCTCAAGGACCAAGTCGCAAAAGGTCGAATCATCGAGCACACGACTAATCCCAAGACCTTCTCCCCGACCCCAAGCTAGGTCATAGGAAGATGGGGTTGAACTTTTCGCGCCGGAATTTCGTCCGCAGCTTGCTCAATGTTCGGCTAAAGTCATCCCTTTTCCGGCCACGGTCGTTAAGCGGGCTTCCAGAGCGCCGAATGAGGTCGGCCTCGACGTCTTGGATGCATTCAGTGCGTTTGTAGGCTACTAGGGCATTAGTGCGAAGGAACTGGCCCAGCTTGCTGTGCATCTGACCAATCAATTCGTCCGAGTCCGGCCAAATGGCGTTGTACTCATATTGCAGCGCCATCAAAGACAGCTTGAAACCAGAAGCCACCGAACAGCCGTCTAGGTGTTCGCGAATGCGCCAGCGTAGGTCGTATGACTCGCCCGTGTAGAGGTGCACGTAGCTTGCGAGTCGCCACGGTGGTGGACCTGGACGGAGACCGTTGTAGTTCGACCGGTCAAGAATATGGTCTCCGCCCTGAACAAGGATCGCGTAGACACCCGGAGCCTCTGGCACTCGGTTTGGATACCGAGCAAACAGGCTTGCCGTGATGAGTTTGAAGCCCTCCGCAACGAAGGGCGTTGTGAATACAGTCATCAGCTTGTCTCCCTCTGACGATGCCGCTGCCAGTAACCGCTGAACGACGACCGTCCGCGCCGACCTGCTGTACCTATAAGGTCATCAAAGCGCTTCAGCGCTCCTTCCTTGCGCGTGTTCTGTCGCCACGCTATTTCAGAGGCGTAGCGGACTAAGTATTTCATTGATGGTCTGTGGTATATACCGAAGGCTGAGCGTCGCAGGACCGAGAAATAGCTTTCCGCCCAATTCGTTGACGCCTCGGTTGTATAGTATGCTTCCCTATGATTTATTCGCTTTGTTCTATAGGTAGCGTTTAGGATGTTCCAACACGCAGCAGAATCAGCAAAGACCATGGAGCCGATCGTTACATTATTGTAGATGAAAGGTAGGGACGCGGCTTCACCTTCAGAAACATTTACTACTGCATTTCCATGCCGTTCACGAGCGACTACAACGTTTCGCTTCTTCGCGCTGTTACGATAAGGGAATTTGCGGAAGTCGGTTGACCTCTTCTTGACATTCTTTGGTCTTAGGTGGCCACCGAACTCTGCCCCATCGACCTCAACCTCGCCTGCTACGCTGATCTCATCTAGGTTCGACGCTGTCAGCTCTCGGAGCTTGTGCCCGAAAACAAACGCCGTCTTCTGCTGAACGCAAAGAGCGTGGCTCAACTCTATTGAGTTCAGGCCCTTAGCTGGACCGACGAATCTGGCGATTCCCCGCAGGATCGTCCCGTAGCGCATCTTCCGATGCGCAAAGGCAGTCCCCGAAGTGGGCGAGAACTGACGATCGCAGTTCTTGCATTTAAAAGCCCGGCGACAGCGGTAGTGCCAGACCGCCGCACAACCGCATCGCGGACACACCGGTTCGCCACCGCTTTCAGCGAAGCGGAGCCTTGTAAAATGCGCATACGCCTCCGTTTCCGACATCCTGCTGATGTCTTCTTCGGAGAGCCGCCGCGCATTTGGCGAAAGGAGAAAATGCTGTGCCATTCAGGTACCGCGCAATCATCATATTCGATGCTGTTTCGCATCTAATATGATGTCATGTCAAGCGTAATTCGATAATCGCAAGAATCCTCCGGCATCGTTTGTCAAGGTATTCTTTACATATCCGATGATATTAGAATCGAAAACGATGTCAAATTAATGTCTTTCTTGCACTCGTCTCGCGAGGTGCATCGTCTGCATCCTAGGTCGGGGGAGCCCAGAGGCGAATCCGATCTCAGGAGGAAGACGCGCAAGACTCGGGGTCTTATCCACAGCACTTGTTGGTGGGAGTCCCATCGTATACGATGATTCTTGCATTGATTCAGGTGGATCGGCGTGGCTGCAGCCAAAAACAAGAAGGATTGGCGAGGTGCCGTGAAAGGCATCTTGAAGGCCGAATTGAAACGGCGAAATCTGAGCTACGCCGAACTTGCCGAAAAACTGCGTGCTATCGGTATCGAAGACAACGAGCGCAACATCTCAAACAAGATCGCTCGCGGCACGTTCACGGCCATCTTCTTCGTGCAATGCATGGAAGCTATTGGCGTTCGCACCATCCATCTCGGCGAGGATACTTGAGCGATGCCTTCCTTGCCGCTACCAATAAGGCTCAAGCGGCTCCTGCTCCGCCAGCCTGGGGTTCGCCCGCCGCCAGCTATCATCGGCAATCTTAAGTGCGTCCGCGTGTTTTATAAGCAGATCGAGGCCACTGGTTCTGAGATCTGGTTCAAGATCACCGAGCCGAGCCTTCACGACGCTCGCAACTTGATCAACCCCCACTAACTGATCGAACTCCTCCCACTCACGCATGTACTCCCTAATTTCGGAGAGCATCTTCGCCTGCAAATCGGTGACATTCTCGTTGAAAACTGCGATCTGCGCGCGTGCGGCAAGTATCGGCGAATGGTCAGTTTGAGACAAATCCTCCCTGATGCCCTTCGCTAGGATTTCCAAATAGGCCCCCTTGATGTGCCCAAACCGCGAAGCCATGAAGCCATCGAGATCGGCCACCATGGATTGGGCAGCCTCTTGGCCGCGTTTGAAAGCATCATCCAATTTCACCTGATCTTCAGAGGCCGGGACGGCGCTGCCTACTCTCCCAAACAGGGTCCTTAGCCATCTCATTTAATGTCCTCGCTCAAGGAGTCATGCATCAGCATTCTGATCTGCCCATGACCTATCCCCACCCCATGTTTCAAACGGATCGATGCCTTCTGCCTTCCAGTGATCGGACGTGCCTCTCAGAAGCTCGTACGGTCCATCCGTTCTGAACTCAAAACACATATCGATGTCTGGATTTCTAACAGATTCCCAAAGGTGTCTGGTCAAAGCAGCCGTTGCAACGGCCGACGCTTCGGCACGCGCTGCGTCTCCATCGTCACCGAATTTGCCAACGAAAAGTGCGACCGTGCTAATCAGGCTGTGAGCATCGTTGTAAGGCACGAACCGAAGGTAGTTCAGATCGACCTCCACTCGCGCTTCTCGATTGTCGGCGAATGTTTCCGGTCGAAAAATCCAAGTGTGCCCGCCGATGGTGACTTGCACGGTGCCCATCCGACAGGCGTTGTAGTAGACCTGATAACGCCTTCCGACCTCCGGCCCATCGATGCCCTGAACATCGGTGTCGTTCAGTTCTTCGACAGCCCACGGCTCCGCAACATGCTGGTTGAGCGCAGCGCCGAACCACCTGAAATCGTCGAAAAGAACCTCGTGCGCGGCCGTTATGAAGGTCTCGACAGCCCCGCCTTCAATTAGTGACTTGGGCTGCTGGTGGTGGGGTTTGTGCCGCTTGCCCTCTTCGATCAAATTCTTGATCCGGTCATAGTTGCTATGGACTACCCGTTCCTCAATCGCCTCCAAACGGTGCGAGAAATGCAATGCGCTCCACACTATTAGGAGGAACAGTACCGTCTTCGTGAATGCATCGTCGGAAATACCGAAGGCGTTTTTAACGCCGTAGACAATTACAACACCGATGACGACACCGGCCAGTATCAGAACACGCTTTACCATCCGTCGCCCAAAGAGATTACCACCGCTTTCTTTTTCAATGCTTGACGACGATAGCTTCCAACGAATCCTCGGCTTAGTCCAGATCGATGACACTATGGAAAGCCACCACCGCGTAAGCGAGGATTGTTTCTCCCGACATTTGGATTGACACATCCACCACGAAACCACGCTTGTAGACGTTTGCGTCCGCTTCACGGATTTGTTCTCGGATTTCCTGTTCTGCCATCTCTGAGGCGTACATCACAGCATGTTCTTTCTCGGAGAGGTCAGAAATTACTACACGCTCGCCGGATCGTTTATTCAGGGTCGCGTCATGCACATCCGTTCTTGTGTACCTCATCAAGACGCGCTGGCGCGGAATCGACGCTGGGGCCGCTAGAAGCCGTTTGCGGTCATCGATGTTCTGTTGCGCGGTGCGAGCTTCAACGGATGAAAACTGAAACGCAGCCCTTACGCTTTTACCCTCTTTTCAAACACGGCGGCCGTGAGCTTATGCGACGCAATCGGATCGGAAGCTATAGCTTCCGTAGCTTTATAGTAGTCGTTCAATTGTGCCGTAGTGTTCAGCTCACCGTCCGGAATCTTGTTCGTAATGAGCGCAGTCATTCGACTGCCCCAGCGCCGAACAAAATCTTCTAGTATCAAGATTTGGTCCATATGGGTGACGACCGCTCCTGCGGCGGCCACCAACCCGGTAATCATGTCGGCTTCAACGCACCCGCTACGCACTTCGCGAACGTACATTCGCGGGTCGGCCTTAGTTCCAGGATATGTATCTGAAACGTAGCGCTCAAACTCATTGGCGAGTGAAGTGAAAGCACCGACGAAATCGCCAAGCTCAATAGGCTCAGCGGTATCGAGTTTCAAAGTCAAAAGTGCAGATTGTTCCCCCATAGGTTGAGAATACGTCATTCTACCTATTTGTCATCCTCCACTCGGGAAAGATGATGGGCCAGCATCCAATTTCGGGTAGGTGCATATGGTGGTTCGACTATGATTTAACCATGGTGATACCCCCGAACCGGGCCTCCTGCCCCTGTGCAGAGGTGTTTGAGACCCTGAACCGATCGGTCGGCTTCGACGAGCGCAAGTATGCAAAAGGCGTCATCGCCAGAGTGCTCTGCTAATGTCGTGTTTGGGGCCGTTACCTGACGGGCGGTTTCGGGAATGAGGTAGAGCATAGCTGCCGTTCACGCCTCAGAGTCGCGCGATGACGACTTACGACCCCATGTCGGTCATAAGGGCAGCTACCGCGACGAACGCGTCCCCTCCTTCAACACAGCACGGCGCTGCTCGAGTTCCGCCGCTCTCGCGCGGCTTGGCTTGCCAATCAGCTCGCCGTGACGGAGCAATTCACCACAATGGTCACACAACGGACCGAGGCCTGCGGCATGGCCGCATGTTTGGTGAACATAGTCCGTTGAAAGCTCTTCGCCTGGAAGTCTGCACCATGTCTCGCCCCAAGCGCGCAATGCCATCAGGACGGGCCAGAAATCCTTCCCCTTCTCGGTGAGGTGATATTCGTAGCGCGGCGGTTTCTTGTTGTAGAGCCGCCGCTCTAGCAGCCCGTCGGCTTCCAGCTTCTTGAGCCGCGTCGCCACCATCTGCGGTGTCGCGCCGGTCATCGCCTGAATTTCGTCGAACCGATGATTCCTCGCGAACAACTCGCGCAGCACGAGCACGGACCAGATGTCGCCGACGACGCTTTCGGCGCGCGCCACGGGGCAGAGGGTCTGGCGAAAAAGGTCGGTAGCCTTGGTCATAATGTAACTTTCTTTTTCATAGGGACTTGCGGATATGATTTTCATAGTTTATGTAGCGCGCCATCAACGCCAACGCAACCCGCGCCGCGGCCCAACACCTGGTTGAAAACAAGGAACGCTAATGTCACGATCGATTCTAAGCGCCTTCGCCGCGCTAATTCTCACTGCAGCTGTCCCGGCCAATGCTGAGGTCGGCCCAAATGCAGCGCCCATTGCAAACCCTATTGGCCCGGGTGCTGTTTCTGGTGCGCCGCACCTGCCAGCGGGCTTCAACGACATTTTCACGAGCCGCTATGTCGACGTTGGCGGGCTGCGACTCCATGCGGTCGTCGGAGGAAAGGGGCCTCCACTGTTGCTCGTGCATGGCTGGCCCCAGACTTGGTACCAGTGGCGCTTGGTCATGCCGGTGCTTGCTCGCGACTTCCAGGTCATTGCAGTCGACCAGCGCGGGATCGGCCTCTCGGACAAACCGAAGAGCGGATACGACGCCGGCACGCAGGCCAAGGATCTTGTCTCGCTGATGGAAGCGCTCGGGCACAAGAAGTTCGCCATGATCGGCTTCGACACTGGCATGCCGATCGCCTACGCCCTGGCCGCAGACACTCCGGACCGCGTCGAGCGTCTCGTCGTCGGCGAATCGCCGATCGCAGGCGTGTCTCCCTCAATTCCGTTGATCGTTCCCGGGCCACTCAACAAGCGCCTGTGGCACATCCCCTTCAATCGGCTCGGAGCCGAGGTGAATGAGCGACTCATTCAAGGACGCGAAGACATCTACTTCGGCTCGGAGTTCGCCACGTCGGCCGGGACGCCGCTGCCCGACGCCATCGTCAAATATTATGTCGACCGCCTCGCCTCGAGTTCTGACGCCCTCAGCGGCAGCTTCGGCTCGTACCGAGCAATCGACACCGACATTGCGCAGAACCAGGGGCGCAAGACCCGGCGCTTGACCCTTCCCGTCCTGGCAGTGGGCGGCGAAAAAGGTTTCGGCGAAGGTACCGCGAAAACCATGAGGCTAGTCGCAGACAACGTCCAGACTGCCATCATTCCGGGCAGCGGTCACTGGGTCGCCGAGGAAGCGCCCGACCAGCTTCTGGCCGCCTTGGCTCCCTTCTTGGAACCGTATCGGAACGCCCCGTCGAAGTGAGTGCGTTTGCAGACCGAACAAGCATCCGATTGAGCGCCGCGCGCCGCAATCGGATCTCCCGACCAATCTTTAAAACTGAAAGGACATCCACATGAACAAGATTCTCACCATAACCATAGCTTTGTTGGCCGCAGCGAGCATTTCCGGGACAGCCGTCGCGCAAGCGCAGCCGGCATCTCAGTCAAGCATGCGTAAGAACCTAGAGAACCATGACCTTCACAACACTGACCGCGAAGTGTTCCAGTCGGAGGTCAGCCTTGAGCCCGGCGCGTCGTTTCCTCGGCACAGCCATCCCGGCGAGGAGTTCATATACGTGTTGAAGGGCACTTGGGTTTACCAGTTCGATGGCCAGCCGCCGATAACAGTCAAGGCGGGGGAGACGCTGTTCATTCCCTACGGTGCTGTCCACTCGGCCAAAAATATTGGAGATGAAACCGGAATCGAGCTGGCCACCCACGTGATCGAGAAGGGCAAGCCTCTTCTGTCGCTAGCGAAGGAGGAGCAGAAATGAGCCAATCGCTTGGCACTGCCCTTATCACGGGCGCGTCCTCCGGCATCGGCGCGGTCTATGCCGACCGCCTCGCCCGGCGTGGCCACGACCTTCTTATCGTCGCTCGCGATGCCGATAGGTTGGCTCACCGTGCGGCGCGCCTGGAACGAGACTTTCGCGTCAATGTCGAAGTTCTGCCGGGGGACTTGATCGAACCGGATCAGCTTGCAGCTGTGGGACAGCGGCTCGCTGACGATTCGTCGATCTCCATCCTGATCAACAATGCCGGCATGTCGATGGACGGCACGTTGATGACGGCAAGTCACGGCCGGGCCGAGGCGCTGATCGCGCTCAACGTCCTTGCGCCGACCCTGCTGGCACGGGCAGCCGGCCGGCGTTTTGCGGCCGAGCGCAAGGGCGCGATCATCAACATTTCCTCGGTCATGGCCTTCATGCCCGAGGTGAGCGATGGGACCTACAGCGGCACCAAGGCATTTCTCCTGAACCTCTCCCTGGGCCTCGCCGAACAATTGGAACCGCTTGGTGTGAGGATACAGGCGGTTCTGCCGGGCGCGACCCGAACCGAGATTTGGAAACGGTCGGGCAAGGACATCGACGCCCTTCCGGCTGACAGCGTCATGTCGGCCGAGGATTTGGTCGACGCCGCCTTGGTCGGGTTTGACAAGGGAGAGATCGTGAGCATCCCGCCGCTTCACGAACTCGGGCTCTGGGAGGGGATGAACCGAAGCCGCCTTGCACTTGCGCCTCATCTTGCGAACCGGCGGGTGGCGGACCGATATCTCATCCCGGTTGACTGAGGCAGTTGCCTGGATCGAGGCTGAACGCCACTCATGGTCGACAATCGCTAATGTCCGTTCTCCACCAAACATCGCCGCCACCAACGGCCGCGCTGCCGGCTAAGCGAGGTGAATAGACGGCAGCTAATGGGAACGGCGAGCGCGGTCCTGGATGACCGAGATTGGGCGCATTGCGGACCGACTGCTATGGGGCCGCCGATCGGGATAGGGGGACGCCTCGCGACGCCACCCCTCCCACACCACCGGGCATACGGGTCCGTACCACGGCGGTTCGATCGGATTAGGCTTGGGCAGAGACATGGAGTCGAGGGAGGCCGAGAGACTCGAAGTAATGGTTGCGCAGGGCCTGTTGGACCGCCGGGTGTCCTGACATGCGCCAGAATCCCGTCGGCGAACCGGCAGCAACCGCGGCCCGGAGCTTTGGCACGCCACGACGGCGCAGTTCCTTGAAGCGGTTGTGCCCGTTCCCCCATTGCCGCCAGAGATACATCCGTAGTCTTCGGCGGATCCACGCTTCCAAGTTCGTAAGCACCCGTGGGGTCTGGCAGAAGCCGAAGTAACCGCGCCATCCGATGAGGTATGGCTTCAGCTCCTTGATCAACTGCGGCAGACTGATCCCCCGTGTCCGGCGTGTCATGTCCCGGATCAGCGTCTTGAATTTGTCGAGGGCCTTCGGCGCGATGCGCCGCTCGCTCCCGTCATTCGAGATGCTGAACCCGAGGAACTTCCGCTCCTCCGGTCGCGCCACCGCGCTCTTCGCCTCGTTGACCTTCAGCCGCAGCTTCTTGGTCAGGAACCGGCTTACGGAAGCCATGACCCGTTCGCCGGCGCGGCGGCTGCGAACATAGATGTTGCAGTCGTCCGCGTAACGGCAGAAGCGGAGACCACGTCGGGCCAGTTCCTTGTCGAGGTCGTCGAGCAGGAGGTTGCTTAGGATGGGCGAGAGCGGACCGCCTTGCGGGGTCCCTTCGTCCACCGGACGGACCAAGCCATCCTCCATCACCCCCGCATTGAGAAATGCTCGGATGAGTTTGAGCACACGCTTATCGGACACCCTCGCGGCAACGCGCGCCATCAGGCTATCATGATTAACCCGGTCGAAAAATCTTTCGAGGTCGAGGTCAACCACGTAGCTGTAACCCTCGGCAATGTAGCATTGCGCTTGGGCTACTGCCTGATGGGCAGAGCGTCCCGGGCGGAAGCCGTAGCTGTGCTCCGAGAACGTCGGGTCCCACTGCTCCTGGAGGACCTGCAGCAGGGCATGCTGGATCAGTCTGTCGACGACGCAAGGTACGCCGAGTTTTCTGACCCCGCCGTCCGGCTTGGGGATTTCGACCCGCTTGACCGGCTGCGGCTGATAGGTTCCCTCGATCAATCGAGACCGAATGCTTGGCCAGTGCTCACGCAGGTAGCCCTTGGCGTCGTCGATGGTCATCCCATCCACGCCTGGACCGCCCTTGTTGCTTCGAACGCGTTTCCACGCTGTTTCCAGATTCTCTCGGCTACATACCGTCTCCATTAGCTGTTCTGTCCAAGCCGGGCTTTCGGGTGCCGACTTCGCCACGAGTGGTTCGGCCCCTTGGTGACCGCTGACAGGGGCTTCACCCCGGTCCCTCGGTTCCAGGGCCAGTGAATACTGGGTCTTCTGCCGCTTTCCACTCATGAGTTGCCGGTCCTACTTGCCACTTCCAATCG
This sequence comes from Mesorhizobium escarrei, assembly GCF_935825525.1. Classification (GTDB taxonomy): domain Bacteria; phylum Pseudomonadota; class Alphaproteobacteria; order Rhizobiales; family Rhizobiaceae; genus Mesorhizobium; species Mesorhizobium escarrei. The sequence goes on from NZ_CAKXZT010000160.1 coordinate 152,703, forward strand.
TTCGGGCCTTCGGTCATCGTTTCCGGCTCGGCCTATCCGTTTGCTCCGCCTTTCGGCCTTGGAGTGCCTCACTAGCCTTGCCGACAGCATCACCTACTACGCCCTCTGCTGACTCCTGCATCACGGTCAGGTCACCTTGCGGTTCCCTCAGTTCCGAAGTCGGAACATGACGCAGGCCTCCCCAGGTAAATTCAATCGCCTTCCCCGCGCACCTGCCGGATCTACAGCCCTGCCCTTGATGGATATGGACTTCGCGACACGTTGCCCGCTCGTCCGGCCAGGGATGCCTCACATCCGGTTTCTGTTCGTCAGGTCGCGGTTTTGCTCCACGCTTCCTTCAGACACCACCTCGCGATAATGCCCTTGCGCTTCGCTAAGCCTTCACCTCCATCAGGTTGGCTAAGGGACTTTCACCCCCAAGCGGTTGAACATGCTGGGCACACAACGAACCCGCTCGCGCGGGAGGGCACCCTGTGGTTGAGGTAAGGGTTATGGGTCGATCGTCGCGCTCGCGTTGAGCGTCGTTCGGCTGGAGCAGAGCATGGCGGGCTTCTTCAACAAGGAGCCTGACCATGCCCTGTCCTGTTCTTGATGCACCTATCAGTCCACTTCGTCAGCGGCTGATCGACGACATGAACATGCGGCGTTTCTCACGGGAGACGCAGCGCAACTATCTCCGCGACATCGGACGCCTGGCGACGTTCCTCGGGCGTTCACCAGACACAGCGACCACCGACGACCTGCGCCAGTTCCAGATCGAGCAGCAGGACGACGGTGTTCCCGTGCCGACGATGAACAGCATCGTGTCGGCGCTGCGCTTCTTCTTCACGCATACGGTCGATCGTCCCGATCTGGCGCGCAAGCTCGTTCGTCTGGCGCACCCGCGCACGCTGCCGGTGGTGCTGAGCCGCGACGAGGTCGCCCGGCTGCTCAACGCCACCACCTGCCTCAAGCACCAGGCCGCGCTGTCGGTCGCTTATGGCGCGGGCCTGCGCGTGGCGGAGGTGTCGACGCTGAAGATCGCCGACGTCGATAGTGAGCGCATGCTGCTACGTGTCGAGCGCGGCAAGGGCGGGCGATACCGGAACGCCATGCTGTCGCAAGACCTGCTCTTGTTGCTGCGCCAGTGGTGGAAGGTCGGACGCCAGCAGGGCGTGATGCACCGCGACGGCTGGCTGTTTCCGGGGCAGCATGCGATGAAGCCCATCAGCACCCGCCAGCTCTATCGCGTGGTCGTCGAGGCAGCGCAGGCGGCCGACATCGCCAAGCGCGTCGGGCCCCATACACTGCGCCACAGCT
>NZ_CAKXZT010000161.1 GCF_935825525.1 Mesorhizobium escarrei
TGAACTTCCTGACGCACTCATCCTTGGGCGCAGCGACGCGAAGCGGAGCGAAGACCCAAGGATCCATGCCGTACAATGGCCGAGGAGTGCAGCGATCGAATCCGGCGACTGGTTGCGCCCCCCTCCTTGGCTCGACCTGAATCTCAACAGACGGAAGAGGCTATGGCCTCAGCCAGGACGGATCAGAGCCGTTCATTGCCTCGCCCTACGCGATCGGCTTGCGCGCCCGGCGAAATTCCCTTCGCAGGCTTCGGACAGTGTCCCGCACGACAGGAATGGTCCAGCGCGCAGTCATCGTCGCAATCAGCAGCCCGGCAACCGGATCGATGAAGCGGGCCATCATCGTGCCTTGCCAGATCATGGCTGTTGCGAGCGATGCGGCGATGAGCAGGTTCGACGAGAGCTTGTCCGAGAACAGGCAGATTTGCGCGCGGGCCAGCGCGGAAGCGGCAGCCATGTTGCGGGCCTTCCATCGGCGCAGGATCCAGAAGTTGATCGCCGCGTAGGCCAGGTTCAGGCTCATGGCGAGAACGACGCCGGGGCCGTGCGGTTCGACGCCGCCGGCCGCGATCCGCTGGACCGCGATGCTGGCGACGACAGCCATTGAAAGGCACATGCCCAGCGCAGCGAACGCGTTGGCTAGCGTCTCAGCCCGAGCTGCCTGGCGCTTGCGGCCGGTGCCCCCGTTCCTGCGGCCGCCAGCCACGATCGCGACGGTGACCAGCACCAGCATATCCATCAGCGTCAGCGCGAGGTCGGCGCGGATGGTCAGCGACGTGGACGTCGCCGCTGCGTATGCCGTCAGCAGCAGGCCTGGGGTGCCCGCCAGCACCGCCAGGCGCGCCGTTTGGGCGGCCGTTGCCTCGCCTCTCGATGGGTCATCGGTTTTTCGCAAAGGTTGCATCGCCAGAAATCTCCTCGTTTCTGACGTCACCGATGACGTAGCGATGTTGCGAGGATTTGCCGATTTGGCGGCTGAAGGTTTCCTTTGTGTCGCCGCGCCGGCGCACGCCGCGATTGGTTATTCGAGGGGATGCGGACGCGGGCCGTCGTACCTGTCTGCATCACGACAAGGCTGACATTCGCTTGCCGAGTGCGTGACCGGCCAGGCCGCAACAATTGAAACACAAACTGCTGAATTCGGCATTCGTCCGAAACGGCCGGGAGCGAAAAGCCGCCCCATGGAGCGAACCCGATGGGGACGGCTCCGCTGAAAACGAAAAGGGAAATGAGATGAATCGCTTCAAGACTTACATGGCCGCCGCCTCGGCAATGGCCTGCCTCGTCGCACCGGCTAGCGCTGCGGGTCCGGAAGGCTCGAACGGCAAATCGCTGAACGGCCTGACATACAATGCGATAACCACCAATGCGGTGACCAGCAACTCGCTGACCAGCAACGCCATCTTTACGAACGGCCTCGGCCTTTTAGCCCTCAACGGCGTGCATGCCGACGGCATCGTTCTGGCGAAAAGTCTCGCTCCGGCCGGCAGGTCCATTATCGACCCGAACGTCCGCTCCGTTGTTGACCCGAACTTCCGCTCCGTTATCGACCCTAACATCCGCGGGTTGCCGGCTGTCCAGAAGAACAATGTCCGGGCATCGACCGCTGGTAAGAAAAGCAACGGCCTTCCGTCTGGCCAGCACGGCACCGGCAGCGGCGCCGGGACCAACCATGACCGGCCCGCCCCTTCGCCGAGGCGTTGATATTCGGCGTCCGTCGTCAATGGAACGGATGGCGTTGTGCTGTCCGTTCTCGTTGGCCGCATTTCATCAGCAAAACCTGCCGTCAGGAGCCAACAATGTCAGCCTACAGAAACCGCCTCGCCCATATCGGCCGCCGTGCATGGATCGCCGTCGGCGCAGCCATTTCCAGCATGGCAGGGGTGCCTCTTGCAGAGGCGGGGACAGGGCAAGCGATCACCTCGATCTCCGTGGTCGGCACAAGGTTCGAGGTGACGACGGAAGATGGCCGCATTGTCCCTCAAGAGGATCTCGTCGGCGCCGTTCTGACGATTGCTGACGGACAAGACCGGATGCCGCTGCGCATCGACGCCGTCGAGACCGACCCGAAGAATCCGGATGGCGGGGTCATGCTCTACGCCATGTCGAGCCGCGACCCGTCTAGCGGCGCATGGCGCAACATCTGCGAACCGGACATCGAGGGCCGCCGCATGGGCTTTCCGCTCGCCGGCACCTGGACGCAGGACGGTCGCCATTTGCCGTCCGACACGGCGTTCAGCATCACCTGCACCGGCGGCGCCCAGGCGAAATGCGTGCGCTTCGGATATCGGCCCTGGGAGACGTCTCCGGACGGCACACCGCTGTGGGATCATCATCAGGCGTGCACCCGCATGATCCGCGCCGATTATTGCGGCGATGGCGTCGGCCACACCCGCAACGGGACGCCGATCGTCATCTACGATCGCAAGGGCATTCAACAGGACGAGGCCGCGCCTGATATGTCGTTCGAAGCGGCATGGGGTGCCGGCGGGGCGCTTTGCGTCAGCCACACCAGAATACCCGACGTGCTGACTATGGAGGGACTGGCGGCGATCTGCCCGGGCGTGAGGCAACAGCCGCGAACAGCGTGCGAAAGCCGTGCCGGGGCGCTGATCCTCAACCGTTCGATCGACCGGCGAACGGTTCAGGCCGCGACGGAATAGTCATGCCGCGGAAGGTCTGCTGGGCTTATCGGAGTGCGGATGTTCCAGTTCAAACGCTTGCGCTGAAGCCGCCAGGCGTCAGACTTTCCGCGCCACGCCACCCACCTGCTTGCCGCGCTTGCTCGTGTCGACCTTGGCCCGCGTCTCCACCGCCTTCGCGATCTCCCGCTTCAGCTCGTCTTTGATATCAGCCGTTTCGGCCATCAAGGCATCGATCTTCATGAAATCGAGCACGCGGTATTTCGACACCGCCGGCCTGACCAGTATGTCCGGCTGGCATTGCCTCAGCTTGGCGGCGATGATCGACTGCATCATCAATTGCGTGGCGCCGAACATCAGGTCGACGGAGGTCGGGTATTTGCGCCCGCCTTTGGTCGGCGCGCCAACGACGTCGACGGCGATGATGATGTCGGCGTCGTCCTCGATCAGATCGAACGGCACCGGATTGTAGATGCCGCCGTCGATCAGCAGCCTGCCGTCGCGCATCACCGGGCGGAATACCGCGGGAATAGCCGCCGAGGCGGCAAGCGCTGAATGCAGGTCGCCGTCGCTCAGCACGGCGAGCTTATGGCCGAAGAAATCCGTGGCCGTCACCTTCAGCGGTATTTTCAGCTCGGCGAAGCTTTCGGGTATGGCGTCGGGCATGAATGCCTTGAGGATGCGCTCGACATTGAACTGGGTGACACGCAGCCCGCCCTGCAGCGCCTCGGCAAAGGTGCCTGGCCGCGCCCGCCACATGCGCGCCGCCACCTCGGCGCGACGGCTGAGGATCGAGCGCATATAGTCGTGAATGTCGCTGCCTGCCATGCCGGAAGCCATGCCGGCGCCCATGATGGCCCCGATCGATGAGCCTGATATGGCGATCGGCCTTATACCCAGCTCGTCCAGCGCCTCGATAACATGGATATGCGCCAGCCCGCGCGCCCCGCCGCCGCCGAAGGCGATGCCGAAGCTCGGGCTCATCCCTCGCCCCTCATTTGGCCCTGCCCCCCATTTGGGCTCATTCCTCCTTGGCCTCGCCGTGCTTCGGCCCGACGACCATGATGGCCGGCTCGGCGGAGAGCAGTTTTCTCGCCGCCGCCTTGACCTGATCCAGCGTCACCGCGTTGATGAGGGCGGTCCGGCGCTGCATGTAGTCGATGCCGAGCTTGTCGAGCTGCAATTCGAGCAGCGTCGCGGCGATGGCGGCGGAGGAGTTCAGGTTGTTGATGGCATAGGCGCCGATCAGGTATTTCTTGGTCGCCGCCAGTTCCGCTTCGGTCGGCCCCTCCTGCGCCATGCGTTTCACCACCTCGCGCACGACAGCCAAGGTCTCCGCCGCCCGGTCCGCGCGGGTCGCCGTGGTGATGGCCAGGGCGTTGGCGTGCTGGTGGTCGACCAGGTCGGAACTGACGCTGTAGGCCAGACCGCGCTTTTCGCGCACCTCATCGAACAGCCGCGAGGTGAAGGCGCTGCCGCCGAGGATCTCGTTCATCAGCACCGCGGCGAAGAAATCCGGCGCACTCCGCTCGACGCCGGGATAGGCGAGTTGCAGCGAGGCCTGGGGCTGGTCGTAATTGACCTCGAGCTGCTGGTTGAGTTTCGGATCGACATCGGCGACCGCGCTGAGCGCCTGATGTTGCGGCAGGCCGCCGAATACCATATCGAGCTTTTTCTTCAACGTCTCGGCATCGATGGCACCGACCACCGCCACATGCAGGCCATCACGAGCAAAATTCGCCTTGTGAAAGGCGATGAGATCGTCCGGCGTGATGGTGGCGATGCTTTGCCTGCTGCCTTGCTCGGGCCTCGCATAGGGATGGGTGCCGTATAGTGCCTCCAGCCATTTGCGCTGGGCGAGCGTGTCCGGGTCAAGCTCGTTGGCGATGATGCCGGACAGCACTTGCGCGCGAATGCGGTCGATTGGCGCCTGGTCGAAACGCGGCTCTGTGACCGCCAGCCGCAACAGGTCGAACGCCGCGTCGCGCTGCTCGGCAAGCATGCGCATCGAGCCATAGATGCCGTCGCGCGCCGCTTCGAAGCTCATCTCGGCGCCGACGTCGTCGAGCTTGATCTGGAAGCCCTCGCTGTCGAGATTGCCGGCGCCCTCGTCGAACAGGCCGCTCATCAGATTGGCAAGGCCTTCCTTTCCAGCGGGATCCTGCGTCGTGCCGCCGTCGAAGGCGAAGCGGATGGCGACGAGCGGCACGGAGTAGTCCTCCACCAGCCAGGCGGTGATGCCCTTCGACGACGTCACCTCCTGGATGCTCATGGCCGCACGAGCGGAAAGCGCCGGCAGGACGAGGAAGACGAGGGATAGGAGCAGAGTGGCCAAAGGGGCGGCCATCCGCCTTGCAGAACTCCCCTCACGCAAATTTTTGGTTCTAACTTCGGTTCGAGACGGATGATTGCCGAAGTCGGCGCCGCCCCTCATCGCCCTGCCGGGCACTTCTCCCCGTATAGTGACGGGGAGAAGGGGGCTGGTCGCGCTGTCGGCGCCTTTCTTGCGACTTTGGCGATCGGCGAAACCGTCGACGAGAGCGCCCCTCTCCCCGTCACTATACGGGGAGAGGATGCCGGCAGGCAGCTGAGGGGCAGCGCCAACGTTCAAGCTCATCATCAAATCAATTCCCTGCCTGTGTCTGCGGCAAGAGATAGCCTGATGTCGAATGGTTGAGATTGAGATAGCGCGCCGCAACCTGCCTGACTTCGTCGGCTGTGACCTTGCGGATACGGCCCGGCCACTCCTCGACATCCCTGACGTTGCCGCCGGTGGCGAGGGTCGCGCCGTAGATGTTGGCCATCGAATCCTGCTTGTCGCGGGCGAAGATCATCGAGCGGACGAAACGATCCTTGGCCTTCTCCAGTTCGCCTGATGTGACGCCCTCGCTGGCGATGCGGGCGACCTCGGCCTCGATCGCCGCCTGAACATCGGCCAGCTTGGCGTCGCCGCGCGGCGCGCCATAGACGGTGAAGTTGGTGGCATCGAGCATGGTGCCCTGGAAAAGGGCGCCGGCCTCGGCGGCAATGCCTTGCTTGACGACAAGCTGCTGGTACAGCCGGCTGCGGCTGCCGCCGCCGAGGATCTCCGCCAGCAGGTCCAGCGCTTCCGCTTCGCCCGGCTTCGCAGTGTGATAGGAGGGAACCACCCATTGCGTCGAGAAATTCGGCACGCTGACACGCGCGTCAGTGAGCGTCACCGTGCGCCTGGTGTTCTGTTCGGGTTCGACCGGACGGATGCGCGGCGGCAGGTCTGGACCACGCGCGACCTTGCCATAGGTCTTTTCGGCCAGCGCCTTGACCACCTGCGGCTCGACATCGCCGGCCACCACCAGCACGGCGTTGTTGGGCGTATAATATTTGTCGTAGAAAGCCTTGGCGTCGGCGCGGTTCAGCTTCTCCATCTCCTGCATCCAGCCGATCACCGGAATGCGATAGGGCTGGTTCTGCCAGAGCGTGGCGTCGACCTCCTCGCCGAGCACTGCCTGCGGATTGCTGTCGATGCGCGAGCGGCGTTCCTCGAGGATGACGTCGCGCTCGGTGGCAATGACGTCGTCGTTGAGGATGAGGTTGCGCATGCGATCGGCCTCGAAATCCATCATCTGCTCGAGCGCCTGCGGCACCACCGTCTCGTAAAAGGCGGTGTAGTCATATGAGGTGAAAGCGTTGTTCGAACCGCCGATGGCGGAGACGGCGCGGTCGAACGCGCCGGCCGCATGGTTGGTCGTCGCCTTGAACATCAGATGCTCGAAGAAATGGGCGATGCCGGACTTGCCCGGCGGCTCATCCGCGCTGCCGATCTTGTACCACACCATATGAGTGACGATCGGCGCGCGGCGATCGGGGATGACAACGACCTCCATGCCGTTGTCGAGCAGGAAATTCGTCACCTTCCCGTCGTCCGGCTTGTTGTCGGCCACAACCGGGCCGGTCATCACGAGCGCCAGCGCAAATAGGGTTCCGCGCAGCCAGTCAGCCTGAGATGTCATCAACGACTCCGGTTCTCATGGGGTGGGACGATAGGCGGGGGTGTTGCCACAGGCAAATTGATTTGTTCGTCATTTTGAAGGCGCTCTGTTCCTCGCCCCGCGAAGCGGGGAGAGGTGGCTCGGCGCAGCCGAGACGGAGAGGGGCCTTTTTTCGCAAGCGAAAAGGGAGACTTGCAGGAACGTTTCGAAAAATCGTCGAGGCTACAGTCTGGCAGAACCGCCCCCTCTCCGGCCGCTTCGCGGCCACCTCTCCCCCAATGAAGAATTGGGGGCGAGGAAGCGCCAATCGCGGAGGCTTCATCCAACCTCGATAAAGCGGATAACCGTCTCGCCATAGCTGCGTTCATCGACAACCGAAAAGCCCGGCCCTGCCTCGAACGGCGCCGCCGCCGCCTCCTCGATGACGCAGAGCGCGCCGGGGGCGAGCCAGCCGCCGGCCTTGGCCGAGCGCAAGGCACGCTCGCCCAGGCCCTTGCCGTAGGGCGGATCGGCGAGCACCAGGCCGAATGCGGCCATCGTGCCCGCCTCGCCCAGAGCCGTAGCGTCGCGACGGAATATCTTGGTACGCCCGGTGAGGCCGAAGGCCTCGACATTGGTGCGGATCAGGCCGCGCCCTTCCGCCGATTCTTCGATGAAGACGCCATAAGATGCGCCGCGTGACAGCGCCTCGAGGCCGAGCGCGCCGGTGCCGGCGAACAGGTCGAGCACCCGCGCGCCGACAAGCCTATCGGGGAAGCGATGCGCCAGCACGTTGAACACAGCCTCGCGGGTGCGGTCGGTGGTCGGGCGGATGGCGCTTGAGCGGGGCGTCGCCAGCGGACGCCCGCGAAACTTACCGCCGACGATCCGCATTGCCTCCCCTTGATCCCTTGGGACCACTGCGCGGCCGGTCGCCGCCTTTAGCACCGTCACCCTCGGCACCACGCGGCTTGCCGAACGGCTTTGCGCCTCCGGGCTTGCCGTAAGACGGCTTGAACGATGCCTTGCGTTCCTTGGCTTCGGCCGCCTTAGCGGCATCGGCGTCCGCCCTGCCCTTGCCGATCGGCCGCGCGCCCGGCGCCATCCAGACATTGGCCTTGCGCTGGCCCGGCGGCTCGATCGGGCGTTGCTCGCGTTCGGATTTTTTCCCGCCGCCCGGTTTGCCGCCAAAGCCAAGCCCGCTACGTTCAGATTTGGGGCCGCGATCGGCAAAGCCGCCGGGCCCGCTACGCTCAGATTTAGGGCCGCGCTCACCAAAGCTCTTTTCCGGCCCGAAGCTTCTGCCAGGACTTGTCGACAGCTTGCCCAGCGCCTCGTCGCGGCTGCCTTCGCGGCGTTTGCGGTTCTTGATCAATCCGCCTTCGCCGATCGGGCGGCGTTCGCCATCGCGGGTGACTTTCGGCCGCTCCGGTTCCTCTTCCCGCACCGCTTCGCGCCTCACCGGCCTGTTGGAAAACGGCTTGGTGATGTCAGCGTCGAAATTGGCGCCGGACTCCTCAACCAGGCGTTCGCCGAGCTGGTCGCGCAGCACCCGGCCCTTGATCTCCAGCACATGGCCCTCGGGAAGGTCGTCGAGCTGGAATGGTCCGTAGGAAATGCGGATCAGCCGTGTGACGTCGAGGCCAAGCGAGCCCAGTATGTTCCTGACCTCGCGGTTCTTGCCTTCGCGCAGGCCGAGCGTCAGCCAGGCGTTGGTGCCTTGCTCGCGGTCGAGCGTCGCCTCGATGGCGCCGTAGAAGACGCCGTCGACGGCAATGCCTTCGCGCAAGCCGGCGAGCGCACTTTCCTCGACCTTGCCGTGAACGCGCACGCGGTAGCGCCTGAGCCAGCCGGTCGCCGGCAGTTCGAGCACGCGCGCCAGCCCACCATCATTGGTGAGCAGCAGCAGGCCTTCGGTGTTGATGTCGAGCCGGCCGATGGTCATCAGCCGCGGCAGGTCGGCCGGCAGCACGTCGAAGACGGTCTTGCGGCCCTCGGGATCACGATTGGTGGTGACGACGCCGGCCGGCTTGTGGAACAGGAACAGCCGGGTGCGCTCGATCGGCGGGATCTCCATGCCGTCGAGATGGATGATGTCGCCGGGCATCACATTGAAGGCGGGCGAGGACAGCACCCTTCCATTGACCTTGACGCGGCCGGCCGCGATCAGCTCCTCGGCATCGCGGCGCGAGGCAAGGCCGGCGCGGGCCAGCCGCTTGGCAATGCGCTCGCCAGCCTCTTCCGTCGCTTCGGCGGGACGCGGGCGCGGCTTGAAGCCGCCCGACGCCCCTTGGGGCCGATCACCGGCAAAATCGCGCTTGGGACGATCGCCGAAGTCGCGCTTGGGGCGATCGAAGCGCCTTTCGCTGCGCTCGCCTTCGGCAGCCGCGGGCCGGTCGCCGCGCGGCGCGTAAGGTTTGCGCGGACCTTCGCGCTTCTCTGGCCCTTTGCTAAGCGGCCGATCGCCACTTTTGAAATCGCGCTTCGGCCGCTCGCCGTCAGCCGCCACCGGCCGGTCGCCGCGTGGCGCATACGGTTTGCGCGGCCCCTCGCGCTTTTCATAAGGCTTGCCTTCCGGACGCGGCCCCTTGCTGAACGGCCGGTCGCCACTCTTGAAGTCGCGCTTCGGCCGCTCGCCGTCAGCCGCCATAGGGCGGTCGCCGCGCGGCGCATAGGGTTTGCGCGGCCCTTCGCGCTTTTCATGAGGCTTGCCTTCTGGGCGCGGCCCCTTGCTGAACGGCCGATCGCCGCTTTTGAAGTCGCGCTTCGGCCGCTCGCCGTCAGCCGCCATCGGGCGGTTGCCGCGCGGCGCGTACGGTTTTGCCGCGCCCAAGGATGGCTTGCCGCCCCTGCCGGCAGCGGCATCGCGACCACGCGGGCCCGACGGTTTCGGGCCATTCTTGCCCGGACCCTTTTGGCGCGGGAATTTCTTGTCTTTGTCGTCCATGTGGCCTTTGCTCGTTTGCACTACAGCGCCGCGCGTCCGTACGGACGCGCAAAGGACGCTGCAGGACTTTGATTTGGCGCATGATCCCTTCCGAAAACCGATTCCGGTTTGCGGGGTCATGCGCTAAAGCGCGTCGCGTTTGAGCGGCCTCAGGCGACGCGCTTTAGGTTGTTGTTTATGCATGTCGTTATCGCAAAACCGCTGCACGCTTTTGCGCGACATGCATTAGATAACAGGATCACGCCGGAGTAGCGAGGAGATAATAGGGATGGAAACCGCTTGAAGCGGCCGGATTTCATGGCGCTGGCGCTGAACGAGGCCGAAGCCGCCGCCCTGCGCGGCGAAGTGCCGGTCGGCGCGGTCATCGCCAGCGGCGACACGGTCGTTGCCAGTGCCGGCAACCGCACCCGCGAGCTTGCCGACCCTACCGCCCATGCCGAGATGCTGGCGATCCGCGAGGCCTGCCGCAAGCTGTCAAGCGAGCGGCTCACCGGCCACGATCTCTATGTGACGCTGGAGCCCTGCGCCATGTGCGCCGGCGCCATTTCCTTCGCTAGGCTGCGCCGGCTTTATTTCGGCGCCGCCGACGAGAAGGGCGGCGCTGTGGTCAACGGCGTGCGCTTCTTCGCCTCACCGACCTGCCACCACGTGCCAGACATCTATCCAGGCATGGCCGAGAGCGACGCGGCGCTGCTTCTGAAGGATTTTTTCAGGGAGCGACGCGAACAGTAGCGTCGGCAGATTTCCCTAAAACGCGTCGCGTTTGACCGGCCTTATGCGACGCGCTTTAGGATGCTGTTTTATGCATGTCGTTGTCGCAAAACCGCTGCACACTTTTGCGCGACATGCATTAGCGCCGGCAGCTTACCACGGCAGCCAATCGAACATACCGCCGCTCTTGTTCTTGGCGGCCGCTTCCCTCTTGAGGCGGCGTTCTTTCTTGTACTCGTCCTCGCCGAGGTCGTCGACCGGCGCGGTGCCGGCAGCGGCGCGATATTGCACCGGCGGCTCGCTCAGATATCTGCGGGTGTTCGGGTCGCCCTGCTTTTGTTCGGCGAGGCGGCGCTTGACCTCGGCGGCGCGCTCCTTGTCCGAATCCGCCGGAGTCCAGGCCGGCGGATGACTGGAAGCCGACTGCGCCATCGCAGCCTTGATCGCCGCCGGATCCGTCTGGACGTCATCGACGATCTGCGCCTGGTAGGACGGATCGTCCTGGTTGAGCGTGGCCTCGGCGCGCAGGCGGGCGCGGCGTTGCTCCGGCGATTCCGGCCAATCGGCGCTTGCCGTTGCGATGCTGTCCTGCGGCGGCGGCAGTTCCTTCTGGCCCGGCGCCGGCTTCACCAGTTCGGGCCGCGGCTTGTAGTCGATCTTTTCCTTGTTCTTCGGCATGACTGAAAAAGCGCTGGTGAGATCGCCGGCAAGCTGGGCGGAGGCGGTCTTGTCGGTTCCGTAGGTCGGCGAGCCCATGCAGCCGGTCAGGGCCAAGCCGGATACGACAAGCGGCGCCAGCAGCGCAACGCGCGCGCAAGTTCTTTCGGTCATGCCAAAAAGTCCCACTCTAGACAGCCTCTCGATCGCCACCGGCCAAAGGTCCGGTCCCCATCGCCTATGCTCTTCCGACGGAAATCCGGCGACAATTTGTCGTCCGGAGTTTCGCGTGTTTACCTCAACCACTCGTTAAGGGCAACGAGCCGAGGCCGATCAGCCGCCCGCCGTGGCATTTGTGCACCGATTCTGGCCGTGCATGTCGTTATCCCAAAACCGCTACACACCCTCGGGTCAGGCCCGAGGGCATGCTTTTGGGCGACATGCATTAAAGCCGACCAAGCGCCTTCAATTCATGCAGCACCGCCGCGTCCCGCGCCGAAACGTCGGGGAATTCCTTGTCCTGCCCGACATCGGCCGTGTAGCGCCACGAGCGCGCGCATTTGAGCAGGCCCCGGTCCTCGGCCTTCTCGACCACCACTGCGACGCCTTTGACGTCGTCCAGCGTGAAGGCGCCAGAAGGCGCGTTGCCATGCGCAATGACCAGATCGCTGGTGATCGCCATTTCGGCCATGTCGACATCTGATATCGCCGCTTCGAGCGCCGCATCATCGAGCGTGACGACCGGCACCGCTTCCAGCGACGAGCCGATGACCTTCTGGGCGCGCGCGATCTCCAGGGCGCCAGTGACCACACGGCGAACCTGGCGCACCTTGCGCCATTTTTCCGCCAGCGCCTCGTTCTTCCAGTCGGCCGGGATTTGCGGGAACTGGTCGAGATGCACCGAGACGGCACCCGGATGACGGTCGAGCCAGGCCTCCTCCATGGTGAAGGGCAGCATCGGCGCCAGCCATTTCACCAGGCAGTCGAACAGATGGCGCACCACCTGCACAGACGCCTTGCGCTTTATGCTGGACGGCGCCTCGCAGTAGAGCGCGTCCTTGCGGACGTCGAAATAGAAGGCCGACAGCTCGACCACCATGAAGTCGAGCAGCGTGCGGGTGATGCGCTTAAACTCGAAGGCGTCGTAGCCGGCGCGCACGACTTCATCGAGCTCGGAAAGCCGGTGCAGCATCAGCCGCTCCAGCTCCGGCATCTTGTCCAGCGGCACGTCCTCGCCATCGTCATGGGCAAGCGTGCCCAGCATCCAGCGGATGGTGTTGCGCAGCTTGCGATAGGCGTCGATGTTGGTCTGCAGCACGTTCTTGCCGAGCCGCTGGTCTTCCCAGTAGTCGGTGGTCACCACCCAAAGCCGCAGGATATCGGCGCCCGACTGTTTGATGACGTCCTGCGGCACGACAGTATTGCCGAGCGACTTCGACATTTTCCGCCCCTCCTCGTCCATGGTGAAACCATGGGTGACGACGGTGTCGTAAGGCGCCCTGCCCCTGGTGCCGCAGCTTTCGAGCAGCGAGGAGTGGAACCAGCCGCGATGCTGGTCGGAGCCTTCGAGGTAAAGGTCGGCCGGCCATTTCAGGTCCGGGCGATCCTCCAGGGTGAAGACATGGCTCGAGCCGGAATCGAACCAGACGTCGAGGATGTCCATCACCTGCTGCCATTTCGAAGCATCGTGGTTGCCGAGGAAACGCTCCTTGGCGCCGGCCGCAAACCAGGCGTCCGCGCCTTCCTTCTCGAAGGCGTCCATGATGCGCTGGTTGACCGCCTCGTCGCGCAGGACGTTGCCGTCGGCATCGGCGAAGACGGCGATCGGCACGCCCCAGGCGCGCTGGCGCGACAGCACCCAATCGGGGCGCTCCTCGATCATGGCGCGGATGCGGTTCTGGCCCGCCCCTGGCACGAAACGGGTGTCGTCGATCGCCTTCAGGGCACGGCTGCGCAGCGTCGTGCCGTCGCCGAGCTCCTTGTCCATAAAGACGAACCATTGCGGTGTGTTGCGGAAGATGATCGGCTTCTTCGACCGCCACGAATGCGGATAGGAATGCTTCAGCCGCCCGCGCGCGAACAGCGCGTTGCGTTTGATCAACTCGTCGATGACCGCCTGGTTGGCATTGCCCTTCTTGCCGTTGTCGTCGATGACGCGCGCCGCACCGCCCTCGCGGTCCGGGCCAAAGCCTGGCGCATCCTTGGTGAAGAAGCCGGCATCGTCGACGGTGAACGGGATCGCGGTGTCGATGCCGCGCCGGCGAAGTTCCGAAGCCGCATCCATCCAGGCGTCAAAATCCTCGCGGCCATGGCCCGGCGCGGTGTGGACGAAACCGGTGCCGGCTTCGTCGGTGACATGCTCGCCGGCGAGCATTGGGACGTCGAATTCATAGCCCCCATTCAAATCTTTCAAGGGATGAGAAAGCGTAAGGCTTCCAAGCTCTTCGGCCGAAATGCTACGGAGGCGGTCCATCGTCACCTTGGCTTTGGTCGCAGCCTCTTCCGACAGCGCGTCGGCAAAGATCAGCCTTTCGCCAGGCTGCGGGCCGAAAGCATTCTCGGCCGCAGTGACCTCGTAGAGGCCATAGTTGATGCGTGGCGAATAGTTCACAGCACGGTTGCCGGGGATGGTCCATGGCGTGGTCGTCCAGATGACGACATCGGCCTCCAGCAAGTCCAGTGACGTCTGCGTAAGCTTCGGATCCAGCTTTGCGAGTTGTCCATCGATGACGTCGGTGACTTGCCGGGCAAGGCTGACGACCGGAAACTTCGCCCAGATCGTGTCGCTCTCATGGTCCTGGTATTCGACCTCGGCCTCGGCCAGTGCGGTGCGCTCGACCACGCTCCACATCACCGGCTTTGAGCCGCGATAGAGCTGGCCCGACATGGCGAATTTCAACAGCTCGCCGGCGATGCGCGCCTCGGCATGGAACGCCATCGTCGTATAGGGATTGTCGAAGTCGCCGACGACGCCGAGCCTCTGGAACTCGCTGCCCTGCACCTTGATCCAGTGCGCGGCGAACTCGCGGCATTCCTTGCGGAACTCGTTGACCGGCACCTCGTCCTTGTTCTTGCCCTTGGCGCGGTATTGCTCCTCGATCTTCCATTCGATCGGCAGACCGTGACAATCCCAGCCGGGCACGTAGTTGGAGTCGTAGCCGCGCATCTGGAAAGAGCGGGTGATGACGTCCTTGAGGATCTTGTTCAGCGCATGGCCGATATGGATGTTGCCGTTGGCGTAGGGCGGGCCGTCATGCAGCACGTATTTTTCGCGGCCGGCGGCGTTTTCGCGCAGCTTGCGGTAAAGCTCCATGTCCTGCCAGCGCTTGACCAGCAGCGGCTCCTTCTCGGGCAAGCCGGCGCGCATCGGAAAATCCGTCTGCGGCAGATAAAGCGTTTTGGAATAGTCGATCGTTTCAACAGTCTCGGTCATCGGCGTATCGGTCATTGGTCTGCCATATGCATTGCCCGGCAAAAAAGCCCGGACGTTGAACTATCATGATCTGGAAAAAGCGCGAGAGGCCGCGCGCAAAATTCCCGGCCGCTCCGGCGGCGCTCAGGCCGCCCGGAACACCGGGCCTGTAATTCGTATCGCAATCGCGAGAGGGCGCGAAACGCTCGTCATGGCTGGGCTTTTAACCGAGACAGGCGATATTGAAAAGCCCGAACTCTCGGTGCCTTCATTGCAGCTAGTGACGTCATAATGCATCCGGCCGATACGCGATTGCCGGGCCAAAGCACTCACATCGAGAAATCGAAGCGATAGGTCGTCGATACCCCGATCATGAACTGATCTCTGGAGCCGCGCTCCTTGACCAGGCTGGAATCGGTCGCCGGGCCCATCAGGCGCGAATACTCGCCGAACAGGCTGGCCGTCATCGGCTCGGTCACTTTCCAGGTTACCGCGCCGCCGAGGCCCGCCGACTTCACGCCACCGCCCGGTCGGTACTGGCTGAGGCCCGACGCTACGGCTTCCTCGGCGTCGACGCCGTAATAGGCGTCGAAATAGTCCGATGAGGCGAACGAAACGCGCGGCCCGCCCGAAATCCTGACGTCCGGTGTCACGTCATAGAAAGCGTCGGCGGCGATGTCGGCGACAAAGCCGCTATGGGCGCGAATGCCGTGCCGCAATTCGCCGCGGGCGCGCAACCATTCCAAAGGATAGAATTCGAAGAAGCCGCCGGCCTCGCCGCCCCAGCGCACCGGGTCGAGGCCTCTCAGCTCGTCGGCGTCGTCGCCATCGCGCGAAAACAGGATTTTTCCGGTCAGGCCGGCGCGGAGGCCGCCTTCGTCGATCAACCCAAGCGAGATGTTGTCATTGCGCGAGGTGAAGCGGGCCGCACGACCGGCCTTGCCGAGCGAGATGATCGGCTGGGCGCTGAGTATATAGCTCTTGCTGCCTTCGAAATCGGGGGCGACCAGGCCGGTGGCGCCGACTGTCAGATACCAGTCGCCGGACAGCCAGCCCAAGGCGCCCTCGCCGGCTTCGGCGAGACCGGGGCCCCCAAGTATGAAGGCGGCCAGAACCACCGGAATCGCTCGGACAGAACGCATCGTTACTCCATACGTCGAACACGTTGGCCGACACAACCAGCCTTCACCAGCCATGGCGCCGGTCCGGTAAAATTTGACTTAATATCCGTAACATCGGCGGCATTGGTCGTACTGTTCCGTAGTTAATTGTATGCTTAGGTCAAGACGGCTGGAATGCGCCAGCAGTTGCCATCCCGCTTTCCAGCCTGGAATGTCTCGGCTGATGTTGGAATTTGGCAATAGCGTATCAGCCTTGGCTGCTCACCCAACAGTTATAAATATTCGCGGACAAACGTTCCCGCGCTGTGAAGAGTGCGGCGACCGGCACTCAATCCTGCATTCCAAACCGGCCAGGCGTGAATCATATGCGGCCAAATTTCGAGACGTGCTTTGACGTCAGCCACGCCAGCGGCTTCCGCCAGCCGAGTTGCGTCCGACAACAGCGTCTCAGCCGAACCGACTTGTATCAGCATTGGGGGAAATCCGCTCAGATCGGCGAACAATGGCGAGACCAGGGGATCGCGCCGGCCAATGCCATGGGAGACATAGGCGGTCGCCAGTTCCTCCAAATAGGCCCGGTGGATGATAGGGTCGATCGCGTCCTTAGTTGATAGTGTCGCGCCGGACATCGAAAGGTCCGTCCAGGGCGAAACCAGCCAAAGACATCGCGGCAACCGCTCCCCTGCCGCGCACAATATACTGACCAGGCACAGGGTGAGATTGCCGCCCGCACTGTCTCCGCCAACCGCGATGCGATCCGGCGCGATCCCTTGCCGGTCCAGAAAGCGCCATGCGTTGAGTGCGTCTTCATGTTGCGCAGGGAAAGGATGTTCCGGCGCGCGTCGATAGTCGATTGCGAGGGTGCGCATTCCCATTGCTCGACCTGCCTCAGTCACCATTCGACGATGACTTTTGAGAGAGCCGGAGCAGTAGCCACCACCGTGGAAAAAGAGCAGAACCTTATCCCTGTCACTCCCGGGCGCTAGCGACCACTCACCCTCGAGGCCGTCGAAAACCGCATCCTCGCATCTGATGTCGTCCGCAATCGGCCACACCGAACCAACCTCGTCGAGCCGTGCCCGGCGTTCGTCCCAGCCCATCGGTCGTGGCTTTGACGTCAACAACCTGCGGACGGCAGTGATCTCCGTCAGGTCGAGGTGTTCGTCCACATCGCTCATTTTGCTTCCCCAGTCCCCTCAAACGTAAAAAACGGCGGACAGCAGCAGCCACACGTCATCCATAAAGCGCCAATGCCAGCGCTGGGAATTTTTCGTTACAATTGCGCCATGGCGAATACACGGAACGATAGCTCGCCCGTAACCGGTTCGTCATGCTTTAGCACCGCCAACCGCACATGGTCGAATATTCCATCTGATATCTGGCGGCTTCGGTCAAAAAGCCACGCTGGCAAGCGGATCGCTCGGAGTGTGGCGCTCGCAGCCTGCTCGCTTTACGGGCAAGCGCATCAGCGTTACCCTCCAAGCCGGCAAAGGCAACTTTGAGGGAGAAGGGCGATGACACTGCACGGCGATGCCTTGAAAGATGCAATCGGTCAGACGCGGGCGAAATGGGGATGGTTCGTCGGGCTCGGCGTTCTGCTGCTGATCCTCGGCGGCATCGCTTTCGGCAATCTGTTCATCGCCACAGTCGCCTCGGTCTATGTCGTCGGCTGGCTGATGCTGATGGCCGGAATCATCGAGATCATGCATGCCTTCGGTGTGAAGACTTGGAGCCGGTTCTTCTACTGGCTGCTCAGCGGTCTGCTCTATGCCGTCGCCGGGTTCTTCGCCTTCTACAATCCGTTGCTGGCCTCGGCGGTGCTGACCTTCCTGCTGGCGGTCGCCCTTCTCGCATCAGGCGTGCTCAGGGCCTGGGTCGGGTACAGGCACAGACCGGAAAAAGGCTGGGGCTGGCTGGTTGCGGCCGGCGTCATCAGCGCGCTTGCCGGCCTGGTCATCGCCATGGGCTGGCCAGTCAACAGCGTATGGGTGCTGGGGCTGTTTCTCGCCGTCGACCTGATCTTCCAGGGCTGGGCCTTCATTGCAGTCGGCCTGGCGCTGAAAAAATAGGTCCTTGTTTTAGCATGATCTTGTCGGAAAACCGGTTCCCACTTTTCCGGATCATGCTTCTTATTTTAGCATGATCTTGTCCGAAAACCGGTTCCCACTTTTCCGGATCATGCTTTAGAAAGCAACGGCCGCGTCGAGTTCGGAAAGAGGGCTGACGCCGGCAAGCAGCGCCCTCGCCTCGGCCTCGTCGCGTTTCATCTGCGCGACCAGCGCGTCGAGCCCGTCGAACTTCACCTCGGCGCGCAGGAAACCGAAAAAGGACACCGCGCATATCTCGCCGTAGAGATCACCGGAGAAGTCGAAGACGAAGGTTTCCAGAAGCGGCGCGCCGTTGTCATCGACAGTCGGGCGGCGGCCGAAGCTGGCAACACCATCATGAAGCGTGCCGTCGGCGCGGCGGAAGCGGACGGCGTAAATCCCTTCCTTCAGAGTGGCTTCCGGCGAAAGCCTCATATTGGCGGTTGGGAAGCCGAGCGTCCGGCCAAGCTGCTGGCCGCCGATCACCTCGCTCTCGACCGTGAAGCGGTAGCCGAGCAGGCCGGCGGCCTCGGCCACCGCGCCTTCGCACAGCAGCGCGCGGATTCGGCTCGACGACACCACCTCGGCACCCTCGTCGCGAAAGGCGTCGACCAGGGTGACGCCGAAGCCGTGGCGTTCGCCGGCCGCCATCAGATAGGCCGGGCCGCCTTGCCTGTCCTTGCCGAAGTGAAAGTCGAAGCCGGTCACGGCGTGAATGATGCCGAGATTCCTGTCGAGCACGTCGGTCACGAACGCTTCTGCCGACAGTGCGGCGAAGTCGCGCGTGAACGGCTGCTCGACGAGTGCGGCAAAGCCCAGATGCGACAGCAGCCGTGCCTTCATCGGCGGCGGCGTCAGCACGAACAGCGGAATCTCGGGCCGGAACACCTTTCTCGGATGCGGCTCGAAAGTCAGCACCAGCGCCGGCGCGCCGCGCCGGCCGGCCTCGGCCAGCGCGCGTTCGAGCACGGCCTGGTGACCGCGGTGGACGCCGTCGAAATTGCCGATCGCCACCACGCCACCCCGCAAATGGGTCGACAGCGGCGAGATTGCAGAAACGCGTTCGAAGGCTTCCGTCATTTCTAGGCTTCCATCATCGAGCGAGCCTACTGCAGTCTCGGAATGACCGCGACCGGCCGGTAGCCGTGCCTTTCCAGAAAGGCGATCAGCCTGGCCGGATCGGGTTGTAGCGAATCGCCGTAGTCGCGGGCATGGATGCCGCCCGACACGTAGAGCACGTCGAAGCCATTGTCGGCAGCACCCTTGATGTCGGTCATCATGCCGTCGCCGATGGCCAGCACGTCCGAGCGCTCGACCGGGCGGCCGAGCAGGTCGGCGATCTCCTTCATCGCGACGTCATAGACCGGGGCATAAGGTTTTCCGGCGATCAGCGTGCGCCCGCCGAGCTGGGCATAGTCGCGGGCAAGGGCCCCGGCGCACCAGATCATCCGCTCGCCGCGCTCGACCACGATATCTGGATTGGCGCAGATGAAGGGCAGGTTCCTGGCGCGCAGCCGCCGCAGAAGATCGGAGTAGTCCTCCGGCTTCTCGACCTCGTCGTCGAACAGCCCGGTGCAGACCACGCCGGACGCCTCGAACTCCTCGACCAGCTCGACATCAAGCCCGTCATAGAGCGTGAAATCGCGATCGGCGCCAATGTGGAAGATCTTTCGCGGCCCCTCGGCGATCAGATCGCGGGTCACGTCACCGGAGGTTACGACGCGGTCATAGGCCGCCGAGGGAACGCCGATCGCATCCATCTGCGCCACCACATCGACGCTGCGCCGCGGCGAATTGGTGATCAGCACGACAGGTATTTTCGCCTCGCGCGCCGTGGCCAGCGCCAGAGCCGCGGCCGGAAAATGCCGTTCGCCATTGTGGACCACGCCCCAGACGTCGCAAAGAATGGCAGAATAGGCTCCCGACAAATCCACAAGCGAGCCGATGATATCGGGCGAGTCCGCCATATCGTTTCCCATATCATGATGGTTGCGAGCGTCGCCGCCGACGGTCCGCCGCGGCAGGTTCGCATTAACCGAAGCTCTTGACCCTGTCACCAGCTTTCACAATTTTCAGGATTGCTCTTTTCAGGATCGCCTTGGCAATGACGAAGGCAAGCGCGCAAGCCGCTCTTTGCCAAGCCTTCACCCATTCAAGCCTTCACCCATTCAAGCCTTCACCCATTCTGAAGGCTTCGGCGGGCGGTCCAGCCGCGCGCAGCAATGCGGGCATCGGCGGCGTGGTTAACGAGCTTTGAAAAAGTGTGCCGACGTTAGACGTTTTTCAGCAATCTGAAATTTAAGGATTGATGGCATCTTTCGCCGACTAGGGGTTCTGGCGGGGTGCTGAAGACAATGATCCGAAAATTCGGTAGGGACCGGCGTGGCAACTATACGCTGATGACGGTCATCACGATGGTGCCACTGATGGGCGGAGTGGCGCTCAGCGTCGATTACTCGGAACTGCTGCGCCAGAAGCACGCTACGTTGAACGCTTTGGACGCCGCCGGCCTCGCCACCGCTCAGCAGGTCGTCTCCGGCGCAACCGACGACGCCGCCAAGGCCTACGCCAAGACTTTCTTCGAAACCAATCTCGGCCCCGTCGATCCGGCCAACACGTCGCTTACCGTCACCCTGCCCAACAGCACTGCGGGCGGCGGCACGTTGAAGCTCTGCAGCGCCCTGACGTATTACCCCTATTTTGTGCCGGCCGCCGCCATGCTGCTGGGCGGCGGGACCACCAGCGGTGCTACAACTTTCACGGAGTGCTCGGAAATTCGCCTCAAGAATACGCTGGAAGTCGCTCTTGTGCTCGACAATTCCGGCTCGATGAACGAACTCGGTTCCGGCACCGGCGCAAAGCGAATAGACCTGCTGAAGACTGCCGCAAAGCAGCTTGTCGATACGCTGGCGCTGCAGGCACAGCAGATGAAGCAGGTCAGCAAACCGGTTCAGTTCTCCCTCGTGCCGTTCGCTGCTTCGGTCAATGTCGGTCCCACCCATGACCAGGACAGCTGGATGGACCAGGACGGCATCTCCCCGATCCAGCACGAGGATTTCGACTGGACGAAGATGACCGCCGCCAATGATCCGGACAAATACGCCGAGAAGTTCAACGGCGTCTGGTACAAGCGCGGCACCGGCTGGGGCGAAACCAAGGATCAACCACTGACCCGCTTCAGCCTCTACGCCGACATCACCGTCGAGTCCGGCCGCGAAGAAGTGCCTAACACGAAACAGTATATCTGCGACACCTATAACAAAAAAGGTAACTGCAGCAGCGGCCACTGGACCACCCCGGAATACATCTACACCACCAGCCGCTATGCGAGCTGGCAGGGTTGCGTGGAGGCGAGGCCGCACCCGTATAATAACGACGACACGACGCCTGATACCGCCACACCTGCCACGCTGTTCGTGCCGATGTTTGCACCGGACGAGGCTGGCACCCTCTGGCTCGATTTCAACCGTGACGGCGCTAACGACGTGATCTATCTGTCCTATGGTTACGGCAACAATTGGTGGGCCGACTGGCCCTACACCGCAAATCCGACCGCATCCGAGCGGCAGTCGGACATGCGCAAGTATTTTCTGGTCAAACCTTACGGCTCGAAGTCGGCCGCCTCGGGCGATGGCCCGAATGCGTCCTGCACGACCAACCCGATCACGCCGCTCAAAGACGTGAGCCAGCTTGCCCAGAAGGAGGAGATCGAGAACGCCATCGACGCCATGGCCCCGAACGGCAACACCAACGTGCCGGAAGGCCTTGCCTGGGGTTGGCGGACGGTGTCGAGCAACGAACCTTTCACCGAGGCCCGGCCGAACGCCGAAAGGGGCAACGACAAAGTGGTCATCGTGCTGACCGACGGCGCCAATACATACAGCGCCGTCAGCGACAGCGGCTATGCCAATAACAGGTCGACCTACGCCGCCTACGGTTACACCGGCCTGACATATCCGGGGTCTGGAAGCGTGACGCGCCTGTTCATGAACACAAGCACCGACATCGGCAAGACGACCTACACCGGCGCCAACTACACCGCCGCGCTGGACGAGCAGATGCAGACCCTTTGCGGCAACGCGAAGAATTCGAACATTCTCGTCATGACCGTTGCGCTCGACCTGTCGACCACCGATGCCGGCGACAAGAAAGCACTCGACGCGCTGAAGGCCTGCTCCTCGGACTCGCGCTTCCGCAAGGATCCCACCGATCCGACCAAGCCGGCCAAGCTGTTCTGGAACGCGACCGGGGCGACGCTGTCGGACAATTTCAAGGAAATCGCCAACGAATTGTCGAACCTGCGCATCGTCGGCTGAAGGCGATGGGGACTGGTGACTTAAGGGAGAGGCTGGCGGGACAGCGCCCGGGGGACAGCGCCCCATAGGCGCTAA
>NZ_CAKXZT010000162.1 GCF_935825525.1 Mesorhizobium escarrei
TACCCCTAAGTTAGCGCCTATGGGACAGCGCCCCCCTCTGTCGTCCTGCCGGACATCTCCCCCACAAGGGGGGAGATCGGCCGTCACATCGCCTTCGCGAACCGCCACTGTCGCAAGAGCAAGCGGTGCGCCAAAGCTGCCAATCTCCCCCCTCGTGGGGGAGATGTCCGGCAGGACAGAGGGGGGGCGCGAAGGATCACTACAGATCAGCATTTATCCTGAGCCGCTGCAATTCTTCGGCGGATGTCACGGAATGGATCCGCCAACGCTCAACTCAAGCTGCCGCCCAGGACGACTGCATAGCTGCTACGATGGTGCCTGTTTGGGCTGGATTGCCAAGCAGCGGGTCACCAGGCTGGATGCCGACCCCGTCCGGCAGCCGGTCGGAACAATTGACTCAGTTGTGGCGGATTTCCGTTCCCAGCACCGTCAGGCACTCGCGGATAAACGCGGCAAGTGCGGTCCAGCCCTTTGCCGAGACCATCGTCCCGTCGACATAGGCCTCGGTCGGCGACAGGTCGATATAGGTTCCGCCGGCCAGCGTCACTTCCGGCTCGCAGGCGGCCAGCGCACCGACTTTCCTGCCACGCACGACGCCGTCGACCGCGATCAGGATCTGGACCCCATGGCAGATGGTAAAGATCGGCTTCTCGTTTTCGTGGAAATGGCGGACGATCGCCTGCACGCGCTGATCCGTGCGGATGTACTCGGGGCCACGACCGCCCGCGCAATACACGGCATGATACTGGTCGAGCTGTTTTTCCGCCTCCGAAAAGGTCTTGTTCAGCAAGGCATAGTGGCCCGGTTTTTCGGTGTAGGTCTGGTCACCTTCGAAATCGTGAAGCGACGTCTTGATCAGGTCTCCAGCGTTCTTGTCAGGACAGACGACGTGGACGATGTGGCCGACCGCCTCCATCGCCTGCTGATAGACGAAGATCTCGTATTCTTCGGTAAACTCACCGGTCAACATCAGTATTTTCTTGCCTAGCATGGTCGGTACCTCGTTTTGTGAATGGAAGGGCTTTATCCGGGATGTCCCGGGCGTTTGCCTGCGTTGATCAACGGTGCATTCAGCTTGACGGCGCCGCTCCCGACGGTGACGAACATCGTGCCAATCTCAATCGAACGCCGGCAGCAAACGATCACGGGAATGCTCGATATGACGGCGCATCGCCTGTTCCGCCGCCGCGGGATCAGAGGCAGCGAAGGCGGCCAGGATGGCCTGATGCTCGTCGAGCGCTTCCTCGGTGACGCGCGAATGGAACATCAGGCGGAAGATGTGGAAGTGCGTGTGCTGGAACGCGAGAGTCTCGCGTACGAGTTCATTGTTTGCAAATTCCATGATCCTGTCGTGGAAGATGGCGTCCTGCCGCGCAAAATTGGAGTAACGCAGGCGTTCATCCTTGCCCTCGCGGCGCGCCATGCCCCCTGCGGACTCCTGCAGTACCGCAAGTTTCGTCTCATCCATCAATGCGGCTGCCTTGACCGCCGCATGCGGCTCGAGCAGCAGGCGAAGCTCATAGAGTTCGTCAAATCGGCGCCTGGTTATCTGCGGCGCGGCGCGGTAGCCGATCAAATGTGTCTTCAGCACAAGGCCTTCGCCTTCGAGGCGGCCAAGCGCTTCACGGATTGGCGTGTGGGATACTTCGAGTTCCTTGACCAGGCTGTCGACGGTGATCCGTGAGCCAGGCGCGATCTTCAGCGACATGAGTTGGGCGAAGATCGCTTCATAGACGTCCTCCACCAGGCTGTTGGATCGCTGGATGCGCCCCCTGGCGGGGTCGGCTTCTCGGGCATTGCTTGCGTTCGTGGCCTGCATCTTTGCCTCTTGACAGGACCACTGGCTAACATGATGCTTCGCCCAATACAATCCTATATCATATACGATTTAATAGAGGATATTTTTGGGGCCGAGTTCGGCGAACTTTCGCCTTCCACATCATCGAAGGGACACAGAACATGAGCCTTTTCGCTGCAATAAGGCTGCCGCGTGAAATCCTCTTCGGGAAGGGCCAGCGCCATGTCATTGCAACCGTAGCGGCGAGGCTCGGCCATCGCGCTCTCGTCTGTACGGACGAGCGCTTTGCCACAACTGTCGCCTTCGCAGAGATCATCGCGACGCTCGAGGGCGCATCGATCGATGTGCTGGTTCACGACCGTGTGCAGCCCGATGTGCCACGCGACTCGGTTGCTGTCTGCGTCGAGGAGGCGCGGGATTTTGCGCCCGACATGGTGATCGGCATCGGCGGCGGCAGTTGTCTCGACATGGCCAAATGCGCCGCGTTGCTCATCAGTCACGGCGGCCTGCTCCAGGACTACTACGGCGAGTTCAAGGTGCCCGGTCCGATGCTGCCGCTGATCTTGGTGCCAACGACAGCCGGCACCGGCTCGGAAGTGACCCCTGTCGCGGTGATCTCCGATCCGGATCGCACCATGAAGGTAGGCATCTCCAGCCCGCATCTGATCGCGGCAGCCGCCATCTGCGACCAGGAACTGACGATGACATGTCCCCCGGGGCTGACGGCGATCGCGGGCGCAGACGCGCTGACCCATGCGATCGAGGCTTTTACCGCCGTCAGGCGCGGCACCGACCCCGGCCTGCCGCAACAACATGTCTTCATCGGCAAGAGCGCGCTGACCGATCATTTTGCGCTGCTCGCGATCAAGCTGCTTGGCCGCAGTCTCGAGAAGGCCTACCGCGACCCCGCCGACGAGGACGCTCGCGCCGATGTGATGATGGGCGCGCTTGCAGCCGGCTGTGCGTTCGGGACGGCCGGCACGGCGGCGGCGCACGCGGTGCAATATCCGGTCGGCGCCCTCACCCACACCGCTCACGGGCTGGGTGTCGCCACCATGCTGCCATATGTCATGAAGTACAACCGGGCCGCCGCGGCCGCCGAGATGGCCGAGATCGGCCTTGCCCTTGGTCTCGACGGCAGCGACCGGAGTTCCGGTGAGATGGCCGACGCGACGATCGACTAGGTCGGCCGGCTGTTTGCAGCGATCGGGATCGCGCCTACGCTGGCCAGGCTCGGGCTTCCCGCCGACAAGCTCGATTGGACGGCCGAACAGGCGCTTGGCATTGACCGTCTCATCAAGAACAATCCGCGTCCATTCGACCTGGCAGCCATGCGGGGCCTGATCCAGGCCGGCTATGATGGCGACCTCGCCACCTCTGTCATGTGAGCAATCGAGGAGCAGGCCGTGAACATATCGCATCAGGTGCTGGCGGACGATCAGGACACTGCCGACTTCCATAGATTCTCCCACGGCTTGTATATCGGCGGCCAATGGCGGCAATCCGCCGACGGCACGGAAATCCAGGTCGTGGACCCTTCCACGGAAGCGGTGATCGCCGCCGTTCCCGATGCGACGATCGAAGATGCCGCGGCCGCCGTCGAGGCTGCGGCCAGGGCCGCCGATGGCTGGCGCACAACGGCGCCGCGCAAGCGTTCCGAAATCCTCAGAAATTGCTTCGAGCTGATGACGCAGCGTTCCGAGACGCTGGCCACCCTGATCTCGCTGGAAAACGGCAAGGCACTGCCGGACGCGCGTGGCGAGATCGCCTATGCTGCGGAATTCTTTCGCTGGAATGCCGAGGAAGCCGTTCGCATCACCGGTGAATTCGGGATGGCGCCTTCCGGCACCAACCGGATCGTGGTCGACTACGAGCCGATCGGCATCTGCGTCCTTGTCACGCCCTGGAACTTCCCTGCCGCCATGGCGACGCGCAAGATCGCGCCCGCCTTGGCTGCTGGGTGCACGGTAATCTTGAAGCCGGCCAGCGAGACCCCGCTCACCGCCTACGCGCTTGCCGCGCTCTACCAGGAAGCAGGCGTTCCGCCAGGTGTGGTGAACGTTCTGACAACCTCCAATCCCGGCCCGGTGACGGCCGCGATGCTGGCCGATCCGCGGGTGCGCAAACTCTCCTTTACCGGCTCGACTTGTGTCGGGCGGGTTCTGCTGGCCGAGGCCGCAAAGCACGTGGTTTCGTGTTCGATGGAACTTGGCGGCAACGCGCCATTCCTTGTGTTCGATGACGCTGATCTCGACGCGGCGGTCGATGGGGCGATGGTGGCGAAGATGCGCAACGCCGGCGAGGCCTGCACGGCTGCAAACCGCATCTATGTCCAGTCCGGCGCTTACGATGCGTTTTGCGAAAACCTCGCCAGGCGGATGTCGACACTCAAGATCGGCGCTGGCACGGACGCGGCCACGGAGTGCGGGCCGATGATCACCAGGAAGGCCGTGGACAAGATCGACCGTCTGGTCAACGATGCTGTCGCCCGTGGCGCGCGGGTGCTGTGCGGAGGCAAGGCAGGCTCGGGAACCGGATACTACTATCCGCCGACCGTGCTCTGCGACGTCCCGGCCGAGGCGGAGATGGCGCACGAGGAAATTTTTGGGCCGGTGGCGCCGATCTCGAGATTCGAGACGGAAGCCGAAATCATCGCGCGCGCCAACGACACCGAATACGGTCTTGCCGCCTACATCTACACGCGCGACCTTGCGCGTGGAATGCGGGTGGCATCCAGGATCGAAGCCGGGATGATCGCTCTCAACCGCGGCTTGATGTCCGATCCGGCAGCACCGTTCGGCGGGTCAAGCAGAGCGGCCTCGGCCGCGAGGGCGGCCAGCATCACGGCATTGCCGAGTTCATAGAGGCGAAATACCTCTCCATCAGCATCTGAGCGGAGGAAGAGTGCAAAGCGATCCGTTCCGCATCCGCGACCATGTCGCCGATTTCGATCAACTCGTCCAGGATATCGTTCACCGAAGCGAGGCCGTCCGCGCAACCATCCCGATGACAGCGGACATTGCCTATGGGCCGGATCAGACCGAAACCATCGACCTGTTCTTTCCCCCGGGCAAAACAAGCGGCCTGCCGGTGCACATGTTTATCCATGGCGGCTACTGGAGGATGTTCTCCAAGCGCGACTACTCATACGTCGCGGCGACGATCACCCAGGCCGGCGCGATTGCCGTCATCGTCGACTATGCTCTGATGCCCAAGGTCAGAATGGCGACGATCGTCGACCAGGTGCGCCGCGCCAAGCAGTGGGTTCTGGACCATATCGCCGACCATGGCGGAAACCCGGCAGACCTGACCGTCAGCGGTCATTCGGCCGGAGCACATCTTTCAACGTTTCTGTTCAACAGCGAGCCTTCGAACGTTCGGGCAGCCCTTCTGCTCGGCGGGCTCTACGATTTGAAACCGCTGCAGAACTCCTTTCTCGCCAACGAGATTGCAATCACCGATGAGGAAGTCGCCAGGTTTACACCGCTTGCCTATCGGCATGATCCACAAACCAGGGCGATGGTTCTGGTCGGAGCCAACGAGACGCCGCCTTTCCATCAGCAAGCAGACCGATTCAAAGAGCACCTGCTGCAGCAGGGTTCGCCGGTAATTTCGCTTGTTCTCACCAACCGCAACCACATGGACAGTGTCAGGGATCTCGGCGTGCCTGGGAGCCAGGCGGGTGATTGCCTGACGAAACTGATTGCCAACGACGGCCGCTAACCTTCCTGCAGACATGCCGGCCATGGCGGCTTAACCGCAATGCCAATCGGGCAGTAGCTGGAGACGGACGCGCCCTCTTTGGCTCATCATGACATGAAAATATGTCGCTGGTCGGAATTGCTTCGACTAGTGATACCCGTCAGACCGCCCTGAGATGCTCGATCCATTGCGGGGTCTGCATCACCGAGCGCGCGCGCATATATTTCCACGCCCCGTATTTGTAGAAATCGAAATCGAGCGCCGATACGACGTTCTGCACCATCGCCCAGGTTCCCCACTTCACATCGGCGAGCACCTTGTGCACGACCAGGCGAGCTTTCAACCGTGGATCGAACCTGCCGAAATATTCCTCGATGACCTCGGCCTCGACCGCATCGGAGAAGAACATTTCTCCGCACCAGATGCCGAGTTCGTAACAGCGATCGTTGTTTGCCGCATACTCATAATCGATCAGCATCATCGACCGGTCGGGCGCGATCATGAAGTTTCCCGGCATCGGATCGTTGAAGCACGGCACCAGGTCGATGCCCGAAGCCTCGAGCGCCGCCCGCGCCAGCCGGTACTGGCGATGCAGCCAGGCAAAATCCGCGGGCAGCGCGCCTCCGAGCTCGCGCACCTGATCGACATGCTCGTCAATCATATCGAAGACGGTCTTGGTCAGCGACAGCAGGCCCGAATCGTTGAAGCGCCGGTAGAGACCCAGCACCGAGCGCCGTACATCCGGGTCGAGGAAATCGCGGTTGGTACAGGAGCGCCGCCCCTCCATGAAATCGGCGATCTCGACGCCGCGTTCGTCCAGATAGCCGTAGACCGCGGGTCCGATACCGAGCGAGTGCGCACGCCGGCTCGCCTCCGCCGCCGCCTTTCGGTCGATGAACATCTCGGTGCCGCGGCCCGGAACCTTCACGAAATAGCTCCCTGCCTGTCCCGCGATGCGAACGCGCCAATTGGAATTGCTGATGCCGCCATGCACCGGCCCGTAGCGGAGATCGCGGCCGGCCCATGGTTCGACGGCACAGATGACGGCCTCGATCTCCCGCTCGGCTTCGCTCACCGCCTCGCCCGGCCGCTTCTCAACCATGTACAGCCTCCTTGCAGTCGCTCAAAGCCGTCTCAACTTCAGTTTGAAGTCCGGATGGCGAAGGGCCATCCGGCAGCGCAGCAGGCGCCACTGCGCGTATTTCAGAAACTCGATATCGCCGCTCGGCGATATCGAGTTCATAAGCATCCCCCAGAGCCCCCACACCAGATCGTCGGCCGCCGCATACGCACGGCAGCGGTCGAGGGAAGCCTGACGGAAGGAGCCCTCGAACACCTCAAGCGCCGGCCGCATCTCTTCTTCGAACGGAAAGGCCTCGTTGAGAACAATGCCGATGTCGTAGAGAGGGTCGACATTGCGGGCTTCGTCGAAGTCGACGAGCTGAACCGCCCCGTCCTGGCTTATCATGACGTTGGAGGCGAGGCCGTCGGCGTGGCTGGGCCGGACATCGTAACCCGCAGCCGCGATTGCGCGCTCGATCTCGCCGACGCCGTCGAGCATCCACCAAAGATCGTCGGGGCGGTCGACGCCAGCGGCTTTGCAGGCGTTGTCCAGCACCCGGATCCTATCGAACACCGTCCAGGACAAAGTGAATGGCCGCGCCCCGTGGATCGCCTTTTTAAGCGCGATGACCTGTTCCATCACGTCCGCCCGCCGCAGATCGTCCATGCGCGCTGTTTTCCAACCGGGCGGCAGGAGATCGAAGACGATCGCGTCGGCGTCTCGCGCAAGGTGCCGCGGACTTGGCGTGCAGCCCAGTCCGGCCGCGATGGAGGCGGCTTCAAACACGGCCTCCAGGTCGACGAACGCCTTCTGGTCCGAGTTCACGATCTTCAGGAAATAGGCCGGAGACGGCTGGTCGACCGCCACCAGCCATGCTTCGCTGTCAACGCCGCGATGCGAGGGCGATGCGATACCCGGAGGAGCTGAGGTAAAACCAATCTGTTTTCCCGTCCAGGCCGCAACAGCGATGAGCGCCGCCTCGGCACGAACTTCCGCGGGGGTCGAGGCTTCGCCGAGCGTCTTCATCGTCTGTCCTTCAGTTCTTCAGGATGTTGCCGTCAAGGCAGAACCGCCACAGCATCCCGGCGAGCAGTTCCGTCCCCAGGAGCCGGTCCTCGGGCGTCGTGAACTCCGTCGGGTGGTGGATGACACCGCCGACGCTCGGCACCCCGATAACGATCGCCGGCGTCACCGCCGACATGCTGACTGCGTCGTGCCCACCGATTGTGTCGAGCCGCAGCACCGTCTGCCCGAGCGATTTGGCGGTCTGTTCGGCCAGATCGATCAGCCCGGCGTCAAATTCTCCCGCCCGCCTCCGGTCTATTGATCGAATTTCGAATGATGCGCGCGCGCGGGCGGCGCAGGCTGTGATTTTCTCCTTGAGTTCCGCTTCGGCCGACTCCAGAAGCTCGGCACTTCCCGACCGCAGTTCGATGAACATCACCGCCTCTGCCGGCACTACGTTCGGCGAATTGGGATGGACTTCCAGCCGCGCCGCCGAGGTGTGCAGACCCGGACCGGCCTTGTCGGCCATGTCCCTGAGTTCGGCGATCAGATAGGCGGCAGCGAGCAGCGCATCCTGCCGCTCGGCCATCGGTGTGGGGCCGGTGTGGGCCTGCCGGCCGAGGTAAGCGAGGCGATATTTGACGGCGCCCCAGAAACGGGTAAATGCGCCGATCCGCAGGCCGGCCTTCTCGAGATGGGCTGAACCTTCGATGTGGATCTCGATCAGGGCGTCCGGCACCACGCGAGCGGCCTTGCCGGCATAGCCGATCTCCGACAGCGCCTCGGCCACCGAAACGCCGGAACCGTCCCGGCGCGCCAGCGCGAAATCGAGGTCGATCTCACCGGAATTGACGCTGCTGCCAAGCAGGCTGGGCTGGAATCGCGCACCTTCCTCGTTGGTCCAGTTGACGATGACGAAGTTGCATTTCGGCGTGATGCCGGCTTCGGCCACCCGGCGCCGGATCGACTCTATCGCGCTGCAGGCGGCAATCACCCCATAGGCGCCGTCGAAACGGCCACCATTCGGCTGACTGTCGAGATGCGAACCGCACATGATGCACGGCGCATCCCTGCCGGCCCAGTCGAGAAATCCGTACATGTTGCCGATCGCATCGACCTCAAGGCGCAGGCCTTCCTGCGCGAACCATGCAGCCAGCCAGTCGCGTGCCAGTCCATCCTCGCGGGACAGCGTCAGTCGCATCATCGAGCCGTCCGGACCACCGCCGAAGGCGGAAACCTCATCCATCATCCGATGGAGGGCTTCGGCGTCGATGCCGGGGAAGGCCGAAGGGTCCTTGCGAATTTCAAGCATAGAGCACCTTTACCTGCGCCTGATCCATTTGAGCGGCGAAGTCCGCCTTGAGGGGAGCGTCGGTGATCAGGATGTCGACGTCCCGGAATTCGTATGTGCAGATGGAGCCCTGCCGGCCGAACTTGCTGCTGTCCGCCAGCATGACGCACTGTTTGGAGTGCTTTCGCAGCGCGCGGCGAATGTTCGCCTCGTCCTGTCCGAGGTCCATGAAGCCGAACCTGCTGTCGACGGTTGCAATGCTGACGAAGGCGATGTCGAACAGGTGCCGCGTGACGAGATCGACCGGATCCTGACCCATGAAGGCGCGGTAGCTCGCCCTGACGTCGCCGCCGACCGCCACCAGATTGGGATGTCCGGCATCGGCGAGCAGCGCGACGATGTCGAGCGAGTTGGTGTAGACGGTGATATCAGGCCAGTTCCTCAGATGCTTGGCGAACGCCAGCGTCGTCGTGCCGGTGTCGACGAAGATCTTGATATGGTCTCTGAGCAGGGTCGCCGCGCATTCGGCGATGCGCGCCTTTTCGCGCGCGTTCAGCCGCATCCGGTCGGCGATGGGCTCATCGGCGTCCGGGCGCGGCTTGACGCCACCGCCATAGATGCACCGCAGGTGCCCCTCGAGTTCCAGCTGCTTCAGGTCGCGACGCACCGTTTCCCGGCTGACATGGAAATGCTCGGCGAGTGCCTGCACCGACACGCGCCCGTGCGTCTCGAGTTCGGCAAGCGCGTATTGCAAGCGATCTTCAGGATCGCTCATGCAAATCTCGCTTCCATCGGTATGTTCCTCCCCGTCTTTTGTCCATCATGCGGCGGCGCGGGCCCCTGTCTTTCAACCAGGAAGCAGGCCGCCAACTCGCCGTGATTTCGCACCGTCAGCGTCGGGCTCTCGGCATGGCACCTGTCGAAGGCATGCGGACAGCGGCTGGCGAAACTGCAACCCGGCGGCAGGTCGATCGGGCTCGGCGGCTCGCCTTCGAGCAGGCAGTCCTCCGGCTTGTAGCGGCGCTCCTCCAGTGTCGGTACCGCGCTCAACAGCGCCTTCGTGTACGGATGCCCGGGATCGAAGAAAAGACGCTCATTGTCGGCGATCTCGACCACCTCGCCGAGATACATCACGGCAACCCGGTTGCAGACGCGGCGGACCATTGCAAGGTCATGCGAAATGAAGACGTAGGTCAGGCCGTGCTGGGCCTGCAGTTTTTCGAACAGCGCCAGCAGGCGGAACTGCTCGGTCTGGTCAAGCGACGACAGCGTCTCGTCCATGATGAGCACCTTCGGCTCGAGCACCATGGCGCGGGCGACGTTGACACGTTGGCGTTGACCGGCGCTGAGCCCAAGCGGCAACTCATCGTAGAGGTTCGCGGGAAGCTCGACCTCGGCCATGACCGCCAGGACACGATCGCGTATCTCCTTCGCATTGCGCATGCCGTGCACACGCAGCGGATCCTCCAGGATCGCGCCGATCGATGTCCGCGGCGGCAGCGAGTTGAACGGATCCTGCAGCACGAGCTGAAAATCGCGCCGGAACTTCAGCAGCATCTTTCCCCTCAGTTTCGAGAGATCCTGGCCATCGCAGATGACGCTGCCGCTGTCCGGAAACTCCAGGCGGCTGAGAAGCCGCATCAGGGTGGACTTGCCGCAGCCGGACTCGCCGACCACGCCGAAATTCTCGCCCGGCATGACGTCGAAGGTGACATTGCGCACGGCGCGGACCTCGCTGTGGGCCGCGAACGTTCCCCGTTTGCGGACACGGTAGGTGCGGGTTGCGTCGCGTATGCTGATCGTTGGCCTCGCCGCGTTCGGTGTACGTGGAACCGCGACCGCTTCGCTCGTCCAGATTTTCGGTATCTGGCTGATCAACTGCAGCGTATAGGGATGCTGCGGCGCGTCGATGAGCCGCTGCGGGGTGTTGCGCTCGACAATCCTGCCTTCGGACAGCACCAGGACCTGGTCGGCCGCCTCCTTGACCGTCGGCAGCGAAGAGGAAACGAACACCACCGCGGTGTCGAAACGCTCCGTCAACTCGCGCATCAGACGCAGGACCTGCGCTGCGACTGTCACGTCGAGCGGCTGGGTGACGTTGTCGGCAACGAGAAAAGCTGGATTGCTGATCAAAGCGTCGACGATCAGCGCGCGCTGCATCATGCCGCCGCTGAACTGCGAAGGGTACTCGTCGAAACGTAGTCGTGGCGAGGGAATGCGGACCGCTCCAAGAAGATCGATGACCCGCTTGCGGGCTTCCGAGGGATCGATGCCGGGCACTACGGCGCTCAGCTTCTCGACGATCTGGCGGCCGACCGGCAAAGTCGGATCCAGCGCTCCCATGGGGTTGGCGCCGACATAGGCGATCTCCCTGCGCAGCAGGCGCATCCGCCCGCCGGCCAGGTCGAGGATGTTCTGCGACTTGTACTCGACCGAGCCGGACGAGATGCGCAGCGGCGGGTCGATCCAGTTGACCAGGGCTCGCGCCAGAACGGTCTTGCCCGAACCGCTGGCCCCGATGATGCCGACGATTTCACGCGGGGCGAGATCGAAACTCACATCCGAGAGCACCGGCCGGGCGCCAGCGCCCGTGCCCACTTCCACGCCGAGGTTTTTAACCGACAGGACCGGGCTGCTGTTCACGACACGCCTCCGTAGATCCGGTTGCGGGCCCGTTCGAGCGAAGCGCCCATCAGATTGATGCTGGTCAGGGTAAGGCACAGGAACACCCCCGGCATGGTGGCGATCCACCACGCATTGAGCAGGTACTTCCTGCCATCGGCGATGATGTTGCCGAAGGTCGGCGTCGGAGGCTGCACGCCGAGGCCGATGAAGCCAAGGATCGACTCGAAGATCATCATGCGCGCTACGTCGAGCACCGACACGAAGATGATCGGCGGCAGCACCAGCGGCGCGAGCAGCCAGACCATGATGCGAAAATCCGAAGCGCCGCTGAGCTGGGCGGCGCGCACATATTCGCTCTTGCGTTCGGTCATCACGACGCTGCGCGTGACGCGGGCATAGACCGGCCAACTCGAAAGACCGAGCACAAGGATGATCGCCGGGATCGTCGGCCGCGATACCCCCAGAACGGTGATTGCGAGGATGATCATCGGGATGGAGAGCTGCGCGTCGGTGATCCGCATGATCACCATGTCGATCCTGCCGCCATAGTAGCCGGCGAGCATGCCGAGCGAGCAGCCGATGATCAGCATCACCACCACGGTGGACAGGCCGATCAGCAGGGAATAGCGCAAGCCCACCAGACTGCGCACGAGCATGTCGCGACCGATCTGATCGGTGCCAAGCGGTGCCGCCCAGTTCCATTTGTCGCCGAGGAAGGGCGGCGACTGCAAACGGCCGGCGACGTTCATCTTGGTGGGGTCGATCCCGCTCAAGGCCGGGTAGAGCAGCGCCGCGAGACCCAGTATGGCGAAGATCACGAGGCCGACCCGGAACTCGTTCGACGCCAGCGCCGCCTTGCATATCCGCCGGGACAGGGAAGCGCCGCGCTGCGCTTCCGGCGCGGTTACCTTCAGGCTCAGATTGGTTTGCGCGAGGCTCATCAGTATTCCAGTCTCGGATCGATCAGCGTCGCGATCAGATCGACCGCGATGTTGATCAGGACGAAGATGACGCTGGTGACGATCGCGATGCCCTGAATCAGCGGAAAGTCGCGCTGCAACACGGCGTTGATGGTCAGAAGCCCCAGTCCGGGATAGTCGAAGATGAATTCGATCACGAGCACGCCGCCGAGCAGGCCGCTGATCTGGATGCCGAGAAGGTTTAGCAGCGGAACGGAGGCGTTGCGCAGCGCGTGCGCGAAGATGATCCGACGCTGGCTGAGCCCGCGCACGCGGCCGACTGCAATGAACGGCATCATCATTGCCGAGGAAATCGAGCCGGTCAGCGTCCGGATAAGAACCGGCGAAAGTTCGACAGCCAGCACGATTGCCGGCAGGATCGTGTAGGCAAAGCCCTTGTAGCCGATCGCCGGCAGCCATCCGAGCTTCACGGAGAGCAGCAGCGCAAGCACGATGCCGAGCCAGAAACCCGGCAGGGATATGAAGATCGATGACACGTAGAAAGCGACTTTGTCCGGCCATCGCCCGGGAGACAATCCGGCCGGGATGCCGACCAGGAACGAAAAGAGCATCGCGAACACGATCGCCAGAAAGGCGAGTTGCAGCGTCATCGGCAGGGTCTCGCCGATAAGGGTGAGCACATCGGCGCGCTCGCCGCGCGTGGCATCCCCGAAACTGGATCCGCCGGTCGAGGCGCCGCTGGCCGGCCGAACGAACGACTGGCCGAGGTCGCCCCTGACGACGCCGCTCATGTAGCGCCCGAATTGAACCAGCACCGGGTCGCGAAGCCCCATCTCCTTGGCGATCTGCTCGATCAGCGCCTCGGGCGCCATTCCGCCCGCCATCAACCGGACGGGATCGCCAGGAACGACGCGAAGCAAGGTGAAAATCAGCAGCGTTACAAGAAAAATGATCAGCGCACCCTGGGCCAGGCGGCGGACAAGAAAGCTAATGATGAACATTCCATCTCCTGCGGCGGACGAAGCCCGAGGACTGGTTGCCAGCAGCCGAGCCCGTGTGTCTCACCCGGCCGTCGACGACAACCGCGGCCCGGGTTGTTACTCCCGCGGGCCGCGGCTGGCGCCGATCAGGCGAACGCCCCCTTCGACGCGTCCATGGAACCGTCCGGATAGATGAAGAGCCCCGTGAGAGATTTGTCCATCGCGTGGATCATGACGGAGGTGAACAGGGAGAACGACGGCACCTTCGCGGCAATCATCGGCATCGTCTCGGTCTGGAGGATCTGCTTGCGCTCCTCGAGCGACGCCGCGCTGCGCTCCTTGTCGAGTGAGGCATCCAGTTCGGGATCGACAATGCCGGTGATGCGCTTGGATGAGGAATGGAAATGCGTCCGCAGCACGAGGTCCGGCTCGGGCGATCCGGTCGACCAGCCGCAGTCGACCATATGGCCCGGACCGCCGCCGGGACGGTCGTAGAGACGCTCGTTCCACGCCGCGATCTCCAGCACCGACAGCGTGACGGGGAAGCCCTGCTCCTGCAGCATGGCAGTGATCACCTCGCCATACTCCTTGGTCTTGGGATAGAACCCGACCGAGGTGATGTATTCGAGCTCGGGCAGCCCTTGCCCCTTCGGGAAGCCTGCTTCGGCGAGCAGGGCCTGGCATTTCTCCGGGCTGTATTCGGGATAATTGGGCAGGTCGATATAGCCGAACTTCACCGGCGAGACATAATTCGCCGAGGCATGGCCGGCCTCGCCGAGGATTTCCAGCAGCATGGACCGGTCGATCGCGTGGCAGGCCGCCATGCGCACGCGCGGATCGTCGAAGGGTGGCTTGGAACAGCGGAACCACAGATATTTGTTTTCGACCGAGACCACGCTGCTGATTGCCACCTTCTCGTTACCTTGCAGGGTCGCCACCTGCTCCGGTTCGAGCCGCTCCACGATGGACGCCTGGCCGTTCATCAGCGACAGCATGCGGGTGGTCGAATCGCCAACGAAATTGAAGCTGATGCCGGGGATGGTCGGCGCCCCGAGGAAGTAGTCCGAGTAGGCTTCCAACACCGTGTCGTTGCCTCGCTGCTCGACGAACTTGTAAGGCCCGGTGCCGTTCAGGCGCTGCGAAAGCGGCCCGCTGGGCCCGGCGGCGATGTCGGTTGCCGACAGCATCGGCAGGTAGGAGGCGAGGAAGATGAACAGGTGCGCCGGATAGCCGCCCTTCGATGTGTCGACAATCACCGTGTAGTCGTCCGGCGTTGTGATCGTCAGCGTCTCGGTCGAGCCCGGATACCATTGCGCCGGCCGGTCGGGCTGCGAGCCGTATTCGAAGGTCGCCTTGACGTCTTCGGCCTTGAATGGCTTTCCGTCGTGGAACTTCACCCCTTCACGCAGCTTGATCTCAAGCTTGGTCGGCTCAAGCAAGTTGATCTTGGTGGCGAGCTCGTAGATGACCTCGTCGGGTTTTTCGACACGCATCGGCGTCCGCGTCAGGAACCCCATGACGAAACCCTCGATGTTCTTCTGCGATAGCGTCGTATGCGCCGTCGGATCCCAGTTGCCGGTGATGTTCTCGGCCGACAGGAAGACCAGTTGCTTGCCCGCCTGCGCAGCCGCGCCGGAGACCAGGAATTCCGGGTTGATCACCATAAGCCCGGCGCCCGCTCCGAACGCCGCCATGCCTTTCATGAAATCGCGCCTGCTTGACTCGCTCATATGTTGTTCCCCTTTTTCGTTATGTGGTTTTGTGGTTTTCCTTACGTTAGCCAAAACTCTCCGCTTGGCAACACAGATTCTTGCAGCGTGCTGCCGATACCGCGCGAGGAAAGGGGAAGTCGCCCTACTTTGGTGGAATTTTGGGCATTTTGGCGCAAAAACGTTCTGCTGGAGAAGGCGAGACGGCCCTCATTGCCCAGCAAAGAGGCACGAAATTGGGTTTTTGGAATCGTGTGGTTTCTTCCAAAACGTCGCAAAGCCAAACAGTATGCGAAATGTCTCGCGGGAAGAAATCAGCAGTTCACCGGAACATGCAGCTGCAATTTGCGGATGTCGGCCGGAGCACGGCGCTGAAGGCATTGCTTTATCAGCAGCACGCCTCAGTGAGGGAAAAGAACCTCACCCATTCCAAGCACCGCGTTGTCACCGCCATATTTCTGCGGCGCGTTGCCCAGAAGCGGCCGTTTCAAAATACCATCGGCGATCAGATGGCGATCGACGACGGCGGCGAAAACGCTTTCCGGCGCGCCGCATTCGACGAAGCTCGGCGACAGACTTTTCGGCGCGCGATCGAGAAGGATCGAACCGCGACGCATCAGATAGCCGGGCATCTCGCCGGTGCCGCCGGCCACCACCAGCGTGCCGGCGATCATGCGGCTGCCGGCATTGTCGCCTGAGCCTTTCAGCACCGCGATTAGGCCGCGGCGCATGCGGTCGGCGGCAAAAGCGCCGGCTTTGCCCCTGACGATCAGCACGCCGCCATTCATGCCGGCCAATTCGCCGGCGAGCGGCCCACCAAGGTGATCGCCGGCGTTGCCGGTTATTTCAAACCTGCCGCCGCGCATGCCGGAGCCGGCATGCGGACCCGCATTGCCTTCGATCGTCAGCGTGCCGCCACGCATGGCGCGCCCGGCCTGGGCGCCGGCATTGCCGACGACGCGAACCGAACCGCCCCGCATGCCTTCCGCCACGCGGTCGAGGCGCGCGCTGCCACCTTCGAAGACGATGTCCAGCAGATCGTTGCCGGCGATGCGAAAAATATCGCCGACCTTCGATCCATGTTTCGACATGCCGATCTGGATTTTTTCGAAATCGCGCCTTTCGATCCCGGCAAGCCGCTCCGCCGTCAGCAGTGATAGATCAAGGCGCTCCGGCGGCTCGGCGACAAGGGTGAAGGTCAGCGCTTTCACGGCAGCATATCCTTCAGCGAATAGATGAACTTGCCGAGCTTGCCGCCGTAATTGCCGGCGCTTATCCGAACCGCGCCTCGCTGCGGCCCGAGTTCGATGACGGCCTTGATGCCGGCCTTCATAGCGGCGGCTACGGCGTCGTTGGTCTCGCCGTCGATGACGATTTCCAGGACGGCATTGATGTCGGCGCCGAGCTCACTCCTGACAACACCGCGCAGTGTCGGAGCGTAGGCTTCGTTGGCCGACGCGATCATGCCCTTGTATTTACCACCGATCTTGGAACCCGAACGGGCAATGCCGCCCGGAAACGGCACGATCGCGCCCGGCACCAGGCCGATCGCGGCAACCGCGGCCTCGGCGGCGAGCAAGGCCTTGGCGCTGCTTTCAGCCATGACGAAGAAATTGCCGCCGCCGACGGCAGCCTTGGTCAGCCCGGTCGTTGCTTCGCACAGGAACTCGCCATCCATGACGGGAACCCGCCAAAAATGCCTGCCGCCGATTTTCTTGGAGATCTGCCAGCCATCGCCAAAGTAACGCAGCGCCGATCCGAGCTTCAAAGCGGCGCTGCCCTCCAGTCCGGCGAAGCAGGCCGAACCCGGCGAGGTCAAGACACATTGGCCGACGCGATTGAGCAGTTGTTTCTGCAGCTCATCTGTTCCCATCGCGAAGATCAGCACGCGGCAGCCGGGCCGGCCGTCCGGCGTGGCCGATGGCGGCAGTTCGACGTCGATTGCCGCTTCGCAGCCGCAGCCGATCACCGAGGTGGCAAAGCCGGTCATCGTGATCGCCGCCTGGCGCGCCCATTTCCGGTTCGGCGCGGTGATGATGATGGCGGTCGCGCGCATGCCGAAGGCCTCGGCAAAGGTATCGTCGATCACTATGCCATTTACGCTCACGTTCGGCATGCCACCTCGCCGAATGGCTGTTCGCGCGCGATCGCCGTATCCGGGAAATCGAACCAGTCCAGCGACAGGCCGTAGCGCTGCTGGTGATAGTCCTCCAGACGCCGCAGCATCGCCTTGTCCGGCGACGGATTGAGCCTGAGCGCCTTGCCCCAGCGGTAGTGGGTGATTTCTCCGTCCTGGACGACGAGATCGCCATCCTTGAAGACATATGCCGCCTGCCCCAGCATTTTCGCGATATTTTGGTCCCTGCGGTAGACAGCGATGTCGGCTGTGGCGCCGGCGCCGAGATGGCCGCGATCCGTCAGACCGAGCAGCCTGGCTGGGGCCGCGCGCGTCATGATGGCAATTTCCTCGAACGTGTATTCGCGGTCGATTGCGGCAAGGGTGGAGAGCGCCATCGCCGAAGGTGAAAGTCCGGCGATCATTTCGGTGCGCGCTTCCCGGGTCATCAGCAACTCGAACAGGGCCGGATAGACGGTAAAGGGCGCGCCGTTGGGGTGATCGGTGGTGAAGAAGACACGCCACGGATCGTCGATCAGGAGAAAAAGCTCGAGCCCGATCGCCCACTGCATCGTGCCATAGAAATCCTTGCCATAGCTGTAGGGCACGATGCCGCCGCCATTGCCGTCGCCGTCATGAATGACGGATTTCTTCGGCTGCGCACTGCCACGCGCCGAAAACTGCCGCATGACGTCGGAGGAGACGGTGACCGTCTGGCCGAACATCACCTGGCCGATATCGATGGTGACTTCCGGCGTCGCATTGACCAGTTCGGCAAGACGCGCCGCGGCCGACGAAAACCTGCGCTTGCCTTCCGTGCCGTAGCCGTAGAACTGGAGATGGGCGAGGTGCAGCGGCAATCCTTCCGCCGCCGCGATCGTCGCGGCCGCCGTATCCGCCGATCCGGGGCTGCCCAGATTGTTGCAATGGACATGCAGCGGATGCGGGACGCCGAGACTGTCGACCGCCGCCTGCAGCGTCTTGACGATCTTGCGCGAGCTGACGCCATAGGAAGGCACCACATCGTCGAGCGAGAAGGTGCGGACGTTTTCCTTGAAGGCGGCCGCCGCACCGGCGTTGATCACCTTTACCCCAAGCGCCCGCGTCGAGGCGACCGTCCAGGCGACATAGTCCTCGATCATTTGAGAGGAGGCGTCGTCGCGGATCATCGACAGCAGGAAATCGTCGTTGCCGAGAATGGCGAGCGTCGCCTTGTCGATGATCGGGATGTCGGCCAGTTCGAGATGGGTGTGAAGCGCGGCTCCCGGCGACATCGCCGGCTCGACGACCGTTGTAAAACCCATTCTGGCGTAAAGGCATCCGGTCTGGAAAGTCGACCAGCCGGCATTGGAGAGCGGCGTCGTCGCCGGTCGCGCCTGGTGCGCGGCATGCTGCTCGGGCAACAGCAGCCGTGCCGTATTCACGTTGCCGCCGCCGATGTGGGAATGGATGTCGATGGCGCCCGCCATGACGATGCAGCCGGCAGCGTCGATGGTCCGCTCGGCAGCGCCACCCGCCGGCGCCGCAACGATCTTGTCGTCGCTGATCCACAGGTCGCCCTTGCCGAGACGGCCGTTGACCGGATCGATGATGTCGCCGCCGGCGATTTTCGTCAGCATGGCAACGCCGCCTCGGCGGAGACATGACTGGCGACCAGCCGGATAACAGTCGCAGCGGAGGGCAGTTCAGAGGCCGCTCGTGCATCGACCGACCGCAGCGAACCGGTGCGGCTGGAATAGACCACCGCCTGGTGATCGACGCCCGCTTCGCCGATGGCGATGGTGACCGCAGCGCCCGCGACCGGCTCGTGCGTTTTCGCCAAGGCAATCAGCGCCATGCGGTTCCTTTTCTTCTGCGGCTGGACAATTGAGGACGAGATCCGCAGGTGCAGGTCGGCTTCGCCGGCAGCGATCATGCGCGCGACATCGTTACGCCAGGGGTCGAATTCCGGGAAGCCGCGCGCAAATCCGGTGCGCAGCGGAAAACCGGTCATCCAGGTCGAGGCGAGTGCGCTTCCCCAGCCGTTTTCGCTCGCCGACAGATGCAGGCCGGACGCGCGTGACTTGCGGTTGAGATCAGTGACCAGCCCTTGCAGCATCTCGAGCGCCAGCCCTTCTGTTGCGTCGCCTGAAAACAGGAAAACGGGAAAATGCGCAGCCTCCAGGGCTTTGGCGAAATCGTCGAAATTCGATACCGGCCGCGATGTCTGGCGCCCCCTCCACTGCGCCCTCAGCGCCGCCAGCGTCGCGCCGAGGCTTGCCTCGCCGCAGGACAGGATCGTCGCAATCCGCCCGTTGCTCAATCGCGGTGCAGACATTTCGTTCGACCCGATAAGAAAGATTTCGCGTTGATTCCTGGCTGAGAGATCGGGGGTCGAGAGATCGGGAACCGTGGCTGAGAGTTCGCCGACAAATTGATGATGGATCTGCGGGAGTTCGCCGACGACCACCACGACATCGGCGCGCCGGCGCGCCTCGCCGGGCGCAACGGTCATCGCGCCTTTGTCGGTAAAAAGCGCGGCCTCCCGGGAAACTGCCGCGCCATCGGCATGATCGTATGCCGCGCCAACCCGCTCAGCCAGCGCGATCGCCGCCCTGGTGCCGTGTATATCCGTATCCAGGCTGAAAACCGGGCACCGGCTTGACCCCAACAGCGCGGCGGCATGTGCAGCCGCGCGCTCGACCAGCGTTTCCCGGTTGCCGATCCAAGCAACCGCCATTCATTACGCTACTTTCTGGTGCCGGCCCGATCCTAGACGAAACTGGATTGGTCGTGAACCCCGCCTGTCAGCAGATTAGCCAATGTTTTAGCGAATGTTTTCTGGCGCCATCAACAAATTCCGACCGCGCTTAATCATATTTGATGTAAGCGAAGCGCTGATCGGTCGGCGGAGTGCCTTCCAGCGCGCCGCCTTCCCTGGCCGGCTGCCACTGGACGACTTCCTCGATCTTTTTGGCCAGTTCGAAGTCCTTGTCGGTGATGCCCTTGGCTGCGTGGTTCATCAGGCGCACCTCGACCCAGGCATAGGACGCCGTGATGTCGGGATGGTGCCATGCCGCCTCTGCGAGATGGCCGACCGTGTTGATGACCATCAGTGTCGATTTCCAGCTGTGGGTCTTGTATTTGCGCCGGATCCAGCCGTTCTCGTAGTGCCATTTCGGCAGCTCCTTCTCGAGCCGGTCGGCAATCTCAGCTTCCGAATAGACTTTTTCCCTCGTCGTCTCGTTCATCTCGACCTCCGCGAATTGCCCGGTCCGTTCTCGCGCCGGGGCCAAAAACAGATAAAACGAATGCACTCTCTCCGGCTTGCCCCTTCGACGAAAACAGCTATCATGGCGACGGGCACCTAAACTTCCATGATGCGTCTATGATGCACCCATCGGGGGGCAGATGTCGAATTCTGTTACCATACGAGTGCCCGCCCGCCTGCATCTTGGCTTCCTCGATCTCAACGGCGATACCGGGCGTCGCTTTGGCAGCGTCGGCCTGCCGCTGAGCGAACCCGAAACAACAGTCACTCTGTCGCGATCCAGCGAGACCATCGTCGAAGGCACCGAGAGCCGTCGCGCCGGCGAACATCTGTCGACGCTCTGCAGCCATCTCGGCATTCGCGGCCAGCACCGTCTGGTGGTCGAACAGTCGATCCCGAGCCATGCCGGCCTGGGCTCCGGCACGCAGATCGCCCTTGCCGTCGCCGCGGCGCTGCGCACGCTCCACAAGCTGCCTCTCGATATCGGCAGCGATGCGACCCTGCTCGATCGCGGCGGCCGATCCGGCATCGGCATCGCCAGTTTCGAAAGCGGTGGCGTGATTGTCGACGCCGGCAAGGACGACAGCGGCAGGCCGCCGCCGGTCGTGGCGCGACTGCCGTTTCCAGAAGAGTGGCGCGTCATCCTGATCCTCGATCATGGCGGGCATGGACTGCATGGCGATGCCGAGATCGCGGCATTTCGTTCGCTGCCGCCGTTCCCGGAATCCGGCAGCGGCGAGATCTGCCGGCGGGTGCTGATGGGCATCATGCCGGCTCTGGTCGAGCACGACCTGCAAGCCTTCGGCGCCGCCGTCACCGCGATCCAGATGCTGATCGGCACCCATTTCGCCCCGGCGCAAGGCGGCGTGTTCACCTCCAAGCGGGTCGAGAACGTAGCCCACGGTCTCAACCAGGCAGGCGCCGTCGGCATCGGCCAGAGCTCATGGGGGCCGACAGGGTTTGCCTT
Organism: Mesorhizobium escarrei; assembly: GCF_935825525.1. GTDB lineage: Bacteria > Pseudomonadota > Alphaproteobacteria > Rhizobiales > Rhizobiaceae > Mesorhizobium > Mesorhizobium escarrei. The sequence continues at coordinate 21,427 of NZ_CAKXZT010000162.1, forward strand.
TGCTCCATCGCAAGACGCTGCAGTCAGCTTCGCCAGCGCGGTTCAGCAGACAATTGAAGACGGCATCGAGATCAGGATCGTCAAGGGCAGGAATTCCGGCGCGAAGATCAGTTCGACCAGACTTGATCTCGTCGGCAGCTGACGGCCCGGCAACTCAGGTTCAAGAAGAAAGGCGAAAAATGGCCCGCAAACACATCCTGCACATGCTGACGCCGTTGAAGCATATGAGCCCTTTCGACGTGAACATGGCGCTCGATGCAGGCTTCGACGCCGTCGTCCCCTATGTCGATGTAGGCCTCGGCGAGGTGACAGGCCTCGTGCAGGACGCGATCTTCTCGCGCCCGCCCGATGCGGGCGTCGATACCGGCATTTTCATCGCCGGCAAGGATGCCTCGCTGGCGCTCGACATGTTCGACGCAGCGCGAAAAGCGATGGTGCCGCCTTTCCAGGTTTCGGTATTCGCCGATCCGGCCGGCTCGTTCACCACGGCCGCGGCAATGGTGGCCAAGGTCGAAAAAGCGTTGGAGAAGAAATTCGAGCGCGGGCTGAGGGACACGAGGATCGCTGTTTTCGGCGCCACCGGCGTCGTCGGCTTCTGCACCGCCGTGATCGCCGCCAGGGAAGGCGCGGCGGTGACGCTTGTCGGTCATGACGGCATCGCAAGGGTCGAGCAGATCGCGGCCTTGATCAAAAGCCGGTTCAACATCGCCGTGGATGCGGCAGACGGATCGAGCGACGCTCTCAAGACGAAGCTGGCCGAGGCGAGCCAGGTGATCCTGGCGTGCGCCAAGGCCGGCGTCCAGGTGGTCTCGAAAGCCCAGTTGAAAGGCGACGGCCTGCTTATTGCTGCCGACGTCAATGCGGTTCCGCCGGCCGGCATCGAAGGCGTGGCCGTCAATGCCAATGGCGATCCGCTCGGAGCGGCAAAAGCTGTCGGCATTGGTCCGCTCGCCATCGGCAACGTGAAATACAAGGTCGAATTCGGCCTCTTCAAAAGAATGATCGAAGCCGAAAAAACCATTACGCTCGATTTTCAGGAAGCATTTTCCCTTGCACGCGAGATTGCCAAATAACGCCGGATCTCTCCTGATCGCGGCGATTTCAGGCCGGGCGCTGGCTGCCGCTGCGCGCCGCGCCTTCTATCGTCCGCTGGTCGCCGATTTCTTTTGCGATACCGACACGGTGGCGCTTGCCGAGCGCGCGACGACGCTGCCGGGCGACCTGCAAGGCGGCATCGACCGCGAGCGCATCATCGAGACGCTTCGGCAATTGGCAGGAGACGACCAGCCGGTCGCCATTGTCCTGGGTTCTGGCTTCGAGCGGATGACAGAGACCGTCGACGAGATCGCGCGCCATTTTTCGCTTGCCGGCAACAGCGGCGCCGCGATCCGCAGGATCAAGGACCCGCAATTGCTGGCCGCCGATTGTGCCGAACTCGGCATTCCGCATCCGGAATTCCGATGGGACCCGCCGCCCGATCCGGAGAACTGGGTGGTCAAGACCGCGGGCGGCGCCGGCGGCGCGCATATCACACGGGCCGCCGGAGAAACCCCGGTATTACCGAGTAAGGCTCCTGGCGGCCGCTATTTCCAGCGTTTCATTGCCGGCCGCAGCATCTCGGCCCTGTTCGTCGGCGACGGCAAAACCGCTGATATCGTCGGCTTCAGCCAGCAATGGGCGTCCCCCGCCCCGGCAGCGCCCTATCGCTATGGCGGCGCCGTGCGGTTGAGGCGCTTCGATCGCAGACAGGCGGCGATGATCCGCGGCTGGCTTTCAGGTCTGGCGCTCCGCGCCGGCCTGGTTGGGTTGTGCAGCGCCGATCTCATTCGCGGACCGGATGGCTACAAGCTCATCGAGGTCAATCCGAGGCCCGGCGCCACGCTCGACATTTTCGACGATGCCGGCGCGCCATTGATCGAAGCGCATCTGCGCGCCGCGGCAGGCAAGGCCTACCGTCTGCCGCGCTTCGTCGATTCGATGGCGTCGATGGTGACCTACGCGGCGGCGCCGATCGCCCGGTTTCCATCGATTGCCTGGCCTGAATGGACTGCCGACCATCAGTCGCCCGGCACCCGTCTGATCGCCGGCGATCCGGTCTGCACCATCTTCGCGCGCGGTCCGAGCGCCGATCTGACCAGGCGGCTGATCAAGGGACAAGCCAGCCGGTTGCAACACCAATGGGAAGGAGACCGGACATGAAAGACGGTTCGGCATTCCTCAACGACAATGCGCAGCGCATCATCGACGGCATGATCAGCGACGCCGAACGCCTGCGTATCGGCGTTTCCAGGGGGCCATTGGGTGAGTGCCTGATCGATGCGGGCGCCAAGGCCGCCGGCGGCGTCGAGGCCGGGCTGCGCATGGCGGAAGCCGCGATGGGCGGCCTCGGCAGCATTTCGGTGTGCATGGATCGTGGGTCGCAAAAATGGCCGTTCACCATTGAAGTGCGGTCGTCGCAGCCGGTGCTTGCCTGCCTCGGCAGCCAGTATGCGGGCTGGAACCTGTCGAGCCAAGGCTATTTCGCCATGGGATCGGGACCGGCGCGGGCGCTGGCCCGCGTCGAACCGCTGTTCGAAACACTTTCCTATCGCGACACCGCGTCATCCGCCGTGCTTATCCTCGAGACGGCCGAACCGCCGCCCCAACCGATCGTCGAGAAGGTCGGCAGGGCAACCGGACTGCCAACCGAAAAGCTCACCTTCCTCTATGCGCCGACACAAAGCCTTGCGGGCGGCGTGCAGATCGTCGCGCGCGCGCTCGAGGTTGCCCTGCACAAGACCAACGATCTCAAATTTCCGCTGGAGAACGTCGTCGACGGCATCGGCACGGCGCCTATCCCAGCCCCCCATCCGGATTTCCTGACCGCGATGGGCAGAACCAACGACGCCATCATCTATGGCGGCAGCGTCCAGCTGTTCGTAAAGGGCTCGTCGAAAGACGCCAGCGAGCTCGCGGAGCGATTGCCGAGCCGCGCCTCGCGCGACCACGGCCACCCCTTCGCCGAGGTCTTCAAGCGGTTCAAGGGTGATTTCTATGCCATCGATCCGCTGCTGTTCAGCCCGGCCGAAGTGATCGTCACGGCGATCGAGACCGGCGATACGTTTCGCGCCGGCGAGCGTGATATGCAGATGCTCGAACGGAGCCTCGGTTAGACCATGGCGCTGCAATGTATCAGTCTGTCATCCGCCTGCCGGGCCGCTCGTCTTTCCGTATACCGGTACCAAGGCGCGACATGATCCCCCGCATCCTGATCGTCAGCGATGTCTCGGACGCCCGTTCCAAGGGCCTGGCGGCAAGGCTGGACCGGCGCGGCGCCGTGGTCGCAACCGTGCCGCTGCCGGCGATCGCGTTCGACACCGGCAGCCCGAGCGGGCTGTCGATCCCCGGCTTCGATGGCGCGCTGCCCGACGCCGTGCTGGTCCGTTCGATCGCCGCCGGATCATTCGAAGCGGTCACCCGGCGCCTCGGCGTGCTGCACGCATTCGGCAAGCTTTCCATTCCGGTGTGGAATTCCGCGCAGGCGATAGAACGCTGCGTCGACAAGTCGATGACGACCTTCCTGCTGAAGAATGCCGGCCTGCCGACGCCGCCGACAACAGCGGTCGAGGGTTTTGCCATGGCCGAAGCGGTCGCCAAACGCGAACTGCCGTTCACGCCGCTGGTGCTAAAACCGCTTTTCGGCGCCCAGGGCCGCGGCATCCGGCTGATCAAAACACTGTCCGATCTCCCCGCCGAAGACGAGGTGAACGGCGTCTACTACCTCCAGCATTACGTGCCGCGTCCCGGCCCTCCTTTCCGCGATTTTCGCGTTTTCGTCTGTGCCGGCGAGGTTTTGGCGATGATGAGCCGTCGTGGCGACGACTGGATCACCAACGTCAATCGCGGGGCGGTGCCAGAGCTGGTTTCGGGGCTGGTTTCGGGGCATGGCGAAACCGAACTGGCGGCGCTGGCAAGGGCCGCCGCCGCCGCTATCGGCGCGGATTTCGCCGGCGTCGATATCGTGCCGGCGGTCGACGGCAAGCTGTTCGTGCTGGAGGTCAACAGCATGCCCGCCTGGTCGGGGCTGCAATCGGTCGTGGCGGTGAACATCGCCGATGCGATTGCCGACGCCCTGCTGAAATTCCTGGCTGATCGCCCAGAGTCGGCGGCAGCGCGACCCTACCGCCTCACCGCGCCGGCGAATTCGTGACGAGCCGCTAGCATGGCGCTTTCGCGAGAACGCCTCCGGGCTGCCTACAAGGACGCCTGCCGGATGGAGATCGAGGCGCTGAAACCGGGCAACGTCCATCTGTTCGCCGACGGGCACGGCATGTCCGCTGCCCAGTTCATGACGAGCGCGGAGGTCTCGTCCGGACCGCTGACCGACCCGCGACTGCCGGTCGGACAGCGCATGCTGGAAGCGGTCCGCGCGACACGTCTGGCGGTCGCGACCAATACCAATCTCGGTATCATCCTTCTGGCAGGGCCTCTGCTGTGCGCCGCCGAAATGGCGGGCGCCCCACTGCACGACAATTGGCTGCGCGACAATCGACTGCGCGATAATCTCGACGCGGTGCTGCGCGCGATGAGCATGGACGATACCAGGGCGGTGTTCGAGGCGATCGTCACCGCCGCGCCGGGCGGCCTCGGAGAGGCCGCGAACGATGTGCGGCAGGAGCCGAAGGTTCATCTGCTCGAAGCCATGCGGGAGGCGGCCGACCGCGACCTGATCGCCCGCCAGTATGTTACTTGTTTCGGCGACGTGTTCGGCGTCGGGCTTGCGGCTCTGCAAGCGGCGTTGGGGCGCGGCGAAGGCGGCATGTGGCCGACGGTGTTCGCCTACATGGCGTTTCTTGCCGGCTTTCCCGACAGCCATGTGGTGCGCAAGCATGGCGCTGAAGCCGCAGATCAGGCGCGGCAAGAAGCCCTTGCCGTTGAAGCGGCGCTGCATGCCGACGACGACGAGGCATCACGCATTCGTCTGCTGATTGGGCTCGACCACCGGCTGAAGCAAGACAACGTCAACCCCGGCACCTCGGCCGACCTGACCGTGGCTACTCTTTTAGTCCACCTCCTCGGCGTTCAGCTTGCATAATCGCAACGTTGGTGGTTGACTTTCGGGAGCGGAAGCTGGGCTTCCGCGGCTATCCAGCCAACCGGTCCGGATCCCCGGGCGCTGCCAACAAGGATAGCTGTCCATCGAGCGCTCGCTCGGTTTGCGGCGTCTTTGGGCACCATAACTGTGTCTTGGAGGAAATTGGCATGGCAAAGATCTCGAAAGTAATGGTCGGTGAATCGCTGGTGGGAGACGGCAACGAAGTGGCGCATGTCGACCTGCTCATCGGCCCACGGGGGAGCGCAGTCGAAACAGCATTTTGCAACGCGCTAACCAACAACAAGGACGGCTTTACCTCCCTTTTGGCGGTGATCGCGCCCAATCTTCAGTGCAAGCCCAACACCGTGATGTTCAACAAGGTCACGATCAAGGGCGCCAAGCAGGCCGTGCAGATGTTCGGCCCGGCCCAGCATGCGGTCGCCAAGGCCGTGCAGGATGCCGTCGCCGAGGACATCATTCCCGCCAACGAGGCCGACGATGTGTTCATCTGCGTCGGCGTTTTCATCCATTGGGACGCCGCCGACGACGCCAAGATCCAGAAGTACAATTACGAAGCGACGAAGGAAGCCATCCAGCGCGCGGTCTCGGGAACGCCGACGGCCGCCGAGGCCACGGCCAAGCGGGATCAGGTGAAGCATCCGTTCGCGGCTTAGACAAGAGACAGCCCCGCACAGGCAAAACCCTCCGCGGAGCCGGATGGTCTGTTGCGTCGCCTGAAAAAGCTTCTGGGCCTTTAATGCATGTCGCGCAAAAGTGTGCAGCGGTTTTGCGATAACGACATGCATGAAAAGAACAACCTAAAGCGCGTCGCATGAGGCCGGTCAAACGCGACGCGCTTTAGAGCACCGGACCCAAAACTGCCCTCGGGCCTGATCCGAGGGTTGAGGACCAGTATTTGGGAATCCTATGCTCCAGCAAAGAGACAGAGCGGCGAGACGATCGACTTGATTGCCGCCGCTCTATAAGGCTCGGGTTTCCGCGGCCGAAGTTCGAGGCTGCACGAAGATGTTAGGTGCCAAGCGTTGCGAGGTGCCCCGGCGTGAGCGTGCCGTCATGCAGCGAGGTCGCAACCAGCGCCGCGGCGATACCGAGTGACGAAAGGGCGCGAATGTCAACCTCATTGCGCACCCCGCCGGCCGCGATGACCGAGCGGCTTCCAGCCTGCGCCTTGATCGCCTCGAGCCGCGTGAAGTCGGGACCGGAGGCGGAACCAACCTTGGCCAGTGTCATGACGATCACCTTTTGCGGCCAAAGCGCCGGCTCGTCGAGAAATGCTGCCGGTCCGCGAAATTCGTCGTCGAAGAAATCCAGCGACAGGATAACCTTCGGATGATTGCAAAAACGCCGCAACAGCGCGTCGTCCTGTTGCGATTCGGAACCCAGCACCGGGTAAAGCCTGGGTTCGGCAAGTGCTGCCGAAAGTGTTTTCTCGTCGGCGATGCCGGCATCGAACCAAAGCTCCGGCGGCTCCGCCATCGCCTTCAGCCGGGCAAGCGCGCCACTGTTTGGCGTTCCGCCTTCGATGGCGTCGAGATCGGCGATATAGAAGGTCGGAAAGGGGTAAAGCCGGCGCAGGCCCTCAGTGACCGCGACGACATCGGAAGTTTTGCTGAGCGGTGTGACGATCGGCCTGTAGCGATTGCGTTTTCCTTGTTGGGCGCGCACCACTTCGCCGCCTTTCAGGTCGAGAACCGGAATGATACGCAACGCTTTTCTCGCCGACCAACTGCCCCTGACCAACTGTGATGAAAGCTTGAAGCGTGGAAAAAAGAAAGAGCATCGTTGCCGGCTTCGATATTGGCGGCGCGCATCTGAAGGTGACGCGAGCGCAAGACGGCCGCATCGTCGAGGCAGTAACGATCGCCACGCCGCTTTGGCTCGGGCTTCATACCCTGGCCTTGGCATTCGAGGAAACGGCTCCGATCTATGCCGGCGCCGACCTCAACGCATTCACCATGACCGGCGAACTGGCGGATGTCTTTCCGTCCCGCGATGCCGGCGTCGCGGCTCTGCTGGATGAGATTTCAACCCGTTTCCCAAGCGAAAACTTGATCTATGCCGGGCCGTCCGGCTTTGTCGGGGCCGAGCAGGCAGCGCGGCTGAGCGCCGATGTCGCCTCCGCCAACTGGCACGCGACAGCGTCGTTGGTGGCAAAGCTCGCCGGCGATGCCCTGTTCGTCGACATGGGCTCGACCACCACCGACATTATCGCCATTAGAAATGGCGCCGTCGCCAATGACGGCTACACCGATTCCGGACGGCTGCTGAGCGGCGAACTGGTCTATACCGGCTTCACCAGGACGCTCCTGTTCGGTGTCGCCTCGTCGGCCCCCGTCCGCGGCAGGCTGACACCGCTGATGAACGAGTATTTCGCCTCGATCGCCGACGCGCACCGGATCCTCGGGGTGCTCGACGAAAAGGACGACAGGCACGCTTCCGCCGACGGCAAGGAAAAGACCGTCGATGGCTCAATCGTGCGGCTGGCGCGCATGATCGGGCGCGACGCCGCCGACCTGACCCTGCCGGAATGGCAGGAAATCGCACGCTGGTTCAGCGAACAGCAATTGCGCAAGATCCACGACGCGGCGTGCCTGGTTTCCGGGTCCCTTGCCCGGGATGCGCCGATCGTTGGCGCCGGAACCGGCCGCTGGCAGATCAGGCGGCTGGCCGAACGCATGGAACGCCGCTTCGTCGATTTCGCCGAGATCGTCCTCGCAGATGACGCCGTCCGCGGCGAAGCCAGCAGCGTGGCACCCGCATCAGCGGTGGCGCTGCTGGCGGGATCGCAATTGTAGGCGCTAAATCATGGCCATCCGATCGATCGGAGCGATGAGGTACCGGCCTGGGATTGGCCCGGCTTGAAAGATCTCAACCCGTACCAGCGCATCAAAAATCAGACCGCGCGCAAGGTCGCAACAGGGTGAAACCCGACGTTCGGCACCGCTCGGCGCATGTCCGGTTCGCGCCCAATCTCGGACGTTGACGTCAGCATTGTCACTTCCTGAAAGCGGACATTGGAGACTTCAATCCAAACTGATCGGATGTCTGCTATCGATTTCTGGAGTCCAGAAGCTGCCGGACCGATCTCGACCTGATCTCGCCATCGTGTTCTCACCGAGCCACTGGCGCTGGTAGCGAGCCGCGAATGAAGGTATAGTTCAGGTATTGGATTACGGGTGGGCGGTAACCTGGACAATGGCGGGATTGGGTGAACAGATTGCGCGTGAGCAACGCACCATGGGACCGCTCCTGGTTGCGGCAGTGGTCGTCGGCCTTATAGGTCTGCCCGTCGCAGCCTGGCTCGACCTCCGAGATCTGTCGGAACGCATGCTGCGCACGCAAGCCAGCGAAATCAGCCGGATCATCGACGACATGCGCGGATTCTACGGCAGCGACGTCGTGGGACGGGTCCTGAAAGCAGACGGCGCCGTGACCGCGACGCACAATTACAGGGACGTGCCAGGTGCGATCCCTATCCCAGCAACCCTCTCAATCGAACTCGGCAAGCGCATCAGCGCTCACGACGGGTCCGTCAAATATCGCTTCGTCTCGGACCTACCTTTCAAAGGCCGCGAGCCCCACCAGCTAGACACATTCGAGCGCAACGCAATCTCTGCCTTTCGCGCCAATCCAAGTGAGCCCATCATCGAAGCCTCGGGTTCGCTGCTTGAGCGACACGTTCGCGCGGCGGCTCCCGTAGTAATGGGACAAGTCTGCGTCAACTGCCATAACTCGCACCCGGACAGCCCCAAGACAGACTGGAAGGTGGGGGATGTCCGAGGTATCCAGGAGATATCGGTCGCCCAGCCGATCGGGGCGAACGTCCTCTCTTTCAAGTATCTGCTTCTGTATTTCGGCTTCGCAGCCGCGGCGGGTCTGACGTTCATTTTCCTGCAGCGTCGGCAGTCCGCCTTGGTTCACGGCATGAACACGGAACTCGCCGAGGCAAACGACTTTCTGGCCGCAATTTCATTGAAGATCGCCAAATATCTCTCGCCTCAAATTTATAAAAGCATCTTCAGCGGCCAAAAGGACGTGACTATCGCGACCGAGCGCAAGAAGCTCACAATCTTTTTCTCAGATATCAAAGATTTCACCGCGATCGCGGAACGGCTCCAGCCTGAGGACCTCACGGCACTCCTCAACGAGTACTTCACCGAGATGTCAATGATCGCGCTCAAGCACGAGGCTACGGTCGACAAGTTCATCGGCGACGCACTTCTTGTGTTCTTCGGAGACCCCGAGACAAAGGGTGTCGAGGAGGACGCGAGGGCCTGCTTGCGCATGGCTGTCGACATGCAGCGCCGGCTAGAGCAGCTGAACAGGTTGTGGCGTGATCGAGGAATTGAGCAGCCGTTCCGAGCTCGCATGGGCATCAACACGGGCTATTGCAATGTCGGCAACTTCGGCTCCGATGATCGCATGGACTACACGATCATCGGGGCCGAAGCGAACCTAGCGGCCCGCCTGCAATCGATTGCCGAACCTGGCGGCATCTGCCTTAGCTATGAGACCTATGCGCTCGTGCGCGACCTTGTCCGAGCGCGTCCGTTGGCGCCGATCGCCATGAAGGGGATCAGTCGGGAGGTTGTCCCCTATGAAGTCGAGGGCCTCCTTGGTGAACTGGCACAGCGCCCTCAGGTCATCAGCGAGCACGCGACTGGCCTCGACCTGTTCCTCGATGTCGAAGCGATCGACGAGAACGGGGTCGAACGGGCAAAGAAACGTCTTTCGGAGGCGCTCCTGGCCTTAACCGCCCGAAGCAAGCCCGCTACTTTTTAGCAGGGTCTTTGAACGTCCGGTTCTGCCGCTACAGGGCCGTTTCGGAAACGCACCCTCGACCCAAGGACGAAGCCGCTCGCG
>NZ_CAKXZT010000163.1:0-393 GCF_935825525.1 Mesorhizobium escarrei
GAAGATCGAGACGAAGCGTTGCAGGCCGCCCGGCGATCGAAAACTTTGCATCATTCGCTCTCGTTTTCGCAGCGGCACATGCGAATTCTCGGCCCGATTATTGAGCCCCTTGCGATGTTCGACGCCGGGCATGACCTGACGCCTTGCCGCTCCGTAGGAGCGCAGCTTGTCGGTACGATCGCCGCGCCCGGCACGGCGGCTGTTCGAGTGTCGGGCAAGCTGCTCTATCAGCGAGGGCTACTGATGCATCTTACCAATCCGAAATCGATCTTGGCGTGGATCGCATTGATGACGCTCGGACCAGGGTCGGACCGTCACAATGTTCTGCGGCTAAACGCGAAGACATGGCGGTGGTTGCAATGAATGTTCGTCGGGGCTGTGGTGCTCTTATTT
>NZ_CAKXZT010000163.1:403-58062 GCF_935825525.1 Mesorhizobium escarrei
CTTATTTTAGCCGGGCCCAAGCCGCGTTGCTCGGTCCCGGAGGCTGGAAGTCCCAAGAGCCTTGACCGTTTCGGTTCCCTGCACGAAGAAGCCCGCGCCTACGGAGGGAGGGCGCGGGCTGATCGCAGCATCGCCCGACCGGCAGCAATCTTGAGAGGGAACAAGACCATGCTGCACGTCCCGAACTTCCGGCTTAAACCTAGGTTCTAGCGAAGATCGGAAAAGCGGTGGGAGGACCTATTTTGCGTTGCATCTACCGACCCAACGGCAGTTTTGACGCTGAGACAAGTTCATCCTCGTCAGTAATACCGGCCGTATAATTTGCAAGGATCCGGGACGCGAGAGCCTCACGTAGATGTTCGGAGTCGCCCTCCCTCTTGAGCCGGTCGAACACACGGCCCAGCGTAGCTACTTCGGATGCGCCGAAGACGCCAGCTTCTTTAGCTTTTCGATAAATCGGCATACCACCCCCTCGGGCTAAAACATTCTGCGCAACTAAATACGATTCAGGACATCTCGGACAACAAAAAAGTCCAACGCGCCTTTTGGCACGGCGGGCCAGACGCCTTAGTCGTTCACCAAAGCGGCGATTTATATCTGAACAAACCCGCCTACCGCTTGGCAGCTAGCGACTTTGCTTCCCGGAGCAGCGATGGCCAATGGAACCCGAGGAAGAAGATAAGCTCTCGGGCCTGTTCTTCGGTAATGCCGGTTTCTTTGACCAAGCGTCGAACGACGATTTCAGGGTTGTTCGGCGCCCTATCCTGTTCGTCAGCCATGGGAGAAACTCCTTACGCTGCTAACTTCGCTATCTGGCGCTGGTTCCCAAGCGCGTGACGAAAAAGCCCCGCGCTGGCCTATCCAGCCGTATCGGCAGTTGGCAGCTTCGGCACGACGAACGTGGTCAGTGCTGAGAGGTCGCCGGCCGGCTGCTGGGGCGTCAGCGGCTCGAGCGGGGCCGGCGCAGTCGTAATTAGCCAGAGTGAACAGGTCCACTCGAAAAAGCCCGCCGCACCTTTCGGCACGGCGGGCGATTAATTGTACACAGGGCACGAGGGATTAGGCGGGGGTCATGTGCCCGGTGCGCAGAAACTCTACGCACCCCGCCGCCTGCCGCTGGTCAATCGGATGTTGAGGCAGCGGAAGCGCTGGCGATGAGAACAGGCATCACCGGCGACCAAGCTCAAGACCTCATCGACCGCCTCGGTGACGATCCGCTGGCACTCGATGAGGCGGCGCGGAGCCTTAGGGCCTCCGAGAGGTAACCGCCGGCTATCCAGGTAACCCATCGCTGTACTCGTAAGATCCCGCCGATTTCAACCTCCCCAGCGGCCCGCCGCATTGGTCGAGCAAATGAAGCCCGCGCCTCTCATTTCCTCGGGTTCGCTACGTTGGGCAGCCACTTCAATTGTCGGCCCCATGGCCCGCAGGTCCTCATAGGACCGAAACGGCACGCCCACGCCCGGACTTCGCCGTCCCAACCTGCTAACGAATGCCATGTTAGCTGCCGAAGGAAACCTACGCAGCGGCCGGCCGATGATCCCGAATATTTCGTTCTGCGGACCTTCTTCTTGCGCGATCCGCCTTTCCCCCATACGAAAGCGGAATAGCAATAGGAGTTGATGGATGGCCGAAGAGAACAATCGCCAAAACGCAGAGTTGATGGAATTGACCGCGGATACTGTCGCGGCGTTTGTTCAAAATAACGCAGTACCCGCAGCGGGCCTGCCCGATCTTATTTCTTCGGTGAACTCCGCTCTCGTTAGCTTGGCCAAGCCAGCTGTAGTTGAGCAGCCAACACAGACCCCGGCGGTCAATCCCAAAAAGTCTGTGTTTCCCGACCACATCATTTCCTTGGAAAACGGGCGCAAGTTCAAGTCGATGAAAACGGCACTTGGGCTTGCTTGGCATGACTCCTGAAGAGTCGAGCCAAGTGGGGGTTGGCCCGGGACTACCCTATGGTGGCACCAAGCTACGCTGCACAAAGGTCAGAGCTGGCGAAGTCAATCGGACTTGGTCGCAAGGCGGGCGCAAAAACGCCCAGCAAGAAGGAGCCAGCCAAGAAGGCACCAGTCAAGCGGTTGAAGGCCTAAGACCCTGCCTCAGGCAAGCGGACTAATGCGATAACGCGCCAATCTATTGCCGAAGACGTCGAAAGTGCCGCTGATCGCATTCCCCGGGCCGCTCGAACTTGCTCAACGGATGGCGCGGACTTCGTGACCCGAATTAAAACCAACCATACCAGCGGCATCATCTTTGGCGAGGTGCTACATCATGCCGATACCGATCGAGAGCACCTGCCGCTGAAGGGTGTTGGCTGAAAACGCAAAAAAGCCCCGCCGCTCCATTTGCGACGCGACGGCCCATGAGTGCCGGGCAATACAGAGCTCCGCAAGCCTCCAGACCACGGTAACAAACTGGACAGAGCCGCTGCCTGCTTCGATGGAACGGCTCCCCGTCGCTGGAGACCAAAAGCCACGAGCGGGCACTACAGGCCTAACTTCTCCCGGAGTGCATCAATGAGTTTAGAGGCTTCCGCCTTGCTGAGGCTGTCAGCATAGGCGTCAGGGTCGTCGGCCTGTTCGGCCAAAGTTTTCAAATAGGAGGCTTGTGCGGGGGTCATTGGGTCATCTCCGCTGACCCAATCTTCCGGGTCCTTTTCGACATTTGCCGGTGCCTCGATTTTTGGGTTGTGCCGGGCGCCCATGATCAATCTTACACTGGCGAAACGGCCGACCAGCGCCGCCCCGTTGCGGGCTTGCCTCCAGCCGGTTCGGAAACCGCCTCAAGAAAATGGAAACTTCTATCATCAGACATAGGCGCAGACATAGATTTACACAGATGAATTATCTGAAGTGGGCTGGTCGTTCTGTTAGGCGACTCGTGAAAGGGCTTGCTGATCCAGGTCGCACCTTGCCAGTCCGAAACGCCAGCGATGGTTCGTTGCCTCACGTCTGCTCTGGTAGAACAAGGTCAGTTTCCCGCCGTCGATCATCACCGTCGAATGGCCGTTCTCCCCAGGCTCACCAGGATCGAGCACGGGGCCGACCGAGACATAGGGCCCCTGGACGGCGTCGGCGATGGCGAAGAATACGCGCTGACGACTTCCGCGCGGACCGTCGGGAAGGAAGCAGGTGGCGTTGAGAAGCACGCGACCGTCAGGTAATTCGACCAGTTGGGCGCCCTCGATCCCCCATTCGTAGTCCGGATGCTCGCGCGCGTTGTGATGGGGAACGTCGAGATGGTCCAATATTTTGCCGAAACGTTTCCACGGCCCGAACCAGGAATCGGATTGGCTGCGCGCCAGATAGACGTCAGGCTGCGGCACCCTGGTGAATTTAGGCATGCCTGAATAGACGATGTAGCGCTTGCCGCCGATGATCGCCGGATGGGGATCGTAGATCCCGTCCTCATCGGTGTCCGGCAGGGACAATATCGCCGGATTCAGCACCACCCAATGAAAGCCATCATTGGAAACCGCATGCTCGCAACGTCCGCCAGACTTCATGAATTCGGTCTGGATAAACATGTGGAAAACGCCGCATTCATGGATGACGCCGGGCGCCGCTATGCCCGATCCGGTTACCGCCAAGTCGAGCGCCTCATGCTCAGTCCACGGCCCATAAAGGTCCGGAGCCGTGGCATGTAGTATTTTCCAGCTCTCGGTCGTGACAGTGCCGCTGGAACCGAAGACGTGCCAAAGCGTGCCGTCGAACACCGGACAAGGATCCTTCAGATCATCCACGGACTGCGGGTGAAACAACGGAAAGACGTTGATTTCAAAGTCGAACTTCATTCCTTGCGGCTCTCTCACGGTGGCTGCCTTCATCGGCCCATGCGTCGGGCCATCTGTGGCGACCAAAACGAATCATGCGCAGCTCATTAACTTTTATACCTGCGCTAATGAATGGTTGTTGAACGACTGAGCGGATTTCAGCCGTTCTGTGGCAATGCGCCACATTTGGCGAGATCTGAAGCTGCAAGGGCCCCCCGCCTTGGCCGAGGCGCTGTCCGTCGGGTGTTGGTAGCAGCGCCGCTTCTCTTCGAACAATTGCGCAAGTGGCCGGCTCCGCGGCTCCAGCCAATTAAAATCCGTGGAACAACTTACTCAAATGAAAGTTAGACGTACGGATGAAGGCCTCAGCAGGAGCATGCTTCGGTTAACATATGTTAATCTTAGAATTGCGAGCTATAACTAAAGGGATTCTTACATGAAAATAGCGGGCGGCAAAAAAAATAAACCAAATATCCTCCTAAAATCGTCTATTTTACTTTGCTTTTCTCACCTCAGGTGGAATTTCGTATACCAACGCCCGCAGCATATTCTGACGCACGCCTCAAAACAGCAGCAGCTAATTTACTTTGAGGAGCCGGTCTACGAGGAAACACGCTATCCTTCGATGCGGGTGAACGATCCGTCTGCAATGATCACAATCGTAACCCCGGTTCTTCCGGTCAGCATTTCCGCAACAAAGGCAGACGCCATCCAGCGCAGGTTCGTCGAACAGATCGTCAACTCAACTCCGCATGACCGGCTGACTATATGGTACTACACGCCCATGGCGCTGCGTTTCAGTGACCATCTAGTTTGCGATGTATGCGTCTACGACTGCATGGATGAACTCTCCGCCTTCAAGAACGCACCGGCAGAGTTGATGCAGATGGAAAAAGCGCTGTTCCAGCGCGCTGATGTCGTGTTCACGGGCGGGCAGAGTCTGTACGAGGCCAAACGAAGCCTCCATAGGTCGATTTTTCCCTTCCCCAGCAGCATCGACGTTGCGCATTTCCACAAGGCAAGAGAGCCCGGCGATGACCCTGTAGACCAGGCAGACATACCTCACCCGAGAGTGGGCTTCTTCGGCGTGATCGACGAACGGCTCGACGTTGAAATGATCGCACAGGCGGCTGCGGCAATGCCCGAAGTGCATTTCGTCATGCTCGGCCCGGTGGTCAAGATCGACCCGCTGAGCCTGCCGCGCGCAAGTAACTTGCATTGGCTGGGTGCCAAGTCCTACGCCGACCTGCCTCGCTATCTCGGGCACTGGAGCGCCGGCTGGATGCCCTTCGCGCTCAATGAGGCGACACGCTATATCAGCCCGACCAAAACTCCTGAGTTCCTGGCCGCCGGACTGCCGGTGGTCTCCACGGCGATTGTGGACGTCGTGCGCACCTATGGTGCCGAAGGCCTGGTCGACATCGTCGACGCCGAAGATGTCGAAACCAAGCTTCGGTCCGTTCTGTCACGTCCCCGGAATTTCCTGCTGAAGGAAGTCGATGCCTACCTCGCTAACATGTCCTGGGAACGAACGTGGGAAGCAATGGCTGCCCATATTCAGCGCGCCTATGCAATGAAAAGCATTGTGCCTTTGCGCCGGGGAGCCTGACCATGTTCGATTGGTTGATTGTCGGCGCCGGCTTCGCTGGCAGCGTGCTCGCCGAACGCATCGCATCGCGACGGCATGAAAGCGTCCTGCTCATTGACCGGCGAAATCACATCGGGGGCAACGCTTATGACTGTTACGACGAAGCGGGAATTCTGGTCCACCGCTATGGGCCGCATATATTCCACACCAACGCCCGATCGATCATCGACTATCTCTCGCAATTCACCAAATGGAGGCCTTACGAACATCGCGTACTGTCTTCGGTCGACGGAAAACTGCTGCCGATACCGATCAACCTCGACACGATCAATCGCCTGTACGATCTTGAATTGACGCCCGAGCAGTTGGAGGAGTTCTTCGCATCCCGGCGAGAAACGGTCGAGGAAGTCCGGACCGCCGAAGACGTGGTTGTGAGCACCGTTGGCAGAGAACTCTACGAAAAATTCTTTCGCGGCTATACAAGGAAGCAGTGGGGCGTCGATCCGGCCCAACTAAGCAAGTCCGTGACTGCGCGGGTCCCTACCCGGACCAACCGCGATGATCGGTACTTTGGCGACACTTTCCAGAATATGCCGGCTGGCGGGTATACACGCATGTTCCAGCGCATGCTGGACAACCCAAGGATCAAGATCATGCTGCAGACCGATTATCGCGAAATTCGCGAGAAGATCCCCTTTCAGCAGATGATCTACACCGGGCCGATTGACGAATATTTCGACTGGAGCCTTGGTCGTCTGCCTTATCGGTCACTGCGGTTCGACCACGAGACGCTTGATTGCGAGCAGTTTCAGCCGGTCGCCGTTGTCAACTATCCGCAGACGGAAAACTATACCCGCATTACCGAGTACAAGCATCTGACCGGTCAGCAGAGCCCGAAGACCAGCCTGACTTACGAATATCCAACCGACATCGGCGATCCCTATTACCCGGTGCCGCGGGCGGAAAACGAGGCGCTGTACAAACGCTATGAAGCACTGGCAGCGGCGTGCTCCGACGTGTGGTTCGTCGGGCGCCTAGCCACGTACCGCTACTACAATATGGATCAGGTCGTCGGTCAAGCTTTGGCGACGTTCGCGCGCATTCAACAGAGCCTGCCGGCAACCGGCACCGTGCAGATGCTTACGCAGCGGACGATGCTCGGCCAACATTCGGAGCAGTCCCCCACCTAAGTGGCCCGCTCCTTCTTCGACCGCTACGAAACACCTGCCGCGAACAATCTGCGCTGGCGATCCAATTCATCGGCAACCGGCTGGCGAAGACTGCGCGAACCGTCGGCATGAATCGTAGAGAACAAGCCGACTTCCGCGTGGCGCAAATTGTCCCAGCCGGGATACGCGGTTACCGGGTACAGACATATACCCTGAACCGGCGCACCAAGGCTCATCGCGCCACGGACCTCATCGCAAACATAATGGAGCCATGCCGGCCGGCCTGATCCTTCAGCGCCTGTCTCGGCGATGAACATGGGCTTTCTGTAGCGCTCTGCGACTTCGACCAACATTTCGGAAAGCGCCCGATATTCGTGGTGGCCCATCGGTATCGTTGGCCCCTGAAAGTACCATTGGTTGTGCGGATAAAAGTTAAGTCCGATGACGTCGACACAGTCCTCGCTGCCGCCCAATTCAGGCTCGGCACGGCCCGTCAGCATGTCATAGGCTTCAAACTGGCCCTGACGAACATTTTCCGCGCGCCGCTGCTCGGCACGACTACGGTCACGGGGCGCAACATGAATTAGCGGTTCAGCCCATACGAACCGGCAATCAGGTTCGGCATCGCGCATCGCCTTGACGCCGGCAACCGCTGCCCTCACAAGCTGTCGCTTGAACCAGCCCCGCTTCTTCGGCCCCACGCGTGGGAAATAGCCGACCTCTATCGCCCATGCGAAAAATGAGATCTCATTGATCGGGCACACCAGGGGAGCTACTCCCGTGACGGAGCGGTGGACCCGGACAGCTTCAGCGGCGAAGCGGACATAGGCTTCTGTAAAGTCTGGGGCGCCTTGGTCTACGTGATCTGGTGAGCCATAGTGGAACATATCCCAGACGACCTGCACCCCCGCCGCGTGGGCTGCTTCGATCATTGAAATCCAACCCGACCAATCGAAGACTCCTGGCGCTGTTTCAATCAGGTGCCAGCGCAAGCCGTCGCGGATCGTACGAAGCCCAAGGGCAGCACAGCTGCGATAGTCGCCGAGAGCATGTTTGTCGTGTGCGGTTGCGCGAATCAAATCGAGGCGCACTCCGTCGCCGCGCCGATGCGAGGAACATTCGAAGCCAGCCATGAAGAAACTGGCAAACTCGGACGGATATTCGCCTGGCAGACGCGCCGGCTCGTTGCTCATACGTGCAACCCGTCGGCCAAGGCTCGCGCCAGCGCTCCCGCTAGGCGATCGGCCATTGCTAGTTTCGACCTCCACCACAATTTCATCCGGGCCGCCATCACGTCGCCTCTGAGTGGTACGGGTGCAAGCGTCGAATGTTGACCAAGCGAGCGTGAGCGGAGCCGAGTCCAGGTATTGTCGGTGAGCAGAGGTCGACCTCAGGATGACAGACTGGCGCTCTCAAGCCGAGCCTCGTTGATCGTCGTCGCGCTGCATGGTCTCTCCTAATGGAATCCGAGGAAGGAGAATATCGCAAGCACGACAACGATACATCCGATGAGATGGCGCAATCTCCCCCACATTGCGTACCGAACTTGCCTGCGACCGTGAGGTTCCCCTTCGGCTGAAAGATTCTGGTTGGGCGGGCGACCCGCTAACTTACAATTTCTGCTCTTTATCCACGAAGGGACGCACGGCTATGATAATATATTGCAGGCGGCGCCCCGCACTGAATCAGCCAAATTCGGCAGACTGCGCCTGATTTGGTCGCGTCCAACGACGAGATAACCGAGGCTATCGGCGAGGCGGCTACTGCCCTGGGCCTGTTCGTGGCTTTCGATGAGCGCGAGTAGTTTCCGTTTAATCGAGCGCGTACTCTAAGCGCCAGCTCTGAAGCTTCTATCCAATCAAATAGTTTCCGATTAAATTAAGGTTATGGCAACGCTAACTAAAGACGTTTGTTCAGAGAGTTGATCATGTCGAGCTGCGCGATCTGCCAGTTAGGAGCGCAATCAAACTCTGCCACCGAAGCATGTCATGTTAGCGAGGAGCTTCAGCAGCGACTTGAGCGGCGAGAGCAGAAATTGCCTGACGAGACCCGCGGCTGCAAGTTCCCCTTCATGGCTCTCCACTGATTCACCCCTCCGGTCTTCGTGAGGACCGAACGACTTGGATTCCCTAGGGGATCAACCACATCAAGGGAGCCTTTGAGCAACTCATGAACTGCCCAAGAAGGTGCCTAAGTGGAAGAAAGCGGTCCAGTCCTGCATAGATGCATTTGGGACCGGATGATCCCACCAGGAGGTGCGTCAGGCCTTCGAGGCTGCCGCTAAGATTCCTTCGCTCCGACTAGGGCAGGACATCGTTGTACCGCAAAATGGGGCGAAAGGATCATTGGCCTGCCAAGCCCGGCGAAACATTTTGCCACCGCGGCAGTTATACTGCTCCGCGGACGAAATTCGAGCATGCCTTGAACGACATTAGATTGGCGATACCGCTGGTCGGCGAAGTGGAAGACTCCGCGCCGAGATCGGCTGCGGGCCTGCCTTGGATCAAGGTAGCCGGTTCCTATTTCGTCACCGAGGGCGGCGAGGCATGGACGCCGATCGGGCAGAATGATGCGGTAAGCTGGCCCGAACTCAATGCCCTGTTCCGGCGCGCCGATATGGCCGGCGTGGAAGATCATCTCCGTTGGCTGAAGGAAAGCGGCGTCACCTGCCTCAGGCTGATGCTGGAATATGCCCAGGTTCGCCACCGCTACTTCGAGAAGCCGCAGGGCCGCTTCGTGCCGGCCATGGTGCAACTGTGGGACGACCTCTTCTATCTTTGCGAAAAACAAGGCTTAAGAATCCTGCTCACCCCCTTTGATACGTTCTGGCAGTGGCTCCACTGGCGCCACCACCCCTACAACCGCAATAACGGAGGCGTGCTGGACCACCCCTCGCGATTCCTGGTCTGCACCGATACACGCCGCGCGATAAAGGCGAGGTTGGAATTCGTGATTCGCAGATGGAGCGGCAGCGGAGCCTTCTTCGCATGGGACCTCTGGAACGAGATCCATCCCGAGCAGGCTCAGGGCAGCGCGGACGGCTTCGGCGCCTTCATCCATGATCTCAGCGATTTTGTGCGCCGCTTGGAAACGTCACTTTACGGCCGCTCTCACCCGCAGACGGTTTCGCTGTTTGGACCTGAGCTTCGCTGGCGGCCCCACATGCCGCTGCCCGCGCCGATCTTCCGCCACCCAGACCTCGATTTCGCCTCCCTCCATCTCTATGAGGAGGGCACAATTGACGACCCCAGTGACACGGTGGCGCCGGCGCTCGGCATGGCGCGGATCGTCGGAGAGGCGCTTGGTGAAATTCTTGACGGCCGCCCTTTTCTCGATTCCGAGCACGGCCCGATCCACTCGTTCAAGGACAAGAAGATCACGCTCCCCGAACCTTTCGACGATGAATACTTCCGCCATTTGCAATGGGCTCACCTGGCGGCGGGGGGTGCCGGTGGCGGCATGCGGTGGCCAAACCGCACCCCGCACGTGCTCACCCCCGGCATGCGGCGGGCGCAGCGTTCGCTGGCCGACTTCCTGCCCCTGATCGACTGGGCTTCGTTCCGGCGTGTCCATCTCGGCGACAAGATGCGGGTTTCCGGTCCCGACATCGCGCCGGTCGCCTGCGGCGACGATTCCCAGGCAGTGGTCTGGCTGGTTCGCAGCGACACGATCGGGCGAAACGGCATGCTGCGTGCTGGCACTGCGCCCATTCCTGCCGTCTTGGAACTGCCCGGGTTGGCTCGCGGCACCTATCGCGTCATCGCCTGGGACACCGCGGCCGGCAAGCAAACGGCGGAATGGCAAGCGAATTCGGACGGCTGGCTGAAGCTTGATGTGCCGCCGTTCTCCGCCGATGTCGCGCTTGCCATCCGCGGGGTCTGAGCAGGATGGGGACTGCGCCTGAAGGTATTCATACGCTCGCGATCTGACTTGCCATACCCCATGATGAGCCGTCCTTGCAAACTCGTCGCCAATGCTGATGTCAGTGATTGCGCCAAGCGAAGTTGCGCGGAGATTCCAAGTGATCTGCGCGCTAATTGTCGTGCTCGCCCGAACGCGACTGCTGGTCGGCGGCATCGGCCGATCCGCCCAGCGTGTCGGCGACCGTGGCACCTCGCGCACCCATCGGCTGATGCGCACCTGTGGTGGTGTCCTTGGCGGTCTGATGCTCCATCTCGGCATTCAGCTCCGCACCCACAATCAGGACAATCACGGAGATCCAGGTCCACATCATCAAGCCGATGACTGCCCCCAGGGCTCCATACGTCGCGTTGTATTCGGCGAAGTTTTCAAGATAATAGGAGAATCCTATCGAGACTGCGATCCAGACCACAGCCGCGAGGAAGGCGCCCCATGTCGCCCATTGCCACTTTGCCCTTTCGCGGCTGGGGCCGTAGCGATAGATCAGCATAATCCCGAGGCCGACCATGATCAGCATCATCGGCCACCGAAAGATCCGCACAAGGGCTTCGGTCCAGCCGCCGAGGTTCAGCAGCGCAAGCATGGCCGGCACGATCCCCACCGAGACGATAAACCCAATACCGATGAGGATGGCGCCAAGTGTGAAGCTCAAGGCCAGGAGATTCAGATGGATAAAGCCGCGCTTTTCACTCTCCTCGTAGGCGATGTTCATGGCTTCGAATAGCGTCTTGATGCCGTTACTGGCGCTCCACAGTGCGACGGCAAGGCCGAAGATGAAGCCGAAGCTGAGCGCGCCAGTCTTCTGAGCGGCCAAGGACGCAAGCTGAGATCTGATAATATCCAGACCGCCCGAAGGCAGTATGCCGCCAAGGAACGCAATGTGCTCAGCGATGGTCTGAGGATCGGCGACGAAACCGTAGATGGACACGAACGCGGCAAGCGCTGGAAAGAGGGCAAGGAGCAGATAGAATGCGGCCCCGGCCGCAATCAGCATAACACGGTCCTCGGTTACCTCAGCAAAGAGGCGCCACAGCACGTCCTTCCAGCCGCGGCTGGGAATCTCTGACGGCCATTCGGCATCGCGCCCGCGGCCCTCCCGTCCGGCCCGCCGCTCAAGTTGCACTTGAACTTCGTAAGCGTCGTCGGTTGTTTTCTTCGACATGGCTGCCGGCCCGGAGCATCTTCTTCGCGGGGCAAACGTGTAATAGCGCCAAAGGATGCAGGTGCAGACCTGCGCTCACAAATAAACATCCGCCGGCTGCAGAAACACTGCGCCATTCCCATGCGACGAGGCCGAGGAGAAACACGATGGGTTACTCTCGATTTGGAGTCGTTATCGAGGACGCGCTTGTGCTTGCCGAGCGGACTGAGATCTGACGTTAGGGGCGGTCGTTCGGCAGTGCTGAATGACCGCTTCCAGCCGGAGCAGTTCTCTATCCGCCGACTTCATAGACCAGAGCGAGCATCTCAATCGGCGGTCCAGCCGCCATCGACAACCAGCGCGGTCCCGGTGACCAGGGCCGACGCATCGGAAGCAAGGTACACCACCGCTCCCATGAGATCCTCGACCCGTCCGAGGCGGCCGAGCTTGATCTTGGACAGCACGTCCCGCGAGAATGCCGGATCCTCAAGATAGGGCCGCGTCATCGGCGTCTCGACGAAAGTGGGGGCAATGGTGTTGACCCGGATGCCATTCGCCGCGAGTTCCACCGCCATGGCTTTGGTAAGCCCCTCCAGCGCGTGCTTTGAAGCGCAGTAGAGGGTGCGGTTAGGCGCTCCAACAAGACCCATCTGCGAGGAAATGTTGATAATCGAACCGCCGCGACCGTCTGCGATCATGCCGCCGACGACTGCCTGGCTGACGAAATAGGCAGCACGGACGTTGAGGTCGAAAATCGCCGCAAAATCCGCCTGTGTCGCCTCAATCATCGGCTTTGGCCGATTGGTGCCGGCATTGTTGACCAGAATGTCAAAGGGAGCCATTGAGCCCAGTGCGGCGCGGACCTGATTGAGGTCGGTCACGTCGATAAGGGCCGCTTTGGCGTAGCCGCCACGCGCTTCGATCGCAGCAGCGACCGCTTCCACGTCGGTGGCCGTGCGCGCGATCAGATGCACCTGCGCACCCGCGTCGGCAAGCGCGGCTGCTATCGCCACGCCCAGTCCACGGCCGGCTCCAGTCACCAGGGCGCGGCGGCCGTCAAGGCGAAAGGATGGCGTCACCGGCAATGCGAGGCCAGGATCTTGCACTGCGCTCACTCGGCCGCCTCGGCGTAAGGCACGTTCCTTCCGCCATAGCGTCGCACGCGGATATTGGCCTGCTCGGCATGACCGAGGAAGCCTTCCAGCACGCAAAGGCGGGAGCAATATTCGCCAATCATGGCTGAAGCCTTATCGGTGAGGATACGCTGGTAGGTGCAGGTCTTCATGAACTTGCCAACCCACAAGCCGCCTGTGAACCGGGCGTTGCCGAGCGTCGGCAAAGTGTGGTTGGTGCCGATGACCTTGTCGCCGTAGGCGACGTTGGTGCGCGGTCCTAGGAAGAGCGCACCGAAGTTGGTCATCCTGGCCAGGAAGTAATCGGGATCGCGGGTCATCACCTGGACATGCTCGGAAGCAATGCGATCGGCCTCCGCCAGCATCTCCTCATCGGTGTCGCAGACGATGACCTGGCCGTAATCGATCCAGGCCTGGCGGGCGATCGTCGCGGTTGGGAGGATTTCGAGGAGCCGCTCTACCTCTATGATGGTGTCTCGGGCCAGCCGTTCGGAATTGGTCAAAAGGATCGCCGGCGAATCGGGGCCGTGTTCGGCTTGACCCAGAAGGTCCGTGGCGCAGAGCTCGGCATCGACCGTTTCGTCGGCGATAACCAGGGTTTCGGTCGGCCCGGCCAGCAAGTCGATGCCGACACGCCCGAACAACTGACGTTTGGCCTCGGCCACATAAGCGTTGCCCGGCCCAACGAGGAAGTCGACCGGAGCGATCGTGGAAGTGCCGATCGCCATCGCAGCGATCGCCTGGATGCCGCCAAGAACGTAGATCTCGTCGGCACCAGCCAGCGCCATCGCCGCGATCACCGCCGGCGCCGGCTTGCCGTGGAAGGGTGGCGTCATCGCAATGACGCGTTTCACGCCGGCGACCTTCGCGGTGACGACGCTCATATGCGCGGACGCCACCAACGGATACTTGCCACCCGGCACATAGCAGCCGACGGAATTCATCGGAATATTCTTGTGCCCAAGCACCACGCCAGGCAGCGTTTCCACCTCGACGTCCTGAAGTGCATCCCTTTGAATCTCCGCAAATCGCCGGATCTGCGCCTGAGCGAACCGGATATCTTCCAGATCCCGGGGCGCCACAGCGGATATGCATTCATCGATCTCAGCTTGCGACAGGCGGAAACTGTCGGGCGTCCATTTGTCGAATGTTTCTGAATAGTGGCGCACGGCTTCGTCGCCGCGCTGCTCAACTGCAGTCAACACAGATTCCACCGCCGTCTTGACGGAGGTATGGTCGTTGGCCTTCTGGACCGATGAACGGCCTTCTTTCAGGACACGGATCATTGCAGCACCTCGCTTAGAAGCCGACCGAGCGGAGATAGGCGAGACTGGCCCGCGCATCCTCCGCCGGATTGAGTGAAATCGTCGGATCAATGTCCTGTTCGACTGTAGCGGCCCCGTCATAGCCGGTATCCCGCAAAGCCTTCGCCAATTCGACCCAGTCGACAACGCCCTTGCCCAGCGGGCAAAAAACCTTCTGCTCGATAGCAGCGAGAAACGGTATGCGGTCTGCTAGTACGCGCTTATGGACGACGGGATCGATATCCTTGAAGTGGAAGTAGCGCACGCGACGCTGATGCCGTCGGTAGAAAGCGACGGGATCGATGCCGGCATAGGCCATGTGGCCCGTATCTATGCAGATGCCGACCCGGCTAGGGTCCAGCCTGTCCAGGACGGTCTCGAATTCGTCCTCGAATTCGATGTAGCAGCCGGCATGCTGGTGAATGACAGGCATAACGCCATGGGCGAGCGCCAGGTCAGCAATCCGGTCGATCAACCCGACAAGATGGTTGAGCCGCTGCGCATCGATCGGCTCTGCTAGGTCACGCCGCCCTGCTGTGTTCATCCGTTCCGGTGAGATATGGTCGATCGTGACAAGGTACTTTCCGCCGGCAGCAGCAAGCAGGCGCACGGTGCGGTCCGCAACATCGAGCACGGATTCAGCCTTCTCCGGACTGTGGAGATCCTGGAAGACGAACCCGGCAATGACTGTGAGGTTGCGACGTTCGAACTCGGGGCTCAGAACCGCAGGATCCGTCGGATAGTACCCGTAAGGCCCCAGCTCGGTGTAGCCGTAACCGGCAGCGCTGATCTCATCCATCACATGCGGCCATGCCGGGTTTTCGGGATCGTCGGCGTAGTCGACCCCCCAGGAAACGGGCGCGTTGGAAAGCTTGACGAGCATCTGGATATCCCCTGGCTGAGTATTTGCATTGCCATCCGTTTCGCGGCAGCGGCGGATCAGCATAATCACATGTTGCATAGCAATGCAATATTTGGTTGCATTGCTATGCAAATTGGCGTTTGGTAATGACAGCCCGTTCATGGCGGGTGGTTTTCATAACTAGGGAGGAAGCCATGCTAAAGTGTTTCAGGAGAAAGCTTGCCGTCGGACTTGGGGTTCTGTCGCTCGCGACAACGCCCTCGTTGGCCGGCGATCTCGCCAACGTCTATGTTGGCGTCGGCAGCGCGTCCAGCGAGTACTGGGCGGCGTTTATAGAGGGAGCAAAGGCAGTTGCAGGATCGAAGGGCAAGGATGTCAATGTCATTGTCAGCGATTTCAACGGGCAGAAACTGCTCGAGCAGTTCGGGGCGGTGTTCGCGACCGGCTGCGAAGGCTGCGCCATTGCCGTCGACCCCGCGTCCAACGCCTTTACCAAGGCAATTATAGAGCGTGCCGGTGATGCCGGTGCCAAGATTGTCAATCTGTGGAACCGGCCCGACGAGATTCACCCCTGGGATACGGCACCTGATGCCTGGGTTGCCAACATATCGTTTGATGGCGTGGATTCCGGTTACCGCAACGGCATGGAACTGTGCAAGGCGCTCAAGGGGAAGGGCAACATCGTTGCCCTTCAGGGCATACCGGACAATCCGCCGGCCAAGCAGCGGCTCGCGGGGCTGGAAAAGGCGGTTGCCGAATGCCCGGGGCTGAAGCTCCTCGATGTCCAGGTCGGAAACTGGGATCAGACCCAGGGCCAGAGCATCACGCGAGCCTGGCTTACCAAATACGGCAGCGACCTCAACGGGATATTCTCTGCCAATGACGGCATGGCTCTCGGCGCAGTAGCGGCGCTACGGGAACAGGGCCTTGCCGGCAAGGTTCCCGTCACAGGTTCCGACGGATCAAGCGATGTCATGCAGCTTATCAAGTCAGGTGAGATGCTCTCGACGATGTACATAGATGGCTATGTCCAAGGCGCAACGGCCACAGCACTGGCCGTTGGCGTCATCACCGGCGACATCGACCTTGCGAAGCTGGGCAAGGAGCAGCGTGACTTCTACCTGTCGCAGACCCTGGTCAACAAGGACAATGTCGACGCGATCCTCACCAAGAAGAACGATCCGGCTGCCTTCAGCTATGACAAGGTGAAGGCCAATTTCTGGGCCGCCTCGGTCGGCCAGATCCCCGCCGGTGCCAACAAGTAAGCTGGAAACTGGTCGGTCATGACACTTACCCAACATGCGGCCGGCGGAGCCTCCCCACACACAAGTGCGGGGAGGTCAGCGGATCGGGCAAAGGTTGCAGCAGGGCATCGATTTCCGCTCAAGGAGCTCGGTCCGGTCGCGACGCTTGCAGTTCTCGTGCTGGTCTTCTCGCTGACAAACGCGCAGTTTCTGACGGCTGGCAACCTGAAGGTCGTTCTTGAATCGAGTGCGATCCCGGTCGTCCTCGTCGTGGGCCTTTCCTTCATCCTGGTTCAGGGCTCAATCGATCTGTCGATCGAAGGCGTCATGGCAGGATCGAGCATGCTGGTCTCGCTGCTCATCGCCAATTCGGTGACAGGTTTCGATCTGGGCTGGTGGGCCATCCTGGCGGGCGCCTGTCTCGGCTCAGCGTTTGGCCTGGTCAATGGCCTTGCCTATACGGTCCTGCGACTGCCGTCCCTGATCGTCACACTCGCAACCTGGTTTGTCGGGCTGGGCATAGCCACCCTGCTTTTTCCGGGCAGGCAGCCACAAATTCTTGATGAACGGCTGACGCGTCTGGCACTGGACAAGAGCCTTGGCGTCTCCGCCCTTGTTTTTCTGGCGCTCGCTGTTGCAGCACTTGGATGGTTTCTGCAGACCTATACTCAGTTTGGGCGAATGTCCTACGCCATCGGCCGCGACGAGAAGGCCACGAGGCAGTCAGGACAGCATGTCCGCTTTCACAAGATCCTGGCTTTCGTGCTTATGGGGCTCGTGTCTGGCGTTGGCGGAGTCATGATCTCTGCGCAGCTCGCCGTCGGCAATCCCGCAGCCGGCGAGGGCTTCCTGTTTCCGGCAGTCAGTGCCGCCGTGATTGGCGGAACGCTGCTCAGTGGCGGCACTGGCGGCGTACTCCAGTCGATCATCGGGGTCTTCATTCTCGAGGTCCTGCGCAACGGCATGATCCAGCTTGGCGTCGACCCCTACCTGCGCCATGTGGCCGAGGGCCTCACCATCATCGCAGCTCTTGTTGTGGGCAACTGGAGCCTTCGCGGGCGGCTGAGGATCGTGAAATGATCCCGGTTCTCGCTGCGACTGGCATTGGCAAGACCTATCCGGGCGTGCGTGCGCTGCACGATGTGAGTGTAGAACTGCGCCATAACCAGGTTCTTGGTCTCATTGGCCAGAATGGTTCGGGCAAGTCGACGCTTCTCAAGATCCTTTCAGGCATGGAGCAGCCGACCACCGGCAAGATCCGCCTGCGTGGCGTTGACACCGTTGTCCGGTCGCCTCTGGCTGCGGCGAGCATGGGGATAGGGCTGGTCCACCAGGAGCAGTCGCTTATCCCCAATCTCACGGTTGCCGAGAACATCTTTTTCGACAAGCCGTCGCCGCACCGCCGATTCGGCATCTATAACTGGAGAGGTCTCAACCGGGAGGCCGCCCGCCAGCTCGCAAAGCTTGAGTGCGATATCCGTCCAGACATCAAGGTCGAGACGCTGAGCTTTCCGGACCGGCAGATGGTCGAGTTCGCCAAGGTGCTAGCAATCGAGGAACTGGTGGACCAGCCGCTGGTCATCTTGTTTGACGAACCAACGTCGCTGCTCAGCCCATCGGAGGTTGACGATCTGTTTCGCCAGATCAGGCGGCTGCGGGCACGCGCATCGGTCGTTTTTGTGTCGCACCGGATGGACGAGGTGCTGGAGATCTCCGACCGCGTGCACGTCATGGTCAATGGCGAGAATGTAGCGGAAAGAACCCAGGACACCACGAGTCACGAGGAACTTTACCATCTGATGGTCGGCTCGCGACGCTCCGACGACTACTATCAGGAAAGCGGTCGCGGGCCGGTCGAGGCGTTCGAGCCGCGGCTGGTGGTCCGGGGACTCACCGCGCCCGGCAGGTTTCGCGATGTGTCCCTCTCGGTCCGGCCAGGCGAAATCGTGGCCGTCACCGGCGTGGCCGGCTCGGGTGCCGAACCCTTCTGTCGTGCCATCTTCGGTGCCGAGGACGGTGTGAGTGGCAGCGTCAGGGTCGCCGGTGTCGAACTGGGTTCATCCGAGATGCCCGATGCAGCAATTCGTGCCGGCGTCGGGTATGTCCCTGCCGAGCGGAAGCTCGAGGGCGTCATAGTCGGACGCACCGTCCTGGAAAACATCGTCCTCACCTTTGGCCCGCAGATGGGACGGGGCGGTCTGGTCAACCGGAAAAAGGAAACGGCGCAGGCCCTTTCCTGGATCAACAGGCTCAAGGTCAAGACGCCATCACCTGTCGAATATGTCGAGCGATTGAGCGGAGGCAACCAGCAGAAGGTTTCTCTCGCAAAATGGCTGATGTCGGATCGTCTGCAGATTCTCATCCTCGATCATCCGACCCGTGGCCTTGACCCTGGCGCCAAGGCCGATCTCTTCGGTGTCATGAGGGGGCTCGCCCGCCAGGGGCTGGCGATTGTCTTCGTCTCGGAGACGCTCGAGGAGACGCTGGGCATGGCAGACACAGTGATAGTCATGCGTGATGGCGAAGTGTCGGCCAGATTTGAGGACCTTTGCCTGCGCAAGCCGAGAGCCGAAGAAATTGTCGAGGCAATGGTATGAGTGGCGACATTCCAGAAACACGCGCTGGCCGGGCCGGCGAACAGTCGGCATCGATCAGGCGGATTGAAATTGCCCGCAAGCTCAGATCAATCGCTGTTCCCGCGATCGCGCTTGTCGCACTGTTCTCGGCCATCGCATGGGTCCAGCCCAAACTTCTGTCGCTGCGCGCACTTGCCGGACTGACAACAGACGCTGCGCCGCTGCTTATGCTGGTGATGGGCAGCGCGGTCGTAATCCTGCTCGGCGGCATCGACCTGTCTGTCGCGACCATGGCCTCGTTTGCGGCGGTTGCCTTCGTCATCCTCAATCCGACCCTGGGGGAACTGGCGTTTGTCGCCGTGATCGTTCTTGCCGGTCTCATTGGCGCGTTGCAGGGTTTTGTTCACCACCGGGCCCAGATTCCGTCGTTTGTCGTAAGCTTCGGCTCTCTGGGAATGCTCTACGGAGTGACCCATTTCATTTCGAATGCTACCGCGGCCCCGCTGTCGCAACCATCGGCGATCATCTCCTTCTTCGGCAGCCGCACCGCCGGACTGCCGAACGGGGTGATTGTTGTTCTCGTCTCGGCCGCCATCCTCGGCGCCCTGTTCCGGTTTACCCGCCTTGGTCGCGATATCTTTGCAGTCGGCGCTTCAGAAAGGGCGGCCTTCCTGTCGGGCGTCAGGACCCTGCGCGTAAAGGTGCTGGCCTTCGCCATTTCAGCGATCTGCGCGTCTGTCGCCGGCCTGCTTCTGCTTGGGCAGACCGGGTACAGTTCACCTGCAATGGCGAACAACTACCTGCTTCCGGCGATCGTCGGAGTGGTGGTTGGCGGCACTGCCATTTCGGGAGGCATAGGGGGCGTTGCCTGCGCCCTGGTCGGTGGACTTATAGCCGGACTGGTGCGCATCGGAACTGTCATCGTCGGGCTCAATCCCGCCTACCAGAACATCGTCTTCGGCGTGGTCATAGTGATTGCCGTCGCCATAACGATCGATCGCGAGAAAATTGGCATCATCAAGTAGGACGCGGTCGGGAAGGAGGACGCATGTCAGGACAGGGGTTGCAGCTGGCGCTGTTCGGCGCCGGGCGCATGGGCACCATCCACGCCGCAAACATTGTTGCGCACCCCCGTGCCGCGCTTGCCGGGATCTGCGATCCGGATGACGGGGCCGCGCTAGCTCTGGCGCGCGCCTTCCGGTCTCGCGTGCGGACGACCGCCGATGTGTTCGACGATCCGGCCATCGACGCCGTCGTCATCGCCAGCGCAGCTTCCACGCACCCTGAACTGATCGACCGGGCACTTGCGTGCGGCAAGGCCGTCTTCTGCGAGAAGCCGCTGGCACGTGACCTCGGCACGGTTCGATCCCTTGCCGCTGCAGTTGAGGCTTCAGGCATCCCATTCCTGCTGGCATTCAACCGTCGCTTCGACCCGGGCTTTGCGTCGCTGGCCTCGCGGCTGCGAAAAGGCGAGGCAGGTGCACCGGAATTGGTGTTGCTCACCAGCCGCGATCCCGGCCCGCCGCCGCTCGACTATATCCTAGCTTCAGGCGGCATTCTTCGCGAAACCACTATCCACGACATTGATATGGCGCGTTGGCTGACCGGTGAGGAGCCGAATAGTGTCTATGCCGTTGGTGCAGCGCGCACAGACCCGCGGATCGCCGCCGCCGGACATGTCGACACCGTCATGGTGACCCTGACCATGCCTTCGGGAACGCTCGTTTCGATCAACAATTCCTGGCGGTCTGCCTATGGCTACGATCAGCGCGCGGAAGTTCATGGCGCGAGCGGTATGCTCCAACTTGGCAATGTGCTGCCGACTCCCGTCATTGCCTGGAATGCCGGCGGCGGCTCATCCGACAGGCCGCAGCCCTTCTTTCTCGAGCGCTACGCCGAAGCCTATCGGCGAGAGCTCGACTACTTTGTCAGCCGCCTCGAAGAGGGAGGCAGCCTGTCGCCTGGTGCTGGCGACGGTCTGAATGCGCTCCAGATCGCCGAAGCTGCAGAAGTATCGATGAGGTCGGGTCTTTCTGTACGGCTCTCTTGAACTCCATCCACTCGCCTGGAGATCGACGCGCAAACACGCCACCGGAGACAATGGCGATCAGCCTTCGACCTCCTGCCAATTGCGCGTTGCAGCGGCTTTGACAGTCGCTTCTATAACCGCGTTTATATGAGCTGCTTCAGCAAAGTTGGGCGAAGCTGTAGTGTCGTTCTTCTGGATCGCCTCAATGAGGCGCCGGGCCGTGATCACGAATGCTTCGCCATAACCCAGACCTTGCCCTTGCGCATACCAGAACGGCTCCGCTTCTGGATGGATGCCTCCGATCATGATACGGCGGAAACCGCTGCGATCTTTGCGTTGCGCTTCTGTGTAGAGATGGATCTCGTTGTTGCGCTCCCAGCTGAACGAAAGCGATCCCTTCGAGCCGATGATCGTGAAGGCGAGATCGCTCTTGTGTCCGGTGGCCGCCCATGAGGAATGGACCGAGCCGGTCGCTCCGGAGCGGAACTCCACCAGCGTCGTCGTCATGTCGTCGACGGTGACGTTTGCCGCACCGGTGGCCGTCGCGCGTTCGGAAAAATAAGTGCGGGTGTTGGCTGCGACGCGACCGATCGGCCCGAGCAGGAAAACTGCGATGTCGCTGATATGCGATCCAAGATCGCCGCCGGCGCCAGCGCCGGCCCTTTCCTTGTCGAAGCGCCAGGCATGAGGCAGGCCGGCGTCATTGGCGTAGTCCTGGAAGAAATGTCCTTCGAAGTGACGCAATTCACCCAGTTCGCCGTCTTCGATCAGCTTGCGAGCGAACTGCACAGCCGGCCAGCAGCGGTAGACGAAGTTGACGATGTTGACCTTTCCGGAGCGTCCGGCAGCCTCGGCCATGCGGTGGGCGGCAGCCGCAGTGTTGGCCAACGGCTTTTCGCAGAAGACGTGCTTGCCATTGGCAAAGGCGTCGAGCGCAATCTCCTCGTGGCTGTCATTGGGCGTGATAATGACTACGACATCGATGTCGTCGCCGCGTGTCACAGCCTTCCAGTCGGTGGTCGCCTCGCGCCATCCCCAACGCCGGGCGCTGTCTTCGGCCAGGTCCAGATCGATGTCGGCAAGCCGAACCATCTCGATGCGCGGCATCTTCGGCCACAGGAATCCTTCGATATTGCGCAGTGCCAGGCTGTGGGTCTTGGCCATATAGCCCGAACCGACGATACCGAACCTCAAACGTTGCACGTGATGCTCTCCCAAACCGTATGCTGCTATCTGATCGACCGGCCGCCATCGACCGGTATGGACAGGCCGGTCATGAAACTGGCGTCATCGCTGGCCAGAAAGGCGATGACGCTTGCAACCTCTTGCGGGCGCCCGATGCGCCCGATGGGATGCTTGGCAACGACCACCTCGGTCGCCGCTTCCGGATCTGGCGCTGCCTCGAGCCAGTTCGACACCATGCGCGTGCTGATTGCCGCCGGGCAGCAGGCATTGACGCGAATCCTGTCTTTGGCGAGATCGAGCGCGAGCGACGCGGTAAGCGTGGTGATGCCGCTCTTGGAGGCACTGTAGGCCACCATATTCTCGGTGCCGCGGATGCCGGTGATCGAGCCGACGTTGACGATCGCTCCACCGCCGGCGGCACGAAGATGCGGCACCGCCGCGCGACAGCCAAGGAAGACACTTGTCAGGTTGGTACGCAACATCCCGTTCCAGAGATCAAGACTGGTTTCTTCGACCCCGCCACTCGCCCGCACGCCGGCATTGTTTATCAGCACGTCGAGCCTTCCGAACTGGTCGACGACGGAACGCACTGCCTGCTCCCACTCGTCGGCGGATGTGACGTCCAGCCGTACCGAGTATGCCCCATCGAGGTCGATGTCCTTGTTGCTTCGCCGATGAGCTGCCGCAACTTTCCCCCCCTCGTCGCGGATGCGCCTCATGGTGGCGAGACCAATGCCGGTAGAGGCACCGGTTACCAGGACAATCTTGCCTTCGAATCGCTTCAGCCCGTCGCCTTGCATAGGTTTTCAATTCCCCGTTTTGCCCATTTGGTCATCGGTTCGATTTCGTCCGGAAGGCTTCCCTGCCCTAGTTGAACTCGACGCTTGGGTGGAGTATGAAGCCTAAATTGCATAGCTAGTCAATATGAGGAATAGGAACATGACGAACGCCAGATCGCTCACCGCAGCACAGGCGGTGGTGCTCTACCTGAAATCGCAGTTCTCCGTTTACGACGATGTGGAGGAACGCTTGATTGGCGGCATGTTCGGCATCTTCGGCCACGGCAATGTCGCCGGCATGGGTGAGGCGCTCGACGAATATGGCGAAGGTCTACCCTTCTACCAGGCCAAGAACGAGCAATCGATGGTGCATGCCGCCATGGGTTTCGCCAAGGCCATGAACAGGCGCGCCACCCTGGCCTGCACGGCCTCCATCGGACCCGGCTCGACCAACATGCTGACCGGTGCAGCGACGGCGACGATCAATCGCGTTCCAGTGCTGTTGCTGCCCTCCGATATCTTTGCCCATCGGCGGCCAGGCAATGTGCTGCAGCAGCTTGAACATCCGATCGAGGCCGACCTGTCGGTGAACGATTCGTTCCGGCCGCTATCTCGCTTCTTTGACCGCATCTCGCGGCCGGAGCAGCTCCTGACCGCATTGCCCGAAGCGATGCGCGTGCTGGTCGATCCCGCAGAAACCGGCGCAGTGACCATTTCGTTGCCGCAGGACGTGCAGGGCGAGGCCTTCCCCTTTCCGGCCCGTTTCTTCGAAAAGCGTCGCTGGCAGATCCGTCGCATGCGTCCGAACGACGACGAGATTGCAAGCGCTGCTGAATTGATCGCCACAGCAAGGCGTCCACTGATCATTGCCGGTGGGGGTGTCCGCTATGCCGCGGCGCAGTCCGAACTTGTCGCTTTTTGCAACCGCTTCGGCATCCCTGTGATGGAAACCTTTGCCGGCAAGGGCGTGTCGCAGAATGCCAGCCTGCTGCTCGGCGGCGGCGGCACGACCGGCACCGCTGCTGCTGCCCGGATCGGCGAGAAGGCTGACGTGGTCATCGCCATCGGCACGAGGCTCACCGACTTTGCCACGGCTTCGCGCTCTCATTTCAACGATGACACGCGGTTCGTGGCGATCAATGTCAATGCGCAAGACGCACATAAGCTCGGTGCTGCTCCGGTGGTTGCCGACGCCAAGCTCGCCCTGCTGGCGCTTAGCGATGCGCTCGGCAACTACGCCACTGCCGACGCCTATCGCGCCGAAGTGGCTGACGCGATCTCAGGCTGGTGGGCGACCTATCACGGCTCCATCACCCACGAGCAAGGTGCGCCGATGAAACAGGGCACCATCATCGCATCGGTGAATGCGGCGGCGGCCAAGGGTGACGTCGTCATTGCCGCTGCCGGTACATCGCCGGGGGAAATCATGAAAGCCTGGGACAATTCAGCTGGAAGCGAGTGCTTCATTGAGTTCGGCTTTTCCTGCATGGGGCACGAAATACCAGCCGGCCTGGGCGTGGCAATTGCCCGATACAACCAGGGCAATGTCTTTGTTGTCATCGGCGACGGCACCTACCTGATGGCGCCGACTGAACTGGTCACGGCGGCACAGGAGGGAGCCAGGATGATAACGATCGTCATCGAGAATGGCGGCTTCCAGTGCATTCGCGCCTTGCAAGCGCATTCGACGGGTACCGACAATTTTGGCAACGAGTTCCGCCGCCGCACCGCTGCCAGCAGGCAGCCGGATGGCGACTATGTCGATGTCGACTATGAGGCCAATGCCCGCTCGATGGGCTGCGTGACCTTCGCGGCTTCGAACCCCCAGGAACTGGCCGAGGCGCTCGACAAGGCAAAGACACTCGACGGACCGAGCGTCATCATCGCCCAGGCCGAAAAGCGCGGCGGCTCACCGGGCGCGGACCTCTGGTGGGAAGTCGGTGTGGCCGAAGTCTCCGAGCTCGAACGGGTCAGAGCGGCGCGACGCCGATACGAAACCGGCCGGGCAAGGCAAAAAGCAATGGTGTGATCGTGTTAACAGAACACAGAAGGCGTGTGGGCATGACGGCGCTCGTCGACATGCCAGCGGTGCAGATGGAGCTTGGCGAGTGTCCATTGTGGGACCATCGCCACAGTCGTCTTTACTGGGTGGACATCATCCGCTGCACCTTGTTCGAACGCGACTGGGCCAGCGGCGTGATGAGGACATGGCCCCTGCCCGCGCTTGGTGGCGGACTCGGACTTTTGGGAGACGATGACCTGATCGTCGCCGCCCAGACCGGTCTGTTCCGGTTTAGCCCTCAAACGGGGCAGTACCGCTTTTTGCTCCACCCCGAGCCCGGCATCCCATCGAACCGCCTGAACGAAGGCAAGACCGATGATGCCGGCAATTTCTGGATCGGCTCGATCTCGACGCTGGGGCGCCAGCCGGAAGGCGCGCTGTATCGAATCTCTGCCGGCGGCCTTGTCCGCCAGGTGCTGTCGGGGATCCATGTCCCCAATGCGCTGGTCTTCCTTCCCGACAAACAACTGTTGTTTTCCGACAGCCATCTGAAGACGATCTGGCGCTTTCAGGTCAAACTGGATGAGGGCACGCTGTCAGACCGTCAGATTTTTGTCGACGATCATGCGCTGCCATCCATTCCCGACGGAGCGGCCCTCGCCCAGGACGGGACGATATGGAATGCCAAGTTCGGCGGGGGCCGGGTGGTGGTCTACGACCAGTTCGCCAAGATCGTCGGCGAAGTTCCCCTGCCAGTCAGCCAGGTGACGTCCTGCGCCTTTGCCGGCCCAGAGTTGGACTATCTTGTCGTGACTACCGCCAAGCGGCTGCTGGACGATGACCAACGACGAATCCAAACCGAAGCTGGCAACCTGTTCATCTTCAAGACGGATGTCAGCGGTCGGCGGGAGCCTGTCTGCAGGCTCTGAAAGGCGCAGACCACTTTTGTCGGTCAGTGGACTCGCCGGAGCGAAGCATCGTGCGCCGAGTGCGCTCGAATGACAGCGCGGCGCTTCAGCGGATCCCGCGTCTGACCCCTGCTTCGGCAGCATCGATGTTGCGGGCATCGACGACAGCCGGACCCGTGTAAATGTCATCGGCCATGGTAAACCCTTGCGCCACATGCATCCACATTTGCTGGACCGACAGATAGCCTTGCAGATATTGTTGGCTGTCGATCGTCGCCACGATCTCACCGGACCTGATGCCATCGATCTGGAGTTGGGCAACGTCGAACGTAATGTGCGACCATTTCCGCTGCGGCGGCAAAAGCTTGCGCGCGTCGAGAACCGCCTGGGCGCCCGGAGGGCCAAGCGTCACCACCGCGTTAACGCTTTCGTTTTCCATGAGATAGGTGGCGACTGCCTGCGCACAGGCCTCGGCGTCGCCCCCCGGCACGCGAAGGCGGTCCACCGGCAATCCTTTCGCAAAGAAAGCCTGGTCGAAGCCGCGATAGCGATCGGAATGGCAGATATGTTCGTAGAGATAGTGATCGACGCACATGCCGGCCCGCGGCGACGTCTCATTGATCAGGTAGTCGCCGGCGATCCGCCCGGCATTGGTGTCGTCACCACCGATGTAGAACAGATAGGGAATACGCTCACCTTTCGGCCTGGGATCCTTGGCGTTGATGGCGATGACCGGGATCCCGCGGGCGATCGCATTGCGCAGCGGTGCATCGACGGCGGCGATCTCGGGGATCGTCGAAATGATGCCGTCCGGCAGCGCAAAAGTCGCCCCTTCGATCAGCCCTGCCTGGACCTCCGGCGAGAACTTGCCCGGCCGCAGATGCTCGACGTCGACGTCGTAGCGTTGCGCCGCATCCATCAGGCCGTTGCGGAACACCTCCCAGAAAACATCGCC
This sequence comes from Mesorhizobium escarrei, assembly GCF_935825525.1. Taxonomy (GTDB): domain Bacteria; phylum Pseudomonadota; class Alphaproteobacteria; order Rhizobiales; family Rhizobiaceae; genus Mesorhizobium; species Mesorhizobium escarrei. The sequence goes on from NZ_CAKXZT010000163.1 coordinate 26,975, forward strand.
CAAAATGTCATGGGTGACAGCGTAAAATTTCAGGCGCTTCGGTCGCATGCTCATCCTTGCATAGCTATTCACGCCTGCTAGTGCTATATCGTCGTGGAAGCCATTTCAAACAAAAAGTGTATATATGCGCAGGCGCGGTATCGTCATCATCGGCACGGGCAGAATAGCGGCGGTCCACGCGCTCTCGGTTCGCCGCAATCCGGCGCTCGAGCTCACCGGCTTCGTCAACGGGTTCGAAGCGGGCGATCTGCCGCAATCCATCGGGGTGCCCTGCTTTCCCTCGCTGGCGACGGCAGTCGAACGGGTTCGGCCTGAGGGCTTGGTCATCGCGTCGCCGACGGCGACCCATGTCGAATATCTGATGCAAGCGCTGCGCTTTGGCCTGCCTTCGTTGTGCGAGAAGCCGGTTGCGCTGACCAGACAACCGATCGTCGAGGCGGTGGAGGCGGTCAAGGCCGCTGACATTCCGGTCATTCTCGGCTTTCACCGCAGATTCGATCCCTACCGTCGAGAGGTCAAAGACAAGATCGTCAAGGGCTTGGTCGGCAGCATCGAACACCTGCTGCAAATCAGCCGCGATCCCCGCTTGCCCGATCGTGACGTGATCGCCCATCAGGGTGGCATTGTGGCGGACATGATCATACACGACCTTGACGAGTTGCTATGGCTGGTGGGACGACCGCCGGAGCGCGTGCATGCAGCCCTCGCCCGCAACGCCGACAAAAGCCCGGATGAGGTGGACGACCATGACAGCGTTGCCGCCCAGCTTGAGTGGGAAGACGGCCCTGTTGCCCAGATCACCGCTACACGCCGTGCCGCCCATGGCTTCGAGCAGCGGCTTGAAGTGTTCGGCTCCGAAGGCCGGCTGATCTGCGGCGACCCCATGATAAGCCCCGTGGTCTTCGATGGCGCCGAAGCCACTCGCCTGCCGCGTCGCCATGAGCACTTTCCCGACCGATACCAAGCCGCCTATCAGGCTGAAATAGATCATCTCGCCAGCCTTCTTGCTGGTCGCGCGGCGCCGATCTCGACGATCCTCGATGGACTGAATGCATTCGATCTCGTCGAGCGCGTCAACGCGGCGGCCGGCCGACTGCCCGTTTCGGAAGGTCTGTCGGCGGCCGGCAGCTCCTGAATTCGCCAGTTGCCGAGGGCCGGCGACCTTGCGGTGCAATCGGCGCCGGGATCATTGTCCCCGATCCCCGATGCGGCTAACGTCGCCATGCATTGCAACGCAGCGCGATTCCCGGAGGCAACGGTGCGCGGAGACGGCGTCGACGAGAACAAAAAGCGAGCTGGGGGCGAGCCCCTGCTCGAAAGCGAGGGACGCGCGAAATTGCAGCCGTCCTCGATCGATGTCGCACGCCTTGCCGGCGTATCCCAGTCAGCGGTCTCACGCGCCTTTACGACGGGCGCCAGCGTAAGCAAGAAGACGCGGGAAAAGGTGATAGCTGCAGCCCGCGAACTTGGTTATCAGCCGAGCATCCTGCCGCGCATTCTCGTCACCCATCGATCACAACTGATCGCCATCGTCATCGGCGGCATGTACAATCCCTACTATGCCCAGATTTTTGAACTGTTCACCCGGCAGTTCCAGTCTCAGGGCTACCAGGTTCTGGTTTTCTTCGTCGACCACAACGAGTATTTCGACGATGCCATTCCGCTCATCATGCGCTACCGCGTGGACGGCATCATTTCGGCGCTGTCCATCCTGTCCAAAGAGGCCGCCGACGAATGCGCGCACATGCGCATTCCCGTCGTTCTGTTCAACGGTCGACAGCAGAACAAATGGGTTTCGGCCGTCTGCTGCGACAATGTCGAGGGTGGCCGCCAGATTGCCAATCTGCTCTTCCAGAAAGGCGGCAGCCGTTTCGCCTACATCGCAGGCAAGGAAACGCTCGCCAATACCGATCGTCAGGCCGGCTTTGTCGGACGCCTGCGCGAACTGGGCATCGACGAGGTGGAAATCATCCAGGGAGACTTCCACTATGAGGGCGGTTACGCCGCGGCCAAGGAAATGTTTGCAGGTGCCAACCGGCCAGACGCCGTGTTTTGCGCCAACGACCTCACCGCAATCGGCGTCATGGAATGTGCCCGATTCGAATTTGGATTGCGCATTCCGGAAGACATCATGATCGCTGGTTTCGACGACGCCTCCTTCTCGGCCTGGCCATCCTACGGATTGACCACCATCCAGCAAAACGCCGGAGAAATGGTCGACGCCGCAATCGGACTGCTCAAGCAGCGCTGGCAGGAAGGCGCGACCAGCGCCGGCAGGCTGAAGCTTGTGCCGGGCATCCTCAAAGATCGGAAATCCACGCTCCGCTAGCCGAAGCTTCCTTGCCAGAAGCCGATTTCTGGATTGACATTGCATAGCTATTCATATTGTAGATATGCCAGATGATCGACGCCTGGCGCGGTCACCACAACGAAGCTTCATGGGTGCGGAAATGCCTGGATCGAACGAGATTGGCGTCGGGATGATCGGCTATGCCTTCATGGGCAAGGCTCACTCGCTTGGCTACCGCGATGTCACAGCAATTGCCGCCAATGGCGTTCCCCGCCCACGCCTCGTGGCGCTTTACGGCAGGAACGGCGACAGGCTCGAGGAAGCTCGCCGCCGGCTCGGCTGGGAACGCGGCGTAACCGACTGGAAGCAGCTGATCGCCGATCCGGCCGTCCAGCTTATTGATAATTCAGGGCCTAACGCGCTGCATGTGGAGCCGACGATCGCCGCGGTCAAAGCCGGCAAGCACGTCTTCTGCGAAAAGCCCCTTGGCCCGACGGCCGCCACCGCTTTCGACATGTGGCAAGCAGCGGCACAAGCCGGCGTCAGGCACATGTGTGCCTTCAACTACCGGTTCTTTCCGGCCCTGCAACTGGCACGGCAGATCATCCAGTCGGGCGAGATCGGCGACGTCTACCACTATCGCTCGCAGTTCCTCGTTTCCTCTTCGCTGGGGGACGGCCGGCGCAAAAGCTGGCGCGACGACAAGGACGCCGCCGGCGCAGGTGCGCTCGGCGACCTTGCGGCCCACCACCTCGATCTGTCGCGCTTTCTGCTTGCCAGCGATCCACGCACCGTCCAGGCGATGACCCGGGTCAAAGTCCCGACCGCCGCCGATGGCGCCGCAATCGAGACTGACGACCAGTTCGCCGCACTTCTCGACTTCGACAACGGCGCTCTTGGCGTTGTCGAGGCTTCACGTGTCGCCGGCGGCCACCTGGTGACCAGCCGCATCGAGGTCGACGGGTCGAAGGGTTCCATCGCGTTCTCCCTGCGGACTCTGAACGAACTCAAGGTTGCCGGGCGCAATCACGCCTTCCGCACCATCCCTGTTTTGCGCGAGGATGATCCATTCCGTGCGAACTGGTTCCCGCCTGGCCATCCCCTGGGCTGGGTCGACACGTTCAGCCACGAGGCGGTCCATATTCTCGGCGCGATCGCCGGTCTCCACGATGTGGAACCGATCGGGGCCAGCTTCAGGGACGGTTACTATTGCTCGGAAATCATCGACGCCGCTGTCCGGGCGGCACAGACCGGGCAGAAAATCGACATCAGTTACAGGTCGCTCTGACCTTTGGGAGCGCGTCATGAAAATATTCGTCAGCTGGCCGGGCTATGATCCGGAAGATGAACAGACCGGGCGTCGCCTGGTCGAGGCAGGTCACGAACTGGTGCTCGCCCCAAAACTCCGTGCGCGCACGGAAGAGGACGTGGTTCGCCTCGCCGATGGCTGCACAGGAGCAATTGTCAGCACCGATCCGTTCACCGCCGAGGTTCTAGGCGCCCTGCCCTCGCTCAGGATCATCGCGCGCGTCGGCGTCGGCTTCGATTCCATCGATCGCGCGGCAGCCGACGCACATGGCGTCGCCATTTCGATCACCCCCGGCATGAATGCCGAAACGGTGGCCGACCATACGCTAGCTCTGATCCTTGCCTTGGTCCGCAAGGTTCCGCAGCAGGATGCCTCGGTAAAGGCCGGCAGATGGGAACGGGTCGGCCCGTTTACGCCCTCCGAACTGCCCGGCAAGACCGTCGGCCTCATCGGCGCCGGCACGATCGGACGCGCTGTCGCGCGCAGGCTTGCCGGGTTCGGCGTCTCGATCTGCTACTTCGACCAGTTGGTCGATGATTTTCCGGGCGCGACGAAACTTGCGAGCCTGACCGATCTCTATGCCCGTTGTGACATCATCAGCCTGCACGTTCCCTTGCTCGACGAGACCCGCCACCTCATCGACGCCGCTGCGATCGCCACGATGAAACCATCGGCCCTCATCATCAACACGGCGCGCGGACCGGTGGTCGACCAAGAGGCATTGTTTGTGGCGTTGAAGTCCGGCCAGATCGCCGGTGCTGCGTTGGACGTGTTTGAGGCAGAGCCTCCCGATCCCCAAGCGTTCGACGGTGTACCAAATCTCGTCTGCGCAGCCCACATGGGTGGCATCAGCCGCGAATCCGTCGCCAGGATGACAGCCTCGGCGACACAATCCATCCTTGATGTTCTGGCCGGGAGCATGCCGGAAACGGTAGTCAACCGGCAGACGTTGCGGATTCCGGTATGAGCACGGCACTCGGATTCCGTGGCAGATTGCTGTCGGGCCAGCCGCTCGTCGGCACCTGGATCAAGACGCCGAGCCGTATCGTAGCCGAGGTTCTGGCCGGCGCAGCGCTCGATGTGCTGTGCCTCGACGCCGAGCACGCTCCCTTTGACCGCGAGGACCTCGATGGTGCCATCTTCGCGTCGAGAGTCCAGGACATGCCGGTTCTGGTTCGTCCGGCTTCGTCCTCGGCCGAACACATTCTCAACGCGCTGGATCTCGGCGCGAGCGGCGTGGTCGCTCCCCACATCCGTTCCGGCACCGAGGCCGAAGCGCTGGTTCGCCACTGCCTGTTCGGACCAGGCGGACGCGGCTATGCCGGCTCGACCCGCGCTGCTGGCTTCACGCGCAGCCCGATGGCGGCATATCGGCGGCGAGCCATCGACGACACAGCGATTATCGCGCAGATCGAGGATCGGGAAGCGCTGAACGATCTGGCCGATATCGTCCGCGTCGATCGCCTCGACTGCGTGTTTGTCGGCCGCATCGACCTTACCATCTCGATGGGCGGCCAAACGCCGGACGACCTCGCAGTTATCGAGGCCGTCACCGAGATCTGCCGGCGCGCGAGCGAAGCAGGCCGGCGGGTCGGCATGTTCGTCTCCAACCTCGCCGACGTCTCAGTCTGGATTGAGCGGGGCGCCAGCTTCTTCCTGCTGTCGAGCGATCAGACATTTCTCATGCAGGGCGCCCAGGCCCTGCGCACATCTTTTGACGCCGCCTCGCATGGGCGGGAAACAGCAGGCAGGGCAGCATCATGAAAACAGCGTTGGTAACCGGAGCTTCGCGCGGCCTTGGCGCCGAGATCGCCAGGCGGCTCGCGGAGGATGGCTGGAGGGTCGCGGTGAACTACGCCCATGACAGCGACGGCGCCGACCGCGTGGTCGGTGAGATCACCAAGGCGGGTGGACGCGCTTTCGCCGCCAGGTTCAGCGTTGTCGAACAGGATCAGCTTGCCGCAGGTGTCGAGGCGATCGCGCGAAACCTTGGCCCCGTCGATCTGATCGTCAACAACGCCACCGGTCCGCAGCCCGAAATGCCATTAATGGTACAATCCTGGCGAAGCTATCTCGATCAACTCGAATTCTTCGTCAAAGCGCCGCTGGAACTCCTGCAGGCGCTGCTTCCTGATTGGCGTGCCCGCAAGTCCGGCAGGGTCATCAATATCGGCTCCGAGATCGCGGAACTCGGCAATCCGTATTTCGGCAACTACGCCTCGGCAAAGGGCGCCATGCTGTCGATGACACGATCCTGGGCCAAGGAGTTGGCGCCGGAGGGCATCACGGTCAATCTGGTGGCACCGGGCTGGATTCCGGTCGAACGCCACGCCGATGTGCCTCAGGACAAGCGCGACTGGTACCTGGCAAGGACTCCACTTGGATACTTCGGCAAGCCGCGCGACATTGCCGATATGGTTGTATTCCTTGCTTCGCCCAAGGCCGATTTCATCACAGGACAGAAATTCGCGGTCAATGGCGGGCGAACAGTTACATGACATGGCCCTTGGTCAATTTTGCGCGGATATGCGCGAGGGGTCGCCAGATTGGAAACGCCTGAACTGGCACGAACTGGCGGGCCGCGGCCGGTCGCGACGCAAACGCCGCGACCAGCAACGTAAGTGGCCAACGCCTAAAATTAGAGATCGCGGAGCGAAGCAAACGCCGCGCGCAGTTCCTCCGCGAAGGTTTCCGGATACTCCCAGGCCGCGAAGTGACCGCCCGCCTCCCCCTTGTGATAGTAGATGAGGTTGGAGAATGCCTTCTTGGACCAGCCCTCCGTCGGGGTCTTGTAGGAAGACGGCATTTTACGGGAGGCTGGTCTCGTTCGGACGCACAATGAGCCCCTTCGATACCCGACAGGCAACTCTGATCATGCTGGAGCACTCGTCCTTTTTTGAATCGCCTGCTGACCCAGCGGTTGAGAAACCATTCCGGCTTGTGCGGCACCATCCCGCCCGATGGTAAGTTGCGGCGGCGCTGAGCTGGTCTACTGCACTTCGTTCGTCGCTTACCAACGCTCCAGGAGACGAAAGGGCGAAAGCAGCGATCAAGAAATCGAGACTTTCTTACTCAGAAAGTCCAGAAATGCACGTACACGCACGGGGAGATGTCCACCTTCACCTGCGTAAACGGCGTGGATCTCTTCGCGATCTCCAGCATTAATTTCCTCGAGGACTGGCACCAGCCGACCAGCCTCAATATCCTTCTTCACTTGAAAGCGAGCCAGTCGGGCGAGGCCTAGGCCACTTATGACGAGTTCTCGCAGGGATTCCCCGTCGCCAATACGAGTATTTCCAACCAGCGGAACGCACATTTGCTCGGTGCCTTTCATGAGAGGCCACCCCTCGATCGGCCGAATATGGGCAAGGCCGAGGCGATTGTGACGTTCCAGATCTTCGGGCGTTTTCGGCGTGCCGAAGGTTTCAAGATATGAAGGAGAACCAACGATAATCATGCCAGTCTCACCAAGCTTGCGAGCAACAGTGTGAGAGTTTCTCAGCGGACCGCTCGTCACGATCACGTCTGTTCGTTCTCTCCGGATGTCGCCAATAGCGTCGACGAGATAAATGTCGAGCGTGACCTTCGGATTCCGGGAAAGGAATTCGGAAACGAGTGGCAGAAGAATATGCGTGCCTATTGGTCTGGTGGCACTAACAGACAAGCGGCCCGACGGTGCTTCGCTGGCCGTGGCGCAGCTTTCGGCCTCGCCGATATCGGACAAGATCCCGACACAGCGTTCGTAAAAAATGCGTCCTTCCGGCGTAAGATGGAGCGTTCGGGTGGAGCGATTGAGTAGCCGAGCGCCTATACGTGCTTCCAGCCGCGAGATCAATTTACTGACACCCGAGGGGGTCACTCGGTGGGCACGCGCGGCTGGCGAAAGGCCCCCCAGGTCAACGACGCTTACAAAGACTTCCATTTCACCCGATCGGTTGACCTCCGGTCTTGGCATCCTACATTTCCTCTAGAGGGCGAGGCCGCCGATGCAGACATATCTGGTATCGAGATAATCCTCGATACCCTGATGTCTCTCTTGTCGTGGCCCGATTCCTTGACGCCGCCGAACGGTGCCTCAGGCGTAGCGATGAGGCCTTCATTGACGCCCGACCATGCCGGATTTCAGCCCCTCCATGACCCGGAAGGCGCGGCCTGGAAAGCGGCGTCGGCGGCTTCGATGGCGCGTCGCGCTTCGACCTTGCCCGACTTCGAGACGGTGCCGATCTTGAGGCCGGTGGCCAGATTGTTGACGTCGACCGTCTGGCCGCTGTCGGCCTGCACCCACTCGCCATTGATGAGATTGGCCTGGCGCATGAAATGGGACCTGTCTTGGAAGTCATTTCGAAATCCACGGGTTTCGCGACGCACCAATTCCATACGCGGGAGATCATGGCAGTGAGGTTGAACGCATGGTCGTTGATCACTGGTTGCCGAACAGCACGTCGAGCGTCATCGCATCCGCAATGGCCTTGGTGCCGCCGGCACCGGCATGCAGATGATCGCCGGAATCGTATTCAGCTTTCATATGCAGCGGATTTGCAGGATCCCGGATGATCGCATCGAGATCAACGACGGCATCGAATTCGCCGCTGGTGCGGATCCATGCATTGACCTTCTGCCGAAGCTCGTCGCGCTGTCGGTTGTAGTACCCCTCGAGCGGGCTGCCTGCGAGTGCGTTCTCGAACGGTGTCAATGTGCCGACGACGATCCGGATATTGCGCGTATGGGCCTGGGCGATCAGCTGTCGAAAACCGGTGACAATGTCGTCAAGGGTTGGAAATGGGTCCCTTGGTGCGAAGCTTTGTCCAGGCCAAGCGATATCGTTGATGCCGATCAGCACGACCACCGCCCTAATGTTGGGCTGGCTGAGGACGTCGCGGCCGAAGCGCGCAAGCGCGTTTTCGCCCATCCTGCTCCGCAGCAATCGGGCGCCGGAAATACCTGCGTTGAGCACGGCGACGTTGTCCCCGGCAAGCCGTTCGGCCAGAAAGTCGGGCCACCTGACATTCAGGTTGAGACCCGAAGCGGCGCCATCGGTGATGGAATCCCCGAGCGCGACAACTGTCCGCGCACCCTGCGGCGCCTCTACCAGAACGTCAGTGAGGAAGATCCGTGTGGTGATCTCGCTGGGGTCCTTGATCGCCGCAGCCGCCACCTGGTTTCCCGCGCCGATATAGCCGGCCTGCTCCGCATCCCAATGAAATGTCGACAGCGGCGTCGGACTGGCCACAAACAGCGAGACGGACACGTCGCCGCGCGCAGGCACGTCAATGTCAACCGGATCGCTGATCATCGGCGCACCCGGCGGGACAACCGCCGTTTCCGATCCGCTGAAGGTCAATACGCGATCGCTGCCGTCCCGAATTGCAGAGCCTTGACCGGCCAGCGCGATATGCGCTGCGTTGATGATCAGGGGTTCCGTGCCATACTCGTTGGAGATGACAATGCGCAGCCGATTGCCCCCCAGGCTGAGACGCACGACCTGGCGCACCGTCTGGTTCCACAGGTTGAACGGCAGCAGAGTGGGCAGAGGAAAATCACCGTCCCAGACCGGCTGAGGGCTGGCGGCCCAAGTCCCGATCCAAGTCATGCTGTCGGCAGCACGCGACGGTGTGGCAAGGGCGACGCCAGCTCCTATTATTGTCGTCAGCGCCACGCCTATCCTGGCGCCACGGCAGACGCATTCGCACATGCGGTCGATCCGTTCCACGTTGCTCTCCCAAGGTTCAATTCGTTGCAGCGCTGGTCCTAAGCGAGCAAACCCGCCGCGATCTCTTCGATACCGGCGCTGTCCAGCTTGTAATGCGCATAGAGATGGGTTGGCGGCGCGATCAGGCTGTATTCGTCATGGATGCCGTGGCGGCGCAGCTTCACCGGCAATCCTTCGCCGGCGATCACCTCGGCGACAGCGCCGCCGAGACCACCCAGAACATTGTGTTCTTCCACTGTAAGCACCATCCTGGCGTTCGTGGCCGCCTCGAGAATGGCGTCACTGTCGATCGGCTTGACCGTCGCCATATCGAGCAGGCCGACGCTGTGACCTTTGGCGTTCAGGGCTTTGGCCGCCTGAAGCGCCGGATGCACCGTCGAGCCGCATGCGATTATGACCAGGTCCTTGCCGCCGAGATGCTTGATTGCCTTGCCGAAGACGAAAGGTTTGCCAGCCTGATAGACCACCGGGTCGCGCCCACGCTGGGTACGGATATAGATCGGCTCTGCATAGTCGGCTGATGCTGCGATCACCGAGGCAAGCTGGGCGCCATCGGCTGGCGCCACCACGGTCAGACCGGCTATAGAGCGGGCGATGGCGAGGTCTTCGGTGGCATGATGCGAGGTGCCGTAGAAGCCGAGCGAGATGCCGGCGTGGTGGCCGATCAGCCGCACCGGCAGGGCGGAGTAGGCAACGTCCATGCGAATCTGTTCGCAGCACAGCAGTGCCAGAAAAGAAGCGAATGTCGCGACATAGGGCTTGAGCCCTACCGCGGCCATTCCGGCCGCCGCCGACACCATGTTCTGCTCGGAAATTCCAAACTGGACGAAGCGCTCCGGGCATTCCCGCGCGAATTTTGCCAGACCGTTCGAATATTGCAGATCGGCGGTTCCGGCGACCACCGGCTCGCCAGCCTGGACCAGCTCGAGCAGCGCGTCGGATAAGGCGTCGAGGCCCGGCGTCTGGGCATTCAACTGGCGATACTGCCAGGACTTTTCGGATAGCGGCCGGTTCATCCCCTTATCTCCATTGCCTTGATCTCGGCGATCGCCCGTTTGGCATCGACCGGATCGAGATAGCCGAGATGCCAGCCCGGTTCGGCCTCCATGTAGGAGACGCCCCTGCCCTTCACCGTCTCGGCCACGACCATGACCGGGCGGTCGCGCGCCGTGTCGGCCTTGAGAGAGCGCAGCAGCGTCGTTACCGCTCCGATGTCATGGCCGTCGACGACGTGGGTTTCCCAGCCGAAGCTCCGCCATTTGTCGACGATCGGCTCGACGGTGATGATATCGTCGACGGCGCCGTCGAGCTGGTAGCCATTGCGGTCGATGATGCCAATCAGGCGGTTCAGCCGGTTGTGGGCTCCGAACAGCGCCGCTTCCCAGACCTGGCCTTCCTGCAGCTCGCCGTCGCCGATCATCACGAAAGTATGGAAGTCCTTGCCGAGGATGCGGCCGGCCAGCGCCATGCCGCAGCCGGCCGACAGCGCATGGCCGATGGAACCGGAACTGAAATCAATGCCGGGCACCTTGCGCATGTCGGGATGGTCGCCGAGCGGATTGCCGAGGCGCGTGTAGCCATCGAGGACTTCCGTCGGAAAGAAGCCAAGATCGGCAAGGATCGGGAAGAGCCCAACCGCGGCATGGCCCTTGCCCATCATGAAACGATCGCGCTCGGCCCAGTTCGGCTCACCGGGCTTCAGGCGCATGACGCCATAGTAGAGCGAGGCGAACAGCTCGGCGGCCGAAAAGGCGGAGGTGTAATGGCCGACCTTGGCGATCTCGATCAGCCGGATCGCCTCCAGACGGGAGAACAGTGCTTTGTCCTTCAGCATAGCCAATTCCACCCCGGTGGGCGCGAATTCAGCGCGACCGGCGAGCGGCGAATTATTTGCTGTCCTGTTGTTCTGCTTCCCGAGCACGCTTGTTGTCCTCCACGTGAACGCCGATCTCACCTTCGGCTTTTGTCGGTTTCTAACCGTTCAGCGGTCATTCCGTTGGCAATTCATTCTGAAAACTGACTGCGGAAATGCTGAAAAATCCGAGTCCAATTGGCGTGCTAGAGACGAGCATCAGGCGATCCGTTTACCGCTGCAATTTGCTGTGGCGGCACGATCGGCCACGGCAAAGCGGAGGAAATCATGAAGGACGGAATGTTTGTCTTCGACGCAGCGGTCCATTGCCAGGACTTCACCGACAGGCAGATCAAGCCCGGCAGCGACGGGCGCCGCGTGCGCGTGCTGCGCGAACAGTTGAAGGGCTTCATCGATCTGACAGCGCGGCGCGGCCCGGAGGCCAATCCCGGCTTCGAGTCACCACCGGACCTCGACTGGGCGAATGCCGCCCTCTTCGAGAAGTCTGACACCGATCTAGCCATGGCGTGTTCGGTGCCGCTCTTCGCCCATTGGAAGGCCGGCCTTGGCCCCGTCGAACTGAGCTACGAACTGGCCAAATCCAACCCGTCGCGCATCCTTTTGACGGGAGGCGTCGACCCCGCCTACCAGGGGCTGGACTACGCACTTGCCGAGATGGAGCGCCAGGTAAAGGAATGGGGCGCCGTTAGCATGAAGTTTTATCAGTACCAGATGCGTGGCTGCCAGTGGCGCGCCGACGATCGCGATGTCGCCTATCCACTATGGGAGAAGGCCATCGAGCTCGGCATCAAGATGGTTCAGTTCCACAAGGGCTTTCCGCTCGAGCTCGGACCGGTCGAGGCCTTCATGCCAAACGACATCCAGTATGCGGCGGCCGATTTCCCCGAACTCAATTTCGGCATTCACCATCTGGGCGACCCCTATGTCGCCGAAACCATCTCGATCGCAAGCCGGTTCGAAAACGTCTACCTGATCCTGCCGCTGTGGTTCAATCAGTACTTCCTGCAGCCCCACAAGATGCTGCACAGGCTCGGCGAAGCGCTGCTCTTCGTCGGCAGCGACCGCATCTGCTACGGTTCCGAGGCGTTCATCTGGCCCCACATCCAGCCCTACATCGATGCCTGGGCGGCGATGGAGATGCCGGACGAATTGCAGGACAAATACGGCTATCCGGAGCTCACCAGAGCGATCAAGGAAAAGGTCTTCGGCATCAACTTCGCCAACGGCCTCGGTATTGATCTCAACCGCAAGCGCGCCGAGTTCGGGCTCGCCGCATGACCGCCGGTGGCCCACCGATCAGCGCGGACGGTCTTGAACGGGCACTGGCCTGCATCCGCCCGCTGGTGCTCGGCCATGGCGGCAACATCGAAATCGTCGATGTCGACAATGGCGTCGTCACCGTCGAGCTGACCGGTGCCTGCGAGGCATGCCCCAACATCGCCATGACCTATGCAGGGTCGATCCGCACCTTCCTGATGGAGGTCCCCGGCGTCATGGATGTAAAGTGCCGGCGGATGCATGCATCGGAGCGGACCCTCGACCGCATCGCCCACATGCTGGGCGCCCGCCCCTTCGAGTAACGACCGCATCGGCCGACGCCGCACCTGATGCGGGTCCGACCGCTTACAACTCCGCTCGGCAAGCTTCCCACAAGACCCTGGCACCAGCTCCGGTCGCAAAAAAGCGGCGCTGTCTGCCAGCGCCGCTTGATGCCGATCCAAGAGATCACGGAATGACGCGTTCGCGCCGCAGGCGATCGAAGACGTCGATGAACGAACGGTCTGTGTCCTGATAGTCCAGGAAGCCGAAACGGCGGCTCTTCTCCATGCTGTTGACGCATTCCATCGGTCGGCCGAGGTCGAGGTCGGTGTGCCAGGGAGAGGCCAGCATGCCAAGCTTGTTCGGCTGGAGACCGTGTTGGGCGACCAGCCCGTCCCATGCTGGGCCCAAGTCCTTCATCTGGTCCTCAAGCTTGACCTGCCTTTCGGGGTAAGGCGCGGCCTCGATACCGAAATAGCCAGCGATGACCTTCCACAGCCGGCTCCAGCGGAAGACATCGCCGTTGGCCGCGTTGTAGGCCTCGTTGGCTGCATTCGGTTCGGTAGAGGCCCAGACGATCTGCCGGGCCAACAGGCGCGCATCGGTGATGTCGTTCAGGCCGTGATAGGCTGCAGGATGGCCGGGAAAGAAGAACGGCTGAACGGTTGCCTTGCAGATCGAGGCATGCGTCGCCAGCGTGGCGCCGATATTCATCAGGTTGCCGAGGGCATAGCCGATAATCGTATGCGAACGGTGCACGCTCCAAGTGAAGGCGCGCTCTGCCGCCGCCGCCATGACGATGTCCTCCAGCGCATAGTAGAAATTCTTGTGGGGCAGGCGCGGCTGGTCTTCGCGGAACGGCGTCACCGGCGTGCTCTTGGCATAGTGTTCGAACGGGCCGAGATAGTGCTTGGTGCCGGTCACAACCGCCACATGTTCGACGCAACTCTTGCCCCTGAACGCCTCGAGCACATTGCCAAGCATGGCGCCGTTCAGTCGGATGTTCTCGTCTTCGTCGGCGCCCCGGGTCCAGGTGCAGTAGAAGATATGCGTCGGTTCCAGATGAGCCAGGCTCTGGAGTGTCTTCTCGCGGTCGAGGATATCGAGAGTGATCGCGTTGACATAACTCGTGCCGAGCGGCGGCCGCCGGGAGATGCCATTGATCTCCCAGCCCCCCTGCTCGGCAAGATGCTCGGCGACGTTCAGCCCGACGATGCCGGTCACACCGACGATCAAGGCGCGTTTCTTGTACATGGGATCTCCCTGATGCTGTCGTCCACGCGGCGCGATGCGCCCCATGGCGATCGATGAAATATTAGGCTCGAGCATCGACCAGCGGCAGCCGGCTGCGTTTCCAAACAGCTGTGCCGCCACGTCAATGCGGATGATGTCGGCGGCCGATCATCGCTGCGGATCGGGCGCGTGTTTTCCCGGCGCTCAGAGGATCGAGTGGACAGCGCCGCCGTCGGCACGCTGCGTGGTGCCGTTCATCGCCCAGTTGGCCGCCATCTGTACGACGGCCCGTCCGTGCATTTCCGGATCGATCAGCTTCTGGATGAGCGATCCGGGCTGGTCGTCCTTGAAAAATCCCCGCAGCACGTCATCGAACGAGATCCCCCGTTCGGCGGCTATTCCGTGGAAGTAGTCCTTGACCGAATCCGTCGCCGTCGGTCCCGGCATGTAGGCGTTGACGCGGACGCGGGTGCCGCGCGTCATCTCGGCAAGCGCCCGCGACAGGCCGAGCTGGGCGGTCTTGGTCAGGGAATAATGGACCATGAAAGGTATCGAGCGCACCGCCGCCTCGCTCGAGATGAAGACGATACTGCCGTCGTCGTTTCCGAGCATCTCCTTCAGCACCGGCCGGGTGATGCGGATGCCGGTCATGACGTTGAACTCGAAATATTCGTGCCAGCGCTCGTCGGAGATGTCGAAAAAATCCTCGACGTCGAAGCGGCCGATATTGTTGACCAGGAACGAAATCGGACCGGACTGGCGTGCAAAGGCGTAGAGCTTGGCCGCGCCTTCCGCCGTGGTGAGATCGGCGACGATGCCGCGGCAGTTGGGTCCGATTTTGGTGACGGCCGCCTCCAGCTTCGCCTCATCACGGCCGTTGATGACGACGGTTACCCCTTCATTGTGGAACGACCGGGCGATTGCCAGTCCGATGCCGGAACTGCCGCCGGTCACGATTGCAACTTTTCCAGCTATACCGAGATCCATGACCTTGGCCTCCATCCTGTTGATTGAAGAAAATTGACTGTGGCAAACGTCCGCCCGGTCGCTCGTGCTGATCGCAGCTGACTGCACGCGCTCTGCCCGCCGCCTTGTTGCCCGTCTTTGCCGGCCGGAAAAACAGCCAAGGGCGAAAGACCTATTTCGGCATTTCCGAAAGATGCTACTGCTTTGAGGCAGATGCTGGCATCCGGCGACCTAGACATAGGCCGCCAGCTCGCCGCTCAGCCTCTTGAAATATCGAACCGCGAAGTCGATGAACAGGCGGATCCGCCGCGGCATCATCGTGCGGTGGTCGGTCAGCAGGTGAAAACCGAAGGGGCTGCGCGTGTAGTCGTCGAGCACGCTCAGCAGCCGTCCGCTCTTCAGATCATCGGCAACATCCCACAGCGATTTGCGCACCAGGCCAACACCGTCCATCGCCATCTGCCGAAGGGCGAAGCCATCACTCGACATCCGGTCGCCCTGGACGCGGACGGTCGTTGTCTCGCCATCCCTAACAAATTCCCACTCATCCATGATGCGATCCGACCTGAGCAGCGTCAGGCAGTTGTGCTGCGCAAGATCATGAGGCGTGGCCGGCATGCCATGCCGCTCGGCATAAGCAGGCGCGCAGCAGATCAGCCGCCGGTTGGGTCCGAGCCGTCTGGTGGTCAGAGCGCTGTCGGGCAGGTTGCCGTAGCGGATCGCCACGTCGCAGCCGGTCTCGACGATGTCCAGCAGGTTGTCGGTGAGGAACATGCGCAGCTGGATTTCAGGATTCTCGGCGAGAAACTCATCCACCATCCCCGCCACATGCTGCCGGCCCAGATCGCTTGGACATGTCAGCGTGATAGAGCCACGCAGATCGCTGCCGCCGCGGCGCAACGTCGCCTCCAGCGTGTCGAATTCCTCGATCACGCGGTCTGAATTCTCGAACAGGAGCCGCCCTTCCGGGGTCAGGTTCATCGAACGGGTCGAACGTTTCAGCAGGGAGACGCCGTAGTGGGCTTCCAACGCCTTCAAGCGGCCACTCATGGCAGCCGGTGAAAGACCCAGATGGTTGCCAGCAGAGGTGAGACTGCCGGCGCGTACCACCGTGCGAAACAGATGAAGATCCTGAATCCTGTCCATGCCGCCCTCCTCAGCTGTCGTCCGGTTGGCACCGGCTTGATCATTCAGTAGCGCAAGAGAGTGTTTTTCAGAATTTGCGAAAAACAGATTTCAGCTGTGAACCAATTTCACAATTGCTCGCAGATTCCTTATGATCAAGCGCGTAGTGGGCGCGCCTGGTGTCGCCAGGTCCAGCGCGGGAGGAAGATCACGTGATCAATCGCGGCGCCGAAATGGAGGTGTTTGTCCGGGTTGTCGAGATGGGCAGTTTCTCGGCTGCGGCGCGCGCGCTGTACATCACGCCCTCGGCAGTCAGCAAGCTGGTCACTAGAATCGAGGAGCGGCTCGGCGTTCCTCTGGTCATCCGGTCGACGCGCAATCTTCAGCTCACACCGGAGGGCGAGATGCTGTTCGACCGGGCTCAGCGCATCGTCAGCGAGATCGAACAGACCGAGCGCGCCGTCGCATCGGGATCCAATGAGCCCCGCGGGCCGCTGCGGGTGAACGCCAACATTCCTTTCGCGACGCACTACCTGATCCCGATCATTCCCGAATTCCTAGCCCAAAACCCCGGCATTACGCTCGACCTCACCCTCTCCGATTTTCCGGTCGACCTGATCTACGAACGCGCCGACGTCGCCATCCGGACCGGCGTCCTGCATGACTCGTCGCTCAAGGCCCGCAAGCTGCTGGAAAGCGATCGACACGTCATCGGCTCGCCGATCTACTTCGCGAAGTACGGAATTCCATCGCATCCGCAGGAACTGGCGTCACACAACTGTCTGAACTTCAACATCCGCCGCAACCTCGATACCTGGCCGTTCCAGGACAGACAGGATGCTGCCGCAGCCCTGCTCAGCTTGCCGGTCAGCGGGAACATGCGAACCGACAATGGCGAGACCATGCGCCAACTGGCGCTGGCCGGACTCGGCATTGCAAGGCTGTCGTCATTCCATGTCGGAAAGGATATCGAGGAGGGCCGGCTGGTCACCGTCCTTGAGGACTTCAACCCCGGCGACCTCGAACCCATCCACGCGATCTTCGTCGACCACGAGCATCTGTCCAACCGCATCCGCGTCTTCGTGAACTTCCTGGCAGAGCGCATTCCACGCCACATAACCACCGGTCAGCCGTCCTAACGGCTCGTGAGCTATTCGGACAACGCAGGCCAGGTCGCCCGCCCTGGCCGCACCCGAACATGATCGGGCACCGGCAGCGGCGGATTGGCACTCTCCATGAATTCGACCGTCGTGAAGACCAGCGCCGCATCCCCGGTGTTTTTCAGGTCGTGCACTGCAAACTGCCCGGGTCCGAAGCGAAAATGCTTCGTATCGCCAGGACGGTAAATCGTCTCGGCAACCCGGCCGTCGTGAAAGGACGAGAGCGAACTACCAGCCGTCGACGTCGTCCAGAAATAGTCGAGCACGTGACGATGGAAGCCCAGCCGTTCGCCGGGCTTCAGGCGGATCATCCAGACGCGAACCCGGGTGGTCTCCGATACCAGCAACTGGCCGACGCAGCCATTGAGCTGATTGACGGCGAACTCCTGCTTGAACGCATCGCTCCATTTGGCCGGCGGCTGCAAATGCCGCTGTGCGTCACTTCGTTGCATGCCGACCGATCCTGTCTGCCTGAGTGTGATTTAGTTGGCCGGCGTTGCCCGGCTGTAGAGCCCGACCATGAGAATGATGACGACGCCGTAGCAGATCTGCTTGGCTGCTTCGGGCGCCTGCATGATCGACAGCATCGACGAGATCAGGGTGATCAGCAGGACGCCGGCGACGGTTCCCGAGTAGGATCCCCGGCCACCGAACAGGCTGCTGCCGCCGAGAACGACCGCGGCGATGCCCGGCAGCAGATAAGGATCGCCCATGCGCTGATAGGATTGGCCGGCATAGCCGGTGAGGAGCATCCCGGCGACGGCGCTGCACAGGCCGGCGACGACGAAGGCGAAGACGATGACTTTGCGCGTATCGATCCCGGACAGATAGGCGGCTGGTTCGTGGGTGCCGACCGCGTAGATATAGCGGCCCGTCCTGCTGCGGCGAAGCAGGAACACGATCACCGCCGAGACCGCAAACCAGACGAGGATGGCGCACGGTATCCCGAACAGGCGGCCCGCTCCCAATGCCGACATGACCGGGGAAGGCTGGCTGCGCAGTGCGTAGAAGCCGCTGTAGAACACGCACACCCCCAGGATGATGTTGTTGGTGACCAGCGTCCAGATCATCGACGGGATGCGCAGGTAAGCGACGCCCAGCCCGTTGACCAGACCGATCAACAGCCCGGCGCCGAGGCCGGCAACCAGGCCGCGCTCGCTGACGAGAGCTTCCGGGTTGGTGCCGACCAGCGCGGTAGCCAGGGTGGCAGACGCGGTAATTGTCCACGGCACCGACAGGTCTATGTGACCAAGCAGGATCACCATCATCGCGCCAGCTGCGACAATGCCGAGAAACGCCCCGTTTTGCAGCTGTTGCACAAGGTACATCGGCGAAAGGAACTGGTGATAGTAGGCGCCGCCCACGGCCAGCAGCAGCAGCATCGCCAAGGCGATCGCTTTGGTCGGACCGTCGAAGGAAGTGACGAACGACACGGCTCTCATCGAAACACCTCCAGCCGATTGTTGATGCGCAGCAGCCGGGTAGCGCCGAATGCCACGGCCACTAGCAGCACCGTGCCTTCGAAGAGAGGCTGTGCCAGCGGCGGCAGGCCGGTGAAGAAAATCAGGCTGCCGATGGTGCGCAGGATCAGCGCGCCGGCGATCGAGCCCAGTATGCTGCCGGCACCACCGGTCAGCGCGGTACCGCCAATCACCACCGCGGCGATCGAATTGAGTGTGTAGGGTAGCCCGATCGATGGGTCGCCGCTCAGTGTCTGAAAGCCGATGAAGAGGCCGCTGAATGAGGCGAAGATGCCGCTAAGCGTGTAGGCGGCGATCTTGGCCCGATCGACCTTGAGACCGGACATATAGGCGGCCTGTTCCGACGAGCCGACCGCGACGATCGATCGGCCGAGGCTGGCTTTCGACACCGGCAGCCAGAACAGGCAGACGAGGACGAGCAGCATAACGATCGAACTGGGCAGGATGCCGGCAAGGTCGCCAGTCGTTAGTTCGCTGAGCATCTCGTCTATCGACCCACCCGGGATCGGCCTGACAATCAGGGCAAAGCCCGAATAGATGGCTCCTGTCGCCAGGGTCGCGATGATCGGCTGTATCTTGCCGAAGACGACGACGATGCCGTTGATCGCACCGCAGACGGCGCCGGCGAGGACTACGACGGCGATGCCAAAAGCAAGCTCCAGCGGCCCGCCATTGACCAGATGCGAAGCCAGACAATTGGTCAACGCCATGATCGGACCGATCGACAGGTCGACGCCGCGCGACAGCACGACGATGGTCTGGCCGACGGCCAGGAAGGCGAGCGCCGTACCCTGGTTCGCCCATGCCGAAAGGACACCAATGCTTGCACCCCTCGGATGGATGTACAGGAAATAGACGAGCAGCCCGCCGAGCACCAGCCAGGCGAGTAGCGCGCGGTTGTTGCGGCGCAGATGGATGTCGAGGAAAGCGGTCATGCCAAGCCCTCCGCCAGTGCTGCACTCGGCGCTGCAGTTCCTCGTCCGGAGTTGTCATGGGACAGGTTGAGCGCGCTCGACAGGATGTTGTGCTCGTTCAGTGACGGACCGCTCAGCGTCGAGGCGACGCGGCCGTCGTACATGATGAGGGCCCGGTCACACAGACCGATCAGCTCGTCATAGTCGGTTGAGTGGAACAGGATTGCGAGGCCGTCGCCAGCCAGCCGGCGCAGCAGCCGATAGATTTCCTGCTTGGTGCCGACATCGATGCCGCGGGTCGGGTCCATCAGCAGCAGCAGCTTCGGATCCGTCGCCAGCCATTTGGCCAGCACCACCTTCTGCTGGTTGCCACCGGACAGTGTGCCGACCGCGACATCGGCGTTGTCGGCCTTGATCTTGAGCAGATCGATCATGCGGTCGACCAGCGCCTTTTCGCCTAGACGGTCGACGACGGCGTAGCGGCTCAGGCGGTCGAGCATCGAGACGGTGAGGTTGTCGCGGACTGAAAGGCTCAGGAAGAGCCCTTGCGTCTTCCGGTCCTCGGGGATCAGCGCGATCCGCATGTCCGAACCCTTACCCCCTTTCGGGCCGCGATGGACGGCCGGACGGCCGTTGACCCGCATGGTGCCGCTGGTACCGCGCAGCACGCCGGCGATGGCCAGCAGCACCTCCTGCTGGCCCTGCCCGTCGAGGCCGCCAAGCCCGACGATTTCGCCCGGCCGCAGCGACAGGCTGACGCCTTTTAGCTGATCGCCCCAGCGCAGGTCGTGGATGTCGAGGTAAGGCGGCGCCACCGGCACCTCGGCTGGTTTGTCGGGATAGACCTGCGAGATTGGCTTGCCGATCATCAGCTGGACGATCTCGTCATGCGTCTTGGCGCCGCTGGCAAAGGTCGAGACGTGCTCGCCGTTGCGGAAGACCGAACAGGTGTCGGCCAGCGCCTCGATTTCATGCATGCGGTGGGAGATGAACAGGATGCAGGCGCCGCCGTCGCGCATGCGGCGCAAAAGCTCCATCACCGGCCCGACATCCGACGCGGTCAGCGCGGAGGTGGCTTCGTCGAGAATGAGGACGTCTGGCTTTCGGACGATCGCCTTGGCGATTTCGACGATCTGCCGTTTTGACAAGGGCAGGTCGGCGCAGCGGCTCCGCGTATCGATATCCTCCCCGCAGCCCATCCGTTTCAGCACCGCGGTGGCAAGACGATCCTGCGCCTTGCGGTCGATCAATCCGAACGCCGTCTTCGGCGGCTGGGTAAGGCAGATATTCTCGGCGACGCTCAGATCCGGGATTATGGAAAGCTCCTGGAAGATGCACACGATGCCCTTGGCCGCGGCATCGGCGGGATTTGTGAATGTAACGTTATCGCCCTGCAGGCGAATGGCACCGGAATCAGGCTGGGTGACACCGGCAAGGACTTTCATTAGCGTGCTCTTGCCAGCGCCATTCTCGCCCAGTATGGCGTGAATGGATCCACGCTTGGCTTCGAAGCAGACACTTTTTAGCGCATTGACGCCGCCATACGTCTTGGTAACGTCC
Source organism: Mesorhizobium escarrei (assembly GCF_935825525.1). GTDB lineage: Bacteria > Pseudomonadota > Alphaproteobacteria > Rhizobiales > Rhizobiaceae > Mesorhizobium > Mesorhizobium escarrei. The sequence goes on from NZ_CAKXZT010000163.1 coordinate 48,135, forward strand.
GTCAACGCCAAGAAGGAATTACCTTCGGTCATCTTCCCTCCTTCCATCGATCGCGGTTGGCCGAGAACCGATCCAATCTGCTCTCGGCCGATATGCAATTGCGTGCGTTCGGCCCCTTCGCTGGGGTGACTAGTTGTTGTCGGCGGACTGGGCGTTCAATTGCGCCGGCGTGAACACCATGTCGGCACCGCAGACCGCATAGCCGGTCACCGTTTCCAACGTGTCGGGCTCGTCGGGGAAGTAGTTGACATTGGGTTTCATGTCCTTGGTTTCGACATACGGCGTCGGAACGTTGACCAGGGCCGGAAACTCTCCGCCCTGCAGCAAGGCAATGGCAGCGCGAACGGCGACGGGACCCTGGCCGGGCGACGTTGAAACGGAAATGCCAGGAATGTCGTTCATCGCCAGCGCCTTGACGAAGCCGTTTTCGGCATCACCGCCAACTGGCACCGGCGGATGGCCAGTCGCCTTAATCGCGTTGGTCACGCCGCGGCAGCCATGCTGGCAAATGATGGCGTCAAAGAAACCGTGAACCGCAATGGCGTCGGCGGTCACCTTCTGGACAGTCCCCGTATCCCAATTGCCTACCACTTCGACGACTTCGATGTCCGGATATTTCGCGAGGACCTTCTGCACGCCCAAATGTCGATCACGATCCGTGGAATTGCCCTGAATGCCGCGGATCTCCAGAATCTTGCCCTTCGGTTCCTTCATCTGGTTCACGACGGACTGGGCTTTGATTATGCCTTCGAACTCGATCCATTCCGGCGTTATGCGCAGCACGCTCGGGTTGTCGACGGGATTGTCGAACGAAACCAGGACGGTTCCCGCCTGTTTTGCCCGTTTTATGACCGCGTCAAAGGCGGTCGGGTTCACAGCAATGAAAGCGATGGCGTCGTAGCCAGCCTGAATGAAGTTGTCGATCGCGGCAATCTGCGCAGCCACGTCAGATCCGGTGCTGACGACCTTGAGTTCGGTGATGTTCTTGGCGTTTTCCGGAGCAGCAGCCCAGACCTTGACACTCTTGATCATCTGCTCGCGCCAAGGAATGCCCGTGTGGCCGTTGACCAACGCGACACGGTACGGCCCTTCTTTCTTGGCGTGTTTGATCGTGCCGGTGTCGCCGAGGCCCGGCTTGTAGCATTCCGGCATGAAGGTGCCGGCCTGTGCCGTCTGGACCAGCAAAACGCTCGCGACGGCGAGTGCGCTGACGGCACGGGTCAGTGTTCTCAATCGTGACAGATATGATTTCAATGGTTCCTCCCGTTGTGGCGGTGCCGACGACCTCTCCCAGTCGTTTCCGGCGCGGTGAGGGTCGTGCCCTTGGCATCCTTCGACGCCTCACTCTCGCCATGCCAATCTTCTTGCTGGGACGAACGATGCACTAGCCGCACGCACAGAACACGACTTGTGAACGAAATTCGCAGATGGCCATGTTCAATGCACTGCCGAAGCGAGGCGTGCGATCCATCTCGATGCCTTCGGCATGGGGGCGGCTCACGCCGTCTTAGGGTGTCGCCGGCCAGACCAAGTCCAATCCCGGGCGTCCAGATTTTTCACTCAAACGGGATACACGGCTGGTGCATGCCGGCCGCCATCCAGCCGATCTCGGCCGTGTCGTGAATTCGCAAGTGGTCCGCGCCTCGAGGGTGCTCTGTCCTGATTTCGGCGCGAACGAACGCTCCCGAACCAGCCAATTGGCGCGTTGCGATATGGCCGGCATGGCACACAGACGTCGTTCGCGCTGACAGAGGCGATGGCCGAAATTAAAGGTGCGGATGGAGCCGTTCTCCATCCGTCAGGCCTGGCTGCAAATGCCAGCGCACTGAAAGCACTGCTCGGCCGGAGACCATCTGCTGGTCACCGACGCGGTGTATGATCCGGCGCGAATTTCTGCGATACCGAGCTTCGCCGCAACGCGATTGACGTCACGATCTTCACTTCCGGCATCGGTGCGTCCATTGGCGAACTGTTGCGTTCGCCAGGCGGTCTGACCTTCGAGGTCCAGGATATTCCGGCGATCGTGGCCGCTTGCCGTTCACCCGATATCAGTGAGACGATTGCGGGCTTCGGCTATGATGGACTGCTCAAGCGCCGCCAAGCGGAGAGCTCGCTGCCGTGACTAAGACCGCACCAGAATTTTCATTGCCGACGAGTCAGGGTCGAGCAGCCGCAAGAATCCCTTCTCGATGATTTCGTCGGCCTTGATTGTCGCGTCGATAAGCTTTTCCACCGGGAATTTGCCCGAGGCGATCATCGCCAAGACCCGGGGCCACAGGGTCTTGGGATAGGCGAGCGTCGCCTGGACGGTGATGCCCTTCACCAGCCATTGGAAGGGATCAAGCCTGGCGCCGCCATGGATGACGCCGGTCACAACCACGGTTCCCAGTGGACGCACCGCGTCGATGTACGCGCGGTTAGTCGGCGTCGGACGCTGTTATGCCAACTGGACCCATTACGAACGCTCGACGGCAAATGTCGGCGCGTCATTTCCCTCCCGGCGTGGAGAAATTCGACGACGGCAAAGTGAAGCCCTGCCCTGCCATACGCCTTCACCTGCGCGCGCTTCAGGCGGGCGCTCGTGGATAAAACCATTACAACGACAATCCGGGGTCGAAATGCACAATGGCACTAAGGATGGTGCGGTAGAGACTGTCGACTTCCTCGTCGATCTCTTCACGCCTGATGCCCACTGATTTCGCGTCGGCAAACAGCTTGTGCGTCAGCTCATTGATCGAAATCACATCCGGCCGGGCCGTTTTAGGAACGCTGTTCGCAATCCACTTGTTCAGGAAGGTGATGCCGCGTGCGCTCATTTGGGCATAAGCTACCGAACGGACATTAGTTCCAGCTTGAACACGAACAACAGAGCGGATGAACGAATTTCGGAAGGAAGAGGAACAAGGCGCTATGTCGCAAGTTGGGTTCGTAGTGGGAGGAACATCTCACCATGGGCGAAGATAGAAAAAGTGAACCCGAGCGGCAAAGGAACTCTAGGCGCAGGCGCTCGCACGTGAAACCGGGATCACCCGGGATCAGGCTCTCACGCTCATAGAATTGCTAGGAATGGATCGATCATCACTGCTGCGCGAGGCAAACATTCTGAAGAATCGAAAGCCCAGCAGTGCACCATGACGAACCACAAGACGGGCAGCTATCTCTGCCACTGACTATGCGGCCCTCTGAATGACCCGCCTATCTGTTTCGGAAGAGCTTGAAAGCGCCGCCGACCGTGGCCGCAGCCGTAAAAACCTCAATACCCCAGTTCATAACGATGGGTCCTGGTTCCGATCGAGGGACTATGCAGCAGCACGTTCTGCCGTGCCAGACGCATCACTTGAAGGCGGTTCCGGGACATGCCCGCGAATTCTTTAAGCTACCTTCCGCCTTTGCGCTTCCCGCTGCCGGCCGCAGTAGGCGCTGAGGCTCATGAGGTGAAGAGGTGCCTGGCGGCCAAATGGTAAATTCCCCGCCCTCGTTGGAGGGTGCTTCAGCGGATAAGCAAGCCCGGCGGACCCGCTAGGTCCCTACCATGGTTTGGTGCCGTGGGTCCTTGGAACGGAGTCGCATCATCGGCGTTACCGGCCAACCAAACGCAGCAAAATGGTATGGAGGAACGGGCGTGATCGAGTTGACCGAGACGGAAAGCGCTTTCTCAAGCGCGTTGACACCATCACTCACGTTCCCTGGTCGAACAAAGTCACCGCCGCAGATGCCAAAGGCAAGCCCCTGCGTGTCGCAAGGGCGACCTTTGCCCGATTAAGAGACGACGGCATCATCATTCGATCTACGAGCGACCTGACCTCGAACACCTACGTCGTTAATTCTGCACCCGTGACGCCACAAGTCGAGGAAGTGCAGGAAGCATCCTGATCGGGCGGCTGCGAGGCACGTGCGGCGCTCTCCTTTTTACGCTTATACGGGAAGGTGGCGCCATACACCAGCCAACCGAAAGCCCGCCGTGCCTAAAGGTGCCAACCGCCGGTTGCTAGACGCGACGCAGCCGGCGGGCCTCCCCAAATGCTTAGGCTGCGGAACCGGCGAGAACGGGAAGCGACAATAAACCGGTTCCGATGATACCAAGGCTGAAGATGAAGAACGCGAACTCGCCTGCAAGCGGGCGCAGTGCCTCGGCAAAGTCGGGGGCGCTCGCGATCTCGGTCTTTCCGCTGCATGAAGGGTTGCTGCTGTGCTCGTCATGATGGCAAGCGCGACCGCATTGGAAACAGCCATGCCGACGAACGTATCCAGTCGGATGCGCCGGATTTCACGTTTCGCCCCATCCGGTGCCCTGACCAGCGCTTTGGCTTGCGGTTCTTGTTCAATTTCCTCGACTTCCTGGGAGCTTTGCCAAAACAGAAGATAAGGACTGATCGTCGTTCCCCGGATCGCTACGATGACGGTGAAACTATCTCCGTTGAGCGGAAACGAAGGTATCACCAGACCCTTGGCCGCAGCGAGCCAGGGGTCGACATCTGCGACCAAAAGGACTGCCACATAGGCAAGCAGCACAAGTGTCAGCCATTTTAGGTATCGAGCGTAGGCGCGTAAGAGACAAACGTCTGCAATGTGACGGAGATCGCGGCAAAGCCGATCGTGAACGGCAACGCCGGCGTGCCGGTGGATAATTGTGCTGCTGCTCCCATCGCAGCGAGGTTGGCGCCGATATTGATCGTGTTAGCCACGAAAAGCAGAGCGACCAGTCTCAGCACCGTCCATCTAGGCAGTATGTCGCCGAGGTTTTTGGCGAGGCCGCATCCGGTGACACGCCCGATTTCCCCGCTGACCAACGCTCATCAGCGGGTAGGTCACGACCATCGTCCACAGCATGTTGTAGCCGAACTAGGCGCCTGCTTGGAAATAGGTGGCATTACCGCTCGGATCATCGTCTGCTGCGCCCGTGATAAGCCCCGGGCCGAGTTGTTTGAACGTTGCGGCTCGTCGCAATCGCTTGTGTGCGGAGAGCCGGTTTTTGTCTGGATTGGGCAGAATATCGGCGGCCGAGCTCACGAAGGCTTTCCTCTGGTTGCGCAAGAGAACGTCTTCGTCTTGGTTCAGTTCCGACCCCAAGAACTCGCCGGCCCGACCGGGTCCACTGTTCAGGCAGCCGAGTGCTATTCTTCGAAATGCGGGCACGTGACACCCACCACCAGGAACTTAAATGGGTGTCCCAGCATTGAGAGAGACCTGAAGCCGCCCCCTCCTTTTCAAGGAATTCAAGCATGGCCAAGACAACCAGACAGTCGTCGGGCAAGCCCGCGACGATCCATGATCAAAAGCTCGTGCGGGGGAACGGAGGCGAGCTTCACCAGATCGCCGAACGTGACAGCGAGATCCTGACGACCGCCCAAGGCGGCCCAGTGGCCGATGACCAGAATACTTTAAAGATTGCCCAGCGCGGACCGTCACTAATCGAAGACTTCCACTTCCGTGAGAAGATTTTTCATTTCGATCACGAGCGCATTCCCGAGCGCGTCGTGCATGCACGCGGCTATGGCGCGCACGGCTTCTTCGAGACCTATGAATCGCTAGCGGCTTACACCCGCGCGGATATCTTCCAGCGTGCCGGCGAGAAGACGCCGGCCTTCGTGCGGTTCTCCACGGTGGCCGGTTCGAAAGGCTCGTTCGACCTGGCGCGGGACGTGCGTGGGTTCGCCGTCAAATTCTACACCAACGAAGGCAATTGGGATCTCGTCGGCAACAACATCCCGGTTTTCTTTATTCAGGACGCAATCAAGTTTCCCGACGTCATTCATTCAGTGAAGCCTGAGCCTGATCGTGCCTTCCCGCAGGCGCAATCGGCACACGACAATTTCTGGGACTTCATCAGCCTGACGCCCGAATCGATGCACATGATTATGTGGGTCATGTCGGATCGGGCGATACCTCGGTCCTTCCGGTTCATGCAGGGATTCGGTGTTCACACGTTCCGGCTGGTCAATGCGAAGGACGAATCCACCTTCGTCAAATTCATCTGGAAGCCGAAGCTCGGCATGCAGTCGGTCGTTTGGAACGAAGCGGTCAAGATCAACGGCGCTGACCCCGATTTTCATCGACGCGACCTCTGGAATGCCATCCAGTCTGGTGATTTCCCGGAATGGGAGCTCAACCTCCAGCTCTTCGATCAGGACTTCGCGGACAGTTTTGACTTCGACGTTCTGGATCCGACCAAGATCATTCCGGAAGAAATCCTCGCGCCGGTCCCGGTCGGCCGCTTGGTGCTCGATCGTATGCCCGACAATTTCTTCGCCGAGACCGAGCAGGTCGCGTTCATGACGCAGAACGTACCGCCCGGCGTCGACTTTTCCAACGATCCCCTGCTGCAGGGTCGAAACTTCTCCTACCTGGACACGCAACTGAAGCGTCTCGGCAGCCCCAACTTCACCCATATCCCGATCAACGCACCCAAATGCCCGTTCCACCACTTCCAGCAGGATGGCCACATGGCAATGCGCAATCCGGTCGGCCGCGTGAACTACCAGCCGAATTCATTCGGCGAAGGCCCGCGGGAATCGCCGCAGCACGGTTTCCGGTCGTTCGCCGAGGCGGAGGAAGGCCAGAAAGTCCGTCTGCGCGCAGAGAGCTTCGCCGACCACTACAGCCAGGCGCGACAGTTCTTCAACAGTCAGACCGCGCCTGAGCAGAAGCATATCGCCATGGCGCTGTCCTTCGAGCTCTCCAAGGTCGAGACAACGGTTATCCGCGAGCGCATGGTGTCGCATCTCCTCAACATTGATGAAGGCTTGGCAGAAACTGTCGCTGACAAGCTTGGCATGAAGCAATTGCCCAAGCCCGCGGATGCGGCGGTCGCGCCGAGGGACGATCTCGAACCATCGCCGGCGCTCAGCATCATCCGGAACGGGCCTGACAGTTTTGCTGGCCGCAAAGTCGGTGTGCTTGTCAGTCCCGGCGCCGATGCAGCGCTGCTGAAGAACCTCCAGGCAGCGATCGAGAAGGAAGGCGCGGTGATGGAGGTCATAGCGCCCAAGGTGGGCGGCGTCGAGGCGGCGGATGGAAGTCTCATCGCTGCAAAGCACATGATCGACGGCGGGCCATCGGTCCTGTTCGACGCAGTAGCGCTGATCCTCTCCGAGGAAGGAGCGGAGCGCCTGACGGGCGAGGCCGCCGCGCGCGATTTCGTTGCCGACGCTTTTGCTCATTGCAAATTCATCGGCTTCACTTCGGAGGCCGTCCCGCTGCTGCAGAAGGCCGGCGTCGATCCGGAAGCCGATGAAGGCATGATTGGTCTCGATGATCCCAAGGCGATTACTGGTTTTATCGAGGGCTGCCGCAAGCTGCGTCTCTGGAGCCGGGAAATGGCCGTCAAATTGTAGCGATGGTGACGGAGTTTCTCATGCAGATCATTCGAACCGAAGTTACCCAGGCAACCGCCCCGACCGGACAGCCCATCCTGCGCGTGATCTTCTGCGGCGAAGGCGGTGACTGCGTTACCGTCGACATGGCACGCGTTTACGGCGGAAACAACGAGGCCGCTATCAGCCGAGCGAAGGCGGCCTTGGTCCAGACCGCGACTCTCGATTTGGCTGTGAACGACTACGATGCCCGAAGCAATGGCAATTTGACGAAGTCGCCGTCACAGCGACGAAAGATGAAAACGGCGGGCTCTACACCTTCGAGTATCGCGACGGCGGACGCGGCCGTCAGGTTCCTCCGTCCAGGATGCCAAGTTTAGAGGCTGCGCGGGAGGAAGCAGTTCGATGCGCTATCGATCTTCTGGTCGACCTTCAGCCGGGCACGGACGATCTTTCAGGTTGGCTCGTGCGCCTGCGCGACGAGAACGGCGAACTGCTGTACGCCATCGACGTGCAGGAGGCGGAAACAGCCCGCCTGACAAGACCATGAACCGGCAACGGCTAAAGGCGGATTGGCAGAGATGCGAGGCTACGGCGGGACCTCCCGGGCTATGCCCGCGCTCAGATAGAGACTATGCGTCACCCGACCGCGGCCGCGGCTGATCATGGCCGCCCTAGGCCTGGTACACGGTCCGCTTGGTGAGAATTCCCTACATCTTTGCGTTGACATGCAGCGCCTGTTCGCGCCCGGCGGGCCTTGGGCCGTGCCGTGGGCGCAAAACGTGCTGCCGGTCATCGAGGAATTGACGGCAAGACATCCGCAGCAAACGCTGTTCACACGTTTTGTTCCGGCCGCTCGGCCTGGCGAAGGACCGGGCATGTGGGCGCGGTATTATCGGCGTTGGGCCGAGGTCACCCTTGCCAACATCGATGCCGGCCTCGTCGATCTGATGCCTTCTCTGGCGCGGTTCGTGCCGCCGGCAAGAACGCTCGACAAGCAAGTCTATTCGCCGTGGACTGAAGGCCGGCTCGACGCGATGCTCAATGGGTCAGGGATCGACACGCTGGTCATCACCGGCGGCGAAACCGATGTCTGCGTGCTCGCCACCGTCCTCGGCGCCATCGACCGTGGTTTTCGTGTCGTCCTTGCGACCGATGCCATCTGCAGTTCGGTCGACCAGACGCATGACGCACTGTTGGAGCTCTACCGCTCTCGCTTCAGCGAGCAAGTCGAGGCGGTGAGGATTGAAGAGGTTCTGGAGAACTGGCGCTAGCCGAAGGCTCCGTGGGAGACAAGATCATGAGAACCATATTTCGGGACAACGGGCTTACGATCGCCCTGGTAGCGATGTTCCTGTTCAGCGCACTCGGCATGATCTGGTCGGGGCATTCTGCCTACAATGAAGAACTTCGTGAGCATGGCTCGGCAGCGATCGGGCTGTTGGCTTATTTGAAAAGCGGCGACTTCCTCTCGGCGCTCTTCGAAAACTGGGAAAGCGAATTCCTGCAGATGTCGGCCTATGTCATGCTGACTGCAATGCTGTTCCAACGCGGTTCCGCCGAGTCTCGTGATCCCGATGATCCCAACCGGCCCGAGGACGAACTTCCGACCGCCACCCGCTGGCGCAACCCGATCCTGTCGTGGCTCTATTCATACTCGCTGGGCTTGGCGCTGGCCCTGCTGTTCATCATCTCATTTGCCTTGCATTGGTGGGCGAGCCTGGCGGCCGCGAACGAGGAGGCGCTTCGGCACGGCGGCGAGGCTCAATCCCTGGGAGACTATCTTCTCGACGCCCAGCTATGGTTCGAGTCCTTTCAGAACTGGCAGTCGGAATTCATGTCGACGGCCGTCCTAGTCCTGCTGTCGATTTTCCTACGCCACAAGGGCTCCCCGGAATCAAAGCCAGCCGGCGCGTCAAACTCCGAAACCGGCGCATGAGTCTCCGCGTGCAGGCAACGATCGCTATGGTTCGGCAATCAGGCGGTGCCGGAAACGGTCGCGAAAGTGGTCGTTGAAGAACCGGCCCTTTACGAAGGCGTTTCGGAACGCCGCATAGGTCTCCGGCGGCACAACCTATAGTCATAACGCTTGCCGCTCGCGACGAACCACCGAGAGAACCCTTGTCTCCGGATCGTACTCGGTCTTGCGGATTGACGTTGATGGATACATGATAGCGGCCTCTATCCGAGCGGCATTGGCATGTAGCCGGTGATCACCGTGTCCTGCCGGAACCGCCGTTCCAGTTCCGCCTGCCGTTTGCGCCAGTCCGGCAGGGCGATGTCCTCCACCATCACTTCGAAGATGACGATATCATCTTTGCTGGACCGTTCGCCATCCTGCCACTGACCTTCCGCGGGCGCCTGCAGGTAGGCCGTGACGCCGTCGAAACGGCTGGCAAGGTCTTCCTTCACGCAGTCGAAATCGTCCCGGCCAAATGGCTGGCCGGTGTTGTCCGCTCGGGGAAGCAGGATCTGGACGAGGTGCATGAGACCGCTCGCTGAAAAGCGGTCAAAGATTGCAAAGACCAACGCCGTCCTTTGCCTGGTCAGAGCCGCTTGTCCTTCGCGGGCCGGCGGTCAGTGGGCGAGCGGATTTGCGCCGTCCGCCTAGCGCA
>NZ_CAKXZT010000164.1:0-1727 GCF_935825525.1 Mesorhizobium escarrei
CGCGCGGCGCAAGACGCGGCGGCTGACCCTCCCTGTCCTGGCAATCGGAGGCGGCAAAGCCGTCGGTGAGGGGACGGCGAACACGATGAGGCTCGTCGCGGACAACGTGCAGAGCGTCATCATTCCCGAAAGCGGCCACTGGGTCGCCGAGGAGGCTCCAAAGAAGCTGCTCGCGGCGCTAACGCCGTTCTTGGCCCCCTACCGCGACGGATCGCGCGCGGGGACGGAGAACGTGAGATAGACCGCACGTATAATTCCGTTCGTCCAAGCGAGGTATGTGGGTTCACCAGAGGAATGCAGGAGAATGCTATGGTTTTTCGAGACACTCACCCGTGAGCAAGCAAGCGGGCGTCCTCTTCGCCGAAATTGCTGCCCCGCCTATGAATTGATGGGGCCAGAACTGATCCGCGACCTGGTCTCCCTCTAGGCCGAGGCCGACAACACCCTCCGTGTTCTGGTGTTCGGGAGCGCCGACCCCGACCATTTCATAGCCCACGACGACGTGACCCGGTTCAGCGAATACCGGCAGGAGGCAGTTAAGCTCGCCGGCGAGCCGTCGCTGGCGAGGCTGCTGCGACGCTTGAGTATCAGCCGCCTGGTTACCATCGCCGAAATTGAGGGCCGTGTGCGCGGCGCCGGCAGCGAGTTCGTGCTGGCCTGCGACATGCGCTTCGCCGCGCGGGAGACAGCGATCTTTGGCCAGTTCGAAGCAGCATTCGGCGTTATCCCTGGCGCGGGCGGAACCCAGCACTTGGCGCGCCTCATGGGCCGCGCCCGGGCGCTTGAGGTCATGTTGAGCGCGCAGGACTACGACGCGGATCTCGCCGAGCGGTATGGATGGATCAATCGCGGCGCTCGGCTCGTTCGTCAGTGCGCTCGCCCACCGGATCGCCAGCCTCCCAGCCGCCGGCCGCGCGGTGGCAAAGGAGCGTATCAATGCTATCGGGCTCGCGCCGGCCGACGAATTCCGACGCGATTCCGACCTCTTTGGCGAAGGTGTGCGCACGCACGAGTTCCAGAGCCGGATGCAAGCCGCCCTCAAATGGGGCTTCCAGACGCGGGACGCGGAGCTGGAGCTGCCCCGACTGCTGGGCGAGGTGGAGTGAGTCCCACGAGCTTAACAATAGCGGCCGCTTTGCGTGTGTAACGGAGGATTGTCATGTCTGTGGGCAGCACGTCACCTCGCCCTGATCGCCACGCAAATGCATCACCGAAGCTCTGGTTGGCGTGGTCCTTGCTGGGCCTGCTCGGCTTCATCTGGGGCACCAACTTCCTGTTCATGAAGATGGCGGTCGCCCTCGTGGCGCCGCTCGAAGTGGCGTGGCTATCTTCGGAGCGCTTCCGATCGCTGCCCTTGCCCTCGTGCGAGGATCGCTGGCGAGGACCGACTGGCGCTTGTCCACCATTTCGCCGCGATGGCGCTCCTCGCCAATGTCGGGCAGCTAGGCGAACGTCTGCAATGGGGGCGTTGGCAGACGTTTGCGGGTCAGACCGCGAACGGCCTGTTTTGTGATGGGTTTCGGATGCCGGCCCTCTACTGAGATGGCGTGGCTCCGAGGCCGGCGTCCGAAAGCCTCCAGGGAAGGAACCCGCGGGGTGGAGATCTCGGTTTGAGTCTATGGGGATTTGACGGTTCGGCTTGGTCCGTTGTGACTGTACCGATGGGCTTGGTGGGTGGGCAGGCGTAGCTCGACGGGCTGGCGATGGCCGCGCGCATTGCGATGCGG
>NZ_CAKXZT010000164.1:1737-18543 GCF_935825525.1 Mesorhizobium escarrei
GAGAAGTTCGCGAGCGTGCGCGATGTTGGCCTTGGCGTGCGCACTGGCGAGCAGCCCATAGTTGCTCCATCATCACCGAAGGCATCGGCATTTCCGCCCCAATGCTGAAAAAGCGTCCGCCTTTGTGGACCTTCTTCGGGCTGGCGCTTCTGGCGGGCGGCCCAGCCGTCGTTGGCCTCTGGATCGGCAGCCTCGCCTATGCGCCGCAGTGGTCGGCGCTGGCGCTGGCGATCGGTGCCGGAGCCATCCTGCAGGTCATCGTCGAGGTCACTGCGTACCTGATGAGGTCGGATGGGAGGGGCCCGGCGGCGCTAACAGCGCCAGCCACCATGGCGGGGTTGGCGGCCGGCGTTTCCTTCATGTATGTGACGGCCATGCTCGTCAAAGTCTGACCGACCGCATTCGGGATCAAGTCTCGGTCCCAAGGTCCTCGAAGCGGCAGTAGTAGGTGATCCGGTCCGTCGTGCCGCCGTTCAGCGGTATCCCGCGAAGGGTGACGGTGACGATTTCGCTGCGCGGTTTCGCGACGATCGTGCCGTTGACGGTCACGTCGGGGTAGTCGTCAGGAACCAGCGTGAACGGCGTCTCGCCATTCCTCGTCTCTCCGAGCCGGACGTTTCCGAAGTCGTAGTCGCCCTCGGCGGCAAAGGTCGGCTCCATCCTGTCATCCGACAGGAGCAGGTAGAATGAGCCGGCGGCGGGATCGCTCTCTGGGATTGTGCCCCAAAGCGACATCTCGGCCTTCTCCTTGGTGGGCTGGATTTGCGCAACCAGGTTGCGGCATGTGACTCGGCGCCGAACCATGACCCCGCGCAATTCGCCCCTATATTATTGGTATCGCGATCCTACCGGCGCTGAAAGAGGGGCAACATCGGCGCCGGTCGTGACCCCTCAGCTGGTCAGGAAAAGCGGAATAAATCAAACGGTTCAGACACATTGGGGTAGAGGTAATGGTTGGCGCCGGTTCACACGCCATCGCGTGAAGAAGGCCAGGACCCTATTTTTCGCAAAGCCTCCGTGGCCCGCGATAGGGCTGGAAAGTACAATCCTCAGCCCTGAACGAGCGGTAGGACCGGGAACAAGCGCGCACATTGCATGCGACCGGCGCATCCGCATCCGCCGATGCTGTCACGGCCTCGCCTTGGGGCTCGCCGGCCGCATCGGCAAGTGCCACCGACATGAAGTTTCGCCAGATCGCCGCCGGCAGTTTTCCGCCGGTCATCTTGTTCATCGGCGAATCGTCGTCGTTGCCGATCCACACGCCGGCAACCAGTGGCTCGCTGAAGCCGATGAACCAGGCGTCACGGTGGTTCTGGCTGGTGCCGGTCTTGCCCGCGGCAAAACCGTCGATCGCCGCTTCCTTGCCAGTGCCGCGCGCCACGACCAGCTGCAGCAACCCGACGAGGTCGCGTTGAACGGCGCTCAGATCCACGTCCGGCTGTTTTGACGGGCCGACGCGAAAAGCCTGCGGCTGGCCCTCGCTTTGAAACGAGATAATGCCCCATGGCTCGATCGGCGCGACGCCCGCCCGCACCGAAGCAAAGGTGCCGGTAATGTCGAGCAGGTTCACCTCGGATGCGCCCAGCGCCAGCGCCGGCGTCTCGGCCAGCTTGGCGTCGATGCCGAGTTCGCGCGCCGCCGCCGCGACATTCTTGATGCCGACCTCCTGCGCCAGATTGACCATCGCAGCGTTCAGCGACCGCGCGAAGGCCTCGGCGATGGAGACGCGGCCATTATACTCGCCGCCGAAGTTCTCCGGCGCCCAGCCGGCGATCTCGATCGGCCGGTCCTCGACGCGGTCGCGCGGCGACAGACCGGCCTTGAGCGCTGCGTAAAGCACGAACAGCTTGAAGGTCGAGCCCGGCTGCCGCATCGCGGTGACCGCCCGGTTGAACTCGCTCTTGCCGTAGTCGAGGCCGCCGACCATCGCCACCACCGCGCCGTCCGGCGTCATCGCGACCAGCGCCGCCTGCGATGCGTTGGCCTGCTGTCCCTCGGCGTCTAGCGCGTCCTTGACCGCCTTTTCCGCCAGCGCCTGAAGCCTTGGAATGATCGTCGTGCGCACCTTGATCGTGCCGCGATACGGCCCGGCGATCTCGCGCGCGTCCTGGATCACCCAGTCGGAAAACCAGCTGCCGGCGCGCTCGGCGGGCCGCGTCGGATGCAGCGTGGCGAATTCCGCCTTGGCCGCCGCCGCGCCCGCCGCCTCGAGCTTGCCGTTCTCCACCATCACGTCGAGCACGACCGAGGTGCGCTCGGCGGCACCTTGCGGATTGGTCAGCGGGTTGAGCTGCGACGGTGCCCGGATGATGCCGGCCAGCAGCGCTGATTCTCGCAGATCGAGCTCGTTGACCGCCTTGTCGAAATAGACCCGCGCCGCCGCCGGCACGCCGGTCGCGCCGGCGCCGAGATAGATGTTGTTGAGATAGCGCGTCAGGATCTCGTCCTTGCCGAACTTGCCCTCCAGCCAGAAGGCGATGACCAGTTCCTGGATCTTGCGTTTGAATGTCCGGTCGCTCTCCAGATAGAGGATTTTTATCAATTGCTGGGTGATGGTGCTGCCGCCCTCGACGACCTCGCCGGCGCGCAGATTGCGCCAGATCGCCCGCCCGACGCCGCGAAAATCAATGCCGTAATGCTCGTAGAACCGCCGGTCCTCGATCGCCAGCACGGCGTCGATGAGATGCGGCGGAAATTCCTCGCGCTTGGCGTAGCCGCCCTGAAACGGCCCCTGCTGCACGATCGGCGTGCCGTCGGCGCTTTCCAGCACCACCACCGGCTTCAGCGATCCTTCGGCGATCTCCTGCCACGGAACGTCGCGCAGCGCCCAGTAGAAAAGCCCGACGGCCAGCGCCAGCCCGGCGATCGAGGCGAGCGCCAGCGCCCTGAACCACGTCAACCGCCGTCTGCCCGCGCCCGCCGGCCGGCCGCTTTCGCTTGCCGCCCGAAAGCCGCGCCACCGCTCCGCGAGCGGCGTCATCGTCCCCGGCAGCCCCCTGATCGAACCCGCAATGGCTCCGAGCCGGGCTTCCAGCCGCGAAATGTCGGTTTCCCCCACCCTCGCCCGCAGCCGTGCTGCCGCCGCCGACAGTTTCCGCGCCGCATTATGTGCCGCCACGGAAAAATCCTGGCGCAGCGCGACGACGAGTTCACCTGCCGCCCTGCCGCTGCGGCCAAATGACGGCCGCGATTGGTCATCCCGATCGCTCTCGCTCTCCGGAGCTTTCTTCTTGCCGGCCATCAAGTTTTCATTCCGCGCGTCCCTGCCGTTTTTTAGGCTCCGTGCAAATTTTTCACCTAGTCAGGGAAGTTCGCGGAATTCGAACTGCTCAGCAAGAGAAAGGTTCGGATTGGCGTACCTCGCCTGTCGTTTGCACATCATGTGGACCACTTCGATGCCAGATAGGATAATGGCGGCGGTGATTTTCAAATAAGTGGTGCGCTCGGCAGGGCTTGAACCTGCAACCGCCAGATTCGAAATCTGGAACTCTATCCAACTGAGCTACGAGCACGTCACCGACCCCTTTGGGCCGGCTATCGAAGCAAGGCCCCTTCCGGCAATCGCAGGGCGGCGGCAATGCGACGGAGCTTGATCGGGTCGGCGTCGATGCCGCTTTCGAGGTCGGCGATCTCGTTGACCGCCAGTCCGAATGTCGGCGCCAGTTCCTCAATGCTGTAGCCTATGGAGTCCCGGATCGCGCTGACGACGTTGGCGACGGCGTCGACCGCGGCCGCTGCGGTTTCGGGCACAGCGTAATCTTTGCCGGAATAGGACATGGGCAACTCCATTGATCGAAATCGGGCCGGTCTGCGACCTGTTGAATTCTCCGGTCTGCTGATGACGTTCTCACGCCGCGCCGCCAGCGAAATGGCCCGACGTGTCGAACGGATTTGCGCCACGGTTCTGGGGGCAAATGCGAGCATCATGACCGATGCCTTGGCTTGGGCGGGCATGTTTCACGGAATTGGTGCAAGGCTCCTTCGCGACTACGCCGAACAGATCGGACTTGATCCGGCCTTCACGATCCATGATCGGGAGGACAGCGCCGACCTGATGAACCTCGTACGGCACGCGCTCCGCTTCTCCAAAATGGAGAGCCGGTTTCCAACAAAGGGCACCTGCCTGGCGATCTACTCCCGTACCGTCAATTCGGAACGGCCAATCGACGAGGTGCTTGGCAGCTTCTTCCCATGGTGCGGCGGGCTGGAGCGTGCAATTGCGTGAGCTGTTCGCGTCCCACGTCGAGACCAAGCAGGCACAGAACGTTCTCGATTATGATGATCTTCTGCTCTATTGGGCGCAGACTGTCAGCGATCCTCTGCTTGCAGCCGATATTGGCGGCCGCTTCGACCATGTGCTGGTCGACGAATACCAAGATACCAATCGCCTGCAGGCCTCGATCCTGATTGCATTGAAGCCGGGTGGCCGCGGCCTCACGGTCGTTGGTGACGACGGTCAGTCAATCTATTCCTTCCGGGCGGCCTCGGTTCGCACGAAAAACCTTTGGACTGAACGCCAGTCCGCCGAGCGCCCGCGGCTGGTCACCGTTCGCGACGAGACGGAACAGGCGCGTTACATCGTCGAGCATGTTTTGGAGAACCGCGAGGTCGGCACCACGCTGAAGCAACAGGCGGTGCTGTTCCGGACCTAGTCACAGCGGCCCCCTTGAAGTCGAACTGACCCGGCGAAATGTCCCGTTCGTCAAGTTCGGTGGGCCAAAATTCCTCGACAGCGCACATGTGAAGGACGTGCTGGCGATGCTGCGCTTTGCGCAGAACCCGCGCGACTGCGTGGCCGGCTTCCGGCTAATGCAACTGCTTCCGGGCGTTCTACGCTTCGGTCGAGCAGCGCGACAATCCCGAATTGCGCGGCAAACCTGTGGCCGTTGGCAGCGCACGCGAGCGGGGCGTTGTGGCCGCTGCGAGCTATGAAGCCCGGAAATTCGGGGTACGCTCAGCCATGCCGTCGGTCACGGCGAAACGAAAGTGCCCGGATCTCATCTTCGTGCCGCATCGCTTCGACGCTTATCGGGCGGACTCGCAGCAGATCCACAAGATCTTCGCCGAGCATACGCCGCTCATCGAACCTTTGTCCCTCGATGAGGCATATCTCGACGTTACCGAGAACCTGCAAGGAATCCCCGTCGCAACCACCATCGCTGAGATGATCCGCATGAAAATCAAGGCGGAGACGAGCCTCACTGCATCGGCAGGTGTCAGCTACAACAAATTTCTGTCCAAACTCGCTTCCGATCAGAACAAGCCTGATGGTCTGTTCGTCACCACCCCGAAAATGGGACCCGCCTTCGTGGAAGAACTCCCCGTGGGCAAGTTCCACGGTGTGGGACCGGCAACGACCACCAAAATGAACCAACTCGGCATCGAAACCGGCCGCGATCTGCGCGACCAGTCCCTTGCTTTCCTTCAGCAGCATTTTGGAAAGGCGGGTGCCTTCTACTACTGGATCGCGCGCGATGTCGACGAACGTCCAGTTCGAGCAGACCGCATTCGCAAATCGGTTGGCGCCGAGGACACGTTCTCAGAAGACGTGTTCACGCTGGAGGCGGCGCGAGCAGCGCTGGAGCCTTTGATCGAGAAAGTCTGGAGATACTGCGAGGACCGATCCATTCGCGGCCGAACGGTTACGATGAAGGTCAAATACGCGGATTTCCAACAGATCACCCGCAGCCACACGGCGCTCGGGCCTATCGGGAAGCAGGGCGAGATCAATCATCTCGTCGACGCTCTGCTCGACCCGCTCTTTCCTGTCGGCAAGGGTATTCGTCTGCTCGGCGTGTCATTGTCATCGCTTGGCGAAAGCTCGCCTGACGCGGGAGACCAACTGCGCCTACAGATCTAGCCGGGGTAAAGACGATGCGATTGCATACCGAACCCGATACCGACTGGAAGAACATTTTCCAGCTTTGGCGCGCGAACGGCGAGGCGGTGCCGTTTAAAGTCGCGAAAAGCACCTGGAGCGCTGACGCCGGTCACTTCCTGATCGTTGAGGGTGTGGAGGTCAAGAGATGGCCCTACGGTGCTGCATGGGGGGCAATACTATTGGAACGGTGTGCCCGGGCCCAAAGGCGAGAAGGTCAATCAACCCGGACATTTACCTGACGCAAAATATGAAGTGCGTACGCGCAATTCGGCATTTCTCGATCACATTAGTCGCCGTCAGAGCGCTCGCTCTCGGCCGTGGTCGGTTTTTTTACGATGGCTTGCCGCAACACCTCGTTTATCCGATCCTGCCAGCCCGGCCCATCCTCCTGGAAATGGTCCAGTACAGCCCGATCGATCCCTATCGAAACGAGCTCCCTGACATTTGGAGCAGCCGAGGATGCGCGAACCGGTACCGCCGGTTTCTTGATTGGCTTGAAGGCTGCTTCAGCGGCTTCCATCGGATTTGTCGGTCGGCGCGGGGGATTTACCATTCTCGTGAACCTAATTTGGAGATGATCCCCCGCTTGTTCGGGATAATGCATAGACGCGCCAGTACAATAGCCAATGCTGGGTGATCCGATATACCGCATCGCTAACGATCGCTGCCGCGACTTGGTATCCCGGGAGTTGTCCATGACGATCTGACGCGCAGGCACAGCCGGGGTCCACGGTCATCGCCGCTGGTAGCCCGTCATCTCGAGATAGCCCTTGCCAGGGTGTGTGCCGGCCACCCGCACCGGACCTTCCCAATAGGGGATGCTGAGACCCATCCAGGCCTGAGAGTTGAGCGCGCCGACGGTGACGTCGAGCGCACGGTCGGGCAAGACGAGACGCCAGCGCGTAGGAATTTCGCGCCCCTCCACCCAGCTCGTCTCCAGCGGGGTCGCAACGAGCTTGCCGTCGCCGTAGGGCGTCACGGCACCGTCCGCCGCGATCCAGGTGGCGGAGGTGAAGCCGCTGTCAGCGGCATCGCGCACGCGGAAACCCATCAGCTTCTCGCCTGTGTCAAAGGAAAGCGAGAACCAATCCCAACCGTTTTGGTCGTCCGCCAGCGGCTGCGACGACCATTCGCGATCGAGCCACGCGGTGCCGCGCACCCGGATCTCACCTTCCGGCAGACTAATCGTTCCCTCAACTGAGAAAAAGGGCTGGGAATAGTAGTAGCTCGCCTGCCCTTTCGCCGACTTGACCGAGTAGCCGCCGGCGCCGTGGAAGACGAGCGGGCCTTCGGCATGCATCGCGATGTCGTAGGCGAAGTCATTGCCGGTCGCGCTGAGCTGAAGTCGGTCCAGGCTGTCGCCCTCCATCTGCCAGGCGTCGATCCAGGCCGCGAAGGGCTTGGCAATCACACCCGCCTGGCCGATGCCGCCGCGCGCGAAACGCTCCGTGGAGAGGTGGGTCGCGGCGCTGGTCACAGCGGCATGGCCGAACCACACCTGCGGGCTCTCCCATCCCTCGGCCTCGCCCGGCGCGAGCGCCGAGCGGAACAGCGTCCATTGCAGGCCGTAGTCCGCGCCGTCGGGCCCGGTGAGGTTCGCGGTCAGATACCACCACTCGATCCGGTAGTCCGGATGGGCTCCATGATCCTGCGGGAACTCGAACCGCTTGCCCGGTTCCGGAACGGCGAAGCCTTCGGCGTCTGTGCCGAGCCCGGCAAAGCCCTGGGCGAAGGCATTGCCGACACCCAGCAGCAGGAAAATGAGCGCCCTAGCGTTCATTGGCGAATATCCTCAGCAGCCCGGTCGGCTCCATGCGCGACAGCCGCCACGCTGGCCAGAGCGCGGCGAGCAGCGCGGCGGCGAGCGCGAAGAGCATCAGGCGGATGTATTCGACTGGAAACAGGTACATCGGCAGGCGCCAGCCGAACGCCTCGACATTGACAATGGCAAGCAAGACCCAGGCGAGCGCCAGGCCCAGCGGCAAGGCCAACACGGCCGTGATCGCGGCAAGCAGGACGGTACGCAGGATTTCTAGCCCGGCTAGCCGGCGCTGGGTGGTCCCCATCGCCCATACGGGCGCCATCTGCGGCAGTCGCATCGCCGCCAGCGTGAGCAGGCTCATCAGGATTGCAAACGCGGCAACCGCCAGCGTCAGCACGTTCAGCGCATCAGTCACGGAGAAGGTGCGCTCGAACACGGACAGCGAGAACGCCTTGATCGCCGCCTGGTCGATGATGCGCGCGGGTGGAACGTCGAACGCCTCCGTGAGCGCCCGGCGCAGGCCCTGAGGATTGCCGGTGCGAACGCCATAGCGGCTCGGCTCGATGGCCGGGAACGTCTGGCGAAACAGCGCCTCGCCGACGATGGCCTGGCCGATGGGATTTCCGTAATCGCCGACGACGCCCGCGACCGGCAGCGACAGCCCGGGGCCGAGCGCCAGCGTGTGGCCGACGTGCAGCGCGGCGCGGCGCGAGAGCTGCTCGTTGATTACGACCGCCCTGCCCGCTTCGATCTCGTCCCAGACGGCGGGGATTGCGTCGAGGAAGCGCCAGTTTTCGCGGTAGGTGTAGCCGACACGCACCCCGAAAATCTCCGCCGGCAAGCCGGCGAGCGTCGCTTCGACCGACATGATCGGCAGCACGGCGTCAGCGTGCGCCTCGAGAAAACGTTCCAGAGCCGCCCGGTCCGCGACCGCGTCCGCATCGACGTACAGTTCGGCTGACAGGCGCTGGTCGAGGAAGCCGACAAAGGTCAGGCGGAAGCTCGAGACCATGGTGGAAACACCGACATTCGCAGCCATGGCTAGCAGCAGGGCCATCAGTGCAAGCCCGAGGCCGGGCAGTTGCTGACGCGTATCGGCCCAGAACCATTGCGCCATGGCGCGAACGGCTTGTGCTTCGCCAAGACGAAGGATTGCCGCCAGGCAAGGCGGCAGTGCAAGTGCTGCGCCGAGCAGTAGACAGGCAAGCAGCGCGAAGCCGGCGGCCAGCCCGCCCCCAGTGACGGCCAGCACGCCCGCCGCCGCGAGCAGCACGACCGCGGCTGCAGCCTGGAGCGTTCGCGTCCGTCCCGAGCCCAGCGCCCAGGCGCGGCCGCCGGCGCCCGCAACGACTGGCATCCGCGCCAGCCGCCACAACGCGCTCGCGGCGGCGAGCAATGCGCCGCCGAGCGCCATGGCGATTCCCGAAAGCCACCATGCCGGGCGGATCTGCAGCGTGCCTGCAACGTCGGCGCCATAGAGGCCCCGTATCGTCGCGGCCACGTCCGGCAGCAGGAGCGCTGCGATGAGATAGCCGAGCGCGATGCCGAGCGCGCCGGCAAGCGTCGCCAGCACGACAAGCTCGGCGATCATCAGGACGACCAGGCGGCGGAGCGGCACGCCGAGGGCGCGCAGGGTGCGGATCACGCCACGCCGCTGCTCGAAAGCAAGGCCGATCGCACCGTGGACGATGAAGATGCCTACCGCGAAGCTGAGGAAGCCAAACGCCGTGAGGTTGAGATGGAAGCTGTCGGTGAGCCGGCCGACATCGGTCGCACCGTCCGCACGCTGGAGTACGAGGTCCGGTGCGATATCCGCCAGCGGCTGTTGCCGCAAGGGCTGCTCCGGCAGGACGATCAGGCGGCTGATGCGCCCGGCGCGGCCAAGCAACTTCTGGACGACGCCGATATCGGCGAGCACGCTGCCCGGCGCGACCGCCTGATCGACCAGAACCGGGTTGGGCATGTTCGCCTCAAGGAGAGCGGCCATTTCCGGGCCGGCGACCAGCGTTTCCGCGCGCAAGAAGCGGTTGAGGTCGGTGCGGGCCAGTGCTTCGCTTGCAGCGGAACTCGGCGGCGCGGTCAGCGGATCAACGCCGACCAGCCTCACGGCGGTACCGCCGACGCGCAGCCTTCCCTCCACCACCGGACTGACCAGCCAGCCGGCACGGCGCAACGCGACGAAAAGCGCCTGGGGCATGGAATCCCCCTCGCGCGGCATCAGCTGGTGGAACCGGCCTTCGGCCAGCGTAGCGGCAGCTGCATCATAGCTCGCGCGTGCCTCGGCGTTGATCGCCTGCACGCCTGACCAGAGGGCCGTCGCCAGCGCGAGGCCGAGCACCAGCGTCAGCAATTGAAGCCGGTTGCGTCGCCAGTGCGAAGCCAGTGCCTCGAGGACAGCGCCGGTCATGCAAGGCGGCCCTGGCTGAGATGCGCCCGGCGCCCGAGACGTGCTGCAAGACGCGGGGAGTGGGTGACCATCAGGAGCGCTGCGCCGGTCTCCGCCACGAGCGCGAGGAATTGCTCCATCACCCCGTCCGCCGTCGCCTCGTCGAGGTTGCCGGTCGGCTCATCCGCGAGGATCAGCTTCGGCCGCGCCGCGAGCGCGCGGGCGATCGCCACGCGCTGCTGCTGGCCGCCGGACAACTGCTCGGGGTATTTCCGCAGTTGCGGCTCCAGGCCCAGTGCGTGGGCCAGTCGTGAAAGCTCCTGCGGTTCTGGCGTGCCGATCAGACGTGCCTGAAAGGCGATGTTGGCGGCGACGTCCAGGGAGGGGATGAGATTGAACTGCTGGAAGATGATGCCCACCGTGCTTCGCCTGAGCCGGGCGCGACCACTGTCGTCGAGCGCGGTGACCTCCTGCCCATCAAGCCCGACGCGCCCGCCGTCGGCAGCGTCCAGTCCTGCCACGAGGTGGAGCAGCGTGCTCTTGCCCGAACCGGATTCGCCGGTCAGCGCCAGCGTCTCGCCGGCGTCGAGCGAGAGTGTCACGCCCCGCAGGACCGGCACCGGGCCTTCCGGGCCGGGATAGGATTTCAGCAGGTCTTCGATCGAAAGCAGCATGCACCACAGCTACAGTCTGTGGCGAAAAGGAAAAGCGCTGCAGTTGATAATTCCCCAGAGGAAGCGCTGCTGCCCTGCAAGACCGCAGCTGGTTTCAAGCGGGAAGCCGACAATTGTCGCGTAGAACCAACCACCAGGCTTTGTCTTCTCGCGGACTTCGAACAAGGCGGCGATCACGTCGGCGCATTCATCGCGCTGCACCGGGTCGTCGCCAACCTTGAAAGTGATCCAGGTCCCAAGCCCGCATGCGGCCTCAACGCCAGAAGCGCCTCTTGTTGACAAAGGTATGGTGCGCTTTCGCGGCGTCCTCAAGAAGCTTGGATTTGTCTTCGGCGCTGTAGAGATCCTTCGCCCCAGCCACCTCCGAAAGCTCCAGCGCTGCCAGCATATCGGGGGCGGTGGCGATATCGTTGAGGCTTCCGAGCCTATCCTGCAGGTCCTTCAGGGCCTCGATAAACCGTCGATGGCGTTTGGCTTCCGTCTTGTTGTTGTAAAGCGGCTCGAAGAACTCCGCCGCATAGCGCAGTTTCTTTGCGGCGATGCGCACTTTATGACGGCTCTCGTCATCGGCATCGATGAGGTTGTCGCCGTCCTTCGCCACCTTTTTCCGAAATTTATCAAATACCATCGAGGCGAAATCCGTTGACGACTGCACGTGCAACGTTTCGTCCGATTGGGTTCGCCAGCCCTCGATGGAGATCCACTCGGTGGCATCGATCATCAAGGAGCGGGCGCGCGTTGAGGAGAGCGATGCTTCGACCGCCGCATAGGCCTCGTCACGTGCTTCACGAAGGCAGCTTGAAAGAGCCTCGCTCGAAGCACGGTCGATCATCACGTCGATATTGCGCGCATCGCCAAGTTCCGAGGTAAGCCATTTGAATTCTTCTCGCAGGTGGTCGAAACGGCTGTCATCGAACAAGCACTTGGAGATCGAGAATAGGGAGCGCAACCGTCGCAGCGACACCCGAGCCTGGTGCAGGGCCTCGGCATCGCCGGACCAGCCCAGCGCCGCCTCATTGAGACGAAACTGTCTGAGACAAGCCGCGGCGATGCACGCGAAAGCCGTTGCTGCGCTCATGTCGGACGTGAGCGGGGTCGGAGCCGCTTTCGCAGCACCGGGCGCCGGGCCAAGCAGACGATAGCCCCGTTCCGCTTTGCTCATCACCCCGAGATGCGCCGGCGTGATCAGGTCGACTTTCCGGGCGAGCGCGAACAGCGCTCTCGGTGGGCCCGCCTTCTTTTCCAACTCGATCTCGCATAGCGGCGCCTCGCGATCGGCTGCAACGACCTTGCCGATATCCAAAGCGACCTCGACCGTGGCGTCGTCATCAATCACATTCCAGGAATGCCGTTTGACATGAACCTCGAACAAGGGCGCGAGCTTTTGGCCAGCCCCTGCAAGCAGGTCCCGGACCTGCGGATCGTCAAATATCGGTGTATCGCCAGCGACCGGTCGCTCCCATTCCTCGCGTGTGAACGATCCGGCCGCGGCGCCATCGCCGGCTTTGACGGTTTGTATCCGTTCATTTCCCGATTGCCGAATGCGAAGCGACAGGCCGCGCTTGATCAGATCCCATCCGGGGGTGTCGAAATAGATGGATCTCTGCTGAAGAATGGTGGGCGAGGATCCGAACGGATTTTTCTTCAGGAGCGACCCTGCACCCGACCGCGAAAGCTCGAGCTTCAGTTCCGTTTCCTGCATGATGGCCTCGCGCAGCGTCGCTTCACGGTAATCGGAGGGACCCACCGCATGATGGGTCATAAAACTGTCACAAACAACCGCCCGCCTCGACCAACTGCGGCCAGAGCTCAAGCCGGCGAATGACAATGCGCGAGCCGGAACCACACTTCTCAGTCCTCGTTCATCCGATGATGCAGGAGAAGGACACAGAGATGGCTACCAAAGAAAAGAAAGAAAAGAAGGAGGCGAGCCGCGTGGTGAAGGGGCAAGAGCTGGAGGTAGAGCACCTGACGGAAATTGCCGACGTCTCGCCGAAACAGGCGCGTGCTTTGTTGCGTAAGCACGGTGCTGACTGGCCCAAGCTCAAAGACGAAGCCGAGGATTTGAAGGAAGACTGAAACTCTCGGCGCGGCCTCTTCTCTGTCTCTCCGCCCCATTGCGGAGCGGCCCTGCCCGGCCGGTTAACGCCCCTCTGGCGAAGGCCGGTTTGCGCTGGCGATGCTCATATGTAGCGTGAATTTAGTTTCAGCTGATAAAGGTGCTCTGCTAGACTTCAAGGCGAGACAGCCATCGCACTGGTTCTGTTTGCGATTTTTTATGAGGAGCCGTTGGTGGAGGCACCGGCATCGAGTTTCTGAACCATGGAAGCCCAGGTGTAAGGCTGAAGGTGAAGTCATGACAAAGCGAGAGACGGTAGCGCGCGCCATCGCAATTGCACTGCATGGGACCGACGCTTTCACGCCGAATTTCCTGCGGGCGGTCGGCGCCGCAATTGAGGCCTGTCGCAACGTGGAAGACGAGCAGGCCATTTGGCGAGACGCCCACAGTGTCGCGGGCTAAGAATTGCCCCGCATCCTATCGGGGATTTCGAAGGAGCCGGGGCTTGCCGCCGCATTGGCAAACTTTGCGATAAAGCATCGGAACCGCGTGTGACCGCGAACACTCCCCGCGCCAGCATGTCGGCCAAGCGCCGGCAAGCCATCTTCAGCGAGCAATGCACCGCTCACAACATCGCGCCGCGCTGCCTGTGCCGGCGAGCCTATCCACCGCCACGAAGACCGCTGTATTATCAAACACAAGCGCGCCCTCGCCTTGCTGGCTTGGATGAGAACGCGGCCAGTCTGCACAGCGGGCGTGCGCCCTGCATGAGATCAAATTGGGCGGAACCCTATCCGCTTCCTTGCGTTCCCCAAAACCGAAAGGAGAACGTTTCATGGCTAAAAGCAAACGCAAGCTTCCCAAGAAGATCGGCGGGTTCAAGGTCCCTAAATCGGTGCGGAAATCCACCCTTTTGCGCAACATGCTAGCGAGCCCGGTCGGCCGAGACCTGCTGGCCAATGCGATTACAGCAGGCGCCGGTGCCGCTGCGGCTGTTTTGGTGCGCGAGCGGGGGGAAATCGCCGACGCCACCAAATCGGCAGCTAAGACCGGGGCCAAGAAATCGGCGCGCGCTGCGGGCTTGGCCACGGATATGGTACAGAGCGCTGCCTCCGCGATGATGGCGGTCGTTTCGGAAGCCGCACACAAAGTTCTGCCGGAACAGAAATCGCGTGGAGACAAGGACCGGGACAGTCGCGCGCGCCGAGCCACGCACTAGAGGCAAGGCGCGTTCCGGACGCTCGCTCCGGCTTGCCGAAATTCGTGGAGCGGCGACTTCTTCAGCCCTATTCGGACACGATTTTACACCGCGTAGAAGGCGCCGCCGCTGTGAGGGCATTGGGGGTGCTGATCCGGAATCATCCCCGAACTGCACTTGATATGCTTGGCTCTGGCCTTGCCCAGGCCGGCCGAGTCGGCATCCGTGAAATCAAGAATAAGATCAAGGGTGATCAATCCAAAGCTCCACATGCCGGGATGCCGAAGCTTACCAAACGCCAGTTGCGACGACTCGCTCGCACTGTGGCCGACGAGAGCGGATCATGAAGAGCACAATTGCTGGCCAGGCGTACCACTCAATCCGGCTGTGTCCTCTCCGAAATTGCGAATGCCTGAAGCTTCTTCGAGTTGGCAGGGTCTAGGTGGTCAGCGTTGGCAATGAGAGAATAGAATGCCGCTCTGGCGATGTCCTTCTTTGAAGCCTTCGGGTGCGCCTCGCGACTGTTCATGACCACTATCCTAGCGTTCGAGCCACAACAGCATCAATTCGTGGGGCTCGGTTTGGTTCTAAAAAAACTAAAAGAACCCGCCGTCACAGCCGCCGGCGGCTAGTCGATGAAGCCCACTAGCCAAGCTGCTAAGCAGCCGCTTCGTCCTTGCTCGCAGCACTTCCCTTGCACCACCTGCAAAGCATGTCAAAGGACCAGGCGCCAGCGCAAGGCCCGCTGCTTTGAAGGCGTACCGATGAGCGACGAGCAATGTAGCCTGGATTTCCGAGCCATTGCATACCGGAGAAGTAGGAAACTGAGAGGCCTTTGTTTCGGAGAGACTTTTCGCATTGAGCGATGTAGCCTGTGAGAGATGACGTCAAACCCACTCGTTTCCAAACTGGAGTACGGTACCACGCTGAGCGATGACGACCGCGCGCGGCTGGAAAAGCTTTGCGAGCACACGGTAGAGGTTTCGGCGCGCAAATCTATCATCGAAGAGGGAGATAAGCCCGACAATGTGCATCTCGTTATGCAAGGTCTGGGCTGCCGTTACACGCTGCTGGAGAACGGCAATCGATCTATAACGGCGTTGCTGCTTCCGGGAGACTTCTGCAACCTGCATGTCGCTATCCTTGGTCAGATGGATCACGGGATCGCAACGTTGGCGTCGTCTCGCATTGTGAAAATTCCCCGGACAACGATCGAAGACTTGATCAACAACCCGCGAATCGTGCGGGCTCTATGGTGGTCGACTCTGGTTGACGAGGGGACGATGCGCGCATGGCTGGTCAGCGCGGGCCGCAGGCAGGCCAATCGCCAGATGGCGCATCTTTTTTGCGAATTGCTGGCACGCCTGGAGGCGGTCGGCCTTGCCGACGAAGGAAAATTCGACTTTCCCGTCACGCAAGAGGATCTCGGGGATATACTTGGAGCTTCAACAGTGCACGTGAACAAAACGCTCAAGGCACTGCGGGAGGACGGGCTTGTCCTTTTCGATGGCAAGCGTGTGACCATACCCGATCCGACCAGACTGGCCGAGTTTGCCGAGTTCGACCCCTTATATCTACATCTGAGAAAACGCCACACCCAAGAGACCGTCGCGCCTTCGGCGTACTTAGCGGGTCGTGCGTGAATCCCACGACTTCCAGATGCCCGCGGTCACAGCACCTAGCAAGGTCGAGACGCAGCTCGCGATCGCGCGCAATGATCCGCGCCGGCCGGCTGTGCTAGGTGCTGAGCTGATAATCGGCCGCAGGGAAAGCCTTAAAGCTTCGGCCCTAGATCACGGCGCAAGAGACGCGCTTCTCTCAGGATCGAGGCACGATCAAGCCCGATCAGCGATACAATGTCGCGTATCTGCTGCTCAGTTGCACCTGACTGCTGCGCAAGTGAGCGCACATAGTCCTCTGTCGGGCGGACCCGCCCTGCTTCTTCTGCCATCAGACAATGCCTTACGTTTGGGGCAGGAGTGCGATGCTCGCTCCCAAGCGTCAGCGCCCATTGTGTGTGGCTGGCGATCTCACATTGTACCGACTTGCATAGATTTTAGCCAGATGGAAGCGTGTTCGCCAGCCGTGGATGTCCTAGCCATCGAACTCGCCAAGCTACGAGCACGGAATCGTCGGCAGGTTTCTCGACAAAAGTCCCGGCCTTGAAGGCCTCACCTCGGCCCTCGATGTCCGTGGCACTATAAACCTACAAATGGGATGTTGCGGGCCACGAGTTCTTCAGCAACCGAAGAGCTGATGCCGTCCTGCAAGAGCACGTCCAGGATAACGACGTCCGGCTCAACAAGGGCCAAAATTTGTCTTGCACGAACGCAACTTGGCTCTCAGGCTACCGCAAAGCCAGCCTGTTTAAGGGACGCCTCGATGTCAACGACGATCATCGGCTCGTCCTCAACAATAAATGCTAGAGGCTTTTTCATGTGCTCCTCCTTGCTGGGCAGGAGCACGACGTGCACTGACACCACGGCGACCAATTTCATTAGCCTGTCCGGGTCAGAGTGCATGCTCATTTGTTAAACGGGCGAGAACAGATCGCGCCCATGAGAGGCCATGAGCCAACCTTTCAGGCAATCGTCGATTGCATGCTGGAGGCTGATGGACACGTAGGGAGATCATGCGCTCGCTACGCCGGCTGATCGCCGCCGACAACAACGCCAAGGTCGAGGCGCAGCTCGCGATCGCCCGTGCAATGATGCGTGCCGGCCGGCCTATTTGACTCACCGCACTCGACCTTTGCACATCGGCCGTCGATTCGATTGAACCGCGCGGCCTGCGGAGAGGACCGCATCTGATTGGAGGGGTGCTAGGAGCAGCGTGCCTACTACGAC
>NZ_CAKXZT010000164.1:18553-19243 GCF_935825525.1 Mesorhizobium escarrei
GAGATGCCAGTTCGTGTTCCCCAACCACAACAAAAGGCCCGCCGCTCTTTTCGGCACGGCGGGTTGTCGTCCCAGTCGCTTAGGTCATTCAATGATTTTGATGATCTTGCGCGTGCCCGAATCAACGACAACGGTATTTGGTGTCGGGGACTTCATGGAGTTGGACCGTCTCGGGTAGGGTTGAGCCGATATTGAGCTCCACTCCAGGGAGGTTCACCGATGCGAGCGGCTGCTTTTTCACGTATTCCCTGATGACCGTCTCCTGTTCAGGCTCGATGATGACGTCCTGGGCGGCAGCGACGCCGATACCTGCCAGCAGGTCGCGAGGCAGCATCACCTCACAGCAGGTCTTCGGCAACCCCGTCGAAATGCCTGAGGCCTACGCTTGGAGGCTTTCGCTTAAGAAGCCCCTGTTCACTTGCGGCCGCCTTGAAGGCATCGAACGCGGCTTGTTGAGTGCAGTGTCCGGCCAGGCATTCCTCGATCATTCGAATTGCTTCAAGTCGGGACGGCTTGTCCATGAATGGCCATGGTTGCTGAAGCGCCGTCTCAGCATCAGGTATCGACGCAACCAGCATCGATTTGTGATTCAGGTAGATCGTAATCGGTATAAACGCCGGCATCTTCGTCGCTCTCCAGAATTGAAGTGGCTAAACGCGAAGACATGGCGGTGGTTGCAATGAATGTTCC
>NZ_CAKXZT010000164.1:19253-20081 GCF_935825525.1 Mesorhizobium escarrei
CTTATTTTAGCCGGGCCCAAGCCGCGTTGCTCGGTCCCGGAGGCTGGAAGTCCCAAGAGCCTTGATCGTTTCGGTTCCCTGAACGAAGAAGCCCGCGCCTACGGAGGGAGGGCGCGGGCTGATCGCAGCATCGCCCGACCGCCGACCCAGTCGCCGCGGGCATAGGAGCCGAACAGGATGATTTTCAGGATACGGCCGCTCTTCTTCCAGTCCGCGCTGCTCTCTGCCAGCGCATCCTCGAATTCGGCGTGCAGGATTTCGACCGCACGGGCTAGCTCCTCCTGCTTGTGCTCCGGCAAGTGATCGATGCTGGTTTTCATCCTGGTCGGTTCAAGGTTGGTGAACGCAGGAGCGCGTCAAAGTGCTCGTTATAGCAGGCTTCGACATAGGGGAAAGGCCGCCGCTGCCGGCTTCGAGGGACGGATTCTGGCGATAGGCAAAACGTCTGCGCGGCCTCGACGAGGTGATCTCGGTCTGTGCGACCGTCATGCGGCAGCGGTTCGGTCGACACGAGCTCTCATTTGGGCTTTGTCGTTATAGTCGGCCTGTTCTGGCATTCTGTACTCCGTAGCGCCGGATTCGACATACAACCAGTCCGTCTTGATGGCAGCCGAAAGACTTTAGCTGCGCACATGAAGCCATTGATCGCGATCTGCTCGCAGGATGCGGACTTCTGTCTGCTCCCCGGGGCAATCTTTCGCGGTCCGATCGGTGACCAGCACATCCTGGCTGCCGAGAGTCCGCGTCACGAGGCCCTTGAAGATGGCCTTTCCATCCAATAAGCCTGATATACTAGGTATCTAAACGTAACCGGGGCAAAACCGGTGG
>NZ_CAKXZT010000165.1:0-10117 GCF_935825525.1 Mesorhizobium escarrei
CTCCCAACCCGCCGGGATTTGTACCGAAGTCGGCCAGCGTCTCGAGAGGGTCCGACGCACCGAGGTCGGCGATATGCGTGGCATGTCGCGCTTGCAGCGCAGCGAGGCGGGCGATGGTGTCGGAGATTTTTCGCAATGGCGCCGTCCCTGTTCTGACGCCCGGAATGGACGGCAATCTGTGTAACGCACTTGCAGCAATATCGTTGCTGCACTGCACAATAACAAGAGAGTGCGGCGGGAGATAGAGTCCGGCCGACCCTCTGGGTCGGCCGGGAGTAGACAGCTTCAGCTTCGACTGGCTGTGAGATAGCGCGCGTCTTCTTCGTCGTCGCGCTGCTTGCCGCCTAACGCTGCCGCTGCGCTGGCGATGAACGCACCGATGATGAGAGAAAGCGCGCCAACCAGCGCGAAAGTGGCGCCGGCTTTTCTAGCTGTGTCGGCTGCTTCCTGTGCTTGGAGTTTGGCCGCCTCGACCTGAGCAAGCACCGCATCAACCCGGGCAGTAGCATCCGCTTGCGACAGGCCAGTGCGAGCGGCCACGAGTTGGCCCAGATAAGTCTTGTCGTCGGCCGAGACTTCGCCGGCCACCGCACTCGTAATGAGGATGCGGGAGGCTTGTGCGGCTGCTGTCGCATCGCCCTCCGCGCCCGGCGCCGCCAGCCTGGAAGGATCGGTCGGGCGGAACAGCGCATCGACGAAATATGAAGTCACGTCGCTGCCTCCGTCGTTCCCGGCGTTTGCGGTCGCCCCTGCCGAGGCACCCATTGCTGCTCCCGAGGCCACTGTCGAGGCCGCCTTGACGCCGGTGCCGATTGCCGCGGACAGCGCCGAACCGAGCACGAACACGACCAGAAGCGTCGCCAGCGCCCAGGCCATGAATCCGTGCGCGGTATCCCGGAAGAACGTCTCGTCCGTATGAATGCCGACCCATTTGGTGCGAAGGCGCCCGGTCAGGTAACCCCCGAGCCCGGATGACAACCATTGCACGATGACCAGCCAGATTGCAGTGGACACAGCGAAGGTGGTGACGCTGGCGCTTTCGTTGGACCATGGAGACACCATCGTGAGCCCGAGGCCGGACCCGAGAAGCATCAGGATGAACGTCAGGGTCGAGGCAGCGAAGGCGCCGGCGATGATCGGTCCCCAGTTGACTGCGGATGACGAGGACTCGACCGGCGCGGCGACGTCGGTCGCCAGGATGGTTGATGCCATGGATTCCTCCTACCGCATGAACAGCGCGAGAAGGATGATGATCGGAATAGGAACTCCGAGCAGCCAGAGTAGAATGCCACGACCCATGATTGTCTCCTATCGAAAGACGGATGTTGCAAGTAAAACAGCCACCCCAACACAGTTGAGGTGGCTGGTGTGTGATCAGGCGGCCTTGGCCATTTCGTTGGCCGAGGCGTCCGCCAATCCGGTGAGCGCCTCGTCTGTCATAGACTCTTCGCCGAGCGTCTGTTCGAGCAGCTTGGCGGCGTCGCTCATGCCCAAGACCTCGGCCCAGCGCTTCAGCGTGCCATAGCGGGTGATCTCGTAGTGCTCGACAGCCTGGGCAGCGGAGATCAGACCGGCGTCCAGTGCGGGAGTTCCCTTGAACTCCTCCATAATCTCCTCGCCCTCCTCGATGATGCCGTCGATCGCGGGACACGTCTTGCCCTGTGCCCGCTTGCCAAGGAGCTCGAAAACCTGCTGCAGGCGCTCGACATGACCGTCGGTTTCGTCCCTGTGCTTCTCGAAGGCTGCCTTCAGATCGGCCGATGAGGCGGCGCGCGCCATCTTGGGAAGCGCCTTCAGGATCTTCTTTTCCGCGTAATAGATATCTTTGAGCGTATCAAGGAAGAGATCATCCAATGTCTTTTCTTTCGCCATGGCGAATTTCCTTTTGGTTCCAGCGTTTTTTGTTGTCGTTCACGGGGTTGTGAAACGCATGCTCAACAAGCGCGCAACGCCGGAAAGGTTCCCTTGAGACGTCTCGCTGCACGTCACTCTGACTTCGTGGGGTCAACCCCTGGTTCAATTCACTTCCCGCTCCCCCGGCCATTTCGCTATCGAGGATCGCATGATGCTCTGATACTTGGCGTCTCTATCTATCGAGCTTCTTGAGAACATTTTTGTCGGCGCAGCCATGAATGAGCGCGCCTGACCTTGGGGATGCTGCTCGCCAAAGTCGCCGGCGGCGAGATCAGCCCTTCCACCTAAAAGAATTCTCTGCGAGAACGATGTCTCCCGCCAATCGTGACGCCGCCTGGCCTCCGATCCGGTTGCTCCAGGCGGCCAACAATGCCCACGGCGAAATAGACGTCCGACCGTTTTTTGAATTGGCGCGCTGGGGAAGACCAAGGAACAACGACCAGCGGTCATGCCTGCGGGTCAACCGCGCGGTGGGCGCTCGCCGTCGCTTCGCACAGGTAGTTGTGAATGTCGGTTGCAGCGACCGCTGCGTGCCCGAATGCGACCGCGAGCTGGTTGATTCTCGTTGACGATGTCGCCAGCGGCATAGAGGCCAGCAATAGCGGTTCGCTGATGCGAGTCGACGACTACGTTGCCAACCTCATCACATTTCGCACCCAGGTCGATAGCCAGTTTCGAGCGTATGGTGCAGCCCATCGCGGGGTAGATGGTATCGAAGACGCGCACATTCCCGTTGATGAGCTTGACACGGCTCCACCACCTTTGGAGCGCAGCGAGCCGGGCATGCATACCTCTACTTTGACTTCAGCCCTTCTTAGCAATGCGGTAGCGTCGTAGTCCAACGCCGTGACCGCACTGGTCACCAGCACGGTGACGTATTGGGTGTACGTTCGCAGGAACAGCGCTTCTTCATCGCATCGTCGGCCGGATCGAACACGGCCACCCGCTTGCCGATAAGCTTATAAGCGTCGCAAATTGGGCATAGCCGCAGGGAACCGGCTTCGATCATAGCCGCGATTTCCGAAATAACTGGCAGTGTGTCGACGATTCCCGGTGGCCACAAGCAGGCAACAGCCGCGGCGTCGGGACCGGAAACCCGCATCTTGTTGCCGAGATGGGCACGCCGGAACGAAACCAGTCGATCAGAGGAGGAAATCGGCCAGCGAACGCTGCGCCCGCCACATGCCGGGGGTGAGCACATGCGGCGTGCGGTTTGGCCACCGCATGCCGCCACACGCGCGCCCCGCTGCCAGGTGAGCCCATTGCAGATGGCGGAAATATTCTGTCGGCAGTTCCGGGGACGTGCAGATCGTCAATTTCGATTGGCAGGGACGGGATTTTGGCACAACGCTGTTGGAAAAAAGCTCGTGGCCGTGCAAAGTGACGCAAGGTTGACTGAACTCTCAGCAAGACGGCCTGTGTTGCCCAATGGCTCTGCCGCTCCGTGACGCGGGCTCGTCCTACTCCTGACATCGCGCAGCCGCTTCCAGCGTTGGCGGTGTCGAGCGAAGTGCATGACTGAGACTGAGGCGCCCACGCAAAGCACAGGCGACCAAGATGACATCAGATTCAGACAAGGCTGAGGCAGTTGAGCAGTTGCTCGATACACCTGACCTTGCCACCGCGCTGGAAAGCGAGCAGTTCAAAAAATTCCTTGACCAGGTGCCGATCGCTATCGCCGTGTCGGACTTAGGCGCGAAGGAGCGCGTCGTCTATGCTAATCCAGAATTCGAAAACGTGTCAGGCCTGAAGGCAGCCGAACTTACCCGGCAAAACTGGGGAGCACTTTCCGGCATTGGCATCCACCAGCAGAAGGGCCGGCCTCTGCCCGAGGCCTTGGTCGAGGAAACCGATTTCGTCGGCACCTTCCGGCTGGAGCGCGTCGGGGCCAACCCGGCTCTTGTCGACGTTTATTCAAACATCATCGTGGACGATAACGGCACGAACTGCTTCCGACTGGTGGCTCTGGTCGACGTCTCATCCCATGGCGAATCTGAAGAAGCGCGCTTGGTAGAGGAGCGCGTCCGCGAGAAGGACACCCTGCTGCGCGAACTGCAGCACCGGGTGAAGAACAACTTACAGATGATCACCGCATTGATCCGTCTAGAAACCCGGAACGCGACCGAGCCCGACCAGAAAAGATTTGAGAGGCTCGCCGGCCGCGTCGACGCTCTGGCGATCCTCTACCAGACGCTATCGGCAGACGAGCAGAAGGATGAGGTCGATCTCGGCGTTTATCTTAGCCAGATCGCCTCCGCCGTGATGGGGTCGCATGCAGTTGAGGGGATCCGCCTCGACATGAAGGTGGATACCTATCCGGTGTCGATCAACGTCGCCATGCCAACGGGACTGGTCGTGAACGAATTGCTCACAAATGCGCTCAAGCATGCCTTCCAAGGGCGTGAAGGCGGGACGATAAAGCTGCACAGCATCGCCGATGGCGACGGCTGCGTGGTCATAGTTGCGGACGACGGAATCGGCCTGCCGGAAGGGGAGACATGGCCCAAGCCCGGCAAGCTCGGCGCGCTGATCGCGCGCTCGCTGGCCGAGAACGCCAAGGCAAAGTTCAACGTCGCCTCGAGCGCCAGCGAAGGGACGAAGGTCACCATCGTCTTCACGCGATCGGCGGCAGCAAGCTGACAATTGCCAGAGGGCGGATGCTTTCATGCTCCGGGCCACCCATTACCCTCTAAAGCTCACCCTCCAAAGCCTGTTCGGTCGTTAGTTGTCCTACGCACTGCCCGATCGCACCTTCATTGTGCTACGCTCGCACCGAGCGGCGACACCAACTGCGAGAATGAAATGGACTTTTTCGGCAAATTTTTCTTCGGCTCGGCGAGCAAGAGGCCGGCAGACAGAGCACTGGCGACATGAGTAAGGCCACCGGTGCTGACCCGCGACAGCAGCCCATTCGAAGGACGCGAAGTCGAGTGCTCCGACCGGGCAGAACCTTTCCGCCGCGGCCCCGGCGCTGTGCTTGGCACATTCACGTCGCCGTTCTTCATGCCGTACCCGGCGCGGCAAGAACGCCGCGTCGATCCCGCCGTTAGCACCTATGCTATCTTATGTGGGTCTGGCTAAAGCTGAGACTCGATCGGAAGGTGGCGGACCAAGGCCGCCAGAACCCGGCGAAATATTCCGGCCTCTGGTTCGTGTGTGTATTCTTGGAGTTTGCCTTCGTCGCCTCCACGCCAGTGCAGCACATTGTTTTTTAGTTCCAGCCGATAGCTGGTTTCTGGTGATATCTCGGTTTGAAAAAAGTGCCGAAGTTCATTGACCAATTCCGCATCCTCAAAGAGCACGCCCATCTCCGAGTTCAAAGACACTGACCGTGGATCAAAATTGAAGGAACCGACGAACCCGGTCTTATTGTCAACCGTGAAAGATTTGGTGTGCAGACTGGCGCCCTTGGAGCCAAACACCGAGATTGCCTGTCGGCGAGTGAAGGGCTGGAGCTCGAACAGTTTCACGCCATTCCTCAGCAAGCGCTTGCGATAGTTTGCATAAGCACCATGGACTGCGGCGACGTCTGTAGCGGCCAAGGAATTGGTCAAAACCGAAACGTCGACTCCGTTGCTGACGAGCTCTAACAGGATCGCGGAGCCCCTTTTGCCTGGGATGAAATAGGGAGATACAATTTCCAGAGAGTTGCGCGCCGACTGAATGAGGGGAAGCAACTCCTTGGTAAGCCAGCTGCGACGTCTCCAACCTCTCACCTTCTCTGGAGGATCGGAAATCACCCGAACTCGATCCACCCAATGCACGTCGTTGCTGGCCGCGATGAACTCTGCGATGGACCCTCGGTCACCGACCCCGTTCAACAGCATTGATCCGGTTTCGAGATCGCTTCTTGAAAACAAATCGGAATGGGCGTTCTCAGCGGCTGGTCCCAGGACACTAATTGATTTTGCGTCCTCGCAAGCCCAGAATGCCTCAAATATTTCGGCGGTTTGCTGCACGGCAGGACCGAGAAGCAGCACGTCCAGGTCGCGGAAATTGGTTTCTGCTGCGTCAAAATAGGCATCGCCAACGTTCCGCCCGCCTACGATAGCGACGTTGTCGTCAGCGATCCATGCCTTGTTGTGCATCCTCCGGGTCAACGCGAAAAGGCGCAATACAATTTCCACGCCGCGCACGACGCTGCGTTGCCTGACGCCGCTCGGATTAAACAACTTCAACTCGATGTTTGGATGATTGCTCAACGCCAAATATGCAGAATCGTTCTTTCGCGGATTGGCGTCATCAAGGAGCATGCGCACCCGCACGCCGCGCTCAGCGGCCCGGAAAACTTCCTGCAAAAGCAAGCGGCCAGTGTGGTCATCGTGCCAAAGGTAGTACATTAGGTCGAGACTGCGAACGGAACTCCTTGCAGCCAGGACGCGCACGGCGAAGGCGTCATAATTGTCCGGGACCAGCAGTAAGCCGCTCTTGCCTGCTTTGATCTTGTCGTGCGC
Source organism: Mesorhizobium escarrei (assembly GCF_935825525.1). Taxonomy (GTDB): domain Bacteria; phylum Pseudomonadota; class Alphaproteobacteria; order Rhizobiales; family Rhizobiaceae; genus Mesorhizobium; species Mesorhizobium escarrei. The sequence continues at coordinate 6,369 of NZ_CAKXZT010000165.1, forward strand.
AATTCGCGAAATGGATGTTTCCATAAAAACTGATTACCTTCAGCGATCGAAAGCCGGCCTTGCTCAAAATCATAGCAAGAACCCTTCAGAGGTAATCTGGTTGCAAATGCAGCTGGCGAATTACCTGGAGGTTTAATCGCGCCTTGATCGGTAGATGATCGGAGGCGATCCGAGATAGCGATGTATGGTGCACTTCGAGGCTGGAAATCAGACTTGGTGGTTTGGCCAGAATCCGATCGAGCGCAAGCAAAGGGCATCGCGAAGGGAAACTGGGCAGCATGGTGTGAATTGGACCAAAATGCGGCAGTAGCGCCAGCAACGAGGATCTGCTGTGCACCCGCCATTCGTTGAGATAGCCAAGTAGGATGGTCGGCCTTAGGACCGAACGCGTCGCCTCAAGCAGTGCGTTGGCCTGCTTGAGGCGCGACCGCCGGAGTAATCCAAAATGTGCAGCGATCACCCGCAGCACCACGCCTTGGATCTCCGAATCGACGATCAAAGCACCGCGTGGCTCCAGGCCAGGTAACCTTACTAGACTGACAGCCTGGACCACTCCCTTTCGAGCTAGTATCAATTGCCATGCCACCCATGGGGTCCAAGGTTCTCAGGCGTGTGTGCACAAACCAGATCGGTTTCTCGTCGAAGCATCTTGAGATCCAATAGGCCCTGCCGCCTTCCCGTACGTTCATCAACTTCCTGCAAGGCAATAATGTCGGCGCCTAGTTCGCGTATGACATCACCAACCCGCTGCGGATCGAACCGGCCATCGGTGCCGACACATTTATGGACGTTATAAGAGGCGATCGTCACGCTGCCGGGAACCCGGTTCGCCTTGAGCGACGTTGGTGCTTGTTGGCAACAAGCGGCTGCGAGCGAAGTTGAAAGCGATCGAGTCTGATCGAGCATGCAAATTATGTTGCCATTCGAGGAGACTGCCGGAAACCGATGAACATAGATGGCAGCGAGAAACGAGACGATTGACCACGATGTGAAGGAGCAACAGTTCCATCAAGGCTGGGTTCAATACGACCGAGGGCCCGAGAGCAGGGCAACCAATGCCGCCAGCTACATCCGCTGCGGGGCACGTTTCTCAAATCAGCAAGGGCGCAGCGAGAGCATGGCGTATGAGGCTGTGATCGCTGCGCAGATGCTAGATGCGCAGCTTCATCTCGGGCGTGTCCACCTCTATCCGGCATCAGCAGCGTGGAACATCTGCGACGAATGCTAGTTCGGCGAGTAACGCCTATGGAGGTAACCAAGTCCTTGCGCCCAGCTTTCTCCTCGGACGTGCTCATCCGCAAGCTGCGTGGCATCGCTGACATAAGCGATGATGACGCCGCAGCCTTAGGAGGCCTCACGATTCAGGAGAAGGATGTTCCGGCTAACAGGGATATCCTCTTAGAAGGCGATCGACCAACCAACTCATTTATCGTCTTGGACGGTGTGGTATGTTCATCCAAGCACACAGGTGCGGGAAAGCGGCAGATCACCAGCTTCTTTGTCGCAGGCGATCTCCCGGATCTGCACGGCATCCATCTCTCAGTCATGGATTGCAACTTCTCCAGCATGACGCCGGGCAGATTGGGCGTAATCCGCCACAGCGTTTTTCGCTCGATTTGCGAACAGCGCCCGCGTGTTGCAACCGCGTTCTGGCGATCGACCCTGATTGACGCTGCAATCTACCGGGAATGGGTCACCAACGTCGGGAGACGGGACGCCTACGCTCGTGCAGCCCACATGTTATGTGAACTCATTGTGCGGTTGCGGTTTGCAGGACGCATTGAGGATCACGTTGCGGATTTACCGATCACCCAGGCAGCACTTGGTGATGCGGTGGGTTTGTCCGCGGTTCACGTGAACCGCACGCTTCAGGCGCTACAAGGTGACGGGCTGATCGCCACGTCAGGTACAAAGTTGCGTGCTCTCGATTGGCCGGGTTTGGTTCAGGCAGGGGAATTCGTTCCGACTTACCTGCACCAGAAAGACCCTGACGTGGCATTCTGATGACGGAAGCCGATATGCCAAGATTTTTCTTTGATAGCGGCGATCACCAGCATCTCGTGGAAGACAACACGGGTCTGGAATGCGAGGGGATTGAGGCAGCGCGCAATGCAGCCGTCGAAGGATTGACTGAGCTGGCAAAGGACGAACTGAAAGGTCCCGATGGGCAGCAACTCATCATGGATATCAGGGACGAGAGTGGCAGAAAGGTTCTGAGGCTTAGCCTGTCCCTGGTGATCGAGCCGCTTGATGTAAATGCGGTCTCGCCGACATCCAACAAAGATGAACCTCGACGTCGCGGTTGAACCATGCGAAGCCGGAGCACCAACCGCTGATAGCTGTCCAGTGAACGAAGACCGGGCCTTTTGGCCGACCTCGCGGATCATTGCGATGCGGGCCTTGCCGAGCGAGACGGACAGGCGCTCTAGAAGGCCTTCGTCCACTTCGGACGCCAGGCCGAACCGCCAGTCGTGCTCAACGATCCCGCCCTGTATCGACACGAGGATTTCAGTCTTGCGCTTTTCTTTCCGCGCTACAATCGGGCATAGCGTCGAAGGCGTACGTAAAGAACTGCCTCGTCAAATTCGCCATCTGAGAAGAGTTCCATTGCGCTAACACTCAGGCGCTCCGCCTGCTCGCTACCAACGGAAATACCTTCCTCAACGCAAACACGATCAAAGACCTGCTTCAACAAAGTCAGGTCGCTATGAAATGCAATGCCACTCTTTGCAGTCTTAAGGCTGACCATTTGCCTTTCCTCCCATTTGGGGCGGAAGCGCGGTGGTCGCTCACAACCAACGATGCCCGTGATGTCTATCGCCGATGAGAACACATTACGCCGATCGGTGCCGAGAGTCTTGAAAATAGCGCCAGACGCTTTCTGCCGGTCGGCTCCATGCTGCCGGGAAACGACAACAATCAACCGTTGAAAGATAAGCAGTGCGACGCCGATGGCGTGGGGGAACCAGTACAACCGCCACCGCGACCCGAAAGCCTGGATGAGCCAAAGCGGCCGTTTCGCTGAGAAGTTGCTTGATGCGGCGAACGCGCACCCGCGGTGGTGTTCCGTGCGTGAAGACAGTACGCGGGCCGATCGGTGCATCTCCGATCTGCAGCCCATTGGGAGGAACAAGATTGCTGCACTTCCCGAACTTTCATCTCAAGCACGTGTTCCAGAGAAAGCGGAAAATGCCTGGAAAGTTTCGAGCCATTGATCGCAACAAAACCCTCCCGCCTGGCGTTCCGGTTCAATCTAAGGGCTGAAAAGGGTCACCATGGGCGAGGAAGAGAAGTCCGACCGCGACCGAATGACGGATTTCCAGGCGCAGTTCGTTGCCAAGGAAGCCGGAATAACTGAAGCTCAAGCGCGCGAGCTGATCGAGTTGATTGGCACAGATCGGGCATCACTACTTCGGGAAGCTCGGCTACTGAAAAGCCGGCTGAAGCCGCCGGACGCTTAGGAGCATCCACGTGCTATCCATATGGGACAATTTTGAAATAGAAGCCGCTCGATTGAATGAGAGTCGCGCGCGAGCAGATATTGATGATCTTCGCCAGACAATAAACGATACCCGCCGCCTAATACTGGCATCCCGTAAGCTGTTGGATCGCATTGCCGCAGACGCCTACTCTGAACAAGTAATCAACCGCTCAAAATCCCGCACCATATCCCCGCTCGACCTTTGCACATCGGCCGTCGAAATTGAACCCGGCGCGGCCTGCGGAGAGGACCGCATCTGATTGGAGGC
>NZ_CAKXZT010000165.1:10127-15648 GCF_935825525.1 Mesorhizobium escarrei
TCTCCTGTTCAGGCTCGATGATGACGTCCTGGGCGGCAGCGACGCCGATACCTGCCAGCAGCAGAAGTCCCGCGGCTGCAGTGGAAAGACGCATTCTCATAAGTGGTGCCTCCTTTTATGTGAGCTTTGGTCCGCTGAACGCGTCTTCGCGCGCCAGGCTCCCCAAACCTCATGCTGTTGCAAATGTTCCTTTTGCTGGGCTTTGGTCTGACGCGGCAGGACCTAAGTCTGACCTGTTTCGCGGGATTAGCCGGGCAAGGCGCGCCACCCGGAACCGCCTTTGCGTACAGTCGTTGCTCGTTGCGAGTTCAAGGGAGAACCCGATGGAGAATAGTGTCCACCAAGCCCGCTGGTTACTCGCTCCGGTCTTCGCCGTCTCCATCACGTTCCTGGCGATTGGAATAGTCGTTAGCTAGGTGTGACCCACTGGCTGTTGAGGCCGAAAAACGAAATTGAGATCTGCGCAGCTACGTCCCTTCCTGCGCCGATACAGGACCACCCGCCATTCCTCGATTTGGCGGGTGGTCCGTGCGGCTGACCAAGTCCGCTCAGGAGGCCTGTCAGCGGTTTAAGGTCGCGAGGCAGCATCACCTCACCTCAGGTCTTCGGCAACCCCGTCGGAATGCCTGAGGCCTACGCTTGGAGGCTTTCGGCTTAAAGAAGCCCCTGTTCACTTGCGGCCGCCTTGAAGGCATCGAGCGCGGCTTGTTGGGTGCAGTGTCCGGCCAGGCATTCCTCGATCATTCGAATTGCTTCAAGTCGGGACGGCTTGTCCATGAATGGCCATGGTTGCTGAAGCGCTTTCGCAGCATCAGGGATCGACGCAACCAGCATCGATCTGTCATTCAGGTAGATTGTAATCGGAATAAACGCCGGCATCTTTGTCGCTCTCCAGAATTGAAGTGGCTAAACGCGAGATCGTGCCCACTGGCGTGGTGTAGCTGACGGCATTGGACGCCGTGCTTGAAGCTCGAGTTCGAGCGCCGACGAGTGTGCACCAAGACGTGGTTTGCGCGCGGATCGTGCTTTTGGTAGATGTATCGGATACCATGGCCCGCGAGGCCACTGAGACCCGGCACGCGGGGTTAGGCGCGTGGCGTGTGATCTCTGCGAGGAGGAGGCCAAGCGTCTGGACGGCACGATTTTCCACCGAGTCGGTCATATGGTGCTCACGCACTCAGATTAGCGGCGCGAGCAATCGTCCCGAGGCGGGCTCTGATGCCCCGCTGCAGTGGCTCGGGGGGCGTCTGTGACAGTTTGACCGAAGCCGCCCTTTCGCTCTGGAGGACTTGATGTCAGCCGACCTTATCGAGCGGAAGCTTGCGGCGATCCTTGCCGCGGATGTCTCTGGCTACAGCCGGATGATGGAGGTGGACGAAGCCGGCACGCTTGCGCGCCTGAAGGTACACATTGGTGAGGTCGTCAGGCCCAGCATCGCGGCGCATCGGGGCAATATCGTCAAGACCACGGGCGACGGCCTACTCGCCGACTTCGCGAGCGTCGTTGAGGCGGTTGAGAGCGCTGTGGAAATTCAGCGGTCGATGGCAGAGCGGAACACCGGTGAGCCTGAGAACAGCCAAATCCTATACCGCGTCGGGATCAATCTCGGTGACGTCCTCTTCGAGGACGGAGACGTCTTCGGCGACGGTGTAAACGTGGCCTCGCGGCTTGAGGGGCTCGCCAAGCCGGGCGGCGTGTGCGTCTCGGACATTGTGCATCAGGCAGTCGCGGATCGGATCAAAGTGCCCTTCCGTGACATGGGCAATCAGCGAGTAAAGAACATCTCCCGACCCATCCGTGTCTGGCAGTGGACGCCCGACGCGGCGCGGCTGACGACGAGACCTGTCGAAGCGGCGCTGCATCAGCGGGTGCAGTTCGCGACGGCGTCGGACGGCGTGCAGATCGCTTGGGCCAGCGTTGGCCAGGGAGCGCCGGTGCTGAAGGGTCCGAACTGGCTGAACCATCTTGAGTATGAATGGCACAGTCCCATGTGGCGACCGATTCTCTCGGAGTTCGCGAAGCTCTGCCATCTCGTGAGGTTCGACCAACGCGGAAACGGGCTCTCGGACTGGGAGGTTGAGACGGTATCGGAAGATGCAATGGCCGGCGATATATCCGCAGTCGCGACCGCTGCACGGCTGGATCGGTTCGCGCTCCTCGGCATCTCGCAAGGCTGCGCCTTTTCTGTGCGTTATGCCGTGGAGCATCCGGAGCAAGTGACATGCCTCATCTTGTTGGGCGGTTTTCTCCGAGGTCGGCTAAAGCGACCGGATCTCGATCAAAGGAAGCTTTATGAAGCCGGGGCGATGATGATCCGCGACGGCTGGGGGTCGCCGAATCCCGTGTTCAGGCACTTTTTTACTTCGACGTTCATCCCCGACGCCCCACAGGAGATTGTGGCGAGCTTTGACGAACTGCAGCGCATTGCCACGAGCCCCGAGGCCGCGATGCGACTCTGGAAAATGAACGCTGAAGTTGACGCGACCGAGTTGGCAAAGAGGGTCCAAGTCCCAACGCTCGTGCTGCATTGCGTGGGCGATCGCATCGCGCCGATCGAGGAGGGCCGCCTGATGGCCAAGCTCATTCCGGGGGCGATGTTTGTCGAACTGCAGGGAAATAACCACGTGCTGATTGAAGGCACGCCCGCCTTCGACCAGTTCTTCGAGGAAGCGGCTGCCTTCCTGGCCATGCACAACCCGGTCGCGTAGCGTTACGACCGGTTTTCCAGATCGCTGAGGCTGGCGTTGTGGCACAAAGGGCGGCGACGGAGAAATCGATGGCGTCTGTCGAAATTCGTGACGTCTACAAATCGTTTGGTTCAGTCGAGATCCTGCACGGTGTAAGCATCGACATCGTCGATGGCGAATTCGTTACGCTAGTCGGCCCGTCCCCGTCATCGCCATGGTGGCGGTGATCGCGCTTAGCTCCTTTTGAGGCGACGACAATCCGGAATCCGGCCTGCCCGGAGTGGTGACGGATAAGCACTCGTCCATCAGCGCCAATGCGTTTACATTGCTCGCGACCAAAACAACTGTCACGGAGACTTCCATGTCCCGCCCGTCTTCGCTTGCTGGCCTCGTTCTCGGTCTGGTCGCGCCTGTGGCTGTGCCGGCGCCCGCCCAAGCCGTCACGAACGAGATTAATATCGGCACGAACCTCGACAATGGCAGAGCGATCACATGCCGGGAAGGCGGGAGGCTGCTGCGCAACCGTGGTTTTCGGGACGTCCGCCGCGTGGTTGCCGCGGGCGCTTTTTCGTCTATCGGGCCAGCCGCGCCGGCGGTTTGAAATCGCGTTGAGGGAGCGCGATGGCCGTGTCGTCGACCTGCGCCGCATCAGACGGTGACGAGGGCGTGGATCCTGTCGCCGCGGCCCGCGGTTCCACACGCGGCGTGCCTCGTTGGCTTCCGCTCGCGCTGCCCATGTCATGGACTGCCAGCGCCGTCACAGGCAGCCGTCACATGGCCTCGCGCGAGCGGCGAGATGTTGCTTCAGCTGCGCTATCTGGTCGGCCGACCAACCCTGCGGATCGGTCACGGCGAGCCACGCGTTGACGTAGTGTTCGGGCGCAAAGACATGTCCGTAGCCCATCGGCGTACCAGTGGCGACTGCCATGTCGAGGGCCAGCTGGAGCATCGTCACGACGGGGTACCAACGCAGCTCCGGCGAGACGTCCGGACCGCGTGGCGCATCCATCCAGGCAGGACGGCGATAGAAATCGCGATAATCGAAAAACGTGATCGCATCGCTCGCATATTGGAGGTAGACGATGCGCAGCGGACCCCAGGGTGCGTCGGTCGGATCGGGCCCGCCGTCCTGGTTCATGAAACGGATGAAGGAACCGTCCCGGAATTGCGGCAGCCAGGCCAGTGAGCCGGGGTTGCGATGCTCCGTCACGCTGCGCCACATCCTGGCCTCGAACGGCGGACCGCTCCACAGCGCCCCCTGGATAAGGTCACCCAGTATCTCGAAAAGCTCTGCCGACTTCTCGGAGTTCAACGCTCCGAGACTCAGGCCATGCAGATAGAGTTTTGGCCGGCTCTCGCGCGGAAGCGTCGTCCAGTATCCATAGACCGCGGCGAACAGAGCCTGTGCTGCTTCCGAGCCGTATTCCGGCTCGAACAGCAACGACAGCGGGCTCGACAGATAGGAGTACTGTTGTGCGACGCTCGCCACGTCGCCCCTGTGGAGGTACTCGACTGAATCCATGGCAGCGGGATCGACCCAGCCGCTGCCGGTCGGCGTGACGACGACGAGTACGGAGCGTTCGAAGGCGCTGAGGCGTTTCAGCTCTTCGAGGGCGATTTGCGCCCTCTCCTCGGCCGTGTCCGCCACGCGAAGCCCGACATAGACCCGGATAGGCTCGAGTGCATTTGCGTGCGTGAACGCGGCTATCTCTGCAGCGGTGGGTCCCGTCGCGATGAATTCTCGCCCCGCCCGTCCAAGTTCTTCCCAGCCGACGAGCGAAGCCAGGCTGCCGGTCTTGAGCGGAGATTCCGGTTGCGGCCGGTCCGGTTCGATGAGGGCGTCGAGCGCAGCGAAGGACGAGTCGGCCACGCGGAGTGCGTAGCGGACGAGCACACCGTTTGCGACCGCCCAGAACAACAATATCGCGGCGGCGAAACCGATTACCCTCGAAACCCTGCGCGGGACGAAACGGCCGGACCGCTCCGCAATCAAACGAGAGATGCCCTTGAAGAGCCGGGCAAGCGCTATGACCACCAGGAATGTGACGATCGCAATCAAACAGACTTCGAACGGATGTGCACTCGTCACGGGTTCGAGGTCCATCAGTCGACGGATCGAATTCTGCCATTCTGCCGCCCACCACAGAAACAGTATGGCGATGGCGGCGCAAATGGCTGCGACGACGATCTTGAGAGCGACCAGGAGCCGCTCACGCGGTTCCGGAAGCTCCATATAGGTCCATAGCCAGCGCCACGCGGCGCCGACACCGTATCCGACTGCGAAACATGCCCCGGAGAGCACGCCCTGGGTCAGATAGGTTCGGGGGATGAGCGTCGGCGTCAGCGAAGCGACGAAGAACAGTGTGCCTAAGACCAGGCCGCCGGCAGCAAACGACCGCCAAAACCTTGTCACCCAGCTACGCATAGGGCCGCTTCGCTTCTCTTGGGTTGAATTGTCTTGGAATGAATACGAAGGGCCATCATGGCTCGCTCTCGCGTTTTGTAGAAGGAGGCAGCTGTAAATTTCCGGCTGCTCCGTCCAGCAAGGCACACGATCTGATCAGGTCGCATTTGCGATCGCCAAAATTCCCCTTCGCAACTGGATGGCCAATGTCTGCAAATGGCACGACCGCACCGGGAAGGCCGGACGAGTCAAGAGGCTACTCGGTTGAGCGTCAGCCTTTCACGCCGACGACATAGAGGGCTTGCTGGTTTTGGACTAAATCCAAGTTAGAGTTCATTCTGGTGAAGCAATGTCCGCTCCTGGCGCCCGAAGCTACGTCCTAGTGGCTTCCTTCAATGACGGATCATGGCGCAAGCTTCCTGTTTGAGAA